>CBDFFO010000008.1:0-172051 GCA_965246805.1 Caldimonas sp. | reverse complement strand
GCGTGTCGTGGCGAGGCGGTTCGATTCAGCGTTCGCCGAGCAGCCAGTGGGCCACGCCGAGCAAGCCACGCGTGGGCTGCGTGCGGCGCAGCGCCACCGGCATCGCCGGCGTGGCCAGCGCCGCGAGTTCATCGACGCGCGCTTCGGTGAGCCGCGGGATGCGGCCGGCCCAGGCGATCACGGCCGCCTGCGCGCGCGGCGTGAGCGCGCGGGGCGGTGCCGTCGGTGCGGCCAGCGGCAGCGCGCCGTGCAGCATCGCGTCGCGCGAGTAGACGACGAGCGTGCCCGCCGCGATGTCGCCGAGCCGTTTGAAGTCGGCGCGCATCAGGACCGAGAACGCCCCGATCGCGTAGGCGAGCGGCAGGAAGTCGGCGGCGCGCAGCAGGTTTCGGGTGAGCGAGGCGGCCGGCGTGACGGGCAGCCCCGAGTCCATCACGACCATCAGGTCCATTGCCCGCTTGCCCGGCGTGGCCGAGCGCGGCAGCAGCTCGAAGACCACCGGGTAGAACCACTCGATCAGGAACAGCGACAGCAGGACGAGCGACTGGCCGACGCCGCCGGCAAGGCCTAAAAAGCCCACCGCCACGCTCATGATCAGGCTACGCAACAGCAGGTCGAGCAGGAAGGCATAGAAGCGCGGCACCACGCCCGCCGGCCGCAACGCGAGCGCGATGCCCTCGGGCGTTTCGGCGGTGTAGCGCGTGTCGAGCAGCGTGCTCAAGCGCGTGCCGGTGCCACGAACATCAGACCCGCACGACCATCGTGCCGGCGATCTCGTCGTGCAGGCAACGACGGTTGGCGCGAAAGATCAGCAGCGCGTCGATCAGGTAGTAGACCGAAGCGATCGCGTTGACGATGGCGAAGAAGTAGCCGACGCCGTAGCGCAGCATCGATCGACCGAAGCTGGCGATCGAACCGTCTTGGCGGACGATGCGCATGCCGAGCATCGCCTTCGCGACGGTCTGCCCGCGGGTGGCGAGCAGGTAGCCGTTCACCGCCACGAAGAGCGCAAAGCCGAAGACCTGGTTCCACAACGCGAAGTGCAGCAGCGGGTTGCCGACATCGCTGACGGCAAACGGCTTCCACGGCGTGATCAGCGAGAGGATGTAGAGCAGCAGGCCGAGGATGATGCCGTCGATGAGCGAGCCGAAGAAGCGCCGCCAACGGCTCGCGAGCACCCCGGCCTCGCTCGACACCGCGACGTCGGCCACCACCGCCTGGGGTGGCGCGAATCGGTTCTCTCCGTCAACGCTTTGCATCGCATTTCCTCGCCGTGACGAGTCGATGCTAGCAGCGGCACGGCGTCCGTCGCCGACGCCGCGCAGGCGCGTAACGGAAAATTCGCGCGGGTCCGGTCAGCGCGACGGCGCCGGTGCCGGGGTACCCGGCGCGACGACGTCGATGGTCTTCTCGACCACCTTGCCGGCGACCTTCACGGTGCTGCCGACGATCGCACAGGTCACCGTGATGGCCGCTCCGGCCGCGGCACCGGCCACGGTGACCACCGCGCAGCCGGCCAAGGCCGCACTCGCGGCGACCAACGCGGCCGAGCCCACGACGGCGCTGGCGGCAAGCGGAAGCTGACGAAGGCGGATCGGCATGGGCGCTCCCCGGGTGGTGGCGATGGCGACGATTGGAACTGGGGTTCGCTCAGACGCCGACGTCGTCGAGTTCGCGATAGGCATCGCGCAGCCACATCTTCACGCGTTGGCGGTCCATCAGGCCGAGCGGCGCGCCGCCGGCGTTGGTCGAGAAGGTGCTGCTCGCCGCATCGATCTTCTGAATCGCGCCGTCGTGCAATTTTTTCAGCGAGACGATCTTGGCGCCGAGCTCGATCGCGCGTTGCTGCTCGCCCGACTGCTCGAGCTGCGCGAAGTCGCTGCCGCGGATGTGGTTGCGCACGAGCACGTACTGCAGGCTGCTGCCGAAGCGGTCGAGCAGCTTCTTCAGCAGGTCGACCGAGTCGCGCCCCGAGTCCATCACGTGCCAGTAGAAGAGCTTCAGGCCGAGCTCGTCGGCGAGGTTCACCACGCCGGCATCGTCCATCCACGACACGAGCGCGCCGTGCGTCTGCGCGGCTAGGTCGACCAGGATCCGGCGCTCGGGCTGGTCGACGGCAGACTCGACGATGGTGTCGAGCGCCTCGTAGCGATCGACGATCACGGTCGACGCATGGCCCGCATAGAAGCGCATCAGCGCGCCGTGCGAACGGTCGGTATCGAAGCCGAGGAACGGCAGGCCGCGATCGATCATGTACTGCGCGAGCACGCGCGACATCAGCGACTTGCCGACGCCGCCCTTCTCGCCGCCGATGAAATGGATGTTCGCCATGAATGGGGTCCTGATCCTCTGAATGCTGCTGGGGGTGAAAGCGAAATCGTCGCTCGTGGCGGATCGTAGCGGCTCGCCCGGGCGAGGCCTCAGCCGCGGCCCACAAACGGCATCGTGGTGGCCATCACGGTCATGAAGAGCACGTTGGCGTCGAGCGGCAGGCTCGCCATGTGCACGACGGCATTGGCCACGTGCTGCAGGTCCATGCGCGGCTCGGCCATCACGCTGCCGTTGGCTTGCGGCACGCCGGTCGTCATGCGCTCGGTCATTTCGCTGGCGGCGTTGCCGATGTCGATCTGCCCGCAGGCGATGGCGTGCGCGCGCCCGTCGAGCGCGGTCGATTTGGTGAGGCCGGTGATCGCGTGCTTGGTGGCCGTGTACGGCGCACTGAAAGGTCGCGGCGCGTGTGCCGAGATCGAGCCGTTGTTGATGATTCGGCCGCCTTGCGGGCGCTGCGTTTTCATCAACCGGATGGCTTGCTGGGTGCAGAAGAAGACCGCGTCGAGGTTCACGCCCACCACCGTGCGCCACTGGGCCGGCGTGAGCTCTTCCATCGGCACTGGCGGGGCGCCGGCGCCGGCGTTGTTGAAGAGCAGGTCGAGGCGGCCGAACGTGGCCTCGACGCGTTCGAAAAGCGCGGCCACGGCCGGCGGATCGCTCACGTCGGCCGGCATCGCGAACGCGTGATCGGCGAGCAACCCGCCGGCCAGGCGGGTCGCGTCGAGCGCCTCGGCGCGCCGGCCCGTGAGCACCACGTGGTAGCCGGCCTGCAGCAGCGCGAGCGACGTGGCGCGGCCGATGCCGCTGCCGGCGCCGGTGACGAGGGCGATTTTCATGGCGTCTCCTGAAAGCGTCGCCCGAGCCTAGCGAAAGCGCTGCCGAATGCCAGTGGGTGGTCCACTGAAACGGAGCGATCGGCCGATTCGACTAACCATCAGCGCCGGTGCGTTCGAAGCAGTCGATGAAGGTGAAGTAGCGCGTTGTGAAGAAAAGGGTCCAGCCGAACAGGACGGTCGGCACGCCGATCACCGTCGCCACGACCGGGCCGAGCAGTGCCGAGCAAGCCGTGAGCGCGAGCGAGAACGCCATCATTAGGGCCAGCCACGAAAGGCCATACACCGCGAAGGCGGCCTTGTTGCGCCACACCGCGATGGTGCTGAAGAACATTGAAGGCGCCCAGCCGTAGCCGCCCCAGTGCACCAGGGCCGGCGCGTGCCAGAACGGGATCGACACCAGCATGAAGAGCGCCATCTGCAACAACAGGCTCGCCTGCACCGCAGGGTTGACCGCGACGCTCGGGGCGAGCACGGACCCCGGAGACGCGTGTGCCTCGAGCGGCGCCTGCAACGGCGCCTGGGATGGGGATTGCGATGGCGCCTGGGCCAGCTCGGCGACGAATTTCCACAGCACGCCGTGATCGATGAAGTGAGAGGCGTAGGCAGCGGCCGCCATCGCGACCAGGGTTGCGACGCCGAGCTTCAACAGCGCGAGTCGTTCGGCGCGCGGCGCGCGCAGCACCTCGACGACAGCCAGCGGCAACGGGCCGTGGCGCTCGCTCGCGAGGCGACTCGCGATCATGAAGACGAGGGTGCCCGCGGGCAGCAACAGCAGCAGCGTCAGCTGACCGAGGTAAGGCACGAACCCCGCCACCATCAACGCAAACAGCCCGAGCGCGAAGATGCTCGCGAAGGCGAGCGGAAAGCGCAACACCGCCAAGGCGCCGCTGCGGATCCAGCGCGCGCCGTGCGCGGCGGACACCAGGCGCAGCTTCATCGCGCTGGTCGTGCCGGTGCTCATGCGTCGACCGGCGGATGCCACGGCGCGGCGATCCGCTCGCGCAGCACGCGTTCGAAGTGGCTCGGGTCGTGGGCGGTGAGCACAGTGGCGTCGCGTGGCAGATGCAGGTCCCAGAGGCGCGAGATCCAGAATCGCAGTGCGGCGCCGCGCAGCGTGGCGGGCATGAGCCGGACTTCGTCGCTCGTCAGCGGGCGAACCGACTGGTAGGCCGAGACCAGCGCCTCGGCACGCGCGCAGTCGAGCACGCCGGTCGCGAGATCGATGCACCAGTCGTTGAGCGCGACGGCGATGTCGAAGAGCTGGCTGTCGACGCCGGCGAAATAGAAGTCGAAGATGCCGGTGAGGGTTGCGCCGACGAACATCGCGTTGTCGCGGAACAGGTCGGCATGGATCGCGCATCGTGCGAGGGCGGCGTGTGCGGGCGATGCCGCCACCTGGTTCTGAAACGCGAGCTCTCGGTTCAGCAACGCCGCTTGTTCGGGCGTGACGAAGGGGACGATCACCGGCACCGTCTCGTTCCACCACGAGAGGCCGCGCAGGTTCGGCTGCCGCAGCGGAAAATCGGCAGCCGCGTGATGCATGCGCGCGAGCATCGCGCCGAGGCTCGCGCAATCGGTGGCGTCGGGTGCGAGGTGGTGCTGGCCCTCGAGGCGGTCGACCACCGCGGCCGGTTTGCCGGCGAGGGCATGCAGCATGTGGCCTTGCGCGTTCGCGCGCGGCAGCGGCACCGGAATGCCGCGTTCGGCGAGGTGTTTCATCAGGCGCAAGTAGAACGGCAGTTCGTCGCGGGTCAACCGCTCGAACACGGTCAACACGAAGCGACCGTGGGTCGTGTCGGCGAAGTAGTTGGTGTTCTCGATGCCGCCTGCGCAGCCTTGCAGCTCGCGCAACTCGCCGATGTCGAGCGTCGCGATCAGCGTGGCCGCAGCGTCGAACGAGACCTCGGTGTAGACCGCCATCGCGCGGCAGGCTTCAGGGCCGACTCATCGGCGACGCATCGGGGAGCATCAGAAGCGCAGCACGTTCCACACCCGCTTGCCGGCGGCGCCGCGGCTGGTGTTGCGGCCGTCGGAGAGGTCACGCGAGGCGTCGCCGGTGATGATCTCGTAGCTGCCGGCGCCGTTCTTCGACGTGACGACGACGTGCGTCAGCTGACCCCTCACCCGAAGCTCTTCGATGCGGGCGCTGTCGTCTTCGATCACCGTCTTCTGAACGGCCGCTTCGCCGCCGCGGCCGCCCGTGCCGCTGAACGCGTCGATGACAATCGAGGGCTTGCCGGTGCCCGCGGTGCTGGCCGAAGCCGAGGGCGCGGCCGCCACCACCTTGGGCTCGGCGGCGAGGGCGGGTGGCGCGATGGCGGCCCACCAGGCCGCAACGATCAGAGAGGCGCCATGCAGCATGTTCATCGGTCGATTCTAGGGGCCGGTTCCAGAGACCCCACGCCCGTGCAGCGAGGCGCCCGGCGGCCCCTCGCCACCTGAAACGCGGCCGACCTTCCCTCACAATTCACCCCATGACCGACAAGACCCTGCTGCTGGTCGATGGCTCCAGCTACCTCTATCGGGCCTATCACGCACTGCCCGACCTGCGCGGCCCGGGCGGCGTGCCGACCGGCGCGATCCACGGCGTGCTCTCGATGATGAAGCGCATGCGCGACCAGTACCCCGCGCTGCACGGCGCGTGCGTGTTCGACGCGCAGGGCGCGACCTTTCGCGACGAGCTCTACCCCGACTACAAGGCGACCCGCTCGGCGATGCCGCCCGACCTCGCGCTGCAGATCGAGCCGATCACCGAAGGGGTGAAGCTGCTCGGCTGGCCGGTGCTGAGCGTGCCCGGCATCGAGGCCGACGACGCTATCGGCACGATCTCTTCGATGGCCGCGAAAGGCGGCTTCGACGTCGTCATCTCGACCGGCGACAAGGATCTCGCGCAACTCGTCGACGACCGCGTCACGCTGATCAACACGATGAGCAACGAGCGGCTCGACGTGGCCGGCGTCGCGGCGAAGTTCGGCGTGCCACCGGAACGCATCATCGACTACCTCACGCTGGTCGGCGACTCGGTCGACAACGTACCCGGCGTCGACAAGGTCGGCCCGAAGACGGCCGCGAAATGGATCGCCGAGCACGGCTCGCTCGACGGCGTGATGCTCGCCGCCGCGGCGATGAAGGGTGCGGCCGGCGAGAACCTTCGGCGCGCGCTCGACTGGCTGCCGCACGGCAGGAAGCTCGTCACGGTGGTGCGCGATTTCGACCTGAGCGGTCACGTGCTGGGCTGGCCCGAATTCGATTCGCTGCAGCTGGCCGAGATCGATTCGCCCGGGCTGCTCGCGTTCTACGAGCGTTACGGCTTCAAGTCACTGAAACGCGAACTCGAGCAGTCGTCGGGCGGCGGCTCGGCGTCGGGCTCGCGCGCGAAGGCGAGCGCGAATGCCGACCTGTTTCCGCCCGAGCCGCCGCACGTGCCGTCGGAGGGCATCGTCAGGCACTACGAAACGATTCTCACGTTCGAGCAGCTCGACGCGTGGATCGCGAAGATCCGGGCCGCGACGCTGGTCGCGCTCGACACCGAGACCGATTCGCTCGACGCAATCCGCGCCCGCCTGATCGGGCTCTCGTTCTCGGTCGCCGCCGGCGAGGCCGCCTACCTGCCGCTGCGCCACGACTACGCCGGCGCACCCGAGCAACTGAAGGCCGCGGTCGTGATCGAGAAGCTCAGGCCCTGGCTCGAGGATGCGGGCGCGAAGAAGGTCGGCCACAACACCAAGTCCGACAGCCACGTGTTCGCGAGCGAGGGCGTCATCGTTCAAGGTTACGTGCACGACACGATGCTCGAGAGCTACGTGCTCGAGGCCCATCGCCCGCACAGCCTCGAGAGCCTGGCGTTTCGCCACCTGGGCCGCACCGGCATGTCGTACGAAGACCTGTGCGGCAAGGGCGCCGGCCAGATCCCGTTCGCGCAGGTCGAGATCGAGCGTGCGATGGCCTACTCGTGCGAAGACAGCGAGATGGCGCTTCACGTGCACCAGGCGCTGTGGCCTCGGATCGAGCAGAGCGCGGGGCTGACCGACGTCTACCAGCGCATCGAGATGCCGGCCTCGAGCATCCTGACCCGCATCGAGCGTAACGGCGTGCTGATCGACAGCCCGCGCCTGGCTGCGCAGAGCCAGGAGCTCTCGGAGCGCATGGCGTCGCTCGAGGAAGAGGCCTTTGACCTCGCCGGTCAGCCGTTCAACCTCGGCAGCCCGAAGCAGATCGGCGAGATCCTGTTCGGCAAGCTGCAGATGCCGGTCAAGCGCAAGACCGCTAGTGGCGCGCCGTCGACCGATGAAGACGTGCTCCAGGAACTCGCCGCCGACTACCCATTGCCCGCACGCCTGCTCGAACACAGGAGCCTCTCGAAGCTGAAGGGCACCTATACCGACAAGTTGCCCTTGATGGTGAACCCGGCGACCGGGCGTGTCCACACGACCTACGCTCAAGCGGTGGCAGTGACCGGGCGGCTGTCGAGCAACGACCCGAACCTGCAGAACATTCCGATCCGCACGCCCGAGGGCCGGCGCGTGCGCGAGGCGTTTGTCGCACCGCCCGGCCACGTGATCCTGTCGGCCGACTACTCGCAGATCGAGTTGCGGATCATGGCGCACATCTCGGAAGACGAAGGGCTGCTGCGTGCGTTCGGCGAAGGCGTCGACGTGCACCGCGCCACCGCGGGCGAGGTCTTCAGCACCGCGCTTGCAGACGTGACGAGCGAGCAGCGCCGTTACGCGAAGGTCATCAACTTCGGCCTCATCTACGGCATGAGCGCGTTCGGTCTCGCGTCCAACCTCGGCATCGAACGCAGCGCGGCGTCGCTCTACATCGAACGCTACTTCGCGCGCTACCCCGGCGTGAAGCGCTACATGGACGAGACGCGGCTGGCCGCTCGTGAGCAGGGTTACGTCGAGACCTTGTTCGGCCGGCGCGTCTATCTGCCCGACATCAACGGCGGCAGCGGCCCGAGGAAGGCTGCTTCCGAACGACAGGCCATCAACGCGCCGATGCAGGGCACTGCGGCTGACCTGATCAAGCTCGCAATGATCGGGGTGCAGGAGGCGCTCGATCGCGAGCGACGCGGCACGCGAATGATCATGCAGGTGCACGACGAACTCGTCTTCGAGGTGCCACAGGCCGAGCTCGACTGGGCTCGCGTCGCGCTGCCGAAGCTGATGCTCGATGTCGCGACCTTGAAGGTGCCGCTCGTTGCTGACGTGGGTGTCGGCGCGAACTGGGACGAGGCGCATTGACATCGATGGGGCGGCGTTCAACCGATGGCCGCTGAAGTGGTTGCGCAGCTGGGCGGGCAAGCGGCGGTGCGCTGTGCGCCTCGCGCGATACGTGGTCTGAGCCCGCGAAGCCTCTTGGCTGTCTCCGGGGGTGGTGTCTCTTGCGGGCTCAGCCGCGGGCGAGTGACTGTCGGCGCGCAGCTTCCAGCGGTCATCGCGTTCCGCGATGACTTCCCGTCGGCGTCCGGGTTCTGGGGGCGAGCGCAGAACTCGCCCTCGTAGGTGAGGCAGAGCGCTCCGTGTCGGTCCGGGCTCGGGGCTCAGACAACTGCGCTCGTCGTACTCCACGTCTCGGGGTCCCCCAAAACCCGAACACCGCCGGCGCTTGCAGATACGCGCCGACAGCCACTCGCCCGCGGCATCGCTGAAGCGCAGTGCTCCGCAAGGACCACTCTCCCGCTTGCGGGAGAGGGTTAGGGTGAGGGTGCTCGCGTGAGGACAAGACCCCTCACCCCAGCCCTCTCCCGCGAGCGGGAGAGGGGGCGGGCTCCGACGGTGCGCAAGCCAGTATTCGGCCCTCACCGTGCCCCAGCAAAGGCGCAGTCGGCCGGCGGGCGCGGCGTATCGGAGGCGCCGGAGCTGCTCGGGTTTTGGGGGACCCCGAAACGTGGAGCACGACGAGCGCAGCTGTCTGAGCCCCGAGCCCGAAGAGACTCGAAGCGCTCAGCCAGCCCTACGAGGGCGAGTTCTGCGCTCGCCCCCAAAACCCGAGCAGCTCCGGGGAGTCATCGCGGAACGCGATGACCGCCGAGGCTGCGCCGCGCCCGCCGGCCGGCTGCGCCTTTGCCGCTCCGCGCGGCACAGCGCCGCACCGCCGGCCGATCGTGCTTTTGCTGCGCAGACACGCCCGCCGGCCGTGCCCTCTTCGTGAGTTCACTCGCACCGGCGTTTGCGCGCGGTCACGGCGCTGACATGTTCGTCTCTACACTCGAGCCTATGACCGCCGCCCCCGCGCCTCGCATCGTCGAAGCGCCGCTGCTCCTCAACCGCGAGCGAGCCATCCTCGAATTCAACCGCCGCGTTCTGGCCCAGGCCGAACGCGACGACGTGCCGATCCTCGAGCGCCTGCGCTACGTGTGCATCGTCTCGTCGAACATGGACGAGTTTTTCGAGGTGCGTTTCGCCGACTACATCGAAGCCTCGCGACGGCCCGGCGCCGGCGTGACCGACAAGGACCTGGCCTCGATCGCAGCCGACGCGCACGCGCTGATCGACGAGCAATACCGCATCTTCAACGACGTCGTGATGCCGCTGCTTGCCGACAAGGGCATCGTGGTGCTGCGCCATGCCGATCGCGACGAGGCCCAGCAAGTGTGGGTCGAGCGCTTCTTCACGGCGCAGGTGCGGCCGCTGCTGGTGCCGGTCGGCCTCGACCCGTCGCATCCGTTCCCGCAAGTGGCCAACAAGTCGCTCAACTTCATCGTGCGGCTCGGTGGCAAGGACGCGTTCGGGCGCCGCAACATCGTCACCATCGTCAAGGTGCCGCGGGTGCTGCCGCGCGTGATCAAGCTGCCGGCGAACCTGTCGGGCGGCGGCCAGGCCTTCGTGATGTTGACGAGCGTGATTCGCGCGCATCTGGATGAACTCTTCCCCGGCCGGGAGGTCGAGGCCTTCTCGCAGTTCCGCGTCACGCGCGATTCCGATCTCGAGGTCGACGCCGATGACGTGACCAACCTGCGACAAGCGCTGCGCTCGGGCCTCACGACGCGCCACTTCGGCCAGGCGGTGCGGCTCGAGGTCGTGAACACCTGCCCGGCCGAGCTGGCGAGCTTTCTGCTCGCGCAGTTCGGTTTGCCGACAGCCGCGCTCTACCAGGTGAACGGCCCGGTGAACCTGGTGCGCCTGAACGAGCTCATCGACCAGGCCGATGCGCCGGCGATGCGCTTCCCGCCCAATGAGCCGGTGTGGCCGCAGCGTCGGCTGCCGCGCGACCATTCGATCTTTGAGCAGTTGAAGCGCGGCGGCGATGTGCTGTTGCACCACCCGTTCGAGTCGTTCGACCCGGTGGTGCAGTTCCTGCGCGAAGCGGTCGAGGACCCGCAGGTGCTCGCGATCAAGCAGACCATCTATCGGACCGGCGCGCAATCGCCGCTGATGGACCTGCTGATCGAGGCGGCTCGGCGCGGCAAGGAAGTGATGGCGGTGGTCGAGTTGAAGGCCCGCTTCGACGAGGAGGCCAACATCAACTGGGCCGAGCGGCTCGAAGCCGTCGGTGCGCAGGTGGTGTACGGCATCGTCGGCTTGAAGACGCATGCCAAGCTCCTGCTCGTGACGCGCCGCGAAGACGCGAAGCTGGTGCGTTATGCGCACCTCTCGACCGGCAACTACAACCCGAAGACGGCGCGCTTCTACACCGACCTCGGCAACCTCACGGCCGATCCCGAGCTCACGGCCGATGCCGACGCCGTGTTCCAGCAACTCGCGAGCCTCGGTCGGATGAAGCCGTTGCGCTCGATGCTGCAGGCGCCGTTCACGCTGCACGCGCACATGCTGGCCGAGATCGCGAAGGTCACGGCGGCCGCCACCGCCGGTCTTGATGCGCGCATCGTCGTCAAGATCAACGCGCTCACCGATCTGCCGCTGATCGAGGCGCTCGTGAAAGCCAGCCAGGCCGGCGCCGACATCGACCTCATCGTGCGTGGCGCGTGCATGCTCGCGCCTGGGGTGCCGGGCAGCACCGATCGCATTCGCGTGCGTTCGGTGGTGGGGCGCTTCCTCGAGCATTCGCGCATCGCGTACTTCCGCGCCGGCGTGACCAGCGACGCCGCGCGTGCGGGCGAGGTCGCCGAATCGCTCTACCTGTCGAGCGCCGACTGGATGTCGCGCAACATGTTCGGCCGGATCGAGGTGGCCTGGCCGATCCGCGACGCCGCACTGCGTCAACGCGTGATCGACGAGTGCCTCGTTCCGTATCTGAAGGACGAGCGCGACGCCTGGACGTTGCTAGCGGACGGCAGCTATCGACGCGTCAACGGCAGTGGGCTGTCGGCACAGCAGGCCTTGCTCGACCTGTACGCGAAGAGTGGGCCCGGTTAGCGGCCACACCTTCTTTTGACGACGCGCCCGGCGTTGGCGGAAGCGATTGAAGCCGGGATGTGTGCCGCGGCGATCCGCAGCGCGTTCAAGATGCCGTTCGGCGTTTCGAAAGCGGGCTCTCCGGCCGTTAATCCGGCGTCGCCGGCTCAAACCGTCGCGAGCCTGAACCCGAACGCCGCACCGCGGGCCCAGGCGAGGGCTTCCTCCTGCAGCAGGTGCACGGTGCGCAAATGCGCGTCGGCCCAGTCGTGAGGCACATCGAGGCGCCAGGCGTGGCCTTCGGTCCCAATCTCGAGATCGCGCACGTCGACATCGATGCGCGCGTGGCAGAGGATCACCGCGATCCGCAGGCAAAGGGCCTGCGTCGCGAAGCCGGGCTGCTGCATCGCGGCGTCGAGCTTTTTCAGGCCGCCGCGCTGGCCGAGCACGAGATCGCCGATGCGGCGCAGCTGGCTCTGCGAGAAGCCCGAGGCATCGACGTGGCTGAGCACGTAGGCGCTGTGTCGATGGTGATCGTGGTGCGAGATCATCATGCCGGCTTCGTGCAGCGCGGACGCCCACAGGAGTTCGTGGCGAGCTTCGCGATCGGCGTTCGGCTCGACCGCCGCATAGAGCCGCATCGCGATGCGACCGACGCGGTTGGCCTGTTCGCGATCGACCCGAAAGCGTCGCTGCAGTTCGCCGACCGAGCCGTCGCGAGCGTCCCTGCCGTCGACCTGCGATTCGACCGCGCGGCGCGCGTCGAGGTCGAAGATCACGCCCTGTCGCAGCGCACCGCGCGCCGGCACCAGCTCGTCGATGCCGAACTGCACCGCGAGCGTGTACAGAATCGACAGGCCGCCCGCGATCACCGCGCGGCGGTCTTCCTTCAAGCCCGGCAGCGCCAGCCGATCGACGCGACCGGCCTCGAGGCACCGCGCCATCAGCCAGCGCAAACCTTCGGCCGTGATGCGGCCATCGCTGACCTGGTTGGCGACGAGCAACTGCGACACCGCGCCCACCGTGCCCGACGAGCCGAGCGCTTCCTGCCACATGGTCGGCGCGAACGGCATCAGCGCTTCTTCGAGCTCGGCGCCGGCCGCGACCTGCGCCTGGCGGAACGCGGCTTCGCTGAAGCGGCCGTCGGCGAAGTAACGCATCGACAGGCTCACGCTCCCGATCGAGAACGACTCGGCCCGCAGCGGCTCGGTGCCGCGGCCGACGATCATCTCGGTCGAACGGCCGCCGATGTCGACGACCAGTCGCGGCACCGTCGAAGGTTGCAGCCGTGCCACGCCGGCGAAGATCAGCCGTGCCTCTTCACGCCCCGAGATCACGTCGATCGGCAAGCCGAGGACGGCCGTGGCGCGTTGCAGGAACAAGTTGCGATTGCGCGCCTCGCGCAAGGTTTGCGTGGCCACTGCGCGAACCTGAGAGGGCTCATAGCCGTCGAGCCGTGTCGCGAAGCGTTCGAGGCACGCGAGTCCGCGCGTCGCTGCTTCCTCGTTGAGCATGCCGTCGCGATCGAGGCCGGCGCCCAGGCGCACGGTCTCCTTCAGGTAGTCGACGCGCCGGTAGCGCTCCTGGATGATCTGGCCGATCTCGAGCCGGAAGCTGTTCGAGCCGATGTCGATCGCGGCCAGCTGGCCTGGGAAGCGTGAGACGCCGTCGGGCACGGCGGCGGGAGTCATCTTGCGGCGTTCCATCGCGGCATTGTCGGGGCTCGCGGCCGCGACGCGGCAGCGCTCGTTCGTGCGTGCGTCACTGCGACCCTTCTCACTTCGTTCCTAGAATGACCGGTGACCTTTCTCTACATCCTCGCCGCCACATTCATCGGCGGCGCGCTTTCGGTGGTGATCGCCGCGAGCCTCACGGTGCGCGTGCTGTCGAAGATCGTGCACCACCTGGTGAGCCTGTCGGCCGGCGTGCTGCTCGCGACCGCGTTGCTCGACGTGCTGCCCGAGGCGTTCGAGAGCAAGGCAAGCCCGCAGAGTCTGTTCGCCACCCTGCTCGCGGGGCTGATGTTCTTCTTCCTGCTCGAGAAGGCCGAGCTCTATCGTCACGGCCACCACCACGAGGGCGACGAGCACCACCACCACCACGGCTTCGACGCGCGCCAGGCTGGCCGCGGCGGCTGGAGCATCGTGATGGGCGACAGCATTCACAACTTCTGCGACGGCATCATCATCGCGGCCGCGTTCCTGACCGATGTGCACCTCGGCACCGTGACGTCGCTAGCGATCATCGCGCACGAGATTCCGCAGGAGGTCGGCGACTACATCGTGCTGTTGAACGCCGGCTTCACGAGGAAGAAAGCGTTGTTCTACAACCTGTTGTCGGGCATGGCCGCGGTGGTGGGCGGTGTCGTCGGCTACTTCGTCGTCGGGCCGTGGCAGTCGCTGTTCCCCTATCTGCTCGTGATCGCGTCGAGCAGCTTCATCTACGTGGCGGTGGCCGACCTGATCCCGCAGCTGCAGCACCGACTCTCGCTCAGCGAGACGGTCGCCCAGCTCGCGTGGCTGGGCGCCGGCCTGCTGATCGTCGTGGTGGCAGTGAGCCAGTTGCGCTGACCGCGCTGATCGTGCTGACCGCGCCGACCGCGCCGACCGCGCCGACCGCGCCGACCGCGCCGACCGCGCGCGGCGTCGATCAGCGAACGACCAACACCGGCAGCGTCGTGTGCGAGAGCACGTCGCGCGTTTCGCTGCCGAGCAGGAACGCGGCGAAGCCGCTGCGGCCATGCGAGCCCATCACGAGCAGGTCGCATGCGTTTGCGGTGGCGTGTTCGAGGATCGCCTCCCACGGCGTCATCGCGTCGACGGTCGCGGCATGGCACACCACGCCGGCTGCGGCACACGCGGCCACCACGTCGCGCACATGCGAGACCGCGACGCGCTCCTGATCGTCGTAGAACGATTGCGGTGGCGCGGGTTGGATGTCGGCGGCGGCGCCGTAAGGGAACTGCTCCTTCACGCCAATCGTGAAGATCTCGGCGCCCAGCGCCTTCGCGAGCGCCACAGCCGTGTCGACGGTCTTGGCGGTGATCTCGGAGCCGTCGGTGGGAACGAGGATGCGTCGGTACATGGAAGGCCTCCGAGGGTGGTTCGCTGACCGGGCATCGAATCTACTTGATTCGCGTGCGGCCCATCGGCGGCTCGGCGCTCACCTCGGCCGGTTGCCGTCGTGACCAGGCGCCGACGTTCACGACGAGCGCGCGACCGGCCGTGCCGGGTCGGCCGACCACTCGCTCCACGAGCCGGCGTAAAGCCCGGAACCGACCAGACCCGCGTGCGCCATGGCGAGCAGGTTGTGGCAGGCGGTGACGCCTGAGCCGCACTGGTGGACAGCGGCTGCGGCGTGGCTCGCGACCTCGTCTGCCCGGCCCAGCAACGCCGTGTACTCGACCCTCAGGGCTGCCGCGTCTTTCCATCGACCGTCGGCCTGCAGGTTGTCTTTCCAGAACCGATGGGTCGCGCCCGGGATATGGCCGGCCTTCGCATCGAGCGGTTCGACGTCACCGCGGAACCGTTCGGCGGCGCGCGCGTCGATGAGGCGGACGCGGCCGAGGCCCGAGGCCACGTCATCGGCCGTCAGCACGCGTTCGAGGGCAGCGCGTTCGGGGTAGGGGGTCGATGTTGATGTGGGCTTCAATGCCGGTGTGTCGCCTGCCACGAGCGCGCCGCCCGAGGCCTGCCACGCCTGCAGGCCCCCATCCAGCACCGCGACCTTCTCGTGCCCGAGCCAGCGCAGCAGCCACCAGACGCGAGACGCATAGACGCCGCCCTGCGCGTCGAGCGCAACGACCGACGTTTCGGGGCCGATGCCCAGGCCTCCGACCCGTGCGCGAAACGCGGCGCGATCGGGTATCGGATGGCGGCCGTTTCTTCCCGTCTTCGCGCCGGCGAGATCGATGTCTAGGTGCACGTGATGCGAAGCCGGGATGTGCGCTGCGGCGAACGCGCGGCCGCCGGCTTCGGCATCGGCGAGGTCGAAGCTCGCATCGAGGACGACCGGTGCGACGCTGCCGGCGAGCAGGGCCTTCAGGCGGTCGACGGAAATCAGCGTGGTCACGTTCGATGCAGGCATGGCTTTCAGTACGGGCGCGGGGGCGCGAGCTGGGGGTGCGGGCCGGATCGCTACCGCATCGTGCGGCGATACCACTCGTGGAATTGCTGCATGCCGTCTTCCATCGGGCTCTGGTACGGGCCGACCTCGTTGTCGCCGCGCTCAAAAAGGGCGCGCCGACCGGCGTCCATGCGCAGGGCAATCTCGTCGTCTTCGGTGCAGGTTTCCCAATACGCGGCCTGCTCGGCCTCGATGAACTCGGGCTCGAAGGCGACGATCTCTTCGGGGTAGAAGAACTCGACGACGTTCAACGTCTTCTGCGGCCCCTGCGGCACCAGCGTGCTCACGACCAGCACGTGCGGGTACCACTCGACCATCACGCCGGGGTAGTAGGTGAGCCAGATCGCGCCGTGCTTCGGGGCCACGCCGCCATTGAACGCGAGCACCGCGTCGTGCCACTTGCGATACGCCGGCGAGCCGGCCTTCGCGAGTTCGTTCTTCGCGCCCACGGTCTGAACCGAATGGTGCGCGCCGAACTCCCAGCGCAGGTCTTCGCAGGTCACGAACTGGCCGAGGCCCGGGTGGAACGGCGCGACGTGGTAGTCCTCGAGGTAGACCTCGATGAAGGTCTTCCAGTTGTACGCGCACTCGTGCAGGTGGCGGCTGTGGAACACATAGCCGGAAAAATCGAGGTCGGCGATCGGCCCGATGTGCGCGAGTTCGCTCGCGACCTGACGGCCGTGGCTGGCCTGGCCTCGTGGCGAATCGAACACCATGCCGTTCCAGCGCTGAACCGGGTAGTTGTTGAGGTTCAGGCAAGGGTCGTCGGCAAAATGCGGTGCGCCGACCAGCTCTCCCTGCAGGTCGTAGGTCCAACGGTGCAACGGGCACACGATGTTCGCCTGCGTGTTGCCGCGGCCGCGCAGCATCACGGCCTGGCGATGCCGGCACACGTTCGAAAGGAGCTGCACGCCGGCGGGCGTGCGCACCAATGCGCGACCCTCGCCTTCCTGCGCCAGGGTCTGGAAGTCGCCCACCTCGGGCACTGAGAGTTCGTGGCCGACGTAGAGCGGCGCCTTCGCGAAGAGCTCGGTCCGTTCGCGCTCGAAAAGTGTCGCGTCGAAGTAATCGGCGACAGCGAGCTGCGAATGGCTGCGTTCGAGCAATTCGCGCGTCACGCGCAGGTCGGACATGGTCCCGAAGTCTCCGGAAAAGCGTTCAGCGATGGCAGGGAGCGCGGCGCATGCCGCGAAGGCGCGAGGCTGCTGGCAGCTTCCGCGTCCGGCTCCGATGGGTCGGCCGTGTTCCGGAGGCTCGATTGTAGCGACCCGGTCGCCCATGCCCGGGGAACAGGGGCCTTCGGGAGCCACTGGGTGTCGCCCTGCACGACGCGTTTCACGCCAGCGGCGATGGCGCTGTGTGAAGCCAGGCCGGCTGCCTCGGGGGCCGCCGATCGCGCTGACTACAATTCGGCCTTTGCTCGCGATGGCCCCTACCTCTCCTTCATCGGCGCCGACGTCAACGGCAGCCCCTGCCTCGGCGGCGCTGCCGGCGACCTACGAGGAAGCGCTGGTCGAGCTCGATGCGTTGGTGGCCGGCATGGAAGGCGGCAAGATGGCGCTCGATGCCTTGCTCACCGGCTACAAGCGCGGCGCCGAGTTGCTGGCGTTCTGTCGCGGCAAGCTCGAGGCCGTCGAGCAACAGGTGAAGGTGCTGGAAGACGGCCAGCTCAAGGCTTGGCCGACCGCATGATCGCCGTCGACCACGAAGTCTGGGCCCGCGTCGAGATCGAGGCGGTCGAGCGGGCGCTGGAAGCGTGGGTGCCGACCGATGCGCCGGCCGCCCTCGGCACGGCGATGCGATATGGCGTGCTCGATGGCGGCAAACGTTTGCGGCCGTTGCTCGCGCTTGCGGCCGCACAGGCGGTCGATGGCCTGCACCATGCCGCGATGCGTGCGGCCTGCGCGGTCGAATTGATCCACGCGTATTCGCTGGTGCACGACGACCTGCCCTGCATGGACGACGACGTGCTCCGGCGCGGCAAGGCGACGGTGCACGTGCGCTTCGGCGAAGCGCAGGCGATGCTCGCCGGCGATGCGATGCAGGCGCTGGCGTTCGAGGTGCTCACGCCCGACGACATGTCTCGGGAGAAAGGCGTGCCACCCGCGTTGCAGGCGCGCCTCTGCGGCTTGCTCGCGCGCTCGGCCGGCCACGCCGGCATGGCCGGTGGGCAGGCCATCGACCTCGCGAGCATCGGCGCGCCGCTCGGCGAACAGACCTTGCGCGACATGCATCACCGCAAGACCGGCGCGCTGCTGCAGGCGAGTGTGCTGATGGGTGCCGCGTGCGGCAACGCCACGCCGCCGCAATGGGCCGCCCTCGGCGACTACGGTGACGCGGTCGGCCTCGCGTTCCAGGTCGTCGACGACATCCTCGACGTGACGCAAGACTCTTCCATGCTCGGCAAAACCGCCGGCAAGGACCTCGACAACAACAAGCCCACCTACGTGAGCGTGCTCGGCCTCGACGCCGCACGCCGGCACGCGCACGACTTGCGCTGCAAGGCGCAGACCGCGCTCGAGCGCAGCACGCTCGCCGACGCCGGCTGCCTGCGCTGGCTCGCCGACCGCGTGGTGGAACGCGACTGGTGAAGCGACGATGAAACACCTCCTGCTCGAAAGCATCGCAAGCCCGGCCGACGTGCGCCGGCTCTCGCGTCTCGAATTGAAGCAACTCGCGGCCGAAGTGCGCGACTTCATCCTGCAGAGCGTGGCACAGACCGGCGGGCACCTGTCGTCGAACCTCGGCACGGTGGAACTGACGATCGCGTTGCACCACGTGTTCAACACGCCGCACGACCGCCTGGTGTGGGACGTGGGCCATCAGACCTATCCGCACAAGGTGCTAACCGGCCGCCGCGAGCGGATGGGCACGCTGCGCCAGCTCGGCGGCATCTCGGGCTTTCCTCGGCGTGACGAAAGCGAGTACGACACCTTCGGCACCGCGCACTCGTCGACCTCGATCTCGGCGGCGCTCGGCATGGCCGTGGCCGCACGCGTGAAGGGCGAGCAGCGCAAGGCCGTCGCGATCATCGGCGACGGCGCGATGAGCGCCGGCATGGCGTTCGAGGCGCTCAACAACGGCGGCGTCTCGCAGGCCGACATGCTGGTCGTGCTGAACGACAACGACATGTCGATCTCGCCGCCGGTCGGCGCGCTGAACCGCTACCTCGCCCGCTTGATGAGCGGCAAGTTCTATGCGACCGCGCGCGACACCGCGAAGACCGTGCTGCGCAACGCACCGCCGCTGTTCGAACTGGCGCGCAGGCTCGAGGAACACGCCAAGGGCATGGTCGTGCCGGGCACCATTTTCGAGGAGTTCGGCTTCAACTACGTCGGCCCGATCGATGGCCACGACCTCGATTCGCTGATCCCGACGCTCGAGAACCTGCGCAGCCTGAAGGGCCCGCAGTTCCTCCACGTGGTGACGAAAAAGGGCTACGGCTACAAGCTCGCCGAGGCCGACCCGGTGCTCTATCACGGGCCCGGCAAATTCAATCCCGCGGTCGGGCTGGTCGCGTCGAAGACGCCGGCCAAGCTCACCTTCACGCAGGTGTTCGGCGCCTGGCTCTGCGACATGGCCGCGCGCGACGATCGCGTGATCGGCATCACGCCGGCGATGCGCGAAGGCTCGGGCCTGGTCGAGTTTGAGCGCCGGTTTCCGAAGCGGTATCACGATGTCGGCATCGCCGAACAACATGCGGTCACGTTCGCGGCGGGCCTCGCGACCGAGGGCCTGAAGCCGGTCGTCGCGATCTACTCGACCTTCCTGCAGCGCGGCTACGACCAGCTGATCCATGATGTCGCGATCCAGAACCTGCCGGTCGTCTTCGCGCTCGATCGCGGCGGCCTCGTCGGCGCCGATGGCCCCACCCACGCGGGCGCCTACGACATCGCCTTCCTGCGCTGCATCCCAAACATGAGCGTGCTCACGCCGGCCGACGAGAACGAGTGTCGGCAAGCGCTCTACACCGCGTTCCTTCAAAACGGTCCGAGCGCCGTGCGCTACCCGCGCGGCAGCGGCGCCGGCGTCGAGGTGCAGCAGGCCATGACCGAGCTGCCGTTCGGCAAGGGCGAGATCCGCCGCAAGGTCGCGCGTGCCATCGGCACCGGTGGACCGCGCGTCGCGATCCTCGCGTTCGGCACCTTGCTGTACCCCGCCCTCGCCGCGGCCGAGAAGCTCGATGCCACCGTCGCCAACATGCGCTTCGTGAAGCCGCTCGATGCCGCGCTCGTGGCCGAACTCGCCGGCACGCACGACGCACTCGTCACGATCGAGGAAGGCTGCCTGATGGGCGGCGCCGGCAGCGCCGTGATGGAAGCGCTCGCGGCGGCGCAGATCCAGGTTCCGGTGCTCGCCTTGGGCTTGCCCGACGAGTTCATCGAACACGGGGATCCGGCGAAGTTGCTGGCGATGATCGGCTTCGACGCGGCCGGCATCGAGGTCTCGATCCAGCGCCGGTTCGGCACCGCACCCGCCGTCGTGGTGACCAGTGTCGCCGAGCCCGTGCCCTTGCGCACGATGGCCCAGAAATGAAGCGCACGACGGCGCCGCGCACGGTTTCCGCGTGAACGGGCCCAAGGCCCTACGCCCACAAGGCGAACGCGGCGCTGACATCCTTGCCGCCGCGTTCGCCAGCACGGCGACTGCACCCGAAGCGGCCATCCGGATCGGCCGCCCCGCCTGCGATCCGTAAACAGTCGAGTGAAACCCGTGAGCAACCTGATCGACGTCCTGCAAATCCCCGACACGCAAGGCTCGCGCGACGATCGCCGCATCGCGATCCAGCGCGTCGGCATCCGTGCGATCCGCTATCCGCTCACGCTTCGGATCGGCGAGGTCGATGCCGGCACCATCGGCACCTGGGACCTCGACGTCGCGCTGCCCGCGGAACAGAAGGGCACGCACATGTCGCGCTTCGTCGCGTGGCTCGAGGCGCAGGACGAAGCGCAGAGCCTGGGCACATTGCGCGACGGCATCGCCGTGATGCTGCGGTCGCTCGAGGCGAGCGAAGGCCGCATCGACGTGCGCTTCCCGTTCTTCCTGCGCAAGCGCGCGCCGGTGTCGGGCGTCGAGAGCCTGCTCGAATACCAGGGGCGGTTGACGGCCGAGACGCTTGCCGGCCGGACGCGCGTGTTCGCCGAGGTCGTGGTGCCGGTGAAGTCGCTCTGCCCGTGTTCGAAAGAGATCTCCGAATACGGCGCCCACAACCAGCGCTCGCACGCGACGATCCGCGTCGAGCTCTTGCAGGACATCGGGTGGCACGAGCTGGTTCGCTTCGCCGAGGATTCCGCATCGAGCGAGCTCTGGTCGATGCTGAAGCGTGCCGACGAGAAGTGGGTCACCGAACACGCCTACGAGAACCCGAAGTTCGTCGAAGACCTGGTGCGCGACGTGGCGCTGCGGCTCAACGCCGATGCACGCGTCGGCGCCTATGTGGTCGACATCGAGAACTTCGAATCGATCCACGCGCACAGCGCGATTGCGCGCATCGAGCGCGGCTGACAGGTACGGGCGGCCGGGCCGCGTGCGGCCCGCCACGCCGCGATCGGCGCGGCGAGCCCGAGCGTCAGTCCGCCGGCACCAGCGAGAGACCGAGCCATGCCGCGTCGCCGCGGCCCTGGCGCACCAGTGTCGGCTCTTCGCTCGTCAGGTCGATCACCGTGGTCGGCTCCATCGGGCAGGCCCCCGCATCGACGATCGCCTGCACGCTTTTCTCGAAGCGCTCGCGGATCTGCTGCGGGTCGTTCAGCGGCTCGCTTTCACCGGGCGGGATGAGCGTCGTCGCGAGCAGCGGCTGGCCGAGCATCTCGAGGAGGCACTGCGTGACCTTGTGATCGGGCACGCGCAAGCCGATCGTGCGGCGTGACGGGTGCGAGACGCGTCGCGGCACCTCCTTCGTCGCCTCCAGGATGAAGGTGAAAGGACCCGGGGTGCCGACCTTCAGCAAGCGGTACTGGCGGTTGTCGACGCGCGCGTAACTCGCCAGTTCGCTGAGGTCGCGGCAGAGCAGCGTCAGGTGATGCTTGTCGTCGACCCCACGGATGCGTCGCAGGTTCTCGGCGGCCGATTTGTCGTCGAGGTGGCAGACCAGCGCGTAGCTCGAATCGGTGGGAATGGCTGCGATGCCGCCGCGGTGAAGGATCTGCACCGCTTGCTTCAACAGACGCGGCTGCGGGTTGGCCGGATGCACTTCGAAGTATTGAGACATGATCTCGGATTGTCTGCGGTCGGCACTTCGCGTGTAGCGCGCGGCCGGCGTGCGCTGAACCAGCGCGACCCCAGCCCGCGCGAACGGAAAAGCCTAATGCGACCGGGCGACCTTGTCGGCGAGCGCATCCCAGACCGGCCGCAGCTCGGGCGGCAACGGCGGCAAGGTGCCGAGGTCGGTGTGGCTTTCGTCGGGGCTGTGGAAGTCGCTGCCGCGCGAGGCGAGGAGACCGAACTCGGTGGCGGTGTCGGCGTAGCGCCGCGCTTCGGCGGCGCTGTGGCTGCCGGTGACCACTTCGACGCCGCGGCCGCCGTGCGCCTTGAACTCGCTGAAGAGCGCGTACTCCTCGTTGGCGCTGAATTTGTAGCGCGCCGGGTGCGCGATCACCGCGATGCCGCCGGCGTTCGAGATCCACGAGACCGCGTCGCGCAACGTGGCCCAGCGGTGCGGCACGTAGCCCGGCTTGCCCTCGACAAGAAAGCGCGCGAACACGTCGTGCGTGTCGCGGCAGACGCCGGTTTCAACCAGGTGACGCGCGAAGTGCGTGCGCGAGATGAGTTCGGGGTTGCCGACGTAACGGAGCGCGCCCTCGAAGGCACCGTGGATCCCCGCCTGCGCGAGACCGGCCGACATCTCGAGCGCGCGTTCGCGGCGGCCGCCGCGTGTGGCGGCGAGGCCGGTGATCAGGGCCGGGTCATCGGCATCGAAGCCGAGGCCGACGATGTGCACCGTGACACCGGCGAACGTGACCGAGACCTCGACACCGCTCAGGTGGCCCATGCCGAGCGCCAGCGCAGCGGCGCGTGCGCGCCGCTGGCCGCCCACTTCATCGTGATCGGTCAGGGCCCAGAGATCGACGCCGTTCGCGTGCGCGCGCGCCGCGAGTTGCTCGGGCTCGAGCGTGCCGTCCGACACCACCGAATGGCAGTGCAGATCGGCGTTCAGGGGTTTGGAATCAGCCACCGTTCGATTGTAGGTAGCGTGGCCGGTGACCATCGCGCGCGTCGGGGCATGCCCGGCGCTTCACACCGCCGACTCGATCACCATCTGCAGCCGTTCCTGGCCGTTGTACTCGTTGATTTCGAGCCGGTACGCGACCTGCAGCCGCTCGTTCACCGGCTCGCTGCGACCGAACCAGATCGCATCGCGCACGACGCCCTCGATGCGCAGCGCGAGCTTCAGGTGGCGGTCGCCGACGAGCCGTTGCGAGAGCACATCGGCTTCGGCGTTGAAGAGCGGCGCTTCGAAAGCCTGGCCCCACACCTGCGCATCGAGCGAGCGCACGGTGGCGGGGTTGAAGTGTTCGGCCGCAAGCGGGCCGTCGCCGAGCAGGGTCCGGGTCAGCGTTGAGGCGTCGAGCCATTCGCTGGCCACGAGCTGCAGGCCGGACGCGAAGGTCTCGAAGCCATCGGCCTCAAGGGTGCAACCCGCCGCCATTGCGTGGCCGCCGAATCGGCGCAGCAGCGTCGGGTGGCGCTTGCTGATGAGGTCGAGCGCGTCGCGCAGGTGGAAGCCGGCGATCGAACGGCCCGAGCCCTTGAGCAGGCCGTCTTGCCCGCGAGCGAACACGAAGGTCGGCCGATTCAGCCGCTCCTTCACGCGCGAAGCGACGATGCCGACGACGCCCTCGTGAAAGCCCGGGTCGAAGAGGGCGATGGCCGGCGGCGTCGACGGCGCGGGTTCGGTCGTCGACTCCTGCAGCAGCGTCGCGAGCAGCGCGGTTGCCTGGTCGTTCATGCCGCCCTCGATCGTGCGGCGCTCGCGGTTGATGCCGTCGAGCATCGTTGCGAGTTCTCGCGCGCGCGTCGCGTCGTCGGTGGTCAGGCACTCGATGCCCAGCGTCATGTCGGAGAGCCGCCCCGCCGCGTTGATGCGCGGTCCGATCGCGAAACCCAGATCGCCGGCGCTCGCGCGTCGCGCATCGCGGCCCGCGGCGGCGAAGAGCGCGGCCACACCCGATTGCAGGTGGCCGGCGCGCATGCGCTTCAGGCCTTGTGCGACGAGACGCCGGTTGTTGGCGTCGAGCTTCACCACGTCGGCCACGGTGCCGAGCGCGACGAGGTCGAGCAAGGCATCGAGGCGCGGTTGCGTCGCGGCATCGAACACGCCGCGCGCGCGCAGTTCACCGCGCAGGGCGAGCAGCACGTAGAACGCGACGCCGACACCCGCGATGCTCTTGCTTTCGAACCGGCACGCCGGCTGGTTCGGGTTGACGATCACATTCGCGTCGGGCAACACCACGTCGGTGCCGACGAGCGCCGGCAGGTGGTGATCGGTGACCAGCACCTGCAGGCCCGACGCGCGCGCATGGGCGACGCCTTCGAGGCTCGCGATGCCGTTGTCGACCGTCATCAGCACCTGCGGGCGCTGTGCCATCGCGAGGTCGACGATCGCCGGCGTGAGGCCATAGCCGTGCACCGCGCGGTCGGGTACCACGTAGCCGAGGTGGGCGGGTCTGGCGCCCAGCAACGCCAGCCCGCGCAACGCGACGGCGCACGCCGTGGCGCCGTCGCAGTCGTAGTCGGCGACGATGCAGATGCGCTGGTCGCGCGCGATCGCGTCGGCGAGCAGGCGGCCCGCGGCATCGGCCCCGTGCAGGCTCGAAGGGGCGAGCAGCTTGCCGAGCGCGTCGTCGAGCTCGTCGACGTGGCGCACGCCGCGGCCGGCGAAGAGCCGCGCGAGCAGCGGCGCCACGCCTGCCTGCTCGAGGGCCCACACGATGCGCGGCGGTGCGTCGCGGCGCTTCAGAGTCGGCACGGTCACAGCGCCTCCAAGGCAGCCATGGCATCCGTCGCCCGCACGCGCCGGCGCAGACGCGACCACCACGTCGAGCCTGCGCTGCGATGGCATTGCCACGCGCGCTCGCCGCACAGCGTGAGTTCGACCGCGTCGCCCCGTGAACGCGCCTCGCGCAAGGCGCCGAGCGCACCGCCGTCGAGCGCGCGCCACGCGTCGCTCCACGCGACCCAGTCGCCCTCGAGCAGCGGGTCGCGCAACGTGAGGTCGACATCGAAAGGCGCGCCCGCGACCGCCTGCGCCCGGCCGCAGCCGCTGACCCAGAACGAATTCACGCTGAGGGCGCCGCGGGCCTCGCGCGCTTCGTTGACCGGGTGCGAATAGAGAACCAGCTGGCACTCGCTCTGCAGCCGGCGGACCAGCGACATGAACGAATCGCCACTGCGCATCCACAGATCGACATCGCGGCCGACCACGCGGTCGATCGACGCCGTCGCCACGCCTTCGAGCTTCGCGTGCGACGCGTGCCAGCGCGACGGCGAACCCCACTCGATGCGAAACCCCTCGCTCTCGAACAGCTCGCGCACGCTCTGCAAGATGGCCTTCGACTCGGCCTCGTCGAGCTGCAGTCGCGCGGGGTCGATCAAGGTGACATGGTCGCGCCCGAGGTGCCAGTGCGCAGGCGTGAGCGTGGCCCAGGTGGCGTCACCCACGTCGATGCCATCGGCTGCGGCGGCATGCGCACCGAACGGCAACAGGCCGTCGCCGCCGTGCCAGTGCCGCAGGGCGGCCACGGCGCGCTCGTGCGGCGGCGAGAGCGAGTATTCGTCGGCCGTGTCGCGTGCGCCAGGCTCGAGCATCGTCAGCAAATGCGCCAGATTCGGCAACGCCAGGTCGCGCAGCACGTGGGCGGCGGCCTCGGAGGTCGCCGACGCGAAAGGAATCACCAGGTGCATGCCTCGATTATCCGGGCCTTCGTTTCCCTCTCCGTCTAGGAGAGGGGGAAAGCCAAGGTACACGCTGGCCTGTAGCATCCGTCGCACATGAAATGGCCTTACGAAATCGAGATCGGCTGGCGCTACACGCGTGCCGGCAGGGCAGGGCGCAGGAACGGCTTCATCTCCTTCATCTCGGGTGTCTCGATGCTCGGCATCGCGCTCGGCGTGGCCGCGTTGATCATCGTGCTCTCGGTGATGAACGGCTTCCAGAAGGAAGTGCGCGACCGCATGCTCTCTGTGATCTCGCATGTCGAGGTGTTCGACGGCCACGGCGGTGCGCTGGCCGACTGGCATGCCACGGCCGATGCCGCGCGCCGCAACCCGGAAGTCGTCGGAGCCGCCCCGTTCATCGCGGTGCAGGCCCTGATGGCGCGTGGCGACGAGGCGCGCGGCGTGCTCGTCCGTGGCATCTCGCCGAACGACGAAGCGACCGTCACCACGCTGGCCGCCCAGTTGAAGGACACGACGCTCGCGCGGCTCGTGCCGGGGCAGTGGGGCATCGTTCTCGGCATCGAGCTCGCGCGCCAGCTCGGCGTGAT
Source organism: Caldimonas sp. (assembly GCA_965246805.1). Classification (GTDB taxonomy): domain Bacteria; phylum Pseudomonadota; class Gammaproteobacteria; order Burkholderiales; family Burkholderiaceae_C; genus Schlegelella_A. Next base: position 145,975 of record CBDFFO010000008.1, on the reverse strand, counting down.
GACCGGCAACAAGGTCACTCTGGTGCTGCCGGGCGGGCAGGTCACGCCGGCCGGCGTGGTGCCGCGCGTGAAGCAGATGAGCGTCGTCGGCACCTTCGACGCCGGTCATTACGAGTACGACAGCTCGCTCGCGATGGTGCACATTGAAGACGCCGAGAAGCTCTTCCGCCTCGAAGGGCCGAGCGGTGTGCAGCTGCGTCTGAAAGACCTCGATCGCGCTCCCGAAGTGGCCGATCAGTTGCAAGGCAGCCTGCCCGCGGGCCTCACCGTGCGCGACTGGACCAGCACCAACCGCAACTGGTTCTCCGCGGTGCGCAACGAGAAGCGGCTGATGTTCATCATCCTCACGCTCATCGTGGCCGTGGCCGCGTTCAACCTCGTGTCGACGCTCGTGATGACCGTGACCGACAAGCGCGCCGACATCGCGATTCTGCGCACGCTCGGCGCGAGCCCGCGTTCGATCATGCGCATCTTCATCGTGCAGGGCGCCGCTTCCGGCGTGATGGGCACCTTGATCGGCGCCGGGCTCGGCCTGCTCGTGGCTTACCACATCGACGTCATCGTCCCGTTCATCGAGCACGCGCTCGGCATGACCTTCCTGCCGAGCAGCGTCTACCTCATCAGCACGATGCCGAGCGACCCGCAGCAGGGCGACATCGTCCCGATCGTCGTGATCTCGCTGATCCTCTCGCTGATCGCGACGCTCTACCCGAGCTGGCGCGCGAGCCGCGTGCAACCGGCGCAGGCGCTGCGCTATGAATGACGCGGTGACCACCGCGACCGCCGCGATGCCTAGAGGCCCGGCCACCGCATCGCCGCCGATGAGCACGAACAACCCGGCGGTCAACGGCCACGTGATCGACGCCACCGGTCTGCACAAGCGGTTCACCGAGGGCAGCGGCAGCGACGCGCTCGACGTGCACGTGCTGCGCGGCGTCGACTTCCACGTCGCGCGCGGCGAAACGGTCGCGATCGTCGGCGCATCGGGTTCGGGCAAGAGCACTTTGCTGCACCTCCTCGGCGGCCTCGAAGCGCCGAACGCAGGCGAGGTGCTGCTCGCCGGCCGGAATTTCGCGGACATGGGCGCGGCCGAGCAGGGCGAGTGGCGCAATCGACATCTCGGCTTCGTCTACCAGTTCCACCACCTGCTGCCCGAGTTCAACGCGCTCGACAACGTGGCGATGCCGCTGCGCATCCGCCGCGTGGCGAAGGCGGAAGCGCAGGCGCGGGCGCAAGCGGTGCTGGGGCAGGTCGGTCTGGGCGATCGCGTCCGGCATCGGCCGGCGCAGCTCTCGGGCGGCGAACGCCAGCGGGTCGCGATCGCGCGCGCCCTCGCCGGCGAACCCGATTGCGTGCTCGCCGACGAACCCACTGGCAACCTCGACCGGGACACCTCGGCGGGCGTGTTCGGCCTGATGCTCGAGCTCGCGAAAAGCCGGCACATGGCCTTCGTGCTGGTCACGCACGACGAGACGCTCGCCGCGCGCTGCGATCGCACGTTGCGGCTCGTCAAAGGGCGGCTCGCCGATTAGGGGCGTGCTGACTGCCCCGCGCGCGTCACCTTTTGCGCGCCGCGATGAACAGAAAGACCGGCACGCGTTGATAGCGTCGAAAAGTCGCCTCGTCGGCGAAGTTCGTGCGCTCGGGTCTCGATTCGCGCAAGGCCTCGACGGCGAAGCCCGCGCGCTGCAGCGCCGTGAAGTGATCTTCGACCGTGCGGTGGTGCTTCACCACGTCGGCGCCCAGCCAGTTCGAGGTGCGCGGGCCGGTGTCGAAATAGTGATCGACGAGGCGCGCGTCACCGACGCCGCTCCACACCAGCGGCTGCGTGCTCGCGGTGACGACCGGGTGTTCGACCGAAAACACGAAACGGCCGCCGGGCGTCAGCGCGCGATAGACGTTTTCGAACACCGGGTCGAGATCGGCCACGTAGTGAAATGCAAGTCGCGAGATCGCGAGATCCATGCTGGCGAGCGATGGGATCCAGGCCTCCAGGGTCGAATGAACGATCCGACGATCGGGTTTCGCATCGGGGTCCGAGCCGAGCCCGAGCATCAAGCGCGCCGCCGCGACCATGTTGGCGGAGCCGTCGACACCGGTGTACGACAACGCGCCTTCCTTCAGCAACGCGAGACCGAACCCGGCATCGCCGCAGCCGAGATCGAGCACCCGCAGACCGCCGACCTCGCCCAGCAGGCTGCGGATGATCGGTTCGTCGAGCGTGTCGTTGGCGCTGTGCGATTGGCGCCGCAAAGCCCGGTAGTTCTCGAACACCGCTCCGTCGTCGTAGAACGCGGCGCCGCGGTGCGGGCTCTCGCTCACGCGATGCTAGCGCGCAGCCGTCGAGGCCTTGACATCGTCAGGGCTCAATCGCCGCACGCTCAGCACCATGATCGGCGGCAATGGGTACTGGTTGTTGGGCAGGCCTCTGGCGTAAATCGCCTTCACCACGTCCATGCCGGCCACGACCTGGCCGAACGCGGCGAAGCCCTGGCCGTCGGGGTTGCGCGTGCCGGCGAAATCGAGCGAAGGCTGTGGTCCGATGCAGATGAAGAACTCGGCCGCGGCGGTGCCGGGTTCGTTGCGCGCCATCGAGACCGTGCCGTCGAGATGCTTCAGGCCGGTGCGTGCGGTGGTCTCGTGTGCGATGGCCGGCAGCGGTGGCGGGTCTTCGTCGGGATTGTTCATGCCCCACTGCACCACCTCGATGATCGAGCCCTTGTTCTGCGGCTGGTTCGCCGGCGTGACGATGCGATAGACCGAGCCCTTGTCGAGCAGGTGCCTGTCGACATAAGCGAGGTAGTTGGCCACCGTTATCGGTGCCCGGGTCGGGTCGACGCGGATCACGAAGGCACCGAGCGGCGTTTCGACACGCGTGTAGACGGGGGCGGTGGGTGCATCAACCGCGACGGCACGGTTCGCCGCGAGGCAGAGCGTGGCCGCGCAGAGCAGCGGGATCAGGTGGCGTCGGCGCATGCGAGAGCTCCGGGGTGATGCGTGGCCTGGATCTTGGCATGGTGTGCGTTGCCGATCAGCGCACGGCGCCCGGGGGCGGGGCCTGTGCGAAGTACGAGTCAGCCAGGTCGATCGGTGCGGGCTCGGCCTCGTCGCTGCAATCGCAACCGATGCCGGCTGCAATGTAGCGGGGCGCCAACCGGGCCAGCGTCGGCGCGAAACGGCGCAGCCGTGGCGGCAAGTGCGCGGCCGGCTCGTGGATCAAGCCGCAGCGATGGCGCTGCTCGATGTCGACCCACACCAGCGCCTTGCACGCGCCCGTACGCTTGCCGCTCACGAGCACGCCGACCGGGCAGGGCTCGCTCGCGCAGCACACACCGCAGCCGTTGCACGGCTCGCCTTCGGCAGGCTTGACCGGCGCCGCCGCGTGCAGATGAATGACGGGATACAAGGCCGCGATTTTCGCGGGCAGCGCGCTGCGTGATCAGCCGATAAAGGCCGTGTGCACCGGCTCACTCGGCGTCGACGGTGGGCCAGCGCCGAACGCCGGCCGCGTCACGTTGGTGGCGCGGTTTGGGCCGCGGCGTTCGAGCACGCGTGGCGCGGGCGCGGTGACCGGCGGAGGCACCGCCCCGTTGGCCCGATGCGCCTGCGCTGAACCGACCTTGAAAACCGCCACCGCCTCGACCAGTTGCTGCGCTTGCGCTTTCAGGCTTTCGGCGGCGGCCGCGCTCTCTTCCACCAACGCGGCGTTCTGCTGCGTGGCTTGATCCATCTGGCTGACCGCTTCACCCACTTGCGAAACGCCGGCGCTCTGCTCGACGCTGGCCGCGCTGATCTCGCCCATGATGTCGGCGACGCGCCGTATCGACGCGACCACCTCCGTCATCGTCGTGCCGGCCTGGTCGACCAACGCGGTGCCATGCGCGACGCGATCGACGCTGGCCGCGATCAATGTCTTGATCTGCTTGGCCGCTTCGGCGCTGCGACCCGCGAGGCTGCGGACTTCTGAGGCCACCACCGCGAAGCCGCGGCCCTGCTCACCGGCACGGGCCGCCTCGACTGCGGCATTGAGCGCGAGGATGTTGGTCTGGAACGCGATGCCGTCGATCACGCTGATGATGTCGGCGATCTTCTTAGACGAGTCGTTGATGCCCTTCATCGTGTCGACGACTTGGTTGACCACCTCGCCGCCCTTGACGGCGACGGTCGAGGCGCTCAAGGCGAGCTGGTTGGCTTGGCGTGCGTTGTCGGCGTTCTGCTTGACGGTGGAAGAAAGCTCCTCCATCGAGGCGGCGGTCTCCTCGAGCGCAGAAGCCTGTTGCTCGGTTCGGCTCGACAGATCGTTGTTGCCTTCGGCGATCTCGGCCGAGCCGGTCGCGATGCTGTCGCTGCTCGCGCGCACCTGCGTGACGATGCTGGCGAGCGCGCGCTGCATGCGCGCGATCGCGGCCATGATGCTGTGCTCGTCGCGCGTCGCGACCTCGATGTGCGCGGACAGCTCGCCGGCGGCGATCGCTTCAGCCACTGCAGCCACCGACGCCGGCTCACCCCCGACGGCTGACCAGATCGAGCGCCGGATCCACAAGCCCGCCGCGACCAGGCCGAGCGCGGCCACGCCGAACAGCACCGCTTGCGCCCAGATCGTGCGGCGCGCCGTCGACGCGACCTTCGCCATCGACGCATCGGCGAACGTGACCGATTCTTTCACCGTCGCGTCGACGCCCGAGCGGTGCTGCGCGTAGGCCACGTCCGCGGTTGCCAGTGCCGACTTCACCGCGGCGGCATCGCCATGCTCTCGAAGGACATCGAGCACCCGGGTCGCGGCGGCCATGAACGCCTTGGCGCCCTCGTGCTGCGTGCCCGTCAGCTGGCCCTGCAAACCGTAGGGCGGGTTCGCGGTCCAATAGTTGATGCGCTCGACGTACTCGCCTTGCAAGCGCTTCACTTCGGTTTGCGCCTTGTCGAGCGGCATGCTGCCCTCGATGGCTTGCGACAACACGAGCCGCATCTCGATCAGGTAGAGCGGCGGCGGCAAGATGTCGGCCGTCACGTCCTTCGCGACGAAGGTTTGCTGCGCGGCCTGTTCGGCCTGGCGCGCGCCCCAGAGCGAGACCGCGCCGACAGAGACGATCGCGGCCAACGCCGCGGCGGTCAAGGCGGTGAGCATCGCGCGCAGGCCGAGGCCGCGCGCGTGGGGAATTGAAGCGGGCAGGTGAGGGCTGTTCAAGGAGGGTCTCCAATCGGCGGGGCGTCAAGGCCTCAGAAGCTCGTCCAATCGTCGTCGGTGCCGGTCTTGCTCGGCTCCGACTCGGCGACGCTCGTCTCGGATAGCGCGGTCTTCTTCGCGCCGAACGAGGGCCGCGTCACGTTCTTCGCGCGGTCGGGGCCACGGCGCTCCACGTGCGCGGGCGCATGGGCCGCCACGGCGTTCGCCATCGCGCCGCGCGAGTCGCTCGCGTTCAGCTTGAACACCGCCACCGCCTGAACCAGTTGCTCGGCTTGCGTCTTCAAGCTCTCGGCGGCTGCCGCGCTTTCTTCGACGAGCGCCGCGTTCTGCTGCGTCGCCTGGTCCATCTGAGCGACCGCCTCGCCGATCTGCGCAACGCCCGCGCTCTGCTCGGCGCTCGCCGCGCTGATCTCGCCCATGATGTCGGTGACGCGGCGAATCGAGCTCACGACCTCGGTCATCGTGGCGCCGGCCTGGTCGACCAGCGTCGTGCCGTGCGCGACGCGCTCAACGCTCGCGGTGATGAGCGTCTTGATCTCCTTGGCCGCATCGGCCGAGCGTCCAGCGAGGCTGCGCACCTCGGAGGCCACGACCGCAAAGCCACGGCCCTGCTCACCGGCGCGCGCCGCCTCCACCGCCGCATTGAGCGCGAGGATGTTGGTCTGGAACGCGATGCCGTCGATCACGCTGATGATGTCGGCGATCTTCTTCGACGAGTCGTTGATGCCCTTCATCGTGTCGACGACCTGGCTCACAACCTCGCCACCCTTGACCGCGACCGTCGAGGCGCTCATCGCGAGCTGGTTGGCTTGGCGTGCGTTGTCGGCGTTCTGCTTGACGGTGGAGGAGAGCTCCTCCATCGAGGCGGCGGTCTCCTCCAAGGCCGAGGCCTGCTGCTCGGTCCGGCTCGACAGGTCGTTGTTGCCCTGCGCAATCTCGGCCGACGCGGTCGCCACCGATTCGGAGTGCTGGCGCACGTTCGAGACCACGCCAGAGAGACTTTCTTGCATCGCCTTCAATTGCGACATCAGACTGGTCGTATCGCCTGGGCGCACCGCGATACCAAGGCTCAGGTCGCCTTCTGCCACGCCTCTCGCCACATTCGCAGCCTGTGCCGGTTCGGCACCGAGCTGACGGGTGATGGAACGCACCATCACGAATCCGAACAAGCCCGCGAGCGACATGCCCACGCCGATGGCAGCGAGCGTGGCGAAGTGGATCTTCGATGCGCGCTCGCCCGACAGCGTCGACACCGTCTTGGCTTGATCAAGCTGGCTTTGGACCAGCGCATCGATCTCCTGCTCCATCGGGACCGCCAACGGGCGGACCTTCTCTGCATTCAGTCGAAGCGCTTCCTTGATGTCGTTCGCGCGAAGCGCCGCTACCGATGGCAGCAGGCCTTCCTGGACGAAGCGCTTCCGGTCAGCCGCGAACTTCTTGGCCAGTGTGGCTCCTTCGCCCGTCTGCGGGGTCGCGGTGTAGCTCTCCCAAGCTTTGCCGAGCGCGGCGATGTTGCGGTCGACTTGTGCAGTCTGTTCCGTGATCACTGGCGGGGTCGGGCTGGCCAGCGCCGTGCTGATCGCCAGACGGTTGCTCAACTGCAGTGCCCGAATCGCACCCAACTGCGACACGGGCACCAGCTGGTCGGCGTAGACCTCGTGCAGGTCGTCGCTGGACCGGGCCGAGCTGTAGAGCCCGAGTCCGCCCACCGCGCCCAGCAGAAGCAGCACGGCGCCGATCAACAGCGCGAGGCGGGTAGAGACTTTGAGGTTGTTCATGGGGGCTCGGCCAGAGTGCGGTTGTTATTGCAAGGTGGGCTCGACGAGCCCCATTTCGGCGCTGCTCATCAGCTTTTCGATGTCGACGAGGATCAGCATGCGGTCGTCGATGGCGCCGATGGCGAGGAGGTGGTCGCTCGACATGCTCGAGTTGAACTCGGGCACCGGGCGCAGCTGCTCAGGCGTGAGCGTGATCACGTCGGAGACCGCATCGACCACCATGCCAACGATGCGGCCGGCGATGTTGAGCACGATCACGACCGTGAAGCTGTCGTAGTTGACCTGATCGAGGTTGAACTTCACGCGCATGTCGACGATCGGGACGATCACGCCGCGCAGGTTCACCACGCCCTTGATGAAGGGCGGTGCATTGGCGATGCGCGTCGGCTGCTCATAGGAACGGATCTCCTGCACGCGCAGGATGTCGATGCCGTACTCCTCCGCGCCGAGCTTGAAGGCGAGGAACTCTCGCAGGTGGGTCACGGCAGTGGCGAGCACTGCCGGGTGGGCGTCGGTGGCCGGGCTGGAAGAGGTGGTGTTCAGCGACATGTCGATGCCTTTCGGGTGGAGCTTGGAATGAAGGTGTGTGGGGCGTCGGTCAGAAGCTCGTCCACTCGTCGTCGGTGCCGGTCTTGCTCGGCTCCGATGAAGCGTGGCTCTGGGCGGGCGCGGCCACTTTCTTCGCCCCGAACTTGGGCCGTGTCACGTTTTTCGCGCGAGCCGGGCTGCGGCGTTCTGCCACCGGCGCGTTGGCGGCCGGCGCGTGCACGATGCCGGGGTTGGCGCCGCGCTCCTGACCGAGCTTGAACACCGCCACCGCTTGCACCAGTTGCTCGGCTTGTGTTTTGAGGCTCTCGGCGGCTGCCGCGCTCTCCTCGACGAGCGCCGCGTTCTGCTGCGTCGCCTGATCCATCTGGCTCACCGCCTCGCCGATCTGCGCAACGCCGGCGCTCTGCTCGGCGCTCGCCGCGCTGATCTCGCCCATGATGTCGGTGACGCGGCGAATCGAGCTCACGACCTCGGTCATCGTGGCGCCGGCCTGGTCGACCAGCGTCGTGCCGTGCGCGACGCGCTCCACGCTCGCGGTGATGAGCGTCTTGATCTCCTTGGCCGCATCGGCCGAGCGTCCAGCGAGGCTGCGCACCTCGGAGGCCACGACCGCAAAGCCACGGCCCTGCTCACCGGCGCGCGCCGCCTCCACCGCCGCATTGAGCGCGAGGATGTTGGTCTGGAACGCGATGCCGTCGATCACGCTGATGATGTCGGCGATCTTCTTCGACGAGTCGTTGATGCCCTTCATCGTGTCGACGACCTGGCTCACAACCTCGCCACCCTTGACCGCGACCGTCGAGGCGCTCATCGCGAGCTGGTTGGCTTGGCGTGCGTTGTCGGCGTTCTGCTTGACGGTGGAGGAGAGCTCCTCCATCGAGGCGGCGGTCTCCTCCAAGGCCGAGGCCTGCTGCTCGGTGCGGCTCGAGAGGTCGTTGTTGCCTTGCGCGATCTGCGCACTCGCGGTCGCCACCGACTCAGAGTTCTCGCGCACGTTCGACACCACGTCGGCGAGGTTGCCCTGCATCTTCTGCAGCGCGGCCAGCAGCAGCGCCGTCTCGCTGCGACCCTGGGCGTCGAACTGCAGCGTCAGGTCGCCGGCGGCGACGGCGCTGGCGATGTCGACGGCCTGGTTGATCGGCCTGGTGATCCCGCGGATGATCCAGACCGCGAGCAGCGCGGCGGCGAACAGCGCGAAGCCGCCCGTTGCCAGCACCGTCAGCTTGAGGTCGGCAGCGGAAGCGGCGGCTTCATCGCCAGCCTTGGCCATCAACTCTTCCTGCAGCTTCAGCATCGAGTCCATGGCAGCGAAGTACGCCTGCTGCGCCGGGCGAACGGCGGTCAGCAGGCTGTCGACGGCCTCGTCTTTCTTGCCTTGATCCATCAAGACGAAGAAGCGGTCGACGCTCGCACGGAACGAGCCGCGCTGTTCGGTCATAGCCGCCAGCAACAGCTTGCCCTTTTCGGACGTTTCGCCCCTTTCGACGCGGGTGTACGCGTCGTTGCCCCGGCCTCGCGATTCCATGATGCCTTCGCGTTCCTTCTTGACCTCTTCGGGCTTGGTCATGATGACCATGTTGCGGAGCATCCGCGACTGGATGTTCACTTCGTCCTTGATGTCGCGAACGGAGTCGACGACCGGAAATCGGCCCTTCATGATGTCGTCCAGATTCGCGCTCATGTGCGCGGTCTTGATCAGCGCCGAGGCGCCGAGCCCGGCAATGAGCAGAGCGAGCGCGCCGAAGCCCAGCGTGAGGCGGGTGGAAATCTTGATGTCTTTGAGATTCATCGGGTACCCCTTTGGATTGATTCAGACAGGGAAGCTGGCACGCGCCGGACAGGAACCGGGATTCAATGGCGAGCGCGCCGCGTCAGCGAGCTCACATCGAGGATCAACGCCACGCGACCGTCGCCCATGATCGTGGCGCCCGACACGTCGCCGACGCGCCGGTAGTTGGCTTCGAGGTTCTTCACGACCACCTGCTGCTGGCCGAGCAACTCGTCGACGAGCAGGGCGGCGCGGTGGCCATCGGCCTCGACCACCACCATCACGGCGCTGGTCGCGTCGTTGGCAAGGCGAGGCACGTCGAACACGTCCTCGAGCGAGACCACCGGCATGTATTCGTCACGCACCTGCACCACGCGCGCCGAGCCGCCGATGGTCTTCATCATTTCGGGTTTGACCTGGAACGACTCCACCACCGACGAGATCGGCACGATGTAGCACTCGCGGCCGACCGCGATGCTCATGCCGTCCATGATCGCGAGCGTGAGCGGCAGCCTCACCTTCACGCTCATGCCGTGGCCTTCGGCCGAGTCGATCTCGACGGTGCCGCCGAGCGAGGTGATGTTTTTCTTCACCACGTCCATGCCGACGCCGCGGCCCGACACGTCGGTCACGACCTCGGCGGTCGAGAAGCCCGGCGCGAAGATGAGGCTGTAGACCTCGCTGTCGCTCAGCGAGTCGGGCGCGTCGATGCCTTTCTCGCGCGCCTTCGCGATCAGCTTGCTGCGCGACAAGCCCTTGCCGTCGTCGCGCACCTCGATGACGATCGAGCCGCCCTGGTGCGAGGCCGCGAGCGTGATGGTGCCTGTCTCGGGCTTGCCGCGTGCGAGCCGCTCGGCCGGCAGCTCGATGCCGTGATCGCACGAGTTGCGCACCAGATGCGTCAGCGGGTCGGTGATCTTTTCGACGAGTCCCTTGTCGAGCTCGGTCGCCTCGCCCTGCGTCACGAAGTCGACCTTCTTCGTCAACTTGGCCGCGAGTTCGCGCAGCATGCGAGGGAAGCGGCTGTAGACCACCGACATCGGAATCATGCGGATCGACATCACCGATTCCTGCAGGTCGCGCGTGTTGCGGTTCAGGTCGGCGAGGCACGCCGCCATCTGCTGGTAGAGCGCCGGGTCGACCTTGGCCGAGGTCTCGGCGAGCATCGCCTGCGTGATGACGAGCTCGCCGACGAGGTTGATCAACTGGTCGACCTTTTCGACCGAGACGCGCAAGGTCGCCGCCTCTGCGGCTGGCGCGGACGCCTTCACGACCTTTGGCGCGGCCTTGGTCGCGGCGCCGCCGCCGCCAGCTCCGGGCACCCCGTCCGGGTTCGGGGCGCCGGGTGCGTTCTCGAAGAAGCCGAAGCTCGCATCACCGTCGGGTGCCGCCGGCGCGCCGGGTGCGCCGGCGTGGAAGCCGTAGCCCGCGCTCATCGGCAACAGCGTCACCTGTTCGCGCGCGACGTGGAAGGTGAAGAGATCGAGCAGGTCGTCGTCGCTGCTCTCGGTCGTGATCTTGAAGCGGCGCATGCCGTCCGCGGGCTGGCCGCCGTCGATCGCCTCGATCTTGCCGAGGCCATCGATCTCGCTGAAGAGCTCGACGATGCTGGTCGCGTTGTCCATGTCGCCGAGCGGGCCGAGCAGGAGTTCGATCTCGCGCTCGGCCGAGGCGGGGGTGGCGGGCGCGGTGGGTATCGCAGCGGCGGGCAGCGGCGCAGCCTGCTTCGGCACCGCCGCGGCAACCGCCGCGCCACCGCTCGACATCGAGCGGATGCTTGCGAGCAGCGCGGTCGTGTCGACGAGTTCGCCTTCGCCGCCGTTCTGGTGCCGCGCGAGCATCGCTTTCAACGCGTCGCCGCTTTGCAGCAGCACGTCGACCATCGGCGCGCTCGGTGCGAGTTCGTGGCGGCGCAGCTTGTCGAGCAGCGTCTCCATCTGATGCGTGAGCTCGGCCACGTCGGCAAAACCGAACGTGGCGGCGCCGCCCTTCACCGAGTGCGCGCAACGGAAGATCGAGTTGAGCTCCTCGTCGTCGGCCGATTCGATGTCGATCTCGAGCAGCTGCTGCTCCATGCGCTCCAGGTTCTCACCGGCTTCCTCAAAGAAGACCTGGTAGAACTGCGTGAGGTCGAAGCCGGCGTCGGCGCCCGTGCTGGCAGTGGTGTCGCTCATCGGACCACCTTCTTGATGACTTCGATCAGCTTGGCCGGGTCGAACGGCTTGACGAGCCAGCCGGTCGCGCCGGCGGCCTTGCCGGCCTGCTTCATCTGGTCGCTCGACTCGGTCGTCAGGATGAGGATCGGCGTGGTCTTGAACTTCGGGCTCTCGCGCAGTTTCTTCGTGAGCGAGATGCCGTCTAGGCGTGGCATGTTCTGGTCGGTGAGCACGAGATCGAAGTCGCGGCTGCTCGACTTCTCGAACGCGTCTTGGCCGTCGACCGCTTCGACCACGTTGAAGCCGGCGTTCTTCAGCGTGAACGACACCATCTGGCGCATGGAGGCCGAGTCGTCGACGGCGAGGATGGATGTCATGGGGTGTTCTCCGAACGCGTTCAGGCGGTGGTCTTGGTGGAATGCGATTGCAAGTGGGCGGCGGGCTTCGCCGTCAGAAGAGCGAGACCGAGCCCGCGTCCATCTCGTCCTGGGTCACGGGGTTGGGTCGATGCGGCGGTGCGGCGACCAGGGCGACGCCGTCGTCCTCGTCGTGGTCGTCAGAGACGAACACGTCGCTCGCGAGCCGGTCTGTGCAATAGCGCAGCCGTTGGTGGGTGTGCGCGATGAGCTGGGTCGCCATGTCCTGGAACTGCAGCGCGGTGACGGCGCTCGCGAGCTCCTCGACCGCGCGCTCGATCGAGGCCGCCGTCACGAGCGGCGCGTCGCCGGCTGCGCGCAGCAGCTGCGAAGCCGCCAGGAAGCCGCCCAACAGTGTGTCGCAAGCTTCTGCGAGCAGCGTCTGCAGGCGCTCGAGATCGTTCTGCACCATCAGCAGGTTGTCCTGCAGATCGGCGGCCGCGGCGAGCGGCATGCCGATCGGAGTGCTGGCGTTGTTCAACGGCATCGTTGGATTCCCGAGGAAAGGTCGGGCTGGCCGAAGTTCACGGCACGAGGCCCCGGCTCGTCTGGCGACGCCGCGGCGTCGCTCGTGTGGGGTATCGGCCCGTTGCCCTCGAACTGGAGCGGAACCGCGCAGGCCGACGTGCGCGCAGCAGCCGGATGTGCACAACGACGGGTCATGGTGGTGCGTGGTCGCATCACAGGCGGTTCGACACCGCGCCGGCGGTGCTGCGCAGCCGTTCGATCAGGCGCGGGCCGATCGCTTTCAGCGGCAGCACCTCGTGGCAGGCGCCGGCGGCGATCGCTTCCTTCGGCATCCCGAACACGACGCAGCTGTGTTCGTCCTGCGCGACGTTCCAGCTGCCGGCGTCGCGCAGCACCTTCATCGCGCTCGCGCCATCGGCGCCCATGCCGGTCAACATCACGCCGAACGCGTTCGGACCGACGACGCGCGCCGCCGAAAGGAACAGCACCTCGACCGACGGCTTGTGCCGGTTCACCGGCTCGCCGTCGCGGACGCGTGCGATGTAGTTGGCACCCGACCGCTCGACGCTCATGTGCAGGCCACCGGGGGCGATGTAGGCGTGGCCCGGCAGCACACGCTCGCCATCGGCCGCTTCGCGCACGTGGATGCGGCAAAGGCCATCGAGCCGCGCCGCGTAGCTCTTCGTGAAGCCGGGCGGCATGTGTTGCGTGATCATCACCGCGGGCGCGTCGGCGGGCAGTTCGATCAGCACTTCCTTGGTGGCTTCGGTGCCACCGGTCGACGCTCCGATGAAGATGATCTTTTCGGTCGAGAGCCGCCCGAGCGGTGTCGACGAGGCGTTGCTCGGCGCGCTCGGCGCCTGCGCCGGCTTGCTGACCTGCGCCTTCGAAGCGATGCGGATCTTGTCGGTGATGTCGGCCGCGAGCAAGCGGAGCCCATCGGCCACGCCGATCTTCGGCTTCGCGACGAAGTCGATCGCGCCGAGTTCGAGCGCGCGCATCGTCGCCTCGGCGCCGCGTTCGGTGAGGGTCGACACCATCACCACCGGCATCGGCCGCAGGCGCATCAGCTTGCCGAGGAAGTCGATGCCGTCCATGCGCGGCATCTCGATGTCGAGCGTGATCACGTCGGGGTTCAGGTCGCGGATCATCTCGCGTGCGACCAGCGGATCTGAAGCGGCACCCACGCATTGCATGTCAACTTCCCGGTTGATGATTTCACCGAGGAGGCCGCGCACCAGCGCCGAGTCGTCCACCACCACCACACGTGTCTTCGCCATGACCAGTCTTTCGTCGGTATGAGTTCGAACAGGGAGTTGCGGAAGCACTCAGAACAGGTCGACCGAACCGCCACCCATCGCGCTCGCCGCGCTCGAGGCGTCGATGGCGCGCGCGGCGCGCTCGCGATCGGCGAGCAACGTGGTGTTGGTGGAGGCGAGCCGCTTCACCATCGCCTTGCCGCTCCTCGGCATGAAACACACCTTGCGCGCGTGTACGTCGAGCACGTCCTTGCTGACGACCGGGATGCGCTCGGTGCGCAGGTAGTCGATCACGAAGCGCGTGTTGCGTTCGCCGACGTTCATGGTCTCCATGCCCGAGATCACCTGGCCGCCGCCGAACACCTTGGCTTCGAGCGAGAGCCGCGACGCTCCGAGCTTCATCATCTCGTTGATGAGCAGCTCCATGGCGTACGCCCCATAGCGACCGTTGTCGCCGTCGCCTTCGGGCAGCATGAAGTGGTTGAGGCCGCCGATGCCGGCCGCGCGGTCCCAGAGGCAGGCGGCGATGCACGAGCCGAGTGTGGTCATGACGAGGATGTCGGTGTTGGCAACGAAGTACTCGCCCGGCAACACCTTCACCGCTTCGCTCTGGAAATGGGCCTCGTACCAGAAGAACGACGCTTCACCGGGTTTGCGCGGCGCGCCCTTCAGACGCGCGAGCCGCGACGGGTCGCGCCCGCCCTCGGCGCTGCTGCCCGGCGCACGGGCTTCCGATCTGGTTTGCATTGCGGGGCGTGGCGACACGGCGCGCCGTCAGACCCGGTCGTACACGGTCTTGCCGTGCAGCACGAACAGGTCTTTCGAATCGCTGAAGTTTTCCGAGTGGCCGGCGAAGAGCCGCGCCTTCGGTGCCATCGCCGCGTGCATCTTCTCGAGCACGCTGCGCTGCGTCGGCGCATCGAAATAGATCATCACGTTGCGACAGAACACGATGTCGAAGGGTTCGCCGAGCGACCAGCGCGCGTCCATCAGGTTGAAGCTGTGGAAGGACACCAGCTTGCGCAGTTCCGGCTTGACACGGATCGAACCGGCGTTCGCACCCGAGCCACGCAGGAAGTGGCGCTTCAACAGCTCCGGGCTCAACCCGCGCGACTCGGCCGGGTACACGCCGCGGCCGGCGGTGGTGAGCACCTTCGTGTCGATGTCGCTGCAGAAGATCGCTACGTTCGCGTCGGCACCCAGCGTGTCGATCACGGTCATCGCGAGCGAGTAAGGCTCCTCGCCGGTCGACGCGGCGTTGCACCAGATGCGCGTGGGCCGGCTCTTGCGCGCCGCGAGCACGTCGGCCAGCACCGGGAAGTGATGGCCTTCGCGGAAGAACGACGTGAGGTTGGTGGTGAGGCAGTTGATGAACTCCTGCCACTCGATCTCGGCTTCTCGGCCGCGCGCGTTCTCGAGCCATTGCAGGTAGCTCGCGAACGAACCGTGGCCGAGATCGCGCAGCCGGCGCGAGAGCCGGCTGTAGACCATGGCCTGCTTGCCCGCATGCAGGCTGATGCCGGCCTTCTGGAAGATGAGCTGGCGCACCCGCTCGAAATCGGCCGGGCCGAAACTGAATTCGGCCACCCGCGCGTTCTCGGAAGACGGCAATGCCTGGACGGAAGACCGAACTGCGCTCATGCCGGATGATGGTGGTTGTCGATTCGGTTGATCGTCGGCTGAGGCATGCAGAAACCGGTCATTTCCACGGAGCGTCGGCGCAGGCCATCAGCGCGCCGTGAGCTTCGTGCTCGCGCGCACCAGCTCGGCACCGGCGAGCATTTCGGCGAGGTGCGGAAACTGCCATTCCTCGTTCGATTCGCGCGCGACGATGGCGTCGTTGCAACCCGGCCTCGCGAGGTCGATCAACTCGACGGCGATCGGCATGTTGCGGACTGTCGAGAAGAACACCTTCACTTGCGGCGCCAGCGCGAAAGCGGCCGTCTGCTCAGCCACGACCGCGAGCCGACCCGACTGCAGCCGGACCAGCGAGCCGACCGGATAGATGCCGATCGATTCGACGAAGGCGCGCATCAGCTGCATGTCGAACTGCCCCGCCTCGCCCCAGGCCGCCATCCGCGCGATCGATTCGGCCGGGTCCCAGCCGCCCTTGTACGGGCGGTTCGACGTGATCGCGTCGTACACATCGCAGATCGACCCCATGCGCGCGACCAGGCTCAGGTGCTCGGCCGGCAGCTTGCCGGGGTAGCCCGCGCCGTCCATGCGCTCGTGGTGGTGGCGCGCGACATCGATCGCCAGTGCGTTTGGCGTGTGCCCCTCGGCAAGGATCTCGGCGCCGCGCTCGGGGTGCGTCTGGATGAGCCGGTATTGCGCGTCGGTGAGCGCGCCGCGCTTGTTGAGCACGTCGAGCGGCATCACGGCCTTGCCGATGTCGTGCAGCAGGCCGGCGAGACCGGCTTCGCGCGCCTGGTTTTCGTCCTGTCCCAGCTGGCGCGCCAGTGCCACCATCAGCGCGCAGACCGCGACCGAGTGCATGAACGAGTAGCTGTCGTGCGTCTTCAGGCGGGCGAGGCTGATGAGGGCGTCGGGGTTGCGCCACACCGAGGCCGTGATGTCGTTGACGAGCGGCAGGCACTTTTCGGTGTCGAGCGCACGACCCATGCGGGCGTCGCCGAGCATCGCCTCGACCGCTACTCTCGAGCGCCGCACCACCGCCGCGGCGCGGCTCGCTTCCTCGTGAATGCTGCAGGGCGCGTTCCTCGGCGCCACCGCGGCGTCGGGGGCCTTGGCCGCGTCGCCGTGCGCCGGACCCGGCTGCGCTCGCGCCCCGAAATAGCCGTGCGTGAAGAGCGGCGAGGCCCGTACCGCGTCCGGGTCGGCCACGTCGTGGCCCTTTTCGACGTCGATCCAGCACTCGGTGACGTCGCTCGCGGCGATCTTCCGCAGCTCGACCCCGTCCTTGATGACGAAGCGGTTCTTCCAGAACGGATGGGCGAGCCACGGCCCGCACAGCTCGTGCAGGTGCATGCCCACCGTCAGTTGCTCGACTCGGATCTTCTTCAGCATCGCTGCATCGCCAGAAAGGGCCTTGCGCTTCGGTGCGGGCCGCGCGGCCAACGCGTGGCGCTCAGAACCCGAGGCTCGCCAACAGGTCGTCGACCTCGTTCTGGTTCGCGACCGTGTTGCTGCTCGCGCCCGGGTCGACGACCGGCCCGTTCAGCGCGCCGGTCTCGACCGGTGCCGGCGCACCCGCGGCGTGCAGCTCCTGCGGCGCGGCCTGGACCAGCAGCTTCACGAGGTTGTCCTCGAGTTCGGTGGTGAGCTTGACCACCTTGGCGACGACCTGGCCGGTCAGGTCGTGAAAGTCCTGCGCCATCATGATGTCGGTGAGGTGCCCGTCGATACGGCCGGTCGAGGCCTCGACGTCGCGCATGAAATTCATCACGGCGCCGCTCGCCACCGCCTTGACCGGGTTCTCGACCATCGCATCGGCCATCCGGCGCGTCGCGTCGCTGATGGCGCGGTGTTCGAGCTTGGCCTGGTCGACCGAATTCAGCACCTTTTCGGCGGCCTCGCCGGTCTTCTTCGCGATGTAGGTGAGCCGGCTGCGCGCATCGGGCAGCCCTTCGGCGGCCGCTTGCAGCCGCGGCATCACGCCGAGCGCGGCGAGGGTGTCGTGCAGCTGGCGCGTGATGACGCCGATCTGCTGGAACAGTTCCGAGGTAGCGCCCGGCGCGGCGGGCTGGGCCAGCACGGCCGCTTGATCCATGTTCATGTGGGCGTCTCGTGTCGTTTCAGGCGGTCGCGGCGAGCTTGGCCATGATCTTGCTCACCTTGTCTTCCAAAGTGGCCTTCGTGAACGGCTTGACGACATAACCGGCAGCCCCGGTCTGTGCGGCAAGCACGATGTCTTCCTTGCGCGCTTCGGCCGTCACCATCAGCACCGGCAGGTGCTTCAACGCCGGGTCGCTCTTGATCGCCTTCAGCATCTCGAAGCCGTTCATGTTCGGCATGTTGATGTCGGAGACCACGAAGTCGAACGGGCCGTTGTCCTTGAGCTTTGCGAGGCCGTCAGCGCCGTCCTCGGCCTCCTCGACGTTCTCGCAGCCCATTTCTTTCAAGAGGCCGCGGACGATGCGACGCATCGTCGAAAAATCGTCGACGACCAAAAATCTCAACGTGGAATTGCTCATGGATGTCCTTGGGTGACCGGCGCGACGCGTGACTTCTTTTTTCGGTCTGCCGGCGCCAAACTTGACCGTTCGTCGCGGTGGGCCGCGCGGCTGCGCGCGCCAGCGACGAATACCGTGCAGGAATGAACTGAGTCTCGAATGAGGTGGTTATCGGGCGATGCGAACGACCGGTGCGGCGCGACACTTGACGCCACATGACGAACCAGATCCTTTCCCAAGACGAGGTCGATGCGCTGCTCCAGGGCATCACCGGCGACGCTCCCGCCGCCGAGGCCGCCGCCGCGGCCGAGGGCCCGGTGCGCGAGTACAACCTGCAGAGCCAGGAACGCATCGTTCGCGGGCGCATGCCCACGATGGAAATCATCAACGAGCGGTTCGCGCGCAACATCCGGCTCGGCGTCTTCAACCTGATCCGGAAAAGCCCGGACGTCTCGCAGAACGAGATCAAGGTGCAGCGCTACAGCAACTTCCTGCGCGAGATCGTCGTCCCGACCAACTTCAACATCATGAACGTGCGACCGCTGCGTGGCTCGGGCCTCGTGGTGTGCGAGCCGACGCTGGTGTTCGCGGTGATCGATGCCCTCTTCGGCGGCATCGGCAAGTACCACACACGCATCGAGGGGCGTGAGTTCTCGGGCACCGAGCAGCGCGTGATCACGCGGCTGGTGGATTGCATCTGCGCCGAATACAAGAAGGCTTGGCGCGGCATTTATCCGCTGGACCTCGAGTACACGCGCTCGGAAATGTTGCCTCAGTTCGCCAACATCGCGAGCCCGAGCGAGGTCATCGTCTCGACCTCGTTCACGCTCGAGATCGGCGAGAGCTCGGGCACGATCCACATCTGCATTCCGTATTCCACGCTCGAGCCGATTCGAGACGTCTTGTACTCGACGATGCAGGGCGATTCAGGCGAGCCCGATCGGCGCTGGGTCAACCTGCTGAAGTCGCAGATCCAGCCGGCCGAGGTCGAGATCGTCGCCGAGCTCGCGCGCGCGCCGGCCACCGTCGAACAGTTGCTCTCTTTCAAGCCGGGCGACTTCATCGAGCTCGACCTGAAGCAGATGATCCAGGCCAAGATCTCGGGCGTGCCGCTCTTCGATTGCCACTATGGAACCTCGAACGGCCGCTATTCGCTGAAGGTCGACCAGTTGCTGAGCACGTCCGAGCAGGGCAGCTGGATGTCGGCCTCCGAAGGGCGCTAGCCAGCGGCGGCGGCTCTGCCGCCTCATTGAATGCGCCGCAGCGTTGCGGCGCAAGCGCCGGCCGGCCGCGGGCCCGTCAGTTCAACGCCATCAGCTTGCCGCGCTTTTGCGTGCGGTCAATGAAGCGTTGCAACGCGCGCAACGCGTCGCCGCTCGCCCGCACGAATTCGAAGCCGAGACGCATGCCGCCGGCGCCGCTGGTGAGCGAGCTCACGTGCGCCAGCCGCAGGTTCACGTGGAAACGCGTGTCGGTGTCGAAATCCATCGCGGCGCGGTCGACCGAGAGGCCGAGCTGCGGCGGCTGGAACGACTCGGGCAGGAACAGCGCGCAGCCGCTGATGCTGACATCGATCAGGCGCAGCTTGACCTCGTCGGGGCTGAAGGCGTCGTGAAAGAGGTGGGCCACCGGCGCGGTTCGCATCAACGGCCGCACGCGGTAGGCGTTGCGGCGCTGGAAGCGGAACATCTCGCGGGGGAAGGCGCACGTGAGCACGCTCGCGCGGCTGCCATGCACCAGCACCAGGCCGGTCACTTCGAACTGGATCTTCACGTTCGCCAGATAGCCCACCACGACCGCTTCGTTGCGCTCGAGCAGCTCCTGCAGCACCGGGTCCGACATGTCGGCGTTGAAGCCGATGGTGCTGCGCACCGCATCGAGCGTCCAGATGGCGCTGCGGAAGACCTGGCCCTCGGGGGTGGCGAGCGTCACCGGTTCGGCGCCGTCGCAGAACTGCTTGAGCACGAGCGCGATCTCGCGAACGGAGGAAACGCGAAAGTCATCGAGCCCTTCCGGCGCGGACGACATGGCTTCGAGCGGCATGGGCTGGGTTTCCATCGCAGGGGGGCGACCGTTCGCCGCCGGGTTCAGTGCAGGGTTTTTGGGCGGCCGGCGAGGATGCTGTCGAGGTCTTCGAGCCACGGCTCGGCGAGTTGACGGATCTCGGCGTCGTTGACGAGGATGCGCTGCATGATCCGCGACTTGAGCTGAGCCTCGTCGGCACCCAGCTGCTTTTCGGCCGCGTTGCTGCGCAGTTGCGCGATCAGCACGGCGCACGCGCCTTCGAGCTTCACCACATGATCCCAGTTGCCGACCCGAGCGGCTTCCAGCATGTCTTCGCTGGCCCGTTCGATCGCTTCGTAGTAGTTCAGCAGCACCGAGTTCATGGTCCGATTTCCTGTAGTCGTGCGAGCCAGCTCCGGAGAGCGGTTCGTCAGCGGTGTGTCCCAGCGGGCGGCCTCTGGCCTTGGTTCGTCGTTCACGCGGACTTCCGCGCAACGCCGTCGACTTGCTCGCCGATCGCGTCCCAGCCGGAACGCAGAACATCGGTCAGATCGCTGCATTCCTTCAGCATCGCATCGTCGGACTTCACGTTCGCGAGGGTCAGGCGGCGCACCAGGTACTCGTAAAGGTCGCGCAGGTTGATGGCGATCGCGCCGCCCGCTTTCATGTCGAGCGGCGCGATCAGTCCTTCTTCGATGATGCGCACCGCCAGGCCGATGGCCTTGCCCTTGCCCGCGATGTCGTTGCGGACGATGGCGCCGCGTGCCACCGCGATTTCGCTCGCCACGCGTTGGTAAAGCAGGCTCACGAGCTTGTGCGGGCTCGCGCCCTCGACGGAGGTGCTCGCGCTCACGTCCTTGTAGTTGTTGGCCGAGGGCCTGCGTGAACCGAGTTGTTGGGCGCTGCTGAACATTCGAAACTCCTGCTGGGTGCCTTTGTTTATCGACCTGCTGGCTCGATTCTTTACGGCACGAAAGCGGGGGTTTGACGGGATCCGGACAGCGATTTCGAGGTCAAGGCGACGAGCGGCTGGCCGAGGGGGATCGCCCCGTGCGGCACAAACGAGAATGCGCCGGCGGCCCCTGCTCGAAGGGCGCGGCGCATCGGGTTCATGCGGCAGAAGGCCGAACGCTTCAAGGCGTTAGTTGGTGTTCTTGTTCCAGGTCGTGATCTGCTGCGTCACGTACTTCGACAGCGCGTTGGCGTTCGACATCGTCTTGTCGAGCGCCGAGTATTTCGCCTTCAGGCTGGCCTCGATCGCGGTCAGGCGGTCGTTCAGCGAGTCCTGGTCTTTCTGATTGGCGGCCGCGCGGGCCGACAGCGACGCGGTCTTGCCCGGGATCGCGCCGTTCGACGCCAGCAGCTTGCCGGCCCAGTCGTAGATGTTCTTCGCGATGCCGTTATTGAGCGGCTGCACGCTATCGACGTTCGACAGCGACTTGGTCAACTCGGGCAGGTTCGCGACCGCGGCAGTGAACTTGGTGTCGTCGAGCTTCAGGCTGCCGTCTTTTTGCAACTGGACGCCGAGCGAGCTGAGGCTCTTGAACACCGCCGAGCCCTTGGTGCCTTGCGAGATCTGCGCGTGCAGCTGGTTTTCGATGCCCACCGTGGTGCCGTCTCCTTGCAAGAGGGCCCCTTGCTTGGCCGTGGCGTCGTACGCCGTGTTCTGCTTGAGGAAGGTGTTGAGCTGGTTGTACGCGGTGATGAAGGTGTTCAGCTTGGTCTTGATCGAATCGGTGTTGCGCGTCACGTTCACGACCGCCGGCGAACCGACCGTGGTGAGTTTGTTGAGCGTGAAGGTGAGGCCGGTGATCACACCGTCGAAGGTGTTGTTCGCCGAGCTCACCGCAATGCCGTTGATGGTGGCGGCCGAATTGGCGGCCGGCTGCGCGAGCGTGAGCTGGCTCGTCACCGTGCCGTCGTAGCTCAGGGCCGACAGGCCCGTCGCGTCGGTGTTGGTGCCGTCGGCGTCTGCCACGGCGATCGTGAAGCCGTTGTCGACACCGGTCGACGTCGACTGGATCGACAGTCGCGTGCCCGACGCATCGGTCACCAGCGTCGCGGTGACGCCGGCATTCGCGCCGTTGATCTTGTCGCGAACCCCGGCGAGGGTGTTGTCGGCCGCGCCGATCGTGATGGCGATCGGCAACGCCCCGGGCTTGCTCGGCTGGATCGTCAGCGTCCCGGTGCCGACGACGGCCGTCGGGGTCAGGAATTGACCGACCGCGCTCACCACCGATTGCGCCGATGCAAGCTTGGTGACGTTGATCGAATAAGTGCCGGGCTGGGCGATCGACGACGAGAAGATGCCGACGCTCGAGTCGGACGACGTCGACGAGGTCGCGCTGAAGGTGGTGGCCGCAATCAGCGGCGAGGTGGCGTCCTGCAGCGCCGAGACCTGCGACTGCAGCTGGCCGTAGGCCGAGATCTGCGTCTGGATCGTCGTCGCCGTCGACTTCAGCTTGTTGAGCGGCTGGCGCTCTACCGCCAACAACGAGCTGACGATGCCCGCGACGTCGAGTCCGCTGCCGATGCCGGCCGACGTGATGGTTCCGGTTGCCATGAAACGTGGGTCCTGTCCTTGGAGCGAGTTCGCTCGCTCATCGTGTTATCGGTGTGCGTTGCTTGAACTTGAACGCGCTGCGACGATGAGAAAACGGCGCGGTCCGTTGCCGGTACCGCGCCGCTTTCCCGAGAGGCGGGGACGCCGATCGGGTCTTACCGGAGCAGCTGCAGGACCTGGTTGGGCAACTGATTGGCCTGCGCGATCATCGCCGTGCCGGCCTGTTGCAGCACCTGCGCGCGCGCCAGCGCGGCGGTTTCCGCGGCGAAGTCGGCGTCTTGAATCCGGCTGCGCGATGCCGTGAGGTTTTCACTGCTGACCTGCAGGTTGTCGATCGTCGACGTGAAGCGGTTCTGGATCGCACCGAGCTTGGCGCGTTCGCTGTTCACGGTGGTGAGTGCGGCATCGACCGACGCGAGCGAAGCGTTCGCGCCGGCGACCGTCGAGATGTCGATGTTCGAGACCGCGGTGCCGGTGATGGTGCCAGCGACCGTGCTGGCCGAGAAGCCGGTGCTGGCAGGCGCCGAGCCACCGATCACGATGTTCGATGTGGCCTGCTGCGTCGAGCTCGTGCTGAGCGTGAGCTGCGCGTAGCTCGTGCCCGCGCTGAGGCCAGTCGTGGTCGGGACCGTGCCGCCGACGAGGATGTTGCGGCCGTCCGGCGCGGTCAGGGTGACGACGCCGAGCGTGTCCGCGGTCGCCGTCACGCCGGTCGCGGCCGAGATGCCGTTGATGGCGGCAGCGACGGCGGTGCCCTGGGTCGGCCCGTCGATGCCGCCGCTGAACGCCGGCACGTTGACGCCGTTGATGATGATCGCACCAGGCGCGACGGCGCCAAAGGCGGTCGGCGCGCTGCCGGTGGATCGCACCGTGGGGCTCGGTGTGGCGAGCACGTTGCTCTGCGAGTTGTTGATGGCGAGCGCGATCGCGTAGGCGCTGTTGGCTGCCTGGCCCGCTTGCGCACCGGCGACCGGTGCCGTGACCGGGATGCTGTTCAGCGTCAGCGCACCGGTGACCACCGCGGTGCCCGACAACCCGATGGTCGAGGTTTGCGATGCGGCGTAGCTTGCACCGAGTGCCGAGGCTCGCGCGCTCGCGATGCCACTGACCTGAATCGTCTGGCCTGCGTTGGCGCCGACCTGGAACTGTTGTGAGGCGAATGTGCCGTCGAGCAGATTCAAGCCGTTGAACTGGGTTTGCTGACCCACGCGGTCGATTTCCGCCTTCAGCTGCGCGACTTCCTGCTGCAGCGCGATGCGGTCCGACGTGCTGTTGGTCGCGTTGGCCGACTGAACCGACAGCTCGCGAATCCGTTGCAGGTTGTCGCCGACGGAGGCCAGTCCGCCTTCCGCGACCTGAGCCAGCGAGATGCCGTCGTTGGCGTTGCGAGCCGCCTGGTTGGTACCGCGGATCTGCGAGGTGAACCGCTCGGAGATCGCCAATCCGGCCGCGTCGTCTTTCGCGCTGTTGATCCGCAAGCCGGACGACAGGCGAGCGATGCTCGTTGCCAGTTCGCCCTGCGTCCGCTGCGAGTTGCGTTGGGCGGTCAGCGACGAGAGGTTCGTATTGATGGTCTGGGCCATGAGGTCACTCCAAAGAAACTTTGCGTGTCCGGTTCAAGCGACCAACCGCCGGTCCCGGATTCCTGTCTTCCCGTGAAGATCTGGTAGCGCCATTCTTTGGCAGGCTCAAGTTCGAGAAGCGCCGGATAAGCGGCGAGAACCCCCTTCAATTCGAAACTGGAAATGCAAAAAGGGCCAGGCCTCGGAGGTGTGCTCCGAAGCCTGGCCCAAGGGACCGTTCAGGGTCTGCGCCTCGAGGCGCGTGTTGTCTTATCTCTCGATCAGCGAAGCAACTGCAGCACCTGGTTCGGCAGCTGGTTCGCTTGCGCGATCAACGCCGTACCGGCTTGCTGCAGCACTTGAGCGCGCGACAGGTTGGCGGTTTCCTGCGCGAAGTCGGCGTCCTGGATCCGGCTGCGTGAAGCCGAGAGGTTGTCGCTGTTGGTTTGCAGGTTGGCGATCGTCGACGTGAAGCGGTTTTGGATCGCGCCGAGCGAAGCGCGGCTGGAGTCGACCGACTTCAGCGCTGCATCAACCGAGGCCAGCGCCGCGTTGGCACCCGAGACGCTCGAGATGTCGACGTTCGAGATCGACACACCGCTGAGCGCTGCTGCCGTGGTGCCGGCTGCGAAGCCGCCGTTGCCGGGGGTCGCGCCAGCGATGACGATGTCGGCACCGGCCGCGATCGACGAGTTCGTCGACAGCGTGATCGTCGCGTAGTTCGTCTGCGCGGTCAGGCCGGTGTTGGTCACCGTGCCACCGACCACGATGTTGCGGCCGTCCGCAGCGGTCAGCGTCAGGACGCCGGCGCCGTTGTCGGTCGCCGTCACCCCGGTCGCTGCCGACACCTGGTTGATGGCTGCCGCGTTCGCGACACCCTGTGCGGCGACCGAGCCCTGCGCACCGACACCGGCGACGGTAACGCCGTTGATGGTCAAGCCGCTGTTGGCTGCAGCCGTGGCGGCGGCGCCGGTGTACGACGTCGTGTTGGCCGTGGCGAGCACGGAGCCTTGCGAGCCGTTGATCGCTTGAGCGATCGCGTAGGCCGAGGTCGCGGCCTGGCCAGCCAGCGGGCCGACCACGGAAGCGGCGATCGAGACACCGTTCAAAGTCAGGTCACCGGAAGCGAAGGTCGTGCCGGCCAAAGCGACGGTCGAGGTCTTGGTGGCGACGTAGCTGGCACCGAGGTCGGTGGTCCGTGCGCTGGCGATGCTCGAGACCGAGATCGTCTGGTTGGCGTTGGCGCCGACCTGGAACACCTTGGCCGCGAACGAGCCGTCGAGGAGGTTGGTGCCGTTGAAGGCGGTCTGCGTGGCGACGCGGTTGATTTCCGAAGTCAGTTGGGTCACTTCAAGCTGCAGCGACGCACGGTCCGACGCGGAGTTGGTCGCATTGACCGACTGCACGGCGAGTTCACGAATGCGTTGCAGGTTGTCGGTGATCGACGCCAAGGAACCTTCAGCCGTTTGCGCCAACGACACACCGTCGTTCGCGTTGCGGGCTGCCTGGGTCAGGCCGCGGATCTGCGACGTGAAGCGGTCAGCGATCGCCAGGCCGGCAGCGTCGTCCTTGGCGCTGTTGATGCGCAGGCCCGAAGAGAGCCGTGCGATCGAGGTTTGAAGGTCGTTCTGACTCTTGGTCGAATTGCGCTGCGCGGTGAGCGAGGCCAGATTCGTGTTGATCGTATAAGCCATTTGAAACTACTCCTGAACGGTTGAAGAAACTATCGGCATGAGCGCCGCAAATTGCCCGGTCGGTCGCGCCTCTCGTGGTTGGCGTTTCCTCCCGAGTGGCCCGCGGCTTGAACCGTAGGCCCACTGCGCCCGGCGTTCGTCTTCCTCAGATCTCGTTGAAGGGGCGATTGGTTGTGCCCTTTACGAAACATCGGGTGGCTTACTCCGGACCCCGGTTTTGATTGCTCATCCCCGTTGGGTTGGTTATCGGGTCGGCGGTTTGGCAACTTGAGGCAGCAGGTGCAAGAAATTTTCCCGAAGCTGCCTAAACCATCTGACTCCAGTTGCGCAATGGTGTGGCGAGTCGGCAGTCGTGAACCAATTGGCATGGCGGCAACAATGTGACAGCACTGTCACGACGCCGCGGCCGCGAGGATCACAACGCGTCAGAAGTTCCCTGACACGCGGCATGGAAGAAGCTGGACTTCAGCGACAGAACAGACCTGATGTTTGGCACCAGCTCCGCTCTTCACAATTCATTTCACGTTGCAGCCATCCATATCGACAGGTTGCCGCAGAAGTTCAAATGAATCCACAAGCATCGAACCCGGGAACACACACATGAACGCCGACCAGATCCTCACCGAAATTCGCGAAGCCAACCTGTCGTACCTGATGCTGGCGCAGAGCCTCATCCGCTCGGACCGCGAACAAGCGCTCTACCGCCTCGGCATCAGCGAAGAAAGCTCGGCGCTGATCGCGCTGCTGTCGCCGGCCCAGATGATGAAGATCGCCTCGGGCAACACCTTGCTCTGCCGCTTCCGCATGGACGACGACATGGTCTGGGGCCTGCTCACCAACCACGGGAAGAGCGCCGCGAACGACGGCACCAGCCGCCTGCACGCATCCATCCTGATGGCTGGCCGCCACCAAGAGGCCGCCTGACCATGCGCGTCAAGAGCATCCTCACCGAAGCCAAGCAGATCAGCCGCGCGGTCGCGCTGATCCAGCTCGGCGCGCGCCTTCAGGTTCTGGAATCGGAAACCGATCTGTCTTATGAGCGCTTGCTGCGCTTATACAAAGAGGTGGCCGGCAAG
This sequence comes from Caldimonas sp., assembly GCA_965246805.1. Taxonomy (GTDB): domain Bacteria; phylum Pseudomonadota; class Gammaproteobacteria; order Burkholderiales; family Burkholderiaceae_C; genus Schlegelella_A. The sequence continues at coordinate 119,364 of CBDFFO010000008.1, read as the reverse complement.
TCGCCGAGCAAGGGCCAGTTGCCGTTCTCGACCGACTGGTTCATGACCTGGCAGCCGAACATCCATGCGTCGCTCTTCCTGAACATCCACGAGTATCTGAACAAGGTCGCGCAGATGGACGAGATCGACACCGTCATCAAGGCGTACCAGCTCTACCAGGAGCAGACCTCGGCGCAGGGCCTCGAAGCGCTGCTCTCGGTGACGCGGGCCTGGCGCCTTGTGAAGTTCGTCGACAACGGCATGCTGACGATGACCAAGTGCTCCGGTTGCGGTGGCAGCTTCGTGACGCATCCGCACGAGAACGCCAAGCACTACACGTGCGGCCTCTGCAACCCGCCGGCCCGTGCCGGCAAAGGCAAGGCACGCGGCGCGATCCAGCTGCACTGATATGAATTCCCTTTCTTCTTCGGGGAGAGGGTTGGGGTGAGGGCAGCGATCCGCACCCCCGCAACAAACAGCGCTCAAGTCTCGGCGAAGGGCGCCGATACACAAGGCTCACGGGTTTTCTTGCTTGTCTCCTCTGGCACATCCTGATGTGCATTGAAGCGGGTCCTTCGGGACCCGCCTTTTTTTGTCTGGACGGGAAACCGGTTCAGTTGCGGCGATCGCCGCGCACCCGCCCGGGCACACTCAAGTGAAGCCCGCGCCGGGCCGATAACTCGCCAAGCGGCCGGCACCCCTTCGCCCGCGTTGTACGGATTCGGAACCTCCCTCCACCATGTTCGTTCTCATCGGCTACGGCGTCGCGCTTGGCTGCATCTTCGGTGCATACATCCTGCACGGCGGCAACATCGGCGTGATCATCCACGCGCTGCCGACCGAGCTGATGGCGATCCTCGGTGGCTCGCTGGGCGCGTTCGTCGTCAACAACCAGCCGAAGGTGCTGAAGGCGACGCTCGCCGCGTTGCCGGGCCTGCTGAAGGGCAGCAAGTACTCGAAGGCGCGCTACATGGAATTGATGGCGCTGCTCTACGACATTCTCCAGAAGGCGCGCAAGGAGGGCCTGATGGCGATCGAGAAGGACGTCGAGGAGCCGCACACGTCGGCGCTGTTCCAGAAGTACAAGGTGGTGGGCTCCGACCACCACGTGGTCGAGTTCATCACCGACTACCTCCGCATGATGGTGTCGGGCAACCTGAACGCGCACGAGATCGAGAGCCTGATGGACAGCGAGATCGAGACCCACCACAACGAAGCGCACGGCCCGGTCTCGGCGATCGGTCGGCTGGCGGGCGCCTTGCCCGCCTTCGGCATCGTCGCGGCCGTTCTCGGCGTGGTCAACACGATGGGCTCGGTCGGCCAGCCGCCGGCCATCCTCGGCGGCATGATCGGCTCGGCGCTGGTCGGCACCTTCCTCGGCATCTTGCTGGCCTACGGCGTGGTCGAGCCGCTCGGCGGCCTGCTCGAACAGAAGGTCGACGACGATTCGAAAGAGCTGCAGTGCATCAAGACCACGCTGCTCGCGAGCATGCAAGGCTACGCGCCGCAGGTGGCGGTGGAGTTCGGCCGCAAGGTGCTGTTCTCGAAAGATCGGCCGACGTTCCTCGAACTCGAGAACCACGTCAAAGGCAAGAAATGACGCACCGAGCGAAGCGAAGGTGCCGAACAAAGGTGACGCACCAAGCGAAGCGACGGTGCGATAGAGCTACTCGCGCAGGAACCGGCTTCGCCGGGCCTGCCGCGAGGCGCCCCCTCGGGGGGCAGGAGCGAAGCGACGTGGGGGCCCAATTCCATGGCGGGTGATTCAAAGAAGCTCCAGCCCATCATCATCAAGCGGGTGAAGAAGGGCGGCCACGCCAAGCATGGCGGCGCTTGGAAGATCGCCTACGCCGACTTCGTGACCGCGATGATGGCGTTCTTCCTCCTCATGTGGCTGCTCGGTTCGACGACCGAAGGCGACAAAAAGGGCATTGCCGATTTCTTCAACGCGCCGCTCAAGGTTTCGATGGTCGGCGGCAGTGGCTCGGGTGATTCGTCGAGCGTGGTGCGCGGTGGCGGCGCCGATCTCACGCGCAGCTCGGGGCAGGTGAAGCAGGGCGACATCGATGCGCCGAAGCGAACCATCAGCCTCAAGTCGTTGCAGGCCGAGCAGAAGCGGCTCGAGATCGCGAAGCTGCAGACATTGAAGGAAAAGATCGAGAAGAAGCTCGACGCAAGCCCGAAGCTCGCCGCGATGAAATCGCAGATCCGCCTCGAAATGACGAAGGACGGCTTGCGCATCCAGATCGTCGACGAGCAGAACCGGCCGATGTTCGACAGCGGCAGTGCGGTGGTGAAACCCTACATGAAGGAACTGCTGCACGACATCGGCGAAGTGCTCGCCGACGTGCCCAACCACCTCACGCTCGAAGGTCACACCGACGCGCAGCCGTTCGGCGGCGGTGACCGCGGCTACAGCAACTGGGAGCTGTCGAGCGACCGGGCCAACGCGTCGCGGCGCGAGCTGGTGTCGGGCGGCCTGCCCGAGAGCAGCGTGCTGATCGTGAAAGGTCTCGCATCGAGCACCCTGTTCACGCCCAACGATCCGACGAATCCGATCAACCGCCGCATCAGCATCATCGTGATGAACCGCGAAGCGGAAGAGCGACTGCTCAATGGCGCATCGCTCGAAGCCGAGGCCACGCCAGAGGCGACCGCCGACCGCAGCCCCGCGGCCGCCCCGATGGCCAACCCCGCGCCGCCCGAGCCGGCCGCAGCCATCGTAAAGACCTCTTTGCATTGACGGCCGGCGGGTCGACCGCCACTGAAGAACGCGTGCCACGGCGCGCGTTTTTCATGTCGATGCGCGGCCCGGGCCGCGCCGGTCACGTCACTTCGGCAACAGCCCGTGGTCGATCGCGTGAATCACGCCGTTCGACTGGTTCACGTCAACAATCGTCACGCTCGCGATGCCGCCTTTTTCGTCGGTGAGCATGATTTTGTCGCCGCTTGTCGTTGCGACCAGCGTGCCGCTGGACCGGAAGCTCCACACCGTTGCGCCGCCGGCCAGATGCAAGGCGCCGAATTAAGCCTGCTTCGCCGCCCTTATCGGCCTCAAGTTTGGCACCCGCCCGCGAACAATGACGAAGCGCCTCCACCCTGCGCTCCGCCATGGCCGACTCCTCCCAAGACCGCACCCTCCCAGCCACCCCGCGCAAGCTCGACAAGGCTCGCGCGGACGGGCAGGTCGCGCGTTCGCGCGACCTCGGCCACTTCGCGGCGATCCTCGCGTGCGGCGTGATGCTCGTCGCCGGCGCGCCGCTCGCGGCGGCCTGGCTGAAGCGCTACCTGATGCAGGCGCTGCACTTCGATCGCGCCGCGATCTCCGATCCGGCGTTCATGGGCGATCGGCTCGCGGCCGGCACCTTTGGTCTGGTCTCGGTGGTGCTGCCGTTCGGGCTCGCGATGGCGGCGGCGGCGATCGTCGCGAGCCTGGCGATCGGAGGCTGGACCTGGACCTTCAAACCCATCATGCCGAAATTCGCCGGCATGAACCCGATCGCGGGCGTGACGCGGCTGGTCTCGAAGGCGCAGATCATCGACACGCTGAAAGCCAGTGCGCTGGCGCTGGTGCTCGGCCTGGTCGGCGCGCTCTACTTGAAAGCCCACATCGACGAGTTCACCCACACGCTAGCGATGCCGCTGGTCGTGGCAATCGGCAGCGCGTCGGAGAGCATGCTGGGCGGGATGGCCTTGCTGTTGCTCGTGTTGGCTCTGGTCGCCGGCATCGATTACCCGCTGCAGCGATACCTGCACGCGCAGAAGCTGCGCATGAGCCACCAGGAGGTCAAGCAGGAGAACAAGGAGAACGAAGGCAGCGCCGAGATCAAGTCGAAGATCCGCGCCAACATGCGCGAGACCTCGAAGAAACGCATGATGGCCGCGGTACCGAAGGCCGACCTCGTGGTGATGAACCCGACCCACTACGCGGTCGCGCTGAAGTACGAAGACGGCAGCATGTCGGCGCCGAAGGTCGTGGCCAAGGGCGCCGACCTGATCGCGATGCAGATCCGCGACCTGGCGAAGGATTCGAAGGTGCCGGTGCTGCAGTCGCCGGTGCTGGCGCGTGCGCTCTACGCGCATGCCGAACTCGATCGCGAGATCCCAGCCGCGTTGTTCGCGGCCGTCGCGCAGGTGCTGGCCTACGTGTACCAACTGCGCGCGGCCCTCGCCGGCCAGGCACCGCTGCCGCCGGAGTTGCCCGACCTGCCGGTGCCCGACGAGCTCGACCCGCATTCGGACCAGCACGTCTCGGCCCGCGAAAGCGCGCGCCGGGCGGCGCGTGCGACGCTTGGCGGCAAGCCCCTGAACGAGGCCGCTGAATGAACCCGATGATCCAGAAGCTGCAGAGCCTGCTCGGCCCGAACGCCAAGCAGGTGCGCGCGTTGATGGCGCCGATCGTCGTCGTGATGATCCTCGCGATGATGGTGCTGCCGCTGCCACCGTTCGCGCTCGACCTGCTGTTCACCTTCAACATCGCGATGGCGCTGATGGTGATGATGGTCGCGGCCTACATGGTGAAGCCGCTCGACTTCGCGGCCTTCCCGTCGGTGATCTTGCTGACGACCTTGTTGCGGCTGTCGTTGAACGTCGCATCGACGCGTGTCGTGCTGCTCGAAGGCCATACCGGCGCGGGCGCGGCCGGCAAGGTGATCGAGTCGTTCGGGCACTTCCTGATCGGCGGCAACTTCGCGGTCGGCCTGATCGTGTTCGCGATCCTGGTGGTCATCAACTTTGTCGTCGTCACGAAAGGCGCCGAACGCATCGCCGAGGTCGGCGCGCGCTTCACGCTCGATGCGATGCCCGGCAAGCAGATGGCGATCGACGCCGACATGAACGCCGGCCTCATCGACGAGAAGGAAGCCAAGCGGCGCCGCGCCGAAGTGGGCGAAGAGGCCGAATTCTTCGGCTCGATGGACGGTGCCTCGAAGTACGTGCGCGGCGACGCGATGGCGGGCCTCTTGATCCTCTTCATCAACATCATCGGCGGCTTCGTGATCGGCGTCGCGCAGCACGGCCTTTCGGCCTCGCAAGCGGCCGACAGCTACATCCTGCTCGCGGTCGGCGATGCGCTGGTCGCCCAGATCCCGGCGCTCCTGATCTCGGTGGCGGCGGCGATGGTGGTGTCGCGCGTCGGCAAGGGCACCGACGTCGGCAGCCAGATCACCAAACAGGTGTTTTCGTCGCCGCGCTCGCTCGCGATTACTGCCGGCGTGATGGGCGGGCTCGGCCTCATCCCGGGCATGCCGCATCTGGTCTTCGGGTTGATCGCGGCTGGTCTCGGCTGGGGTGCCTGGTCGGTGAAGAAACGCGCCGAGCTCGAGAAGGATGCGCCGCCGCCGCCGGTCGTGGTGCCGGAAGCGAATGCCGAAGCGAGCTGGGACGACCTGATGCCGGTCGACACGCTCGGCCTCGAAGTCGGCTACCGGTTGATCGCGCTCGTCGACAAGGCCAAGCAGGGCGACCTGCTCGCCCGCATCAAGGGCGTGCGCCGCAAGTTCGCGCAAGACGTCGGCTTCCTGCCGCCGCCGGTTCACATCCGCGACAACCTCGAGCTGAAGCCGAGCCAGTACCGGCTCACCTTGCGCGGCGCGATCGTCGGCGAAGGCGAAGCCTATCCCGGCATGCTGCTCGCCATCAACCCCGGCGGCGCCAGCACGATGCTGATCGGCACGCCCACCACCGACCCCGCATTCGGCCTGCCCGCCACCTGGGTCGAGGAGCGCCAGCGCGAGACCGCGCAGATGGCCGGCTTTACGGTCGTTGATTGCTCGACTGTCGTCGCTACGCATCTTTCACACTTGATGCAACTGCACGCCGCCAAGTTGCTCGGGCGGGTGGAGACCCAGCAGCTCGTGGAACACGTCACGAAGCTGGCCCCGAAACTCATCGAAGACGTGGTCCCCAAGATGGTCGGTATCGCCGCGTTGCAAAAGGTGCTGCAGTTGCTGCTCGAAGAAGGCATCCACATCCGCGACATGCGCTCGATCGTCGAGTGCTTGGCGGAGCACGCTGCCACCGTCACCGACCCGGCCGAACTGGCGCGCCGAATCCGCGTTCACCTGGCGCCTTCGATCGTCCAGCAGATCTACGGGCCGGTGAAGGAGCTCGACGTCATCGCCCTCGAGCCCGAGCTCGAGCGGATGGTCTCGCAAGCCCTCAACTCGCCGCACGGCGCTGCCCTTGACCCGGGCGTGGCCGACACGCTCGCCAAAAGCGCCGCCGATTCGGCCAAGCGCCAGGAAGACTTGGGGCACCCGGCCTGCCTGCTGGTGCCCGATCTGATCCGGGCGCCGATGGCACGCCTCTTGAAGCGTGCCGCACCGCGCCTCAAGGTGCTTTCGCACAGCGAAATTCCAGAAACCCACTCGATCCGCATCGGTTCGATCATCGGAGCGGCCACATGACGAACCGCTGCGCTGATGCCGACCTGCCCTCCGGAGACCTCGCATGAACGTCAAACGCTTCGTTGCACGCACCTCGCGTGACGCGCTCGGTCTCGTTCGCGATGCGCTCGGGGAAGACGCGGTCATCTTGTCGACCAAGCCTTGCGGCGACGGCGTCGAAGTGCTGGCGATGGCGCCGGACGGCATGCGCCAGCTGGCCGAGTATTCGACCAAGCACCTCGGCACCGAGGCCTACACGCACCCGGTCACGGAACTCGACGCGCTGACCGGTCGCCAGGAGCCCGACTTCGGCGCGAGCGAGCCGAAAGACGATGCCGAACGCCTGCAGATGAGTACGCTGTCGTTCCAGGACTACGTTCGCACCCGCATGCTGAAGCGCCGCCAGATCGCGCTGAACGCGACGTCCGCGGAACAACCCGCCCGTCACGAGCGCTCGCCTTCGGCCACCAAGGCCCTGGCGAAGATCGATGCCGCGCTGACGCACAGTGCGCAGACGGATCCCGAGGCGCGCACCGCGCGCCGCTCGGTCAGCTCACCCGAGGCCGATGCCGACACGTTGCTGCAGGCGACGCAGCGCATGGCGCATTCGGCACTGCGTGCGGCCGACCGTGCGCCGCGCGAGAGCAAGGTCACCGAGCCGCGCACCGCTCGAGACCCGAAGGCGCGAGACACCAGGGCGGCGACGACGCACGACGCGATCGGCAGCCTCGAGCAACGCCTGACGGACCGCCCGGCGACATCAGCGACGCCGACGCCGACGCCGCGCGTCGCTGCGAAGAACGCACTGCGCGAGCCGCCGATGCTGCACGACCCGGTGCATGTGAACACCGCCGCGTCGTTGCTGAGCGCGGCGCAGGAACCGGTCGCCGATGCGACGATGGCGCGCCGCAACCAGCAGGACATGATGAACGAGCTGCGCTCGATGCGGGGCCTGATCGAGGAGCGCTTCGGTGCCCTCGCGTTCATGGAGAAGCTGCAACGCCAGCCCGCACAGGCCCGCCTCACGCAACGGCTCCTCGACTGCGGGTTCTCGCCTGTGCTGACGAGAAAGATCGCCGCCAGCCTCACGCCCGACACGGCCGACGAGATGGCGTGGGCCGCCAGCGTGCTCGAGACCAACTTGCTCACCGGCGAGAACGAGACGCCGATCGAGGACCAGGGCGGCACCTACGCGCTGATCGGTGCCACCGGTGTCGGCAAGACCACGACCACCGCGAAGATCGCCGCTGCGTTCGCCGCGAAGTACGGCGCATCGAACCTCGGGCTGATCACGCTCGACGCCTACCGCGTCGGCGCGCACGAACAGCTGCGCGCCTATGGCCGCATCCTTGGCGTGCCGGTGCACACCGCGCACGACCGCGCCTCGCTCGACGACCTGCTCGATCTGCTGTCGGCGAAAAAGATGATCCTGATCGACACGGCCGGCATGGCGCAGCGCGACAGCCGCACCAAGGAATTGCTGGACATGCTCGCGCACCCGTCGATCCAGAAGCTGCTCGTCATCAATGCCGCTTCGCAGGGCGAGACCATCGAGGACGTGCTGGTGGCCTACAAGGTGCCCAGCTGCCGCGCGGTCGTGCTCTCGAAGATGGACGAAGCCGTCAAGCTCGGGCCGGCGGTCGATGCGCTGATTCGCTGCAAGGCGCGCGTGATCGGTGTGGCCAACGGCCAGCGCGTGCCCGAAGACTGGCATCGCCTGTCGGCCTCGGCGCTGGTCCAGCGCGCGTTGCGCGGCGGCGGCAGCGCGGCTTATCGCATGGACGACAACGACGTCAATCTCGTCTTCACCGCGCCGCGCGCGGCTAGCACGTCATCGGCCTCCGTGATCGCTTGATCGCTCGCCACTTCATCGCATCGGTCTCCTCGCACCATGACATCGCCCCACGCTCCACCGCTCGATCAGGCCCAGGGCTTGCGCCAGCTGTTCGCCAAATCGCGCCAGCGCTGCGTCCCGGTCGTCGCCAACCCGCATGTCGAGAACGGCGGTGTGATGCTCGAGCGGCTGTGCACCGCGTTCGCCGAGTACGAGCTGCACACGCTGGTGGTCGACGCCTCCGATCAGGCGGCCGAGGGCGGCGAGCTCGCGATGCTCGACTTGCGCGATTGCATCGAAACGCTCTCGGATTCGGTCTCGTACCTGGCCGCTCGCGGCCTGCCGCTGAAGTTCGTCGACACCACCGGCTCGACCCAGTCGTTCGTGCAGAAGATCGCCGAAGCCGCGCCGCAGTGCGACGTGGTGCTGCTGCACGCGTCGCCGTCCGAACTCGTTCGCATGTTGGCGCGTCGGGAAGAGCCGAGCGCGGTGTGCCCGCTGCTCTTGGCCGACGACCACCCGACCAGCGTGACCCACGCCTACGGCTCGATGAAGCTGATGCAACGTCGCGCCGGCTGGGTCGTGTACGACCTGCTGCTCGGCGCCACCCGCGCGTCGCCGCGTGCCGATCGCATTGCGCTGCACTTGGCCACCTGTGCGGATGACTTTCTCGGCGCCGTGGTGCGCGACTGGGCCCGCGTCGACCCGGCCACCCCGGCCGTCTCGGCGCCCGACGTGGCCTTGCGCCGGCTGATCGCGAACCGACTCGACCTGAACGACATTCATTTCACCGGCGCCGCTCGCGGTCTCGGTCAGCGGCAAACGCCTGCCTTCGGCGTGTCGACTAGGGACCTGAATTGATTCCCCGGAGCGTTTCCATGTACACCGCAAAAGGTCAGCTCGATCTCAACGCGACGCTGAAGCAATACAGCTCGCTGGTGCGACGTCTGGCCCACCAGATGATCGCCAAGCTGCCGGCCAACGTCGAGATCGACGACTTGATTCAAGTCGGCATGATCGGCCTGACCGATGCGCTCTCGCGCTTCGACGCGTCGCAAGGCGTGCAGTTCGAGACCTTCGCGACGCAGCGCATTCGCGGCGCGATGCTCGACGAATTGCGCGGCAACGACTACCTGTCGCGCGGCACGCGCAAGCATCAGCGCTCGATCGAATCGGCCGTGCACAAGCTCGAGCAATCGCTCGGCCGTGCGCCGGTCGAAAGCGAGATCGCGAAGGAAATGGGCCTGGCGGTCGCCGAGTACCAGGAGCTGCTTGGCAAGGTGCGCGGCACCCAGCTCGTCTACCTCGAAGACATGTCGGGCGCCGAAGGCGACAACGACTTTCTCGACCGACATGTCGCCGACGAAGGCGCCAACCCGCTCGCGCAACTGCAGGACCACCGCATGCGTGAAGCGCTGGTCGAGGCGATCAAGGTGTTGCCGGAACGCGAGCAGTACGTGATGAGCATGTACTACGAGCACGACATGAACCTGAAGGAGATCGCGGCCGTGCTGAAGGTGACCGAGTCGCGCGTGAGCCAGTTGCACAGCCAGTCGATCGCGCGGCTGCGCGTGAAGCTGCGCGACTTCTGACGGCTCGTGAGAACCGAGGGGGCATCGCCCCCTCTCCCGCTTGGGGGAGAGGGCTGGGGCGAGGGAAATCGCGGCGCCACCTGAAAAGCGCGATGCTCCCCCTGCCATGTCGACGCGCCCGCACCTGATCTGGCCCTTGCCCGCACTGCTCGTCTGGGGCGCGTGCTGGGGCGTGTTCTACGGCCTCGTCGCGTTCGGCGTGCCGCTTATCACGGCCGTGGCGTCGGCGATGGGGCTCGGCACCACATCGGCGTTCTGGCCGACCTCGCGCTGGCGCCGCGTCGCGCTCGCGGCCGGCTTCCCGCTCTCGCTCGCTGCGTCCGGTTTCGCAGGCAGCCTGCCACCCTGGCTCTGGCTGCTGCCGCTCGCGCTGCTACTGGTGCTCTATCCGCTCAACGCGTGGCGCGATGCGCCGCTTTTCCCGACGCCCTCGGGCGCGCTCGCGGGCCTTGCGAACGAGGTCGAGATCACGCACGAGATGCGCATCCTCGATGCCGGGTGCGGCATGGGCGATGCCTTGGTCGAACTGCACCGCGAGTACCCGGCCGCGCAGCTCGACGGCATCGAATGGAGCTGGCCGCTGCGCGCCGTGTCGGCGCTGCGCTGCCGCTTCGCGCACGTGTGCCGTGCAGACATGTGGTCGGCGAACTGGGCGCCGTATGCGATGGTCTACCTGTTCCAGCGCCCCGAGAGCACCGGGCGCGCCGCCGCCAAGGCCACGCACGAGCTGCGACCAGGCGCGTGGCTCGCGAGCCTCGAGTTTGAGGTCGCGTCACTCCGTCCGACGCACGTTCACGCGTGCAGCGACGGGCGTCGGCTCTTCATGTATCGCGCGCCGTTCGAGCCGAAAGCGGCTCCTCGTCGACGCGCTTGACGGCCCGACACGGGGAAAGCGATCGATCGTCGCGAGCGGCCCTTAATCCACCAGTCGGTCGAAGTCGTCGCGCGGGTACGCGAGCGCGGCCAGACCTGTTTTGCCGCTCAATGCGTATGCGCGTAGAAATCGGCCGGTTGCGCACCGGATGGGGGTGACAGGGTGCGTCAGATCCAAGTCGGAATTTGATCCGCCGACAAGGCGCTACCCAGTGCAACGAATGCGACGGTGTCGAGGTAGTGCACCTTCGGCAGGTACTCACCCATCGCGCCGGTGTGCGAGTTGGTGCCGATCAGTGACGCGTCGAAATCCGCCTCGGCCCAGTCGACCTGTTTGCCAAGGTGTTGTGGCGTGGGTGCGTTGCCCGCAGTCCACTCAGGTCCGACGGTGAGCCAGCGCAGCGTCCACGACACCTCTGAGCTTGGTCCCCAGTCGACCCACGTCACGCCGTTCGCAGCGATGGCGTTGCGGGGGCGGTCTTCGGGGCGCGACAGTACGATGACGTAGCGACGTTGTGCGTCGAGCACGAGTTCTTCATCCATCACGGCGTGAACCGCGAGGCCGATCACGGCGTCCTTGTCGAGCAGCTTCAGCAAGCTCAGGCCACTCGTTACCTCGTAGCCCACGATCGACCAATAACGCATTTCGCCGGCGCGCATCGTGGCTTCGCCCGTGAGCGTGCGTGGGTGCGTCGGCAACTTGCCAGTGAGCACGACCACCTTGTGCGCACCCAGCTCCATGCCGCGGCTCATGTAGTCGACGTAGGTCGCCGAGGTGGCAGACTGTTCGTAGGCACTCGCGCGCGGCAGGTCGCTGCCGCGACTGGCCACGCCCTTGTCGAGCTGGCGCACGTACTCGGGGCCGGCCCAGCCGGTGTTGATGGCCAACCCGCTGACAACGATGCGGAAAATGCCGGTCTGCTTAAACCAGCCGTGCGTCGGGCCGGATAGCCGCTTGTCGCTCGGCTCGACCGGCGGCGACGCCGCGAGCGTGACGACGCGATTGACGCGCTTGTCGAAGCTCGCAGTGTCGACCTGCACGAAGAAGCGGCGTCCATCGGGTAACTCGTAGTGCACGCGCGGCAGCGCAACACCCGCCAGCGGGCCCTGACCTGAATCGGGTGCGTAATAGCGCAGCCAGAGCTGGCCGGTGTCCCACTGGCCGCGGCCATGTCCGCCTGACAGCGGCGCACCCCAGGCTCCTTGGTAGACCAGACCGGAGCCGTGGCGCACATTGCCGGCACCTCGAAAATAGGGCGGCCGAAACGCCGGGTTTAAACCGACCGGATCGCCAACGCTCATCTGCAGGACAACCCGATAGCTTCGGTTTGAAGCCGAGCGGTTGGCGCTCACGCGAAACGGGTTCGTGCTGCCTGGCAATGGATCGATGTCGGCATCCACGATCGGTACTTCGCCGACTCCGATGGAGCCGTCGTAGTGGTAGTTCTCGGGTGTGAAGGAGGGCGTGACCTGCACGTCGAAGAATCTCGCGTGCGGATACTCGCCTTCGATGACCACGCGGCTGCCGAACGGCAGGTACATCGCCGGCACGACAAGATAGGTCACGTTGGGATCAGGAAAGAAGCCGACATAGCCATCGCGAGTGATCGGCCGCGCCCCGCGCTGGCTCCACTGCTGTTGCGGTTGAACCTCTTCGGGGCGCCGAAGCGTAAAACGCGGGTAGTCGTCGCGGTTGATGCCGGGGGGGAGGAAGGCGGTCGGAATCTCTCCGGGCACGAGGCCTTCGAACCACGCGCGAATGTAGCGTTCGAACGCATCCGACAGACCTTGTGCGTCTCGCAGCACGGTGCTGCGATCGTCGTAGCACGGGTAGGCGGGCGCGCGCGGCGCCAAAAACGCGGTGCCCGCCGGCTTGCTGAGCAAGGTCGGCGGCGCGGGGCGGGTGACGGAATAAGGTTGCACGTCGGGCGGCAGCGCGACAATCTTCTCGGCAACCGGGCTGCCACCGCACGCGGGTAGCGCGCTGGCCGTGGCGCCAGCGGCGAAATACTTGAACACTTCACGGCGTTGCATCGAGCTTCCAGTACGTATTTTTCCATCGCTCGGGTCGAGCGCAATTTGTTCTTGACGAAGCCCTATTCTTGACGGAGCCCTACTGCAAGTGAAAGCGCCCCATTCGAGTAGCGCGCCGCGAACGTCGCCGCCACCCACAGCAGCATGTGTCACGGTGCTGGACCGCGTCGCTGCCGACTACCTGGCCGACCCGAAAAAGGCCGTGTTCATCTACCCCTTTGTAGGGCGCGAGCGCTCGGCGGCCGAAGTGTCCAAAGCTTTCGGCGTGAACCTAAACACCTTGTGCTACCGCATCGGCCGGCTCATCGCGCTCGGCCTGCTGCAGGTCACCCGCCAGCGCTCGCGACACGGGCGGGCAGTCAAGCTGTACCGCGCCACCGCCGATGCCTTCTTCGTGCCCCTGCGCGCGACCGGTCTGGAGGGGCTCGAGGCGATGGTCGATCAATGGAGCCAGTCGCTTCAGCCGATCTACCTGCGCAGTTTTGCCGATGCGCTGCGCGCCAAGGGACGCGACTGGGGCGTTCGCATCAGTCGCGAGGCCGATGGCCGACTGATGATTGCACCTGCAAGCCGGCCCGACGAGCTATTCAACTACTTCATGCCCGACGCGCCGGCGATCATCGAAGGCTGGTTCAGCGACTTCTGGCTCGACGCCGGCGAAGCCAAGGCCCTGCAGTTCGACCTGTTGCAGGTCTATCTCAAATACGCCAGCGCAAAGCCGGGCGCTGCCGACAAGAAGCGCTACCTGCTCAGGGTGGGCCTGGCGCCGCTGTCGAACGCAGCGGTTCTGCCGCCGGCGTGGTGAAGGCCCGTCGAGCCCGCATCAGCCGGGCCACACGCGTCCTGCCGACACGGAACCTTGCGAAACGATGCCAGCCGCGCCTTGATCGCCAAACAAGAAAATCATTTTGGCCCGACGTCGAACACGTGGTCAGAATCGGATCTGCTCATCGCGTGGGATCGCTTCCTCATGCTCGAGGGGAGTCGTCCGACCTGCGGAAGGTCAGGTCGATGGTGGTCTGGATCCCAGGCACAGCACGGCTCGTGCGCTTTGATACCAGCAAGCTGCAGGAGAGCCTCGAATGGAGCTGGCCGCGCCGTGTCGGCGCTGCGCTGCCGCTTCGCGCACGTGCGCCGTGCCGACATGGGTCGGCGAACTGGGCGCGATATGCGATGGTCTACGTGTTCCAGCGCCCCGAGAGCACCGGGCGCGCCGCCGCCAAGGCCACGCGCTTGACGGCCCGGCACGGGAAAGCGATCGATCGTTGCGAGCGGCCCTTGGTCCGTCGAGGTCACTGGCTTCCCGCCGACAACCCGTACGTGAACGTCAGCGTGAGCCCCATCAGCGTGCTCGAGAGCGGCCCGCGCGGTGAATGGATGTGGCCGCCGTGCAGCCGCAACGCCACGCCGGGCGTGATCTGCACGCCGGCATAGGCCGTCTCTTGCACGATGCTGCCGTGGGTGTCGACCGCGCCGCCACCGGCCGCGCCCGCCGCCAGCTCCGCACCGACGTGGAAGGGTCCGTCCAGCGGCTGGTACCAGCCCGCGCCGAGCAGGGCCGCCGAGTAGCCACCGGCGGCGCCGCTATACGCGCTGTGGACCTGGCCGGTCAGGAAGACGTTGCGCGACACGAAGCGGTCGATCTTCAGCACGTCGGCGGTCAACGAACGCGTGCTGCCGTTGCGGCGCGGCGCGTCGTAGCGCAGGGCGCCGGCGCTGAAGTGGGTGCGCGTCGGCTTCTCGGGCGGGCCGGTGCCGGCGGGGCCGTCGAGCGCCCACACGAGCGAGGCAGCGAGCTGGCTCGCGCTGAAGTCGCCGCGCGGCGCGCGCGAGAGGCCGGCTTCGAGCGCGACGCCGAGCTGGCTGCTGAGCCGCAGCACGCTGTACACCGCCGCCTTGCCGAGCAGCCCGCCGCCGACCGAGATGCCGCCGCCACCGCCGGTGCCGAGCGCCAAGCGGGCACCGAGCGTCAGGCGGTGGCGCAGCACTTCGGCCTCCGCGCCGACGGTGCCGAGGAATTCGGCATAGCCCGCCACCCGGCGCTCCGTCGCGCCATTCGTCTCGACGCCCCAGTACGTGTGGCGGCCCCACGCCTGCTCGGCGCGCGCGCCCAGCATGCCGATGACGCGCGGCTGCGGCGTGCCGTCGGTGAGGCGCACCGGGCCGCGCGTGCGGTACTGCGACGCGACGAGCTGCACACGGTCGAAGCCGATGCCGCCGCGGCCGTTGGCGCGCGCTGAGGTGTCGAGGCGGGTCGCCGGCACGAAGCGGAAGTCGCTGCTGAAGTCGACGACGAGTCCGAGCTGCGTGCTGTCGATCTGCCCGTTAGGAAACTTCACGCGCGAGAGCGAGACGCCGGCGGCGGCGCCGCCAAAGTCCCACAGCAGGTCGGCGTGCGGTCGCAACATCAGGCCGCCACCCTGAGGCGCGCCCGCGCCGCCGCCACCACCGGCATAAAAGCCGAGCTCGACGCCGATCGGCCCCAGCACGCGCGATCGCCACGCTGCCTCGCCGCCCACCGTGTAGAAGCCGCCACGGTGGCCCGTCATCGCGGCATAGACCGCAGGGCCGATGGCGAGGCCTGGCCACGCGTTCACATCCACGAGGTAGCTCGCGCCGAGCAGGCCCACGTGCTCCTGGCCGGAGCCCGGCGTCGATCTCGGGAAGCGCACGGTCTCGAAGCCGACGCGGGCGTGGGCCGAAGGCGCGGTCGTCTCCGCTTCATCGGCCCAGGCCGGCAGCGCTGCGGTCATCGGCAGCGCGATGGCCGCAGCGGGCCACGCAAGAGCCGCACGCCACCACAGCCGCGGGAAGAAAAAACGGAAAGCGCGAAGCATGAAAGCGCGCGCCACCGCAACCGCTGGCCCGCCGTGAAGGATCAGGCAAGGATTGTGGTGCCGCGATTCGCCGTGGCGTCGCCGTCTCGCAACGCGTGGCCGCGGGTCCCGCGGGTTCAGCGCTTCGGCGGCGCGCTCTCGATGAACGAGACGGTGTCGTCGAGCACGGGCGCGAGCCCGCGCAACGGCCGGCCGAAGGCGCCGATCAGCGTCGCATGGCTCACGTGCTCGTACAGCCTCAACGTGACCGGCACGCCGGCGGCGGCGAGCTTGGCGTTCATCTGTTGGGAGTTGCGCTCGGGGTTGACGAGCCTGTCGTTGATGGCCGCGCCGAGAAAGGTGCGCGGCGATCCGGCACCTGCGAACTCGATCGGCTGCGAATGTGGCGGGTAGTCCGGGTGGAAGAAGACCGGCTTCGCGTCGGGGTTGTCGATCGGATAGAAATCGTACGGGCCGGCGAGGCCGATGAAGCCCGCGAGCTCGCTCGGTGCGTGGCCGCTCGCGGCAAGCCATCGCGGGTCGAGCGCGACCATCGCGGCGTTATAGCCGCCCGAACTGTGGCCCATCACGAACACGCGCGCCGGGTCGCCGCCGAGCCGTTTCGCTTCGGCAAGACCGTAGGCCACGGCGAGCGCCGAGTCCTTCAGGAACTCGGGATAGCGCACCTCGGGGTAGAGCCGGTAGTCGGGCACCACGACCAGCACGCCGCGCGCGGCGAGCGCCTCGCCGACGAACCTGTAGTCGGCCCGCTCGCCGGTGTTCCAGGTGCCGCCGTAGAAGAACACCACCACCGGCCAGCCGCCGGGCGGTGCGGCCGATGTCGGCGTGTAAATGTCAAGCTGCTGGCGCGGCAAAGGCCCGTAGGCCACGCCAGGGGTCAGCCGGTAGGTGTCCTTGGCGGCCAGTGCGTTGAGCGTGCCGAGCGGCGAGCACGCGGCAAGCACGATCGCGGCGCCGCAGACCACCGCGACCGGCAGCAGAACGCGGGTGAGGGTCGAGAATCTGGTCATGACATGGTCTTACGAGGTGATGCTGCGGGTGGATGCGCGAGCCCGGTCGACGCGCGTGGGCTGTCGTCGGCAGGGGCAAGCCGCGCACCCGGGGCCGTCAATCTTCCCGTTCGCGATCGGCGCGAAGCGGCGCGCGGGGCATCGCGAGAAGCCGCGCGCGATGCCGTGCGATCTCGTCGCGCACACGCGCAGGCGCGGTCCCACCGAGCACGTCGCGCGCGGCGAGAGAGCCGCGCAGCGTGAGCACCTCGTGTGCGTCGGCTTCGATCGACGGATGAAACTGCTGCAGCGTCGCGAGCGGCAACGACGCGAGGTCGACGCCTTGCTCGATCGCGCGCTTCACCGCATGCGCAACGGCTTCGTGCGCATCGCGAAACGGCAGGCCCTTCCTCACCAAGTAGTCGGCGAGGTCGGTCGCGGTGGCATAGCCCTTCGAGGCCGCGGCTTCCATCGCATGCGGTTTCACGGTGATGCCCGGCGCCATCTCGGCAAAGAGGCGCAGCGTGTCCTGCAGCGTGTCGACGGTATCGAAGAGCGGCTCCTTGTCTTCCTGGTTGTCCTTGTTGTAGGCGAGCGGCTGGCCCTTCATCAGCATCAGCAGGCCCATCAGGTGGCCGACCACGCGGCCTGCCTTGCCGCGCGCGAGCTCGGGCACGTCGGGGTTCTTCTTCTGCGGCATGATCGAGGAGCCGGTGCAGAAACGGTCGGCGATGTCGATGAAACCGAAGCTCTGGCTCATCCACAACACCAGCTCTTCGCCGAAGCGTGAGATGTGCACCATGCACAAGCTCGCGGCGGCGGTGAACTCGATCGCGAAGTCGCGGTCGCTGACGGCGTCGATGCTGTTGCGGCACACGCCGTCCATGCCCAACGTTCGTGCGACGCGCTCGCGGTCGAGCGGGTAGCTGGTGCCGGCGAGCGCGGCCGCGCCGAGCGGCAGGCGGTTGGTGCGAACGCGGATCTCGGCCATGCGCTCCGCGTCGCGCGAAAACATCTCGACATACGCGAGCAGGTGGTGCGCGAACGACACCGGCTGTGCGACCTGCAAGTGCGTGAAGCCGGGCAGGATCGTTTCCGTGTGCGGCGCCGCGAGCTCGACGAGCGCGTGCTGCAGGCCGTTCAGCAGCGCGATGACGGTTGCGATCTCGTCACGCAGCCACAGACGCACGTCGGTCGCGACCTGATCGTTGCGCGAGCGGCCGGTGTGCAGTCGCTTGCCCGCATCACCTGCGATCTGCACTAGGCGCGCCTCGATGTTCAGGTGCACGTCTTCGAGGCCGATCTGCCATTCGAACTCGCCGCGATCGATCTCGTGCGCCACCTGCGAGAGCCCCGCCTGAATGGCCGAGAGGTCGGTCTCCGAAAGGAGGCCTTGGGCGGCAAGCATGTCGGCGTGGGCGAGGCTGCCAGCGATGTCGGCGGCCCACAGGCGCTTGTCGAAACCGACGCTTGCCGTATAGCGTTTCACGAGCTCGCTGGTGGGCTCTGAGAAGAGTGCAGACCAGGCTTCGGTCTTCTTGTCGAACTGGTTCGCCTGCATGCGTTTGGGCTCGGCTGTCGATCGGAGGGGGCGCGGCAACTCGTTCCGTCATGCGTGTGCCTTCGCACGCTCAGCGGGCCCGTGCCATCGGTGCCACGCGCACGCGCGATTCGGTTGACGACAATGCCAGGCATGTGCCTCGCAACGATTCTATCGGCGCCGACCCGCCAGGCGCCCGTCGCCTCGAGCCGGCGGGTCGTGCAGGCCGTGCAGGCCGTGCCCGAGCGTGGCCATGCCTGACGACGAGATCCACGTGAGCACACCGCGTGTCGATACGCCTGGCGGCGCGATCGGCTCGACCGGCTTCGGCCCCACGATCTTCAGCGTGGCTGATGGCCTCAAGGTGCCGCGCACCGAGCCCGCGTTCGCGTTCGACGTCTGCCATGTCGGCGTGGTGTTGCGCGCCGTGCTGTTCGTGCACGTCGTGGTTGGCATCGGCATGGCTTTCATCGGGGCCAACTTCACGACGTGGCTCGGCAACGTCGCCATCGCTTCGAGCATCGCCTTGCCGGCGGTGCTGATGTGGCTGATGGCCGGTTGTGCCAGCAAGCGCGTGTTCTCGACCCTGCCGATGCCAGCGCAATGGGCGCTCGCCCTCTTGCTCGGTGCGCTCTGCGGGGGAGCATCGTCGTGGCTGATGTTGCGGTTGGCGCCGGACCTGCTCGGCGGCATGAGCGCGCCGTGGCGGGCGAGTGCGCTCGCCGGCGCGGCGCTGTCGGCGATCCTTTACCTCTGGCTCCACTTGCGGTCGCTCGCGACCTTGCCGGCCGAGACCGCGGCACGCCTGGCCGAACTGCAGTCGCGCATCCGCCCGCACTTTCTCTTCAACACGCTCAACACCGCGCTGACGTTGATCCGCCTCGATCCGACGCGTGCCGAGGCCGTGCTCGAAGACCTGGCCGAGCTCTTTCGCGTCGCCATCAGCGAGAGTGCCGAATCGGTCACGCTCGCGCAGGAGGTCGCGCTCGCGCAGAGGTACCTCGACATCGAGCAGATCCGATTCGGCAACCGACTGCACGTGAACTGGGAGCTCGACCCCGACGCCGGCCACGCGCGCGTGCCGCCGCTGATCCTGCAGCCGCTCGTCGAGAACGCGGTCCGGCACGGCGTGGAGCCGTCGGCCGAGGGCGGCGTGATCCGCGTGCGCACCCGCGTGAAACTGGGCCGCGCGGTGCTGACGATCG
Source organism: Caldimonas sp. (assembly GCA_965246805.1). Classification (GTDB taxonomy): domain Bacteria; phylum Pseudomonadota; class Gammaproteobacteria; order Burkholderiales; family Burkholderiaceae_C; genus Schlegelella_A. Next base: position 100,095 of record CBDFFO010000008.1, on the reverse strand, counting down.
CCAACAGCGTGCCCGATCAGCCGTCGCGGCACGGGAATGGCATGGCGCTGCGCAACGTCAAGGAACGCCTGCGCTTGATGCACGACGTCGCGGCGCAGTTCGAAACGCGACTTGTTGGCGATGTTTTCCGCGTGCAGATCGTGGTTCCACTCTGAATCCCGTTCCGAGTGGCCGATAACGCGTTGTGATGCACCACCTTTTGAACGACCCAGGCCCTGTGGCGAGAAAACTCCGCGTGCTCGTCGTCGACGACGAAGAGCTGGCGCGCCTTCGTCTGCGCGGCCTCGTCAACGAATGCGAAGAACCAGCCGCGCAAGTGGTCGGCGAGGCGGCGAGCGCGTCGCAGGCCCTCGTGTGGCTCACCACGCAGCAATGCGACGTGATGCTGCTCGACATCCAGATGCCCGGCCGCGACGGCACGCAGCTCGCGGCCGAGTTGCGTTCGCAGCCGAGGGCGCCGGCGGTGGTGTTCGTCACGGCGCATGCAGAACACGCCGTGAAGGCTTTCGATCTCGATGCCGTCGACTACCTCACCAAGCCCGTGAAGCGCGAACGGTTGCACGCGGCGATGCGCAAGGTGGCGCGCTCGCTTGCGCTGTCGCCGCCGACTGCAGCGGCTGCTCCGGCTGCCGACGGCCCGGTCATCGTCGTCAGCGATCGCGGTCGGGTCGTCCGCGTGCCGGTCACCGACGTCCTGTATCTGAAGGCCGAACTCAAGTACGTGACCTTGCGCACCGCGGCGCACACGCACGTGCTCGACGAATCACTCGCCGATCTCGAGCAGCGCCTCGGCGACCGGTTCCTGCGCGTGCATCGCAACGCGCTGGTGGCACGCCACGCCGTCGGCGCGCTGGAGCGCCGCACCATGGGAGGCGAGACGCCCGAGGACGCGAGCGAAGCGTGGGCCGTCTGCATGGCGCCGGTGAACGAATGGCTCGCGGTGTCGCGCCGGCAGGTGGCTGCGGTTCGGGAAGCGCTGGTGATCGCGGGGCGATAGAGAATCGTTGCAGCCGGCTCTCTGCGCACGTCGGCATCGGCCGTCGGGCGGTGATGTCCGCGAACGGATGAGAGCCGGACCGCCGAGCTACAGTCGCCGGGTCAAAGGCACTCGGGGAGTAGGTCGAATGAAAGCTACAGACAGGGACAGGCGGCGCCTCCTCGAGGCGATCGGCGCCGGCGCGACCGGTGTTCTTTTTCCAATGGGCGCGCACGCACAGGCATTCCCCAACAAACCGCTGCACCTCGTCGTGCCTTTCCCGCCCGGCGGCCCGACCGACATCGTCGCGCGGCCACTCGCGCAACTGCTGGGCGATGCGATCGGCCAGCAGGTCGTGGTCGACAACCGAGGTGGCGCTGGGGGCTCGATCGCCGCCGATCTCGTCGCCCATGCGCCGCCCGACGGCTACACGCTTCTGATGGGCACGGTCGGCACCAATGCGATCAACCCGGCGCTCTACAAGAAGCTGTCGTACGACGTCTCGACTGGATTCACCCCCCTCGGACTGATCGCCTCTGCGCCGGTCGCGGTGGTCATCAACCCCGGCGCGCCCTACACCAACGTTGCGGAGCTCATCGCCGCCGCGAAGAAGGACCCGGGCGGCGTCCTGTTCGGTTCGGCCGGCAACGGAACGCCGGGCCATCTCACCGGCGAGATGTTCGCCAAGGCCGCCGGCACCGAGCTGAAGCACGTGCCATACAAGGGCAGCGCGCCGGCCGTCAGCGACCTGCTGGCCGGGCAGATCCCGTTGATGTTCGACCCGGTGCAATCGGTGCTGCAGCACATTCGCAATGGGAAGCTGCGCGCGCTCGCCGTCAGCAGCGCTGAACGCTCGGCCGTGCTGCCTCAGGTGCCGACGCTGCACGAGGCCGGCCTCAAGGGATTCGAGGCGACCGCCTGGTGGGCCCTGTTCGCCCCGGCCGGCTTGCCGCCCGCGATCACGAACAAGCTGATGGCTGAAGCCCGACGCATCGTCGAGACGAAGGGGTTTCGCGACCGCCTGCTCGAGGTCGGCGTGCAGGCGCCGAGTGGTTCGCCCACGGGCTTTGCGGAGTTCCAGAAGGTCGAGATCGCGAAGTGGGGCAAGACGGTTCGCGATGCCGGCGTCACGGTCGATTGAGGCGGTGTGGGAGGCATCGGCAGCATTGACACCCGTGAGACCGCGCAAAACCAGCGAAGCGACCGACACATGAAGCTCAACGACGAAGAAAAGGCAATGCAGGCGGGCGCGATGGGCCGCGTGGCGCAGATCGCCATCGAACACCAGATCAAGGTCGGCGACTTCTTTGGCGCGCCCGACTTCGTGCCGGTTTCGCAGGCGCACGTCATGGCCGACACCGAGAGCCTGGGCGAAGCCGGCGTCGGCTGGCTCGAACACCTGGCCGATGCCGACGGTGGCCGCGGCCGGGTCTGCATCCCGACCATCACAGACCCGCGCGGCACCGACTTCTCGAAATCGGGCGTGCTCAAGCACGCACCCTGGATGCTGACGTTGGAGCGCCGCACGATCGACGCCTTCGTCCGCCTCGGCGTCTCGATGACCGACACCTGCATCAACTACCAGACGATCCAGGCACCCACGCGCGGTGAACACCTCGCCTTTGGCGACACCGGCGTCGTGATCTATTCCAATTCGATTTGTGGCGCGCGATCCAACTTCGAAGGCGGCCCGTCGGCGTTGTCGGCCGGCCTGACCGGGCGCACACCGCGCTACGGCTTCCACCTCGAGGCGCAACGGCAGGCCACGGTCCGCTTCCAGGTCGACTGGACGCCGACCACGCTCAACGACTGGGGCGCGCTTGGCGGCGTCATCGGCAAGCTCGCCGGCAATTACTGGTCGGTACCTGTGGTCGAGGGCCTGCAGGGCGCGCCGAGTTCAGATGCCATGAAGCACTTCGGCGCGGCCATGGCGAGCTTCGGCTCGATCGCCCTTTTTCACCTGGTCGGCATCACTCCCGAGGCGAACCGCCTTGCCGACGTCGGCGGTGACCGCCTGCGCGTCGAGCGTCGCATCACGCAGGTCGACGTCAAGGCACTGCAGAGCGCCTATGCCACGTCTGATGAAGTCGATGTGGTCGTCTTTTCGGCGCCGCAACTGAGCCTCTACGAGCTGCGCCAGATCGCCGAGTTGTGCGATGGGCGGCGCTTGCTGAAGCCGTTGTTGGCGATGACCAGCCCGCAGGTCAAGCCAGACTCGGACCGCATGGGCTACACCGAGCGCATCGAGGCCGCTGGCGGCCACGTGATGTCTGGCATGTGCTTCTACCAGTCGTATGCGCGCGAGATGGCGGAAGCCAACGGCTGGAAGCGGCTGGCGACGAACAGCGCCAAGCTCGTCAACATCCTGGGCGGCTATGGGTACGTGCCCTTGTTGGCGACGATGGAGCAGTGCGTGGACGCGGCAGAAACCGGGAGGCTGGCATGAACGGCGCGGCCGTGGCGGGCGCCGCCCACGAATACAAGGCGCGGCACGCCATCGGCGAGCCGGTGCGCGGCATCGCCTTGGTGGCGAGCGACGGCTTCAGCGCGCGCTACGACCTCGACCGCATCGCCGGCGTGTTCTCGCGGCCCGGCCACAAGCTCGCCGGCCAGTCGTATGTGGGTCGCGTACTGGTGCTCGACACCGCCAAGGGCGGCGTGGCCAGCGCATGGATGTTGCATGAGATGGCGTCGCGCGACGTCATGCCGCTGGCGATCGTCTTCAACACGGTCAATCCGATCCTCGTGCAGGGGGCGGCGTTCGGCAACCTGACGATGCTTGCTGGTTTCGACGAAGACATCACCGCGGCGGTGCCCAACGGGGCGACGGTCGAGATCGATCCGCAAACGCGAATGCTGCGCGTCCTCTAGCGGCGGCGGCAGCGTGGGCGCCGGCCCGATGGCGACAGCGGGCTTGCTCGTCACAATGGCGTTGTGAGCGATCCACGGAACTCACCTCCGGCGCGCCGTTGGACACGGTGGCGCTTCAGCGCGCTCCTCGCGGTTTTCGTGATCTCCGTCGGCGTCGCGTACTTCGTCGGGTTGATAAGAACACGGCAGGCCGAAGCCGCGTTTGCATCGAGCGCGCCGGGTCAGGTGTTGCTGGCTCGCGTCATCGTCGCCCAGGAGCGTGAGCGGGCCAGGGCGACTGCGTCGACGTCCGGTCCGGCAAGCGCGCCCGGCGCGGCGGGCCATCGTGGCGAGATCGAGATCTGCGGCCTCGGCTTCGTGGCGGATACTGAAGCTTCGCAACGCGCGTTCTTCGAACGCCAGCGCGACTTCCCGAAAGATGCGACGCAACGAATGCACGCCGCATTGCTCGCGGATCCAGACCCCGAGGTCAAGGCCATCGGACTCGTCTCGGCGGTGTTCGATGCCTGGGCGTCCGCGCGCCCCGGCACGGAGGCGATCCCGGATTCGTGCGACGCGGACGAGGCCTGCCTTGCGCGAGCGAAAGCCGCGCAGGCGCCGCCGAAAACCTCCGTCGTGAACGCCTACGACGCGCTGGTTCGGCAAGCGATCGATACCAGGAGCCCGTACATCTACGGCTTGGCCGTTCACCTGTGTGGCGTCGGCACCGACGCAACGAAGATCGGCAGCTGCGTTTCGATCAGCGCGCGGCAGTGGGCCGAGCTGGAACCGCACAACATGGTGCCGTGGCTGTTCATGGCGTCCGAAGCAGATGCGCGACACGATGCGGCCGGGCTCGATGAAGCGATGTACCGCGCCAGCCTCGCGATAAGCTACCGTGGCCAGGCGAGCGGCATGGCGGCACGGGCCGACGCGTCGCTGGCGGGCCGTTTCAATCCGCTCGAGCGCTGGCTGGAAGCGATCGAAGTGATCGGCATCGAAGCGGCGAGCACGAGCCACGTGACGCGGGTGGCCCGTTATTGCGCAGCCGAGAACGTGGTCGACAGCAATCGGCGACAGGTCTGCGAACGGCTGACGCAGGCTTTGCTCGACCACGGGCCGGGCTTCATGGAGCGGGGCATCGCGCTGAAGGTGCAGCGCAAGCAACTCGGCTTCGCGCCGGAACGTCTCGCCACCGCGCAGCGCGAGAACGACCTGTTCCAGTTGGCGAACGTCTTGGGCGCGATGGCGCAGGACCTCGAGTCCTCGGACGAGGCGTTGAGCTGCGACGTCTTGACGAAGCAGGTGGCCGTCGCCACCAGAACCGACCGGATCGGTGCGATCGCCGAAGCGCGGCGCCAGCTCGCCGAGTCCGGCAAGACCATGGAGGCGTTCGCCGCCGATGTGGCTGCGATGCGAGCGCGTCTAAACGAGGCGTGGAAGAAGCGGGCGGCCGAGGACGTGTCCGACCCGGCCGTCGGATCGCCCGGCGCGCCCTCTACCCAGTATTCCGCAATCCCGCCGCCAGCCCGTTGATCGAGATGTGGATGCCGCGCCGCAGGCGCTCGACGATCGGGTCGTCGGGTTCGCAGGCGCGCGAGCGACGCATCAGCTCGACCTGAAGGTGGTTGAGTGGGTCGAGGTACGGAAAGCGGTGCGCGATCGAACTGGCGAGCGATGGATTCGCGGCCAGCCGCTCGCGCGCGCCGGTGATGTTCGCGAGCGCGTCGCTCGTGCGCTGCCACTCGGCTTCGATGCGCTTGAAGATGCGGCGCCCGAGCGCCTTGTCCGCTACCAGATCGACGTAGCGCCGCGCGATGCCAAGGTCGGTCTTCGCGAGCACCATGTCGAGGTTCGACAGGAAGGTCGTGAAGAAAGGCCAGCGCTCGTGCATGCGCTGCAGCAGCGCGAGGTGCCCTGCGTCGCGGTCGACGAACGCCGCCACCGCCGAGCCGAACCCATACCAGCCCGGCAGCGCGATGCGACACTGCCCCCAGCTGAAGCTCCACGGCACCGCGCGCAGGTCCTCGATGACCGGCTTGCTCTGGCCGGGCTTCGGCCGTGCGGCCGGTCGCGAGCCGATGTTCAGCTCGCCGATCTCGCGGATCGGCGTGGCGCTGAAGAAGTAGTCGCTGAAGCCGGGCGTCTCGTAGACGAGGTCTCGATACGCCTTCATGTTCGCGTCGCTGAGCGTCGAGGCCGCGTCGAGGAAGCTGCGCGGCGCGTCCTGCGCCGGTTTGAGCAGCGTGGCCTCGAGCGTCGCCGCGATCAGCGTCTCGATGTTGCGTCGGCCGATCGCCGGGTGCGCGTACTTCGATGCGATCACCTCGCCTTGCTCGGTGAGCCGCAACTGTCCGTTCACAGTGCCAGGCGGCTGCGCGAGGATCGCCTGGTAGCTCGGCCCGCCACCGCGCCCGACCGTGCCGCCACGGCCGTGGAACAGACGCAACCGCAAGCCGTGCGAGGCCCGCAGTTCGTCGAACAGGGTCACCAGCGCGAGCTCGGCCCGGTAGAGCTCCCAGCTGCTCGTGAACGCGCCGCCGTCCTTGTTGCTGTCGCTGTAGCCGATCATGATGTCCTGCTCGCTGCGGCCGCTGCTCCCGTTCGCGCCCGAGCGCCTCATCATGTCGGCGATGCCCGGCAGCGCGTAGTACTCGCGCATGATGGGCGCGGCGTTGCGCAGGTCGGCGATGGTCTCGAACAGCGGCGAGACGATGAGTTCGGTGCTCGCTTCGGCGTCGAGCGTGCCGTGCATGAGGCCGGCTTCCTTCAGGAGCACCAGCACCTCGAGCAGGTCGCTGACCGATTCGGTGTGCGAGATGATGCAGTGGCGCAGCGCCTCGGCGCCGTAGCGCCGGCGCATGACCTTGGCCATGTCGAAGATCGCGAGTTCCTTCAGGCTCGCCTCGCTGTACGTCGACGCGTCGGCACCGGCGCCGACGCGCAGCGGCCGCGCATCGTTCAGCACGCGCATCAGGAGCGCGCGTCGCTGCGCTTCATCGAGCGACGGGTAGTCGGCCTCGATGCGCGCGACCCTCAGCAGCTCGGCGACGACCGCCTCGTGCTGGTCGGAGCTCTGGCGCAGGTCGACGGTCGCGAGGTGAAAGCCGAACACCTGCACCGCGCGGATCAGCGGCTGCAGGCGCGCCCGCGCGAGCGCGCCCGCATGATGACCGAGCAACGATTGCTCGATGGTGTGCAGGTCGTCGATGAGTTCCGAAGCGGCGGCGTAGGCGGCCTGCGGCGCGACCGCATGCCGCAACGCCTCGGTGCCGGTGAGCTCGTGCAAGGTCGATGCGAGCCGTGCGTACACGCCGATCAGGGCGCGGCGATACGGTTCATCGGCACGGTGTGTACTGCCGTCGGCAGACCGATCGGCGAGCCTCTGCAGTTCGGGCGTCACACCGGCGAGCGAGGCCGAAACCGACAGCTCCGCGCCGAGTTCATGGATCTGTACGAGGTAATGGCGCAGGGCAGTCTCGCTCTGCCGCGCCAGCGCGGTCTGCAGCGTGGCGGCGCTCACGTTCGGGTTGCCGTCACGGTCGCCACCGATCCAGTTGCCCATACGGAAGAAGCTCGCGAGCTCGGTGCCGGGCAGGGCGTCTTCGATCTCGCGGTAGACGTCGGGTATCTGCGCGAGGAAGGTCGAGCGGTAATAGCTCAGCACGTTCTCGATCTCGTCGTCGACCGTGAGCTTGGTGGTGCGCAGCATGCGCGTCTGCCAGAGCTGGGTCACCCGGGCCCGCAACGCGGCATCGGTCTCGGCGATCGATCGCGCGCCGCGCTCGGGGTCGCGCTGTTCGAGCAGGCGCGCGATCGCCCACTCGGCATCGAGGATGCTCTTGCGCTGCACCTCGGTCGGGTGTGCCGTGAGCACCGGCGAGATCCACGCCTCGTTCAGCGTCTCGACAAGGGTCTCGCGGGTGACACCGGCCTGCGCGAGGCGGCTCAGCATCGCGGCCACCGAGCCGCCCTGCAGATGGCCGCGGCGTTCGTGCTCCGCGCGGCGCCGCAGTCGGTGCCGGTCTTCGGCGAGGTTGGCGAGGTGCGAGAAGTAGCTGAAGGCACGGATCACGCTGACCGTTTCGTCGCCGGTCAGCCTCGTCAGCAGTTTGTCGAGTGCGCGGTTCGCGCCGTCGTCGTGATCGGCGCGATACGAGACCGCGAGCTGGCGGATGCGCTCGACCAGCTCGAACACCGCGTCGCCTTCCTGCTCGCGGATCACATCGCCGAGGATCCGGCCGAGCAGCCGCGTGTCGTCGATGAGCGGCTGGTTCTTTGCGGCCGTCGCCGCCTTGTGCGCCCTTGAAGAGGCGCGTGCCGACGTTCGCTGGGAGGAGGCCATGCGCCCGAGCGTAGCAGCGGCGCGGCCGGCGGCCCGCCTGCTAGCATTCTTCGATGCCCGAACGCATCGTCATCGCGACCCGCGAGAGTCGCCTCGCCATGTGGCAGGCCGAACATGTCCAGGCGCGGCTCGTCGCGCTCGGCTTCGACGTGGGGCTGTTGCCGATGACGACGCGCGGCGACCAGATCCTCGACCGCACGCTGTCGAAGGTCGGCGGCAAGGGCCTCTTCGTGAAGGAACTCGAGAGCGCGCTCGAAGACGGTCGCGCCAACCTCGCCGTTCATTCGCTCAAAGACGTGCCGATGGATCTGCCCGAGGGCTTCGCGCTGGCCGCGGTGCTGGCGCGCGAAGACGCGCGCGACGCCTTCGTCTCGAACGACTTCGATTCGCTCGCCGCCTTGCCCGAAGGCGCCACCGTCGGCACCTCGAGCCTGCGCCGGGTGGTGCAGATCGCCGCGTTGCGCCCCGACCTGCGCATCGAACCGCTGCGCGGCAACGTCGACACGCGCCTGCGCAAGCTTGATGACGGCGAGTACCACGCGATCGTGCTTGCCGCGGCGGGCTTGCGCCGGCTCGCGCTCGGCGCGCGCATCCGCTGCGCCTTCACCGAATCGGAGATGGTGCCGTGCGCCGGGCAAGGGGCACTCGGCCTCGAGACGCGCGCCGATGCGACCGCCGTGCGTGCGGCCTTGCAGTCGCTGGTCGACCGCGACACCTGGCTCGCGGTGAGCGCCGAGCGCGCGGTGTCGCGAGCGCTCGGTGGCAGTTGCAGCATGCCGCTCGCGGCGCACGCGGTGTGGCGCGCCGGTGCCGCGGCAAGTGATGCCGTCGACGCCGACGCGCCTCCGCGCTTGCTGCTGAACGCGGCGATCGGCCATCCGAGCGCGCCCGATCGGCCGCTGTTGCGCGCGACGATGTCAGCGCCGGTGCAGTCCCAGGCCGATGCCGAAGCGCTCGGCACCGCGGTGGCGGCGACCTTGCGCGATGCCGGGGGCGCGGCCTACCTGCTCGCGCAGTGAGGCGGTTCACATGCACGCTACGGTGAGAGCGACGTGAGCCCGATCGGCGCGACGGGCCCGGCCCCGTGACGCCGACCACGCCGCCGCGCCTGCGCGTCATCGTCACGCGGCCGGAGCCGCAAGCCTCGGCATGGGTCGAAGCGCTGCTCGCGCGCGGCGTCGATGCCGTCGGCCTGCCGATGCTCGCGATCTCTCCGCCGGCCGATGCCGGCTCCGTGGCGGCGGCCTGGCAACGGCTCGCCACGCACACGCTGGTGGTGTTCGTGAGTCCGAACGCGGTGCGCCTCTTCTTCGCAGCCGCAGGCAAGCCGGCGGCATGGCCGGCCACCGCGCTCGCGGGCTCGACCGGCCCCGGAACCAGCGCCGCGTTGTACCGCCACGGCGTGCCGATCGCGTGCATCGTCGAACCGGCGGCCGACGCGGCGCAGTTCGACTCCGAATCGTTGTGGCGAGCGCTCGAGCCGAGGGCGCCGATGGGCGCGCGCGGCTGGCACGGCGCCAGCGTATTGCTGGTGCGCGGCGAGCGCGGCCGGGACTGGCTCGCCGACCGCCTCGCAGCCGTTGGGGCGAGCGTCGAGGCCATTGCCGCCTACCAACGATCGGCGCCAGCACCGACGACGGCGGGCAGACGCATTCTGGTCGATGCGCTCGCGAAGCCCCGGCAGCACCTGTGGCTCTTCAGCAGCTCGGCCGGCATCGACCACCTGGCCGCGCTCGCCGGTGATGCCGATTGGCGCGACGCCAGCGCGCTCGCGAGCCACCCACGCATCGCCGAACGTGCCCGAGTGCTCGGCGTGGGCCGTGTCATCGACGTGCGGCCTGGCCTTGATGCAGCGATCGCCTGCATACAATCGATGGCACCGTGACCGAGCCCCTGCCCACGCCTTCCGAAAGCCCCGCTGTTGCCCGTTCGCCCGACCCGCTGGTGCCGCTGCTCGATGGCCTCCGCGGCTTCATGTGGCGGCGCGGTTGGTTGATCGGCTTGGTGCTGGCGGCGCTGCTGGTGTTGTGCCTAGCGCTCGCGTACGAAGCCGATCGCCGGGTCCGCAGTGTCGAGCGCGAACTCGTGAAGCGCCAGCAGGAGAGCGAGGGCAAGTCGAGCGAAGCGACCATGGTCGCGAAGCAGGCGCAGGACAGCATGCGAGACGCCGCCGCGAAGGTCGCGCTCTTCGAAGCGCGCCTGAACGAAGTCACCACTCAGCGCGGCCAGCTCGAAGAGCTGATCCAGTCGCTCGCGCGTTCGCGAGACCAGAACCTGGTGGTCGACATCGAGGCGGCGTTGCGGGTCGCGCAGCAGCAGGCTGCGCTCACCGGCAGTGCCGAGCCACTGGTCGCGACCTTGAAGCAGAGCGATGAACGACTGGCGCGCCTGAACCAGCCGCGCCTCGAACCGACGCGCCGCGCGATCGCGCGCGACCTCGACCGCGTGAAGGCGATGAGCCTGGTCGATGTGCCGTCGCTCGTGATCAAGCTCGACGAATCCCTGCGCATGGTCGACGATTTGCCGCTGCTCTCGCAGGCCGAGCCTCGGCACGGCGAGGCGGTGAATCCCTCGGGCGGCGCGGTGCGGGGAGTCGCGCCTTCCCAGTCGGCCGCGTCCGCATCGGCCAGCGACAACTTCGGCACTCGCGCGGCCAGCAGCGCGTGGGACTTCTTCGTCGATCACGTGTGGCACGAGGCCAGATCGCTAGTCCGTGTGACGCGCATCGATCGGCCCGAGGCGATGCTGCTCGCGCCTGACCAAGCGTACTTCCTGAAAGAGAACTTGAAACTGCGTCTGCTGAACGCGCGTCTTGCGATATTGAGCCGGCAGTTCGACACCGCGCAGGGCGACCTGCAGCAAGCGCAGCAATCGATGGCGCGGTACTTCGATCCGACGTCGCGGCGCACGCAGCTTGCCGCCGAGCTGCTGCGCCAGGTGTCGCAGCAGGCGCGCCAGGTCGGCGTGCCCCGGCCCGACGACACCTTGACGGCGCTCGCAGCGGCCGGTGCGGCGCGCTAGGCGCACGAGCGCTCATGCGTCCGACCATTTGGTTCATCTTGCTGTTCGCGGTCGCGGTCGTCGCCGCGACGACACTGGGAGCCAACGACGGTCTCGTCACGTTCTATTGGGGTGCGTGGCGGCTCGACGTCTCCCTCAACCTCTTCCTGTTCCTGCTGGTCGGCACCTGCTTCCTGCTGGTGGCGTTGATCAGGGGTGTGTCGGGTTTGATCGGTCTTCCGCAGCGCGCACGCGAGTGGCGTGTCGCGCGCCGTGATCGGGCGGGCCAGGCGGCGCTGCGCGACGCGTTGTCGCTCTACTTTGGCGGCCGATACACGCGCGCGCAGAAGGCTGCGCAACGCTCGCTCGCGATCCAGGCGGCCACGCCCGAGCTGGTGCACGACAACGAGTTCACCGTGCTCGGCCACCTGCTTGCGGCCGGCAGCGCGCACCGGCTGCAAGACCGCGCGACGCGCGACACCGAGCTGCAGCGCGCGCTCGATCTTTCGAACCGCAGCGTCTCAGCGCGATCGGCCGAAGAGGGCGCGCGCCTGCTCGCGGCAGAATGGGCGCTCGACGATCGCGACGCGACCCGCGCGATGGCCTTGCTCGACGAGCTGCCGCTCGGCGTCGCGCGCCGCACGCATGCGCTGCGCCTGAAGCTGCAGGCCGCGCGCCTCGGCCGGCGCCCGCAAGACGCGCTGAAGACCGCACGCCTGCTGGTGAAGCACCAGGCGTTCTCACCGTCTGCGGCGTCCGGGCTGCTGCGTTCGCTCGCCTTCGAGTCGCTCGACACCGTGCACGACATCGACCAGCTGCGCCGCATGTGGCACGCCTTCGACAACCCCGACCGCCGCGACCCATTCATCGCTGCGCGGGCCGCCACGCGGGCCGCCGAGCTGGGATCGACCGACGACGCGCGTTCGTGGTTGCGGCCCGTGTGGGATCGCGTCGCCGAGCTCGGCGACGATGACCGTGCAGTGATCGCGGGTGCCCTGGTGGGCGCGATCGAAGGTCTCGGGCCGGAGTGGTTGCCGCGCCTCGAGGCCGCCTCGCAAACTTTTCCGCGCGATGGCGCGATCGCGTATGCCGCGGGCTGCGCGTTCGCCGAGCGCCAGTTGTGGGGCAAGTCGAGGCGCCTGCTCGAACAGGCATCGGCCGATGCCGCACTGCCCCTCGGCTTTCGCCGCCGCGCGGGGGTCGAACTGGCCGAGATGGCGCAACGCGACGGTGATCTGGCCGCCGCGGCGACGCGATTCGAAGCCGCCGCGCGACTCGCGTAGCCCGGTCGCCCGATGGCTCGCTGCTATACTGCGCGGCGTTGCGGCTGTAGCTCAGCTGGATAGAGTACTTGGCTACGAACCAAGGGGTCGTGGGTTCGATTCCTGCCAGCCGCACCACCCCACACGTTGAATGTCAGACAGCTCGGCTGCATCTCAGGATGCACCACCGGGCTGTTTTACTTTCTGGCACGACCACCCCCCGTTGCAATGACCGATCGATGAGCAAAGCCTTCACTCGCGAAAGCGATGCCGAGCCCGACGAAGGGGACGAACCGCCTGCGCCATCGGCGCTGCCCGCCGGCTCGCGCAACTACATGACCCCGGCGGGCTACCAGCGGCTGCGCGAAGAATTGCTCGGCCTGCTCGACGACGAGCGACCGAAGATCGTCGAGATCGTGTCGTGGGCCGCGAAGAACGGCGACCGCTCCGAGAACGGCGATTATCTCTACGGCAAGAAGCGCCTGCGCGAGATCGACCGTCGCATCCGTTTCCTCACCAAACGGCTCGACATCGCCGAGATCGTCGACCCGTCGCTGCACCACGGCAAGAGCCAGATCTTCTTCGGTGCGACCGTGCACTACGTGAACCAGCTCGACGAGGAACGCACGATCACGATCCGCGGCATCGACGAAGCCGAGAGCCAGCGCGATGAAGTGAGCTGGGTTTCGCCGATCGCGCGGGCGCTGCTGAAAGCCAACGTCGGCGACGAGATCCAACTGGTGACACCTGGGGGTGTCGAGTCCATCGAAGTGCTGGCGGTGAGTTATCCCTCGCCGACGATGGCATGAGCGGCGCGGCGTGGTGAAGCCGCCGGCACCCGACGTGGACGCGGCTAAGGCTTGACGCGCGAGACGCGCATCACCGCAGGCGAGCGCTTCAGCGTGCGCATCACGTCGGCCAGGTGCAGCCGGTCGCGCACGCTCAGCAGCAGCTGGAACTCCGCGGTCTCGGCCGCCGGTTCGTCGCCCATGTCGATGTGGGTGATGTCGGCTTCGGCGTGGCTCACCGCGGAGGCCACCTGTGCAAGCACACCCTTGCCGTTGCGCACCAGCAGATCGACAGCGGTTTCGAAGGGGCGCGTCGGCTGCTCCGACCAATCGACGCCCATCCAGCGTTCGCTGTCGCGCTCGAGCAGGCGCTTGCCGACGCTGCACTCGGTGGTGTGCACCGTTAGCCCTTCGCCACGTCCGAGGTTGCCGACGACCTCGTCGCCGGGAATCGGCCGGCAGCACGGCGCGAGCTGCACCGAGGCGCCCTCGCTGCCATCGATCAGCACGATGCCTTGCGAAGGCGCCGCGTCGTCGATGGCGTAACGCCCCATCGTGAGCGTCAGCGCATCGGGCTTGACGCCGCTCTCGTGCAGCAGGCGCGCGAGGCGGGTGGCGACGATGGCCGCGATCTTGCGGCCGAGGCCGATGTCGGTGAAGAGGTCTTCGCGCGAGCGATTGCCGCTCCAGCGCAGCAGTTGCGACCAAGTGTGCTGCTGTTCGACGCCGTCGTCGGGCACGACCAGGCCCTTGGCGCGCATCGCCTGCGCGAGCATCTTCTCGCCGAGTTCCTGCGACTCCTCCTGCTCCATGTTCTTCAGGTAGTGGCGAATGCGCGACCGCGCCCGGCCGGTCGAGACGAAGTTGAGCCAGGCCGGGTTCGGGCGCGCGTTCGGCGCGCTGATCACCTCCACCACGTCGCCGCTGCGCAACTCGGTGCGCAACGCGACGGGTTCGCCGTTCACGTTGGCGGCGACGCAGTGGTCGCCGACGTCGGAGTGGATGGCGTAAGCGAAGTCGACCGGCGTCGCGCCGCGCGGCAGCGCGAGGATCTTCGATTTCGGCGTGAACACGTAGACCGCATCGGGGAAGAGATCGATTTTCACGTGCTCGAGGAACTCGCTCGCGTCGCGCGTTTCGTCCTGGATGTCGAGCAGCGACTGCAGCCACATCGCGCCGAGCCGTTGCGCCTCCTGGGCCTGGCCGGCCGCGCCCGGCGTCTTGTACATCCAGTGCGCGGCGATGCCTTTTTCGGCCACGGCATGCATCGCCTCGGTCCGGATCTGGAACTCGACTGCGGTGCCGAGCGGGCTCACGAGCGTGGTGTGCAGCGACTGGTAGCCGTTGCCTTTCGGGATCGCGATGTAATCCTTGAAGCGGCCGGGCACCGGCTTCATCACCTGGTGCAGCACGCCGAGTGCTGCATAGCACTCGGGCAAGTTGCCGACCACGATGCGAAAGCCGAAGATGTCGTTGACCTGCGCGAAGGTCAGGTGCTTCTCTTTCATCTTCTCGTAGATGGAGAAGAGCGTCTTCTCGCGGCCCGAGACCTCGACCTGCAACTTCGCCTGCGTGAACGCCTTTTCGACATCCTTTTGAATGCGGTCGACGATGTCGCGTCGATAGCCGCGCGCCTTCTGCACCGCCTTCGTGAGCGCACCATGCCGCCACGGCCACAGGTGCTGGAACGAGAGCTCCTGCAACTCGCGGTAGGTCTGGTTGAGGCCGAGCCGGTGCGCGATCGGCGCGTAGATCTCGGCCGTTTCGGCGGCCACGCGCGCGCGCTTCTGCAGCTCGACGGCGTCCATCGTGCGCATGTTGTGGAGGCGGTCGGCGAGCTTGACCAAGATCACGCGGACGTCGCGCGCCATCGCGAGCAGCATCTTCCGGAACGACTCGGCCTGCGATTCCTCACGCGTGGAGAAGTGCAGCTTGTCGAGCTTGGTGAGGCCATCGACCAGGTCGGCGGTCGGAACGCCGAAGCGTTCGATCAGCTCGGCCTTGGTGACGCCGCAGTCTTCCATCGCGTCGTGCATCAACGCGGCCATGATGGCCTGGGCATCGAGCTTCCAGTCGGCACAAAGGCCGGCGACCGCGATCGGGTGCGTGATGTACGGCTCGCCGCTCGCGCGGAATTGGCCCAGGTGAGCCGCATCGGCGAACCGATACGCGTCGCGCACACGCTTGATGTCGGCAGCGTCGAGGTAATCGAGCTTGCCGGTGAGCGCGGCGAACGACGCTGCCGCGGCGTCGCGCGCGGCCGGCAGCGGAGGAGGCTGCAACGCCGAGCCGCCGGCACCCGACGAGCGTTTCAGCAGAGCCGGGGCGGGCTCGTGTGAGGCGGTCGAGGCACGGGGAACGGCACGGGGAACCATGGCCCCGAATTTAGCGCGCTTCGCCGCGCGTGATCGCGCCTGGGGAATACCAGGCGAGGCTCGTCATGCGTAAACGGACGACGAGCGCGAGAGGAAACTCAGACCGGGACCTTGCGCAGCATCTCGATGCCCACTTCGCCCGCCGCGATTTCACGCAGCGCGGTCACGCCGGGTTTGTTCTTGGTCTCGACCTTTGCAGCGTGGCCCTGACTGAGCATGCGCGCGCGATACGTCGCGGCAAGCACGAGCTGAAAGCGGTTCGGGATCTTTTCGAGGCAGTCTTCAACGGTGATGCGGGCCATGAGCTCTTTCGGTGGGGACGTCGATCGGCGCGGGAATCGCGAGCATCGCAGGCCTTTTGCCCGCCACGCTCAGCGCAACCCGAGGGCTTCGAAGACCGCCGGCTTGCTGCGTTGCAGGGCGGCGTACTTGAGGCGCTGTGAATGAACGATGGCTTTCAAGTCGAACAGCGCGGTCTCGAAGAGCTTGTTGATTATAACGAAGTCGAAGTGCCTGGCCTGCGAGACCTCGACGCGCGCATTGGCCATGCGTCGCTCGATCACCACCGCATCGTCCTCGCCACGCTGCTGCAGCCGTTGGCGCAACTCGTCGAAGCTTGGCGGCAGGATGAAGATCAGCACCGCGTTCGGGAACAGCTGCTTGATCTGTCGCGCGCCCTGCCAATCGATCTCGAGCACCACGTCGTGACCCTGCACGATGCGCTCTTCGATCGCCGACTTCGACGTGCCGTACAGATTGCCATGCACCTCCGCCCACTCGACGAACTGCTCCGCCGCGACCATTGCCCGAAACGCCGCGTGATCGACGAACTGGTACTCGCGGCCATGTTTTTCCTGGCCGCGCGGCAGGCGGGTGGTGTGGGAGATCGACACCACCAGCCGCGAGTCGAGTTCGAGCAGGGCCTTCACCAGGCTCGACTTGCCGGCGCCGCTCGGCGCCGCCACCGCGAAAAGATTGCCGGGGTAATCCATCTGCGCGCAGTTTAGTGGCCGGCGCGTCGCAGGGTCACTCGATGTTCTGCACTTGCTCACGCAACTGCTCGATGGCGACCTTCATGTCGACCGAGATGCCGGTCATCTCGAGCGACGACGATTTTGACGCCAGCGTGTTCGCCTCGCGCAGCAGTTCCTGGATCAGGAAATCGAGCCGCTTGCCGACTTCGCCACCGCTTTCGACGAGGCGCGCGATCTCCTCGAGGTGCGAACGAAGACGGGCGAGCTCTTCCGCCACGTCGATCCGGATCGCGTACGCGGCCGCTTCGTTGAGCGCGCGTTCGCGGCTCGCATCGCGCGAGATCGAATCGTGCCCGCCGGTCGCGGCGAGCGCTTCGTTCCAGCGTTCGAGAAATCGAGTCTGTTGACGCTCGACCGCGGCCGGCACGAGCGGCTCGGCCTGCGCCCCGAGCTCGCGCAGCCGGCCGACACCGGTGAGCAGGATGGCAGCGAGCCGCCCGCCCTCGCGAGCGCGTGAATCGACGAGGCGTTCGACGCAGAGCCGCGTCGCGTCGAGCGCGGCCGCGTCGAGATCCTCGGCCGGTGTACCGCCGGTCTTGCACAGCAACAGCGCCTCGTAGACCGAGAGCTGCTTGGCGTGCTTCAGCCGGCTGATGACCCGGGCCTCGATGTGTGCCAGCCGGTCGAGTTGCGCGGCGTCGGGGCCCGCAGCGGTTGCCGAGGCATGCGTCTCGGCCGCCAAACGAAGTTCGATCTTGCCGCGCTTGAAACGCGCGGTGAGCAGCTCACGAAGCGCCGGCTCGACGTGCCGCAACTCATCGGGCAGCTTGAAGACGAGGTCGAGAAACCGGCTGTTGACCGAGCGGATCTCGACGTTCAACCGGGCCGTGGAAGCGGGTGAACCGGAGCCGCTCGATGATTCGATTTCCCGGTTCGCCGAAGCCGCCGAATCGGGGTTCGCGTGCGCTTCGTGGAATGCTGCCGGGGTAGGCGAATCCGGGCTGCCGGAGGCATTGGCATACCCGGTCATGCTGTAAACTGGCATGCACATTTCGCCTTCAAAAACGATAATTATGTCAAAGCCAAAACCAGCGCCTTTGCCCTCGGGCACGGTCGTTGGCGGCTACCAGGTGATTAAGAAACTCGCCGCCGGCGGTTTCGGCGTGGTCTACCTGTGCGAAGACGCCGACCGGCACCTGGTCGCGTTGAAGGAATACCTGCCGTCGTCGCTTGCAGAGCGCTCTCCCGGGGAGCTGACGCCGCGCGTGAAGCCCGAGAAGCAGCCGCTCTATCGGCTCGGGCTGAAAAGCTTCTTCGAAGAAGGCCGTTCGCTCGCACAGATCTCGCACACCAGCGTGGTCTCGGTGCTCAATTTCTTCCGCGAGAACGAAACAGTCTACATGGTGATGAATTACTTGCAGGGTGACACCTTGCAGGACTTCATCGTGACCGCGCGCGATCTGAAGCGCGACAAGGTTTTCCGCGAGTCGACGATTCGTTCGTTGTTCGACGAGATCCTGCGCGGCTTGCGCATCGTGCACCAGCACAAGATGCTGCACCTCGACATCAAGCCGGCCAACATTTTCATCACCAACGAGAACAAGGCCGTGCTGCTCGACTTCGGCGCCGCCCGCGAGGTCCTCTCGAAGGAAGGCAACTTCATCCGGCCGATGTACACGCCCGGCTTCGCTGCCCCCGAGATGTATCGGCGCGACGGCACGCTCGGCCCATGGACCGACATCTACGCGATCGGTGCCTGCATCTATGCTTGCATGCAGGGCTACCCGCCGAACGACGCACCGCAGCGCATCGAGAAAGATCGCCTGGCGCTCAGCCTCTCGCGCCTTCGCAACGTCTATTCCGACAACCTCATCGAGGTGACCGAGTGGTGCATGTCGCTGGACCCGCTGTCGCGGCCGCAAAGCGTGTTCGCGCTGCAAAAGGAACTCTCGCGCGAGACCGAGCGGCAATACACCAAGCTCAGCTTCAGCGAGCGACTGAAGCTGCAGCTCGAGAACCTCACCACGAGCGCGAAAGCCTGACATGACGAACGCCGAGCCGCGTTGCGCCTCTCCGTGGGGGCTGCGTTCGACGCCCCTCGAGCGGCCGGGCGGACGCTGAGATGCGCTTCTCTGTCTATCAGGTGAGCCGCAAGGGCGGCCGCGAGAAGAACGAAGACCGCATGGGCTACTGCTACACGCGCGAAGCGGGGCTGTTCGCGCTGGCCGACGGCATGGGGGGCCACCCCGAAGGCGAAGTCGCGTCGCAACTAGCGTTGCAGACCATCGCGGCGATCTTCCAGCGCGATTGCAAGCCCACGCTGCCCGATCCGCTGCGCTTCCTGCAGGAGTCGCTGGTCGCGGGCCATCATCAACTGCTCCGTTACGCGACGCAAAAGGCGCTGATCGACACGCCGCGCACCACGCTCGTCGCCTGCCTGATGCAGGGCAACGCCGCGTACTGGGCGCACTGCGGCGACTCGCGCCTCTACCTGGTTCGGGGCGACAAGTTGATCGCGCGCACGCGCGACCACTCGTACTCCGAGCTGCAGCACACGATGAGCCAAGTCGTGCCCATGGGCGACCGCTTCAACCGCAACGTGCTCTTCACGTGCCTCGGCAGCCCGGGCAAGCCGGTGGTCGACACGGTCGGGCCGCTGTTGATGCAGCCGGGCGATCGCATCATGTTGTGCTCTGACGGTCTCTGGGGCACCGTGACCGATGCCGCCATCACCGAGCAGCTCGCGACGCTGCCGATTTCCGAATCGGTGCCCGAACTGGTCGAGCAGGCGCTGCGCAACGGCGGGGTCAAGTCCGACAACGTGTCGGTGCTCGCGGTCGAGTGGGAAGGCATCGGCGACAGCACCGCCGGTATCCAGACCTCGTCGCTCGGCGAGCAGGTCTTCGCCTCCACGATCCAGGCCGGCGTGCTCGGCACAGACGCGCCCGATGAGCTCGACGATGCGGAGATCGAACGCTCGATCAAAGAGATCAACGAGGCGATCAAGCGTTCTTCGCAAGCGAAGAAGATCTGACGCCTGCGCGGCATCGGCCCGTCACGGCCGATGAACTGAGACCGACCCACCGCGACCTGAAAGCTTGCGCGCAGCGACAATGCGCGCATGAGCTTCCAACGCACCCAGGGCCGCGCCGCCGACGCGCTGCGCCCCATCACCATCACCCGTTCATTCACGCGCCACGCCGAGGGCTCGGTGCTCGTTGCATTCGGCGACACGCAGGTGCTTTGCACCGCGTCGGTCGAAGAGAAGGTGCCGCCCCACAAGCGCGGCAGCGGCCAGGGCTGGCTCACCGCTGAATACGGCATGCTGCCGCGCGCCACCCACACGAGGAGCGACCGCGAAGCGGCGCGCGGCAAGCAGAGCGGCCGGACCCAGGAGATCCAGCGCCTGATCGGCCGCTCGCTGCGCTGCGTGTTCGATCTGGGTGCGCTCGGCGAACGCACGATCTCGCTCGACTGCGACGTGCTGCAGGCCGACGGCGGCACGCGCACCGCGGCGATCACCGGCGCGTTCGTCGCGGCGCACGATGCGGTCGCATGGCTCATCTCGAACGGCAAGCTCACGACGACGCCGATCCGCGAGTTTGTGGCGGCGGTCTCGGTCGGCATCGTCGACGGCACGCCGCTGCTCGACCTCGAGTACGTCGAAGACTCAGGGTGCGACACCGACATGAACGTCGTGATGACAGCTTCGGGCGGCTTCGTCGAGTTGCAGGGCACGGCCGAAGGC
This sequence comes from Caldimonas sp., assembly GCA_965246805.1. Lineage (GTDB taxonomy): Bacteria > Pseudomonadota > Gammaproteobacteria > Burkholderiales > Burkholderiaceae_C > Schlegelella_A. The sequence goes on along the minus strand of CBDFFO010000008.1, from coordinate 79,777 downwards.
GCGACCTTCTCACGCGCCGAGATGGACGCACTGCTCGGCCTGGCCGACCGCGGCATTCGCCAGCTCGTCGAAGCGCAGCGGCATGCGCTCGGGATCTGAATTCCCGCGCCTGACGATGTCCGGTGACGAAGGCGCGCGAAATGCGTGTGGTGCTCGCGTCGAACAACGCCCACAAGCTCGCCGAGCTGCATTTGCTGCTGGCGCGGACCGGCATCGAACTCGTGGCGCAGGGTTCGCTGCACATTCCGGAGGCCGACGAGCCGTTCGCCACTTTCGTCGAGAACGCGTTGGCGAAGGCGCGGCATGCCGCGCGTGCCTCGCACGGCCCGGCGCTGGCCGATGACTCCGGGTTGTGCGTGGATGCCCTGAATGGCTTTCCCGGTGTCGACTCAGCGGTGTTCGCAGGCATCGTCGACGTGACCTCGTCCGATCGTGAAACGCGGCGACGCGCACAGGACCGGGCCAACAACGAGTTGCTGCTGCAGCGCATGCAAGGGCAGCGCGATCGACGTGCGCGCTTCGTGTGCACCCTCGTCGCAGTGCGCGCCGCCGACGACCCGGAACCGCTGATCACAACTGGCCGCTGGGAGCTCGAGGTGCTCGAGGCGCCGCGCGGCGATCACGGCTTCGGCTACGACCCGCTGGTCTCTGTGCCCGGGCTCGGCAAGAGCGTCGCCCAACTGCCTGCCGACATGAAGAACACGCTCAGCCACCGCGCTCGCGCCGCGCTGCAGATGAGCACATTGATGCGCGATGCGTGGCGGCTCGACTGAGCGCGCATGCGCACACCGAGACCCGCGCCGCCGCCGATGCCGACCCTCCCGCCCATCGTCGACGAACGTTCGCTGCCGCCGCCCGGCCACATCGACGAACGGCTCGCGCGCCTGATGCGCCCCGGCACGCTGAGCTTCGCGGCGCTGCCGCCGCTATCGCTGTACGTGCACCTGCCGTGGTGTCTGAAGAAGTGCCCTTACTGCGATTTCAACTCGCATGAGTGGCGGGGCGAGGTCAGCGATGCGACCGCCGCCGGATCGCGCGCGGACAGGTCCGCCACGGAGCCGGCAACCAATGCCAACGCGATTCCCGAAGCCCGCTACCTCGACGCCTTGCGCGCCGATCTCGAAGCGGCATTGCCCTTCATCTGGGGTCGGCGCATCGTCAGCGTCTTCATCGGCGGTGGCACGCCGAGCCTTTTCACGCCGACGTCGATCGAGCGGCTGCTCGGCGACATCCGCGCGCGCTTGCCGCTCGAACCAGGCTGCGAGATCACGCTCGAAGCCAACCCCGGCACCTTCGAACGCGATCGCTTCCGCGGCTACCGCCGGGCCGGCGTCAATCGTCTCTCGATCGGCGTGCAGAGCCTCGACGACGCGAAACTGAAAGCGCTGGGCCGCGTGCACGACGCCGCTCAGGCCCGCGCCGCCATCGATGAAGCGCGCGACGCCTTCGACACCTTCAACATCGACCTGATGTTCGCGTTGCCTGGGCAAACCATCGCCGAAGCGCACGACGACTTGGCACGGGTGCTCGGCTACGCGCCTCCGCATCTCTCGCTGTATCACCTGACGATCGAAGCGAACACGGTCTTCGCGTCGCGGCCCCCTTCGGGCATGGATGCGCTGCCGCCCGACGACGACGCGTTCGAGATGCTCGACAACGCACTCGCGCAAACCACGGCCGCAGGCCTGCAGCGCTACGAGGTCTCGGCCTATGCGCGGGCAGGCCATCGTTGCATGCACAACCTCAACTACTGGGCCTTCGGCGACTACCTCGGGATCGGCGCGGGCGCTCACAGCAAGCTCACCTACCCGCACCGCGTGATCCGGCAGACGCGGCTGCGCAGTCCTGTGCCGTACATGGTGCAGGCGCTCGGGGGCAGCGCGCTCTCGCAGGAGGCCGAGGTGCCCCGCCACGAACTCGGCTTCGAGTTCATACTGAACGCACTTCGCCTCACCGAAGGTTTTGAGATCGCGCGCTTTCACGAGCGTACCGGTCTGCCGCTGCACGCGATCGAGCTTGGACTGCAGGCAGCCGAGCAGAAAAGCCTCATCACGCGCAACTTCGAGCGCATCGCACCGACCGCGCGCGGCACCGATTTTCTGAGCGATCTGCAGGCCTTGTTTCTCGCCGATCGCTGATCACCGACGGGCGATCGCCGATCGCCTATCACCGCGTCTTTGAGTCGTGTCTTTGGCTCTTGCGTGGGGGCCGCGTGTGATCGTGCCGGCAGCGCTGGAAAGTTGCAGCTTTCGCACGGATCGAGGCTGCAGGCCGCTGCTAGACTGATTTCGCACCCGTGCCCCCACCGCGCATCTGCTGTATCAGATGCTTCAAACCCCGCCACTTCCGTTCCAGCAGTGACCTTGCTCAAAGCCCAGGACCTCGCCACCGCAGATGCGTTGCATCTGGAAGGCGCGTTGCTGTTGCTGCAGCAGTCGGGCTACCCGTTGCCCGATCGCGCCAGCGTGAACTCGACCGAGTGGCTGCAGCACGTCGTGAACGGCCTGTGCGAACTGTCGAGCCGGGACCCGCTGACCGGCCTCGCGAACCGCCGCCAGTTCGAGACCGCGCTGGCGAGCGAGGTCGATCGGGTGGCCCGCGCCGGTGAGCCGGCGCTCGTGCTGCTGATTGACATCGACCACTTCAAGGTCGTCAACGACACCCACGGGCATCCGGTCGGCGACCTGGTGCTGAAGTCGGTGGCGCAAGCGCTGGCCGATTGCATCCGACCGATGGACACGCTCGCACGTTACGGCGGCGAAGAGTTCGCGATGATCCTGCCGAACTGCGCCCCGACCTTCGGGCAGGCCGTGGCCGAGCGCATTCGTCTGATGGTGCAGCACGCATCGGTCACGGTCGCGCCGTCGCAAAAGGTCTCGGTGAGCGTGAGCATCGGCGGGGCCTTCGCGCCGCAGTGGGTGCGCTCGTCGGCCGCGCTCTGGGTCGACCGCGCCGACCAGCAGCTCTACCGCGCCAAGTCGCAAGGGCGCAACCGTTCCTGTCTCGAACAGCCCACCGTGTCGCTCGTCACCCCTGAAGAAAAAGGCTTGCTCTTCGGCACTTCGCAGTTCGCGGATTTCGAATGAGCATGAACTCGAATGAATAGCCAAGCGCGCATCGTCGCGGTCACGAGCGGGAAGGGCGGCGTCGGCAAGACCTTCTTCGCAGCCAACCTGGCGGCCGCGTTGGCGCGCCGCGGTGAACGCGTGCTCGTGCTCGATGCCGATCTCGGTCTGGCCAACCTCGACGTCATCCTGAACCTGCAGCCGAAGATCACGTTGCACGACGTGTTCACCGGCACATCCAAGCTCGAGGACGCGATCCTGCCGGCACCCGGCGGCTTCTCGGTGCTGCTCGCGGGTTCGGGTCTCGTCGAGTACTCGCGTCTCACGCCGGAAGTGCGCGAGCAGCTGGTCGACATCATCAACACTGTCGCGCCGCGCTTCGACCGCATCCTGATCGACACCGGCGCCGGCATCTCCGACGTGGTGCTCTATGCGGTGTCGCTCGCCGACGAGGTGATCGTGCTCGCCACGCCCGAACCGACCTCGATGACCGACGCCTACGCCACCATCAAGGTGCTCGCGGTGCAGCAAGAGCGCCGGCTGATCCGACTCGTCGTGAACCAGGTCGGTTCGGTGAGCGAAGGTCGCAAGATCCGTGACCAGTTGCAGCTCGTGGTCGACAAGTTCGTCGTGCCGCAGGCGCCGCTCAACGGCACTCCGCTCAGGCTCGATCTGATCGGCGAGATCCCGAGTGACCTGTCGGTTCGTGAAGCGGTGCATACCAGAAAGCTGCTGCTCGAAACCATGCCGGGCAGCCCGGCCGCGGTGGCGGTGATGGCCGCGGCCGGACGTCTCGCCGACCTCGAGAAGGTGGTTTAGAAAACGCCTTGACGGCGCCCGCCGGGCACCGAGCCACCGGCCTTCTTCGGGGTGGCCTGCAACAGCACGAGCAAGGCGCCGTGCCCGCCATCGGCCGCCCGCGCGTGTGCAAAGGCGAGCACTTCGATCTTCTGCACCAGCCAGGTCTTGACCTTGGCTTTGAGGACCGGTTCCCGACCCGGCGAGCCATGCCCTTTGCCGTGGACGATGCGCACGCACCGATAACCGGACTGCGCGGCGTCGCGAAGAAACGCCCCCAGGCGCTCGCGGGCCTCGTCGCGTCGCAGACCATGCAAGTCGAGTTCGGCCTGCAACGCCCACACGCCGCGCCGCAGCTTCTTCACGACGTCGGGCCCGATGCCCGGGCGCCGGAACGAGAGCGCGTCATCGGTCTCGAGCAGGCTCTCGACGTCGAACTCATCGGAGATCGCTTCGACCAGCACCGCCGCTTCGTCGCGCGAACGTTGTTGCGGCACCGGGGACGGCCGCACGCGCGCTGGCGCCTGCGTTGCGGGCTTGCGCAATGGCGCGACCTCGCCGACGGTGATGGCGAAGAGCTCGCGTTCGCGCTGGAGCGCGGCGTCGCGCGCCCGCTGGGCCAGGGCTTCCGCTTCGTCGCGAAGCCTCGCTTCCTGCATCGATCGGCGCAGCGACGCCAGCTCGTTCAGCCTGAATTTTTCGGCCGCTTTTCCGAATCGACGAGGCGTGCCGGCCATCAGAGAAGCCCGCGTTCAGCGAACGAAACCACCGCGCCTCGGCCGACCACGAAGTGATCGAGCACGCGCACGTCGACGAGGCGCAGCGCGCTCTTCAAGGTCTGCGTCAGCACTTCGTCGGCGCGTGACGGCTCGGCGGCGCCGGAAGGGTGGTTGTGAGCGAAGATCACGGCAGCCGCCTGCAACTCGATCGCGCGCTTGACCACCTCGCGCGGATACACGCTGGTCTGCGCGAGGGTCCCGCGAAAGAGTTCCTCGAACCGGATAAGCCGGCTTTGCGCATCGAGGAACACCACGGCAAAGACCTCATGGTCACGTTCGCCGAGCTGCAGCTTGAGATAGTCCTTCACGCGCGTCGGCGAATCGAAGACCGGGAGCTCGTTCAGCTGCTGCACGAGCGAGCGGCGCGCGAGTTCGAGCACGGCCGCGATCTCGGCGCGTTTGGCCGGACCGAGCCCCTTGATGCGCTTCAGTTCCTCTTGGCGTGCATGCAGCAGGCCGGCCAGCCCGCCGAAGGTGTCGAGCATCTGCGCGGCCAGGTGCAGCACCGAAAGACCAGGCAAGCCGGTGCGCAGCAACAGCGCGATGAGTTCGACATCGGCCAGCGCACCGGGCCCGAGCGCGAGCAGCTTCTCGCGCGGTCTGGCATCGGCGGGGAGGTCCTTGAGCGCCATGCTGTCGTCGGTCTTTCCAATTCGATCGGCCGCCCGTCAACGCGTTCTCGCCGCGTCGACGGCAGCTCGCATCAGCGACAGGATCCTGGGAACGTTCTTGGCCGCGTCGTAATCGCGTTCGATCTTGAGTCGGCCGGCAAGCCCCATCCTCGCACGCAAAGCCGGGTCTTCGAGCAACTGCTCGATGCGCGCGCCGAGCGCGTTGCCGTCGCCCGGGGGAACGACGAAGCCGGTCACGCCATCGTCGATGAATTCCGCGATCGCACCGACCGATGTTCCGATCGGAGGACATTGCATCGCCATCGCTTCCAGAAAAACCCAGGGCGCCAGATCGGCGCTGGTCGGCACCACCAGCATGTCGCAGTCTGCAAACAGCCGCACCAGCGCCGCGTCGTTGGGTCTTATGTTGGCATGGACATGAACATGCGCATCGGACAGCTGCGGCGCCTGATTCGTGACGAGGTGCAGCTCGGCTCGGTCGTGGAAGCGCTCTCGAAACAAGGCGAGCAGCAGCTCGCCGCCCTTGCGCGCGAATTCCCCGCCGACGAACAGAATCTTCAGTCTCTCGCCCGTGCCGTCGCGGCGCGCCGCCGTCCGAGTCCAGGTTTCCAGATCGATACCGACGTGAACCGCTCGAACCTTGCTCGCGGGCAATCGACATCCGCGTTGAATCAGTCCGGCCGCCCAGGCGGTGAACGGGATGAACAGGTCCACGCGACCGGCCCGCCATCGGTCGAGCCGGAGACGGAACCGTCGACGGCGGCGGCTCTTGCGTTTCTGGTATTCGTAGAGCGGATAGGTGTCTTCTTCGAACGCGGGCGCTTTATCGGTGCTGCTCACGATGAGCGGCGATTTGAGTACGCACGCGCGCGCCACCAGCGCGAGTTCGGCTTCGAACAGATGAACCATCACGGCATCGAGCGTTCCGAGTCGTCGAAAGACCGGAACCATCTGCCTAAAAATCCATGCGCGGGCCAGCCACACGTTCGGCACGGCCGAGAATCGACGTGCGACATCCGGCGGCGGGTACGCGCTGATCGGAGTCCAGAAGAACTCGATGTCTCCCGCCTTCTCGGCGTACTTGCGAAGGTTTTGGTAACGCGTCATGTTGCCGATGGTCGTGTTGAGCACGAACGCGAAGCGGTACTTCGCGGCGGCGGGGTCGGCGGGCGAGCTCATCGATCAGTAATGCGCGACGTCTTGCAAGAACCGGCTCGTCTCGATCAGACCCAGCCGGCCCCCTTGGCGCTCGATCAGGTCCGAGACCACCATGTCCTCGTAGAGCCCGAGCCGGATGTAGTCCGGAAAGTAAACATGCGACCAGCGCATGAGCTGAAGCGCCGGACCATTGAGCAGGTAGCCGCTGCTGCCATTCGCCCAACGGGTCGTTCCGGGTAGCGTGAACACGGCTCGGTCGACCGCCGGATCGGCGCACTTCCCGAAGTGCCACGCACGGGGGTGACGGCCGAGTTCGCGGATTCGCGTCAACGCGCCGATCTGCAGCGGCTTGGCGTGAGAGAGGCGGGCGAATGCGCGGCGCAATGCTTCGCGATCGCGCAGCCGATGGTCGTCGTCGACCTTGAGGACGCCGTCGACACCACCCAACAGCGACAGGAAGAAGAACCCTGCGATGACCTTCGACGGCAGGCTCTCGTAGTCGTCTCTCGTCGGAACCGTGAGGACTCGGCGGACCGCGTCGAACTGGAACCGTTCGCTCTCGCGCGAGCCGACGACCACGAGCTGCGACACGCCGGCAGCTTCAGCCGGCACAAAGCTCTGCACGGACGCCATCGCGCGGTCGAGCCGGGGCGTGCATGACACGTGCAACACAAGGAAGCGCGACAGTGACCGACGCGCCGCTTCGAGTGCGGCGGCATTCATGAGCCTGCACAGGTCGAGGTAGATCGCGAACGAGATGGCGTCGGTCATGTCGCACGAGGCCAATCGATGAGCCGTCGCCAAAGCAGGCGCCATCCGCCCGTGCGCCAGGTGGCTTTCCACTTCCGCGGCCAGTTCCTGTTTGACGGCGACGGTGTCCGGATGGCCTTTGGTCATCGTCGACAACGGCAGACCGGGCATCGCCGCGACGGCGTGCAGGCCGTGCCGCACGTCGGCCATCACAGGCTCAACGCTCAGCGGCGAATGCCAGTGCGGCAGATCCGGCAGCCGGTGCGGCGTTCCCCGAAGTGCGGTTTCGATGGCGAAGCCGACACGCGTGCGCCGCAACCATGCGTAATTCATCGGCTGGCGGATATCGCCGGTGGGTGGCTCGGCCCTCGTCGCTGCGGCTTCGACGCTTCGAAGGTCATGCTCTCGAGCGCTAGAAAACCGGCGGGCATCCGGCTTTCGTTTTCCAGTCCGCGCAGCTCGGGGTGGTCGCTCCGCCCGAGGTCGCACGACACCACGGGATCGAAACCCGCGAGAACCAGTGCATCGCGAAACGTCGGCGCGTCGTAGATGAATTGATGGCCCCAGTCGCGAAAGAAGTTGTTGACGACGAACACGCCCTCGTTACCCGTGGCATGCGGCAGGAACGATTCGGTCGACCATCGGATATAGGCTCGCTGCGTGCTCGTGAGATCAGCACCCAGCAGTCCGGCAAGAAACTGCACATCGGGTGTCGTGATGCGAAGAGTGCCGCCCGGTTTCAGGATCCTGCAGCACTCTCGCAGCATCGTCGATCCATCGGCATACGGCACGTGCTCGATCATGTGCTCGCTGTAGACGAAATCGAATGTCGCGTCGTCGAGAGGGAACCGTTTCGTCGCATCGAGTTCGACGACGTCCGTTGAACCCGAACCGACATCGCTGTTCAACCAGCCCGGCAGGGCGTGCCGACCCGAGCCGATCTGCAAACAGCGAATCTCATGGTTCGCGAGGTAACGGGTGATCGTGGCCAGGTCTCTGCTCTTCTTGCGGGCGCTTCGCACGCGACCTCGGGACCAATCAACAAAACCGGCCGGATTGAACATCGATGGAGTCGCCACGGGTGAAGAGAGGGTCATTCAGATTCGCCCGACCTGCCTGCGGCGATCAAACCGTCGCAGCATAAGACACAACCCGGGTTGCGGATTCCTGGTCTTCGAGCTGGAAGGCTCGGCGTAGCTGCCGTGTACGATCTGTCCATCTCACAAAGGAATCGTAATTGCGTGCTGGAACGACTGAGGCGACAGCGGAGATGAAGGTGGCCGCTGACCCGGTGAGGCGAGCACCAGCCACCGCTCCTTTGATCTCTACGTGAGCTCGACCCGGGTCGAATCCACCAACGGTCCACCGCTGGTCTCGGTGATCATGCCGGTCTACGACGCGGAGGACTATCTTCGGGAGGCGATCGACAGCGTCCTCGGGCAGACCTACGACCACTGGCAACTGGTGCTCGTCGATGACGGCTCGCGTGATCGCAGCCTGGCGATTGCCGAGGAATACGCGCAGCGCATCCCTTCCCGGATGATCGTGGCGACGCACGCGGGGCGCATCAACAGCGGCGCTTCCGCGACACGCAACCTGGCGATTCGGTTGTCATCGGGCAGCTTGGTGGCCTTTCTGGATTCGGACGACAAATGGAAGCCGGCCTACCTGGCCGAGCAGGTTGCCGACCTCATTCGCCTGCCGGAGGTCGACACCGTGCTGGAGGCGACGATCTACTGGACAACCTGGTCGGACCGCGAGTCGGCCGACGTGGTGAGGCCGGTCGGGGCGGATGCCGGAGTGGTGTATCGGCCTCGTGAACTGGCGACGGTTCTGTATCCGCTGAAGGAACGGAACTCCCCCACCATGATCGCCACCGTCATACGACGCAACGCTCTGGAACGGATCGGTGCTTTCGAAGAGAGCTTCGTTGGCAACAACCAGCTCTTCGAAGACCAGGCCTTCGCCATCAAGAACTACTTGCACAACACGGTCTACATCGCCTCGCGGGCCAATGCTTTGTATCGTCAAAGAGCCGATTCGCTGATGCACAGCCTGATATCCGGTGGGTATTCTCGGAGCGGCAAGCTCTTCTTCCTGCGCTGGCTGAAGAATTATCTGAAGGAAAAGAACATTGTCGACGCCGAGGTCAACGGCCTGCTGAATTGGGCTTTGTTCAACGAAGAGCACCACTGGATCCTGAAGTTTTTCCGCTGGAGGAATTACGTATGGCGATTCAGGTCGGCGATGGCAAGACGTTGAATTCTCATGAGAGCTTCGATCGGGAGCGCGGATATCGGTAATGGGGCTCGGCGGCCGGCACGACAAGTCTCGGGCCGTTCGTGCTGCACGACAGGGCGGGCCGATGCAGCATAGGACGCAACTGGATGGGCTGCGGGCGGCCGCCGTGCTGACGGTACTGGCGTTTCACTTCTGGCCCGAACTCGCGCCATCCGGTCGGCGAGGGGTGCAACTCTTTTTCGTGTTGAGCGGCTTTCTCATCACGTCCATCCTCCTCGACTGCCGCACGCTGGTCGAGACCGGCGCGGCCGCCGGATGGAGGCCGGTGCTGCGCAACTTCTACACCCGGCGACTGCTCCGGATCGCGCCAGCCTATTTTCTCGTGCTGCTGGTGCTGGCGCTCGTCCCCTCGTCCGGGATCCAGGGATCCCTCCCCGTGCACCTCGCCTTTCTCAGCAATTTCTATTTCGCGATGCAGCAGGCGTGGCGGCCCTGGCCTGTCATCCACCTGTGGAGTCTAGCCACCGAGGAGCAGTTCTATCTGGTGTGGCCGTTGCTGATCATGCATCTGCCCCGCCGCGCCCTCGCCCCTGCGATCGGGTCGGTCGTCTTCGGTGCAGTCGCGTCGCGATGGCTGGGCTATGTGGCTGGACTCGAACACGACACGACGCTCCTGGTCCTGCCGTGGGCGTCGTTCGATGCCCTCGGTCTGGGGGCGCTTCTCGCGGTGATCGCTGCACGGCCGCTGCAACGTTTCATCCTGGAGCGCGCGGCTCTCGCTGCAGGCGTCCTGTTGGCCTCGTACCAAATCGCGCTCGCTGCAGCATGGGTCGGAGACGACTTCGCCGTCTCCTACATCGTCGTCGAATTCGCCTGGGCCGTGGCGTTTGCGGGCGTCGTCTCCAAGGCGGCCACCGGGTTCCGGGGTCTTGTAGGCGCGGCAATGTCGTCGCGGCCCGCGGCCTACATTGGCCGCATCAGCTATGGGATCTACCTTTATCACGTGCCGTTGCACTTCCTGGGTAGCGCCGCCGCACGGCGCCTCGGCCTGCCTTTCCCAACAACGGGTCCCCTGCTGCTCGCGATGATCGGCAGCGTTTCGGTGATTTGCGCGGCGGCGTCCTGGCGATGGTTCGAAGGACCGATCAACCTACTCAAGCACCGCTTTCCGTACCGAGCAGGAGTGTGATCTCGTGCTGGGCGCGGCAAAAATTGCAGGACGCGGTGCTTGAGATTCGCGCTGGCCGCAGGCCGATCACGCACGGTGCCGCAGCTCCCAACCTCTAGCTCGTAAAATGAGGGTCGTTCAACGCGCGGATCTTCCGCGGAGCCACTCTCGATGCACGTCACCCAAGGGTCGTTCCTGACTCTGCACTACCGCCTGAGCGGACCCGAAGGCGACGACCTCGTCAACACCTTCAACGACCATCCCGCAACGCTGTCGCTGGGCACCGGCGAACTCGCGCCCGCGATGGAAGCGTGCTTGATTGGTCTGGAAGAGGGCGCTCGCGCATCGTTCGATCTGGCGCCTGGCGAGGCTTTCGGCGAGCGCAACGCTGAACTTCTGCAACGCGTCGGCCGCTCGATGCTCGACCGCCTCGGCGACGCCGACCGTGATTACCTCGTCGGTGATGTGGTGCACTTCCCGATGCCGGATGGCCAGGGCCGGTACGCCGGCGTCGTGCGCGACGTCGACACCGAATCGCTGCTCTTCGACTTCAACCATCCGCTCGCCGGCCGGCCCGTGCGTTTCGAGGTGCATCTGGTGAGCGTGCTGTGATGAATGACGCGACCGGCCCGATCCACGAGCCGTCGCACGACTCGATGGTGACCGCCTTAGCGCCGCGCGGCGCTGACGAGATGCGCGTCGACGAGGTCTTGCTTGCCGAGCCGCGCGGCTTCTGTGCGGGTGTCGACCGTGCGATCGAGATCGTCGAACGCGCGCTCGTGAAGTTCGGCCGACCGATCTACGTGCGTCACGAGATCGTGCACAACACGTATGTGGTCGACGACCTGAAAGCGAAGGGCGCGATCTTCATCGAAGACCTCGCCGAGGTGCCGCCCGGCGCGACGCTGGTTTTCAGCGCACACGGCGTGTCGCAAGCCATCCGCGCCGAAGCGGCGATGCGCGGCTTCAGCGTGTTCGACGCGACGTGCCCGCTCGTGACGAAGGTGCACGTCGAGGTCGCGAAGCTGGCGAAGCAGGGCTACGAATTCATCATGATCGGCCACAAGGGCCATCCGGAAGTCGAAGGCACGATGGGTCAGCTCGAGCACGGCATTCACCTGGTCGAGGACGTGGCCGATGTCGACCGAATCGTGCTCGACGACACCCTGCCGCTTGCGGTCGTCACGCAGACCACGCTGTCGGTCGACGACGCGGCTGAGATTCTCGCGGCCGTGAAGCGGCGTTTCCCGAACGTGCGCGAGCCGAAGCAGCAGGACATCTGCTACGCGACGCAGAACCGTCAAGACGCGGTGAAGGTGCTCGCGCCGGCCGTCGACGTGATGGTGGTGGTCGGCAGCCCGACCAGCTCGAACAGCAACCGCCTGCGCGAGCTCGCCGAGCGGCTCGGCACCGATGCGCACATGGTCGACTCGCCTGCAGACCTCGATCCGTCGTGGTTCACGGGCAAGCGCCGCGTCGGCTTGACGGCGGGCGCATCGGCGCCCGAGATCCTCGTTCAGCAGGTGATCGCGCGGCTGCGGGCGCTCGGCGCGATCTCGGTGCGTAGCGTGCCGGGCGCGATCGAAACCATCCACTTCCCGTTGCCAATGGGCCTCGGCGACAAGTCGATGGGCGCGCTCACGCCGATGCCGGAGGTTTCTGGCGAGGGTTCTGACGCGGGTGAAACGTGATCGGTTGAACCGATGCCGGGCGCGTCGGCGAGGCCGATGGGAGGCTGGTCGCTTTGGCGGCCGACGTGTTGCGGTCGCATCCGTCGCAAGCGCAGCCGCTCGTGACCGTCGCGTGCTTTTGCAGCCACCTGTTGAAGCGCGCGGGCCACGCGAAGCGCAACAGGTTCGAGGCGAGCGCACGCCGCCAGGCGGCCGGCGCCAGCGACCAGCCCGCATAGACCACGCAGCACGCGACGATCACCGAGACGACGACGGATTGCATGGTCAGCCCGCCCCGATCCAGAGCGCGGTGCGGTAGGTGATGAACGACGCGACATATGCGAGCGCGAACAGATACCCCGCCATCAGCAGCGGGTAGCGCCACGAGTTGGTCTCGCGCTTCACGACCGCGAGCGTCGAGAGGCATTGCGGCGCGAACACGTACCAGGCGAGCAGCGAGTACGCGGTCGCGAGCGACCAGCTCTTCGCGATGACCGGCGACAGCGCTTCGGCGACCGTGCTGCTCGAGGCCGACATCGAATACACCGTGCCAAGCGCGCCCACGGCGACTTCGCGCGCCGCCAGGCCGGGCACCAGCGCGATCGAGATTTGCCAGTTGAAGCCGATCGGCGCGAACACGTGTTGCAGCAGTCCGCCGAGTCGACCGGCGATGCTGTACTGAATCGCCGGCCCCGCGGTTGCGGGATCCAAGCCGGCGGGCGGCGCCGGAAAGCTCGACAGGAACCACAACACCACCACCAGCGCGAAGATGATGCCGCCGACACGGCGCATGAAGATCGCGCCGCGTTCCCACAAGCCCTGCGCGAGGTTGCGCGCGCTCGGCATGCGATAAGGCGGCAGCTCGAGCATCAACGGCTGGTAGCGGCTCTTGATCCACACGCGTTTGAGCACGTATGCCACCCCCATCGCCGACAGCACGCCGGCGACGTAGAGCACGAAGAGCGTCAGGCCGCGCAGGTTGAAGATGCCGACAGCCCGATCGGGAACGAACGCGCCGATCAGCAAGGCGTAGACCGGCAACCGGGCCGAGCAGGTCATGAGCGGCGCGACCATGATGGTCGCGAGCCGGTCTTTCCAGTGCGTGATGGTGCGCGTGGCCATGATGCCGGGAATGGCGCACGCGAAGCTCGACAGCAGTGGAATGAACGCGCGGCCGGAGAGGCCGACCTTGCCCATCAGGTTGTCGAGCAGGAAGGCGGCGCGCGGCAGATAGCCCGAGTCTTCCAGCACCAGGATGAACAGGAAGAGGATCAGGATCTGCGGCAAGAAGACGACCACGCTGCCGGCGCCGGCGATCACGCCGTCGACGAGCAGGCTCTTCAGCGGCCCGTCGCTCATGTGGGCGCCGGTCCAGTCGCCGGCGGCGGCCATCACGGCCTTGATCGCATCCATCGGCAAGGTGGCCCACGAGAAGACGGCCTGGAACATCAGGAACAGCACCGCAGCCAGCAGCACCAGGCCCCACACCGGGTGCATCACGACCGCATCGATGTGGTGCTGGAAACGATCGGTGCGCGCGGCGACGGGCGCGACGAGCGCGAGGATGCGGCGCACCTCGCGTTGCAGATCGGCAGACGAGCGGGCTTCGGGCATCGACTCGCGCGCCGCAATGCCGTTGCCGACCTGGCCGAGCTGCGACTCCATCAGCGCGAGCAGTTGCGCGTGGCCGTCGCTCTTCACCGCCACCGTCTCGACCACCGGGCAGCCGAGCTCGCGCGCGAGGCCGGCCACGTCGATGTCGAGCCCCTCGGCGCGCGCCACGTCGGCCATGTTGAGCGCGACCATCGTCGGCTTGCCGAGGCGCAACAGTTCGAGCACGAGCCGAAGGTTCATGCGCAGGTTGGTCGCATCGACCACCGCGACGATCGCGTCGGGCGCCGCTTCACCGTGCCGGCGGCCTTCGATCACCTCGAGCGTCACCTGCTCGTCGGGCGTCACCGGCGAAAGGCTGTACGCGCCGGGCAGGTCGACGACCGACACGCTCTGGCCGTTGCGCAGCTTCGCGATGCCGACCTTGCGCTCGACCGTCACGCCGGCGTAGTTCGCGACCTTCTGGCGCGCACCGGTCAGCAGATTGAAGAGCGCCGTCTTGCCGCAGTTCGGGTTGCCGACCAGCGCGACGCTCCACGGCGACGCGTGGAAAGGGACGTTGAGCGAGGTGGTCATGGTGATTCGGGCCACCCTCAGATCCACGCGATCTCGATGCATTGGGCCTCGATCAGGCGCAGTGCGAACATCGTCTCGCCGATGCGGACCGCGAGCGGCTCGCGGCCGCCCGGCCCGCGCTGCACCATGCGTACCGGCTCACCCGGAATGAAACCGAGTTCGCCGAGGCGACGCAGCGCCACCGCATCGACTTCGGGCGACGCCGAGACCACGCCCGACACGGTCGCTGGCATGCCGACCGGCAGCTCGGCGAGCGTGCGCAAGGGCGTGCGGATGGCAGTGGGGGACATGTTCGGCGCGGCGGGAACGCCGGCCCAAGACACCCCGGGCCGGCTTTGACAATGCGAATCATTATCAACTACGAGGCCGGGCCGGGCGTTGCAAGGCCTTGCGCGGTGGGCCGGATAGCGGCGTTTATGCTCGGTCCGGTCGATTCCCCGCCGCTGCGAGGGCGACCGCCTCGAGCGACGGCCACGCCGATTGCCAAAGCCCTCCTCGACACCCACAACCCGTTCCTCCCCCGCCACCATGACCTTGCTGCTCCAGGTGTCCGACCCGCATTTCGGCACCGAACGCGCCCCGGTGGTGGAGGCGCTCGTCAGGTTCGCGGCGCGCGAGCGGCCCGACCTGCTGGTGCTGTCGGGCGACATCACGCAACGGGCGACGCACGCGCAGTTCAGCGCCGCGCGCGCGTTCGTCGATCGGCTTGGCATCGCGACGCAGATCGCGATACCGGGCAACCACGACATTCCGCTGCTCAATATCGCCATGCGGGCGTTCACGCCGTATGCGCGTTTCCAGCGGGCGTTCGGCGACGAACTCGAACCGGTGCTCGACGCGCCCCACTGGCTCGTCGTCACCGTCAAGACGACCCGTCGCAGGCGCCACAACGAAGGCGAGATCTCGGCGACGCAGAGGGACCGCGTGGCCGCGCGCCTGCGGGCCGCGCGTCGCGAGCAGTTGCGCGTCGTCGTCACGCACCAGCCGGTCGCGGTCTACCGCGAGCGCGATGCGCACGACCTGGTGCACGGCCATGCGGAGGCGATCGCGCAATGGTCGGCGGCGGGCGCCGACCTGATCCTCGGCGGCCACATCCACCTGCCTTACGTCGTGAAACTAGACCTGCGGGGCGACGCCACGCAGCGAACCTGGGCGGTGCAGGCGGGCACCGCCGTCTCGTCGCGGCTGCGCCATGAAGCGAACAACTCGGTCAACCTCATTCGGCAACGCGACCACGCCTCGGCGCCGCGGCGCTGCGATGTCGAACGCTGGGACTACGCGCCAGCGTCGGACTCGTTCGAGCGTGTGATGGTCGAATCGTTCGACGCCGGCGGCGGCGCCAGCACCTTCAGCGCGCCCGGTCGCACGCGGTAGCACAACGGCGCCTCCATCACCTGCACCTCGCCGTCTGTCGCGACCGCGATCCGCTTGTGACGGGTCTCGACCGTGAAAGAGGCGGCGGTGAGCGCGTTGAAATCGCGCGCTTGCGACAGCGTGCCCAGCAGCGCGTGGAACGCGAGACGCACCAGGCCCAGCCGGCCGGTGCGGTTCGCGAAATAGAGGCTAAGCAACCCGTCGGTGAGCGTGCCTCGCGTGCCCAGGTCGACGCCTTCCATGTTGTAGTGGTTGTTGCCGACGAAGAGGAAGGGCGTCCGGTAGGCCGCGTCGGACCCGCCCTCGACAGCGAGACGGATGTCGAGGAACGGGTAGCGCCGCAGCGCGCCGACCGTCGCCCACGCAAACGCGGGCCATTTGCCCCAGCCCAGCCGCTCCTGTTGGCGATCCCGCCCGGCCACGATGCGCGGGTAGAGCCCGAGGCTCGAGTTGTTGAGGAAGGCGTGGCCATTGACCTCGCCGACATCGACCGCCAGCACGTGGCCGGCTTCGATCACGTCGAGCGCGGCCGCAACGTCGAGCGGTAGCTTCAGGTCCTTCGCGAAGTGATTGAGCGTGCCGAGCGGCAGCACGCCGAGCACGGTGTCGGTGCCGACCAGACGTGACGCGACCGCGTTGATGGTGCCGTCGCCGCCCCCGGCGACGATGCAGGTGCAACCGGCGGCGAGGGCGCGGTCGATCGCAGCGCGGATGTCGTCGCCGCCCTGCACCAGTTCGACGGGGCCGCCGGCGGCTAGGGCGTCGATGCGCGTGCGATGCGGGTCGAGCCCGCCATCGCCCCGCGCGGAACCGGCGCGGGCGTTCAGGATAAACGCGTGAGAGCGGTTCATCTACCGGCCAGAGGCAGAGGAGGACGGCGAGGCGGCCGTCGGCAACGAGGCCGACGTTGCCGACGTTGCCGACGTTGCCGAGGGCGCGTCGTTCCGCTGCGTCGGCCTTGCGCTCCAGCAGCACGCGAGCCACAGCAGCCCGACAACCACGCCGCCGGCGGTGTCGCTGATGAAATGCGCACCCAGATAGAACCGGCTCACGGCGACCCAAAGCACCATCACCAACGCCAATGCGACGGCGGCGACGCGAAACCCGATGCGGCTGTTCAGCGCGAACACGACGGTCACCACGAGGCCGTAGAAGATCGTCGCGCCGACCGTGTGTCCGCTCGGAAAGCTGAAACTGTGCAAAGACGCCGGCACGCCACCGAACGTGGGCCGCGCGCGGCTGAACACGTTCTTGACGGCCACGTTCATCAAGAGACCGCCGCTCACCGTCATCAACACGCGGACGGCCCATGCGACGTGGCCCCGACGTTGCAGCCACGCCGCGAACGACGCCGCGAGCATGAGGACGCCGATCGTGCCGTGCAACGCGCTGATCACCCGCATCACGAGCGTGAGAACGGGTGTCTGCTGTTCGCGCAGCCATTGCGCGTGGCTCGTGTCGTAGGCGAAGAGCGCGCCCTCGGTGAAAACAGGTCCGGCGAGCCATCGCACCACGAAGGCCAGCAGCGTGAGCGCCGCGGTGGCGAGCAGCATGCGCAGGGCGAGTGCGGTGGCTTGCGTGCGGTGATCGGACAACAAACGTCGAGCTCCAGTGCGGGGGCGGCGTGTGGACTCTAAGCGAGGTCCGACCCCGGACCGCGCGGCAGCGCTCCCTACAATCCGGCACCCTGTACTTCGATCGGCCGGCCCTTGTGGCCGCACCCTGCATGCTCGACCTCAACCTCTTGCGCAAAGACCTGTCCCAGGTCGTCGCCGGTCTCGAAAAGCGCGAGTCGCCGCAACCGTTCCTCGACGTCGCGCGGTTCGAATCGCTCGAGTCGGAACGAAAGTCGATCCAGGTGCGAACCGAAGAGCTGCAGGCCTCGCGCAACCAGCTCTCGAAGCAGATCGGGAAGGCCAGGGGCCAGGGTCTCGACGCCTCGGAAGCGATGGCGCAGGTGAATCTCGTTGCCGATGAATTGAAGACCTCGGCCGATCGGCTCGGCGTGATCCAGCAGCAGCTGTCGACGCTGCTGATGGCGATCCCCAACCTGCCCGACGACGGCGTGCCGCCCGGCTTCGATGCCAACAGCAACGTCGAGGTGCGGCGCTGGGGCAGCGTGCCCGCGTTCGCGTTCGACGCGAAGGACCACACCGACCTCGGCGCGCCGCTCGGTCTTGATTTCGACACCGCCACCAAGCTCTCGGGTTCGCGCTTCAGCTTCCTGCGCGGGCCGGTCGCGAGGCTGCACCGCGCGCTCGCGCAGTTCATGCTCGACACGCACACGGGCGAGCATGGCTACACCGAGTGCTACACGCCCTACATCGTGAACCGCGAGGCGCTCGAGGGCACGGGCCAGTTGCCCAAGTTCAAGGAGGACATGTTCTGGGTCACGCGCGGCGGTGACGAGGCGCAGGGCGAGCAGTACCTGATCTCGACATCGGAAATCTCGCTGACGAACTCGGTGCGCGAACGCGTGCTCGCGATGAGCGAGCTGCCGATCAAGCTCACAGCGCACACGCCGTGCTTCCGTTCCGAAGCCGGCAGCGCTGGGCGCGACACGCGCGGGCTGATCCGCCAGCACCAGTTCGACAAGGTCGAGATGGTGCAGGTCGTGCACCCCGAGAAAAGCATCGCGGCGCTCGACGAGATGGTGGGGCATGCCGAAGCCATTCTTCAAAAGCTCGGCCTCGCCTATCGGGTGATGCTGCTGTGCGCCGGCGACATGGGTTTCAGCGGCTCGCGCACGTACGACCTCGAGGTCTGGGTGCCGGCGCAGAACATGTATCGCGAGATCAGCTCGTGCTCGAATTGCGATGCCTTCCAGGCCAGGCGCATGCAGACGCGTTTCAAGAACGCGCAAGGCAAGAACGAGCATGTGCACACGCTCAACGGCTCGGGCCTCGCGGTCGGTCGCACGCTGGTCGCGGTGCTCGAGAATTATCAGAACGCGGATGGCTCTGTGACGGTGCCCGAGGTGCTGCGCCCGTACATGGGCGGGCTCGGGGTTTTGCGCGGCTGACGCGCGATTCCGTCGTCTAGAATCACGCCTCTCGGCAGCGACCCGCCGAACCAAAAGCACCTGGAGAGGTGGCAGAGTGGTCGAATGTACCTGACTCGAAATCAGGCGAACCGAAAGGTTCCGAGGGTTCGAATCCCTCCCTCTCCTCCAGTTCGGTTCTCGAGCTGATTGCAAGTCTCGATAGGCTTTTCGGGCACTCCGTCTGGGCAATCTCGATGCTTGCTTGCGTTCGTAACTCAAACGCAATACAGTCAGGTACCGTGAAGTCCGCAGTCATTCCGCAGATCCGCGTCGAGCCGGCGTTGCGAGCGGAACTCGAAGCGGTTCTTCACCCGAATGAGACGCTGACCGACTTCGTTGAAGCGACGGTGCGCAGCGCCATCGCTTTCCGACGCGTCCAGACCGCGTTCCATGCGCGGGCACAGGCGGCATCGGAGGAATACCACCGCACGGGCGTTTCGGTACCTGTCGAGACGGTTCTGAAGAAGCTGCAAACCAAGCTGGATGCCAAGCGCAAGCGGCTCGGCCGGTGAGCTTCGTCGTCCGCCTGGCTCCCATGGCTGAACCCGAGCTGCTGCGCCTCTTCGAGTTCTTGCTCAATCTAGCCAAGACCACCGAAGACCTCGATCGCGCCCAAGCGGCGATCGACGCCATCAGGGCGACGGCAGAACACCGCCTGGCGACGACCAAGGGCTCGGAACCTGGCGCGCACATCTTGTCAGGCGCGGCCCTTCAGCTTTCGCAAGGCAGCCCAGCATCCGGCCCAGCGGGAATTGATCATCCCGTCCGGAGGCACCGGATATGTGGCGCTGTACGAGATCGTCAGCCCGTCGGAAGTTGTCTTGCTGGCGGTGCGGCATCAGCTTGAAGAGGATTACCACTGAGGTCGTCACGCCAAATTGAGGGAGTGTCGAATGGATCAGAGCGATGCTCAGGGCGCGACTTGTGCTGGCTTGGATGGAACGATCACCTGATGCCCGAGGGCGACCAGCGGGGTTAAAAGCGCTCAGGCAGTTGGCGCGAGGTGTGGAAGACCCGCAAGATCTCGACGGTCTGGTCGTTTACGCGGTGAGGCACACCGGGAATGACTTCAACATCTTTTCATTGCGACTTAGCAGCAGAGTCGCCGGACGCGAGCAAACTAAGAATATCTTGCGCGAACTGGGCCGTTCGGTGGCGATCCAGTTCGTCATCGATCGTTGCTGCAGTTTCCTTGTCAGCGCTACCGATCCCTGCCCACCTCGCAATTTGAGCCGGCGTGGCGCCAACGTAAGCCATGTTCCAGTGACCAAATTTCGCAGAGGCGACCTCGCCCTCTCGCAGCACGATCACGTTTTCGTGACGCACATCTTGCCGAATTCTCGACATTAGAGCCTGTACGGGGGCCGATTCGCCTTCAAGGATCTGCAGAAATATGCCCTCTGCGTAAACCAACGCACCGGAAATGCCCTGGGCGGCATTCTTTTTTCGCGCAGAAACCAGAAGCTCCTGCAAATCATCCGAATGCATCGGCGTCGTCGATTCCGAGGAGTAAATGATTTGATAGGTCATGAACGATCAAGCACCTCTTCTTCGCGTACGAGATACACAACAGAGAACGGAAACTTGCGCGGATAGACCCGACGAGTTCCGAGTTCTACGGCGAGCCAATGTGCGGAAACGAGCAAACCAGTTGGACCGCAGATTTGACCTCAGCGGTAAAGCGCTCACCAAGGCCTGTCGCGCGCCGCTCGTTGTAGTTGCGTCCGCCTGCTCCGGTGAGCGCGAAATCTTACGTCATCGCCGTAGATGAAGGACCCGGCGGTTCGGGGCAAGCGATCGAGGGATCATCGACCTCTCGAGCGACGGTTGGGATGTCGCGGAGAAATCGAAGCTGATGCAATTGCAATAGCGTTCCCAATTCGCCGCGTCAGGGTGGTCGGCATGGTCGCTCGCGTGTTGCGTGAAGTGATTCGAATCTCACCCTCACTTGAACGGGTTTCGGATCGTCAATCGTCGTTCGACGACCTGGCCATCGTGCATGCCTCCCGAGTGGAGCGTCTTGCAGTTTGCGATCAGAGCCGCGGAAACGATGAGGGCGTCGTCGATGGAAAAGCCGTGGCGCTCGGCAAGCCGCAACGCGCGTTCGTGCGTGTCGACTGTCATTGATTCGACCGCACAAACGGCACGGACCTGAATCAGCACATCGCGTATCTCGACCCACGACATGTGGAGCTTCCGAGAAGCGACCGCCACGAACTCGTTCAACACCTGGACGCTGACCGTCCCTCCGGTAGCGAGCAATTCTTCTGCCCGGTCGGCCTTTGCTACATCTGCCGACAATAGGTAGAGCAAGACGTTGGTGTCGAAGAAGCCTTCACCCCCGCTCATTGGCGGCTGCGCGGTCGAACTTGAAGTCAGCGGGCAGTCGACCGCGGTATTTGCGCAGTCGGGCCAGCAGGTCGCGCGCGCCCGGCGCCTTGGCGATCGCAAAAGACCGGTCGCCCTTGACGTGGATGTCGATGTCGTCTCCGGGCTTCAGTTCCAGCGCCTCGACGACCGTGGCCGGCAGCCGAACGGCCAGGCTGTTGCCCCATTTCGCTACTTGCATCAGCGCCCCTCATGATCTACACAAATGAATGTATATCATAGACGATCATGGGAGGCGCAGACGGCAAATCCTTGACCCTGTGACTGAAGGAGCTAGAAACCATGGCCGACTCGCCCACTCTCAACGCCGATGGCCCCGTGCGCATCAGCGTTCTTTGCGCGGGGTCTCCTCAGCCGGACCTGCAGATCCAGTCGGTGAACATCCGTCACGCCTTTAACGACATCCCTTCCGCGAGGATCGTTTTGGCCGATGGCGACATGCCGAACCAGTCGCTTCCGCTGAGCGACAGCGACCTGTTCGAGCCGGGTGCGCAGGTCACGGTGAAGGCCGGTTATGGCGACACCGAAGCCACCATTTTCACCGGCATCGTCGTGCGCCACGGCTTCAGGATCGCCGGCGAGAACGACAGCCGCCTTATCGTCGAATGCCGCGCCAGCGCCTTCAAGATGGCCATCGCGCGCCGCACCGCGCATCACGTGGGCCAGACCGATGCCGACATCATCGAGCACCTGATCCGCAACGCCGGCGCCGCCGCCAGCGTGGCCGCGACCGCGATCCGTCACGAGGCGCTGGTTCAGTACGACTGCAGCGACTGGGACTTCATGCTCGCGCGGGCCGACGCGATCGGCCTGCTGGTGAACGTCGACGGCGACACGGTGAGCGTGCAGCCGCCGCCGACGAGCGGATCTGCCGCACTCACCGTGACCTGGGGCAACGACCTCATCGACTTCGACGCCGACATCGATGCGCGCACGCAGTGGAGCGCCGTGCAGGCCGGAAGCTGGGACCCCAAGACACAGTTGCTCTTGCAGGGCAAGCAGGCGACCCCCGTGACGCTCACCGAGCAGGGCAACCTGACCGGCAGCGACCTCGCCGCCATAGCCTCCCCCGACGTCCTCAAGCTG
Organism: Caldimonas sp.; assembly: GCA_965246805.1. Classification (GTDB taxonomy): domain Bacteria; phylum Pseudomonadota; class Gammaproteobacteria; order Burkholderiales; family Burkholderiaceae_C; genus Schlegelella_A. Next base: position 57,438 of record CBDFFO010000008.1, on the reverse strand, counting down.
CAGACCTGCGCGCCGCAGCCCGAGGAGATGCTGGACGCGTTGGCCGAAGCCGTGCAAACGAAGGCTGCGCTCGCACGCATACGCGGGTGCGTGAGTTTTCAGGGCAACGCGCTGGCCCGGCCGGGCGCGCTGGTCGAGATGAAAGGCGTGGGCAAGCGATTCAGCGGCACCGTGCTGCTGAGCGCGGTGGAGCACGAGATCGGCGACGGCAATTGGGTGAGCCACGCCGAGTTCGGCATGGAACCCCGATGGCAGGCGCAGCGGTCGAGCGCCGCCGCAGGGCCGCACGGCGCGCTGCTGAACCGCGTGGGCGGTCTGCAGATCGGCGTGGTGCTGGCACTCGACGGCGACCCGGCCGGCGAGCACCGCATCCTGGTCAGCCTGCCCGCCTCCGAGGCGGCCGGCCAAGGCATCTGGGCGCGGCTGCTGAACCTGCAGGCCTCAGCTGGCTTCGGCAGCTTCTTCGTGCCCGAGGTGGGCGACGAGGTGCTGCTGGGGCACCTGGACCAGGACCCATGCCACCCGGTCGTGCTGGGCAGCCTTTACAGCAGCAACCACGCGCCGCCTCACGCGCTGACGGCGAAGAACGACATCAAGGCGATCGTCACCCGCAGCGGCACGCGAATCGAGTTCGACGACGCCGACCGTCTCATCACCCTGACCACGCCCGCCCGGAACCAGCTGGTGCTCAGCGACAGCGACAAGGGCGTGACTGTCAAGGATCAAAGCGGCAACCGCATCCAGCTCTCCGAGGAAGGCATCGCGCTCGACAGCATCAAGGGCATCACGCTCGTGGCCCGCCAAGGCGGCATCACGCTCGATGCGCCCGGCGCGATCACGATCCGTTCGAAAGCAGACGTGACGCTGGAGGGCTTGAACGTCGCTTGCCACGCGCAAGCGCGGTTCGCCGCCAAGGGCACCGCCACCGCCGAACTGTCGGCCGCCGGCCAGACGACGGTGCGGGGCGCGATGGTCATGATCAACTGAGGAACAAGACCATGCCGCCTGCCGCTCGCCTCACCGACATGCATGCCTGCCCGATGGTCACGCCGGGCCTGCGGCCCGTGCCCCATGTCGGCGGGCCGCTCATCGGGCCGGGTGTGACGAACGTGCTGATCGGCGGGATTCCGGCCACCGTGGTCGGCGACTCGGCTGTGTGCGTCGGGCCGCCGGACACGGTCGTCAAGGGCTCGGCCACGGTGTTGATCGGTGGGCGGCCTGCGGCTCGGGTGGGAGACACGATGGCGCATGGCGGGAGCATCGTGATGGGGTGGCCGACGGTGATGATTGGGGGCTGAGGGTGGCATGCGTGGTTGCGATCAGTCATCGCGCTTGTTCTAGCCGTAGCCGTGATGCTCAGGCGGCCTCGACGTGTAGCTTCACACCGAGCGCTTTCGCCACCTTCAGCACCGTTGCGAAGCTCGGGTTTCCGTCGGCGCTAAGCGCGCGATACAGGCTCTCTCGGCTAAGGCCGGCGTCCTTGGCCACCTGGGTCATGCCCTTGGCGCGAGCGATGTTGCCGAGCGCGATGGCGATGCCGGCCGCATCGTCGGCCGCTTCATCGAGCGAGGCATCGAGATAGGCTGCCATTTCATCCGGCGTGCGAAGGTGCTCCGCCGTGTCGTACGGCGTGGTCCGGGTCTTCGTTGACTTTTTTGCTGCAGCTTTCATCTTCACGACTCCAATATTCTTGCGCCAGCCGAGTGGCTGCAGCGATGTCCTTCTGCTGCGACGACTTGTCGCCGCCAGCCAGCAAGAGGAGCAGCGTCGAACCGCGCAGCGTGTAGTAGACGCGCTAGCCCGGGCCGACGTCGATCTTGAGCTCCGACACGCCGCCAGGGAGCTGACGATGCTGGCCCGGGTTGCCGCCGATCAACCGGTCGATGCGAACCAGAACGCGTGCCCTGCCGGACCGATCGTTGAGACCGTCGAGCCACTGCCGGAACGTGTTGGTCTGCTCGACGCGCATGCCTTATTGTAGCCTATAGGATACGGTCATCCGAGAGTGCGGGCGTTCCAAGCTGGGTGTCATATTCGCATTCGCGCTTGGTCGGCGACGCGTGATGGGGTGGCCGACGGTGATGATCGGAGGGTGAGGGGGCGATGCGTGATCGCGTACGGCTGTCGCCCAGGGTCGCCACCGTCTCAACCGGGCAGTTGGTAGCCGCGTTCTTCGAGAATCTTCACCCACCGCCGGATTCGTGCGCGCATCGCTTTCTTGCTTGCGTCATCCACCGGCATGAAAGCGACGAAGTCGATTGCTGCCTGCGGCGACACGAATCCGTGTCGCATCAACGACATGTTGAACTCGCGATCCTTCTCTCTATTGGCTACGGTCTTTGCCATGAAGAGATCGATCACCTCCAGGCAGTAGCCGATACGCCCATTCGTCGCGACGCTCTGGACGCGGCGCAATCGCTCTTTCCAACCGTGCGGCAAGCAGGCGGTTGTCGAATCGACGCCTTGTGCGTAATAGCCATAGGTCTCATGGAAGTAAGAGCCTTCGCCTAGGGCTCCCTCGATGGCATCGGCCTTTTCTTCGGCGTTCATCGGGTAGATGTCGGCCTCCATCGACATCGTGAGCTCGGCCGGCGGGTTCGGGATGGGTCCGAGGATGGACTGGCTGCCGACAACCACGAACTCGTACTCGCCAGTGATTTCAGCGGCGGCACGGATCAGGTGCTCGAGCTCTTCGCGAGTCATTTGCCAGCCTTTCGGGGCGCTCGGCGAGGGCGGGGCGCTTGGCCCATGTCACCCAAGGTCACCCCGCCTTTGAGTACACGAACGTCTTTCAGCACGCGTTCCCGCACCTCTGAAGGCAGCAGGACTGTCAAAGGCGATGCCTGACGCAACTCATTCGAGCGACGTGTTCGTGCCAACACCCGGCGCCAATTCCTGCGGTGCAAGATGACCGACCACTCATCCAGGAGCGGACGGCTGTTTGCGCTCGCGGACGCTCGCCATTTCTCCAGGATCTCCAGCGCGCTAGAGATCAACTCCGGGCGTTTTCGCATCAGCCGTACAGCCTCTTCGTGCAGCAGGAGGCTCTGAAGGTCCTGAATGTCATGAGGTGCCTTGCTGCCGCGGAGCTCTGTTTTCGATTCCGCCGCATCAACCGCGCTGCCTCGCAGTTCGCCGGTTGCGACAAGTGCGAGGTCGCTTGCGACCCCTAGCCCCGACATCACGCGCAGATAAGTTCCCATCGTTGGCGCAGCCGCTCCGGCCTCGACAGCGCTAAGCGTCATACGGGAGATACCCGCACGTGCGGCCAGCGCGACGGTCGTGAGGCCCTGCTCCTGACGAGCGCGCCGGAGCCGCTCGCCCAGCTGGATGAGGAGCTGACGGTCCAAAGCAGAAGGTAGATGAGAGGTGGCTGGCATTTGTATAGCATCTTAGACCAGCATCGAGGAATGTGTCCAGAACGCTATACATCTAGTCGGTTAATCGTTCTTGCGAAGCCACGCGCACGGGCGACGAGCTCGACCTTGGCCACGTTCGGATCGTGCGCGTTCATGACCAGCACCGACTCACAGGAACTGCGCCTTCAGCAGCTTCTGCGCCGCCTCGCGCTCCCGCGCCTGGCCCGTGCGGAGCGCGTCGAGCAGCGCCAGGGCAGCGTAGAGCCGGGCATCTTTGAGCGCCGCTTCGGGCACCGAAGGGTAGAGCGGCGCCAGCGCCAGGCCGCGCGCCGCGCCCTTGGCGTGCGGCCAGACGGGCGGTGGGTCGGCCGAGGGCGCGATCAGCTCGTCGAGCGGTGGCGCCGCATAGGCCGTGGGCACACCGCGCGTGACGCCGCCCTGCACGGGCGGGAACGCGTAGCGCGCGCCGTGCACCAGGAATTCCAGCAGCGCCGCCTTCAGCACCACGGGCTTGCGCTCCTGGAACAGCACGAGCCGGGAGGCCGCCGCCCGCTTCAGGGATGCATGCACGGCCGAGACCGCCAGCCCGGTGAGCGCCGCCAGCTCGGGATACAGGCTCGCAGGCGGCTCGGCCCGGCTCAGCAACGCCAGCACCACGTAGAGGTCTTGCGGCTTGAGCGCGATCTGGCGGTTGGCGATCTTCGGCATTTCTTGTTTCTTGAAATGAGAAATATCGTTCGGATGGTAGCGGAAACGAGAGCCGAGAGGAAGCTCATTCTCAATTCGAGAAATGAGAAAGACGTGATGCGCGACGACACGGTGTCAATTGGCCAACAAGGTGTCGCGGAGTAGTGAACGACCCAACTGATCCCGCGACCGACGATGAGAGCCGGGCCTCTTGTTAGCGCCCGGTGGCATTTCGCCACCCGTGCTGGGCATCCTGTACAGCAGCAACCACACGCCGCCTCACGCGCTGACGGCGAAGAACGACATCAAGGCGATCGTCACCCGCAGCGGCACCCGGATCGAATTCGACGACGCCGACCGGCGCATTAGGAAGCTACTTTTGTTGCGCGCTCCTGCTCCGAGACGCGTACAAATCTGGACAAGTGATAGCTCGCGAGCTTCACGTCCTCGCGACTCATCGATTCGGCCTCGCGCGCCAGGAACTTGGGGAAGGCTTTGGGTTCGAGCACCCAGCACAGCTTCTTGCTCGCGTCTGACTGCTTCACAAACCACCCAGGGAACAGAACGACGGGCCAAACGGCGAAGTCTTTACCCGTGCTTCGGAGCAGTTCGGCGCCTAACCATCTAGCTGTCGCTTGCGCCTGCGCCACCGGGTCTCGGTCTGGCACAAAGGAGCCCGCCATGAGTTGGTCGCCGTTGAAGTGGATCTGTGCGTCGCCGCTTGGCTTCGTCCACGTTTTGGTCTCTATAACAAAGACGCCAGCGGGGCCGATGAGCACATGGTCGATATTGAAGCCAACGGCCATTACATCGTGAAAGACGGAGTACCCCTCGGCGCGCAGCCCCTCCAGATACTGACCGACGACTTTCTCGCCTTGAATCCCCAGGCGAAGCGCTTTGAGCCGCGGCCGCAGTCGCAGCACGCGCCAAGCGGCGATCGCTATTGACGCTACGGCCGCCAGTGACACGATTACGGGGGCGAACAATGCATGCGTCAGGTAGCGCCACCACTCCAGAGCGGCGAACATAACGAAGAGCAAAGCCGTCAGAAGCCAGGGTTCGACTTTGTCGCTTATCAGTTCCCGGCGCTCCTCCTCGAGTGATTGACCGGGAAGCCGTAGTGGCAAGTCCTTGAGAGGGGAGCGACTTGTCACAGTGATTCCGAAGATTCTGGACGCGGGAAGAGTCGTACGACGATCAGCGCTAATCTCATGCGACTTCGACGTGTAGCTTCACGCCTAGCGCTTTCGCCACCTTCAGCACCGTTGCGAAGCTCGGGTTTCCGTCGGCGCTAAGCGCGCGATACAGGCTCTCGTGGCTGAGCCCGGCGTCCTTGGCCACTTGGGTCATGCCCATGGCGCGAGCGATGTTGCCGAGCGCGACAGCGATGCCGGCCGCATCGTCTGCCGCTTCATCGAGCCAGGCATCGATATAGGCTGCCATTTCATCCGGCGTGCGAAGGCGCTCCGCGGTGTCGTAGGGCGTGGTCCGGGTCTTCGTTGACTTCTTCGCTGCAGTTTTTATCGTCAGGATTCCAGTAATTCTTGCGTCAGTCTCACTAGCCGGAGCGCTTGTCCCGGATGCGCATGGTGCGACTGATGTGACCTTATCCCGACTTCTCCGTGAGGATCATCAGCATCTCGGCTACGACAGCGAGATCTTCTTCCCCGCCGACAAAGTTGAGTTCAATGGGCTCGAATCCGGGCCGATCCGAGTCTGGCTTCAACGTGATGCGGTCGTGCCTCCACCCACCGTCCTCAGCCGCCACTTTTTCGCTCGAATAGAGCTTGACCGTATACCGTCCGCCGGTCTCAGAGTCCTCAATGTTGCGGTGTTGAACCACCACCACCTTACCTTGGCGCGTGCCAGCCGGACTCGTACGGAACAGGCACCACGAGCCATTCGGAATGCGGCGGTTCATCGACTCGCCCACGACCTGTGCTACGAACAAGCCGGATTGGGGGCGCACCCAGTCTGGGAGCGCCACCCAATCGTTTGTATCGTCGTGCAGCGCTTGGGCGCCCGAGAACGCACCCGCGGCGAACTGCAAGTGAATCACTGGTGCGGCCGAAACACCAGCATCGCGTTCTTCCCTAGTGACTCGCCTTAGCGGCACGACATTTGAAGGTGCAATGACCTTCGCTGGTGCGCCAACCTCAACCTCGGCAGCTCCGATCCCAACTACCGCTCGCAGCCGTGACCGCAGGTAGGCCGCCAATGGCGCATCGGTGCAGTAAACGTAGCAGCCCTTCATGCCTCGGGTCATCAATGTTCGATAGGTGTTCTTGACGATCGCATCTGCCAATGCGAGGGCGCTCGCAGGCTCTGCCGTCAACATTGCTTTCAGGCCCTTGACCGATCGATCGGACGACGCGCGCTTCGTCGCATCGCTCACGATGCGACCGTCGCGGTACGCCAGGTCTGGGCCGATGATGACGCCGACGTAGTCGAGCTCAAGTCCTTGGCACGTATGGATGCACCCCACTTGCTCGACCGACCCCGGCGTCACGATCCATAGGCTGCCGTCCTTGTCGAGGTTCCAGCGACGCCGGTAATCGAATTCTGGGAGCTGGATGTCCCAGGCCTGCGCGTCTTTCTTGCTCGGCCACTTCCAGCAGTAGCCCGCGACGACGCGCGATCGGTTGTTGGCTCGATTCTTAAGTTCTATAAGCGCGTGTAAGTCAGATGGATCGTCAAAGACGCGGAAGTCGTACTCCGTGGCATCTAGCGTCGGGTTCGCGGTCAAGCGGATGTCTAACGTGTTGTCTAGCCAGGCAAGGTACCCATCCGAGCCGTTACACCGGAACTGTGATGACAGTTCTAGCTCAGTAATCTCGGCGCCTAGCTCCCGTGCGTGCCGCCGTAGCTCCTCGGTATGGCCAATGTCGAGCAGGGTCACACGCTGGTCATCGTCAACGAAGAACACCGTGCAACGCGCAGCCCGAATCAGTTCCTTCACCTGGTTGTTGCCTAAGTTTCGGTATAGACCACTCTTTTCATTCAGACGATGTGCCTCGTCCACAAGCAACGTGTCGTAGCTGTCGGCCTCGCTGTTAACAAATGCGCCTGAGCCACAGAACAGATTGCTAATGCGGGTTTTTGTGAACGTGCCGGTCAGTTTGGCTTCGTAGACGGCCCGAGGTGCCGCATTCTTCGACACGTAGCGTACGTTTCGCTTTCGCGCGATTAGGGCACCCAGCAGGTTGATGGCAATCACCGACTTGCCAGTCCCCGGGCCGCCTTGAACGATCACCACCTGCTTCTTTTGTGCTGCGCCCTGGTCCGCCTGAAGGATGGTCTCGTGCGCCAACTTCTGGTCGTCGATCAGCACGAATTCCGGCTTGCCCTGCAGCAACCCAGCCACGCTGTCGATCAACGTTTTCGATGGCCGGATGCGCCCATTCTCGATGGCGTACAGCGCACCCTTGCGATCGCCGTGGCGAACATATTCTCGTATGAACGCCTGCAGCTTGGCACGTTCACGCGCTAGGAACAATGGTGCACGTTCAAGGTGTTCACGATAGTGCGGATGGTCGATCTCGCCATCTCGCGGATGGTTGTGCAAATAAGCGCAAGGCTGCACCTTCATTGCGCCGTCCTGCACCGCGGCATTGAAGTCTTGTAGGTAGGCAGCGTAAGACCAAGCCTGATACGAAGGATGCGTCCCTTCGCGCTCGCCAGTGCGCCCGCCCCGGCGCGCCCAAACGATCGCATCCTTCTCGCTGCGGCGAGATTCCGACCATTGTTTGAGCTCTACGATCATGACCGTTGTACGTGCAGCAGCGTCTTCACCGGTGATCACGAAGTCGATGCGCTTTGAGCTTTGCGGCAACTGGTACTCGATGGCCACACCCGCGTCGGCTGGAATCTCCTCATCCCCCAACACCTTAGCCATCTCAAGCAACGAGTGCTTCCATGACTGCAACTCGGAAGGGCCGACCCCGTGACCTGTCGCACTTCGGTAGTGACGCGACATTACCTCTTCGATGTCATCGCGCAGAGCGTGATGAAGGAATTGGTTCTTGCTCGCTTGGTAGATGATCACGTTCGCTAGACGCTTAAAGTTCGTCGTACTTTTTGCTCTCCCCGCGAGCTAGGTCGACGGGGTACTTCAGTTCGTTGACCTTGAGCTTTGCCTGAGCAGCCGCGATCGGGTCGATACTCAGCGCTTGCGCAAGCTGGATCAGATATAGCAGCACGTCCGCCACTTCGGCGCCCACTTGATCGCGCTTCTCAGGCGACAGCGAGCGGCTTTGTTCCTCGGTCAGCCATTGAAAGTGCTCCAATAACTCTCCAGCCTCAACGATGAGCGCAGAGGCCAAGTTCTTTGCGGAATGGAACTGCTGCCAGTCTCGGTCTCTGGCAAACTGGTCGAGCTGCTGTGCAAGGTTACTTAAAGAATCTGTCACCGCTGTCCGGCCACGATCAAAGGGCCGGCCTCTTGTTTGTCGCAAACGCACCTGCGCGACGACTTTATCAGTCTCAGCGTCACGCCTGAGCGCACCCGCTAGAGTCGCCGGAACTGTGGCGGAGTCATCTTCGTTTCGGGCGCGCTTCGCACTTCAATTCAGGCAACCGACAAGTCACCAACCAAAGCGGACGGAACATTTGTCCCATCCGCGGGTGCGGGCAAACAAGGACACACATGCATTTGGCCTCACTAAAAATAAGTAATTTCCGCGCGATAAGCGAGCTTAGCCTACACAACATCGCCTCCGCGATCGTACTGGCAGGGCCAAATGGCTGTGGAAAGTCATGCATTCTTAATGCTATCCGCTTGTTAAAATCTTCTTATGGAAGTTATGAACAAGATGAATATACGTTATGGATGCAAGAATCTCAGATAGATCTCTCAAAGGATGCGAAAGAGTTGCACCCTATCTTTCAAGATGTCACGAGACCAGTCCATGTAAGCGCAGAGTTCACACTGAGCGATCATGAGACAGGGTACCTGAAAAACAATCTTAGAGAGCTGCTGGAGAAGTCTTTCTGGACCAGCGCCGTTCAACAACAAACACCGTTCCAGCCAAGACGTAGGGTGTCGCTCGCAGCTCAGCAGAGAACAAATAAACAGATGCTGGACGGTCGTCTTGCCGAGTTATCGCCGCTTATACAGGCCGCGCTCGAGAATCCGACGCAGCGTGCGTCATTAACCATTCCACCCGCTGGAGTTGTGGACGTAGTTGACAACCATCTTCTAGAATTTATCTTTGCCACTTATGATCCCCAAAACCTTGGCGTAATTGACTACCATAGCCCGCATCGGACATATTCGCGAGTAAAGCTGAATAGTGTAAATCTCACAATAGATTCGAACGCGGAGCAGCAACAGCGACAGACCGCGTTGTACGGAACGAAGCACGGCAACGTAAAAACCGAGATGACATCGGCATACGTTCGAAATCTAATCGCGCGCGATGCCGACGCAGAGTCAAAACCGGAAGATCTCCTTACGAGCACGATCAAAGAGTTGTTTGCGACGTTCCTGCCTGGCAAAGAGTTTCTTGGCCCTGTTCCTATGACAGACGGCTCTCTCCAGTTTCCGGTGCGACTTGTAAACGGAATTACGCACGATATAGACGATTTGAGCTCTGGCGAAAAGGAAGTCGTCTACGGCTATTTGAGGCTGCACAGCTCGGCCCCAAAGAATTCAATAATTATGATTGACGAGCCAGAATTACATCTTAATCCAAAGCTTCTGGGCGGCCTTGCTGATTTCTACTATCGCCATTTAGGTGCAAGGTTAAACAATCAGCTTTGGCTTGTTAGCCATTCGGATATTCTGATAAGAGAAGCCGTTGTTAATCCGTCTTATGACGTCTATCATATCCAACCGCCAACAGCATTGGAAGGTAATCTCCAGGCGATTCAAGTTAGAGCTGCCAACGAGTTAGATCAGTTGCTGATCGATCTTGTTGGCGATATGGCATCGTACCGCCCCGGAAACAAAATTGTCGTGTTTGAAAGTACGCCGGAAGCGGCATTCGATAAAAGAATGGTCGCGACACTCTTTCCAGAGTTCGCGCATAAGGTCAACTTTGTGTCGGCGGGATCCAAGAAGCTAGTTCTTCAGCTTCAACATCTCCTAGAGCGAGCTCGAGAAGAGGGTCACGTAAACTCGCGCTTCTTCGCTATAACTGACCGTGACGCAGAAGCCAAGGAAAGTCTCCTAAATAATCAATTCGTTTGGGACCGATACCATATCGAAAGTTATCTCTTGGAGCCTCAGTTCATCTTCGAGGTTGTGCGCTCCGTTCATCTTGAAAGCGCTCCTTTTAAGAGTAGTGCGGAGGTGCTAAACTCGTTGAACGAAATCGCGAATGATTTGACACCAAGTCTGGTAGCGCACCAGATTTTGATCTATGTGGAATCGGTTCTTAAAGCCAGTTCGAATGTCTCCATTGACGCTACACGTTCGGATGCTGCGTTGGCCGCATTCGAGGGCGTCGAAAGAAGCTTAGCGAAAGTGACCGCGGCAAGGGCCAAGGATCTATCACTGCCTGTTCTGTCGGCGATGGAATCAGAACTGTTAATGCAGTATCGCGGTTCGCTGAGCGACGGGCAATGGTTATGTCTTTACCGGGGACGTGACATCCTAAAACGCTTCGCCGGGACTTACCTTCGTGGTATGACGTACGAGTTCTTCAGAAACTCAATCATAGACAAGATGGTTCAAGTCAAATTCCAACCGCCTGGCATGAAGGAAGTGATCGACAAAATCTTAGCGTGACAGCCGTGAGACGGACGATGGCTTGAGAAGTTTGTTCCACGATGTCTGCGATCCTCTGCAAAGTGGTCGCTCCGGTGGTCTACTTCTAGTGACCGCTTTGAGTCGGTAGCGACGGTAGGAAAACCCAACTCGCCAAGTCTTTGTAGGCGACAGAAGCCGCGACACGGACCTGACTCATGTTTTCAAGTTGGGTGCGCGTGCAAGGTGCCCATAAGTGTGCGACGCTAGTGCGCCAAAGGGCAGCGCAGTGTGCTGCATGCAGCCCAAAAATGATTCAAATCGGCAAAAACGGCAGCAAGCACATTAAGTTCTGGTCAGGCTTTCTGGTGCGTCACGTCAACCGCTTCGACGACCTACGAGATGCGGTGAGCGCGTAGCTCGTTTGCTCGCTTGCCGCTCGACTAGAAGCCTTTCCTCGTGCGGAGCAACGGCTCGACCGATTGGCTGTAAATGTCGCTCGCGATCATCAGCGGCATCTCGGCGGCGAGCCGCGACGAAGTGCCGCCGCGCTTTCTGAAACGCCTCTTGTGAAAGATGCTGCGGCCGGCGTCGTAGCCTGGTACGTTGCCGTTTGATAAAGACGGTGCTTTTTTTGGTGCTCGATGCCCCTGATTCAGCGTTGCCTCGACCATGCGACCTTCTAACAAGTAAGTTCCACCCGACGGTCACTAAAGTTGTTGGGGTTCCCGTTCAGCCGACCGTGCGCATAGCCCACCTCCGCAACACCTCATCGCAACCCGCGATTTCCTCAGGCGTTGCCCCTTGCACCGCAGACGGCGTTCGCGACAACCTCGGCGCGGGTGCCGGCTGCGACATCCCACCCACCTCCACGAACGCCCCACGCGCCCGATGGTGCGCATGCTGCTCCGCTTCGCTGAGCCACAGCACCGGCGCGAAGCACGCATCGGTGCCTTCGAGCCGTTCGCACCAATCGGCTCTTGTGCGGCTCATAAAAATTCGCTCGATTTCGGCGCGCATCGCCGGCCATGCGGCACGGTCGTGTTGCGCGCCGTGCCATTCCTGCGCCAGGCCGATGCGTTCGCAAAGCTGCGCGAAGAACGCCGGCTCGAGCGGGCCGATGCTCACGTACGCGTCGTCGGCGGTGCGGTAGCAGCCGTAGAACGGCGCGCCGCCGTCAAGCAGGTTGCTGCCGCGCTTCTCGTCGTTCTGGCCGCGCGCCGCCTGCTCGACGAAGAGGCTCATCAGCGAGAGCGTGCCGTCGGTGATGGCGGCATCGACCACCTGGCCGCGGCCCGACGCGTGGCGCTCGTGCAGCGCGGCGAGAACGCCGCTCACCAGGTAGAGGCTGCCGGCCGCGTAGTCGCCCACCAGGTTGAGGGGAGGGCACGGCGCCCCATGGGCAGGGCCGATCGCGGCCAGCGCGCCGCTGAGGGCGATGTAGTTGATGTCGTGGCCCGCCGCATGCGCGAGCGGCCCGGTCTGGCCCCAGCCGGTGATGCGGCCGTACACGAGCCGCGGGTTGAGCGCGGCGACGGCGTCGGGCCCGAGGCCGAGCCGTTCCATCACGCCGGGCCGGAAGCCCTCGACGAGCACGTCTGCCGCCCGCAGCAGTTCCATCACGTCGTCTCGTTCTGCCTGCACCTTGAGGTCGGCCTGCACGCAGGTGCGGCCACGGCCGACGACGCGGCCGCGCTCGCTCGCGGTCACGCCGCGCCGCTCCACCGTGACCACGTCGGCGCCCATGTCCGAGAGCAGCATGCACGCGAACGGCCCCGGCCCGAGGCCGGCGAACTCGACCACGCGCAGGCCGGCGAGCGGGCCGCTGGCATTCGGTTTCATTTGATCGGTTGCCATTGCAGGAGCGAGTAACGGGTGGGCTCGGTGCGGTGTTCGAAGACGCCTTCGACCGGCATGCCGATGGTCACTTCCTGGGCCAGGTCGCCGAGCAGGTTGCCGAGCATGCGCACGCCGCCCGCCGAGGCCAACTCAATCAGCTCGACCAGCACGACGAGGTAGGGCCCATGGTTCTTGAGCGCCGGGTGCGACGGGTGCCACACCCGCTCCCAGCTGTGCACCAGGCCGCGCGGCTCCACGTCGACCCACGCCGGGTCGAACGCGTGGCACGCATGGCAGATCCATTCGGGGCCGAACTGCCAGGTCGCGCAGGCTGCGCAGCGCTGCACGCGCAAGCGCTCTGCCTGCAAGCCATCCCAGAAGGGCTTCGAGAGGCCATCGGCCTCCGGCGTCGGCACGGGCAGGCCGGGCGGCAGGTAGCTCCGCGAGGCGCGGTTCACAGCGCTGCTCCCGAGCCGAGCAGCAAGCTGCTGGCCGGCGCCACCATCGGGCCGCCGATGACGAGCGCCACGTCGTGGCGCCGCGCCTGGCTGGTGGAAGTGCCGCGCACCTGGCGCACCGCCTCGAGCACCAGCTCGAAGCCTTGCAGGTAGCACTCGGCGAGGTTGCCACCGCTGGTGTTGAGCGGCAGCCGGCCGTCGGGCGCGAGCAGGTGTTCGGTCTGCAGGAAATCGTTCGCCTCCTCGGGCTTGAAGAAGCCGTGCTCGGCCAGCGCCATCACCACGCCGCCGGTGAAGTTCTCGTAGCTCTGCACCACGCCCACGTCGGCGGGGCCGAGCCGGGCCATGGCGTACAGGTCGGCCGCGACGCCCGCGTAATCGGCGCTGGCGTAGTCGGGTGCGTTGTGCGGGGTGGCACCGAAGCGATGGTCGGCTCCGTTGCCCGCACCGAGCAGGTAGGCCGGCTTCTGCGCCATGCCTTCGGCCTGGTCGGCGGCCACCAGCAGCACCGCGGCGGCGCCGTCGTTCTCCATGCAGCAATCGAACAGGCGAAACGGTTCGACCACCCAGCGCGCCGAGTCGTAGCGCGCTTCGGTGAGCGGCTTGCCGTGCATCACGGCGCGCGGGTTGGCCTGCGCGTGGTGCGACGACGCCATCGCGATGGCTCGCAGCGCCTCGGCCCGGATGCCGTGCTCATGCATGTAGCGCTGCACGCGCATCGCGAACTTCTGCGGCGGCGCGAGCACGCCGTACGGCATCTGATAGGCCATCTCGCCGCTGATGGTGGTCTGGTCGGCGGCTTGGCCGAAGCGCCCGAACTCGCCTTGCGCCAGGCCGCGATACACGAGCACGACGTTGGCCATGCCGGCCCCGATGGCCGCCGCGCCGTTCGCGACCGCGGCGCAGCAGCCGCCACCACCGCCACCCCACTGCATGGTCGACGAGCGCAGGCGATGCGTGCCGAGCGCGGTGGCGAGGCGAACCGGGTCGTTGCGGTCGTTGCCGAACGAGGCGAAGCCGTCGATGTCGCGCGGGGCTATGCCGGCATCGGCGCAGGCGGCGAGCGCGGCTCGAAGCACGAGCTTGAACTCGGGCTCGGGTGAAGCGCCGTGCTTGAAGTATTTCGACTCGCCGATGCCGACGACCGCGACGCGGCCGCGCAGCGTTCGGTCGGGTCGCGGCATCGCACTCACGTGGTCGTGGCCGTCGACGAGCCGCCCGATGCCGATGCGGCCGACGCATGGCCCATCTCGCCAGACCCACCCACCGCGCCCGACCCCATCAACACCTCGATCTGCGCATCGCTGTAACGCAGCGTCTCGCGCAGGATCGCGGCCGAGTGCTCGCCGATGCCGGGAGCGGCCACGGGGTCGGCGAGCGGCGTTTCCGAGAAGCGGATCGGCGAGGCGATGTTGGGGACGAAGCCGTGCTGCGCATGCGGCACGCGGCTCACCAGCTCGCGGTCCATCGCCTCGGGCGAGCGCAGCGCTTCGCCCACCGTGCGCACCTGGCCGCACGGGATCGAGGCCGCGCGCATGCGCGCCTGCCAATGCGACCACGGCTCCTTCGCGAACGCGTCACCGAGGATCTGGAACAGCGTGTCGCGGCGGGCGATGCGACCCTTCGGCGTGGCGTACTCGGGCGCTGCCGCGAGGTCGGGTCGGGCGATCACCTGGCTCATCAGGCGCTGGAAGATCTTGCTGTTGCCGCAGTTGATGTAGAACGCGCCGTCGCTCGCCTGGAACACGCCGGAGGGGCAGGTGTCGGGGCTGGTGTTGCCATGGCGTTGCGGCTCGTCGCCGCTCAGCAGGTGCTGCACGGTGGCATAGCCGGTCATCAGCACCGCGTTGTCGAAAAGGGCCACCTCCACCTGCTGGCCGATGCCGTGTTTCTCTCGCGCCAGCAAGGCACCGAGGATGGCGTTGCTCGCCATCATTGCGGTGCTGATGTCCATCACCGGCGAGAGCGCGCGCACGCCCTGCCGGTCGGCGTAGCCGTTCATCGACACGAAGCCGCTCTCGACCTGCGCGATCGGGTCGAAGCCGAGCCGGTCGGCGAACGCGCCGTCGCGACCGTAAGCCGAGACCGATGCGTACACGACCTTCGGGTTCCACGCCTTGCAGGCTTCGTAGCCGAGGCCCAGGCGGTCCATCACGCCGGCGCTGAAGTTCTCGGCCACCACGTCGGCGCCCTTGATCAGGTCTTGCGCGACCTGTCGGCCTTCTTCGCTTTTCAGGTCGAGGGCGATGCTGCGCTTGTTGCGGTTGCACCAGAGGTAGGGCCCGCCGAGCGTCGCGTCGTCGGGGTGGGCCGGCGGGTAGTAGCGGTAGGCGTCGCCGGTGCCGATGGCCTCGACCTTGATCACCTCGGCGCCCATGTCGGCCAAGATCATCGTGGCCAGCGGGCCGGCGATGAAGTGCGTGAAGTCGATGACGCGGATGCCCGCGAGCGGCAGCGGCGCACCGGCCGGGCGCGGCCGATTCGGCGGGAACATCGCGAGGCGTTGCTGCAGGGCCGCGTTGGTCATCGCCGCTTCGCTCTTTGCCGTGCCACTCTTTGCCGTGCCGCTCTTTGCCGTGCCACTCATCGCCGTCACATCTCGATCTTGGCGTCGCGGATCACCGGCTTCCACTGCGCGATCTCGTCGCGGATGATCGCTTCGAGCTCGGCCGGCGTGCTGCTCTTCGCCTCGACGTTGCGGTCGGCGAAGAGCTTGCGCATCTCGGGCTTGTCGACCGCCGCCGCGATCGCCGCGTGCAGCTTGGCGATCACGTCGTCGGGCGTGCCCTTGGGCGCCAGCACGCCGAACCATGCGGTGCTCTTGAAGCCAGGCACGTCTTGCGCGATGGTGGGCAGGCCCGGCACCACGGGGGTCGGCTGCAGCGTGCCCACGCCGAGGTACTTCACGCGGCCGCTCGCCAGCAGGGTCGCGCCGTCGAGGCCGGTCACGAACGCGGCCTGCACCTGGCCGCCCAGCATCGCGCTCGCGAGCGGGCCACCGCCGTTGTAGGGGATGTGCAACAGCTTCACGCCGGCCACCGAATTGAAGTATTCGCTCGTCATGTGCGAGAGCGAGCCGTTGCCCACCGAGCCGATGTTGAGCGTGCTGCCCGACTTCTTCACGTAGGCGATGAACTCCTTCACCGTCTTCGCCGGGATCTCGTTCGGCACCGCCAGGATCATCGGCGTGATCGCAACCGTGCTGATCGGGCGGAAGTCTTTCTGTTCGTCGTAAGGGATCTTGCGCATCATCGACAGCACGGCGCTCGGGCCGGTGTTGCCGAACACCAGCGTGTAGCCGTCGGCCGGTGCCTTGGCGACCTGCTCGGTGCCGATGGAACCGCCCGCGCCGGGCCGGTTGTCGATGATGATGGGCTGGCCGAGCGACTCGCTCATCGCCGGCTGAATCGCACGCGCGAGCTGGTCGGTGGTGCCGCCGGCCGCGTAGGGCACGACGATGCGGATTGGTTTGTTGGGGTAGCTCTGAGCGGCCGCTGGAAACGCGGCGATGCAGGCGACGGTGGCCGCGATGACCAGCCAGGCGGCTTTGCGTGTGGCGAGTGAGATCAGGTGATGTGTGCGAATCATGGGAGCGTCTCTGTCGTCGGTTTCGTTATCGTTGTCGTCGGGATCGATGTCGCTGTCGTCGATGTTCGGCTGAGGTTCAACGTTGCCGCGCCAGCGCCGACGCCGCAGCCGGGGCATCGAGCAGATGGTGCCAGTAGCGACTGGCCCTGCGCATGTGGCTTTGCACCAAGGCCTGCGCAGCGGCGACGTCGCGCGCTTCGATCAGGTCGACCAGCCGGCGGTGATCGGCCGCCGAGGCCACGGCTTCCTTGCGGTTCTCGAACCACACGGCTCGGCGGCCCGCGGTGAATTCGTAGAAGGCATTCAGCACGCGCACCAGCACCGCGTTGTGCGTGGCATCGGCCACCGCCAGATGGAACTGCGTGTCCTGCGTGGCGATGTTGCCCTTGGCCTTCAGCACCTGGTCGGTCGCGGCCACGTGGCTGCGCAGGCGCTGGAGGTCGGCTTCGGTGCGGCGCTCGCACGCGAGGCTGACTGCCAGCACCTCGAGATGCGAACGCACTTCCGTGGTCTCGGCGATCTCGGTCGCGGTCGGCACCTCGCCGAGGCCGGCCAGCATCACGAGCGTCTCGAAGCTGCTCTCCTTGGCCATCTGGCGCAGATAGATGCCGGAGTTGGGTCGCGAGTCGATCACCCGCAGCGCGATCAACGCGGAGAGCGCTTCGCGCACGGCGTTGCGGCTCACGCCCAAGCGTTCTGCCAGGTCGCGTTCGGAAGGCAGGCGGTCACCGGCCTGCAGCTGACGGTCGCGCAGGTAGGCGACGATGCCGGCGAGGGCGGGCTGCGACAGCGCGGCGCGTCCCACGGTCGCATCGTTCGTGGTCTTCGTGGGCGCTGATCCGACGAGCGTCATCGCGTGGCTTTCGACGCGGGCGGCGTGCGCCGAATCAAAGCGCGTAGCCGAAATCTTCGCCGAGCCGCGCCGTCATCGGCAGCTTGCCCTGGTCTTGCCACGACGCGTCGGCCGGCAACGTCAGCGAGACGGCGCGCACCATCGTGAGGTCGGGGTCGTCGAAGCGTGGCGGCTTGGTGCCGTCCTTGAGCGCGCGAACGCGGTCGAGCAGCACCTTGCGCGTCATCGCGACGCCGGTGTCGCTCACGCCCAGGTTCTCCTTGCTGCGGTCGAAGATCGGCGCCACGCCCGACTGGCACGCGGCGTCTTGTACCCAGAGGCCGGGCAGGCCGGAGAACCACGTCTTGGACTGCGCTTCGGGGTCGAAGCGGAAGCCGGACTCGGTGTTGTAGCGGGTCCAGTACTTCGCGTAGGGCTCCGTCGGCGGGCGCGGTGCGAAGGCGTGGCGGCTGGCGTGGCCGGTCTCGCGGCCGTTGTGCCCTTCGGTCATCAGCTGGCGCGTCTTCTCGTAGAACGGCGTGACCGGCGTGTACGAAAACATCAGGCAGAGCGTGTGCCGGTCGTCGAGCGGCACCCAGGCGTGCCCGCTGAGCTCGGGGTACTTCGACTGCGGCGGCACCAGCGTGTAGAACGGCAGCAGGAACTGGTTGACGCGCCAATAGCTCGTCTGCTCATCGAGCACGCGGCGCGACGCGATGCTCAAGCCAAAGTCCTGCCGCTGACATTCGAATCGCGGCCGCAGGTCGCGCTTGGCGACCCAGTCGCTGATGGCGCCTTGCGCGTCGATGCGGCCATGCAGGATGGCAGCGTGCGCGGAGTCGAGCTCGCCTTCGACGGCCTGCAACCAGTTGCACTCCTGGACGCGGAAGCTCACGTGCACGTTCTCGGCCGGCACCAGGTTCCATTCCATGTTCGGCAGCGGCGGCGGTGCTTCCTGGTCAACGCCCATGTAGGCCCAGACGATGCCGTTGCGTTCCTGGCACTTGTAGTTCTTGAGCCGCACGCGCTCCTTCAAACGGCTGCCCGGCGGCTCGGCGGGCATGTCGACGACGTGGCCTTCGGTGTCGAACTTCCAGCCGTGATAGACGCAGCGCAAGCCGCAGTCTTCATTGCGCGCGAACGCGAGCGGCGCACCGCGGTGCGGGCAGGCCTGGTCGACGAGGCCGATCGCGCCGCGGCTGTCCTTGAAGGCGACGAGCTCTTCGCCGAGCAGCCGAACGCGCTGCGGCTGGCCATCGGGCGGCAGGTCGCTCGCGGGGAGGATCGGCAGCCAGTAGAGGCGCATCAGCTGGCCCATCGGGGTGCCGGGGCCGACGCGCGTCAGGAGGGCGTTGTCTTCGGGAGTGAGCATGGTGGAGTGAGACCTCGCGAGAGCCGTCGACGACATCCGCAGTGGAAAATGGTCGACCAATCTGGTCCTACCAGTTTAGTGTAGTTCGGGCGGTCGGTGCCGACCTCATCGTCGGTGCTGAGGCCTGCGCTGTGAATCTCCGATGTCGGCAAGGACGGCCCATGGCGACCGCGCCAAAATGGCACGCTGTGCAAGCTCACCGAGCTCCGGCCACCAGGCGCGGCACCACTACATCAGGAACCACCACAGATGCGAAGCGAGATCCGGCCGGGCCTCCTGGTCCTGCACGGCAACCGCCTCGAGGACCTGCGCGACGCGGTGAGCGCATGGCTCGCGCGCTCCCCGCTCGAGCCGCTCGAGCAGGAGACCTTCCTCGTGCAGAGCAACGGCTCGGCAGAGTGGCTAAAGATGTCGCTCGCGGCCATCAACGGCATCTCCGCAGCAAGCCGAGTCGAGTTGCCGGCGCGATTTCTCTGGCGCGCGTATCGGCAGATGCTCGGGCCGGTGGCGGTGCCGGCCGCATCGCCGTTCGAGAAGTCGGCATTGGTGTGGCGCGTGATGCGGCTCCTGCCCAGTCGCCTCGACGAGCCGGCCTTCAAACCCGTGGCCCGCTTCCTGGTCGGCGGCGATTTCGAGCGTCGGCTGCAGCTGGCCGAGCGCGTGGCCGATCTCTACGACCAATACCAGGTCTATCGCGCCGACTGGCTCGAGGACTGGGCCTACGGCCGCGACGTGCTGCGCACCGCATCGGGCGTGACCCGCGATCTTCCAAGCGACCAGCTCTGGCAAGCCGCGTTGTGGCGTGACCTGCTCGGCGAGCTCGGCGACACCGAGCGACGCGGCACGCGTGCCACCGTGCATCGCGCGTTCCTCGCCGCGCTGGCACGCGACGCCGTGCCGCACTCGCCGCTGCCGCGCCGCGTGGTGCTGTTCGGCACCTCGCACGTGCCCGGCCAGACACTCGAGGCGCTGGCCGCGCTGTCGCGCCACGCGCAGGTGCTGCTCGCCATCCCGAACCCGTGCCGCTTCCATTGGGCCGACATCACCTCCGGCCGCGAACTGATGCGCACCGCCGCGCGCCGCCACGCGCTGCGCGGCGGCCGAGACCTCGCCACCGTGCCGCTCGAAGCGATGCACGCGCACTCGCATCCGCTCTTGGCCGCGTGGGGCCGCCAGGGCCGTGACTTCATGCGCCAGCTCGATGCGTTCGACGACGTCGAGCGCTCGCGAGACCGCTTCAACGAGCAACGGCTCGATCTCTTCGACGATGGCGATGGCGAGACCATGCTCGGCCAGGTGCAGGCCGCCATCCGCGACCTCGTTCCGCTCGCCGAGCAGCCGGTGCGCACCGTGCCGCCGAGCGACCGCTCGATCGTGTTCCACATCGCGCACAACCCGCAGCGCGAGGTCGAGGTGCTGCACGATCAGCTGCTCGCGCTCTTGGCGGCGAAGCCGTTTGCTGATGGGCTTGCGGCGAAGTCGCATGGCGCCGCACCGCTGAAGCCGCGCGACATCGTCGTCATGGTGCCCGACATCGACACCTTCGCCCCCGCGATCCGCGCGGTGTTCGGCCAGCATGCGACCAGCGACCCGCGTCGCATCCCGTTCGGCATCGTCGACTTGAAGAACCGCGGCAACGACCCACTCGTCGTCGCGCTCGAGTGGCTGCTGCGCGCGCCCTCGCAGCGCTACCGGCTCTCGGAAGTGAAAGACCTGCTCGAGGTGCCCGCGATCGCACGCCGCTTCGGCCTCGAGGCCGACGACCTGCCGCAGCTCTCGCGCTGGATGGAGGGCGCCGGCGCGCGCTGGGGGCTAGCCGCATCGCAGCGCGCGGGCCTCGGCCTCGACGCCTGCGGCGCGCAGAACACCTGGGCCTTCGGCCTGCGCCGAATGCTGCTCGGCTATGCGAGCGGCGTGCCGTTCGAAGGCGTCGACCCGTACGACGAGATCCGCGGGCTCGACGCGCGCCTCGTCGGTGCGCTCGCCGACCTGATCGGCCGCCTCGAGGCGTGGTGGCGCGAATGCCGGCGCGACGCGCCCGCGCGCGAGTGGGCGAGCCGCGGCCGCGCGTTGCTCGCGGCGCTGGTCGATCCCGATGACGAAGCCGAGCGGCTCACGCTCGCCGCCGCGCAGTCGGCGCTCGCCGCCTGGCTCGGGGCCTGCGAGCTCGCGAGCTTCGATGAGCCGGTCTCGCTCGCGGTGTTTCGCGAGGCATGGCTCGCCGCCATCGACCCGCCCGGTGGCGCGCGCCGCTTCCTCGCCGGCGGCGTTACGTTCTGCACCTTGATGCCGTTGCGTGCGGTGCCGTTCGAGGTCGTCTGCCTGCTCGGCATGAACGACCTCGACTTCCCGCGCCCGAGCCGTCGCAGCGACTTCGACCTGATGGCGCTGCCCGGCCAGCCGCGCGCTGGCGACCGCTCGCGCCGCGACGACGACCGCTACCTCATGCTCGAAGCGCTGCTCTCCGCGCGCCGCGTGCTCTACGTGAGCTGGAGCGGGCGCAGCCCGCGCGACAACAGCGAGCAGCCGGCATCGGTGCTGGTGTCACAGTTGCGTGATCACTTGCGGGCTGTGTTTCGTGGCGCGGGCCCTCACCCCAGCCCTCTCCCGCGAGCGGGAGAGGGGGCAGTGGGTGCCGGCGCGGCTTTGGATGCGGTGGCGGACGCGGTTGCCGAACGCACCACCGAGCACCCGCTGCAGCCGTTCAGCAGCCGCTACTTCGATGGCCGCGGGCTCGTCACGTACGCGCGCGAATGGCGGTCGGCTCATGTCGATGGCGACGTCAACGAAGCGTCCCATGCCACCATGCCGCCGTTCGAACCGAGCGCGGTGCCGCTCACCATCGACGCGCTCGCGCGATTCCTCAAGAACCCTGTGAAGGCGTTCTTCCGCCAGCGCCTCGACGTCGCGTTCCACGAGCGCGATGACGCCGTCGACGACGATGAAGCGTTCGGCCTCGACGGGTTGGCGCGGTTCTCCGTGCTCGAGGAACTGGTCGGCGCGTCGCCCGCCGGCGTGGTCGACGGCAGCGAGCACGCGGCTGCGACTGACCCTCTCTCCCGCTCGCGGGAGAGCGCTGGGTTGAGGGCGAGTGGGCAGGCACTCGACGACCACCTCCGCCATCTCATCGCCGCCGGCCGCCTGCCGATCGGCGAGACGGGCCTGCGCCTCGCGACGGAATTGCGCGGCGTGGCCGAGCCGATGCGTGCCGCGCGCGACCGCTTCTTCGAACGCTTCCCGCACGTCGCACCGCCGCAGCGCCTGCAGTTCGAAGCCGACGGCACCCGCATCGACGACTGGCTCGACGGCCTTCAGACCGACGGGGTCTTCGACGCGTGGTTGCGCATGCGGCCTTCTGTTTTCCATGCCGGCAAGAGCCGGCAGCTCGATCCCTACAAGCTCATCGACGCTTGGGTGCGCACGCTGGTCGCGAGCGCGTGCGACCAGTCCGCGGTCGGCTGGTCGGTGGGCTGCGACGTGTGGCTCGTGCTCGCGCCGATCGAACCCGACCTCGCGCGCGCCGCGCTGCGCGACCTGCTCGCGGCCTGGCGTGAAGGCATGAACGCGCCGTTGCCCTTGCCCGCGAAAACGGCCATCGCCTTCATCGACGATCGCAAGGCGAACGCGAAGACGGATCCCGCAGCGGCCGCGCGGCTCGTGTACGAAGGCGGCAACGAGGCGAGGAGCAAGAACGCAGGTCTGGAGCTGAACCAGGCGCGCGCCGAAGGCGAGGAACCGTGCCTCGCCCGTTGCTTCGCCGACTTCGACGCGCTGAGCCGGGACAATCAGTTCGCCGCCTGGGCCGAGCGCATCTACCGACCGATGCTCGACTGGATGCGAGACCACGTGCAAACCGAGCTGCACGCCACCGGCACCATGCAAGTCCTAGAAGAAGCCCTCGATGGCTGACACGCCCGACGCCTTTCGCATGCCGATGGCTGACACGCTAGACCCGCTGCGCATGCCGATGAGCGAGACGCTCGAACCGCTGCGCGTGCCGCTCTGGGGCAGCCGCCTCATCGAGGCCAGCGCCGGCACCGGCAAGACGTGGACCATCGCCGGCCTCTACCTGCGCCTCGTGCTCGGCCATGGCGAGGAGGGCGCCGCGTTCGTACGGCCGCTGCTGCCGGCCGAGATCCTGGTGATGACCTTCACCGTGGCCGCGACGCGCGAGCTCTCGGATCGCATTCGTGCGCGGCTCGTCGAAGCGGCGCGCTGCTTTCGCGGCGAACAGCAGCCTGCGGCCGATGACCCCTTCCTGCAGTCGCTGCTCGATGACCACGCATCGGCGGACGCACGAGCGACCGCCGCGTGGCGGCTTTCGATGGCGGCGGAAGCGATGGACGACGCGGCGGTGCTCACCATCGACGCGTGGGTCCAGCGCATGTTGCGCGAACACGCGTTCGACAGCGGCAGCCTGTTCGACGAAGAGCTGCTCGCCGACGAGAACGCCTACGTCGACGAAGCGGTGCGCGACTACTGGCGGCAGAACGTCTATCCGCTGCAAGGCGATGCACTCGACGCGGTGCTGGCGGTGTGGCCGACGCTGCAAAGCCTCGGCGAGGATGTGCGAAAGCTGTTGCCGCATGTCGGAGCCTCGACCGACGCGAGCGGTCGCGAGCTGTCGCTCGCCGAACTCGCGCAAGCGACCTCGGTGTCTTTCGCGCGCGAGGTCGCGCGGCTGAAAGCCGGTTGGGCCGAACGCGCGCTCGAGATGCAGGCCTGGTTCGACACGCAATTGGCGAAGAAACCGAACCCCTTCGATGCGCGCAAGGTGCAAGCGGGCCGCATTGCGGGATGGATCGCGTGCGTGACCGCGTGGGCGACCGGCGATGATGTTCGGCTGACATTGACCGATGCCGCCTGGCATCGCTTTTCGCCGGCCGGTTTGCTCGAAGCGCGAAAGGGCACCGGGTTGCTCGACATGCCCGGCTGGTCGGCCGAGCTGCTGAACCTGCGCAGCCAGCTCGACGCCTTGCCCGACCCGTCGCATGCGCTCAAGCGGCACGCCGCGCAGCGCGTGCGCGAACGCATCACCGCATTGAAGCTTCAAGCCGGCACCCCCGGCTTCAGCGACATGCTCGAACGCCTCGACGCCGCGCTCGCCGGGCCGAACGGCGAGCGGTTGCGCGAGCGCATCGTCACGCAGTTCCCGGTCGCGCTGATCGACGAGTTCCAGGACACGTCGCCGCTGCAGTTCCGTGTCTTCGACCGCGTGTACCGCATCGCGAGCAATGACCCGGCGACGGCGCTCTTCTTGATCGGCGACCCGAAGCAATCGATCTTCGCGTTCCGTGGCGCCGACATCCTCAGCTACCTTGCGGCACGGCGCGCGACCGAAGGCCGTCGCTACCGGCTCGGCACCAACCACCGCTCGACGAGCGCGCTGGTCGGCGCCGTCAACCACGTGTTCGCGCAGGCCGAAGCGCGGGCCGGCGAGGGCGCGTTCCTGTTCCGCGATGCCGATGTGCCGGGTGACGCAGGCGCGTTGCCGTTCGTGGCCGTGGAGGCGCGCGGTCGCAGCGAACACCTGCGGTCGTCGATGGGCGACGTGCCTTCGCTCACGGTGTGCCATGACGGCGAAGTGCTGGCGAAGCGAGACATGCTGCCGCGCTTCGCCGAGCGGGCGGCCGAGCACATCGTGACCCTGTTGAACGATGCGCGCGCCGGGTTCGACGATTCCGAGACCGGTTTCGCGCGCGTGCGCCCCGCCGACTTCGCCGTGCTGGTGCGCGACCGGCACGAGGCGGCTGCGATCCGCAGCGCCCTGCAAAAGCGCCGCGTCGCATCGGTCTATCTGTCCGAGAGCGATTTCGTGTTCGAGAGCCCGCTCGCGGCCGACCTCGTGCGCTGGCTCGAAGCGGTCGCTGCGCCGCTCGACCACCGGCGCGTGCGTGCCGCGCTCGCCACGCCGCTCATCGGCCTGTCGATTCCCGAACTGGCGATGCTCGCCACCGACGACGCGGCCTACGAGGCACGCGTCGAGCAGCTGCGCCAGCTGAAGACGGTGTGGCAACGCCAGGGCGTGCTGCCGATGCTGCGCCAGACCTTGCACCTGCTCGAGCTGCCGGCGCGCTGGCTCGCGCGTGAAGGCGGGGAACGCAAGCTCACCGACTACCTGCACCTCGCGGAGCTGCTGCAGGCGGCCGTCGCCGAGGTCGAGGGCGAGGAGACGCTGATCCGCTGGCTCGCCGCGCAGATCGCCGCGCCGGCGGCCGGTGGTGATGCGAACGTCGTTCGTCTCGAGAGCGATGCCGATCTGGTCAAGGTCATCACCGTGTTCAAGGCCAAGGGGCTCGAGTACCCGATCGTCTACCTGCCGTTCGCCTGCGCGTATCGCTCGAAGGGCCGGCGCGAGATGCTGACGGTGCCGGACGGCGACGGCCATGGCCGTGGCACACGCCGTGTCGTGTTCGAGCCCACGGCTGACGACGTGACCGCCGCCGAGCGCGAACGCCTGCAGGAAGACCTGCGCCTGCTCTACGTGGCGCTGACGCGCGCGCGGCACGCGCTGTGGGTGGGGGTCGGTGCGTACAAGGGCCAGGACAAGGAGGCAACGGCGTTTCATCGCAGCGCGTTCGGTCATCTGATCGGCGGTTCGACACCGAGGGCCGGCACGGAGATCGCGCCGTTGCTCCTCGCCGTGCTTGGCCACGTGCCCTCGATCGATTTGGTCGAGGGCAGCGAGCCGTCGGTCACCGCGCTCGTGCCGACTGCCACTCCCGAGCCTCTCGCCGATGCGCCGATCTACACCGCCCGCTTCGAGACCGACTGGGCCATCGGCAGCTTCTCGCGCCTGGTGCGCGACCTCAGCAAGAACCCGCTCACGCAACCGGCGCTGCAATCGGTGGCCGACCCGGCGCTGCAGGAAGAGCTCGCGGTGGCGCCGGTCGAGGCGGCCGCACCGCCGGGGCTGCAGGCGCCGCGGCATCGCTTCCCGCGCGGCGCGTTGCCGGGCAATTTCCTGCACGACCAGCTTGAGTGGCTCGCCGCGTCTCGCTTCGCACTCGCGACCGATGCGGACCTGCGCGAGCGTCTCGCGCGCCGTTGTGATCGGCTCGGCTGGGGCCATCGCACGGAAGACGTGGGGACGTGGTTGACGGAAGTCGTGACGACGCGGTTGCCGCAGGTCGGCGCTGCACTTGACGGCCTGTCGGGCGCTCTGCCCGAGATGGAGTTCTGGTTCCCGAGCGAGGGGCTGCCTGCCGCGCGCATCGACGCGATCTGCAACCGGCACTTGCTGAACGGCCGACCGCGTCCCGCGCTCGGCGACCGTACGCTGAACGGCATGGTGATGGGCTTCGCCGACCTCGTGTTCGAGCACGGCGGCCGCTACTGGGTGCTCGACTACAAGTCGAACGCGCTCGGCGACAACGATGCCGCCTACGACCGCGACGCGCTGGAGCGCGGGATGGCCGAGCACCGCTACGACGTGCAGGCTGCTCTCTATTTGCTCGCACTGCACCGACTGCTGCGCTCGCGACTCGGCGCGGCGTATGAGCCGGAGCGCCATCTCGGTGGCGCGGTCTACCTCTTCATGCGCGGCGTGCACGGGCCGGAGCGCGGCTGCTACGTCGTCTCGCCGCCGGCAGCGATGCTGCAGGTGCTCGACCAAGCGTTCGGTTCTGCGGCCGAGGTGCAGTCATGAAGTCGAAGCAGCCGACGGCGCCGGATCCGGCGCAGGTGGACTTGTTCGCGGCGAGTGCCGATGACATGGCGCCCGAGCCGAGCGCGCCGACATTCGAACAGGACACGACCGCGCCGACCGTCGCGCCAGCCACGACCAACGCCTCCCGCGACGCGGCGACCTTGCTCGCGACGCTCACTGACTGGGCCGACCGCGGCTGGATCCGCCGGCTCGACGCCGCGCTCGCGCGCTTCATCGCCGACACCTGCGCCGGCACCGCACCCACCGCACTGCTCGCGATCGCAATGACGGCGCACATGGAAGGGCAGGGTCACGCCTGCGTCGACCTGCGCGAGCTGGTCGACGCGCCCGAATCGCTGCTCGGCTGGAAGCCCGAGCCGTACGCCGGGCTGGTTGCGTTGATGGCGCGCTTGCCGCGCGATCTTTCGGCGTGGCTGGCGGCGCTTGCCAACTGTGCCGCGGTCATCGCCCGCGACCCTTCACCGCACGATCAGCAAGCGCTGGTGCTGACCGAAGGCCGCCTCTACCTGCGCCGCTACTGGGACTACGAACGACGCCTCGCGGAGCAGGTCCGCATACGCGTCGCCATCGACAAGCCGATCGACGCGGCGACCACCGGTCCCTGGCTCGACCGCCTGTTCGGCGAGACGAAGCCGGGCGGCGCCATCGATTGGCAGAAGGTCGCCTGCGCGATCGCGCTGCGCGGCCGCTTCACCATCATCACCGGCGGGCCCGGTACCGGCAAGACCTACACGGCCGCGCGTCTTCTTGCACTGCAGTTCGCGCTCGCGCCCGATCGAGAGCGCTTCCGCGTCGCGCTCGCCGCACCGACCGGCAAGGCAGCCGCGCGCTTGAAGCAGGCCATCGACGGTGCGCTCGTCGGCCTGCAGGGCAAGCTCGGTGAAGGCGTGCCGCTGCAGACCTTCGCCGCCACGCTCGGGCCGGCGAAGACGCTGCACGCGCTGCTCGGCGCGCGCCCCGACACGCGGCACTTCCGCCACGACGCCGCCAACCTACTCGAGCTCGACGTGCTGGTGGTCGACGAGGCCTCGATGGTCCATCTCGAAATGATGGCGGCGCTGCTCGACGCCTTGCCCGCGCACGCGCACGTCGTGCTGCTCGGCGACAAGGACCAGCTCGAATCGGTGGAAGCCGGCGCCGTGCTCGGCGAGCTGTGCCGCGATGCGGATCGCGGCCATTACACGGCCGACAGCGCGCGCTACATCGCGGCCAGCACCGGCCACGTGCTTCCCGCGGCCGAGCTCGACGCCGCCGGCCCCGCTCTCGCGCAGCGCACGGTGATGCTGCGCGACAGCCAGCGTTTCGGCGGCGCGATCGGCGCGCTCGCGCAGACGGTGAACGCGGGCGACGCCGAGGCCGCGAGCGCGCTGCTGGTCGAGAACCGCGACGGCCCCGTCTGCTGGATGCCGAACGCCATGCCAGCCGCGGTCGTCGAGCTCGCGGTGAATGGCCGCGTAGGCGCGCCAGGCGGCTATCGCGACTATCTGCATGCGATCCGGCAACGGCCATCGACATCGGAGCAGCCACACATCGATGCCTGGGCGCGCGACGTCCTCATCGCGTTCGACCGTTTCCGCGTGCTGTGCGCGGTGCGCGAAGGCGATTGGGGCGTGACCGGTCTCAACCGCGCGATCGAAAAGCGGCTGCGCGAAGGCGGTTCGTTCACGGGCACCGGCGAGTGGTACGAAGGCCGCCCCGTGATCGTCTCGCGCAACGACCGCGCGCTCGGCGTCTACAACGGCGACATCGGCATCGCGCTGCGGCAGGCGTTGGGCGATAACGCCTTGCGCGCCTACTTCGTCGACGGCGACGCGGTGCGCTCCGTCGCCGTGAGCCGTCTCGCTGACGTCGAGACCGCGTTCGCGATGACTGTGCACAAGTCGCAAGGCTCCGAGTTCGCGCACACCGTGCTCGTGCTGCCGCCCGAGACCGGCCTGGTGACAAGCCGCGAACTCGTCTACACCGGCATCACGCGCGCGCGTTCAGCGCTCACGCTTGTTGCGAGGAGCGCATCGGCACTGACCGATGCGATCGCGCAAAGCGCGCGGCGCTCGAGCGGCTTGCACGAGCGGCTGCAGCGACCGGATGGGCTGGCCGAGCCGATCTGAGCGCTCGAACGCGCGCTGCCCCTCAACCCGGCGCAAGCGCTTCGACGCTCGGCGAGTCGCCGCCGAGATAGTCCGGGTGCTTGGCGGTCGAATCGAAAAACGATGAAGTCTTGAAGAGCTCGTACTTGCCCTTTATCGCATAGGCCTTCGTCTTCTCGAGCAAGGCGGCCACCGCGTCGGCGCCCATCGGCTTGAAGGTCTTGGTCGCGCGGAACGCCTGGTCGAGGATCTTCATGCTGTCGATGCCGGTGATCACGGTCGATGTGGGCAGGTTGAGCGAGTAGTGCAGGAAGTCGAGCGGCTTCAGGCCGACGTCGCTCTTCAGGATCACGCCGTCGCCGAAGGTCTTCATCGCGAGCACGCCGATGCGCTGGCGCACGAGCTCGGGCAGCACCAGGTGCGCGAAGCTCCTGAAGTGGGCGTCCATCACGTTGAGCGGCATCTGCACGGTGTCGAAATGGAAGCCGTGCTCGGCCGCCACCGCGAGCATGTAAAGGTGGATCCGCGGGTCCTTGTGTCCGGTGAAGCCGATGTAGCGGATCTTGCCGGCCTTGCGCGCCTCGACCAGCGCTTCCATCGCGCCGCCCTCGGCGAAGATGCGGTCGGGGTCGTCGAAGCGCAGGATCTCGTGGTGCTGCACAAGGTCGATGCGGTCGGTCTTCAGGCGTTTCAGCGACGTTTCGAGCTGCGACATCGCCGACTCTTTCGTGCGGCCGTCGATCTTCGTCATCAGGAAGGCTCGTCTGCGGTAGCCGCCCTGCGCGAGCGCCTCGCCCATGCGACGCTCGCTGTGGCCTTCGCTGTAGTCCCAGCTGTTGTCCATGAAAGTGATGCCGCGGTCGATGGCCGCCTGCACGAGCTTCACCGCGAGCTTGGCATCGACCGGGTCGTGGCCGATGTGCGCGCCGCCGAGGCCGATCGCCGACACCATCTCGCCGGTGTCGCCGAGCTGGCGGTAGAGCATGTCGCCGCGCCGTTCGCCGATGTCGGTGAGCTGCGGCAGATCGCGCGGGTCGAGCGCGGAGCCGGAGCCGTCGGCGACCGGTTGCATCGGTGCAACGGGCGAGGGCGCAGCAGCCGCGACGGCGGTCCGCGTCGCGGCCTTCTTCGTTGCGGTCTTGGCTTTGGGAAACTTCGTGGCAGGGACGCTGCGGGTCATGGGACGGTCCTTGAAGTGAGTGGGCTCGGTGGGGATGGGTCAGCACTCATCGACGCGGCATTCATCGAAGCAGTGGTCACCGAAGCAGCCGACGCGACGGCCCGATCGATGGCCCTCAGCACGCGCAGCGCCGCGCAAGCCGCGCCGTAGCCGTTGTCGATGTTGACGACCGTGATGCCCGGCGCGCAACTCGCGAGCATCGCGTGGAGGGCGGTGTGGCCCCCGGTCGCCACGCCGTACCCCACGGAGGTCGGCACGCCGATCACGGTGCTGGCGACGAGGCCGCCGATCACGGTGGGCAACGCCGCGTCCATGCCGGCCACGACGATCAGCACCGGGTGGGCGCGGATCTCGTCGAGCCGGCTCGTCAGGCGCCAGAGGCCGGCCACGCCGATGTCGGCGAACCAGCCGCTGGCAACGCCTTCGTACGCGAGCGTGCGCTGCGCTTCGCGGGCGACCGGTGCATCGGAACTGCCGGCAGCGACGATGGCGACGCGTGCGGGACCGGCCGGCACGCGTTCGGCGCCGAGGCGGGCGGTCGACGAGACACCGCAGTGATCGAGCTTGTCGCGCAGCGGCGCAGGCAGCGCGTCGAACTGCGCCACCGACAAACGCGTGACGAACATCCGGCTGCCGCGTTCGAGCGCGCGGTGCAGGATCACCGTCAACTGCTCGTTCGATTTGCCCGCGGCGTACACGACCTCTTCGAGGCCGATGCGTTCGGCGCGCGCGAAATCGAGCGTCACCTCGTGTTCGGCTTGGGCGGCGGCGGGGTCGCGTTTCATCGTTGATCTCAGGTTTGCAGGAAGGCGCTGCCGTTGCGATAGGGTTCGAAACGAACCGTCGTGTCGCGCGGCGCGAGCGGCAGTGCCGCGATGCGTTCACGCCACCGGGCCGACGCGGATTCGCTCAGCGCCCGCAGATGCTCGACATCGAGCTCGACCACGACACCGCCGGCCCGCACGCGGCAGCGCACGGTCTTCGGCGCCATGTCGTTCGCGATCATCGTCTCGACCGCGTGGACGAAGCCGAGCAGGCGAGGCTCGATGCGAATGCCCGTTTCGACGCGGCTCGACAGGCACGGCGACGACGCCAGCTCGGCCACGTCGCCGAGCCCGAGCGCCCGGCTCAACGCCCGCACGCCGGCCTTGTCGATGACAGCCTCCACGTATGGATGACGAACCTCGTGCTCGCGCGCGGCATCGAGGCCGGGTCTGTATTCGCCCAGGTCACTGACGTTCGCGCCCGACACGATCGGCCCCGTGGTTCGGGCACGGATCGACACGTAGAGCTGGCTCTTGCAATGGAAGCAGCGGTTCACCGGGTTGGCGCGGTAGGCGTCGTTCGTGAACTCGCCGGCGTCGATCACGTCGAGCTGCCAGCCCTCGCGAAGCGCCCATGCGCGCACCCGTGCCGTGGCTTCGGGGGGCACCGCGGCCGAGGCGGCATGGACCATCCGCACGCCGGGCAACAGCCGATGGGCGAGTGCCGCAAGCGTCATGCTGTCGACGCCGCCGCTCACCGCCACGGTGAGCGGGCCGATCGAGCGCAGCGTCGACTCGAGGCGTTGCCGCGGTGGGTTGTCGAGCGCGGGTTCGAGAGCCGTCGGCGCATCGACGGCGCCCACACCCGCCGCGACCGCGCTCATCGTCGATTCGGTCATGGTGTGCCTGCCACGGTGGACGCTGCGCTCCGCGCCGCGAGCGCGTCGCGTTCGGCCTGGGCCCGCATCGCGCGCCGTGTCGCGTGGCCCGGGTAGGCCGCGACGTCGTCAGCCTCGGTCTTCGCGGTCGCGCCACCCGGTCGTTCGACGGCCTTGACCCGCAGCACGCCGTGCTCGCGCACCAGCTCATGCTGCTGCCTCGACAACGCGCTGCCGCCGACGACGTGGTGGCGCAGGCCGATTGTCGTCGTCTCGCGGAAGCACGCGTCGATCACGGCGCCGAGGGCGGCCGGCGACGCGAGCACGCGCACGGCGGTCATCATGCGGCCCTTCTTGCCGAACACCGGCGACTGCACGACGTCGAACACGGCCGCGTTCGCGCGCAGGTGTTCGAGGCCCATCGCGAGGTCTTCTGCCGATTGATCGTCGACCTCGAACTCGATCACCGCGATCTGCCGTTGCGCAGGCGTCGGGGTGGCGGCGGCCGCCACGTCGGCATCGTCGAACACCAGCACGCGAACGCAGTTGCTGATGCCCGGCAGCACGCGCGTGCCGAAGCCGATGCCGGTGTGGCGCAAGGTCGCGGCAGGGTGGGTGCGAGCCGGCGCGCCGGCCAGCTCCCGGCACAGATAGCGGACGAGCGCCGCGCCGGTCGGCGTCACGCGTTCGCCGCCGATGCCGTCGTCGATCGTCGCGAAGCCGGCGAGCAAGCGCGCCGTGGCGGGCGCGGGCACCGGCATCGGCCCATGCGCGGTGCGCACCCGGCCGAAGCCGAGCGGCACGGCGCTCGTGCTCCAGCGCACCGCGCCGAGCGCGGCGATCAGGTGCGCGGCACCGACGATGTCGGCGATCGAATCCCAGGCGCCGACTTCGTGGAACGCGACGTCGTCGACGGCGACGCCATGCACCGCGGCTTCGGCTTCGGCAAGCAAGGTGAAGAGGCCGACGGCATGCTTCAGCACGGAGGGTTCAAGGGTGCTCTCGGACAACGTTGTCCGGATCGAGCGCCACGTGGTGTGCGCGTGCGAACGAGCCGGGACATGGCCACCGGGGTGCGAGTGGTCGTGACCGGCTTCGTGGTGGTGGTCGTGTTGCAAGTGCCGTTCGCACGCGACGGCCTCGTCGACTTCGAACCGCCGACCCACCAGCACCGCGTCACGATGCGCCACCAGCCGGCACTCGGCACCGCGGCCGTCGTTCAGCGCCTCGATGCTCGCCAGCATGCCCGCCTCGTGGTGCGGAAACGCGTCGAGCAGCGCGGCGATGAACATGTCGCCGGCGAGGCCGCCGAGCAGGTCGAGATGGATGCGCATTCGGACGGGATTCGGCGTGCAGCCCACGGTGGCGATGCAGGTGGCAGGCACGTGGCGTTCCCGCGCGCGCCGAGAGGCGTCGCGCATCCGTAAACTCGCCCAGTCAGGACCACAACCCACCAAGAGCCGCGCCGATGGCCCAATCCCAACGCGACCTCGCGCGCACGCTGCTCGCCGTGCTCTTCATCGGCGCGCTCATCTTCGCGGCGTTCTGGATCCTCCGGCCGTTCATTGCGGCAGGCATCTGGGCCATGATGATCGTGGTGGTCACGTGGCCGTTCATGCTGCAGGTACAGCAGCGCCTCTGGGGCAGCCGCTGGCTCGCGATCACGGTCATGATCGTGTTGCTGCTGCTGCTCTTCGTGGTGCCGCTCACGCTGGCGATCGGCACCATCGTGCTGAATGCCGACGACATCGTGCTGCAGGTGACCGAGCTCGCGCGCTACCGTGTCCCGATGGCGCCGAACTGGATCGCCGACATGCCGTTCGTGGGCCAGCGCATCGCGAAGGCTTGGGCCGAGGCGGCCACGCTGGGCGTGGAGGGCTTGTGGGCGAGGTTGCTGCCGTACGCCGGCAACATGACGGCCTGGTTCGTCGCGCGGGCCGGCAACCTCGGCTACCTCGCGATCCAGTTCGGCCTCACGCTGTTGCTCGCTGCCTTCTTGTACGCAAACGGCGAAGCGGCGGGCGCGGCGGCCCTCCGTTTCGGTCAGAAGCTCGGCGGCCAGCGCGGTGAAAACCTGGTGCGCCTGGCCGCGCAGGCGACCCGCGGCGTCGCGTTCGGCGTCGGACTCACCGCGGTGTTCCAGTCGGTGCTGGGCGGCGTCGGCCTCTCGCTCGCCGGCGTGCCGTTCGCCGGCGTGCTGACCGCGGTGCTCTTCATGCTGTGCATCTCACAGATCGGCATGCTGCCGGTGCTGGTGCCCGCGGTGATCTGGGTCTACGCGACCGACCATCCGGCCTGGGGCACCTTCCTGCTGATCTGGTCGCTGATCGCGAGCCTGGTCGACAACGTGATTCGGCCCGTGCTGGTGCGGCGCAATGCCGACCTGCCGCTGCTGCTGATCTTCGCCGGCGTGATCGGTGGATTGATCGGCCTCGGGCTCGTGGGCATTTTCGTCGGCCCGGTTGTGCTCGCGGTCGCGTACACGCTGCTCGTCGCCTGGATCGACGACAAGCCGTCACCAAGCACGCTCATCAACACGCCGCCCTGATTGCCGGCCGGGCCGCGTTGGGTGTTGGACGAACGTCGTTTTCGAGCGTCGTTCACAGATCTTTACCGGTCGGTCAATGGCTCTTCACGGCACCGGCACAACATCGTCTGCATCGCGACCGCAGAACCGATAGAGACGACCATGAACCTCGACCCCGATGCCGGCGCACGCGCCGCCTCGAACGCTTTCGCAGTGGCGAGGGCGTTCGCATCGCGCTTCTTTCACGCGACCGGCCTGGCTGTCCTGGTCAGCGTGCTGTCGACGCTCGCGCTGTCGGCGTGGGCGCAAACCGCCACGCCGATGACGCCGGCGGCGTCGACGGCGGGCCCGGTCGGGCCTCGCCCGGGCATCGATCACCCCATGGAAAGCTCCATGGGTCACCCGCCGGGCGGCTTCATGGGCCACCACATGGGTGGCATGGACGGCGGCATGGGCGGCATGGGCGGCATGACGATGCTGCACGGCTCGCCCGAGCGCATGGGCCGCATGATCGACCTGATGCTCGACGGCCTGGGCGCCACCGAGGCCCAGCGCGCGCAGATCAAGCAGATCGCCACCGCCGCGGCCAGCGATTTGAAGATTCAGCACGAATCCGGTCAGGCCATGCGCCAGCGCGCGATGCAGCTCTTCACGGCCCCCACCATCGATGCCGGCGCCGTCGAGAAGACACGCCAGCAAGCACTCGCGCAACACGACCAGGCCAGCAAGCGCCTGACGCAGGCGTTGCTCGACGTGGCCCGCGTGCTCACGCCTGAGCAACGGGCCAGGCTGGGCGAGCGCCTGCGCGACCGCATCGCCCGCATGCAAGACCGCACCGAGCGCATGCAGAAGATGGAACAGGAGCATCCGCGTGCGCCGCGATAATCGGCACACACCGCTTCGCTCTGCGTCCGTGTCTGCACGATGCTGCCCAAACTCCTGTTGATCGACGACGATGCCCGGCTCTCGTCGATGGTGAGCGACTACCTGGGCCATGCCGGCTTCGAAGTCGCGACCGCGGGCTCGCTCGGGGCGGGCCGCCAACGGCTGGCCGCCCACAGCTTCGACGCGGTGGTGCTCGACCTGATGCTGCCGGACGGTGACGGTCTCGAGCTCTGCCGCGAGATGCGTGCAGACGCACGCACCCGGCAGACGCCGCTGCTGATGCTCACGGCCCGCGGCGAGCCGATGGACCGCATCGTCGGCCTCGAGCTGGGCGCCGACGATTACCTGCCGAAGCCGTTCGAGCCGCGCGAGCTGCTGGCGCGCGTGAAGGCCCTGCTGCGCCGCACCGGCCAGCAAGCGGCCGACGACGACGTGCTGCGTTTCGGCCGCCTCGAGGTCGACCTCGGCGCGCGCGTCGCCCGGCTCGACGGTGCGGTGTGCGATCTCACCGGGCACCAGTTCGATCTGCTGGTGGTGCTAGCGCAAAGCCCGGGCCGGGTGCTCTCGCGCGACCAGATCATGGATTCGCTGAAGGGCCATCCGCTCGAAGCGTTCGACCGCTCGATCGACGTGCACATCTCGCGCATCCGCTCGGTCATCGAAGACGACCCGAAGGCGCCGCGTCGCGTCCTCACGGTGCGGGGTGCCGGCTACGTGTTCGCGCGCAAGCAAGACGCCGAAGGTCTCGACGCGCAGACTGACCCGGGCAAACACGCGTGAGCGGTCGCGCCGGCGCTGAAGCCGAAGGGTGAAAAGCCTCTACCTGCGCATCTACGCGACGGTGGTGGTGTTGCTGCTGCTGTTCGCGGCCGCATCGGGCTGGATCTTCCAGCGCCATGCCGAGCAGGAGCGGATCCGCTTCGAATCGCAGGCCATCGACCGCATCGGTGCCTGGGGCGACTTGATCCAGCGTTCGCTGCCGGGGGTCGACGCGCCCGAAGCCTCGCAGGCCGATGCATTGCTGGAATGGTCACAGCGCCTGCGCCTGCCGCTCGCGCTCGACAACCCCGCTGGCGTGCGCATCGCCGAGTCTGATTTTTTCAAGCGACGGGTGGCCGAGGGCGTCCGCAGCTTTCCGATGAAGCTGGAGGATGGCCGCACGTTGTGGATCGCCCGGCCGGGCTTGCGCAACCCGAATGGACGCCTGAACCCGGGCAATGGCGCGAATGCAGGCAGCGGCTCGAACCGCGCGGCGCCGGGCGGCGCGTTCCCGAACGGGCCGATGCCGGGGCCGTTGGTTCCCTTCGTGCCACCGAGCTGGCAGCGCGGCGCGGGGCTGGTCGTCGTCCTCGTGATCCTGTTCATCGCGATCGCGCTCGGCGCGTTCCCGGTCGTGCGGCGCCTGACGCGACGGCTCGAGAGCTTGAAGCAAGGCGTCGAGCAGTTCGGGGCCGGCGAACTCAGCCACCGTGTCGAGGTCTCGGGGCGCGACGAAGTGGCCGCAGTCGCGGCGAGCTTCAACGTGGCCGCGGCGCGCGTCGAGGCACTCGTGCACTCGCACCAGTCGCTGCTCGCCAATGCCAGCCACGAACTTCGGTCGCCGCTCGCGCGCATGAAGATGGCGGTCTCGATGCTCGACGACGCGAACCCGCAGCAACGGGAAAAACTGAAGCGCGAGATCGACAACAACGTCGCCGAACTCGATGCGCTCGTCGAAGAGGTGCTGCTTGCGAGCCGCCTCGACGCGACGCAGAGCCCGCTGCGGCGTGAACCGCTCGACCTGCTCGCCCTCGCAGCCGAAGAGGCCTCGCGCGTCGACGCGCAGGTCGACGGCCCGCCGATCACGCTGCAGGCCGATGAACGGCTGCTGCGGCGCGCACTGCGTAACCTGCTCGAGAACGCGCGCCGATATGGGGGCGGAGAGATCGAGGTCGTCGTGGCGGGCGCGAAGCGCGCGAACGCCGGCCCCGTGGCCATCGTGCGGGTGTGCGACCGCGGGCCCGGCGTCCCGGTGGCGATGCGCGAGCGCATCTTCGAGCCGTTTTTCCGCCTGCCGGGCCACGCCGAACAGGCCGGCGGCGTGGGGCTGGGCCTCAGTCTCGTGAAGCAGATCGCTGAGCTGCACGGCGGCAGCGCGCAATGCGAAGCGCGCGAGGGCGGCGGCAGCTGCTTCGCACTCGTGCTTCCGCTCGGCTGACGCGATCGCGAAGGCCCGGCACCCGTGCGAGCCGATGCTCAGGGCACGGGGTTCGCCTGAAGTCCCTCGACCGACCTGATGCGCCCAGCGCGCCGCCGCAGCGTGAGCATCCACGCCAGGAAGGCGCTGAGGCCGATCGCCGCGACCCACAAGCCGGCGGCCGACGCGGCCCAGAAACCCGGCGCACCGATCAACGAAGCCGGCACTCGACCGCTCGGGTCGAACGCCAGCAGGTAGCCACCGCCGAGTCCGACGCCCCACATCGCCAGCACGTTGATGGCCAGCGGAACGCCGGCGATGCGGTAGGCGCGCAGCACGAATGCCGTCGTGGCCTGCAAGGCGTCACCGACGTGGAAGAGCGCGAGCCATGCGAGCAGTGGCAAGGCAGCGGCCGCCACCGACGCGTCGCGCGTGTAGAGCCCGATCAATGCATGTCGCGACGCGAACACCAGCGACGCCGAAGTGGCCGCCACCACCCCACCGAGCACGATGGCATGCCAGCCCAGGCGGCGTGCGTCGCGGTGGTCGCCCGCCCCGATGCGCTGGGCCACCAGCGTGGTCGCCGCGTTGCCGATCGCCAGTGGCACCATGAACAGCAGCGACGCCATGTTCACGGCGATCTGGTGGCCGGCCACGCTGGTGGCGCCGAGCCGCGAGATGAAGAGCGCCATGAAGGTGAAGCCGGTCACTTCGGTGAGGATCGACAGGCCCATCGGAACGCCGAGCCGCAACAGCGCCACCAGGTTCTCGCGCCGCGGCCACGCGAGCGGGCTGCGCACACCGAAGGGCGCATAGAACGGGTCGAGGCGCAGCAGCATGAATGCGACGACGAGCTGCATGCCCATCACGATCGCCGTCGCGATGCTGCAGCCGGCGACACCGAGCGCTGGCACCGTCACGTTACCGATCGGCAGCGTTGCGCCGAACACGAGCAGCGTGTTGAGCGGCACCTTGAGCAGCAGGCCGCCGATCTGGATCGCCATCACCGATTTCGGACGCGAGAGCGCGATGTTGAAGCTGCGGAAGGCCGCGAAGACGAGCGACGCGGAGAGCGCGAACGACAAGCCGTTCAGGTAACGACGCACACGAGCTGCGACGTCGGGCGACGCCTTTGCGAAGGCGAGGAAAGGCTCCGGGTTGCGCAGCAGGACGATGCCGACGATCGACAGCGCGAGCGCGAGCCAGATCGCCTGGTGCAATTCGAGGCCGCACTCGGCGTGGCGCCTGGCTCCGAACAACTGCCCGGTGATCGGTCCGAGGGCCATCACCACGCCCATCAGTCCGACGAAGATCGACACGTAGGCCGCGCTGCCGATCGCGAGGGCGGCGAGGTCTGTCGCGTCGTGGCGGCCGACCATGATGGTGTCGACGGTACTGAACGACAGCACGGCGATCTGGCCGACGAAGACCGGCCACGCGATAGCGGCCAGGCGGCGCGCGCTCTGCGCGAGCGCCGGCATCATGCCGCTTCGGCGTTGCCCTGGGGGTTCGGCTTGTCGGCAGTCGTTTCGCCGGCGCTCCGTGCCTCTCGGCCCTCGCGCGCGCGTTCGGCGTAGCGGTTGAAGCGCCAGGCCGTCGCCTGCTGAGTGATGCGCCGCCACGTCGCGCGCTTCTCGCCAGGCGAGAGCCCGGGCCAGCGCTGCACCTCTTCGAACGTGCGGCCGCAGCCCTTGCAGATCGCGTCGCCCTGGCTCGTCGAACAGATCGCGATGCAGGGCGCGTCTGGCGTGCTCGCGTACCACGCGAGCCAGGCCTCGCCAGCCTTCGGCGGCAGGCTCGCTTCGTCGCAATGGTCGTCGCGGTAATAGACCATCAGCCCGTACACCTCGGCGAGCGCCCGCACGGGCGCGCACGCGGTGATGCCATCGGGCGAGGGATCTCGTTCACGCCACCAGTTGATGGCCGATTCGATGTCGGTGATGTGAAGCGCGGCCATGGTCGGCAGGAAGGGGAGCGTGCAGTGAAGAACCGTTAAGGATAGCCACTGCACGCCCAGCCTGTGCCGCGCCCCGGCGCAGGGGGCTCAGCGGGGCGTGCTGGCGGCCTTGCTCGTCGTGGTGGTGACGGTCTCGCGGATCACGCCGTCGCCCGCGACGCTGCCCGACGCGGTGACGCGCTGGTTCGCGGCAGGGCCGTCGATGCGGGCCATGCAATCGGCGCGATCCTTCTGGGGCAACGCGTTGCAACGCATTACAGCGTTGACTTCGCGGGTCTGCGGCGAGGCACCGTCGGCCAGCGTGCCTTTTTTCGCTTCTGCCTTGGCCGCGCCCGCTTCCTTCAGGCAAGCATCGCGATCCTGGTTCGCAGAGGTGCCGTTGTCGCACGCGGCGCGCTCCTTGGCGTATCTCGGGTCGAGGGTCGTGGCGCTCATGGCTGCCGAAGCCGCCGGCCCGGAGGCGCGCACGTCGGTCGCGGCGAAAAGCGCCGACACCAGCGCCAGCGCGACACCGCCGAACAGCGGCACGCGGATGCGGCGCTGAAACGTCGCTTCGGGGGAGTGGGCGTGCTGCGGGGTCAGATGGGAACGCAGGTGACGGCGTGTATGTCGGTGCATTTAAAACCTCGTGCAGGAAGCCTTCGCAGATGACGGCACCTGCGAGATGGCGACGTCATGTGAATCCAGCTTAGCCAGCAGGGCGCTAGACGTGTGTAGGAGTCAACCGCGTCTTGCACGCCGGCCGACACGCGCGGTCCGGGTGCCCGCGGGCTCCGCGGCACGGGAAGCGATCGCTATCGCCGCGGCTCAGCGCCGGTCGTACAGCAGCACGCCGCAAAGAGCCATGCCCACCACCCACAATCCCCAGGTCGACCACACGACGTACGGGTAGAGCATCAGCGCGAGACCGGTCCAGGTCGTCACCGGGCGCCGCCGGCGCCTGCCGACCGCGAACGCGGCGATGCCGATCAGGCTGAACACCAGCGCCGCGGCGATGTAGGCCGGGCTCGGCATCGTGATGCCGAAGCTCTGCAGCATCGCGATCTCGTCCTGCATTCAGATTTCTCCCCGGGGCCGCGCATTCTCGGCGCCTTTTCGCGACCGTCGCGCATCGCGCGCCGACTCTCGCGCCACAAATGCCGCGCGTCGCCGGCGCCGCCGCGCTACGATCGATCGAGAAAGGCAAGCCGTGCTCGACATCCTCGCTCCAGACATCGAATACGCGCGCATGCGCAGCGCCGGCAAAGACTTGCTCTCGCTCGCGCTGATCGATGCGCGCAACCACCTGCTGCGCTGGGCCTCGGCCTGTGAAGAGGTGCTCGGCGAGGCGCTGACGGTGCCCGAGCGGCCCGAACTGGGCCCGCCACTCTGGATGCTCGGCAACGCCGGCTGGTTCCAGGAGTTCTGGATCGCGCGCCACGTGCAGCGCGGGCGCGGCGAACGCGCCGATCCGGCACTGGCGCGGCTGGGTTCGATCCTGCCGAACGCCGATCGCTGGTATGACCCGGCACAGGCGCCGCACGGGAGCCGATGGCTGCTGGCGGCGCGCGAGCTTCCCGACCTCCAGGCGACGCGCCTCTACCTCGAAGAGACGCTAGAGACCTCGCTCGAACTGCTCGATGCGATTCACGACGAGACCGACGACGCGCTCTATTTCTTCCGTCTCGCGCTGTTTCACGAGGACAGGCGCGTCGAGGAAATCGCGACGCTCTCGCAGACCATCGGCTTCGACGCGAAGCTGCTGCCGGCGGTCGCCGCGTCGCCGACGCGCCAGCCGCTGCTGTTCCCCGCGACCCGGTTTCGCGTCGGCGCCGACGAAGACGGCTTCGCCTTCGACAACGAGAAGGCGGTGCACGAGGTCGAGATCCCCGAGTTCGAAATCGATGCGCAGGCCGTCACCTGGGGCCAGTTCGGCGAGTTCGTCGAAGACGGCGGCTACGACGAACGCAGCCACTGGAACCTCGACGGCTGGGCCTGGCTGCAAGGCGAAGGCAGGCGCACGCCGCGCCATGTCGACCAGATGCGCCACGGCGTGATGCAGCGGCGCTTCGGCCAACTCGTGCGGGTGCCACCGACCCACCCCGTGGCGCACGTCAACTGGTTCGAGGCCGACGCCTGGTGCCGCTGGGCCGGGCGTCGGTTGCCGAGCGAGGTCGAATGGGAGGCGGCGGCGGTCGACGGCAAAGCGCGCGGCTTTCGCTTCGGTGACGTGTGGGAGTGGACGGCGAGCACCTTCCGACCTTATCCCGGCTTCATCGCCGGCCCCGATCGCAACTACTCGATCTCGGGCTTCGGCACGCACAAGGTGCTGCGGGGCGGCTCGTTCGCAACCCCGTCGCGATCGCGGCATGCGCGCTTCCGGCGCTTCGAGCCGGCTTATAGGGACGACGGCTTCTTCGGCTTTCGCAGCTGCAGCGTTTGACTCGCTGAGCCCTTAGAACGACAGCGCACGGACACGTCGCTGCGTGGCCGCAAGGGCGCCACCGCGACACCTCGCCCAGTCAGCGCTTCAGACTCGGCAAAGGGATGGTGATCCCTTCCTTCACGTCGGGCGGCGGCCCACCGGGCACCCGCGTCGATGCCTCCGGCGTTCCACCGGTCGCGCCGGGCGCGACGCGCGTCGAGCGCACACGCCGCGCCGGCAATGGCTTCGGTCGATCGGCGCGCCGTGCCACGTGGCTCGGTGCTGCAGCCGATGCCGCCGTCGACCCGCCCGCGGCCGGGGCGGCCGCACTGGCCGTACCTATGCCGAGCAGCAGCAAAGACACCGGCGCCAGCGCAGTGATCGAACGCATGTGATCTTTCGTGAATAGGAACGCGCGACTCTAGCGACTCGCACGCACTCACGCACGCACTCACGCATGGCACCCACTAGGGAAAGCCTTCTTTGCGACGCGGGAGCGGCCTCGAACAATGATCCGAACCACCTGCAACCGCCGAGGAGCTCACTTGAACGTTCCCATCGCCATGACCGTGAACGGCAAGGCCGTCAATGCGGCCATCGACCCGCGCACACTGCTCGTGCAGTTCATTCGCGATCAGCTCCAGCTCACCGGCACCCACGTGGGCTGCGACACCGCGCAGTGCGGCGCGTGCACCGTGCACCTGAACGGACGCGCGGTGAAGTCGTGCTCGATGCTCGCGCTGCAGGTGCAGGGGGCGACCATCACCACCATCGAAGGCCTCGCCCCCGCGGGTGGCGAGATGCATCCGATGCAAGCCGCCTTTCGCGAGTGTCACGGGCTGCAGTGCGGGTTCTGCACGCCGGGCATGGTGATGTCGTCGGTCCAGTTGCTGGCCGACAACCCCCAGGCCAGCGAGGCCGAGATCCGCGAGGCGCTCGACGGCAACATCTGCCGCTGCACGGGGTACCAGAACATCGTCAAGTCGATCCAGTTCTGTCAGTCGGGCCAGAAGGCCGCGGCGCTTTGAGGAGCACACGATGAGCGACATGTCGATCCCCCTCGCGCCTTCCAACCCGATCGGCCAACCGTTGAAGCGCCGCGAAGACGAGCGCTTCCTGACCGGCGCCGGCCAGTACACCGACGACGTGACGATGCACGGCCAGACCTACGCCGTGTTCCTGCGTTCGCCGCACGCGCACGCGCGCATCGCCGCCATCCGCCTCGATGCGGCGAAGGCAGCGCCCGGCGTGCTGCACATCTTCACCGGCGCCGATCTCGCCGAAGCGAAGGTCGGCGGCCTGCCGTGCGGCTGGCTCATCCACAGCAAGGACGGCACGCCGATGAACGAGCCGCCGCACCCGGTGCTCGCGCAGGAGAAGGTGCGGCACGTGGGCGATCAGGTCGCGCTCGTGGTGGCCGAATCGATCGCCGAGGCGAAGGACGCGGCCGAACTGATCGAGGTCGACTACGAAGAGCTGCCTGCAGTCATCGACATCGGCACCGCCGACTCGATCGCTTCTGCAGTGCACGACGGCGTGCCGAACAACGTGTGCTACGACTGGGGCCACGGCGACAAGGCCGCGACCGATGCGGCCTTTGCCGCCGCGGCGCACGTGAGTGCGCTCGACATCGTGAACAACCGGCTCATTCCGAACGCGATGGAGCCGCGCGCGGCCAACGCGATCCACACGAAGCACGACGACAGCTACACCCTCTACGTCGCGAACCAGAACCCGCACGTCGAGCGCTTGCTGATGTGCGCGTTCGTGCTGGGGCTGCCCGAATCGAAGGTGCGCGTGATCGCGCCCGATGTCGGCGGGGGGTTCGGCTCGAAGATCTTTCTGTACGCCGAAGAGACCGCGCTGGTCTGGGCCAGCAAGAAGGTCGGGCGGCCGATCAAATGGACCTCCGATCGCAGCGAAGCGTTCCTGACCGATGCGCACGGCCGCGACCACGCCACCCGCGTTGAGCTCGCGATGGATGCGAAGGGCATGTTCCTCGCGATGCGCGTGAAGACCATCGCCAACATGGGCGCGTACCTGTCGACCTTCGCGTCGAGCGTGCCGACCATTCTTTACGCGACCTTGCTCGCCGGCCAATACAAGACGCCGGCGATCTACGCCGAGGTGAAGGCCGTCTTCACCAACACCGCACCGGTCGATGCGTACCGCGGCGCGGGTCGGCCCGAGGCGACCTTCGTGGTCGAACGCATCGTCGAGCAGGCGGCGCGCGACATGAAGATGGATCCGACCGAGATCCGCCGGCAGAACTTCATCACCGAGTTTCCGTATGCGACGCCGGTCGGCCTGACCTACGACACCGGCAACTACGCCGCCCACCTCGACAAGGCGATCGCGATGGCCGATGTGAAAGGCTTCGCGGCGAGAAAGGCCGTCTCGAAGACGAACGGCAAGCTGCGCGGGCTCGGCTACTCGTGCTACATCGAGGCCTGCGGCCTGGCGCCGTCGAACATCGCGGGCGCGCTCGGCGCGAGGGCGGGCCTATTCGAAGCGGGCGAGGTGCGCGTGCACCCGACCGGCACGGTCACCGTCTTCACCGGCTCGCACAGCCACGGCCAGGGCCACGAGACCACGTTCGCTCAGGTGGTGGCCGGCAAGCTCGGCATCCCGGTCGGCCACGTCGAGATCGTGCACGGCGACACCGGCCGCGTGCCGTTCGGCATGGGCACCTACGGCAGCCGCTCGCTCTCGGTCGGCGGCACCGCGATCGTCAAGGCGGTCGACAAGATCATCGCGAAGGGCAAGAAGATCGCGGCCCACCTGCTCGAGGCGGCCGACACCGACATCGAATTCGAGAACGGCGAGTTCAAGGTCGCTGGCACCGACAAGAAGGTGCCCTGGGGCTCGGTCACGCTCACGGCCTACGTGCCGCACAACTACCCACTCGACAAGCTCGAGCCCGGCCTCAACGAGAACGCGTTCTACGACCCGACCAACTTCACGTACCCGTCGGGCACGTACGTGTGCGAGGTCGAGGTCGACCCCGAGACCGGCAAGACGACGGTCGAGCGCTTCACCGCGGTCGACGACTTCGGCAACATCGTGAACCCGATGATCGTCGAGGGCCAGGTGCACGGCGGCATCGCGCAGGGCCTCGGCCAGGCGATGATGGAAGGTTGCCAGTACGACGTGCAGTCGGGCCAGCTGCTGACCGGCTCGTACATGGACTACGCGATGCCGCGCGCCGTCGACATCCCGAACTTCGACATCTCGACCACGGTCACGCCGTGCACCCACAACCCGCTCGGCGTGAAAGGCTGCGGCGAAGCGGGCGCGATTGGTTCGCCGCCCGCGTTCATCAACGCGCTTACCGATGCGCTCGGCGTCGAGAGCCTCGCGATGCCTGCCACGGCCGAACGCGTGTGGCGTGCGGCGAACCGCGTCGCGGCCTGACGCCCAAGAGGATCCACACATGTACGCATTCGATTACCAGCGCCCCACCAGCCAGCCCGATGCCGTCAAGGCGATGGGCGAAGACTCGCGCTACCTTGCGGGCGGCCAGAGCCTGATCCAGGCGATGAAGCTGCGCCTCTCGGCATCGGCCACGCTCGTCGACCTCGGCGCCGTCGACGGCCTGCGCGCGATCAGCGTCGACGGCAACGCCGTGAC
Source organism: Caldimonas sp. (assembly GCA_965246805.1). Taxonomy (GTDB): domain Bacteria; phylum Pseudomonadota; class Gammaproteobacteria; order Burkholderiales; family Burkholderiaceae_C; genus Schlegelella_A. The sequence goes on along the minus strand of CBDFFO010000008.1, from coordinate 12,458 downwards.
GATCGGCGCGATGGCGACGCACGCGGCGGTCGCGTCGTCGGCCGACGTGAAGCGGATGATTCCCGCGCTCGCCGAGCTGGCGGGCAACATCGGCGACCCGATGGTGCGCAACATGGGCACGATCGGCGGCTCGGTCGCGAACGCCGACCCGGCCGCGTGCTACCCGACCGCGCTGCTCGCGCTCGGCGCGACCGTGCACACCGATCGCCGCACGATCCTTGCCGACGCGTTTTTCACCGGCCTCTACGAGACGGCGCTTCAACCGGGCGAGATGATCACCGCGGTGAGCTTTCCATCGGTTCAGACCGCTGCGTACCTTAAGTACAAACAGCCGGCGTCCCGCTTCGCGCTGGTGGGCGTGTTCGCCGCGAAGACACCCGCGGGCGCGCGCGTCGCGGTGACCGGTGCGAAGGGCCACGTGTTTCGCGCGACCGAGATCGAGGCCGCCCTCGACAAGAGCTTCACGCCGGAAGCCGCCAAGGCGGTCGTGATGCCGGTCGTCGGCATCAACGGCGACATGCACGGTTCGGCGGTCTATCGCGCCGCGATGATCAGCGTGATCGCGTCGCGCGCAGTCGCGGCGGCGCTCGCGCGCTGACGGTCTTTTTTCCTCTGCGTACGGCGGAGGAAGTCCCCTTCCCCCTCTCCATCCGGGAGAGGAATCCCTCTCGCTCTCCCTCTAGCTCCGGGAGAGGGTTGGGGTGAGGGCCGTGCAGCACGACACCCTCGCCCTCTCCCGCGAGCGCGAGAGGGGACATGTGGTGCTCGCTCAGGCTAGGATGCCGGCGCCATGACCGATCAGTCCACCACGCCACTGCCCGACTCGGTCGACGCAGTCATCGCGCTGCTCGCCGCCGAGCGCTACGTGTGCGACCGCAGTCTCGCGACCGCGGTGTTCCTGAGCCTCAGGCTGCAGCGTCCCCTTTTTCTGGAAGGCGAGCCCGGCGTCGGCAAGACCGAGCTCGCGAAAGCGTTGTCGCGCGGGCTCGCCACCAAGCTGCTGCGCGTGCAGTGCTATGAAGGCCTCGACATCGCGCAGACCACTTACGAGTGGAACGTCGCCCGCCAGTTGATGGAGATTCGCCTTGCCGAAGCGAGCCACCAGCTGGTCGACGCCGATGCGCGACAGCGGCTCGCCACCCACCTCTACGCGCGCGACATGCTGATCGAGCGCCCGCTGCTGCAAGCGCTCACGCAATCCACCTCGCCGGTGCTGCTGATCGACGAACTCGATCGCGCCGACGAGCCGTTCGACGCCTTCCTGCTCGAGGTGCTGGCCGAGAACCAGCTCACCATCCCCGAGCTAGGCACCGTGCAGGCCGACACGCCGCCGATCACCATCATCACCAGCAACCGCACGCGCGAGATCCACGACGCGCTGAAGCGCCGTTGCCTCTACCACTGGCTCGATTTCCCCAGCGTCGAGCGCGAACTCGCGATCGTCGCCGAGCGCGCGCCCGGCGCGGCCGAGCGGCTGCGCGTGCAGGTGGTCGAATTCGTGCAGCGCATGCGCGGGCTCGACCTCTTCAAGGCGCCCGGTGTGGCCGAGACCATCGACTGGGTCAACGCGCTGGTCGCGCTCGATGCGATGAGCCTCGACCCGGTCTCGGTGCAGGACACGCTCGGCGTGCTGCTGAAGCACCAGGACGACATCTCGCGCATGAACAGCGGCGACACCGCGAAGCTGCTCGGCGATCTGCGGGCCCGCGGGTTGATGGCGGCGTGATCAGCGACAACATTGTTCACTTCGCGCGCGTGTTGCGCCATGCGGGCATGGGCATCGGCCCCGATCGCGTGCTGACGGCGCTCGCCGCCGTCGAGCGCGTCGGCCTGGACCGGCGATGCGATGTCCACGCGGCCTTGTCCGCGGCGATGCTCGACCGCCACGAACAGCAGGCGCTCTTCGACGCGGCCTTCGACACCTTCTGGCGCGACCCCAAATTGCTCGAGAAGATGATGGCTCAGCTGCTGCCGAAGGTGAGCGGCCGCGGCGACCGGGTGCCGCCGCCACGCCCGAATCGCCTGGCCGAAGCGCTCGCGCCGCCGCGAAAGTCGGAGCCTCCCAACCCCGCCAACCGCAGCGGCGACGACGCGCTGCAGTTCGACACCACCTTCACGCACTCCGACCGCGAGCGCCTGCAACGCGCCGACTTCGAATCGATGTCGACCGACGAGTACGCCGCTGCCAAGCGCATCGCCGAAACCATGCCGTTGCCGTTCGCGCCGGTGCGAAGGCGGCGCCACGAAGCCGCGCGAAGCGGCCGGATCGACCTGCGGGCGACGATGCTGCGGATGGCGCGCGAGCCATCGACCCTGCAACCCGCATACACGCGACCGCGCGAGGAATGGCCCACGCTCGTCGTGCTGCTCGACATCTCGGGTTCGATGGATCGCTACGCCCGGCTCTTCCTTCACTACGTGCACGGCCTCGCGCGCCGGCATGTGAAGGTGCATGCCTTCACGTTCGGCACGCGGCTCACCGACATCACGCGAGCGCTTCGGCACCGCGACCCCGATGAAGCCCTGCAACGCGCCGATGCGCTGGTGCCGGACTGGAAGGGCGGCACGCGCATCGCGTCTTGCCTGGCCGACTTCAACCGCCACCACGCGCGCCGCGTGCTGGGCTCGAACGCCGCATTGATGCTGGTCACCGATGGCCTCGATCGCGACGAGCATGGCGAGCTCACGCACGCGGCGGGCCAACTGCGCCGCCTCGCGCACCAGATCGTCTGGCTCAACCCGCTGCTGCGCTTCGACGGCTTCGAACCGCGTGCCGGCGGCGTGCGCGCGCTGCTGCCGAACGTCGATCGCTTCCTGCCGGTGCACAACCTCGCGAGCCTCGCCGATCTGGCGGCGGCGATCCAGCGCGCGCCGGCCGCCCGGCGCACGCACCGAACAACCACGAAAGCGACGGCACCCCATGGAACTCAAAGGTGAAAGACTGATCCCGGCCGACGTGGCCACGACGTGGACCGCGCTCAACGACCCGGAGATCCTGAAATCGTGCATCGCCGGGTGCGAAACGCTTGAGCGCACCGGGCCCGACGCGTTCGAGGCGGTGGTGGCGATGAAGATCGGGCCGGTCAGCGCGAAGTTCAAAGGCAACTTGTCGATGAGCGACGTGAATCCGCCGAACGGCTACACCATCCACTTCGAAGGCAAGGGCGGCATCGCCGGCTTCGGCAAGGGCAACGCGGTGGTCTCGCTCGCGTCGGAAGGCAGCTCGACGATGCTCACCTATCTCGCGCAGGCCACCGTGGGCGGCAAGATGGCGCAGATCGGTTCACGCCTGATCGATGCCGCCGCCGGCAAGATCACCGACGACTTCTTTAAGGCGTTCAGCGAAAAGCTTCAGGCGCCGGCGTGAGCCGAACTGCATGGGCGACCGCGGCATCGATCAGATTCGCGTTCGCCTCCGGCGTGCGGAACGCCGAGTGCGCGCACAGCGTGACGTTCTCGAGCGTCGTTAGCACATGACCTGGGGGCAGCGGTTCGATGTCGAACACATCGAGGGCGGCATGCGAGAGCTGGCCGGTTCGCAGCGCGTCAACCATCGCCGCTTCTTCGACCAGCGCACCGCGCGCGGTATTGACGAGGATCGCGCCATGCTTCATCGCTGCGATGCGTCCCTGCGACAGGAAGCCGCGCGTCTCGTCGGTGAGCAGCAGGTGCATCGAAACCGCGTCACTCGCAGCGAGCAGGTGATCGAGTTCGACGAACTCGACGCCTAGCCCGAGCTTCGGCGTGCGGTTCCACGCCAGCACGCGCATGCCGATGCCGACGCCAAGCCGCGCCACTTCGGCGGCGATGCCACCGAAGCCGATCAGGCCGAGCGTCTTGCCGGTGAGCTGCATCGCGTCGGTGCGCAGCCATTGGCCGGCACGCATCGCGCGGTCCATCGATGCGAGGCGGCGTGCGCCGGCCCACAGCAGTGCCAGCGTCGCCTCGGCCACTGCGGTGTCGCCGTAGCCTTTGATCGTGTGCACCTCGATGCCGAGGGCCGCGAGCGCTTCCGGGTTCATGTAGCTGCGCGCGCCGGTGCCGAGAAAGACAACGTGCTTCAGCCGCGGGCAGCGCGCCGCGAGCGGCGCCGGCAGGTTGGTGTGGTCGACGACCGCGAGGCTCGCGTTCGCAAGAAGCGCGCGCAGCCTGTCGGGCGTGATGTCGACGTCACCGAAGGCGATCTCGAACCGATCCGCGTGGGCCGCGCAACGATCGCGAAAGAGCGCGCCCAGCGGCTCGTTCGGATCGGCGAACACCACCAGCGGCTTCATCTTCGCGGTCAGCGGTGCATGTGCTGCGGCAGAAACGTCACGAGCTGCGGGAACACGCAGAGCAGCACGACCATGCCCGCCATCAGCAGGAAGAACGGGAACGCGTTCCTCGCGATCACGCCGATGGAGCGCTTCGTCATGCCCTGCAGCACGAAGAGGTTGAAGCCGACCGGCGGCGTGACCTGCGCCATCTCGACCACGACGACGATGAAGATGCCGAACCAGAGCGGATCGATGCCGGCCTTCTGAACCGTCGGCATGATCACGCCCATCGTCAGTACCACCATAGAGATGCCGTCTAGGAAGCAGCCGAGCACGACGTAGAACGCGGTGAGCGCGAAGATCAGCGCGAAGGGGCCGAGGCCGAGCGTCGCGATCCATTCGGCCAGATGGCGCGGCAGGCCGATGTAGCCCATGCTGAGCGTGAGAAACGAGGCGCCCGCAAGGATCAGCGCGATCATGCAGTAGAGGCGCGTGCCGCCCATCAACGCTTCCTTGAAGGTGGCCCAGCTCATCGAGCCTTGCGCGAGCGAAATCACGAGCGACCCCAGCACGCCGACGCCGGCGGCTTCGGTCGCGGTCGCGACGCCGCCGTAGATCGAGCCGAGCACCGCGACGATGAGCAGCACCACCGGGATCAGGCTGCGCGATTCGTTGAGCTTCTGCGCAAACGTCATCGGCGTGTCGGCCGGCGGGATCAGGTCTTCGTGCAGCAGCGACCAGCCGGCGATGTAGAGCGAGAACAGGCCCGCGAGCACGATGCCCGGGATCACGCCACCGATGAAGAGCTGCGAGATCGAGACATCGGCCGTCACGCCATAGACGATCATGATGATCGAGGGTGGGATCAGAAGGCCGAGCGTGCCGGCGCCGGCCAGCGAGCCGATCGCCATCTGATCCGGGTAGCCGCGCTTCGCGAGCTCAGGCAAGCTCATCTTGCCGATGGTCGCGCAGGTGGCCGCGCTCGATCCCGACACCGCCGCGAAGATTGCGCAGCCGACGACGTTGGTGTGCAGCAGGCGGCCGGGCAGCTTCTGCATCCAAGGGGCGAGGCCCTTGAACATGTCCTGGCTGAGGCGCGTGCGAAAAAGGATCTCGCCCATCCAGATGAAGAGCGGCAACGCCGTCAGGGTCCAGCTCGAGGCCGAACCCCAGATCGTCACGGCCATCGCATCGCCGGCCGGTCGCGAGCTGAAGATCTGCATGCCGATCCATGCCACGCCCGAGAGTGCGAGCCCGATCCACACGCCGCTCGCGAGGATCGCGAACAGCGAGGCGATCAGCAACGCGGTGATCGCGAGGTCACTCATTGCGCAGGGCTTCGTTCGGCTCGAGCACGACGCGCCGGCCGCGGCTCTCGAGCACGAGCTCGTCGACCAGCGCGACCGCGAGCACGATCGAGCCGAGCGCCATCATGATCTGCGGCAACCAGAGCGGCGTCGCGTCGTTGCTGGTCGAGATGTCGTGAAAGGTGTACGACTGCCAAGCCAGCTTGCAGCTGTAGACAGCGAGCAGCACGCCGAGGGACGACGCCGCGAACAGGGCCCAGAGTTCGAGCGCGCGGTGGCTCTTGCCCTTTAGCGCCGCGATCAGCAAGGTGACGCGGATGTGCTCGCCGCGCTTGAAGGTGTGCGCAAGCGCGAGGAAGCCGGCGCCGGCCATCGCGTAGCCGGCATAGGCGTCGACGCCCGGCACGTTGAAGTGGGCGAGCCGCGACACCACCGACAGCAGCACCATCACGAGCAGCAGCACCATCGCGAGGGCGCCGAGCGCGGCCGTGCCGTCGTAGAGTTGGTCGAGCGCGCGGCCGACAGGACCGCGCGTGGGCGTGGGCAAAGGCGCGGCCATCGGGCAGCGTCTACATCTTCCGGAACGCGTCGACGACGGCCTGACCCTCGGGGCCGGCCTTGTCGAGCCACTCCTTCAGCATCGTGTCACCGACCTTGGCCATGTCGCTCTTCAACTGCGGCGACGGTGGCAGGATCGTCATGCCGTTCTTCTTCAGAAGGTCGATGTACTCGCCGTTCTTCTGTTGCGAGAGCGCCCAGCCGCGTGTTTCGGCATCGGCACCCGCCTTCAGCACGGCGGCCCTGGTCGGCGCGTCGAGCGCATCGAAGGCGGCCTTGTTGACGAGGACCGCGTTCTTCGGCAGCCAGGCCTGCGTGTCGTACCAGTACTTGATATGTTCGTAGGTCTTGGTGTCGTAGCCGGTCGAGCCCGACGACATGTAGCTCTCGATCACGCCGGTTGCCATCGCTTGGGAGAGTTCGGCCGCTTGCACGGTGACCGGCTGCGCGCCAACCAGTTCGGCTATGCGCGCGGTGGCCGGGCTGTAAGCGCGCCACTTCACGCCCTTCAGATCGGCGGCCGACGCGATCGGCTTGTTGACGTAAATGCCTTGCGGCGGCCACGCCACCGTGTAGAGCAGCGTGATCCCCTGCTCGGCAAGCTTCTTCTCGAGCACCGGCTTCTGTGCCTTGTAGAGCTTCATCGCCGCGGCGTAGCTGTCGGCGAGGAAGGGCAAGCCGTCGACGCCGTAGATCGGCCATTCGTTCGAGTAGCTCGTGAGCAGGATCTCGCCCATCTGCGCCTGGCCGCCTTGCACCGCGCGCTTGATCTCGTTGGCCTTGAAGAGCGAGGCGTTGGCGTGCACGGTGATCTTCAGCTTGCCGCCGGTCGCCTTGTCGACGTCGCTCGCGAACTGCATCAGGTTCTCGGTGTGGAAGTTGGTCGCGGCGTAGGCCGCCGGCAGGTCCCACTTGACCTGGGCATTCACGGTGCAGGCGGCACTCGCAAGGCCGAGGGCGGCGACCGTGTGCAGCAGAGTTGCGGAAAGACGGGTGGAGATGGTCATGGTGGCTCCTAGCCAACGAGCGATTCACGCGATGCCGATAGCATAGACCGTGGCTGGTTCTCTCTCCCGCTTGCGGGAGAGAGAACCCTTGGGTGCTTGGCAACGAGCGGATGCTTCTGAACAACGACCATGAATGACCGCACCACGGGCCGCTGGCAGTTCTGGATCGACCGCGGTGGCACCTTCACCGATGTCGTTGGCCGCGGCCCCGATGGCGCGATCACGACCTTGAAGTTGCTCTCGGAAAACCCGGAGCAGTACCGCGACGCCGCGGTCGCCGGCATCCGTCGCCTGCTCGGGCTCAGCGCTGCCGAAGCCATCACGCCGGCTCTGGTCGAGAGCGTGAAGATGGGCACCACGGTCGCGACCAACGCGCTGCTCGAAAGGAAGGGCGAGCCGACGCTGCTCGTCATCACGCGCGGGTTTCGCGATGCGCTGCGCATCGCCTACCAGGACCGGCCAAAGCTCTTCGAGTCGCACATCGTGTTGCCGGAGCTGCTGTATTCGAAGGTGATCGAGGCGGTCGAGCGGGTCGGCGCGAACGGCGATGTGGTGCAGCCGCTCGATGAAGCGCAGCTCACGGTGGATCTCGCGGCGGCGCACGCGCAGGGCCTGCGCAGCGTCGCGATCGTCTTCATGCACGGCTGGCGCCACACGGCGCACGAGCTCGCGGCCGAGCGCATCGCGCGCGCGGCGGGCTTCGGCCAAGTGAGCGTGTCGCACCGCGTGAGCCCGATGATGAAGCTCATCGGTCGCGGCGACACGACGGTGGTCGATGCGTATCTCTCGCCGATCCTGCGGCGCTACGTCGACGAGATCGCGGCCGAGATGCCGGGCGTGCGGCTTTACTTTATGCAGTCTTCCGGTGGCCTCGCCGAAGCGCGCGGCTTCCAGGGCAAGGACGCGATCCTGTCGGGGCCGGCGGGCGGCATCGTCGGCATGGTGCGCACCGCGGAGCTCGGCCTGCGCGACATGGAGTCGGAGTGGCCGGCCGCACGCCGGGCCGCCCCGAGGCCGGCCGCGCCCACTCGGGGGGCTGCGACCGAAGGGAGCGCGGAAGCACTCGCCATCATCGGTTTCGACATGGGCGGAACGTCGACCGACGTGAGCCATTACGCGGGCGAGTTCGAGCGCGCATTCGAAACACAGGTGGCAGGCGTGCGGGTGCGCGCGCCGATGATGGCGATCCACACCGTCGCCGCGGGTGGCGGTTCGATTCTCGGGTTCGATGGCGCGCGCTTTCGCGTTGGCCCGGCCAGCGCGGGCGCGAACCCGGGGCCGGCCTCGTATCGCCGCGGCGGACCGCTCACGGTGACCGACGCGAACGTGATGGTCGGCAAGATCCAGCCGGCGTTTTTCCCGTCGGTGTTCGGGCCGAACGGCGATGCGCCTCTCGACGCCGACGTGGTGCGCATGAAGTTTGCCGCGCTGGCCGCTGAGATCGAAGCGGCGACCGGCATCGCGCGCTCGCCCGAGCAGGTGGCCGATGGCTTCATCGACATCGCCGTCGGCAGCATGGCCAATGCGATCAAGAAGATCTCGGTCTCGCGCGGGTACGACGTCACGCGTTATGCGTTGCAATGTTTCGGCGGTGCGGGCGGGCAGCACGCATGCCGCGTCGCCGATGCGCTCGGCATGACGCGCGTCTTCGTGCATCCGCTGGCGGGTGTGCTCTCGGCCTACGGCATGGGCCTCGCCGACCAGAACGCGATGCGGCAGGCGGCGATCGAGATGCCGCTGATCGAAGCCGAGACGTCGATGCGCGACAAGCTCGATGAGCTGGCGCTCGACGCGACGACCGAGCTCGAGCGCCAGGGCATACCAGTCGGTCAGGTGCGCACCCATTGCCGCGTGCACGTGAAGTACGAAGGCACCGACTCGTCGCTGGTGGTTCCGTTCGGGACGCCGATGGCGGTGAAGGCGGCGTTCGAATCCGCCTACCGCCAGCGTTTCGCCTTCCTGATGAGCGAGCGCCGGCTCATCGTCGAGGCGGTCTCGGTCGAAGCGGTCGGCGCGGGCGAGACGCCGCTCGAACCACGCCACGAGATGGACGATGCCTGCATCGATCGCCACGCACCGATCGAATCGACGGTTCGCCTTTTCAGCAACGGGGGGTGGCACGGCGCGGCGCTCGTCGCCCGTGACACCGCGCGGCCCGGTCACCTCATCGACGGTCCGGCCATCGTCGCCGAGCGCAACGCGACGACCATCGTCGAGCGCGGCTGGCAAGCGCGCATCAGCGCACGCGACCACTTGCTGCTCGAACGCGTCGCGCCACGCGAAGCGCGACAGGCGGTCGGCACCACGGTCGACCCGGTGCTGCTCGAGGTCTTCAACAACCTCTTCATGAATATCGCCGAGCAGATGGGACTGCAACTGCAGAACACCGCCTACTCGGTCAACATCAAGGAGCGGCTCGACTTCTCGTGCGCACTGTTCGACGCCGATGGCAACCTGATCGCCAACGCGCCGCACATGCCTGTGCACCTCGGTTCGATGAGCGAGTCGATCAAGACCGTGGTCGCGCGCAACGAGGGCCGCATCAAGCTCGGCGACGTGTACGTGCTGAACGACCCGTACCACGGCGGCACCCACCTGCCCGACGTCACGGTCGTGACGCCCGTGTTCCTCGACGCCGCGGCGGCAGCGCCCACGTTCTACGTTGGTTCGCGCGGTCACCACGCCGACATCGGCGGCGTGACGCCGGGTTCGATGCCGCCATTCTCGACCCGCATCGATGAAGAGGGCGTGCAGATCGACAACGTGAAGCTCGTCGAAGGCGGCCGCTTCCTCGAAGCCGAGATGCGCGCCTTGCTTCAGAGCGGCCTGTACCCATCGCGCAACCCGGCGCAGAACATCGCCGATCTGAAAGCGCAGGTCGCCGCCAACGAGAAGGGCGTGACCGAGCTGCGCGCGCTGGTCGCTGGCTATGGTCTCGACGTCGTGCAGGGCTACATGCGCCATGTGCAGGACAACGCCGAGGAATCGGTCCGTCGCGTCATCACGAGCCTGAAGGACGGCGCGTTCACGCTGCCACTCGACAACGGTGCGGTGATCCAGGTCGCGATCCGGGTAAACGCCGCCGAGCGCCGCGCCGAGATCGATTTCAACGGCACCTCGGCGCAGCTCGCCAACAATTTCAACGCGCCGACGGCGGTGTGCATGGCCGCGGTGCTCTACGTGTTCCGCACCCTGGTGGCCGACGACATCCCGCTCAACGCGGGCTGCATGAAGCCGTTGAAGATCATCATTCCGGAGGGTTCGATGCTGAACCCGCGGCCGCCGGCGTCGGTGGTGGCGGGCAACGTCGAAACCTCGACCTGCATCACCAATGCGCTCTACGGGGCGCTCGGCAGTCTGGGCTCGAGCCAGTGCACGATGAACAACTTCACCTTCGGCAATTCGCGCGTGCAGTATTACGAAACCATCGCCGGCGGCTCGGGTGCCGGGCCGTCCTTCGACGGCACCTCGGTCGTGCAGACCCACATGACGAACTCTCGCCTCACCGATCCGGAGGTGCTCGAGTTCCGCTTCCCGGTGCGGCTCGAGAGCTACGAGATCCGCGCCGGCTCGGGCGGCGTCGGCCGGCACGTGGGAGGAAACGGCGGCGTGCGTCGCGTGCGCTTCCTCGAACCGATGACGGCGGCGATTCTCTCGAACGGCCGGCACCGGGGTGCCTTCGGTGCGGCCGGTGGCGGCGCTGGCTTGCCCGGCATCAACCGCGTCGAACGGATCGACGGCAGCACGCTGGCGCTCGATCACATCGCGAGCGTCGAGGTCGGGGCGGGCGATGTGTTCGTGATCGAAACGCCCGGTGGCGGCGGATATGGCGTGAAGGGTTCGACATGAACGCATGGTGTCTCTTGATGGCGATCGGGATCGCTGGCCTCGGCACGCAGGCGGGGGCGCAGACCGCCCATCTGCAACCGGTCACGAGCGCCGCTTCGATGCCGGCGGCGCCCTGGCACGTCGCCGGTCTTCCGAATCAAAGCAAACCGTTCACGCAGTTCTCGACCGTCGAGATCGACGGCAAGCGTGCGCTGCGCATCGAGGCCGATCGCTCGTACGGCAATCTCGTGCATCCGCTCGCCGGTCTGCATGTCGAGCCCGCAGCGCCGCTGCATCTGGCGTGGCAGTGGCGCGTCGAGACTTTGGTCGACCACGCCGACCTGCGCGAGAAATCGGGCGACGACACCTCGCTCAAGGTCTGTGTCTCTTTCGACATGGGCCTGGACAAGATCTCGTTCGGCGAGCGACAGCTGCTGCGCCTGGCCCGCGCACAGACCACCGAGCCAGTGCCGGCCGCGACCATCTGCTACGTGTGGGACACGTCGCTGCCGCCCGACACCGCGCTCGACAACGCCTTCACGCACCGTCTGCGCTACCTGGTGCTGCAGAGCGGGCCGGCGAAGCTGAACCGGTGGGTCGGCGAGCGGCGCGATGTCGGTGCCGATTTCACACGCCTCTTCGGCTCGGAAAGCGCGGAGGTGCCGAACATCATTGGCATCGCGGTCGGCGCCGACGCCGACAACACCAAGAGCCGAAGCGTGGGCTACGTGACGGCGTTGACGCTGGCTCCTTGAGGCGGCGGCGGTTTGCGGGCTGGCGAAGCGCTACTCGCGCGGATTGAATTCGATCCGCATCGACGGCGGCACGTGGCCGTCGATGTCGCGCGGCAACTGACCGGTGCGATCGATGGCGCGCAGCACCGCTTCGTCGTAGACCGTGTCGCCGCTGCTCTTCTCAAGGCTGCGGCCGGTGATGGTGCCGTCGGGTCCGAGCCGGACCAGCACGGTCGCATGCGGGTCGCCCGCCACCGGGTTCATCAAGACGATGTTCGGCTTGATGCGTGCCTTGATGCGGCCCGCGTAGCTCGCCGACGGTCCCGACGTCCGCGCGGCGGTGCCACTCGAGTTCGCATCGTCGCTGGTGCCGGCCGCATCCATCATCTTGCGCAGGTTGGCCTGTCGGATCGCCGCCTGACGCGCATCGGCCGCACGGGCTTCTTCATCGGCCTTGCGGCGGGCTTGCGCATTCGCTTGCGTCGAGGCCTTGGCCTGTGCGTCGGTCTTCGCCGTGGCCTTTGCCTGCGCCTCGGCCGCATGTTTGGCCTGCTCGCGCATGGCCTCGTCGCGATCGGCCTCGCGGCGGGCGAGTGACGTCCGCCGGGCCACCTCGGCCTTCGCCGCGTCGGCACGCGCCGCGCTCGCGGCCGCGCGCGCCGTCGCGATCTGCGCGTCGGCGATCGCCTGTTCCGGCGGTGCCGGCGTGCGCACCGCGCGCTCGGGTCGCGACGGGGTGGGCGGCGGCGGGGGTTCGACCGCCGCGGT
>CBDFFO010000007.1:0-350974 GCA_965246805.1 Caldimonas sp. | reverse complement strand
CGCACGTCGCCGAGCAGGCGCTCTGGCGCAGCGCGCAGATCGCGCCGGCCGCTCCCTGGTACGCGACTGCGACGCAGCCGACTCGCCTGATCGCCGAAGCGCGGGTGCGCGGCGCGTACGCCGTCGTCGAGCGCGGCGCGTGGGTCGCCGCGCAAGGCGGTGCGCCGCTCGGCATCGTCGTCGACGGTGACGCGCGGCTAGCGGAGAGCGTTCGCGTCATGCGTGCGTTTCAGGTCACGCATCCGGCCGGCAAGATCTTCGTGGGCTGGCTCGCGGGCGGTCGCGGCCAGGCCGTGATGCGATCGCGCGGCTATCGCGCCGCGGCCGCTCCCGCACGCCCATCGTGACGATCAAGCTACTGAGCCTCAACGTCGGCCGGGCGCGGCCGATTCTCGTCGGCAACCGCAAGGTGCTGAGCGCGATCGCGAAGCACACCGTCGACGGCCCGCACGCGGTGTCGGCGCTCGGCATCCACGGCGACGAGCAGGCCGACCTCACGGTGCACGGCGGCGTCTCGAAAGCCGTCTACGCCTACCCGAGCGAACACTACGGCTTCTGGCAGACGGTGCGTGCGCAGGCGCAGGTGGCGCTCTGGGACGAATCGCTGCCGCCCGGCGCACTCGGCGAGAACCTCACGCTGGCCGGCCTCACCGAATCGCAAGCGTGGATCGGCGACGTGCTGCGATTTCCCGACTGCGAGCTCGCGATCAGCGAACCGCGAATGCCCTGCGGCAAACTCAACACCGCGATGGGCTTCAAGCAGGCCGGGTCGTTGATGATCTCGAGCGGCTGGTGCGGCTTCTACTTGGCGGTGCGCAAGCCCGGCACGATCAGTTCGGGCCAGATCTGCACGCTGATCGAAGGGCCGCGCGAAGTCGGCATCGCGGAGCTGTTCCGAGCCCGCACGAAGCGCTGACGACTCAGGCCGTCACGGCCATCGTCGGGTAGTCGGTGTAGCCCTTGGCGCCGCCGCCGTAGAAGGTCTTGGAATCTGCTTTCGCGAGCGGCGCGCCGACCTCCAAGCGTTCGACCAGATCGGGGTTGCTGATGAACGATCGGCCGAACGCGACCAGGTCTGCCTCGCCCGACGCGACCCGCTGCATCGCCATCTCTCGCGTGTAGCCGTTGTTGACCATCCACGCACCGCGCGGGTGGTTGCGCTTGTAGCGCTCGCGCAGGGCAGCGTAGTCGAACGGCGCGATGTCGCGGGCCCCGCCGGTCTGGCCTTCGATCAGGTGAAGATAGGCAAGCTTCAGCGGCGCGAGCTGCTCGACCACGTGGCCGTAGAGGGCCGCGGCATCGCTGTCCTGCGCCGCATCGTTGACCGGCGTAACCGGCGACAGCCGCAACCCGGTGCGCCCGGCACCGATCTCGCCGACGACCGCCGTCATCACCTCGATCAACAGGCGCGCGCGGTTCGCCGTCGAGCCGCCGTACGCATCGGTGCGGTCGTTGATGCTGTCGCGCAGGAACTGCTCGAGCAAATACCCATTTGCGCCGTGCACCTCGACGCCATCGAAGCCTGCGTCCATTGCGGCGCGCGCCGCTTTGAGGTACTCGACGATGAGCCGCGGGATCTCGTCGGTGCGCAAGGCTCGTGGCTCCGAGACATCGACCATACCTTCCGCCGTGAACGTCTGTCCCTTGGCGCGCCGCGCCGTCGAAGACACCGGCTGCTGCCCGTTCGGCTGCAACGACACATGCGAGATGCGCCCCATATGCCAGAGCTGGACCACGATCTTGCCGCCCTGCCGATGCACGGCGCCGGTCACGCGGCGCCACGCATCGATCTGCGCGTCGCTGTAGATACCGGGCGTGTCGAGGTAGCCCTGACCCTCGGGGGTAATTTGCGTCGCCTCGGTGACGATGAGGCCGGCGGAGGCGCGCTGGCTGTAATAGAGCGCCATCGCATCGGTCGGCATGCGGTCGGGTGCGCGGTCTCGCGTGAGGGGCGCCATCACGACGCGGTTGGCTGCGGCGATGTCGCCGATCTGGATGGGGTCGAAGAGGGTCGGCATGGGTGCGGGGGGGGTTCTGTTTGGTTGACGCGAAAGGCGTGGAGGGTACGCAGTCTTGGGGGATCGTGCTGGGGGTGTGTTTGGGCCGTGGTGGTGTGGTGTGGTGTGATGCGGCAAAGGCACAGCCCGCCGGCCCGCTGCGCCTTTGCTGGGCGCGGTGGGAGCCCGATACCGGCTTTGCGCACCGTCGGAGCCTGCCCCCTCTCCCGCTCGCGGGAGAGGGGTCCTTGCGGAGCACTGCGCTTCAGCGAAGCCGCGGGCGAGTGGCTGTCGGCGCGTATCTGCAAGCGCCGGCGGTGTTCGGGTTCTGGGGGACCCCGAGACGTGGAGCACGACGAGCGCAGTTGTCTGAGCCCCGAGCCCGGACCGACACGGAGCGCTCTGCCTCACCTACGAGGGCGAGTTCTGCGCTCGCCCCCAGAACCCGGACGCCGACGGGGAGTCATCGCGGACGCGATGACCGCTGGAAGCTGCGCGCCGACGGGAGTGTCTGAATTTCTGTGTTCGAGGCGGTTCGTTGAGTAATTTATCGAGGCCCTGCCGGGCTGCTGGAGGCGCCCCCGGTTGGGCCATGTACCCATGGTTCAACCCACTGCCCGAGCGTGTTGGGTGAAGCGATCTTCGTACAGTATCGCGAATTGATTCATCGCTTCTTTCCATTGGTGCGCTGGGCGGGTCCAGTCGGCAGTGATGTTTCGCAGTGCCAGCCAGATCAGCTTGGTCGCCGCATCGTCGCTCGGGAAGTGCCCTCGCGACTTGATGATCTTGCGCAGTTGGCTGTTGATGCTCTCGATGGCGTTGGTGGTGTAGATCACCCGTCGCACCGCCGGCGGGAACGCGAAGAACGGAATCACTCGATCCCACGCGCGGCGCCACGCGGCTACGACCGTCGGGAACTTGGCGCCCCAGGACGCTCGCTCGAAGGTGTCGAGTTCGGCCAATGCCGCCTCGGCGCTCGGCGCCGTGTAGATCGGCCTGATCGCCGCCGCGAGCAGCTTGCGGTCCTTCCAGCTCGCGTAGTCCAGGCTATTGCGGATCAGGTGCACGATGCAGGTCTGCAGCGTCGTGGCCGGGAACACCGCACCGAGCGCCTCGGGCATGCCCTTCAAGCCGTCGGTGACGGCGATCAGGATGTCGGCCACGCCGCGCGTCTTCAGATCGTTGAACACCTTCATCCAGAACTTGGCGCCCTCGGTGCCCTCGATCCACAAGCCCAGGATGTCCCGCGTGCCGTCGGGCAGCACGCCGAGCGCCAGGTAGATCGCCCTATTGCGCACCACCGCGTCCTCCCGGATCTTGACGCGCAACGCGTCGAAGAAGACGACCGGGTACATCGGCTCCAGTGGCCGCGCCTGCCACGCGCCGACCTCGGCCATGACGGCGTCGGTGACGCTGCTGATGAACTCGGCCGACACGTCCACACCGTACTGGTCGGTGAGAAAGCCCTGAATCTCGCGCACGGTCATGCCGCGGGCGTACATCGCGATGATCTTGTCGTCAAAGCCGGTGAAGCGCCGTTCGTGCTTCGGGATGAGTAGCGGCTCGAAGCTCGCGTCGCGGTCGCGCGGCACGTCGATGCGCAGCGGGCCATCGTCGGTCAGGACGGTCTTGCCGCTCGCGCCGTTGCGCTGGTTGCTCGACGCCTCGGGCTTGGCAGCGCCGTTCGCGTAGCCAAGGTGATGACCGAGTTCTGCCCCCAGCGCGCGCTCGATGAGCGCTTTCTTGAACGCCATCGACGCGGCGTTCACCGCCTCGCCCGTCATCGGCCCCGCGCTCACGAACTGGTCAAGCAGTTCCTTGGAAATCTTCGGCAGCGCCGCGGACTTCGCCGCAATCGCTTCGTTCCTCAGCTTCGTCTTGCTCGTCGGCATACATGCTCCTTGTCGTCATGCTATGCCTCGCACACAAAATTCAGGACAGGCTCGCGCCGACAGCCACTCGCCCGCGGCTTCGCTGCAAGGGGCACGAAACGCATCGACAAAAGCAAAGCCCCGACTTAACAGCAAGAGGCACCCACCCCCCAGACCGTCACTGGCCGTCGGCTTCGCTGCTCCACCCAAGTGACAGCCACGTACAGTCGACCCCCTTTGCGCCCACGCACCCACACGACGAATGCTCGCCTACCGCCACGCCTTCCACGCCGGCAACCACGCCGATGTGCTGAAGCACACCGTGCTGTTGCTGGTGCTGCGGCACATGAACCTGAAGCCGAAGTCGTATCGCCTGATCGACACGCACGCCGGTGCCGGCGGCTATTCGCTCGAAGGCCGCTACGCGAACAAGAAGGGCGAGTTCGAAGACGGCATCGCCCGGTTGTGGAACCGCGACGACCTGCCGCCGCCGCTCGCCGATTACGTCGCCGCCGTGCGCGAGTTGAACCCGGGTAGCCACCTGACCCAGTACCCCGGCTCGCCGGCCTTCGCGCAGATGCTGTTGCGGCCCGGCGATCAGTTGCGTCTGCACGAACTGCATCCGACCGACCACCGCATCCTGGCGTCTTACCTGGGCACCATGAAAGGCGCCGAGATCCACGACACCGACGGCTTCGACGGGCTGAAGGCTCACGTGCCGCCGCCGACGCGACGCGGCGTGATCCTGATGGACCCAAGCTACGAAGGCACCGCCGACTATTCGAAAGTCATCGTGTCGCTGCGCGATGCGTTGACGCGCTTCGCCGACGGCACCTACGTGGTCTGGTACCCGCAGGTCACGAAGCTCGAAGCGGCCCAGCTGCCGAAGCGGCTCGAAGCGCTCGCGCCGAATAGCTGGCTGCATGCGCGGCTCACTGTGCAGCAGCCGGATGCGCAAGGCTTCGGTCTATCGGGCAGCGGCGTTTTCGTGATCAACCCGCCCTTCACGCTGCGCAAGAGCCTCGAAGGCGTGATGCCCTTCCTCGTCGACGTGCTCGGTCAGTACGACGGCGCGAACTACCTCGTCGAAGACAAGGCCGGCTAACGCAAGCTCTCGGCCTCGGTGAACTTGTACGTGCTCGTCATCTGCTCGAAGGTCGGCGAGGTCCATCTTCAACGCGCCCAGGATCCCGTCGATGCACGAGAGCGGCATGTCGCCCCTCGCGAAGATGTGCTTGATGCTCGACTCCGACATGCCGAGCTCCTCGGCCAGCTCGGCATTCGTGACATTGTCGGCTCGCAGTTCGGCCTTGATGGCACTGACCAACTCTTGCTGGGTGCTCATGGCGGCGATGCTTTCGGCTGCGGGCGCGCACGCAGTATCGCAAAGCGATGCCACAGGCCGCCGGGCGCGCAACCGCACATTCGATCGCCGCGGCGCGCGAGGCCTCGGCTAGATTGCAGCCTTTGCGGAGTCGCCCTTGGAACCTGCCGTCAACGACCACGCTGCACCTCCGAACCAGTTCGCGCTTCTCGGCCAGCGCCGGTTCGCGCCGTTCTTCTGGACCCAGTTCCTCGGCGCCGGCAACGACAACCTCTTCAAGTTCGCGTTCACCGTGCTGGTGACCTACCAGTTGCAGACGACGTGGCTGCCGCCCGAACTCGCCGGCCTCGCGATCGGCGCGCTCTTCATCCTGCCGTACCTGCTGTTCTCGGCGACAAGCGGGCAGCTCGCCGACAAGTTCGACAAGACCGCGCTGATCCGCGTCGTCAAGTGGCTCGAGATCGCAATCATGGCTCTCGCCGGCTGGGGCTTCGTCAGTGCCAACGTGCCGTTGTTGCTCGGCTGCGTGTTCCTGATGGGCCTGCACTCGACAGTCTTCGGCCCGGTGAAATTCGCCTACCTGCCGCAGCATTTGGCGCAGAGCGAGCTCACCGGCGGAAACGGCATGGTCGAGATGGGCACCTTCGTCGCGATCCTGCTCGGCAGCGTGGCCGGCGGCTTGCTGATCGCGCTGCCCGAAGCCGGCGCGCGCTGGACGGCCATCGCCTGCGTGAGCCTGGCGGTGCTCGGCCGGCTCGCGGCGCAAGCGATTCCGCCGTCGCCGTCGACCGACCCGGGCCTGGCCATCAACTGGAACCCGTTCACCGAGACGTGGGCCAACCTGAAGCTCGCGCATCAGAACGTGGTGGTGTTTCGTTCGTTGCTCGGCATCTCGTGGATGTGGTTCTTCGGCGCGGTCTTTCTCTCGCAGTTCCCCTCGTTCGCGAAAGACGTGCTGCATGGCGACGAACACGTCGCCTCGCTGCTGCTGGTGGTGTTCTCGATCGGCATCGGCACCGGCTCGCTGCTGTGCGAGATGCTGTCGCGCCGGCACGTCGAGATCGGCCTGGTGCCGTTCGGCGCGATCGGCATGAGCGTGTTCTCGATCGACCTCTACTTCGCCGCGCGCGGCCTGCCGCCCTCGGCCAGTCTCGCGATCGGCACCTTCGTCGCGCAGCCGGCGCACTGGCGCGTGATGATCGACCTCGCGCTGCTCTCGCTCTTCGCCGGCCTCTACAGCGTGCCGATGTACGCGCTGATCCAGATGCGGTCGGCACCCAGCCATCGCGCTCGCATCATCGCGGCCAACAACATCCTGAACGCGCTCTTCCTGATCGGCAGCTCGGTCGGTGTCGGCCTGTTGTTGAAGGCGGGCTTGAGCATTCCGCAAGTGTTTCTGGTTGTTGGCCTGTTGAACGCCGTGGTCGCCGGCTACATCTTCCTGCTGGTGCCCGAATACCTGTTGCGCTTCATCGCGTTCGTGATCACGCGCATCGTCTATCGCTTCAAGGTGCGCGGTGGTGAGCAGATTCCGGTCTCGGGTGCGGCGATCCTGGTGTGCAACCACGTGAGCTTCCTCGACCCGGTGCTGATGATGGGCGCGAGCCCGCGGCCGATCCGCTTCATCATGGATCACAAGATCTTCGCGACGCCGGTGCTGGGCTGGTTCTTCCGGTTGTTGAAGGCGATCCCGATCGCATCTTTGAAGGACGACCCGGCGATCTACCACGCGGCGTTCGCGAAAGCGCGCGCGGTGCTCGATGCGGACGACCTGCTCTGCATCTTTCCGGAAGGCGCGATCACGCGCGACGGCGCGCTCGGCGAATTCAAGGGCGGCGTGATGAAGGTGCTCGAGACCCACCCGGTTCCGGTCGTGCCGATGGCGCTGCAGAACCTGTGGGGCTCGTTCTTCTCGCGCGCCGGTGGCGGCAAGGCGATGAGCGAACCGCTCCGGCGCGGCATGCGCAACGCCGTCGGTCTGGTGGTCGGCGCTCCCGTGCCGCCGGCCGATGTGACGCCGGCGTTGCTGCGCGAAAAGGTGGCGGGGCTCCTCGCGTCCTGAACCAGCGGCCCCGCGCGGCGCCGGCGCGCGCGCGGCGCTCAGCTCACCGTCGACGTGTGAAAGCCTTCAGGCTTGGCATCGACCGGCCGCCGGCCGATGCGCTCGTATTCCGAGATCACCTGTGCGCCGATCAGCAGCAGCGTGGCGGCGATCTCGAGGCTGAAGAGCACGACGATCGCGGTGGTGAGCGAGCCGTACACGACGTTTACCTGCGAGAGCGTCGTGAAGTACCAGACCAGCACGTGGCGCGTGATCTCCCAGAGCAATGCGGCCGTCACGCCGCCGAGCAACGCGTGCTTCCAGTGCAGTCGACCGACGGGCATCACCAGGTAGACCGAGGTCAGCACGAAGATCTCGCCGGCGAGCCCGAGCAGGTACAGCAGCGCGCCCGACAGACCGTTCAGCGACCACTCGTGTCCGAACAGGTTGACACTTTCCTTGCCGATCGCCTGCAGGCTGCCGGACACCAGCGTGACGAGCAACAGGCCGACGCCGAGCGAGAGGATGTAGCAGTACGGAATGAGCGCCGAAAAGACGTAGCGTCGGTGACGCGCCTGTACGCGGTGGATGAAGATCACCGACATCGCATTCTCGAGCACCGTGAACGCGAGCGAGCTGAAGAAGAGCATCGTGGCGAACAGAAGCCAGCCGACGGAGCTGCGGTTCTCGAGGAAATGCGAGAGCTCGGTGACGATCGCACGCGATTGGCCCGGCACCAGCCATTCGAGGTAGCGGCCGATGGTGGCGAGCAGATCATGCTGGTCGATGATCTGCGAGAGCGCGATCACCGCCAGGATCAGCAGCGGCACGATCGACAGCAACGCGTAGTAGGCGACCGCGCCGGCGAGCAGCAAGCCCTGGTTCGCGCGAAACGACTTCAGCACCTGCCACGCGAAGGCGATCGGATGGCGCAGCACGTACTGGCCCGAGGGCCCGATCACGCGGTCGGCGATGAAGTCCTCGACCCGGCGACGCATCGGCGAATGCGCGGCCTTCGGGGGTGCTTCGGGGTCCGGGCGCGAACGGTCGGTTCGTGGCAGCGTCGACATAGCGCGATTGTCGTCGGACCGCGCGTGCCGGACCAGGCGTGCGAAAGAAACGCGCTGGCTCAGTGCTTGAAGAGCGTGGTCAGACGGCGTGCCCGCAGCACGGAAAGACGGTAGCGCGGCGTGGGAAACCGATGGCAGGCGGGGTCGGCCGAGCTCCGACAGTGTCAGACGCCGCGCGCCCGATCGGCCTCGAAGCGCGCGACGAAGCCGGTGAACGTGCCGGCCTCCAGCGCGGCTCGCATCTCGCGCATCAGGTTCAGGTAGTAGTGAAGGTTGTGCACGCTCGCGAGCATCGCGCCGAGCATCTCGCCGCAACGTTCCAGGTGATGCAGGTAGGCGCGAGAGAAGCCGCGACACGCCGGGCAGGTGCATGTCATGTCGACCGGCGCTTCGTCGATCTTGTAGCGCGCGTTGCGAATGCGCAGGTCACCGAAGCGCGTGAAGAGGTGACCGTTCCTCGCATTGCGGGTCGGCATCACGCAGTCGAACATGTCGACCCCGTTCGTCACGCCGTCGACCAGATCTTCCGGCGTGCCGACACCCATCAGATAGCGCGGCTTCGCGTCGGGCAGGCGATGCGGCGTGTGCGCGACGATCCGGCGCATCTCCTCCTTCGGCTCGCCGACGCTCACGCCACCGATCGCATAGCCGGGCAGGTCGAGCGCGACGAGCGCCGCGATCGACTCTTCGCGCAGCGGCTCGAACATGCCGCCCTGGACGATGCCGAACAGCGCGTTCGGGTTGCCGAGCCGCGTGAATTCATCTTGGCAACGCACGGCCCAGCGCGCGCTCATCTGCATCGACGCGCGGGCGACCGCCTCGGTGGTGAGGCGGCCGTCGACCTCGAACGCGGTGCACTCGTCGAGCTGCATCACGATGTCGCTGTTCAGCACCGTCTGGATCTGCATGCTCACTTCGGGCGTGAGCAGGAGCTTGTCGCCATTCACCGGTGACGCGAACTTCACGCCCTCTTCGCTCACCTTCGCACTCGCGCCGAGCGACCAGACCTGGAAGCCGCCGCTGTCGGTCAGGATCGGCCGCGACCACGATTCGAAGCGATGCAGGCCGCCGAACTGGTGCAGCACGTCGAGCCCGGGACGCAGCCACAAGTGGAAGGTGTTGCCGAGGATGATCTCGGCACCCATCTCGACCAGCGAAGCGGGCGCCACGCCTTTCACCGTGCCGTACGTGCCGACCGGCATGAAGGCCGGCGTCTCGACCGTGCCATGGTTGAGCGTGAGACGGCCGCGGCGGGCGTGGCCTTCGATGGCCAGAACGTCGAAGTTCAGCATGGTTGCCGCGTGCCGTTCGGTGCGCGCCCGAGCAGCATCGCATCGCCATAGCTGAAGAAGCGGTAACGCGCCTCGATCGCATGGGCGTACAGCGCACGCATGTGTTCGTGCCCCGCGAATGCGGAGACCAGCATCAACAACGTGCTCTTCGGCAGGTGGAAGTTGGTGAGCAGCAGGTCGACGACGCGAAAGCGGAAGCCGGGTGTGATGAACAGATCGGTCTCGCCATGCGATGGCTGGAGGGCGCCGTCGCCCGCGCCGCGCAGCGCCGCGAGCGCTGCCGATTCGAGCGCGCGCAGGCTGGTGGTGCCGACCGCCACGACGCGACCTCCGCGTGCTCGTGCGGCGGCGATGGCGTCGACCGCCGCGGCATTCACGTCATAGCGCTCGCTGTGCATCACGTGCGAGGCCAGATCGAGGTGGCGCACCGGCTGGAACGTGCCGGCCCCAACATGCAGCGTCACGCGGGTGAGCTCGATGTCGCGCGCGCGCAGCGCGTCGAGGACGGCCGGGTCGAAATGCAGCGCGGCCGTCGGTGCAGCGACCGCGCCGGGGTGCGCGGCGAAAACGGTCTGATAGCGGCGCTCGTCGTCGCCTTTGTCACCGTCGGTTGGCGCGATGTACGGCGGCAACGGCACATGGCCATGGCGCTGCATCAGCTCGAAGGGATCGCTCGGCAGGCGCAACCGGAAGAGCGATCCGTCGGCGCCCTCGCGGCCGATCACGTCGGCATCGAACGCGTCTTCGAAACGGATCACGCTACCGGCTTTTGGCGACTTGCTCGCGCGAACGTGGGCCAGCACGTCGCGCCCGTCGAGCACGCGTTCGACCAGCGCCTCGACCGCGCCACCGCTCGCCTTGACGCCATGCAGGCGCGCCTTGATGACGCGCGTGTCGTTGACCACGAGCAGATCGCCGGCGCGCAGCAGCGCCGGCAATTCGCGGAACGTGCGGTCGACGGCCGCCGCACCCCGGCCGTCGAGCAGGCGCGAGTCGCTGCGGTTCGGGGGCGGGTGTTGGGCGACGAGTTCAGGCGGCAGCGCGAAGTCGAAGTCGTCGAGCGTGAAGACGTGCGGCTCGGTCATGGGAAGCAGAGCCTCGAAGGCGATCCATCGGTGCAAAATTCTCCCATGCACACCCCGCCGCTCGCGGCCACCGTCGCCGCAACGAAGCGCAAGGCCGAAGAGAAGGTGCCGGCTCCTCCCAAATCGGCGCCCCAAAAGGCACTCGAGAAGCTCGGCTTGGTGCGCGACATCGACCTCGCATTGCACTTGCCGCTGCGCTATGAAGACGAGACGCGCCTGGTCGCGTTCGAGGCGTTGCGCGACGGCGCGACGGCGCAGACGGAGGGCATCGTCGTCGACAGCCAGGTGCAGTTCCGGCCGCGCCGCCAGCTCGTCGTGCGCTTGCGCGAGGCGGTTGACGCGATCGACCCCGAAGGCAACGGCGGCGCGTCAACCGCACCGCCCTCGACCGTGCCGCCGATGCCGCGCAACGCGACGCGCCACGTCCGCAGCCCCGACCTCGTGTTGCGCTTCGTGCACTTCTATCCCTCGCACCAGAAGACCTTCGCCGTGGGCCAGCGCGTGCGCGTGCGCGGCGATGTACGCGGCGGCTTCTTCGGGCTCGAGATGGTGCACCCGAGCTTTCGCGTGGTCGACGCGACGACGCCGTTGCCCGATCGCCTGACGCCGATCTACCCGACGCTCGCGCCATTGCCGCAGACCTATCTGCGCAAGGCCGTGTCGGCGGGGCTTGCGCGTGCCGACCTCTCGGAACGCCTGCCCGCCGGCGTGCTGCCCCCCGACGCGATGAACCTGCGCGACGCGATCGTGCTGTTGCATCAACCCGGCATCGACGTGAGCCTCGATGCTCTCGAAAACCGTTCGCACCCCGCGTGGCAGCGGCTGAAGTTCGACGAGTTGCTGGCCCAGCAACTTTCGCAATTGGAAGCCAAGCGCGAGCGCGAGCGCCAGCATGCCCCGCGCTTCGCGACCCGTGCCGGCGGCCTGCCGGGGCGTCTGCTCGCGAGTCTGCCGTTCACGCTCACGAACGCGCAGCGCCGTGTCGGTGAAGAGATCGCGATCGACCTGGCGCGGCCGTTGCCGATGCATCGCCTGCTGCAAGGCGATGTCGGTTCGGGCAAGACGGTGGTGGCCGCGATCGCCGCGGCGATCGCGATCGATGCGGGCTGGCAATGCGCGCTGATGGCGCCGACCGAGATCCTCGCCGAGCAGCACATGAAGAAACTGGTCGGTTGGCTCGCGCCGCTCGGCGTCGAGGTCGCGTGGCTCACCGGCAGCCGCAAGGGCAAGGTGCGCACGCAGATGCTGGAACGCATCGCGTCGGGTGCCGCGATGCTCGTCGTCGGCACGCACGCCGTGATCGAGGACGCCGTGACGTTCGCGCGGCTCGGCCTCGCGATCATCGACGAGCAGCACCGCTTCGGCGTGCAGCAGCGCCTCGCGCTGCGCGCCAAGCTCGTGCAGCGCGGCTCCACGTCGGCGCCGCGAGGCAATGCCGTGCCACTCGAGCCGCACACGTTGATGATGAGCGCCACGCCGATCCCGCGCACGCTCGCGATGACGGTGTTCGCCGACCTCGACGTCAGCACGATCGACGAGTTGCCGCCCGGCCGCCAGCCGGTCGTGACCAAGCTCTTCGCCGAGGCGAAACGCGATGCGGTCGTCGAGCGCATCCGCGACGAGATCGCCGCGAGGCGACAGGTGTATTGGGTCTGCCCGCTGATCGACGAGAACGTCGAAGACGAGACCGATGCGTCGGCGCGTCCCTCGAAGAGGAAGGGCGACGTCGCAAGGGCGGCATTCGCCGCACTCGATCTGCAGAACGTGACACGCACGCACCGCGAACTCGCCGCGCAACTCACGGGTCATCACGTCGGCCTGCTGCACGGCCGCATGCCGGCCGCCGAGAAGGCGGCGACGATGGCGCTCTTCACCGAGGGCCGCCTCGCGGTGCTGGTCTCGACGACGGTGATCGAGGTCGGCGTCGATGTGGCGAACGCCTCGCTGATGGTGATCGAACACGCCGAGCGCTTCGGCCTGGCCCAGCTGCACCAGCTGCGTGGCCGGGTCGGTCGTGGCAGCGCGGCGAGCGTGTGCGTGCTGCTCTACGCAGCACCGCTGTCGATGGCCGCCAAGGCGCGCCTGAAAGCGATGATCGAGACCGGCGACGGCTTCGAGATCGCCCGGCGCGATCTCGAGATCCGCGGGCCGGGCGAGTTCCTCGGTGCCCGTCAATCGGGCGACGCGGTGCTGCGCTTCGCCGACCTCGCCCAAGACGAAGCGTTGCTGCTCCGCGCCCGGGCGGCGGCTTTGCGTCTGCTCGAGCACGAGCCGGCCGCGGCGGCCGCTCATGTCGAACGCTGGCTCGGCGCCGGTGCGCGCTACTTGAAAGCGTGACTCACCCGCCGTTAACATCGGCACCAACCCGCACCGCGTCGTGCGATCGCTCATCGACCCTGACCGCGAGAGCCGCCCATGACCCTCATCGAGCGCGCTCGAGACATCCTGCTGAAGCCGCGCGAGACCTGGCCGGTCGTCGCTGCCGAAGCGGCCGCGCCGCAGTCGATCTTCAAAGGCCGCCAAGTGAGGCGTGCCGTGTCTCCCACCCAGCCCCCAACCCAAGGAACGCCCATGACGTTTTCACTGCTCAGAACCGTTCGCGTCGCTTCGATCGCAGCGGCGATCGCACCGTCGTTCGTCCTCGCGCAAGCGGTCCCTACGCTCGACAAGATCAAGGCAAGCGGTGAGATGACGCTCGCGTATCGCGAGTCGTCGGTGCCGTTTTCGTTCCTCGACGAGAAAGGGCAGCCGACCGGCTTCGGCTTCGAGATCTGCGAAAAGATCGCGGAGCGCGTGAAAGTCGCGACGGGACGTTCCGACATGACGAAGAAGTACCAGTCGGTGACTTCGGCCAACCGCATTCCGGTGCTGCAGAACGGCACCATCGACATCGAGTGCGGCTCCACCACCAACAACTCGGAGCGCGGCAAGCAGGTGCAGTTCGCGACCAACTACTTCTATACCGGCACGCGCTTCCTGGTGAAGGCCGGCACACCGGTCACGAAGCTCGCCGATCTCGCCGGCAAGACGGTCGTGTCGACCACCGGCACCACCAACTTCCAGATCCTGCGGCGCCTCAACGAAGAGCAGAAGCTCGGCATCGAGCTGCTCGGCGCGAAAGACCACGCCGATTCGGCGCTGATGGTGCAGACCGGCCGCGCAGTCGCGTTCGGCATGGACGACATCCTGCTCTACGGCTTGAAGGCGAATTCGCAGAACCCCGCCGAGCTCGCGGTGGTCGGCGACGCGATCCAGGTCGAGCCTTACGCGATCATGATGCGAAAGGACGACCCGGCATTTCAGAAGCTGGTCGACGAGACCCTGGCTGGCATGATGAAGAGCGGCGAGTTCGAAGCGCTGTACAAGAAATGGTTCCAGTCGCCGATCCCGCCGCGCGGCACCAACCTGCAGGTGCCGATGTCGAAGGAGCTCATCGACAACATGAAGGCGCTGAGCGACAAGCCGGCGACGTGACCGGCGCGGCGTTCGAGGCGCGCGCACCGCTCGGCGGCTGGGTGGAGGGCATTGAAAGCTGCATCTCCCCTTTTCGGCCGTGACGCTGGCGCCGGCCCGCGACGCGTGATTCGTCCCGCGCCGCAAGCACGCATCCGCTCGGTAGCGTTCCATGCACCCCGGGAGCGCGTAGGGCTGTCCCGCCGCGCGCGTGGGAACGCTTGATCGCGTTTGTCGACGGGTCTGGAAGTGCCCTACATTGGCGGCTCCTCGACACTCTCGCATGACCCTCACCGAACTCCGCTACGTCGTTGCCGTCGCTCGCGAGAAGCACTTCGGCCGCGCGGCCGAAGCGTGCTCGGTGTCGCAGCCGACACTCTCGGTGTCGATCAAGAAGCTGGAGGAAGAGCTCGACGTGCGCATCTTCGAGCGCGGCGCCAACGAGGTCAGCGTGACGCCGATCGGCGACGAGATCGTGCGGCAGGCGCAGGCCGTGCTCGAACAGACCGCTGCGATTCGCGAGACCGCAAATCGCCGCAAGGACCCCGTCGCGGGACCGCTGCGCCTCGGCATCATCTACACGATCGGACCTTATCTGTTGCCCGAGCTCGTGCAGCAGGCGATCACGCGGGTCCCGCAGATGCCGCTGATGCTGCAGGAGAACTTCACCGTGAAGCTGCTCGAGATGCTGCGCACCGGCGACCTCGACTGCGCGATCATGGCCGAGCCCTTTCCCGACACCGGTCTGGCGATCGCGCCGCTCTACGACGAACCGTTCATGGTCGCGGTGCCCCGGCTGCACGCGCTCGCCAAGCGCAAGAGCATCAGCGCGGACGAGTTGAAGCAGGAAAAAATGCTGCTGCTCGGCACCGGCCATTGCTTTCGCGACCACGTGCTCGACGTGTGCCCCGAGTACGCCCAGTTCTCGGGCGACGCCGAAGGCATGCGCAAGACCTTTGAGGGCTCGTCGCTCGAGACCATCAAGCACATGGTCGCGGCTGGCATGGGCGTGACGGTGGTGCCGCAGCTTTCGGTGCCAAGCGTGCCACAGCCGCACATCGTCTACATCCCTTTCGTGAAACCGGCGCCGACCCGACGCGTGGTATTGGCCTGGCGACGCAGCTTCACGCGCTACGAAGCGATTGCCGCGTTGCGGAACGCGATCTACGCGTGCGCCCTGACCGGCGTGAAGCGCTTGTCCTGACCGGCGATCGTCACCCGCGGCGCACGAAGTAACGTCATGTCTATCTATCGGATAGACACACGCAATTGGCGTCTGCTATCGCTCAGCCCTAGAATTTTTCTCGACGTCGCGATCCCGCGCGGCCCTCAACAGGAAACATCCATGGCGATCGAATTGCAATGTCCAGTGGCTCACGGTGCCGCGAGCACGAAGAAGCCATCAGGCTTTCGGCGCAACACCGATTGGTGGCCCGAGCAGTTGAACCTCCGGGTGTTGCACCAGCGCTCCGAGCTGGCGAACCCGATGGACCCCGACTTCGACTACGCCGAAGCCTTCAAGACGCTGGACCTTGATGCGGTGATCGCCCATCTGCACGCGTTGATGACCGACTCGCAGCCATGGTGGCCCGCCGATTACGGCCACTACGGGCCGTTCTTCGTCCGGATGGCCTGGCACGCAGCCGGTACCTATCGCACCAGCGATGGCCGGGGTGGCAGCGGCAGCGGGGAACAGCGCTTCGCGCCACTCAACAGCTGGCCCGACAACGGCAACCTAGACAAAGCGCGCAGGCTGCTCTGGCCGATCAAGGCGAAATACGGCCGCGCGCTGTCGTGGGCTGACCTCTTCATCCTGACCGGCAATGTCGCGCTCGAGTCGATGGGCTTCAAGACCTTCGGCTTCGGTGGCGGCCGGCCCGATGTGTGGGAGCCGTCGGAGGACATCGATTGGGGCGCCGAAGCCGAGTGGCTGGGCGACGAGCGCTACAGCGGCGACCGCGAGCTCGCCGAGCCTCTCGCCGCCGTGCAGATGGGCCTCATCTACGTGAACCCTGAAGGCCCGAACGGCCAGCCCGACCCGCTCGGCTCGGCGCGCGACATCCGCGAAACCTTCGCTCGCATGGCGATGGACGACGAAGAGACGGTGGCGCTCGCTGCCGGCGGCCACACCTTCGGCAAGTGCCATGGCGCGGTCGAGTCGAAGCACATCGGCGTCGAGCCGGAGCGCGCCGGCGTCGACCAGATGGGTCTCGGCTGGAGCAACAGTTTCGAGACCGGGCACGGCGTGCACGCGTTCACCAGTGGCCTCGAAGGGGCATGGACAGACGCCCCGACGACATGGGACAACGGTTATTTCGAGAATCTGTTCGGCTATGAGTGGGAGTTGACCAAGAGCCCTGCCGGTGCGCACCAATGGAAGCCGGTCGGCACGACCGGCGATGGCACCGTGCCCGATGCCCACGACCCGACGAAACGCCACGCGCCGATGATGACGACGGCCGATATGGCGCTGCGCATGGACCCGGCCTACAAGAAAATCTCGCGCCGCTTCATGCAGTACCCGAACCAGTTCGCCGATGCGTTCGCACGTGCATGGTTCAAGCTCACGCACCGCGACATGGGGCCGCGTTCGCGCTACCTCGGCCCGTTGGTGCCGCAGGAGGCACTGCTGTGGCAAGACCCGGTACCCGCGGTCGATCGTGCGCTGGTCGACGACATCGACGTCAAGGCGCTGAAGGCCACGCTGCTCGCCTCCGGCCTCAGCGTCTCGCAACTCGTGACGACCGCCTGGGCGTCGGCGTCGACCTTTCGCGGCAGCGACAAGCGCGGCGGCGCCAACGGCGCACGCATCCGCCTCGCGCCGCAAAAGGATTGGGAGGTCAATCAACCGGCCGAACTGGCGCAGGTGCTGGCCACGCTCACGTCGGTCCAGACCACGTTCAACGCCGCGCAGACGAACGCCAAGAAGGTGTCGCTCGCCGACCTGATCGTGCTTGGTGGCTGTGCCGCCGTCGAAGCGGCAGCGCGGAAGGCCGGCCACGACGTGACGGTGCCGTTCTCGCCCGGCCGCACCGACGCGAGCCAAGACCAGACCGACGTTCACTCGTTCGCGCCGCTCGAGCCGAAGGCCGATGGGTTTCGCAACTTCGTCCGTCAGGGGCATGAGGCCCTGATGGCGGAAAAGCTGATCGACAGGGCGAATCTCCTGACGCTGACGGCGCCCGAGATGACGGTGTTGATCGGTGGCCTGCGTTCGCTGGGTGCCAACGTCGGCGCGGCGCGGCACGGCGTGTTCACCGAGCGCACCGACGAGCTCACCAACGACTACTTCGTCAACCTTCTCGACATGAACACGACATGGGGGAAGTCGGCCGACAGCGAGTTCGTGCTCGAGGGGCGCCACTGTCAGACGGGCGAGCTGAAGCTCACCGGCACCGTCGTCGATCTGGTGTTCGGTTCCAATTCGCAACTGCGCGCACTCGCCGAGGTCTATGCGTCGAGCGATGCGGGCCCGGTGTTCGTGCGCGATTTCATCGCCGCATGGCACAAGGTGATGAACCTCGACCGCTATGACCTCGTCTGACGTGTCGAGATCGTTGCCGCTGGCCGCTGGCCGATGCACGCGGCATCGCGGACCGAGCAGGGCCATCAACCAAAACGGAGGCGTGACCCGCGCGGCGCGCCACCTCCAGCGGGCTAGCACACCATGAAGTCATCGAAGATCGGATCGAGCAGCACGCCGCGAATGAGCATCGACATCGGCATCAGCGAAAAAGATCGCGCAGCGATCGTCGGCGGCCTTTCGCGTTTGCTCGCCGACACCTACACGCTCTACCTCACGACCCACAACTTCCACTGGAACGTGACCGGGCCGATGTTCAACACGCTGCACCAGATGTTCATGGCGCAGTACACCGAACTTTGGAATGCGGTCGACCCGGTCGCCGAGCGCATCCGTTCGCTCGGTCATCCGGCCCCGGGTTCCTATGCGCAGTTCGGTCGGCTGAGCTCGATCAGGGACGCGCCCGAGACGCCGCCGAAGGCGCTCGACATGGTCGCGATACTCGTCGAGGGCCACGAGGCCGTGGCGCGCACCGCACGCAGCATTTTTCCGATCGCCGACAAAGCGGGCGACGAGCCGACGGCCGACCTGCTGACGCAGCGACTGGGTGTGCATGAGCAAACCGCTTGGATGTTGCGCAGCTTGCTGGAGTGAGCGTAGCCTCGCTCATGATTCAGCACTTCCGGGTCGACGACACGCCAGCCCTGCCGGCGAGTGCGCGCGTCGCGTTCGAACGCGACGGCGTGATCGTGATCGACGACTTCGCTTCCGCTGCCGCATGCGACGGGCTGCGCGAACGTGCGCTGCAACTCGTGGCCGAGCATGCGCCGAACGCGCCCGGCACGGTGTTCTCGACCCGCGACCAGCGCCACGCGAAGGATGCCTACTTCGAGGCATCGGCCAACCGCATCGGCGCGTTCTTTGAAGAAGGCGCGTTCGATGCGAACGGCGAGCTCGCCGTGCCGCTCGAACGCGCCGTCAACAAGCTCGGCCACGCGATGCACGACCTCGACCCGGTCTTCGCCGCGTTCTCGCGCGGGCCGCGCCTGCAAGCGGTGGCCGAAGCGGTCGGACTCGTCGACCCGTTGCTCGTGCAGTCGATGTACATCTTCAAGCAGCCCGGCATCGGCGGCGAGGTGAGCTGCCATCAAGACTCGACCTACCTCTACACCGAGCCGACGTCGGTGGTGGGCTTCTGGTTCGCGATCGAGGACGCACACCGCGGGAACGGCTGCCTCGGCGGCTTGCCGGGCGAGCACCTGAAGGGGTTGAAGGAGGTGTTCCGGCGCCAGGCCGATGGCCGCTTCCAGCTCGAACAGAACGAGACCCCGACGTGGGACACCGCCAGGCTCGAATGGCTCGAAGTGCCGAAGGGCACGCTGATCGTCTTCGACGGCAGCTTCCCGCACCTGTCCGAAACCAACCGCTCGACCGCGTCGCGCCATGCCTACACGCTGCACGCGGTGAGCGGCGCCGCGCACTATCCGCCGACCAACTGGATCTGGCGCGACGCCCGTTTCTCGCCGCCTTTCAGCGGCTTCGTCGGCTAGCGCCCGCGCGGCCTCGGGCGCGCCGACGCGCGGCGCGCCGCGATAATCGCGCCTCCTCGCTTCTTCTCGATTGCTGGCCGCACGCGGCTCGACCATGGCCGACCTCGCTTCCGAAGTGCACCGCCGCCGCACCTTCGCGATCATCTCGCACCCCGACGCCGGCAAGACCACGCTCACCGAAAAGCTGCTGCTGTTCTCGGGCGCGATCCAGATCGCGGGCTCGGTGAAGGCGCGCAAAGCCTCGCGCCACGCGACCTCCGACTGGATGGAGATCGAGAAGCAGCGCGGCATCTCGGTCGCCTCGAGCGTGATGCAGATGGAATACCGCGACTGCGTTATCAACCTGCTCGACACGCCGGGCCACCAGGATTTTTCGGAAGACACCTATCGCGTGCTGACGGCTGTCGATGCCGCGTTGATGGTGATCGATGCCGCCAACGGCGTCGAACCGCAGACGCGCCGCCTGCTGCAGGTCTGCCGCGCCCGCCACACGCCGATCCTCACGTTCGTCAACAAAATGGACCGCGAGGTGAAGGACCCGCTCGCGCTGATGGAGGAGATCGAACGCGAGCTCGGCATGGAAGTGGTGCCCTTCACGTGGCCGGTCGGCATGGGCAAGCGCTTCCACGGCGTGATGGATTTGCGCGAGAAGCAGATGCGCGTGTTCAAGGGCGGTGACGACAGAAACCGTGATGACGACGAGATCCTCGCCGGCCTCGACAACGTCGCTTACGCCCAGCGCTTCGGTCTCGAGTACGAGCAGGCTGAAGGCGAGATCTCGCTGCTGACCGACGCCGCGCCGCCGTTCGACCGCGACGACTTTCTCGCCGGCAAGCAGACACCGATGTTCTTCGGCTCGGCCGTCAACAACTTCGGCGTGCGCGAAGTGCTCGACGCGCTGGTCGATCTTGCGCCGTCACCGGGCTTTCGCTCGGCCATTCAACGCGACGTGCAACCCGAAGAAGCGAAGTTCAGCGGCGTTGTCTTCAAGATCCAGGCCAACATGGACCCGGCCCATCGTGACCGCATCGCGTTCGTTCGCGTGGCCTCGGGTCACTTCGAACGCGGCATGCGGTTGAAGGTCGTTCGTTCGGGCAAGGAGCTGCGGCCCAACACGGTCGTGAGCTTCCTGTCGCAGCGGCGCGAGTTGCTCGACGAGGCCTATGCCGGCGACATCATCGGCATTCCGAACCACGGCGTGCTGCAGCTCGGCGACACGATGACCGAAGGCGAGGCGCTGCAATTCACCGGCCTGCCGTTCTTCGCACCCGAGATGTTCAGGAGCGTCGAGGTGGCCGACCCGCTCCGAACCAAGCAGTTGAAGGCCGGGCTCACGCAACTCGGCGAGGAGGGTGCGATCCAGGTGTTCAGGCCGGTCGCTGGATCGCTGCTGTTGCTCGGCGCCGTCGGGCAGCTGCAGTTCGAGGTGGTCGCGCACCGGCTCGAGCACGAGTACGGTGTCAAGGCGCGAATCATGCCGAGCCGTTTTCAGGTCGCACGCTGGGTCACGTGCGAGGTTGCCGATGGCGGCGCGAAGGAGTTGCAACGCTTCGTCGATGCGAACGCGCATCGGGTGGCTTACGACGCGGTCGACGCACCCACCGTGCTGGTCGAGTACGCACCGGAGCTGCGTGCCATCGAAGCGAACTGGCCGAAGATCAAGTTCCACGCGTTGCGCGAGCACGCGGGACTGGTGTTCCAGAAACAGCTCGACGGCTGATCCGCCGCGCCGACGGGCCGCGACGCCGAGCCGCTTGGTGTGCGCGGCGTGCGCGAGATCAGAGCGCCGTTTCGGCCGTGCCGATGGCTTCGTACAGCGACTCGAATGCGCTGTTGGGCACGCCCTCACCGTCGCTGTATTTCGCTTGTACGGCGTCGGGCAAAGTGGCGAGCGCCACTTCGGGCGTGTCCTTGCGTGCGACGGCCGATTCGAGGCGACAGGCCGCGCGCAAGACCAGATCGATCGGCGCGTCGTCGGGCGCGGCCTCGAGCGTCGATTTGCGGATCGTGTCGGCGACTCCTTGCGGAAAGCCGAGGCTTTCGACCCAGAGCGCGCCGACGGTCGGGTGGTCGATGCCGAACGCCTCCGATTCGATCTGTGCGAGTTCGGCGCCGCGCACGACCTCGTAGCCTTCGAAGATGCCCTTCGCGACATCGGGGTAGGCCTGGCAAAGGATCAGGTGGCCGGTCGAGTGCATGAGGCCGCACACGTAGGCGCTTTCGGGGTCGGCGCCGAAGCGCGGCGCCATCCGGTTGGCGGCGGTCGCGGCCACCAGCGCGTCGCGCCAGAACGAGCGCAGATCGATGCCGGGAATTTCTGTGAACGACTCCGAGACGCCGCACGCCATGATCATCGAGTTGAGCGCTTTCAGGCCGATCATCGCCACGGCAGCGTCGATCGACGCCATCTGGCGCTGACCGCCGAAGAAGGACGAGTTCGCGAGCCGTAAGACTTTCGCGCTCAACACCGGGTCCTGGCTCAGCGCTTCGCCGATCTCGCGGAAATCGACATCGGGCTTGCGCAGCGCGGAGAGCAGCTTCTGCACGACACTTGGAATCGTCGGCAACTCGACCCGACCCGCTGCGATGTCGTTGATGAAGTTGGGCGTGCGAATGGGCGTGGCGGTGGCAGAGGTCATGGTTCGCGTCGGTCTATTGATGTCGGTGAAACCGTCAATGGCTCCAGTGTTCACGATGTGCCCTTGATCGGCGCGGCGGCGGCTGACCCGAGTGCGGCTTTTTCCCGGAGTGGGCCGCGCATGCGAGCCGGTGTGCAGGATTGGCGGCTCGTCATGCCGCCACGAGGCGCGAGCGAGCAAGTTGCCATTCGACTTTATTAAAAATGCGCCCGCGTCAAACGTGGATAAGCGCGACGCGAGCGGGTCAGTTCATGCCGGCTGGTCGCGCGGGCGTGCGCGCCGACAATCGTGATCATGACGACGCGATCCCATGACCGCACGCGCCTCGCGCTATATCTCGACCTCATCCGCTGGGACCGGCCAGCCGGCACTCTGCTGCTGCTGTGGCCGACGCTCTCCGCGTTGTGGATCGCGGCGCGCGGCTTTCCAGGCTGGCACCTGTTGCTGGTGTTCACACTCGGCACGCTGCTGATGCGCAGCGCCGGCTGCTGCGTCAACGACGTCGTCGATCGCGATTTCGATCGCCACGTGAAACGCACGGCCCAGCGACCTGTGACGAGCGGCGCGATCGGCGTCAGGGCAGCACTCACTTTCGGCGCGGTGCTCGCTGCAATGGCCTTCGTGCTGGTGGCCACGACCAACCTCGCCGCCACCCTGTGGAGCGTGGCGGCGCTCGCCGTCACCGTGATCTATCCGTTCAGCAAGCGCGTGGTCTCGATGCCTCAGGCGGTTCTCGGGGTCGCCTTCAGTTTCGGCATTCCGCTCGCTTTCGCGGCGGTCGGACCCGACCTCACGGGGCCATGGCGCCCGGATCGTTGGGCCTGGGGCTCGGTGCCCGGTGCTGTGCCCTGGGTCGCCTGGGCCCTTCTGGTCGGCAACCTGTTCTGGGTGCTCGCCTACGACACCGAATACGCCATGGTCGATCGGGACGACGATCTGAAGATCGGCATCAAGACATCGGCGATCACGTTCGGGCGCTTCGACGTCGCCGCCGTGATGGCGAGCTACGCGATTTTTCTCGTCAGTTGGGGGTGGATCGGCCGCGCAATCGGGCTCGGAGCCGCTTTCGATGCGGGGCTGGTGGGCGCCGCGCTGATCGCGCTCTGGCACTTCACGCTCATTCGCGGGCGCTCGCGCGAAGGCTGCTTTCGCGCCTTCCGGCTGAACCACTGGATCGGATTCTCGGCGTTCGCGGGCGTGGTCACCGCACTGCGCTAGTCGCCGTCAGCTCCAGCCACGGCGCTTGCACTTACTTTTTTGCAAGCGCTTCTTCGTGCCGATCGGCTGCGGCATCGAGGTCGGCCGCGAAACCGCGGTCGGATTGCCGGTAGCGCTGCGCCATCAGCCTCACCGCCGAGGCATCCCGTTGCGCCTCCTCGCGTGCGCCGCGCGCGGCGCCGAATGCGGCTTTCAGAGACAGCAGCACGTGCGCGGCATACGCGCCGACCAACGCTCCCTGGCGGGCGGCCGGTCTGGCGTGTGGGTCGAAATGGACAGTCGTGTCGGTCATGGAAATCTCCGGGGTTGGCAACCGGAATACTAGGGTTTTCACTTAGTTTTGTGAGGTTTAGGGTTATGAATTGCTGCACTGCAGCGACGAATTCATCACGCCGTCGTCCTCGACATGCCGTGGCGCTGGGCCGACGTGCGTGCTTTCGGAATCGTTTGGGTCCAAAAACACGAACGCCTCGCGGGTCGTCAGACACGTGAGGCGAAGGGCTCGCCAAGGCGAGCGGGGATTGCGGCGATGCTCAGAGACCGAGCACCTTGCCGAGACCGAAGGTGAAGTAACCGCAGATCGCCGCGATGACCGCCATCTCGGCGCCGCGTACGCGTGCGGCGGCGGTCGGCGACCAGACGGCCGGCGTCCACACACCGATCGATGATTCGACCTGCACCTCGGCGTGCGCATCGCTTGTCACCTCGTCGTGCGTGGTGTGAGGGGCGCGCATCATCGGCTCGGCACCACGCAGATTCGAATCGAGCGTGCCGCCGCCAGAGAACGGGACAAAGCCACTGGTCGGCTGGACGAACAGGGAAGATTTGCGAAGCATGTGAGTTGTTCTTTCGGGTGTGTTTGGATTTCGGCTGAAGGAGATCGCTTTCAGGGCCCATGCTGAGAGGCGCTCGTGGCACATCTCAGTCGGACCGGTTGCGACCCGCCTGGCGCAGTTGTCGGTCGAGCCCGCGGCCGTCTGAAGGCTCGTCGACGTGATATTCGCCACAAGAACGTTCGGCAACGTCCCGCCGCAATGACTTTGTCACGAACGAACTGGGGCGGGAAAACCCGTCATTTCGAACGATGGTGACTTTGTAGCCGCGCGTCGACGCCGCGCGCGCTGCGTTGAGGGTCAATTCGGTCGATGCATGCTTGAGCGCGGCGTACGATGACTCGACGCCGGCCCTAACGTCGTGGTGTCGCGCGCCATCACGGGAGCCTTCATGAAAGCTGCTGTCGCTTTGTTCGCAGCGATGCTAGTGGGCGGATGCGCCCACACCATCGCGCCACCGATCGCCGCCACCGGCCTGTTGCACGACGAATGGTTCGCCGTACCGAGCGCGACGATCGACCCCGAAGCGGCGATGGCCGTGAGCCCGGCGATGCGCCGCTACCTCGACGAGACCAAGCTCAGCTGGCTGCGGCAAGACGACCGCAAGCGCCGCCTGATGGCTTCGCTCTACGAGAAGAAAGGCCTGCAGCTCGATTACGACGCCGCCGTGACGCGCACCGCCTCGGAAGCGTTCGACGCGCGTGCCGGCAATTGCCTGGCGCTGGTGCTGATGACCGGCGCTTTCGCGAAGGAGCTCGGCCTCTCGGTGCGCTACCAGGTCATCGTCGGCGACGACGCGTGGGAGCGGGCCGACGAACTCTACATCTCCGTGGGCCACCTCAACATGACCCTCGACGACAAGCCGCCGCCGAT
Organism: Caldimonas sp.; assembly: GCA_965246805.1. GTDB lineage: Bacteria > Pseudomonadota > Gammaproteobacteria > Burkholderiales > Burkholderiaceae_C > Schlegelella_A. The sequence continues at coordinate 326,205 of CBDFFO010000007.1, read as the reverse complement.
CGGTGACAACTACCTGCACAGCGACCCGGTCACGGTCGACTTCGTGCCGCAGCCCAGCGGCCGCAAACCCCGCACGCGCGTGATCGACGAACGCTCGGTGGTAGCGCTCTTCATGAACAACCGCGCGGTCGAGGCGATGACGCGTGGCGAGCTCGACGACGCGTACTGGTGGGCGCGCGCCTCGACGCTGCAGGATCCTTCATTGATGAGCGGCTACATCACGCTGGCCGTGATCTACCGCAACCGCCGTCAACCGGTTCTCGCCGAAGCCGTGCTGCGCCACGTGGCCGAGCGCGAGCCGCGCAACAGCGCCGCGATGTCGAACTTGGTGCTGGTTCTGCAAGACCAGGGCCGCGCGACCGAGGCGAACGCGCTCTGGCAACAATTGCAAAAGGCGAACCCGCACCCGCCGTTCAGCTATTTCAACGAAGGCATGGCCGCGATGCGGGCGGGCCGTTACGAGTCGGCGCGCGACCTTTTCACGAAGGAAGTCGACCGCGAGCCTTACTACCATGAGTTCCAGTTCTGGCTCGCGGTGGCTTACTTCCAGCTGCACGACACCGAGCGCGGCACCGAGCACCTGGCCAGAGCCAAGGAAGTCAGCACGACGCGCAAGGACCACGACCTCTACGCGGTGAAGCTCGACAAGCTGAAAGCGCTCGACGAGAGCGCCGACCGAGAACGCGCCGCCGCGAAAAAGCGCGCGGCGAATCCGATCGAGCCGGGTTGACGCGCGGCCGGCGGCGCGCCCGCCGACGTCACGGATAGAGCCCGCGCTCCTCGCGCGCGATCAGGATGCGCTCGCACGCGACCGAGAAGGTCGCCGTGCGCAGGCTGATCTTGTGGTGGTCGGCCGTGTCCCAGATCTTCTTGAGCGCATCGACCATGATCTTGTCGAGCCGCACGTTGATCTCGTCCTCGCTCCAAAAGAAGCTGGAGAAGTCCTGCACCCACTCGAAATAGCTCACCGTCACGCCGCCGGCGTTGCAGATCACGTCGGGAACGACCAGGATGCCGCGGTCGCCCATGATGTCGTCGGCTTCCGGCAAGGTCGGGCCGTTCGCGCCTTCCAGCACGAGCCTGGCCTTGATGCGGCGTGCGCGGTCGGCGGTGATCTGCCCTTCAAGTGCGGCCGGGATCAAGATGTCGCAATCGACATCCCAGAACGACTCGTTGTCGACGCGCTCGGCATCGGTGTAGTTGGCGATGCCGCCGTCGCGCTTGAGCACCTCGTTGGCCGTCGCGATGTCGAAGCCTTTCGGGTTGACGAGCGTGCCGGTGTGATCCTGCACCGCGACGAGCACCGCACCCGCCTGCACGAACAGCTCAGCCGCCGACGCGCCCACGTTGCCCATGCCCTGTACCGCGATACGCACGCCGTCGAGCTTCAAACCCAGGCGGCGGGCAGCTTCGCGACCGGTCACGAAGACGCCGCGGCCGGTTGCCTTGACGCGTCCCAACGAGCCGCCGAGGTGCAGCGGCTTGCCGGTGACCACACCGGTCGCCGTGGTGCCGGTGTTCATCGAGTACGTGTCCATCATCCACGCCATGATCTGGCCGTTGGTGTTGACGTCGGGCGCGGGGATGTCGCGCTGCGGGCCGATGATGATGCCGATCTCGCTCGTGTAGCGACGCGTCATTCGCTCGAGCTCCTTCTTCGAGAGCTTCTTCGGGTCGACGCGAATGCCTCCCTTCGCGCCGCCGTACGGCAGGTTCACGGCCGCGCACTTCACGGTCATCCAGGCCGAGAGCGCCATCACCTCTTCCAGCGTGACGTCGGGGTGGTAGCGCACGCCGCCCTTGCCCGGGCCACGCGACAGGTTGTGCTGCACGCGATAGCCCTCGAAATGCGAGACGCTGCCGTCGTCCATCTCGATCGGCACGTCGACGATCAGCGCGCGCTTCGGGCGTTTCAAGGTTTCCGACCATCGCGCCAGCGGGCCAAGGTAGGGCAGCACACGGTCGACTTGGCTGAGGTAGGTGTGCCACGGGCTGGTGGCGGTCGGCGAGAGGTAAGAGAGGTAGCTCATTCGAAATCTCCATTGATCGAGGCGCGGCCTGCGCTGGTGGCGCCGCGGCATGGGGGCGAACTGTAGGCGCAACGCGCGACGATTCGGTGTCGCGGCGGCGGCCTTGCCCGCATGGCCAGAACGAATCCTCAGTTCGACGCCGCGCCGAGCTCCTCGGCGCGCTGTCGCGCCGCCAGCAACGCCTTCATGAACGCCGCCTTCACGCCGCTGGCTTCGAGCGATGCCAGCGCCGCGGCGGTGGTGCCCCCCTTCGATGTGACGCGTTCGCGCAGATCGAGGAGGGAATCACCCGAGTTCGCCGCGAGCGCAGCGCCGCCGGCGAGCGTGGCGAGCGCGAGCTCGCGCCCTTGTGCGGGCGAGAGCCCCATCGCCACGGCGGCATCGACCATCGCTTCGGCGATGTAGAACACGTAGGCAGGGCCCGAGCCGGAGACCGCGGTAACGGCATCGAGATCGGCTTCGCGAGCCAGCCACAGCCTTTGTCCGGTTGGGGCCAGCAACGCGTCGATGCGGTCGCGTTCGGTCGATGTCACGGCGGCCCGCGCATAGAGGCCCGCGATGCCCTGGCCGATCAGCGCCGGGGTGTTCGGCATCGCGCGCACGATGCGTTCACTGCCCGTGGCGCGGGCGAGGGCATCGCATCGAATGCCGGCCATCACGCTCAGGTGCAACGCGTGCGCCACGTGCGGCGCGCACGGCTCGGCGGCTTCGACGAAAAACTGCGGCTTCACGGCCCAGATCACCAGCGATGCCTCGGCGAGCGCGGGGCCGGCGAACGCGATCGTGCGCACGCCGAACCGCTCTTCAAGCTGGAGACGGGTCGCGGGGCCGGGCTCGACGACCAGCACGGCAGCGCCATCGACTGAAGGCGCCGACGCGGCGCCCTGCTTCAGCATCCCGCCGATGATGGCCGAGGCCATGTTGCCGCCACCGATGAATGCGATCGTGTCCACGCGCGCAGTGTAAGTAACGGCTGCTCGCTCGCCGGGTGGGTGACTGACACGCTCACCGGCAACGCGGCACGCGCCGCCGCGCGCGATCGTCAGCCGAGCCCGGACAACAGTGCCGCGTTGCCGCCGGCCGCCGCGGTGTTGACCGTGACAACCTGCTCCGAACAAAAGCGATAGAGGTAGTGCGGACCGCCGGCCTTCGGACCGGTACCGCTCAGGCCTTCGCCGCCGAAAGGCTGCACGCCGACCACGGCGCCGATCATGTTGCGGTTGACGTAGACGTTGCCGACGCGCGCGGCCGAGGCGATGCGCAGCGCACGACTGTCGATCCGGCTCTGCACGCCGAGCGTGAGGCCGTAGCCGAGCGCGTTGATGGCGGCGACGACGGCATCGGCGTCGCCGCGCCAGCGCACGACATGCAGCACCGGCCCAAAGATCTCCTGTTCGACGGCGGCGACCGACTCGACCTCGAACGCGATCGGTGCGATGTAGTGCGCAGCACCATCGCCGCCTAGCAGACCGTCGCCCCCGTTCGCGTCGAGCTTATGCGGCCACGGCGTGCCGCCGATCCATCGCGCTTCGTGGCGCAACCTCGCGACGTGCGCCGACACGCTGGCGAACGCTTCTTCGTCGATCAACGGCCCGACATCGGTCACGAGGTGGCTCGGGTCGCCGAGCACGAGCTCGGTCAGCGCGCCGCGGATCATCTCGATCACGTCATCGGCGATCGCTTCGTGCACGCACAGCAGGCGCAGCGCCGAACAACGCTGGCCGGCCGAGCGGAACGAGCTCTGCGCGACCGCGTCGACGACCTGCTCGGGCAACGCCGAGCTGTCGACGATCATCGCGTTGATGCCACCGGTCTCGGCGATCAGCGGCACGATCGGGCCGTCTTTCGCAGCGAGGGCGCGGTTGATGAGGCGCGCCACCGCGGTCGAACCGGTGAAGCAGACGCCGGCGATGCGTGCATCGGCCACGAGTGCGGCTCCGACCGTGTGGCCGGGGCCGTGCACCAGTTGCAGCGCGGCCTTCGGGATGCCGGCCTCGTGGAGCAGCGCGACCATGCGCGCCGCGATGATCGGCGTCTGCTCGGCGGGCTTCGCGACCACGCTGTTGCCGGCGACGAGCGCGGCCACCACCTGGCCGGTGAAGATCGCGAGCGGAAAGTTCCACGGGCTGATGCAGGCGAACACACCGCGGCCGTGCAACTGCAGTTCGTTGCTCTCGCCGGTCGGGCCGGGCAGCGTGTGCACGACGAGCTTGGTGTCGGCTTCGTCGGCGTAATAGCGGCAGAAGTCGATCGCCTCGCGCACCTCGGCCACGCCATCGCCGAGCGTCTTCTTCGCTTCGAGCACGAGCACCGCACAGAACTCGGCGCGCAAGGCCTCGAGCAGGTCGGCGGCCCGGCGCAGCGCGGCGGCGCGTTGCGCGACCGGCGTGTCGCGCCAGGCGTCGAACGCCTGTGACGCGCGATCGATGGCGCGCGTGACATCGACGGTGCTGGCCATCGCGATCTTCTCGAGACGCGTCGACGCGAGCACGTCGAAGAGCGGCTGGCGTTCGGCCAGGCAGGCGAGGTCGACACCGAGCGAATTGGGTCGCTGCTGCCCCGCTGCGCGATAGAGGTCGACGGGCAACGGCAGGCCCGGCGCGTCGGCGGCGACGAGCGGCGATGCGAGCAGTTCTTCCGGCGCAACCCTCGCGTCGGAGAGTTGGTGCACGAACGACGAGTTTGCGCCGTTCTCGAGCAGTCGCCTGACGAGGTAGGCGAGCAAGTCGCGGTGTTCACCGACCGGCGCGTAGATGCGCATCGGCACCACGCGACCACCGCGCTTGCCCGCATGCGCCGCGAGCTCGCGGTACACGCCTTCGCCCATGCCGTGCAGGCGCTGCATTTCGTACGCCGCGCCCCGCGCGTCGGCCATCTGCACGATCGCGGCGATGGTGCCGGCGTTGTGCGTCGCGAACTGCGGGTAGACGACGTCGGCGTTCGCGAGCAACGCTTCGGCGCAGGCGAGGTACGCGACGTCGCTGTGCCGCTTGTGCGTGAACACGGGGTAGCCCGCCAGGCCCTGCTCCTGCGCGCGCTTGACCTCGCCGTCCCAGTAGGCGCCCTTGACAAGGCGCACCATGAACCGCAGGCGGTGCGCGCGCGCGATGCGAGCGACCTCGGCCACCACCTGCAGCGAGCGCGTCTGGTACGACTGCACCGCCAGCCCGAATCCGCGCCACTGCGGATGCTCGACCGCGATGCGTTCGGCGAGCACTTCGAGCACGTCGAGCGAAAGCTCGAGGCGATCGCTCTCCTCCGCATCGATCGTAAGGTTGATGTCGGCGCGCGCCGCGGCCTGCACCAGTTGCCACACGCGCGGCGCGAGTTCGGCGAAGACGCGCGCGCGCTGCGAGTCCTCGTAGCGTGAGAAGAGGGCGCTCAGCTTGATCGAGATGCCGTCGGCCGCTTCGGGTCCGCCACGACCGGCGTGCGCCGCGATGTGCGCGATCGCGTCGAGGTAGGACGCCAGGTAGCGCTGCGCATCGGCCTCGGTGCGCGCGCCTTCGCCGAGCATGTCGTAGCTGTAGCGCACGCCGGGCTGCGTTTGACGCTTGGCGTCGGCCTCGTCGAGCGCTTCGGCGATGCGACGGCCGAGCACGAACTGGCGGCCGAGCAGCTGGATCGCGCGCACGGTCGCCGCGACCACGGCATGCGCACCGAGCCGTTTCCAGAGGCTCGTGTCGCCGTCGGCATCGGGCAGGAAGCGCTTCGAGAGCGCGATCGCGTTGGCCGAGAGACTCGCCAGCAACGGGTGTGGCGAGCCGCTACCGCCCTCCCCGCGCGCGCCGTCGAAGTCGGCGCGGCCGAGCTGGTCGGCGGTGAGCGCGATCGCGGTTTCCACGTCGGGCACGCGCAGCAAGGCTTCGGCCAGACGCATCAGCGCGAGGCCTTCGTCGCTCGCGATCGGGTATTCGCGCAACAATGATTCGAGGGCCCAGAACGGCGCCGGATGGGCGCGCACCGATTCGATCCACGGCCGGGCCGTCGCGACCACCGCGGGCCAATCGAGCGTGGCAGCGACGCTTTTCAGCATGCCGTCGACGACCCCGATCTCGCCGCGATACGGATAGGGCAGTCGGGCCCTGGGCGGTGGCAACTTGAACATGCGTGGCGCTTCGAGATTCAGGCAGTGGCGAGACGAATTGATGCGTGGATCGATCGGTGCCGTCTGGGCTGAATCAATGCGCGACCGCCCGCGTCACCGCGCGGCCGCCCGCGCGCCGAAGATCGCACTGCCGATGCGCACGATCGTCGAGCCCTCGAGCACCGCGGCTTCGAGGTCGTCGCTCATGCCCATCGACAGTGTGTCGAGTGCAAGGCCTTCGCGGTTGAGGGCATCGAACAAGCCACGCATCGCGTGCAGCGGGCGGCGTTGCGCGTCGATGTCTTCGGCCGGTCCGGGAATCGCCATCAACCCGCGCAGCCGCAGCCGCGGCAACGCTGCCACGGCGTGCGCGAGCGGCGCCAGTGCCTCGCGCGAGACGCCGCTCTTGGTCGCCTCGCCACTCACGTTCACCTGCACGCACACCTGAAGCGAAGGCAGGTGCTCGGGTCGCTGCCGGCTCAGACGCTCGGCGGTGTGAAGCCGATCGATCGAGTGGACCCAATCGAACTGCTCGGCCACCAAGCGTGTCTTGTTGCTTTGCAACGGGCCGATCAGGTGCCACGCGGTCTGTCCACGCAGATCGCCGAGCGCCGCGATCTTCTCGACCGCTTCCTGCACCTGGTTCTCGCCGAAGTCGCGCGCGCCGGCCGCAAAAGCCGCGCGCACGGCTTCGGCATCGACGGTCTTGCTCACGGCCATCAATGTGACGCTTCGCACGGGGCGCTCGGCCAAGGTACAAGCGCTTGCAATGCGGGCTCGCACACGGGCGATGTTGTCTGCGATCATTGCAATAATGCGCCGAGATTACCTCGTGGCCTGAAGCCCCGGTGGCGCTCCGCCGCTCAACCCCTGAAGACCATGGACATCACCCAACTGCTGGCGTTTTCGGTCAAGAACAAGGCGTCCGACCTGCACCTCTCGGCCGGCCTGCCGCCGATGATCCGCGTGCACGGTGACGTGCGCCGCATCAATGTCGACCCTCTCGAGCACAAGCAAGTGCACGACATGGTCTACGACATCATGAATGACTCGCAGCGCAAGGCCTACGAAGAGACGCTCGAATGCGACTTCTCGTTCGAGATCCAGGGGCTGGCGCGCTTTCGGGTCAATGCGTTCAACCAGAACCGCGGCGCCGGTGCCGTGTTCCGGACCATTCCGTCGAAGATCCTGTCGCTCGAACAACTGAATTGCCCGCCGGTCTTCGCGGAACTCTCGCTGAAGCCGCGCGGCATGGTGCTGGTGACCGGGCCGACCGGCTCGGGCAAGTCAACCACGCTCGCCGCGATGGTGAACCACCTCAACGAGACCGAGTTCGGCCACGTGCTGACGGTCGAGGATCCGATCGAGTTCGTGCACGAATCGAAGAAGTGCCTGATCAACCAGCGCGAGGTCGGCCCGCACACGCTCAGCTTCTCGAACGCACTGCGTTCGGCGCTGCGCGAAGACCCGGACTGCATCCTGGTCGGCGAAATGCGCGATCTGGAAACGATTCGCCTCGCGCTCACCGCGGCTGAAACCGGCCATCTGGTGTTCGGCACGCTGCACACGTCGAGCGCCGCCAAGACGGTCGACCGGATCGTCGACGTGTTCCCCGCGGCCGAGAAGGAAATGGTTCGCGCGATGCTGTCGGAGTCGCTGATCGGCGTGATCTCGCAGACCCTCTGCAAGACGAAGGACGGCTCCGGACGCGTGGCCGCGCACGAGATCATGCTCGGCACCGCGGCGATCCGCAACCTGATCCGCGAAGCCAAGATCGCGCAGATGTATTCGACGATCCAGACCGGCAACAGTGTCGGCATGCAGACGCTCGACCAGAACCTCGCGGAACTGGTCCGCCGCAACATCGTCTCGCCGGCCGAGGCGCGCGGCAAGGCGAAGTTCCCGGAAAATTTTCCGGGGTGAGCCCGGACGAAGAAGAGTCCCTGCGGACTCTTCTTCGCCTGGCTCACGACAAAACGCCTGGCGGCGTTTTGGCTGGGCGGCGCAGAGGTAATCTGCTTTTCTCCCCCGTGAGTCAAGAAACGCAGTCAGAGGCAAAAAAATGGAACGCGATCAGGCATCGAAATTCGTTACCGACCTACTGAGGCTGATGGTCTCGCGCAACGGGTCCGACCTGTTCCTCACGGCCGACTTTCCGCCTGCGATCAAGGTCGATGGCAAGGTCACCAAGGTCTCGCCACAGCCGCTCACCGGCCAGCACACGCTCGCCCTCACGCGCGCGGTGATGAACGACAAGCAGGCCGCCGAGTTCGAGCGCACGAAGGAGTGCAACTTTTCGGTCGCGCCGATCGGCGTCGGGCGTTTTCGGGTCAACGCGTTCGTGCAGCAGGGCCACGTCGGCCTGGTGATGCGGACCATCCCGCAGGTCCTGCCGACCATTGACACGATGGGGCTGCCCTACGTGCTCAAGGACCTCGCGCTGAGCAAGCGCGGCCTGGTGATCCTGGTGGGCGCGACCGGCTCGGGCAAGAGCACCTCGCTGGCTGCGCTGGTCGACCACCGCAACGAGAACTCGTTCGGCCACATCATCACGATCGAAGACCCGGTCGAGTTCGTTCACCCGCACAAGAATTGCATCGTCACGCAGCGCGAGGTCGGCATCGACACCGAAGGCTGGGCCCAGGCGCTGAAAAACACGCTGCGGCAGGCGCCCGACGTGATCCTGATGGGCGAGATCCGCGACCGCGAGACGATGGAGCACGCGGTGGCGTTCGCCGAGACCGGACACCTGTGCATGGCCACGCTGCACGCCAACAGCGCCAACCAGGCACTCGACCGAATCATCAACTTTTTCCCCGAGGAGCGCCGCGCGCAGCTGCTGATGGACCTGTCGCTCAACCTGAAGGCACTCGTCTCGCAGCGCCTGCTGCCGCGCGAAGAGGGCAAGGGTCGCGTGGCCGCGGTCGAGATCATGCTCAACACGCCGCTCATCTCCGACCTGATCTTCAAGGGCGAGGTCGCCGAAATCAAGGAGATCATGAAGCGCTCGCGCGAGCTCGGCATGCAGACCTTCGACCAGGCGCTCTTCGATTTGTACGAATCACACACCATCACGTTCGAAGATGCGCTGCGCAACGCCGACTCGGTGAACGACCTGCGCCTGCAGATCAAGTTGCACAGCACCCGCGCGCGCAGCAGCGACCTGAGCGCCGGTACGGAACACATGCACATCGTGTAATTGGACGCTTCGCTGGATTTGAGACGGCCTGAAAGCCGTCGTCGGCGGGTCTTTCGACCACGCTCTGCGCCTCAATTAACCTTACTTGTATGAACGTTGCATTCCTCGGCCTCGGCGTGATGGGCTATCCGATGGCGGGCCACCTCGCCCGGCTCGGTCATCACGTGACGGTGTTCAACCGCACCACAGCCAAGGCCGTTAAGTGGACCAAGGAACATGCAGGCAGCATGGCGACGGCGCCGAAGGAAGCCGCCGCGCACGCCGACATCGTGTTCTGCTGTGTCGGCAACGACACCGACTTGCGCGAGGTCGCGCTCGGCGCCGACGGGGCGTTCGCCTCCATGGGCAAGGGCAAGGGCCAGGGGGCGATTTTTGTCGATCACACGACCGCGTCGGCCGAGATCGCGCGTGAGCTCTATGGCGCGGCGAAAGAGCGCGGCTTGGGCTTCATCGATGCGCCGGTCTCGGGCGGCAACCTCGGTGCCATCAATGGCGCGCTCACCATCATGTGTGGGGGCGACGCCGCCACCTACGCCAAAGTCGAACCGGTGATGGCGGCTTACGCGAAGGCGTCATCGCTGCTCGGGCCCGCCGGCTCGGGCCAGCTCGCGAAAATGGTCAACCAGATCGCGATCGCCGGCGTGGTTCAGGGCCTCTCGGAAGCGATCGCGTTCGGCGAGAAGGCGGGCCTCGACATGAAGGCCGTACTCGGCGTGATCGGCAAGGGCGCGGCGCAAAGCTGGCAGATGGACAACCGGGGCCCTACCATGATCGAGAACCAGTTCGACTTCGGCTTCGCCGTCGACTGGATGCGCAAGGATCTGGGACTGGTGCTCGACGAAGCGCGCCGCAATGGCGCGCAGTTGCCCGTTGCCGCGCTGGTCGATCAGTTCTACGCCGACTGCCAAGCGCGAGGCGGCAACCGCAAAGACACCTCGAGCCTCATCCAGCGATTGAGGAAGGCCTGAGGTTCGCCGCGCCAGGTGCGCGGCATTGGTGTCACGGCTTCGCGAGCGCCCTCGGCTCGGTCTTCGCGAGCTCTTCCTCGCTGATGATGTCGAACACGCGCACCACCTTGGTCACACCGGACACACCGCGCGCCACTTCGGTCGCACGCCCCGCTTCTCGTTCGGTGACGCGACCCATCATGTAGACCACGCCGCGATTGGTCACGACTTTGATCGAATTGGCGAACAGGTCTTTCGCATCGACCAGGCTGGTCTTCACCTTGGCGGTGGTGAACGAATCGTTGGTGCGGCCCGGCATCGAGCGCACGTCGCCGACATTGATCTCGTTGACCACCGATTTGACGTTCTCGATGCGCGCGACGGCCAGTTCAGCCGCCGTCTTGTCTTTCTCCTCCGACACCTCGCCGGTCAACAGCACCATGCGGTTGTAGCTCGTGGTGCTGACCCGGGTCCGGTCGCCGAGCACCTCGTTCAGGCGGCCGATCGACTTCAGTTCGATCACCTCGTCTTCGACCTGCGTGCCCGAGGTGCGCCGATCGGTCGCGACCATCGAGCCGCCGACCAGCGCGCCGCCGACGATGAACGGCACGCAGCCAGAAAGCGTGGCCGCGGCGAGCACGAGCGTGGCGAGCAGTGATCCGTTCGCGCGCGGTTCAAGGCGCCGATTGAGCTTCATGTGTTTTCCTCTTCGCCCAGCAGTTGCAGGTCGACCGCATCGCACAGGCAGTGCAGCACCAGCAGATGCACTTCCTGGATCCGCGCGGTGCGCTCATGCGGAACGCAGATGTGGACGTCGGTCTCGGTGAGTTTGTGGCGCATCTTGCCGCCGGTGTTGCCGGTCATCGCGATGACGGTCATGTCTTTCGAATGGGCCGCGTCGACCGCGTTCAGCACGTTGGTCGAGTTGCCGCTGGTCGAGATCGCGAGCAGCACGTCGCCGGGTGCGCCGAGCGCCTGTACTTGCTTGGCGAACACCACGTCGAAGCTGTAGTCGTTGCCGACCGCGGTGAGGATCGACGTGTCGGTCGTCAAGGCGATGGCGGCAAGACCCGGTCGTTCACGCTCGAACCGGCCGACGAATTCGGCCGCGAAGTGCTGCGCGTCGCTCGCCGACCCGCCGTTGCCGCACGCCAGCACCTTGCCGCCGCCGGTGATGCAGCCGATCAGTGCGCTCACGCCGTCGGCGATCGGCTTGCTGAGGACCTCGGCCGCCGCGTACTTGAGGTCGGCGCTGTCGAAGAATTGCTGTTGGATCCGCTGTTCGAGCATGGGCGGAGATGATAGGTCAAGGGATTTCCTCGGACGCCTCCGGGGTGCTCGCCAGTCACCCCGCCTCGAACGCCGCCTGAAGCCATTCGAGGCCCTCGCCATCGATGGCGACCACATCGAAGCGGCACGGCGGCAACGCCGGCAGCCGCGTCAGGAAATGCTGTGCGGCGAACACGAGGCGCCGCTGCTTGGCATGGCCGACGGTCGCCGCCGCGCCGCCACGCGAACCCGCGCGCCGTGCACGCACCTCGACGAACACCAAGGTGCCGTCGCGCTCGCGCATGATGAGATCGACCTCGCCACCGCGCGCGGCCGGCCCACGCGCGACCCGATAATTGCGCTGCACCAGCGCGAGCCCGTTCGCCTGCAGATGCGCCAACGCCCGCGTCTCCGCGGTGTCGCCCACCTCTTTCATCGTCGCCAACTTCTTGAACATCAACGCATCGCTGGTGCTGCAGGCGGCGGCTTCCGCCGCGGGTGAGCAGCAGTATCCCCGAGCGACGCTTTATGTCGTCGCCACGCCGATCGGCAACCTGGCAGACATGAGCCTGCGAGCGATCCACGTGCTCGCGCTCGTCGACACGATCGCCTGCGAAGACACGCGGCACACGGCGCCGTTGTTGCGCCTCTTCGGCATCGACAAACCCCTGCTCGCGCTGCACGAACACAACGAGCGCGAAGCCGCCGGCGCGGTGCTGCAACGCCTGGCCGCCGGTGAGCGCGTCGCCTACGTCAGCGACGCCGGCACGCCGGCCGTGTCGGACCCAGGCGCGCTGCTGGTCGCGGCGACGCGCGTGGCGGGTTACCGGGTGATGCCGTTGCCGGGTGCGAGCAGTGCGCTCGCCGCCTTGAGCGCTGCGGGCGACACCGCGGCAGGTGCCTTCACCTGCGTGGGCTTCGTGCCCGCGCGTGCGGCGGCTCGAACGGCGATGCTAGAGCGCCTCGCGACACGCACCGAAACGCAGATCGTGTTCGAGGCCCCGCATCGGATCGAGGCGTTGGCGAAGGCGCTGGCCGAGGTCGGTGCCGAACGAACCGTCACGGTCTGCCGCGAGCTCACGAAGCAATTCGAGTCGATCGACACGATGGTGGCCGGCGCCATGCCGGCTTGGCTCGCGGCCGACAGCAACCGCTCGCGCGGCGAGTTCGTGCTGGTCTTGCACGCGCATTCCGAATCCGACGAAAAGCCGGCGGCCGGAGCGCACGACAACACGCTACGCGTGTTGCTCGCGGCGCTGCCGCTCAGCCAGGCGGTGGCCGTCGCCCAGTCGTTGACCGGCGCGCCGCGCAACTTGCTTTATCCCTTGGCGCTGGCGCTGAAAGGGCAAGGCGCAGGCGCAGCGGCGGCGAGCGACGCGCCGGATCCGGACGTTTGACAACAGAGCGGCCGATCACGCTCGAACGTGACCGGGCGTCGAACGCGTCGGCCGACGCGCGCCGAGCGCCTCGACCAACGATGTGTCGGTGCGCTCGCGCGCACCGACACATCACTTCGCCACGGTTTGCGCGTCGTGCTTCTGCGCATGGATGGCCTTGCTCGAACGATCCTGCATGCGGTGCAGCTTGTGACGCTCCTTGGCGGTGACCTTGCCATCGGCCTTGGCGCTGGTCTCGGCCGCAGCGACACGCGTTTGCTGCTTGTCGAGACGGTTGGTTTCCTTCGCGGTCAACTGGCCCGACGCGACGCCTTTGTCGATGCGTGCCTGCTGGCTCGCTTCACGGGCATCGACACGCGGCGTGGCCGGTGCGGTGGCCTGCGCGAAAGCACCGAGCGATGTCACAACCAGCGTGGCGCCGGTGATGAGGGTCTTGATGGAGAGCATGGTTTCGTCCTTTGAGTGTTGTGTATGAATCATTCGGTCTGCGGCCCGCATGAATACAACGGAGCGCCGATCCGAAACGCCGACATCGGCCGCGACACGAAGCCGTAAAGATGTGTGAAAGGACATTCGTTGCAGTGTTTCGTCGCATCACCCCGACTTCTACAATCGAGCCTCTGCACACGGTGATGACCGAACGGTTGCGTCCACGCCATTCGTCACTTTGCCTCGCTCTGAAGGATGCCCATGATTTCTCGCGAACCCACGATCGAACGCTTGGCCATCGCGCGCGCGCAGTTGCTCGAACCCTTCGGGCTCAGCGAAGCGAGCCTCAGCGATGCGCTCGGCGTGATCGCCGCGCATCGCATCGACGACGCCGACATCTACTTCCAGTTGACGCGCAGCGAGAGCTGGAGCCTCGAGGAAGGCATCGTGAAGAGCGGCAGCTTCGGTATCGATCAAGGTTTCGGCGTGCGCGCCGTGGTCGGTGAGAAGACGGCCTTCGCGTACTCGGACGACATTTCCGAAGCCGCTTTGCTCGACGCGGCAGAGACCGTGCGAACGATTGCCGCAGCCGGTCAGGGCGCGACGGTGAAAGTCGGCAAGAAGCTGTCGTCGATTGCCGCCAGCCGGATGCTCTACCCGCCGATGGACCCGATCGCGACGCTCGACAGCGCGGCCAAGGTCGCGTTGCTCGGCCGGGTCGAGACGATGGCGCGTGCGAAAGACCCACGCATCGTGCAGGTGATGGCCGGCCTTGCCGCAGAGTACGACGTGGTGCTGGTCGCTCGGGCCGACGGCACGATGGCGGCCGACGTGCGCCCGCTGGTGCGCCTCTCGGTCAGCGTGATCGCCGAGCAGACGGTGGGCGGTGCGGTGCGCCGCGAATCGGGCAACGGGGGCGGTGGTGGTCGATACGGCCTCGCGGTGTTCGATGATGCGTTGATCGAGGGCTACGTCGACCATGCGGTGAACGCCGCGCTCACGAATCTCGAGTCGCGGCCCGCGAAGGCCGGCATGATGAGCGTGGTGCTCGGCCCGGGCTGGCCCGGTGTGCTGTTGCACGAAGCGATCGGCCACGGCCTCGAAGGCGATTTCAACCGCAAGGGCTCGAGCGCCTTCGCCGGCATGATCGGCCAGCGCGTCGCCGCCCGGGGCGTGACGGTTCTCGACGACGGCACGCTCGACGGTCGACGCGGCTCGCTCAACGTCGACGACGAAGGCAACGCCACGCAGCGCAACGTGTTGATCGAAGACGGCATTCTGAAGGGCTACATCCAAGACTCGATGAACGCGCGTCTCTCCGGCACCGCGATCACCGGCAACGCGCGCCGTGAAAGCTACGCCGCGGTGCCGATGCCGCGCATGACCAACACCTACATGCTGGGCGGCGATCGCGCCCCCGAAGAGATCGTCGCTGGGTTGAAGCGCGGCCTCTACGCCACTAACTTCGGCGGCGGGCAGGTCGACATCACGAGCGGCAAGTTCGTGTTCTCGGCGAGCGAGGCGTTCTGGGTCGAGAACGGCAGGATCCAGTACCCGGTGAAGGGCGCGACGCTGATCGGCAACGGCCCCGATGCCCTCACGCGAGTCAGCGCAATCGGCAACGACATGCAGCTCGACACCGGCGTCGGCGTCTGCGGCAAGGAAGGCCAGAGCGTGCCGGTCGGCGTGGGCCAGCCGACGCTGCGCATCGACAAGCTCACGGTCGGCGGCACGGCCTAGCAGTCCCCTAGCCCTCTGGGAGAGGGCGCAAGACCAATCAGGCGAGCGGCAGCACCTTCTTGACATCGAGCGTCGGCAGCCCGGCGATCGAACCCTGCATCACATCGCCGGGCACCACCGGGCCAACGTTCTCGGGCGTGGCGCTGCAGAACAAATCGCCCGGCATCCGCTCGAGCGCCTGGGAAAGCTTGACGATCAGTTCGGCGACGCTCCACGTCATCATGTTCAGGTCGGCGCTTTGCTTGACCACGCCGTTCACCTTCAGCGTGATGGCGCCTTTCGTGAAGTGACCCACGTCGATGACGCAATGGAGGGGCCCCATCGACGCCGAGTGATCGAAGCTCTTTCCGATCTCCTACAGCTTCTTCTCGTGACCCATGCCGCGTTGCTGATCACGCCTCGCCATGTCGAGACCAATGGCGTAGCCGTAGACGAGCGAGAGCGCGTCGTCGAGCGACACATTGCGACCGCCCTTGCCGAGTGCGGCCACGAGTTCGATCTCGTGCGTCTATCCATGAGTTGTCTCCTCCGGAATTAATGGGGGGAGGGAATCGCGTGCTACATTGCTTGCATGGTTCTGCACCCTTGGTTTACCGGCTATTTTTCGTTCCGAACGGCCCGGCCGTTTGAGACGTTGATCGCTGACTGACCGAAGCGCAACGAACTCAAAAACCGCCGGGCGAACCCCGGCGGTTTTTTTTGGGTTCCGGGTCAAGACGGACCCCGATCGGACGAAAACGACGGACGCCTGTGACATTGACAACGACTTTCCCGGCGCCATCTGCGCTGACCCCGAAGGAGCGACAAATGATGGGTCAATCGACGTTAGGCGAGGGTTGGTACGACAGCCGCGAGCGCACCGGCGAAACCGATGACCTGCGCATCGTGCGCGTCAAGGCCCTGCCGCCGCCCGAGCACCTGATTCGCTTCTTCCCGATCGCCGGCTCGCCGGTCGAGCAGCAGGTGACCGGCACGCGCGGCACGATCCGCCGCATCATGCAAAAGCAGGAAGACCGGCTGCTCGTGATCATGGGGCCGTGTTCGATCCACGACCCGCTGGCCGCCGTCGAGTACGCCCGCCGCCTGAAAGAACAGCGCACCCGTTACGCCGACACGCTCGAGATCGTGATGCGCGTGTACTTCGAGAAGCCGCGCACGACCGTCGGCTGGAAGGGCCTGATCAACGACCCGTACCTGGACGAGAGTTTTCGCATCGACGAAGGCTTGCGCATCGGCCGCCAGTTGCTGCTCGAGATCAACAAGCTCGGCATGCCGGCCGGCAGCGAATTCCTCGACGTGATCTCACCGCAATACCTCGCAGACCTGATCTCGTGGGGCGCGATCGGCGCGCGCACGACCGAGAGCCAGGTGCACCGCGAGCTCGCCTCGGGCATCTCGGCGCCGATTGGCTTTAAGAACGGCACCGACGGCAACATCCGCATCGCAGTCGATGCAATTCAGGCCGCGGCGGGTGCGCACCATTTCCTTGCGGTCCACAAGAACGGCCAGGTCGCGGTGGTCGAGACGCGTGGCAACAAGGACTGCCACGTGATCCTGCGCGGCGGTGGTTCGGCGCCGAACTACGAAGCACACCACGTGGCCAAGGCCTGCCAGCAACTCGAAGCGGCCAAGCTCGCAAGCGCGTTGATGATCGACTGCAGCCACGCGAACAGCAGTAAGAACCACTCGAAGCAGATCAATGTCGCACGCGACATCGCGGCTCAGATGGCAGATGGCAATCGCTGCATCTTCGGCGTGATGGTCGAGAGCCACCTCGTCGCCGGCGCGCAGAAGTTCAACACCGCGACCGACGATCCGGCCAAGCTCACTTATGGCCAGAGCATCACGGACGCGTGCCTCGGCTGGGACGATTCGGTGGCCGTGCTCGACCTCCTGAGCAACGCCGTGACGGCGCGTCGCGCGAAGGTCGGATCGGCAGCCCTGGTTTGATCGAGGTGGCATGCCGGCGCGTCGCGTCCGGCCGATGCAGCAACTGTCGGCTCTGCATCGTCAGCGCATGATCACCGCGGGTGCCGACGATCAATCGGTGTCGCGGGCGAGTCGCTCACTGTTCCAGTAGACATCGTCACCCCCGAGACCGTCGAGGTTGGCGCGGTTGAGCGCGCGCGCGAACACGAACATCAGGTCGCTGAGTCGGTTCAGGTACTGGCGCGGTTCAGCCCGTACCGGCTCCCGATTCGCGAGCGCGACGACCGAACGTTCGGCGCGCCGCGCGACCGTACGGCACACATGCGCCAACGCCGAGCTTCGCGTGCCGGCGGGCAGAATGAATTCCTTCAGGCGAGGCAATGCAGCGTTGTATTCGGCGAGCGCTTCGTCGAGCCGCAACACCGCGCTCTCCTTCAGCAGTTCGTAGCCGGGGATCGACAACTCGCCGCCCAGGTTGAAGAGCTCGTGCTGGATCACGACGAGGAGCTCGCGCAACCGTTCGGGCAGCGGCTCGCACAACAACACGCCGAGGTTCGAATTGAGCTCGTCGACATCGCCGAGCGCGCAGATGCGCAAGGCGTCTTTCGAGGTGCGGCTGCCATCGCCGAGGCCGGTGGTGCCGTCGTCGCCGGTGCGGGTGGCGATCTGCGTCAATCGGTTCGACATCGGGTCGATGCTAGCCGTTCACATCGCCGTGCTGCTTTGCGACCTTTCGCTGGCGACATTCAGCCCCATCGCCGCCGTCTCGGGCGCTCCCGGCACCTGACGCATTTCGATGGCGTGACCCGCATCGGCCCACGCGTCGAGCCCGCCGGCGAGGGGCAACGCTTCGCCGGCGCCGCCTTCCATCAGCAGCCGCGCGCCATGCGCGGCCGAAGCGTCGTTCGGGCAGTTGCAGTAGACCACCAGGCGACGCCCGGTTGCGAGTTCGCGCGCGCGTTGCCTCGCATGTTTCAGATCCACCACGTGCGCGCCTGGAATGTGGCGTGGGTCGAGCTGGCGACTGGTCGCCGAACGCACGTCGATCACCATCGGGGCGCCACCCGACTCGATCAGCTGCGCGAGCTCGTCGACGCTGATGCGCGGCATCGCACCTTCGCGGCGAAGCGCACGCCGGCGCATCCACCGGTAGCCGAGATAGACCGCGAGCAGCGCCACCACCAACGCGCCCGACGCCGCACCGAAACTCGACAGCACGCCGATCACCCGATCGAGCTGGCGACTGAACACGAGCCCGAGCACCGCGAAACCGAAGGTCCAGAGCGCTGCGGCGAGCACGTCGTAGCCGATGAAGATTCGGAGCGGCATGCCGAGCGCGCCGGCCATCGGCGCGGCCACCACCGAGATACCCGGGATAAACTTGGCCGCGATCAA
Organism: Caldimonas sp.; assembly: GCA_965246805.1. GTDB lineage: Bacteria > Pseudomonadota > Gammaproteobacteria > Burkholderiales > Burkholderiaceae_C > Schlegelella_A. The sequence continues at coordinate 307,783 of CBDFFO010000007.1, read as the reverse complement.
CGAGCTGCCACCCCACTTGTGGATGAAGTCTTCACTCTGCCGAACGCACGAGTCGGGTGAGATCGAAATGCGGCACAGCAATCGCAGCATCCGGTTGCCATAGCGCCGGCCCGCATAGAACCACGCGGCGTCGCCAAGGAGGTTGGCGATCACCGAAGCCGCCATCGCCGACCAGAAGTCGATCACACCGGTCACCGCGAGGCTGCCGACAGCCACCAGCAGCGGGGCTGCGGGCACCGGTGCCCCGAGGCGTGCGGCGAGCGTGACCACGAAGACCAGCCAAGTGCTGTGCGCGGCGAGAAGCTGGAGCGTGCTTGACATGAGGGGCGGTGCGGTTTTTGGCTTTGTGCGTGGTCACGTCGGATTCTGCGCACTTGCCAACGTGCCAGCTACCTGAAATGGCGATGCAACCGCACTTTGCAACGGTCGGCCCGAGCAGAAGATGCCTGTTGAACACACGGAAAGGTGCGATGCCAAAAACGCCAGGCGCCGCGCATCAAGCGCTGTCGCAAGCCCTCAAGTGGCCGCGTCCATCGCGACGCCCTCCAGCGACTCGCAGGCTTCGAGCAGCGCCCGATGCGAAGGAATACGGCTCAGGAAGCCCTCACGATCGGACGCCGCGAGCGGTTCAGCCCGCTTCATCAGCAGTGCACGCCCGCTCGCCAGATGACGCTGCGCACGCGCCGGGTCGATGCCCTTCATGACCTCGTGGCACGCGAGGTGGATGCCGATCGCATCCTCGGTGCCGTCGATCGTCCCGCCCCGCTCGAGGTAATCGCCGACCTCGCCGATCAACGCCATCGCTTCGTCGCTTCGGCCCGCCGCATGCGCCACGCGCGCGAGGCCGGCCAGGCATTCGATGGCCATCATCTCGCGCCCGACCTGCCGGTACAGCGCGAGCGCTTCACGGTAGAAGACGGCGGCCTCGTCGAGATTGCCGAGCGCGTGACGCACATCACCCGCGACGATCGCCCCCGCGGCACACAGGTCGGGGTTGTTGGTCAGCCGCGCCATCTCGAGACCGCGCAGGGCCGGCTCTAGGGCGCCGCTCGCGTCGCCGTTCAGGCGCATCGCCGTCGCGATGTTCAGTTGCGTGAGGGCCTCGTAGGTCGTGAAGCCGATCTCGCGGTAGAGGCGGGTCGCGGCATGGCCGAGATCGATCGCCTCCCGGTAGTTGCCGAGGCAGCGCTGCACGTCGCCCATCGAGCCCAGCACGCCGCCTTCGCGCACGCGGTCGCCACGCTCGCGCGAGAACGCGAGGCCGCGGCTGAAATGCTCGAGCGCGGCGCCGTACTGTCCGCGATCGACCGCGATCCCGCCGAGCCCCGACATGACGCGCAGATGGGCTTCGTGATCGCCGAGCGAGAGCGCGCACTCGGCGAGGCGTTCGGCCTGGACCAACGCTTCCGCGTGTTTGCCCATCATGCGCAACGCGTTGAGCCAGAACGAGTGCGCGTCGAGGCCGGCCATCGGCTGGCCCGCGGCCGCCGACAGCGCGACGCCGCGTTCGCCCTCGACCGCCGCACGCGGGTAGTCGGCCATCTGGAAGGCATGGCGCGAAAGCTCGCCGGCTGCGTACGCGCGCTTGCCGTCGTCGTCGAGACGATCGGCCAGCCGGGCGAGCTCTTCCGCATCGACGCGCTGCTCTTCGCGACGGCCGGTCGTTGCGAACACGTTGACCCGCGACAGCAACAACGCATAGCGCGCGTCGGCATCGCGCTCGGACGTGAGCGCGAGCGCGCGCCCGAGATGATCGAGCGCCGCCGCGTTGGCATACGACTTCAACGCATCGTCGGCCGCGAGGCCGAAGTAGCGCGCGGCTTCGACCGTGTTGCCGGCCATCTCGTGGTGATGCGCGACCAGCGCGCGGTGCTCCGAGAGCCGCTCGCCACTCTGCGACACGAGCCATTGCGCGACGCGGCCGTGGCGCTCCTTCTTGTCGCGCTTGAGGACACTGTCGTACGTGACCTGGTGCAGCACGTGATGCTTGAAGACGTATTCGCCGACGCCCTCGAACGCCGTGGTCTCGCGGCCGTAGACCAGCTCGCGCGCCATCAGCGCCGGCAGCGCCTCGACGCGCTCCGGGTCGACCGAGCTCATCGCGCCAGCCCAGAACACGTGGCCGACGACGGACGCGACCTGCAGCGCCAGCTTCTCGCCGGGCGGCAGCGAATCGATCCGCGCCTGCAGCACGCCGACCAGCGTGGGCGGCACGTGGACCCGTGCGAGCCGCTCGGGCAGCACCTGCCACGCGTCGCCGCCGACGACGATGACGCCGTCGTCGATCAGCATCTTGGTCAGCTCTTCCATGTAGAAAGGGTTGCCTTCGGCGCCGCCCGTGATCAGCTCGCGCAATGCGGTGTAGGGCTGCTGGAGCTTCTGCAGCAACGCGTCGGCCAGTTCGCGACTGCTGCGGCGCGCGAGCGGCGTGAGGTCGATGCGTTCATGGTTGCCCTGCCCGCTGCCCCACAGCGGACGCCGTTCAAAGAGCGATAGGCGCCCCGTGCACAGCACCAGGATCGGCAGGTCGCGGCAGCTTCGGTCCAGGTGGTTGATGAAGTCGAGCGAGCCTTCGTCGGCCCAGTGCAGGTCCTCGAGCTGCAGCATCACCGGGTCGGTGCTGGCGACCGCGCGGAAGTACTGCGCGGCCGAGTGGAACGCGCGGTCGCGGATCTGCTTCGGGTCGCCGACGATGCCGGCGATGAACGGGCTCTTGGCGAAGTCGAGCCCGATCAACTGGCCGAGCAGCGCCGCGTGCTCGTCGATGGCCGCGCCGAAGATCGGCGTCAGCGCCTCGGTGAACTTGCGACGCGCCTCCGCCGGCGCATCGCTCTCCTCGATCTGGAAGCGCCAGAAGAACAGGTCGCGCGCCACGCCGTAAGGCACCAACTCGCCGTGCGGCTCGGCCCGGCCCTGAAACACGAAGACCTCGCGTGCCTGCAGCTCGAGGGCGTTGCTGAACTCGTCGAGGAGGCGGCTCTTGCCGATGCGGCATCGCCGACGATCGTGATGCGCGAAAGCGTGCGGTCGGCGATCACGTCCTCGAACGCGTCGGTCAGTCGCTTCATCTCGGCGTCGCGGCCGACCATGCGGCACTCGATGCCTTCGACCCCGCGCCGCGCCAGCCGGAAGGCGCGCGGCTTGGCCCGTTGCACGAGATAGCTGCGCAGCGGTTCGTCCATGCCCTTGACGAGGATCGCGGGCTCTTCCGAAACGTCGAACACGCCGCGCACGTGGCGATAGGTGTCGTGCGTGATGCGCAGGCCGCCGTCCGGCGCGTTCTGCTCCATGCGCGCCGCCACGTTGACGGTGATGCCGCGGATGCTGCCCTCCTCGTCGACGCCGCCGCCGAGCAGCACCGGCCCGGTGTTCACGCCGGCGCGCACGTTGAAGCCGATGATCCCGTGCGCCGCCTCGACCTCGGCCGCGATCCGGGCCGCTTCTTCGATGATCGCAAGGCCCGCATGCACGGCGTTCGCGGCATCGTCCTCGTGGGCCCCGTCGGCGCCGAACGCGGCTAGCACGCTGTCGCCCGCGTACTGGAGCACGCGCCCCTTGCGCGCGACGACGATCCTGCTGAAGCGCTGGAGTGCGCCTTCGACGATGACGTGGATGTCTTCGGGATCAAGGGTCCGGCTCATCGCGGTCGACCCGACGATGTCGATGAACAGCACCGACACCGCCTTCAACTGCTGGTCGCGGGTGCGCGTTTGCGACCGAAGCAGCGCGAGCTTCTCGCGCATCGGCGCGATGCCCGCGTCGACGACGTCGTCGCCCAGCAAGGTGCGCTGCGCTTCAAGAGCGCCGATGGCGGCTTCGAGCTGCTCGATGGTGGCGTTCATGAAAGAGGGATCCGTCTTGCGGATACGAAGACGCCGAATTCTAGGGGCCGGTCAACCACTCGCCCAGCGCCCCGCGACGTTGACGGCGACGTCATCAGCTAGCTTTGAGCTCCCAGCGATCGATGCCTTCCGGCGGGCTCCGAGGGAGCGAATTGTGTTGTCAGAATCGGCCACCCCCGCATGTCGCGATGCCGATCGCCGACACGCATCCCATTCGCCCGCCGGAACTCCGATGTCGACCTCCTTTGAACTCTCGCTTCTGCTTGGCGCCATCGCCGCGGCACTGACGCTCTCCAGCAACCTGATGAAGCGGATGGTGCCGCTGCGCATCCTTGCCCTCGCTGCGACCGCCTTCTTTTTCGGGCACTACCTGCTCGCGAAAGACTGGATCAACAGCGCCCTCCAGGTGGCGTTGATGGTCGTCAACCTCTATCGGCTGTGGGACCTGCAACGTCTGTTGAAGTCGCTGAAAGGCGCGACCGTCGAGACGCCGGTCAAGGACTGGCTCCTGCCTTACATGACCAAGAAGGCCTACAAAGCCGGCGATGTCGTCTTTCGCAAGGGCGAAGCGGCGGATCACATGGTCTATATCCAGGAAGGCACGGTCCGCGTCGAAGAAAGCGGTCAGACGCTCGGAGCGGGCAGCCTGATCGGCGAGATCGGCCTGTTCTCGGAGGCGCGCACGCGCACCGCGACGGTCGTCTGCGAGACGAACTGCGTCGGCCACACGATGACCGACGAGGCGATCCACCTGCTGTACGTCCAGAACCCGAAGCTCGGCTTCTATCTGATCCGGCTGATCGCGCAGCGTCTGTTGCAGGATCTGCAGAGAGGACCAGGCGCGGCGGGAGCCTGAGGACCGGGAAGGCAGGCCGTCATCCCTAAAATGATCGTTTGCATTTGCGCTTTGCAACCACTCGCCCGAGGAGAAGCCGCCATGAATGCACCGTTGCCCGCTCATGTGTTGCCGGCGCCCGTGGAACCGCGTCATGCCCCGCCCGCGATGCTGGCCGCATTGCAGGCGCGCTTCGGCGAGCGGTGCTCGATGGCCCTCGCGGTGCGCACCGAGCACGGCCGCGACGAATCGCCGATCGACGCGCCCCCGCCGGATGCGGTGGTGTTCTGCGAAAGCACCGAAGACGCCGCCGACGCGGTGAAGCTCGCCGATCGATTCGATGTACCGATCATCGCTTGGGGCATCGGCTCATCGCTCGAAGGCCACGTGCTCGCGGTGCAAGGCGGCATCAGCCTGGACCTGAGCCGCATGAGCAGGATCCTCGCGGTCAACGCGGAAGACTTGACGGTAACGGTGCAGGCCGGCGTCACGCGCATGCAACTCAACGACGAGATCCGCCACACCGGTCTCTTCTTCCCGATCGACCCCGGCGCGAACGCCACGCTCGGCGGCATGAGCGCGACGCGCGCGAGCGGCACCAACGCCGTTCGCTACGGCACGATGCGCGAGAACGTGCTCGGGCTCACCGTCGTGACGCCGCAGGGCGAGGTGATCCACACCGGCACGCGGGCGCGCAAGTCATCGGCCGGCTACGACCTGACGCGGCTGATGATCGGCAGCGAAGGCACGCTCGGCGTGATGACCGAGATCACGATCCGTCTCTATCCGTTGCCCGAGGCGGTGTCGGCGGCGACCTGCACGTTCCCGAGCATCGATGCCGCGGTGCGCACCACCATCGCGCTGATCCAGATGGGCGTGCCGATCGCGCGCTGTGAACTGCTCGATCAGCACGCCGTGCGCGCCGTCAACCGGCACGACAAGCTCACCCTCACCGAAGCACCGATGCTGCTGATGGAATTCCACGGCAGCCCGGCCGGCGTGGCCGAGCAGGCCGCCACCGCGCAAGAGATCGCGGCCGACCACGGTGGCGAGGGCTTCCAGTGGGCAACCTCGCCCGAAGCGCGCCGCAAGTTATGGACGGCGCGGCACCGCGCCTACTTCGCCGGCGTGCAACTGAAGCCGGGCTGCCGGACGGTGACGACCGATACTTGTGTGCCGATATCGCGACTCGCGGAAGCAGTGGTGCAAGCTTCTGAAGAAGCCGAGGCTGCGGGCGTGCTTCACTACATCGTCGGCCACGTTGGCGACGGCAACTTCCACATCGCGTATCTGGTCGACCCCGCCGTGCCCGCCGAGCGCGTGCGAGCCGAGGAACTCAATGCCGGTGTGGTGCGCCGCGCGCTCGCGATGGGCGGCACCTGCAGTGGGGAACACGGCATCGGGCTGCACAAGATGGGCTTCCTGATCGACGAGGCCGGTGCCGGCAGCATCGAGATGATGCGAGCGTTGAAGCGTGCGCTCGACCCGAAGAACATCATGAATCCCGGAAAGATCTTCTCGCTTTGAACCGGTTCAGCATCACCGCCGCCTCGCAGCGCGCCCTCAAATTCGCTCGTGTTCCGGCGCGTTCACCGACCAATTCGCGCTGATGTCGCCGAAGCTGTCGACGCTGTCGAGGTTGACGCCGAAGCCCCACAGCCGTGCGACGTGCTTCAACACCTCTTCGGCGCTGTCGTTGAGCGGCCGGTTGTTGTGTCGCGTGTGACGCAGGGTCAGTGACCGGTCGCCGCGAAGGTTCACGTTCCAGACCTGGATATCGGGCTCGCGTGCACTGAGGTCGTACTGCTTGGCCATCGCCTCGCGCACGTGGCGGTAGCCGATCGTGTCGTGAATCGCCGAGACATGCAGGTGCTCGGCGTGTTCGTCGTCGACGATCGCGAACAGGCGCAGATCCCGGATCACCTTCGGCGACAAATACTGGCCGATGAAGCTCTCGTCCTTGAAGTTGCGCATCGCATGGTGCAGCGCAGGCAGCCACGGCGTGCCGGCAAGGTTCGGGAACCACTCGCGGTCTTCATCGGTCGGGTCTTCGCAGATGCGCTTGATGTCGGTGTACATCGCGAAGCCGAGCGCGTACGGGTTGATGCCGCTGTACGCGCGATGGCCGACGGGCGGCTGATACACGACATTGGTGTGCGACTTCAACCACTCGATCATCACGCCGTCGGTGAGGTGGCCTTCGTCGTACAGCGTGTTCAGCAGGTGGTGGTGCCAGAACGTGGCCCAGCCTTCGTTCATCACCTGCGTCTGTCGCTGCGGATAGAAGTACTGCGCGATCTTCCGCACGATGCGCACCACTTCGCGCTGCCAGGGTTCGAGCAAAGGCGCGTTCTTCTCGACGAAATAGAGGATGTTCTCCTGCGGCTCGAGCGGGAACCGTTTCGCGTCCGTGCTCTCTTCGTTGCGATCGGCGCGCTTGGGCAAGGTGCGCCAGATGTCGTTCACCTGGGTCTGCGCATAAGCCTGGCGCTCGGTCCGGCGCGCCAGCTCCTCGGCCAGAGAGATGCGGCTCGGCCGGTGGTAGCGGTCGACGCCGTAGTTCTGCAGCGCATGGCAGCTGTCGAGCAGGTCCTCGACTTGTTCCATGCCGTGGCGCTCCTCGCACTCGGCGACGAAGTTCTTCGCGTAGACGAGGTAGTCGATGATCGACGACGCATCCGTCCACAGCCGAAACAGGTAGTTGCCCTTGAAGAAGCTGTTGTGGCCGTAGGCCGCGTGCGCGATCACCAACGCCTGCATCGCGGTGGTGTTCTCTTCCATCAGGTAGCTGATGCACGGGTCGGAATTGATGACGATCTCGTACGCCAGGCCCATCTGACCGCGCCGATAGCTGCGCTCGTTGGCGATGAACTCCTTGCCGTAGCTCCAGTGGCGGTAGTTCACCGGCATGCCGACCGATGCGTACGCATCCATCATCTGCTCGGCCGTGATCACTTCGAGCTGGTTCGGGTAGGTGTCGAGGCCGAAGCGCTGTGCGGCCGCGCGGATCTTGTCGTGGTATTCCTCGACGAGTTCGAAGGTCCAGTCGCTCGGGTCGGGCAACGGTGCCTCGGCGCGCGGGCCAGTCGGCAAGGGCTCTTGCAACAGCGTGCGCTCGGGGCGGATCCTGCGTGCCGTCGGTCGGCCGCGGTCGCTGCTCGGCACGTAGGCGTTCGATGTCGGCAAGGGATGCGCCTGAGCGGTCGCCGCGGCGATCGTCGCCGCAGCGGCCATGCCCGCGGTGCCGGGTTCTTCCATCGGTGTCACGCTCATGGGTTGGCACCTTCGGTCTTGAAGAGATCGCGAAACACGGGATAGATCTGCGCCGCCTCGGTCACCTTGCGCATCGCGAATCCGCGTTGCGTCTCCTGCAGTCGCGCGTACTCCTCCCACAGGTTCTGTTCTTCTTCGGCCACTTGCACGTAAGCGAAGTAGCGGCACTTCGGCAGCAACGAATCGGTGAGCAGTTCGCGGCAGCGGCCGCTGTCGTGGTGCCAGTTGTCACCGTCGCTCGCTTGCGCGGCGTAGATGTTCCAGTCGCTCGTCGAGTAGCGCGCGGTGATGATCTCGTCCATCAGCACAAGCGCGCTCGAGACCACCGTGCCACCGGTTTCGCGTGCGCGGAAGAAGCTCTCCTCGTCGACCTCCTGGGCCTGCGTGTGGTGACGAATGAAGACGAGGTCGATCTTCTCGTAGTGGCGCGTGAGGAACAGGTAGAGCAGGATGAAGAAGCGCTTCGCGAGCTCCTTGCGCGCTTCGTCCATCGAGCCCGAGACGTCCATCAGGCAGAACATCACCGCTTTGGCGGTCGGCACCGGCACGCGAACGCGGTTGCGATAACGCAGGTCGATCGGGTCTAGGTACGGGATGCGCCCGAGGCGCGCGCGCAGCTCGACGAGGCGGGCTTCGAGTTCCAGGCGTGCGGCGGTGCGAGCCGGATCGCTCAAGTCGACCGTCAACAGCGCGAGCTGCTCTTCGAGCTCGGTCACCTCCGAACGCGATCCCGCGCCGATCGCGACGCGTCTGCCGATCGCACTGCGCATCGATCGCAGCACGCTGAGGTTGCTCGGCGTGCCGGCGTTCGAGAAGCCGGCGCGGTGCGGCTTCATCTCAGGCATTTCGGTGAGTTGGGTGCGCAGCATGCGCGGCAGCGCCAGGTCATCGAAGAAGATCTGCATGAACTCTTCTTTGGTGAGGTGAAAGACGAAGTCGTCTTCGCCACCCGCCGAGTCGCCGCTCTCGCCCGAGCCCGCGCCCCTGCCACCGCCCTTCGGACGTTCGATGTGGTCGCCGCGCACGTACTCCTGGTTGCCGGGGTGCACCATCTCGCGCGCGCCGCCCGAGCCGTGGCCGAAGACCGGCTCGCGCATGTCGCGCTTGGGCAGGTGAATGTCCTCGCCCTGCTCGACGTCGCGGATACCGCGGTTGTCGACCGCGCGCCGCACGGCTTCGCGCAACTGGCCCTGGTAGCGCCGCAGGAACCGTTCGCGGTTGCCGATCGACTTGTTCTTGCCGGCGAGCCGGCGATCGATGATCTGCTGGAGCATTCGTCCGCCTTGTGGCTTTAGAGCCGTCGTTGCGACACCACCTCGTCTGCGATCACGAACTCTTGCGCACGCGCAGATACCACTCGCATAACAACCGGACCTGTTTCGCGGTGTAGCCCTTCGCGACCATGCGGTTGACGAAGTTCTCGTGCTTCTTGGCCTCGTCGGCACTCGCCTTCGCGTTGAAGCTGATCACCGGCAGCAGTTCTTCGGTGTTCGAAAACATCTTCTTCTCGATCACGGTGCGCAGCTTCTCGTAGCTGGTCCAGAGCGGGTTCTTGCCGTTGTTGTTGGCGCGCGCGCGGAGCACGAAATTGACGATCTCGTTCCTGAAATCTTTCGGGTTCGAGATGCCCGCGGGCTTCTCGATCTTTTCGAGTTCTGCGTTCAGCGACGCGCGGTCGAACACCTCGCCGGTGTCGGTGTCGCGGTACTCCTGGTCCTGGATCCAGTAGTCGGCATACGTCACGTAGCGGTCGAAGATGTTCTGGCCGTACTCGCTGTAGCTCTCGAGGTAGGCAGTCTGGATCTCCTTGCCGATGAACTCGGCGTAGCGCGCCGACAAATGCTCCTTGATGAAGCCGAGGTACTTCTGCTCGACCTCGCTCGGAAACTGCTCGCGCTCGATCTGCTGCTCGAGCACGTACATCAGGTGCACCGGGTTCGCGGCAACCTCGGCCGGGTCGAAGTTGAACACCTTCGACAGGATCTTGAACGCGAAACGCGTCGAGACTCCGCTCATGCCTTCATCGACCCCTGCGTAGTCGCGGTACTCCTGGTAGCTCTTGGCACGCGGGTCGGTGTCTTTCAGGCTGTCACCGTCATAGATCAGCATCTTCGAATAGAGCGACGAGTTCTCGGGCTCCTTCAGACGCGTGAGCATCGCGAACTGGCTCATCATCTTCAGCGTGCCGGGCGCGCACTTCGACTCCGCTAGCGATGACCCGCGCAGGAGCTTCTCATAGATCTTCACCTCTTCCGACACGCGCAGGCAGTACGGCACCTTCACGATGTAGATGCGGTCGAGGAAGGCCTCGTTGTTCTTGTTGTTGCGGAAGGTCTTCCACTCGCTCTCGTTCGAGTGCGCGAGCACGATGCCGTCGAACGGGATCGCGCCGAAGCCTTCGGTGCCCTTGAAGTTGCCTTCTTGCGTGGCCGTGAGCAGCGGGTGCAGCACCTTGATGGGCGCCTTGAACATCTCGACGAACTCGAGCAGGCCCTGGTTCGCGAGGCACAAGCCACCCGAGAAGCTGTACGCGTCGGGATCATCCTGCGCGAAGGTCTCGAGCTTGCGGATGTCGACCTTGCCGACGAGCGCCGAGATGTCCTGGTTGTTCTCGTCGCCCGGCTCGGTCTTCGCGACGCCGATCTGCTTCAGCACGCTCGGGTGGCGCTTCACGATCTTGAACTTGCGGATGTCGCCGCCGTACTCGTCGAGCCGCTTCACGGCCCACGGGCTCAGGATGCGCTGCAGGTAGCGCGACGGGATGCCGTATTCCTTTTCGAGCAGCGGGCCGTCTTCGGTCGGGTCGAACAATCCGAGCGGCGACTCGTTCACCGGCGATCCCTTGATCGCGTAGAACGGCACCTGCTCCATCAGGATCTTCAGCCGCTCGGCGATCGAACTCTTGCCGCCGCCCACCGGGCCCAGCAGATAGAGGATCTGCTTCTTCTCTTCGAGCCCTTGCGCGGCGTGGCGGAAGTAGCTCACGACCTGCTCGATCGCGTCTTCCATGCCGTAGAACTCGGCGAACGCCGGGTAGACCTTGATGACCTTGTTCGCGAACAGACGCGAGGTGCGCGGGTCGTTGCGCGTGTCGACCATCTTGGGCTCGCCGATCGCTTTCAGCATGCGCTCGGCGGCGGAAGCGTAGGCGAGCGGGTTGCGATTGCACTCGGCGAGGTATTCCTCGATCGAGAGCTCTTCTTCTCGGCTGCGCTCGAAGCGCGCCGCGAAGTTGGCGATGACATCCATGCTGATCTCCTGTGCGTGAGGAGGGCTGCAGAACCGTTGTTCTGCCAGTCCGGGGAAGTTCTGATGGAGCCCGGCGGGCGCCATCAGAGCTTTCCTGGAAATCAGCGGTCGTTCATCGAAGCTTGGTGCATCTTTCCTTTGCTGATGATTCAAATACGCGGGATTATCGAGATCAGATCATCGACAGTTGCACTTGGAATGGCGTGTTCGAGCCATCAGGGATCGATCAAATTTAGCAAACAACGTGCCGCCGATGTGCGCCGTTGACGCCAGCGCCCAAGAGCATCAAGGCTGGCGTGACGTTGCTCTCGTTTCCCGAGCTTCGCCGCACATGACAAGTGGCGTGCATGCATCGCTCCGGCGTCGACGCTGAAAAGCACATCATTCGCCGGGGAGGCCCAGCTTCTGCAGCAGGCCATTGAGCTCGTCGAGCGATGCGAATTCGATCGCGACTTCACCGTGCTCTCCGCGTGACGTGCGCTTCTTCACACGGATCTCGACCTGTGCGGCCAACAGGTCCGACAGCGCCTGCTCGATGCGAACGAGGTCGCGCCCTTTCGCCTTTTTCTCACGCGCAGGAGTCGATGGACGATGCCCACGCGAGGCCTCCTTCGCGACCAGGCGTTCCGCATCGCGAACGCTCATCTTCTTGGCCACGATCTCGTGTGCGAACTGGACTTGCGTGGCGCCCTCGAGCGGCAGCAACGCGCGGGCATGCCCCATTTCGAGGTCGCCGGCCATCAGCAAATGCTGGACCGGCTCCGAGAGATGCAGCAAGCGCAAGAGATTGCTGGCGGCGCTCCTGGAGCGCCCCACTGCCTTCGCGGCGGCTTCGTGAGTGAGGCCGAACTCGTCCGTCAATCGCTTCAGGCCTTGCGCTTCTTCGAGCGGATTCAGACCCTCGCGCTGGATGTTCTCGATGAGAGCCATCGCGGCGGCCGACTCGTCGGGCACGTCGCGCACCAGCACGGGCAGCTCGTCGAGTCCGGCGAGACGCGCGGCGCGCACTCGCCGCTCGCCTGCGATGATCTCGTAGCGCACGCTGCCATTTGCCGCCGTGCCATGCAGCGGGCGGACGAGCACCGGTTGCATCACGCCTTGGGCCTTGATGCTTTCGGCCAATTCGTAAAGGGCGCCTTCGTCCATGCGAGTGCGTGGCTGGTACTTGCCGGGCTGCATGCGATCGAGTGCCAGCGTGTGGACGCCGGTGCCGTCGGAGGCCATCTTCTCGCCGGGTTCTTTGACGCGCGGGCCGAGCAATGCTTCGAGTCCAAGGCCGAGCCCCTTCGGTTTTTTCGTCGCCATTCGAAACATTGTGCGGGATCGGCGACCGCGCAGGCGCGAACGCGCCGGGCCCGCGTGCCGTATCCTGCGCGGCTCTATTGAGGCCCGCATGAAACACACCGTCTTTGTCGATGGCCAGGAAGGCACCACCGGGCTGCGCATTCACGACGTGCTCGCACAGCGCGACGACATCGAGATCTTGCGCATCGACCCGGACCGTCGCAAAGACGCGGCGGAGCGCGCACGGTTGTTGAACGCTGCCGACGTGGCCTTCCTGTGTCTGCCCGATGCGGCCGCGCGCGAAGCGGCCTCGCTCGTCGCGAATCCGCGCACGTGCCTTATCGACGCGAGCACGGCGCATCGGACCTCGCCCGACTGGGTGTTCGGCCTGCCCGAACTCGCACCCGATCAGCGCGAGTTGCTGCGGAAATCGAAGCGCATTGCAAACCCCGGTTGCCATGCGACAGCGTTCATCTTGCTGATGCGCCCGCTCGTCGACGCCGGCCTGGTGCCGCCGTCGATCCTGCTCAGCGCACACTCGATCACCGGCTATTCGGGTGGCGGCAAGAAGATGATCGAGCAGTACGAAAGCAGCGCCGATGGTTCGCTGCTGGCGCCGCGCCCATACGCACTCGGCCTCGGGCACAAGCACCTGCCGGAGATGAAGGCGCACGCTCGGCTCGAGATCGAGCCGATCTTCGAGCCCATCGTCGGTCCGTTCCTGAAAGGGCTGGCCGTCAGCATCCCGCTGCACGCGTCGCAGCTGCGACTTGGGGTTCTTCCCGAACAATTGCACGGCGCATGGGCCCGGCGTTACGCGGGCGAACCGTTCGTGAAGGTCATGCCACTTCGCGACCCGGCGACGATGGACGATGGGTTCTTCGACGTTCAGGCATGCAACGACAGCAACCGTGCCGAGCTCTTCGTTTTCGGCACCGAGGAGCGCGTGCTGCTGATGTCACGGCTCGACAATCTGGGCAAAGGAGCCAGCGGCGCGGCGGTGCAGTCGATGAACATTCACCTCGGCGTCGACGAGACGCGCGGGCTCTGACCTTCGATCAGGCGCGGCCGATCGGGCGATCCGTCGCTCACATCGTCTCGATCCGCAGGGCCATTTCGGTCGCGAACTCGAGAAACGCCTGCGCACCTTTTGAACCGGGATCGAACACGACCCCCGGGAGGCCGTAGCTCGGCGCCTCCGCCAAGCGCACATTGCGCGGGATCACGGTGTTGAACACCTTGTCGCCGAAATGCGTTTTCAGCTGCTCGCTCACCTGCTGTTGCAGCGTGATGCGCGCGTCGAACATCACGCGCAGCAGGCCGATGATCGCGAGCTTCGGGTTCAGGTTGGCATGCACCTGTTTGATGGTGTTGACGAGGTCGCTGAGCCCTTCGAGCGCGAAGTATTCGCATTGCATCGGCACGATGACGCCATCCGCGCAGCAGAGCCCGTTCAGCGTGAGCATGCTGAGGCTGGGTGGGCAGTCGATCAAGACGAAGTCGTAAAGTGTCTCGACGACGGCGAGTGCTTGGCGCAGACGCAACTCGCGCCGCTCGACATCGACCAATTCGACTTCGGCGCCTGCCAGCTCGCGGTTCGCGCCGACGATGTCGTAGCCGGCGTTCGCTGCAGTTCGTACCGCCTCGGTGATCGAAGCGCTTTCGAGCAGCACGTCGTAGACGGTGCGTTCGAGCGCTCGCTTGTCGACGCCCGAACCCATCGTCGCGTTGCCCTGCGGGTCGAGATCGACGAGGAGCACGCGTTTGCCGATCTTGGCCAGGCCGGCGGCCAGATTGACGGTGGTGGTGGTTTTGCCCACCCCTCCTTTTTGGTTGGCCACGCAAAAAATCTTCATATGTACCGGTGGCCTGACGCTTCATCCATGCTCGATTTCAATACAGCTAGCGCTTACTTGTGAATGGCTGCATCCAGATCACGCATCGTTCAGCGCGCATCAGCGGAACGGTCAATTGTTCCACGTGAAATCCGACGCCAGTCGCTTCGAGCGTAGCCGTCTCGCTGTTGGGTACCTTGCCCTTCATGGCCATCCAACTGCCCCTGGGCGCAAGGAGGTGGCGGGTCAGCTGTGTGAACAGCATCAGTTCGCTGAGGGCGCGTGAGGTGATCAGATCGAACGCACGCCCTTGAAAATCCTGAACCCGAGCGTGCTCGACCGCCAGGTTTCGAATGCCGAGTTCGGCGGCAGCCTGGCGGATGAATGCCACCTTTTTGCCGACGCCGTCGATGCACGTCACCTGCAACGCCGGACGCATCACGGCGATCACCGAACCCGGAAAGCCCGCTCCGCTTCCGACATCGAGAACGGTGGTGGCAGGTTGCGTTGCGCTCTGCCGATCCATCGGGCCCAACACGGCGAGGCAATCGCCTACGTGCTGGATCAGCATCTCGTCGACGTCACGCACTGCTGTCAGGTTGTAGGTTGCGTTCCAGCGTTCGAGGCGCAGCACCCACTCGATCAGCTGGTGACGCTGAGATTCGTCGGCGGTCAAGGCCAGCGCGTCGAGGATCGTGCCCAGTTTTTTGGCCAGGCGTGGGCGGTCCGGCGTCACCCGTCGACAACCTGCCGTTGCGCTCGATCGGTAGGCAAGCCCGGATTGGAAGTCGATCTGCTACGCTTTTTCAGGTGCACCTTGAGAAGCGAAATGGCGGCAGGGGTGATGCCCGGCAGCCGGGAGGCATCACCAATCGTCTCCGGACGCCGTTGACTCAGCGTTTGTCTCGCCTCGAAGGAGAGCCCGATGATCAAGGCGTAGTCGAAGGGCGTCGGCAATCGCGTGCTTTCGCTGCCCGCAGCACGCGCCACGGCGTCGACCTGTCTGTCGATGTAGCCGGCGTACTTAATCGTCGTTTCGACCTGCTCGATCACGTCGTCGGCCAACGCCCTGCCGAGTTCGATGCGCAAGGTTTCACGTGAAACCATGGCGCCTTCGACCAGCGGCGCGTGCGCCAGCGTGTCAAAGGTGATGTCAGGGCGACGCAGCAAATCCGCGGGCGATTGGCCTTCCTTAACGACGATGGTGCTGAACGGATCGACCTCCCAAGGCCCGATACTAGATCTGGCCTGGCGAAGTCGAGTGGTTTCACGTGAAACCAGCGCCGCCTTGCGCTCGAACGAGCGCCAGCGATCGTCATCGACCAACCCGAGTCGGCGCCCGACTGGGGTGAGGCGAACATCTGCGTTGCCTTCACGAAGCTGCAGCCGATGTTCTGCGCGACTGGTGAACATGCGATAAGGCTCCGTCACGCCTTTACTCACCAAGTCGTCAACCAACACCCCGAGGTAGCCTTCGTCGCGATTCACGCGCCACGGCGCCGACCCTGCAGCCGCCAGTGCCGCGTTGGCGCCGGCAAACACGCCCTGCGCCGCGGCTTCTTCGTAACCCGTCGTGCCGTTGATTTGACCTGCGAAAAACAACCCCCTAATCGACCGCGTCTCGAGGCTGGCGGTCAGCGCGCGCGGATCGAAATAGTCGTACTCGATGGCATACCCGGTTCGGAGGATGTGTGCGTTTTCCAAACCGGCGATCGAATGAACCAATGCAGCCTGAACATCGAACGGCAGCGATGTCGAGATCCCGTTGGGGTAGTACTCATGGGTCGTCAACCCTTCCGGCTCCAAGAAGATCTGGTGCGAGGTTTTATCGGCGAACCGGTTGACCTTGTCCTCGATGCTCGGGCAGTAACGCGGCCCCACGCCGTCGATGAGCCCTGTGAACATCGGGCTGCGGTCGAAGCCGCCTCGAACGATCTCGTGCGTCCGTTCGTTCGTGTGGGTGATCCAGCACGACATCGCCCGCGGATGCAATGCAGCGTCGCCCATGAAGCTGAAGACCGGGACCGCCGCTGGGTTCAATGAACCGTCGTTGGCGACGCCGTCGCCACGCTGTTCGGCGAGGCGCGAGAAATCGATGCTGCGGCCGTCTAGGCGCGGCGGCGTGCCGGTCTTCAAGCGCCCTTGAGGCAGGTTCAGCTCCTTGAGCCGCGCCGACAAGGTGGCGGCGGGCGGATCGCCCGCGCGTCCGCCCGCATGACTCTGGAGCCCGACATGGATCTTGCCGTCCAGGAAGGTACCGGCGGTGAGCACTACCGCCCTGGCTGTAAAGCAAACACCCACTTGCGTCACGACGCCCGCCACACGGTCACCTTGAACGATGAGATCGTCGCATGCGCCCTGGAACACGGTCAGGTTCGGCGTGTTTTCGACGACGTGACGGATCGCTGCCTTGTAGAGGATGCGGTCGGCTTGCGCCCGGGTGGCGCGCACCGCGGGGCCCTTCGAGCCGTTCAGGATCCGAAAATGGATTCCGGCGCGGTCCGCGGCCAACGCCATCGCACCGCCGAGGGCATCGATCTCCTTCACCAGGTGACCCTTGCCGATGCCGCCGATCGATGGGTTGCAGCTCATCTGGCCGATGGTCTCGACGTTGTGCGTCAACAGCAGCGTTGACGCGCCCATCCGCGCCGACGCCAGCGCAGCCTCGGTGCCGGCGTGCCCGCCGCCGATCACGATGACGTCGAATTCTTGCGCAAACAGCATGGCCGGACCCGGTGGCAGAACGGGCGATTGTAGGGAGGCGATCCGGTCGCCGCGGTGGCGCGTGGGGGTGGACCGCGATCCAGCCTTCGGGCGGGCTCGACGGAACACGCCGCGCTCACGATTGGACACGCGCCCCCTCGACGGCCGCTCGGATCACGCCGAGCGAACCATCTCCACGTGGTGAATGCCGTCCTCCATGTAGCGCGCACCGTGGGCCACGAAGCCGAACCCCTCGTAGAACGCTTCCAGCCGCGCCTGCGCACCGATGCGGATCGCCGAGGCGGGCCACAGGGTGGTCGTTTCCTCGATGGCGCAGGCCATAAGCACGCGACCCAGCCCGGTCCCACGTGCGCGTTCGGTGGTCAACACACGACCGATCGACGCTTCTCGATATTTGGCGCCGGGCGCGAGAAGGCGCGCATACGCGTGGACCGCACTGGCGCCGCGGTCGCACGCCGTCAAGTGCCACGCATGAAAGTCATGTTCGTCGGCATCGAGAAAGGCGCACGCCTGTTCGACGACGAACACCTTTTGCCGCGCGGCATAAATGCGCTGCAAGGCCCGCACACCCAAAGCCTCGAACGGGACGCATTGCCAGATCAGGTCGACATCGTTGGGCGCCGTGTCGCGCGGAGAACGCGCAGTCATTTGAGCGCCGCGCTGCGCACCAGGCGCGACACGTAAGTCAGGCAACCCGCCGTCAACACGATGCACACCAGCGCAGGTACGGTCAGTTGCGAGCCATCCAGCACTTCGCCCTTCAACACCCGTGTCATCAACGTGTTCTGCGCCAGCGCAGGAACCCACAAGTGCCAGGGCGTCTCGCCATCGAGGTTGAAGATGCTCACCAGCGGCAACAACTGAACCACCAGAAGCACCACGGTCGAGCTCGCCTGCGCTTCCTTGAATGTGCGGCACCGGATGGCGACCGCCATCAGCAGCGCCGAAAGGGCGGCGGCGAACGGCAACAGCACGACCAGGAAGAGCCACGCCTCTTGCAGCCCGTACCGGAACATCGCCGCCAAGGTGTCGCTGCGCAGAAGCCATTGGCCGGGGATGAAGCTGAGGCAGCTCAACACCGCGATCAACATGCTGACCGACGCCACCGCGCCCCACTTGCCTGCGACCAGCGCCCAGCGCTCGCCCGGGTTCATCAACAACGGCTCGAGTGAACCGCGCTCGCGTTCGCCGGCGGTCGTGTCGAGGGCCGCGTTCAACGCGCCGTAGAGCACCGCCATCATCACGAAGAACGGCAGCATGAACGTGAAGCGCGACGCGCGCGTCTGCACGCCCGCGAGGTCTCGGCTTTCGATCTGTATCGGCTCGAGCACCTGCAGTGCGACGCCGCGCAACGCGAGCGTCAAGGTGGCGCGCTCGCGGCTGAAGCCACCGAGCAGGGCCTCGATGCGTCGTGAACTCGACTCCGCCCGCTGGTTGCCGCTGTCGGACACCAGTTCCACCATCGGTGCTTCGCCGTGAACCAATGCGGTTTCGAAATTCGCCGGTACCACCACCACGGGGTCGCCGAACGAGGCCTGGCGAAGGCGCGCCTCGTAGTCGACCGGGGCCTCCTTCACGGCGTAGTTCTGGCGCTCGAGATAGTTTTTCAGCGTCGGCGCCGAGGCCATGCCGATCGCATAGACCTCGCGCTTTTCGGCCGGTGCTTCCAGCGACGACACCAACGACGAGATCGCGACCAGCACCAACGGGCCCATCAACACTGTCGACGCGAGCACCGTCAGCAGCGTTCGCCGGTCGCGCAGCGCGTCGACGATCTCCTTGACGTAGACCGTCCAGAGCGTGATCGAGGGTCGCACACGTGT
This sequence comes from Caldimonas sp., assembly GCA_965246805.1. Taxonomy (GTDB): domain Bacteria; phylum Pseudomonadota; class Gammaproteobacteria; order Burkholderiales; family Burkholderiaceae_C; genus Schlegelella_A. The sequence goes on along the minus strand of CBDFFO010000007.1, from coordinate 288,918 downwards.
CATCCCGTGGCCTCCGCCGACTCCAGCGCGTCGAACGCCAGCTTCACGAACGCATCTTCGAAATCCGTTTCGCTGGTCTGCGCGAGCAATTCATCGACGCTTCCGCAAGCCACCGTGCGCCCATGCGCGACCACCACCACCGTGTCGCAAAGCCGCTCGACCTCTTGCATGATGTGCGTCGAGAAGACGATGCATTTCGCGCCGCCTTCAGCGCTGCGCAACCAGCGCAAGCTCTCGCGCAGTGCCCGCGTCGCGACGACGTCGAGGCCATTGGTCGGCTCGTCGAGCACGATGTTCGACGGGTCGTGCACGAGCGCACGCGCCAGCGCCGTCTTCATCCGCTCGCCCTGGCTGAAGCCGTCGGTTCGGCGATCGAGCAGCGCGACCATGTCGAACATCCGCGCCAGGGCCTGTGCACGCGCTTCGGAATCGTCGCGCGTCATCCCGTGCAGGCGGCCGTAGTAGACGATGTTCTCGCGGGCGGTGAGCCGTGGATAGAGCCCCCGAGCATCGGAAAGCATGCCCATCCGCGCAAGCGCTTCGCGCGAACGCGTGACCACGTCGATGCCATCGACGGTCAGGCTGCCGGCATCGGGCTCGATCAACGCGGCGAGCATGCGCAGCGACGTGGTCTTGCCCGCGCCGTTCGGGCCGAGCAAGCCGGTGATGCGGCCGTCGGCCGCGTGAAGGCTGACGTTGCGGACGGCTCGGATCGGTTCGCTCGTCCCGCGTCGAAGCGCCGAGCGCCACCCGCGCGCGTGGGGCGACACCGCCTTGAACGACTTCGCAAGCCCTTGCACGTCGATCATCGCGACGCTCCCGCCTCGAGCAGCAGCGGCTGAAACGAGAGCGGTCGGGGAATCGCCTGTGCGCAGGTCGCATCGACAGCCACCGCGGCCGCATCGGTCGTGGCATCGATGAAACGGAAGACTACCTCCCGCATGCAACCAAGCGCCATCACGCCGTGGCCCGCGTGGGCCACCACGACATGTCTGGCCAACGGGCCTAGCTCGCGCACCACGCGCGCGGCGTGGCGCGGCGGCGTGGCCGGGTCGATGCCACCACTCAATGCGAGCACCGGTGATTTGCTCGGCGAGACGTGATCGAACGCGGCCGGCAACGCGCCCCGTGGCCAGTGCGCGCACATGCGGGCGTAGAAATGCGCGTCGTCGCGAGCGAATGTCGCCGACACGAATGACGCCGGCGCGTCGGTCGCGGAAGCGACACGCGGCTCGTCTTCAGCGCACACGACCGAGAAGTGCATGCCGGTCGCGAGCCGCGTCGAACGACGTGACCAGAACGTCGCACCCAACCCGACCAAGCCTTCGTAGCGACCCTTCGAAGCCGCCTCGATGGCGGCCGGCACGGCGGCCGCGAGGGCAGGTGTGTACAGCGCACTGCGGATCGCCGACAGCACCATCTCGCGCGTGAGAGTGAAGCTCTCGATCTGCCCGGTCAGCGGATGCGGCACACTCGCGGCCTTCGGCAAGGTGGCGAGCAACACCCCAAGCTGCTCGCGCAACCGCGGGTGTGCCGCCGCGCAGGCCGCCTCCTTTGCGCAACCCGCGAGCAGGGCCTCCAGCGACGCTTCACCGTCGACGGAAAAACTCACCGGCAACACCATGTCGGCGGGCGCCACGCCGTCGATCACGAGGCGTCGAACCGCTTGCGGAAATTGCCGCAAATACTCGAGCGCCACGCGAGTGCCGTACGAGAATCCGATGAGATCGATGCGATCGGCGCCGAGTTGCACTCGCACCACGTCGAGGTCCTGCGCCGCGATCGGGGTCGTGAAGAACGCGAGGTTCTTCTCTTCCCGGATGTAGGGCAGTTGCGCCAGACGCGCCTTGCACGCCAGCAGCAGGCGGAGCTGTCGCGCGGGGTCGGCCTGGTCGGCGAGCGACTCGTGGGCGGGGTCGTCGCAATCGAGCGGCGCCGAGCGACCGGTGCCGCGTTGATCGACGAAGACGATGTCGCGACGGTTGTTGGCGCGCCCCAGCATGCCCATCACCTGTCCCGCCACGGCGATGGCGCTTTGTCCGGGCCCACCGGCGATCACGAAGATCGGGTCGGGGAGCTTGTTGCGCGCCAGTGCCGGAACCACGACGTAAGACACGGTAAGGCTGCCCGCAGCAGGCAGCGCCGGGTCGAGCGGCCGCTGCACCGAGCCGCATTGCACGCTGTTGCGAAGGCCGCCCACCCGGCAATCACGCAACGTAGCGTCGGCGCGCGCATCCGCGAAGAAACCCGAAAACAGAAGGAGGACGGCGATCCGAACCGCTTCGCGAAACCGGACGGCACCAGGCCGCGCGCGAGTCAGCGCGACTCGAACTTCCAAAGCCGAGTGCCACACCGCGGTCACTCTCCCAGCACGCGCTTCAACTCGCCGTTTTGCAGCTGCTCGGCGAGCTCGCTCGCGCCGCCGATCAGCACGCCCCTCACGAACACCATCGGAAACGTCGGCCAGCCGGTCCACATCTTCAACGCATTGCGGCGGCGCCACTCGCTGAAATAGCTGCCGTACTCGAGGTAGTGGTAGGGCACTCCCGCGCCGTCGAGCAATTGGCGCGCCTTGCGACCATGCGGGTTCTGCGCCATGCCGACCACCAGCACTGCGTTGGTCGATGCGGCGGCCTGGACGTTGTGGACCACATCCGCGTGATGACCGGCGACGCGCTCGCGAATCGCCGGGTGAAGTCGCGCTTCGTCGAGAATCGTTCTGGGCATCGGCGGGTTCAAAGCGAAGGTGGGTGGTCATGGCGATCGACGCCGTCGACCGCGGACCATAGCATCGCGCAGGCGCCAGTCGGCGCGCGACCGACGGTGCAGGCGGCGATGAAGACGGAATGGCTGACGAAGGAGCCCGCGCTCGGTTGCGACGCCCCCACAGCGGGTCGACCCATGCAGGCCCGAAGACCCCTCAGGTCGAAGGCTTGGGCGCCGGCTTCAACAGGCGTTCGCAGGCGGCTCGTTGACCGTCTCCCGCCGCCAGCGGCGCGCACACGGTGTCGAGCTTTGCCTGCAGCCGCTTCATCGCGGCCTGGTGCGAGCCGTCCTTGTTCCACGCCTGGAGCTTGGTGCCGGTGCGCTGCAGCGAGCGCGCGCTGCGCTGGTAGAACGCATCCGGCAAGGTGGCCGCCTCGATGAAAACCGACGCCGCCGTCTTCTCGATTTCAACTTCGTTGGATGGCGCCATGTCGACCAACGCGTTCACGTAGCTGTTGCCCCACTGCAGCCGCGTGGCCGGACCTTCGCTGCGGGTGTAGGCCTCGCCGTACCAGCGCTAGGCTTCGGCGGTGTCGCCGCGCTTCTTCGCGTTGCTCGCGAGCTCGCTCATCAGGTAGTAGGGCGAGTGACTCTTCGCGAGGTTGGATTTCAGCAAGGCATCCGATTCGGCGCTCAACCCCGCCTGCTGCAACACGTCGGCAGCCGCCGTGATCACCGCCTGACGTTCGTAGCCGTTCGTCACTTCACGATCGGCGCGCGCGGTCTGCTCGCGCACATCGGCCAGCAGCGCTGCCGGCAGCGTGGGCGCGGGCCTGATGGCGCCGGCCACGGCTTCGGGCTCGTCGACTCGCGCCAGATCCACCTGCGCGGCCAACGCCTGCATGCGATCGGCGCGAGACAACGTAGCATCGGCTTCGAGCCGCTTCAGCGCGCTGTCGAAAGCCCTCGCCACTGCGGCGCGCTCCGGGGTGCCGGTGGCGCTCAACGCGCGGGTCAGATCCGGTGCGTAGTACATCACCATGTCACCGTGCGCGCGCGCGTCGCCCGGGCACTCGAGCATCTTCAGGACCGCATCGCGTGACGCGGCACTGGCCGTCAGCGCCTTCTTCAAATCGCTCGCGGCGAGCGCTTTCATCAGCAGACGAACCGACGTTTCCGACTCGCGCGCCGGGCAATTGGCGGCGAGGATCGCGAGCGTCCTCGGCAGATCGGCCTTCGACACGATCTGCTGCTCGTCGACGTCCCAGGCGTAGAACGCGAGCAGCTTCCAATCGTTCGGCCCGAGCTTGCGCCCCCCCGCGAGAGCGTCGGCGAGCACGGCCTTCACCGGCCGATCGGCGTTGATGCCGAGCGTGAGCACCTGCGAATAGCGCTCGGCGTCGACCTCGCCCGGCAATCGCGTCACTTCGGTGCCGGCCGGGTTGAAGAGCACCATCGTCGGATACCCGCTCACGTTGAAGCGCGCGCCGAGCTTCTGCGCGCCGGGACTGTCGCCATCGACATAGACCGGCACGAAGGCGCGCGAGCGCTCGATGAAGCTCTGCCGATTAAAGAGCGTTGCCTTGACCTGGTTGCACGGCGGGCACCACTTGGCGCCCCAGTAGACGAAGAGCGGCCTGCCGCTCGACTTGCCTTCGGCGAACGCGGCATCGACATCGGCGCCGCTGTTCGCGTATTTCCACGCGATGCCGGATGCTTCGTGCTCCGCCGCGGCGCGACCATCGTCGGCGGCGACCGTGTTGACGGCCGTTGCCCTCATCGACGGCGCCGTCGGCAGCGGCGGCGCCGTCGAGGCCGCAGCCGGGTCGGCCGGCTTCGAGCAAGCGACCAGGGTGCTCGCTGCCAACGCGAGCCAGCCGAGGCGATGGACGAGTTGAACGTGATTCATCGACAGGCTCCGAGACCGATCGCCGCGAATGGGCGCGAAGGCGCAGATTAGCTCAGAGCTTCGATTGAGACTCGTCGAAGCGCCAGCCCGCCGTCGGCGTGGCTCTCGCGAGCGCCATCCAGAGTCCGAAGCCCATTCGCATCGGCCGCTTCGGCGCCGCGCGCGCGACACTGAATGCGGTGTCGCTCGCGATCATCACGCCGCACTCCGGCGGCACTTCGTCGGCTTCGGCGATGCCTTCGCGAATCACGTACCAGCACTCGCTGCACAACTGCAGATAGGCCTCGCGCTTGCTTGCTCGTCGCAGGTCGGCGAGCAGGTCTGAACGTTGCGCCTTGATCTCGTGCACGACGGGTTCCAGGTATTGCTCGACCGTCGTGTGCCGCACCGAGAACACGTCTGGCCTCGCGATCGCCCACCCGTCGCCGACCTTGGCGCGCACGCTCAGGCCGCGCCATGCCAATCGGCCAGCCCGCGTCATCTCCGTAGCCACGCGCTCGACCAGCAGCTCGTGCGCGTCACGACAGGCGCGGTTGCGCTGCAACGTCTCGGCCAAAACGGCGAGACCCGCTTCGGTCACGCGCAAGGTCTCGTGACCCATCGCGCCGCGCTCTCGCGACAACAGCCCGGCCGCAAGCAGCTCGATCTCGATACTGTCGAGGCTCGGCCATCCGGCCGAACGGTAGACGTCGCGCAGGCGCCGCCGATGGATGACCGTGAGTGGTACCGACGTCATCGGCGAAGCGTAGCGCGGCCAGTTAGGATCGCCGACATCACGGGTTGTTCTTGGGGCCGACGCGATGGCTGTGGATTCGAAGCGGTGGGGATGGGCGCTGCTGACCGCGATGGTCTCGACCTTGGCCGTGCTGGGCACCGGTCCGACACGTGCAGCCGAGTCCAAGGTGCTCAACATCTACAACTGGTCGGACTACATCGGCGACGACACGATCAGGATCTTCGAGAAAGAGACCGGCATCAAGGTCAACTACGACAGCTACGACACCAACGAGGTGTTGCACGCCAAGCTGGTCGCCGGCCAAACCGGCTACGACATCGTGGTGCCGGGCGCGCATTTCGCGAAGTCGCAGATCGAAGCGGGCCTGCTGCAAAAGCTCGATCGTTCGAAGCTCACCCACTGGGGCAACCTCGATCAGACGCTCTTGAAGCAGATGGCGAGCGTCGATCCGGGCAATCAATACCTCGTCGACTGGCTCTGGGGTTATGTGACGGTCGGCATCAACACCGCCAAGGTGAAGGCCGCGCTCGGCAGCATGCCGATGCCCGACAACGCCTGGAGCCTCCTCTTCGACCCCAAGTACGCGGCCAAGCTGAAGGGCTGCGGCGTCAACTTGCTCGACTCGGCCTCCGAAGTGCTGCCGGTGGCGATGCTCTATGTCGGCAAGCCGCCGTACAGCACCAATGCAAGCGACTACGACGCGGCCGCGAAGATGCTGCAGTCGGTGCGACCGTACGTGACCCGTTTCTCGTCGTCGGGCTACATCAACGACCTCGCCGGCGGCCAGCTCTGCGCCGTGATGGGTTACTCCGGCGACATCAACATCGCCCGTGCGCGGGCGGCGCAAGCGGCGCCGAAAGGTCCGCCGGCGATCGAAGCGTTCGTCCCGAAGGGCGGCGCGACGCTCTTCTTCGATTCGATGGCGATTCCGAAGGACGCGAAGAACGTGGCCAACGCGCACCTCTTCATCAACTACATCCTCAGGCCAGAGGTCGCGGCCTCACTCACCAACAAGGTGTTCTATGCGAACCCGAACGTCGCCTCCCTGAAGTTCGTAAACAAGGATGTGGCGGCCAACTCGACCATCTTCCTGAGTGAGGCCGACAAGGCCCGCATGACGCCGCCCGATGCAGTGCCGCAAGCCATCAAGCGCGTTCAGACCCGCGTCTTCACCAACTTCAAAGCCGGGTCGTAGCGGACGATCGCCGCGGCCGTCGCTCACGTCGGCATGGCCTCAGGCGACCTTCACGCCTTTCCAGAACGCCACGCGGCCCTTGATTTCACGGGCCGCTTCGAGCGGTTCGGGGTAGAACCACACCGCGTTCTCGTTCATCGCGCCGTCGACCATCAAGCTCAGGTAGTGGGCTTGACCTTTCCACGGGCAGCCGGACCGGTGGTTGCTGAACGTCACATAATCGCGATTCAGGCTCGACTCGGGGAAGTAGTGGTTGCCTTCGACCACCACGGTGTCGTTGCTCTCGGCGATCACCACGCCATTCCAAGTTGCTTTCATCGTCAAATCCATTCGGTTGGTAGCGCTTGATCCTAAATGCGGGCCTGCGATTCCACCGGCGCACTGGTCCTCAACCCTTTTCGGGGGATGAGCTCCGCCCCCGGCCCCGCGTTTGCCCCGTCTGTTGAACGGGCCGCGCTCACCAACAGACACTTCGCTGAGAACCTTCCATGACAGACGTTCGCAAAGGCCAAGACCTCGGTCACCTCGCACGCCACGAGTTCGGTGAACGCTTCCGTAATTCATTCGTCGACCCTGCGTTCAAAGTCGAGAACGACGCGATCGCACGGCTCGAAACGATTGCCTGGCACGCGTACGACGCCGGCCGCAAGTCGCCTGTCACGCGCAAGGCCGGCCCGGGCTACGCGGATCCCGACTACGACCTGTCGGTGGACTGGCTCGCCACCAAGGCTGCTCTCGAAGCCGCGCAAAAAACGTGGGCCGACCCAGCGAGCACGACCCGCGTGCTCGTTGTCTGCGCCTCACCACGCAACGACGGCACCTGCCCCGGCGAGATCTCCAAGACTTGGCGTCTCAGCAAGATCGTCTCGGCGATGATGGCCGAGCAGTCGTTCGACGTCGACTTCCTGGACCTGAGCCTCGTCACATCCGAGTACGGTCGCCACATCCACCCGTGCAAGGCCTGCGTCTCGACCGCCATGCCGCTGTGCCACTGGCCGTGCAGCTGCTACCCCAACCACTCGTTGAACCAGACCAACGACTGGATGGCCGACATCTACGAGCGCTGGGTCAGCGCGCACGCGATCGTCATCGTCACGCCGGTGCACTGGTACCAGAGCCCCAGCGTGCTGAAGCTGATGGTCGACCGTCTGGTGTGCGCCGATGGCGGCAACCCCGATCCGACCTCGACGCACGGCAAAAAGCCCGAAGAGGCGAAAGCGCTCGAACTCAAAGGGTGGGACTATCCGAAGCACCTCGACGGCCGCGCGTACGGACTCGTGGTGCACGGCGACGTGGCCGGCATCGAAGGGGCGCGGCGCTCGCTCACCGACTGGCTCGACTGGATGGGCCTGGTCAATGCCGGTGATCAAGGGCTGCTCGATCGCTTCGTCGGCTACTACGAGCCGTATGCGACCAGCCACGAGACGCTCGACAAGGACGAGCCTTTCCAGGCCGAAGTGCGCAATGTCGCGAACGCGGTGATACGAACGGTCGTCGCGCTGCGCAACGGCGAATTGAAGCGTGTGACCCCGACCTTGCCCCGTCCGCGACCGAAGTGAGCGAAAATCGAGCCTTGCCGCAGCCGCACTTGAGCGCCGCGGGCCGAAGAAAGTTGCCTTGAACGATCTGTTCCAAAAACTCCTCGAGGTGAGCCGACTCACCCGCAGCGGAAATCTGGCCAAGGCCACGTCCGAGATTCAGCAGGCGTTGATGCATGGCCTCGCGTCGACGAACCGACGCGACGAGCCGCCCGCAGCCCCTAGCCTGAAGTCGCGGTTGCGCCTCTTAGACGTGCTGCCAGGCAAACGCCGCAAGGGCCCGACGGCGGCTGCGACGGGTATCGACTCGCCCTTCCCGTCTCCCCATGTTGGCGCTCGCTTTTCCGCAGGCACTTATTCGGCCGCTGTCGGCACACGTCAATACAAGTTGTTCGAGCCTTCGGCAGCGGCCGACCTCCGGCCCCTGCCGCTGGTGTTGATGCTGCACGGCTGCACCCAAGACCCGGACGACTTCGCCTCCGGCACGCGCATGAACGCGCTCGCCGAGGAAAACGGGTTCTGGGTCCTGTACCCGGCGCAGGCGCCGCGTTCCAACGTGTCGAAGTGCTGGAACTGGTTCGTGCCCGACGACCAGCGCCGTGGCCAAGGCGAGCCCGAGCTGCTGGCCGGGATGACGAGACAGGTCATGGCCGGCCACCGCATCGATCCCGATCGTGTGTACGTCGCCGGCTTGTCGGCGGGCGGCGCGATGGCCGCGATCCTCGGCCACGAATACCCGGACTTGTTCGCTGCCGTGGGCGTGCACTCGGGTCTGCCGCCCGGTGCGGCGCACGACGTGGCATCGGCTTTCAGCGCAATGCAGAACGGCGTGGCTTCCAGCACTGCGAAAACCGTCGCGACGTCCTCCAGCCCCCGCCGGGCCCTTTCGCCACCGACGATCGCGTTCCACGGCGATCGCGACAACACGGTTCACCCGAGCAATGGCGAGCGTGTGATCGATGCCGCCATCGACGCCGATTCGACGATCATCGAGCAACAAAGCACCGAGTCACGCGCTGCAACACAAGACGCCGCCGGCGTCGCCCCGGCGCGCCGCTTCACGCGCACCGTCTACACGGGCCCGCATGCGAACAGTCCATCGCGCGCCGAGTTGTGGGTGGTGCACGGCGCGGGTCACGCGTGGTCCGGCGGCAGCCACGCGGGCACCTACACCGACCCCAGCGGGCCGGACGCGACACGCGAGATGTTCCGGTTCTTCCTCGAACATCCGATGCGCGCCGGAACTGACCTGTCACATTGACCTCATGAGGTCGCGAGCCGCACGGGAACAGGCTCGCACAGGGCCGGTCGTTTGACACACGCGTCGCATGGCGCTTTGACAACAGCAGCTGTTCCAGGGTTTGACGCTTGCATCCCGCTCTAGGCTTTCAGCCCCCATGGATGACCACGTCCAGGCCCAGATTCGCGCAAGCGCTTACGCGCTCGCTGCGTTGGCACGGCGGCCGATGACCGCCGTACGAGCCGCGTTCGCGATCGGCGTCGCGACGGCGGCGACGGGTTGCTCGATGTTCCCGATGCTTCCTCAGGGTCAGTTCGAGTCGACCCCGATGCCCCCGCCGGCCGCCCAATGGGTGGCGCCGGTTCCGAAAGACGAGAAATCGGTCAAGCTCGCCGCCTGGTGGCACCAGTTCGACGACCCCGCGCTGCTCGAACTCATCAACGCGGCCGAGGTGGCAAGCCCGAGCATCGCGTCGGCCAAGTCGCGCATCGAACAGGCTCGCGCCACGCGCGTGGCCGCCGGTGCGGCGTTGCTGCCGAGCCTGAACGCGCAAGCCAGCGCGAGCCGCGGCCAGCAGGATCCAACGGTGCCACTCGGCACCGCTACCAGCATCGGGCTGCAGGCGAACTGGGAAATCGATCTGTTCGGCGCGAACCGTGCCGGACGCGATGCCGCCCAGGCCCGCCTCGAGGGCGCCGACGCGTCGTGGCACGACGCACGGGTTGCGGTCGCGGCCGAGGTGGCAACCACCTACGTCGCGCTGCGTGCGTGCGAAGCGCAAGTCGGACAGGCGCGCATCGACGCCTCTTCGCGCGCAGAAACCGCGCGCCTCACGCTGCTGAGCATGAAGAGCGGATTCGAGTCGCGCGCCAATGAATCGCTCGCGCGCGGCGGTGCGGCTCGGGCCCAGGCCAACGCCGTGCAGCAGCAGCAGCAGTGCGATGTCGATGTGAAGATCCTGGTCGCGTTGACCGCGATGGCCGAGTCCGACCTGCGTACCCGCCTGGCCGCACGCAGCGCGACGATCCCGATGCCAGCCTCGATCGAAGTGTCTAGCGTGCCGGCCGAAGCGCTCGCGCAGCGGCCCGACATCTACAACGCCGAGCGTGCGGTGATCGCGGCCAGCGCCGACCTGGACCAGTCGAACGCACAGCGCTTTCCCCGCGTCTCGCTGGCGGGCAACGTCGGCGTGGCGAAGTTCGACTCCAACGTCTACACGCAAAACGGCACCATCTGGCACATCGGACCGATCGCCGTCACGCTGCCGATCTTCGACGGCGGCACTCGGCGTGCGAACGTCGATGCGGCGCGGGCCCGCTACGACGAGGCCGCCGCGCTCTACGCAGCCGCGTTGCGCGCCGCGGTGCGCGAAGTCGAATCGGCACTCGTCGTGCTTCAGTCGACGCGCGATCGAACCGCCGACGCGAACACCGCGGTCGGGGGCTTCAACGAATCCTATCTCGCGGTCGAGGCGCTCTACAAGAGCGGGCTCGGTTCGCTGTTCGAGTTGGAAGAGTCGCGCCGCAACGCCTTGCTCGCGCAGAACGCGCTCATCGAGCTCAACCGTGAACGCGTCGCTGCGTGGATCACGCTCTACCGCGCGCTGGGTGGAGGCTGGAGCGCCGACAATCCGGCCGAGCTCGCCATGCTTTCAGATCCGTTACCGGCCGATGCCCGGGTCGCCGCGACGGACGCCACGCGGCTGGTCTCCAGGTCCGCCACGTCGTCACCGGCCGGCAGCGAACCCACGGCCCCGACGCCGCATCCATGAAGCATCGTCAGACCTTCACGTTGCTCTCGTTCGCCACCGTCGCGATGACGGGCGCCCTCGCGCTCGCGCTGGTCGCGCGCGCCAAAGCCGACGACCGCAACCCTGCCCCGCCGTTGCCGTCGCTGACCGTCACGGTGACCTCGCCGCAGCGCGCCCAGGTCGCGACCCGCGTGACCGCGAACGGCAACATTGCGGCCTGGCAGGAAGCGATCATCGGCACCGAATCGAACGGTTTGCGGCTCGCCGACGTGAAGGTCAATGTCGGTGATGTCGTCAAGCGGGGCCAGGTGCTGGCGACCTTCGCGGCCGAGACGGCGCAAGCCGACGTGGCGCAGATCAAGGCTTCCGTGGCAGAAGCCGAAGCGACCGCCGCTTACGCGTCGGCCAACGCGCAACGCGCGCGTGGCCTGCAATCGACCGGCGCGTTGAGCGAGTCGGTCATCAACCAATACATCACCACCGAGCGCACCGCGAAAGCACGACTCGATGCGCAGAAGGCAGCCGCGCAAACGCAGCAGCTGCGCCTTGGCCAGACCCAGGTGCTCGCGCCCGACAACGGCGTGATTTCGGCACGCAGCGCCACCGTCGGCGCGGTGCTGCCGGCCGGCCAAGAGCTCTTTCGCATGATCCGCCAGGGCCGGCTCGAATGGCGGGCCGAGGTGTCGTCGAACGACATGGCGCCACTGCAGCCGGGCATGGCGGTCGTTGTCATGCCGGCCAGCGGCACCATCATCAAGGGCAACGTTCGGGTCGTCGCGCCGACCGTCGACCCGCTGACCCGCAACGGTCTCGTCTATGTCGACCTGCCGCAGCCGGGTACCGCCCGCGCCGGCATGTTCGCGCGGGGCGAATTCGATGTCGGCAGCGGCAGCGTGCTGACACTGCCGCAAAGCGCGGTGCAGTTGCGCGACGGCTTCAGCTACGTCTTCGTCGTCGGTGCCGATTCGAAGGTCAAGCAGCTGAAGGTCAACGTCGGTCGCCGGGCCGGCGATCGCATAGAGATCACGACGCCGCTCGATGCGGCCACGCAGGTCGTCGCATCAGGCGGGGGTTTCTTGACCGAAGGCGACACGGTGCGTGTGGTCCCGCGATGAACGTCTCGTCCTGGTCGATCCGCAACCCGATTCCGGGCGTGCTGCTGTTCGTCATGCTGACCGCCGTCGGGCTGGTCAGCTTCCGGACGATGCGGATTCAGAACTTCCCGGACATCGACCTGCCGACGATCGTCGTCTCGACCAATCTGCCCGGCGCGTCGCCGCAGCAGATGGAAACCGAAGTCGCACGGAAGATCGAAAACTCGATCGCCACGCTGCAAGGCGTCAAGCACATCTACACCGCGACGCAGACCGGCACCGCGACCATCTCGGCCGAGTTCCGACTCGAAAAGTCGACACAGGAAGCGATCGACGATGTCCGCGATGCCGTTTCGCGCATCCGCGCCGACCTGCCGGGGGAGCTGCGCGATCCGATCATCAGCAAGATCGACGTCTCCGGCTCGCCGATCCTCACGTACACGGTGGCCTCGTCGCGCATGGACGACGAGGCGCTCTCCTGGTATGTCGACGACGCCGTCGCGCGCAACCTGCTGTCCGTGCGTGGCGTCGGCGCCGTGAGCCGCGTGGGCGGTGCCACGCGTGAGGTGCGCATCGAACTCGACCCCGCTCGCCTGCAAGCACTGAATGCCACGGCCTCGGACATCTCGCGTCAACTGCGCCTCACGCAGCGTGAAGCGTCGGGCGGTCAGACCGATGTGGGCGGTGCGGAGCAAGCCGTTCGAACGATCGCGACCGTGCAATCGGCGGCCGAACTGTCGCAACTCGAAATCATCCTGAGCGATGGCAGGCGCGTGCGCCTCGAACAGGTCGCCAGGGTGCGCGACACCGTCGCCGAACAACGGTCGGCGGCACTCCTGAATGGCAAACCGGTGGTTGGCTTCGAGATCTCGCGCACGCGCGGTGCCAGCGAAACCGCGGTGGCTGCCAACGTGCGCAAGGAACTCGAGGCTCTGAAGGCCGCCAATCCCAGCATCACCATCACCGAAGCCTTCAATTTCGTCGATCCGGTGCAGGAGAACTACGACGGTTCCATGGCGCTGTTGTACGAAGGCGCCGTGCTCGCCGTCCTGGTGGTTTACCTCTTCCTGCGCGACTGGCGCGCCACGCTAGTCGCGACCACGGCGTTGCCGCTCTCGGTCATACCGGCGTTCTGGCTGATGTCGCTGCTTGGGTTCACGCTCAACGTGGTGACGCTGCTGTCGCTCTCGCTGGTGGTCGGCATCCTCGTCGATGACGCGATCGTCGAGATCGAAAACATCATGCGGCACCTCGAAATGGGCAAGAAGCCCTACCAGGCCGCCATGGAGGCGGCCGACGAGATCGGCCTGGCGGTCATCGCCACCACGTTCACGCTGATCGCTGTCTTCCTGCCCACGGCGTTCATGAACGGCATCGCCGGCAAGTTTTTCGTGCAATTCGGCTGGACCGCCGCGATCGCCGTATTCATCTCGCTGGTTGTGGCCCGATTGCTCACGCCCATGATGTCGGCCTACGTGTTGAGGGTGCCAAAAAAGCCGCATGTAGATGGCCGCTGGCTGGTCGTCTACATGCGTTGGGCAAGCTGGTGCCTCCGCCATCGCGTGATCACGGCCGTCGGCGCGCTGCTGTTCTTCGTCGGGTCGTTTTCGCTGGTGCCGTTCCTGCCGACCGGCTTCCTGCCACCCGACGACCTGTCGCAAACACAAGTCGCCCTCGCATTGCCGCCCGGCGCGAACTTCAAACAGACGTTGGAGATCGCCGAAAAGGCGCGCGCGCTGATCGAGAAGAATCCCAACGTCAAACTCATCTACACGGCTATCGGAGGCGGCCTGACCGGCGCCGACCCGTTCGTGCCGGGCGGTGCGCCCGAAGTGCGCAAGGCCACCTTGACCATCAAGCTCACCCCTCGCGCGCAACGTCAGGGCGTGAAAAAGCAGGTCATCGAGCGTGAGCTGCGCGAAGCCCTGGCCGTCTTGCCGGGCACCCGGGTCAAGGTGGGGCTCGGCGGGCAGAGCGAAAAATACGTGCTGTCGCTGTCTGGCGAAGACGATCGCATCCTTCGGGAAACCGCGCGCGCCGTCGAGCGCGAGATTCGGGCTCTTCCCGGCATCGGCAACGTCACCTCGAGCGCAAGCCTGTCTCGCCCCGAACTCGTGGTGCGACCCGATTTCGCACGCGCCGCCGACCTCGGCGTGACGGCCACCGCGATCGCCGAGACCCTGCGCATCGCCACCGCGGGTGACTACAGTCAGAGCGTCGCCAAACTCAATCTGTCGAGCCGACAGGTGCCCGTGATGGTGAAGCTCGCACCGGAAGCCCGCACCGACCTCGACCTGCTGTCGCGGCTCGCGGTGCCTGGCGTGCGCGGGCCGGTGCAGCTCGGCAACGTCGCCACGCTCGCGATGGACAGCGGGCCGGCGCTCCTGCAGCGCCACGACCGGGTCCGCAACACCGTGCTCGAGATCGAACTGAACGGTCTGCCGCTCGGCGAGGTGCAGAAAAAGGTCTTCGCGTTGCCCACCATGCAGCGTCTTCCGGCAGGCGTGGCGCCCACCGAGCTCGGCGACGCCGAGGCGATGTCCGATCTCTTCGACAGTTTCGGCGTGGCGATGCTGACCGGCGTCGCCTGCATCTACGTCGTGCTGGTGCTGTTGTTCCGAGACTTCGTCCAACCGGCGACGATCCTGGTCGCCCTGGTGCTGTCGGTGCCGGGCGCGTTCCTGGCGCTCTTCATCAGCCGTACCGCGCTGTCGATGCCCTCGATGATCGGGCTCATCATGCTGATGGGCATCGCGACCAAGAATTCGATCCTGCTGGTCGAGTACGCGATCATGGCGCGCCGCGATCGCGCGATGACGCGCATGGATGCGCTCATCGACGCCTGCAGCAAACGGGCCCGTCCCATCGTCATGACGACGCTCGCGATGGGTGCCGGCATGCTGCCGATCGCGCTCGGCATCGGCGTCGACCCGAGCTTCCGCGCGCCGATGGCGATCGTCGTGATCGGAGGCTTGATCACATCGACCTTCCTCAGCCTGCTCGTGATCCCCGTGGTGTTCACGTTCGTCGACGACGGTGTGCAGTGGCTCGCGCGGTCGCTGCGACGCGGGCGATCTACGCACAAGCCGATGGAGCCGGCACGCTCGCGCCTTTGACCGCGTGCGTGGCCACGGGTTCGCGATTGGACGATCCCGTTTCGAGCCGAAAGTCGGCGCTCGTGAGCGCACTCGAAGGTTCACAAAGCCCGGCTCCGTAGAATCGGAAACGCACCGCGCAGTCGGTGGCCTGACCGGAGACCCCGATGGCACGCAGCCCGCAACACGACGCCGAATTCCTGATGCGCGACACCACGTCGCATCCGGCGGCTCTGACCCCCGCCTACAAGACCAGCGTGTTGCGCAGCCCGCGGCTCGCGCTGATCTCGTTGCAGCAGTCGCTATCGGAAGTGACGGCGCCTGTGTTCCGCGCGGAAGAGCTCGGCCCGCTCGACAACGACCTCATCATGAACTGCGCAAAAGACGGCCTGCCCATCGGCGAGCGCACCATCGTTCACGGCCATGTGCACGACCAGCTCGGTCGCCCGGTGAAGAACGCGCTGGTCGAAGTCTGGCAATGCAACGCGAGCGGTCGTTACCGCCATCCGAAGGACCAGTACATCGGCGCACTCGATCCCAATTTCGGTGGCTGCGGTCGCATGCTCACCGACGCCGGCGGCTACTACGCGTTCCGCACCATCCGACCCGGTCCCTACCCGTGGCGCAACCGCGTCAACGATTGGCGGCCCGCGCACATCCACTTCGCGATCTCCGGTGACGGTTGGGTGCAGCGTCTCGTCACCCAGATGTATTTCGAAGGCGACCCGTTGATCCGCACCTGTCCGATCCTCGGCGTAGCGCCGGGGGAAGAACAGGTTCGCAGCCTCATCGCGCTGCAGGACAGCAGTGCCTTCGTGCAGCTCGACAGCCGCGCGTATCGTTTCGACATCGTGCTGCGCGGCCATCGCGCGACGTTGTTCGAGAACCACGTGCAACGAACGTCGCAAGACGCCGATGCCAGCGCGCCCCAGGCACCGCGTGTGAGCCCGGTGCGAACCTTGCGATCGGTGGGCGGCAAGGCGACCACGGCCGCAAACGCCAAGCGTCGATCGACCGACAAAGACGAAGCCGGCCCGCCATGAAGCTCGCGCACGACAGCACGCTGATGCGCGAGACCGCATCGCAAACCGCCGGCCCGTATGTGCACATCGGCCTCGCGCCGCAACAGGCCGGCTTCGAGATCTTCGAGAACAACTTCGGCAGCGTGCTGGTCGGGCCCGAGACGCTCGGCGAACGCATCCGCATCGAAGGCCGCGTGTTCGACGGCATCGGCACCGCGCTGAAAGACGTGCTGATCGAAATCTGGCAGGCGAACGCCGCGGGTCGCTACGCGCACCCGGGGGATCGCCAGGTCGGCAAGGCCATCGACCCGAGCTTTCGCGGCTGGGGCCGCAGCTGCACCGACTTTTCGAGCGGCGTGTTCAGCTTTGACACCGTCAAGCCCGGCCCAGTTGAAGGCCGCAATGGACACGTGATGGCGCCGCACATCAACGTCTGGGTGGTGGCGCGCGGCATCAACGTCGGCCTCAACACCCGCCTCTATTTCAGCGACGAGGCGGCGCTCAATGCCAAGGATCCGGTGCTGAACCTGATCGAGTGGGAACAGCGCCGCGCGACCCTGGTCGCCGAGCGCCAGCCGACCGCCGTGCATGGCGAAACGGCGGTCTACCGGTTCGACATTCGCCTGCAAGGCGACAACGAGACCGTGTTCTTCGACATCTGACCGAGAAGAAGTCCGGTCTGCCGATTGCCCTGCGCGCTGCGACAGTTCGCAAGGACACCCGTGCCACGACCCATCCAGTTCGGCGACCTGCGCCAGCTCGCGCCGGTCGATGCCAGCTTCGGCCTCGGCCGGGGCAAGCCGATCGACCGCCACTACATCGAAGGTTTCCTCGCCGCGCACGCGAGCGATGTGCGCGGCCATGTGCTCGAAGTTGGCGAAGACACCTACACCCGACGGTTCGGCGCCGCGCGGGTCACCTCGAGCGACATCCTGCACGCCGACGAGAGCAACCCGGCCGCGACCGTCGTCGCCGATCTCGTCGATGCGCGCCATCTGGCCGACGATCGCTTCGACTGCTTCATCTGTACCCAGACGCTCACCTACATCTACGACTTGCGCAGCGCGGTCGCCACGATCCGACGCATCCTGAAACCCGGCGGCGTGCTGCTCTCGACCGTGCCGGGCATCAGCCAGACGAGCCCCCACGATCGCGATCGCTGGGGTGAACACTGGCGCTTCACCGATCAGTCTTTCGGCCGCCTGCTTGGCGATGCTTTCGGCGTGTCGAACGTCCAGGTCCAGGCTCACGGCAACGTGCTGTCTTCGACCGCCTTTCTGCAAGGGCTCGCGGTCGAGGACCTGACCCGGGAGGAGCTCGATCATCGCGACGCGCGCTATCCCCTGCTCGTGACCGGTCGAGCCGCGAAGCGCGTCTGAGGGTCATCCCTGTGCGAGCGCGCGGTGAGCGAGCTCGGCGTCCACGACTTGCTATCGTCGGCTTGTCCCGTTCAAGTCGGCGCCACGTCGGCCCCTCGAAAGCCTCGATGCAACCCGTCATCACGAGCCTGCTCGACACCGATCTCTACAAGTTCACGATGTGGCAGACCATGCTGCATCGACATCCGCAAACTCAGGCCGAGTACACCTTCGTCTGCCGCAACAAGCCGTCGTATCCGCTCGCCGATCTGGTCGGCGAGGTGAACCGGGAGCTCGACGCGCTCTGCGAGCTCAGCTATCGGTCCGACGAGCTCAAGTACCTCGCGTCGCTGCGCTTCATGCGCTCCGACTTCATCGATTTCCTGCGCATCTTCCGGTTCCAGCGCGAGTTCATCGTCGCGCGCATCGCCGCCGATGGCGTCGGTCTCGAGATCGTCGCGAGCGGCCCGCAGGTGCACGTGATGGCCTTCGAGATATACGTGCTCGCGATCGTCAACGAGCTGTATTTCGGGCGCTTCGACCAGGCCGCCGCGTGGGCCGAGGGTCGCCGTCGCCTAGCGGCCAAGGTCGACCACCTGCGCCGTTTCGAGCGCGATGAGCCGCGCCGTCAGAACCCGTTCGAGTTCTTCGATTTCGGCGTGCGCCGACGTTTCTCGCGCGAATGGCATCGCGAGGTGCTCGTCACGCTCAAACGCGACGTGCCGCAATTCTTCAAAGGCGCGTCCGACGTGCTCTATGCGCGCGACCTGAATCTGGTGCCGATCGGCACGATGGCGCACGAGTACCTGCAGACCTACCAGACGCTCGGCGTGCGCCTGCGCGACTTTCAGCGTGCCGCCCTCGAGGACTGGGTGCAGGAATACCGCGGCGACCTCGGCACCGCGCTGACCGACGTGGTCGGCATGGACGCCTTCCTCGCCGACTTCGACCTCTACTTCGCGAAGCTCTTCGACGGCCTGCGCCACGATTCGGGTGACCCATTCGTGTGGGGCGAAAAGGCCCTCGCGCACTACGAGAAGCTGCGGATCGACGCCCACACCAAGCGACTGGTGTTCTCCGACGGGCTCGACTTCGAACGCTCGATCCAGCTCTATCGCCACTTCGCCGATCGTGCACAGACCGGCTTCGGCATCGGCACCAACCTCACGAACGACATGGGGTTGCAGACCTTGCACATCGTGATGAAGCTCACCCACGCGAACCGCCAACCCGTGGCCAAGCTGTCTGACAGCCCGGGCAAGCTGCTGTGCGACGACGAGACTTTTCTCGCGTATCTGCGCCAGGTATTCAACGTGCCCGTGTGATGCGATCGAAATTCGAAGGAGGATTGCCATGAGCACAGCCAAGTCCGGCCTCTATGCCAACATCCACGCCAAGCAGCAGCGCATCGCGCACGGCAGCGGCGAGAAGATGAGAAAGCCCGGCAGCGATGGCGCGCCGAGCGCGACGTCTTTCAAGCAATCGGCCAAGACCACCGTGGCCGCGAAAAAGGCCAAGCGATCCGTTGCGGCCAAGAAGACCATGGCGAAGAAAACGGCATCTAAAAAGGTGGCTGAGAAGAACACCACCGCGCGAAAAGCGACGCCGAAGAAACCCGCCGCCAAGAAGTCGGCGCAAACCCGAAAATCACCGTCCCGAACGGCTTGACCACTCGATGAAAACGAATCGCGCACGGGCCGCCTTGTCGGTGCTGGCCCAGGCACTGCTTTTCACGGCCGCGCTGGCGGGTGCGGCGGAGGCCGCCGACACGGCGCGCTATCAATCGTCGACGCCGAGCGCCGACGGCATCGGCAAGCGCTACATGGGCCGGGAGATCGCGCACGTGATGGGCTGGCAAGGGGCGGCATGGCTCGAACGCGCCGAGCGCGAGCAGGAAGAACGCACCGACTTGCTGTTGCCACTGCTGATGTTGAAGCCCGGCATGGTTGTCGCCGACATCGGTGCGGGCACCGGCTACATTTCGCGTCGCATGGCGGTCGTCGTCGGCCCGAGCGGACGCGTGTTCGCGGTCGACGTGCAGCCCGACATGGTCCGGATGCTCGAAGCAATGGCGCGCAAGGAGCAGCTGGCGCAGGTCAAGCCGCTGCTGGGCGCGGTCGACGATGTCAAGCTCGCGCCCGCGAGCATCGATGTCGCGGTGATGGTCGACGTTTATCACGAACTCGAATTTCCGTACGAGGTGCTCGCGAGCATCGTGAGGGCGTTGAAGCCCGACGGCCGCGTCGTTTTCGTCGAGTACCGCGCCGAAGACAAGGACGTGCCGATCAAAACCCTTCACAGGATGAGCGAGGCACAGGTGAAGCGCGAAGCCTCCGGGCAGGCGCTGGTGTGGGAACGCACCGACGAGCTTCCGTGGCAACACGTGATCGTGTTCAGGAAGGCGCGGCGATTGCCGTGAACGCATCAAGCCCTGCATGTTCGTGCGGGGCCGGGTGGCCTGTATATTCGTACAGCTCACAGATGACAGGCGATTGCGGCCGTCGCATCGCCACCCCGCCCCATGGAACTTGATCGCAAGCTCGCCATCCTCGCCGACGCAGCCAAGTACGACGCGTCCTGCGCCTCCAGCGGCACCACCAAGCGCCACTCGCTGGGCGGCAAGGGCATCGGCTCGACTGAGGGCTCGGGCATCTGCCACAGCTACGCGCCCGACGGCCGATGCATCTCGCTGCTGAAGATCCTGCTCACCAATTTCTGCCTCTACGACTGCCTCTATTGCGTAAACCGCGTGACCAGCAACGTGCCGCGGGCACGTTTCACGACGAAAGAAGTCGTCGACCTGACGCTCGACTTCTACCGGCGCAACTGCATCGAGGGCCTGTTCCTCAGCTCCGGCATCATCCGCAACGCCGACTACACGATGGAGCAGGTCGTCGAAGTCGCGCGCTCGCTGCGCGAGGATCATGACTTTCGTGGCTACATCCATCTGAAGACGATCCCCGAGGCGAGCCCTGAGCTGCTGGCGCGCGCGGGTCGCTACGCCGACCGCCTGAGCATCAACATCGAGTTGCCCACGGTGCAGGGACTGGCCGAACTCGCGCCGGAAAAAGACTTCGCGTCGATCCGGCGATCGATGGGCAAGCTCCGCATCCACATCGACGATGCGAAGGAGGCGGCGAAGCCGGTCCCCGTCTCGTCGCAGATCGCGCTGCCTCCGAAGCGCGCGCGCGCGCCGCGCTTCGCGCCAGCCGGCCAGAGCACGCAGATGATCATCGGCGCCGATGCCGCCTCCGATCGCACCATTCTCGCGACCAGCGCGACGCTCTACGGCTCGTACCGCTTGAAACGGGTGTACTACTCGGCATTCAGCCCGATTCCCGATGCCTCTCGCGCGCTGCCGCTGAAGGCGCCGCCGATGATTCGCGAGCATCGTCTCTACCAGGCCGACTGGCTGTTCCGCTTTTACGGCTTCGCACACGACGAGCTCGCCGACAACGACGCCGGCATGCTCTCACTCGACGTCGATCCGAAACTGGCATGGGCACTGGCGCATCGCGACCGCTTTCCGGTCGACTTGAACCGGGCGCCGAAGGGTCTGCTGTTGCGGGTGCCCGGGCTCGGCGTCAAAGCCGTGCAGCGCTTGCTGCAGGCGCGACGCGTGCGGCGAATCCGGGCGGCCGATCTCGAGCGCCTGCATGTGCCGCTCCGCAAGGTGCTGCCTTTCGTGGTCGTGGCCGACCACCAGCCCGGCCGCTCGCTCGATGCGACCGATCTCGCAGGCCGGGTCGCGCCGGTGGCGATGCAAGCGTCGTTGTTCGGCGACGCCTGAAGCCCGATGGCATCGGACCCTTCCGCTGCAGGATCGTCGCACCGCCAGGTGATCCTCGCCAGCGCGACCGATCTTGACGGCTTTCGCGCCGCGTGTCGCGAGCTCTGGGCCGCGCAAGTGCCGCCCGAACTCGTGAGCTGGCATACCGCTGCCGACCCGTTGGCCGATCTGTTTGCCGATACCGCCGCCACGCCGGCCCCGGCCGGTGCGCCGGCGGTCGGTGCGCCCGCAAGCTTCCTCACGCTCTGCCAGACGGTCGCCCTGCACCATGACCCCGACCGCTTCGGCCTGCTCTATCGATGGCTGTGGCGACTGCAGCGCGAACCGTCGCTGCGCCACGACGTGCTCGATGCCGATTGGGTGCGTGCACAGCAGATGGCGCAGGCCGTGCGCCGCGACATCCACAAGATGAAGGCCTTCGTTCGCTTTCGCATCTTGCCAAGCACCGGCATGCCGTCGTCGACGAGCGACGGCGCCGCCATCGCCCACGGCCCTCTGCACGTCGCGTGGTTCGAGCCGGAACATCACATCGTCGAAGCCGCCGCACCGTTCTTCGCGCGTCGTTTCACGCACATGCGCTGGGCCATCCTCACTCCCGAACGTTGCGTGCGCTGGAACGGTGTGGCGCTCGAGTTCGAAGCCGGCGCAGATCGCAGCCAGGCACCGCCGGCCGATGCCGGCGAATCGCTCTGGCTCACCTACTACCAGCACATCTTCAACCCGGCGCGGCTCAAGGTCGCGATGATGCAGAAGGAGATGCCGCGGCGTTACTGGCACAACTTGCCAGAAGCGCAACTGATCTCGCCGCTGGTCGCGCAGGCTCACGAGCGCAGCCGACAGATGATCGACGAGCCACCGAGCGAGCCGAAGCGGCGCATCCGCCCCGGCTTCCAAGCATCGACGCTCGATGCGGGCACTGACGCGAGGCCCGTCTTCAGCGCCGGCCGGAGCGCGACGCCGCACGACGAAGCGCCGACTTCGCTGGCGCAGTTGCGCGCACTCACTGAATGCTGTCGCGCGTGTCCGATCGGAGAGCATGCGACGCAGGCCGTGTCGGGCGAAGGCCCGGCGCATGCGCGCCTGATGTTCGTGGGCGAGCAACCCGGCGACCAGGAAGACCTGGCCGGTCGGCCGTTCGTCGGCCCGGCCGGCCAGCTCTTCAACCGCGCGCTGGGCGACCTGGGCGTCGCGCGTGACGCAGTGTTCGTGACCAACGCGGTCAGGCACTTCAAGTTCGAATTGCGCGGCAAGCGGCGCATCCACAAGACGCCCGCGCAACAAGAGGCTGCCGCGTGTCTTCACTGGCTCGAAAGCGAAATCGCCCTGGTCCGTCCCGAAGCGCTCGTCGCCCTAGGCGCGACGGCTGCGCGGCAACTGATGGGCAGCGCGGTCGCGGTGACACGCTTGCGCGGGCAGTGGCTGACGCGCAGCGATGGTCTGCGCGTTCTGATCACACTCCACCCCTCGGCCTTGTTGCGCATGGATCCGGCCGACAAGGCGGCAGCCTACGCTGCGTGGCTCGCCGATTTGCGGCACGCCGCGTCGTTCTTAGTCCTGCCCGACGCCAACCGCTGACAGGCGGCGGTGAGCTGGAAGCGGCATCCCCCGCAGGGATGTAAGATCTCGCGTGGTCATCCGACCCACGTTTGGCACCCCTCTCCGGGCTGCCGCATTCAAACCCGACGGTCCACCGTCATCAGCCCCAGAGGAAACCCATGAACAAGTTCTCCACCACCCTGATCACCGCTGCCCTGTGTGCCGTGGCTTCTTCGACCTTCGCCGCCGACGACATGAAGAAGGCCGATCCCATGATGAAGAAAGAGATGACCATGGAGGAATGCAAAGATCACATGGCCATGGCGAAGAAGGACGGCATGAAGAAGGACGATGCCATGATGAAGAAAGACGCCATGTGCTCGGACATGATGAAGAAGCACGACGGCATGATGAAAAAGGACGACGCCATGATGAAAAAGGACGACGCCATGATGAAGAAGGATGAAATGAAGAAGTGAGTCGACGCCCGAAGCGGCGCTCGTCCTACAGCCCGGTCAGGTCCAGCCTGACCGGGCTTTCTTTTGCGCGATGCTTCAATGGTTTTCAGGCTCCAGGCGCGATCGCATGCGGGGCCCCATTGACGACACAGCGAAAGCATCCCATGACGAACACGACCGACGACCAGACGAAGCTGCTCTGGGAGCTCATCAAGGACATCAAGTTCGCGATGTTCACGACACGACACGCGAACGGCCACTTGCACGCGCGTCCGATGACCACGCAAAACAAGGACATCGACGAAACAAAGAGCCTTTGGTTCTTCATGTCGAAAAAGGGTGACCCGGTCGATGACGTGAAGGCCGACCCAACGGTCAACGTCGTCTATGCGAACCCGTCGAACGACAGTTACGTCTCGGTGTCGGGCACCGCAGCGATCATCGAAGACATGGCCAAGAAGCAGCAGCTCTGGAACAAGATGGCAGAGGCGTGGTTTCCGGGCGGCGCTGCCGACCCGGATCTGGCGCTGGTCGAGGTCCGCATCATCCACGCCAATTTCTGGGACGTGAAGGAAAGCAAGATCGTTCAGATGTTCGAGATGGCGAAGGCGGTGGTGACCGGAAAGCCGCCGATCAATCTGGGTGAACACGGCGAAGTGCGCATGCGTTGAGGCTCAAGCCACTTCGGTAGGGCGAGCGGTGCCGACATTTCACGGCGCCCTCGCGTTTTTAAGGCTTGTGGAACTGGCTCGCCATTCGGGGTCTTATCGGCCCAGCATGACCAGGAGATGCGTTTGATAGTCCACATCATCGAACGCGACCGGGCCCATCGCCATGCACTACACGCCGTCCGCCATCCACCTCTCTGATCTGTTCCGTCCACGCGACCACCAGGGCGCGATCGAATGGGAGGAATTGCCTTCGCTGGCCGATTCGTTGTCGGAGCGACTCGTCGCCCGAGGCCGGGCAGCGCAGCCCAAAGTCCCGCGTCGACCGCCGATCGCGATCCACCACGAGCTCGAGCATGCCTCGGCTGCATGGGACGCGACGCGGCCCGCTGAACTTGACGACAGTCTGCCGGAACAGCCCTTTCGGGAACCGGTCAAAGGGGTTGCGATGCGCGAGGTTCACGCGCCCGAAGTCTTTAAGCATTTCTTCGGCGCCTGACGAAGCTCCATCCGGCACGGCACGTGCGCGTCCCTTGGACCGAGAGCCGTGAGGGCTCAGCCGACACTCGAAGAAGCAGCCCCGGCAGGTGACGCGAGCTTCGGTGCACCGTGGTGATTGTTCCGTCGGCGATGTCCAGGTACGACGAACACGTGAATTCGTGCCCCGCGCCGAAGGGTTTGGATCCGGAGTACGCACCCCCCTGGCGTGACAATTGACGTTGTGCGCAAGTGCTTGCCCTGGCTGCGCGCCACCAAAGACCGCCCGCTCAATGCCTCCCGCGAACAATCCTTTGATGCCAGCGACGCCTGATCACGAGCGCACCCGTGCCAACGGCAGCGCGCGAGCCACGGCGGGACGCGGCGCGCGCGGCAACGCGTCGGGCGTGCACGCGCTCCCAGTCGGCACCCGGTTGCGCGACTACGAGATCACGGGCGTGCTCAGTGAGGCCAGCTTCGCGATCGTCTACATCGCCCACGACCATTCGTTGCGGCGGCGGGTGGCGATCAAAGAATACATGCCGGTCTCAATGGCAAAGCGGGCCGCCGCTGCATCGTTCGTCGGCGTGCGCTCGGATCAAAGCGCGGACACGTATCGCGCGGGCCTGAAAAGTTTCCTCAACGAGGCGCGTCTGCTCGCGCGTTTCGATCATCCATCGCTGGTCAAGGTCTATCGCTTTTGGGAAGAGAACGGCACCGCGTACATGGTGATGCCGTATTACGAGGGACCGGACCTCAGCCATGCGTTGGCCGAACTCGGCCACGTCCCGACCGAAGCGGAACTGCGCACCTGGCTGCGGCCGATCCTCGACGCCGTGACCGTGATGCATGAGGCCGGCTTCTACCACCACCACATCGGTCCGGACAACATCCGCCTGACCGAACTCGGCCCGGTGCTGCTGGATTTCGCGGCCGCTCGTCGCGTCGTCGAGGGCGAGACCCACACGCTCGCGATGTCGCTAAAGCCCGGCTACGCCGCGATCGAGCAGTACGGCGACGGCGCGCCCGGAACACAAGGCGCGTGGACCGACCTGTATGCGCTGGCGGCGGTGCTCTACACCGCGATCACGGGCGTGGCGCCAATGCCCGCACCCGAGCGCCTCGCACGCGACGGTGTGTTAAAGCTGAGAGATGCCGCGGCCTCGCTCTACAGCGACTCGTTCCTGCACGCGATCGACGCCGCACTGTCGTTGCAAGCCGACGCGCGGCCGCGCGATCATGCGCAGTTCCGCAACCTGATGCACGACATCGAGGCCCCGAACGAAGCGATCGCGCTCAGCGCGCTGCGCGACCTCATGCTCGAGCCCTTTGTGGTCGACACGACACGTGGGCCCGACGAAATCACGGTGCCGAACGGCCATGCCAGCAACATCGCTGCGCGGCGCTCGCTCCCTGGCGCGTTCAACGACGCACCTTCGACCATGTTGCCCGGTGGGTTGAGCTCCGGCGCGCGCCACAGCCGCCCGGGTGTGCTCGACAGCGCCGGTCGCCACAGCCGGCCCGATGAATTGGGCGGCTCGAGCCGACCGGGCGAACTCGGCGCGAGCGGTTCACGCAGCCGCCCGGGCGCGCTCGGCCGACCGTCAAGCAGCAAGCCCGGCGCCCTCGACTCGATGCCGGCGGGCTCGAGGGCGCACGGTGCCACCCACACGGCGGCCGGCGGCAAGCCCGCCCAAAAAACACTGTCGCCCCGCGCCGCGCGCATCGCGGCCGCCCACGAGCGCTCGGGCGAACCATCGGAAGTGAATCCTGACGTCGATTTCTCGGCCTCGCTCGAATTCAGGCCCTTCTTCGAGCGCTTCGGTATCGCCGCCAAGGCGGGCATCGCGATCCTCTCGCTTGCGCTGATCGGTCTCGCGGTGTGGCTTGCGAAGTCGGATGTCGAAGGCAACGCCGAGGCGCCGGTCCTTGCCATCCCGCAAGCCACGATCTCGCCGCCGCCCGTCGCCGCGCCGGCCACGCCTGCACGCCCGCCGGGCACGGCCATGGCACCGCTGCCGCCACCCGACGCCGTCGCGCGGACGGCTGTTCCCGAAGCCACCGGGGCCCGCCCGGGCACCGCGCCGGCAGCCGACAGCCCGCAGCCGATATCCGAGTCGAGCCGGCAAGCGCGTTGCGTCGAGATCCTGCAAAAGGTGTCGCTAGAACCCATGACGCCGGCGGACGCGGCGTTCTACAAGAAAGAGTGCCAGCGATGAGCCTGTGCGGGTCGCCCGTGCCCGTGTCGACGCCGCAAGGCGCCGCCGTCGAACGTGGTGCCGCCGGCCTTTCGTTGCAGCGGCTGTGGTGCGGCATCGGGTTCGCATTCGCCGTCAGCTTGCTCGTTGCCTGCGGCGCAGAAGAACCGGTCGCCTTCGAAAAGGCTGCGGCCAACGCCACCGATGATCTGGTGGCCCAGACCGGAAAGTTGCCGGCGTTCCTGGCGAGCCTCGAACAGATGCTGTCACCGGCCGACCCGAAAGCACCGCGTCGCACAATCGTGCTCGATCCGATGCTCGACACCACCGGCGAACAGGCCACCGCCACCACCGTCAACCTCGAGCGTCTCGTCACCGAACGGATGTCGTTGCGCTACGACCGGTTCGAGATGCTGGCGTTCCAGCCAGCCAACCTGCAGAAAGCGCAGTACCTCCTCACCGGCACGATGTCGCGCGCGGTGAGCGCGGCGGCCAAGCGCAGCGTCCGCCTCAACCTCGCGCTCACCGATCTGAAGACCGGCAACGTCGTGGCCCAGGCCACGGCGCTGTCGTTTGAGGAGAACCTGGACAACTCCCCGTCGAGATACTTCCGCGACAGCCCGATCATCATCAAGGACAAGGTGAGCGAAGGCTATGCGCGGACCGCCGCCACCAAGGCCGGCAAACGTGCCGACACCTACTACCTCGAGCGCATCGCCGCCGCCGCGGTGATCAACGAGGCGACCACCCTCTACAACGCCGAGCGCTATCGCGACGCGCTCGGCCAGTACCAGAGCGTGCTGTCGACGCCAGCCGGCGAACAGCTGCGCGTGCAGAGCGGGATCTACCTCGCGAACATGAAGCTGGGCCGCACCGTCGAAGCCGAGCAGGCCTTCGGCAAGGTGGTCGCGCTAGGCATCGCGTACAACGAACTCGGCGTGAAATTCCTGTTCAACCCGGGCAGCACCGAGTTCTGGCAGGACAGCAAGATCAGCGGCTCGTACGGCATGTGGCTGCGCCAGATCGCGCGCGAAACGGTGTACACCGGCAAGTGCATGAAGGTCGTCGGCCACACCAGCAACAGCGGGCCGCCCAACGTCAATGAAACCTTGTCGGAAAAGCGCGCCGTCGTGATCCGCCAGAAGCTCGCGGCCGAAGCCCCGGCACTCGCCGCCAAGACGACCGCGATCGGCGTCGGCTTTCGCGAGAACATCGTCGGCAGCGGCACCGACAACGGCTTCGACGTGCTCGATCGCCGGGTCGAGTTCCGCATCGTTCCCTGCACCTGAGTCAAACGAACGGCGCCGAAGCGCGTTCGCTGCAGCGCGCGAACGCGGTCAGGCAGAAGCTCATGATCAAAGCGTCCCACGTCCTCGGGCCGCGATGTCGCGCGGCGCGGGCGTGCAGCAGCGCATCGGGGGTGACAGAGAGAATCGGGTCGACGCGCTCGCGACCGCCCGACCGCCTGCATCGAGTTCAGCGCTTCAACCGCCGCTGAGGGCGTTCGTCTCGCTGGCGCCGGAAGCTTTCGCGTGAGCCCGCCGCAACGACTCGAGGCACTGCTCATCGATCGCATAGAACGCCTTGATGCGCGCGATCTCCTCGCGGGCCCCCATCGCCAACGCCCGGGCTTTCGGGGACTCGGTGTCGGCGCGTTTCACCGCCAGGATCATCTTGTTCTTCGAGGTGTGTTCGAGCGCGACAAACTCGAACACCTGCGCGTCGTAACCCTCGGCCTCGAGCCACAGCGCACGCAGGCTGTCGGTCACCATCTCGGCCTGTTGCCCGAGGTGCACGCCGTGGCGCAGCATCGGGTCGAGCGCGGCGGGCCGCGCCATCTGTGGACGCAACTCGCGGTGACAGCACGGCGAACACATGATCACGCGCGCGCCGGCGTTGAGGCCGAGGTGGATCGCATGATCGGTCGCGGTGTCGCAGGCGTGCAGCGCGACCATCACGTCTAGCGCCGGGGGTCGATGCGAGCGCAGGTCACCGGCTTCGAAGTGCAGACCCTCGAGCTGCGCGGCCGCGGCCACGCGGTTGGCCGCCTCGACCAGGTCGACGCGCAGCTCGACGCCGGTGGTGCGCACCGCGAGGTCGCGCGCGCGCAGGACGTGCTCGTGAACGGCGAACGTCAGGTAGCCTTTGCCACAGCCGAAGTCGGCGATGCGGATCGTTTCCGCGCCGCGCGCCGACACCGCCGGACTCGCGAGGCCCGACGTGACCAGCGCGTGATCGACGATCTCGACGAACTTGTTGATCTGCTTCCATTTGCGCGCCATCGCCGGCACCACGCGATGCTGCGCATCGGTAACGCCGAGGGCAACGAGATACGGCGCACAAACGTCGACGTAGCGCCGCTTCGGCTGGTCGTGCGACATCGCGTCGACCTCACCGTCGCCCGGCGCGACGGCGAAAAACGTCGGCGCGGAGTGTCTTCGAGGGTCGGGCTCCTTCGTCGAACTGGAGGCGGGGGTGCGCCGCAAGGTCTGCCGACCTTTCTGGCTGAGGCGAAGTTCGATGCTCTCCCCGGTCGTCGTCAGATGCGCGTGGCTGAACGTCGCGTCGAGCAACCGTTCGATGTGGGCGATGCCGTCGGCAATTAGAAGATTTCGCGTGATGTCCTTGGTCGCGTGGGTGAGGACCAGTGAAAGCATTGCCTCGCCGCGCAGCTGGATCAAGCGCACCGACAGGCGTTTCAGGTCGCGGTCGTCGCCGGCCGAGGCTGCCGACGCGCGATCGCCATCCGGCGGCACCGAACGCCGTTTCGCCAGCACCAGCTTCTCGAAGCGGTGCGTGTCGATCGCCTCGCGCAGCAGCTGGGTGAAGGCGCTCGTCGGTGACAGCGCGCTCGTCACGGCTTCGCGCTCATCCAGCCGCCTCTGCCCTCAAGCGGCCAGCGGGACCGGCGACATCGGCAGGCGCTCGTACACGGCGTCGAGATCGATCTTCTCTCGCAGCAGCCACAGCGCGTCGCTGCCGTCGAAGGCGCACCAGCCGAAGCCGTGCATCTCGCGCCACTCGCGGCCCGAGGCTCGATCGGTGAAATGCGTGACACAGCGCAAGCTGCCGGCGTCGACGGAACGATGAGCGTGACGGAGTTGCGGGCACACTCGCCGATTGTCTCGTGCGCGCCCCGGCTGCGTCGCGCGGAGCTCAAGTCGCGGGTCCGGCGCCGACCCTGGTGTCGTCGATCGCGTCGATCCTGATCGAGGTGTCGGCCCTTTCGTAGGTGCCGATCAGCAGGCCACTCGCCACCGCGTGCTCGCGCAGGGTTTCGAGCACGGCTTCGCGACCGGGCGTGTCGGTAAACGGCGCGGCGCCCGCCAACGCGAACAGCTGAAACGCGTATCGATGGACGCCGTGCCCCGGTGGCGGATCGGGTGGCAACCAGCGCGTCTGCAGCAACGAATTGCGCCCGGCGTGCAAACCCACGCCCTCATGCCCGGCACTGGCCAGTGCGCCTTCGGCCAACGCGCCATCTTCGGCGGCCAGATCGACCACGATCGCATGCACGAGCGGCTGCGGCGTCGGCGCATCGGCGTCCTCGACGACGAGAAGCAGCGAATCGGCGCCTGGAGGCAGCGCGCTCCAATGCAGCGGCGGCGACACGCCCGCACCGTCGGCCGTGTACCGCTCGGGGATCGGCGCATGGTCGATGAACGCCAGACTCTTCAAATCGATGGCGGCCTCGCCTTGGCGAAGGTCGAGTTGGTGGAGCACGATCTTGTCGAGTCCGGCGCGCTGGCCTCGCAGCGCATGCCCGAGCACGTCGGGCAGTTTTTCGAGCATCGGGTACTCCTTCGGTGATCGCGTAACGAGCGGCTTCGTGCCCGACACGCGGCACGGTGTTCGAAGTGCCCATCTTCACGCATTCGCGGGAGGAAACCCGATGCGCGGCTTTATCCCGCACAGTAGACTTTGCCGCGCCCTTAGGCTCCGCCCGTACTGCGCAGCCGCGCCAGGAGACACCGTCATGAGCATCCCGATTCACGCCACGTCGCCCGCCAATGCCCTCAATCCGAGCGTCAGCACGAGCCGTGACGAGCCCGTGTTCCTGAAGAATGTCTGGTACGTGGCGGCATGGGATCACGAGCTGATCGACGGCGCCAAACTCGCGCGCACCCTGCTTGAGAAGCCGGTCCTGATCTTTCGCGGCGAGAGCGGCAAAATCGTCGCTCTCGAAGACCGCTGTTGCCACCGCGGGGCTCCGCTCTCGATGGGCCGCATCGAGGGCGATTGCGTCCGCTGCATGTATCACGGCATGAAGTTCGACGCGACCGGCAAGTGCGTGCAGATCCCGGGGCAGGACATCATTCCTGCCAAGCTCGGCGTGCGCAGCTTTCCGATCGTGGAACGCGATCATCTGGTCTGGATCTGGATGGGCGACCCGGCGCTCGCCGACGTGGCGAGCGTTCCCGACTACGCGCCGTTGCACGACCCGGCGTGGCGAGGCATGCCGGGCTATATGCACTACAAGGCGAACTGGCTCTTCATCGTCGACAACCTCGCCGACTTCGCGCACCTCGCTTTCGTGCACACGAAGACGCTCGGCGGCTCCGAGGAGTACGCGTACAAGACGAAGAAGATCAACATGGAGCGCCTCGCCGACGGCTTTCGCGTCGAGCGCTGGAACATGGACAGCGACGCGCCGCCGTATCACAAGAAGGTGATCCCCGACAAGACCGCGAAGGTCGATCGCCGCAACATCGGCGAGATGCGCGTGCCGGGCATGTTCTTCATGGAGACGCTCTTCGCACCGTCCGGCAGCGGCGCCGAGAACGGCAACCGGGAAGGCGCGCGCCAGTACCGCAACTGTCAGTTCATGACGCCCGAGACACGGCGCACCACGCATTTCTTCTGGAACTACCTGCACGACTTCGATCTGCGCGATTCGAACATCGCGCTCTCGACTCGCAACAGCCTCGAAGAAGGCTTCATGGAAGACAAGGCGCTCATCGAGGCGCAGCAGGTCGCGATCGATCTCGATCCCGACATGCCGCTGATGGCCATCATCGCCGATGCGCCGCTGGTTCACTTCCGTCGCGTGTTCGGACAACGGCTCGCGGCAGAGCAGGGTCACACGGAGTCGATGGCGGCCTGAGCGGAAGCTGTCGTGCGAGGTCGTTGCGGCGCGTCATCGGCTCGATGACGCGTTGCTTGTCGTTGACGGCGCCTGAGCGTCTGACATCCGGCGCCCGAAAGCCAGACCTGCTTTTCGCATTTCCGGCTCAAGGACGGTGGCCTAAAGCCGGGAGCCACCCAAAAATGCAAGGAACTCCCGAACCCGGCCACACAGTGCGGGCCCGAGGTCCTGGGCTAGCCCCCCAATAAACGCCGAAACGCGCCGAGCCTTGTCCGGCCCAAGCTCCGGGCGTCAGGGTCTGGCGGTGAGGATGGCATCGAGCAACGCGGGGCCTAACGTCGAGGGATCGCCGATGCGCTCGAGTTTCGGGTAGCGAAGGCCGCCGTGGTAGTCGACCTTCACGGTGCGATAACGATTGTCGGCTTTGACCAGCAATTCGATGGACGCCGCGTTGGGCCTTGCGGCTGCCTTGATCGCATCCTTGAGCACCCCTGGCTCGAATGGCACGCCGTTCACCGCCACCACCGTGGCGCCGACCGTGACTCCGGCCTTGAACACCGGGCCGTCCCACTGAATCTCCGTGATCAGCGCCTCCTTGCCGACGACGAGGCCGAGTGAGTACATGAAGCCCGTCGACTTGCTCATCTCGTCGCTCGACTTGAAGAATTCCGAAGGCGTGTCGGTATAGACGACGCGGTAGCCGCCACGCGTCAGACCCTCGAGCGGTGCGCCCGGACCGTGGCCGTCGAGACGGCTGCGCAAAAAGGTGGCCCAGTCGTACGGCATCACCGCGTTCAGCGCAGCGACCACGTCGGCGAAGGTGTAGGTGAGCGGCGTGAGCGAGCCGTCTTCGACGCCGAAGAAGCTTCTCGCGAAGTCGTCGAGCGATTTCTGGTTGTTGGTCTTCTCGCGGATCAGTGTGTCGGCATCGAGCCAGATCAGCAATCCTTCATCGTAGTAATCGACGCCGCGGAGCCAGCTGCTCATGCCACGCAGCCCGCGCGAACCGAGGATCTCGCCGTTGGTGGTGTCCTGCAACGAGCGCCACGTGCGGCCGGGCTGGGTGTCAAGGCGCGCCGCGAGTGCGGCGATCTGGTCGAGTGTCTGCTGCGGGGTCAACAAGCCGCTGCGAGCCGCAAGCACCTTGCCCCAGAACTCGGTCTGGCCCTCATAGACCCAGAGCAGGCTGTCGCGCATAGGCGTGGTGTAGTCCGCCGTCCACAGGTCGGCGGGGCGGCGGAACTTGCCGTTCCACGAGTGCGTGTACTCGTGCGGCAGCAGGTCGCGGCTCGGTGCCATGGTGTCCCAGTCGGTGAAGTATTTCGGCAAGTAGCCGTTCTCGCTCGAGCGGTGATGCTCGATGCCGACGAAGCCCATCTCCTCGTTGAGACTCAACATGAAATCGTAGTGGTCGTAATGGTGCGAGCCGTAGAGCTTGTAGGCCTGCTGGACGAGTTTGCGATGTGCTCCAATTTGTTGTGTGCTCGCGTCGAGGTTGGCTTCGTCGTCGGCGAAGACGTTGAGCCTGACCGGCACCGCAGCGCCCGGGTCGAGATCGAAGGTGCGCACGTGGCGGCCGGCGTAGAGCGGCGAGTCGACGAGCGTCTCGAAGCTCGTGGGCGCGAACTGCGTGACGTCGCCGTCCCTCGCGCTGGATGTCGTTCGGGCACCGTCGAGGCCGCTCGCGAACTTCCAGCCGGTCGGCAGCTTCACGCTCGGCTGGATGCGGATGTTGCTCACCGCATAGCCGGCCGGGTAGAGCGCGACCGCACTCCACTTCAGCACGAAGATGTCCGGTGTGACGATGGTGCCTGTGAACGAGGCGGAGCCGGCGGCCTGCTGCGCGAGTTCGAGCGTGATCTCGCTCACTCCGGCGGGCACGTCGATGTGGAACGCGCTCATCTCGATGGTGTCGCGCAGCCACTCGATGCGCTTGCCGTTGGCCGTGATCACGAGCCCCGACAACAACGCGATCGGGCCGCTGGGCGCGTGCTCGCCGGGGATCCACTTCGGGATCGAGAGGGTCAACGGGCCAGGCTTGACCGGGATCGTTTCGCGAACGCGAAAGATATGGCGCGGGACGTCGGTCGCGTCCACACTGAGTGTCAGCACACCAGGGTAAGGCACGTTGCCTTGGGCCACCGCGATCGGTGCGGGCATGGGCGTCGTTTGTGGGCCGGTTTGCGGCCGCACGGTCGTGCCCGCGAGCAAAGTCAAGGTGAAGACGGTCAGTCGAAGCGTGCGGGTCATGTTCATCGAGGGGCCTCACGGTTGTCGCACGCGCTTGCGGCGGATCACCGCAGATCGCGTCACAGGAGGTGTGAGGCTCGCAAGAGCCGTTGCGACTGGGTTTCTGGTACGACAAAATTGTTGCACAGGCTTTGCGGTGTTGAATTCCTGCGAGGCATCCAATTCTGGCCAAAGCAGCCAAGCCAATGAGCCTCACGCGCGAACGAATTTCTGATTTCAGGATGTACCTATTTTTGGTATTCGTCCTCTGCCTGGCCACGACTGGGCTGGCCTACCCGCAGAAACTGCCCGCCATCGTCGGTATCGATCACATTCCGCTGGCTGTACGCGACCTCGACGCCGCCTCGAAAGACTTCGAGCAACTGGGCTTTTCCGTCAAGGCCGGACGATTGCACGCCAACGGCATCCGCAACAACCACATCAAGTTCTTGGACGGCTCCGGGCTAGAGTTGATCACGGCGTCTACGCCCACGGATGACTTGTCGACCTTCTACAGCGAGCATCTCGAACGAGGAGAGGGGCCCGCCTTCCTATCGTTTCACGTCCGCGATACAGCCCGGCTGGTCGCCGCCCTCACCGAGAGGCAAATCGCTTTCCGCCGGGAGGACGGCGTGGTCACCTTTGATGACCCACGACTCAGCTTCGTGTTCTTCGTGTCGGATAACCGATCGCCGACGGATCGACCTGAACACTTCGCACACGCGAACGGCGCCGTGTCGATGAGTGAGGTCTGGATCGCCTTACGGGATCGAGATCCACTGGCAGAAGTGCTTCTCGCGCTGGGATCGGTCGCAAAGAAGGCCTGGATCGAGGCGCCGGAACTCATCGAGGCCAACGTGATTGAACTTGAAAATGGACGGATCGTGATCGTGCCGGAACGGCATCAAATCGTCGTTGGGCGCCCTGTGATTGGAGTCGTCATGGCGACTCGAAGCCGCCGTGCAACGGCTGAGTCAGCCGCGGCCCTGGGAACTTCCGGTTCCAACGCTCTGGTCATTGCCGCACCACTCGAAGCACTCATCAAACCCAAAAACGCACACGGTATCTGGCTCCAATTTCGCCCGCGCGTTGAGTGACGTTCAGCCGCTGGTTAGCGCGCCGCCTCAAACGTCGACGTTCGACGCCCGCAGCGCATTGGTCTCGATGAAGTTGCGACGCGGCTCGACCTCGTCGCCCATCAGCATCGTGAAGACGCGGTCGGCTTCGATCGCGTCGTCGAGTTGCACGCGCAGCAGGCGGCGCACGGTCGGGTCCATCGTGGTCTCCCACAACTGGGCCGGGTTCATCTCGCCGAGTCCTTTGTAGCGCTGGCGCGCGACCGCGCTTTCGGCCTGCACGATGAGCCAGGCCATCGCCTCGCGAAAATCGCCGACGCGCGACTGTTTCTGCCGCTCGCCTTCGCCGCGCTTCACGACGGCATCGGGCCCGACTAGGCCACGGAAGGTCTTGCCCGCGGCGCTCAGCGCTTCGTAGTCGCCCCCGTGCACGAAGTCGGCGGTGATCACGCTGCTCTTCACGTTGCCGTGCTGCATGCGGCTCACGCGCAGCACGTGCTTGTCGGTGCGTGCATCGAACTCGGCGGCGACGTCGGCGTCGTTCAATGCGCCCTTCAACGCGAGCGCCGAAGTCTCGGCCGCTTCAAGCGTGTCGAGATCGAGCTCGAGGCCGTTGGCCATCGCGCGCAAGGCGTCGACGTCCATCCAGTTCGACAGCCGCTCGACGACGTTCTTCGCGAGCACGTATTGCGTGGCCAGCGCTTCGAGCGCCGGGCCCTGCAGCACCGCAGCGCCTTCGATGCCCGTCTCGAGCCGGGCGTCGCGGAGCGCCACGCGCATCAGGTACGCGTCGAGTTCGTGGCCGTCTTTCAGGTACTGCTCGTCTTTGCCGAACTTCACTTTGTAGAGCGGCGGCTGCGCGATGTAGATGTGGCCGCGCTCGACGAGCTCGGGCATCTGCCGAAACAGGAACGTTAGCAGCAAGGTGCGGATGTGCGCGCCGTCGACGTCGGCGTCCGTCATGATGATGATGCGGTGGTAGCGCAGCTTCTCGACGTTGAAGTCGTCGCCGCCCATGCCCTTGCCGATGCCGGTGCCGAGCGCGGTGATGAGCGTCAAGATCTCGTTGCTCGTCAGGAGCTTCTCGTAGCGCGCCTTCTCGACGTTCAGGATCTTGCCGCGCAGCGGCAGGATCGCCTGGAACTTGCGGTCGCGCCCTTGCTTCGCGGAGCCGCCGGCCGAGTCGCCCTCGACGATGTAAATCTCGCACATCGCCGGGTCCTTCTCCTGGCAGTCGGCGAGCTTACCGGGCAGGCCCATGCCGTCGAGCACGCCCTTCCTGCGCGTCATCTCGCGCGCCTTGCGGGCGGCTTCGCGCGCGCGCGCCGCATCGACGATCTTGCCGACGATGATCTTCGCGTCGGTGGGGTTCTCGAGCAGGTAGTCGTTGAGCGCCTTGCTCACCACGTCTTCGACGGGGCCGCGCACCTCGCTCGAGACCAACTTGTCCTTGGTCTGGCTCGAGAACTTGGGCTCCGGCACCTTGACCGACAGCACGCAGGTCAGGCCTTCGCGCATGTCGTCGCCGGTCACCTCGACCTTCGCCTTCTTCGCCACCTCCGAGTCGTCGATGTACTTGTTGATGACGCGCGTCATCGCGGCGCGCAGACCCGTGAGGTGCGTGCCGCCGTCACGCTGCGGGATGTTGTTGGTGAAGCAGAGCACGTTCTCGCTGTAGCCGTCGTTCCACTGCATGGCGACCTCGGCCACGATGTCGGTCTGCTGGTCGCTCATCTTGTGGCCGGTGGCGGCGAACACGTTCGGGTGCAGCACCTTCTTGCCGGCGTTCACGTACTCGACGAATCCCTTCACGCCGCCTGCGAACGCGAAGTCGTCGCTGCGGTTGTTGCGCTCGTCGACGAGGCGGATCTTCACGCCGTTGTTCAGGAAGCTCAGCTCGCGCAGCCGCTTCGAGATGATCTCGTAGTGGAAGTCGATGTTCGAGAAAATCTCGAGGTCGGGCAGGAAGTGCACTTCGGTTCCGCGCTTGTCGGTCTCGCCGGTGATCTTCATCGGCGAGACCTCGACGCCGTCGCGCACTTCGACCACGCGCTCCTGCGGGATGCCTTGCTTGAACTCCATGAAGTTCGCGAAGCCGTCGCGGCGCACCGTGAGGCGCAGCCACTTCGACAGGCCGTTCACGCAACTCACGCCCACGCCGTGCAGACCGCCCGACACCTTGTAGCTGTTCTGGTTGAACTTGCCGCCCGCATGCAGCTCGGTGAGCGCGATTTCGGCAGCCGAGCGCTTCGGCTCGTGCTTGTCGTCCATCTTCACGCCGGTCGGGATGCCACGGCCGTTGTCGGTGACGCTGATGGAGTTGTCGGTGTGAATCGTCACGACGATGTCGTCGCAATAGCCGGCGAGTGATTCGTCGATCGAGTTGTCGACCACCTCGAAGACGAGGTGGTGCAGGCCCGTTCCGTCCGAGGTGTCGCCGATGTACATGCCGGGCCGTTTCCTCACCGCTTCCAGGCCCTCCAGGATCTGGATGCTGCCTTCGCCGTAGGCCGCGCTGTCGGCGGCGTGGCGTTCGGTCTCGTTCGCCTTGTCGAGCGCTTTGTCCTGCGCCGCCTCGGCGGCTTTGGCCGCCTCGAACTTGGCGCGGTCGCTCGCGTCGCCTTTGCTGCTGTCGTGGGCGCCGTCGGCGGGAAGGGGGGTGGGTTCGCTCATCGTGGCTCGCTCGTCGTTGGCCCGCTCAGATCACGCTGAAATCGGGTTTTGTCGTTGCCGGAAGACCGTGCGATGCACGTGAGTCCGGCCGCTCTAGAAACGGTGAAGCGGGCCAGAAGCCCGCCTCGTGAAGGACGTCGGGGGTGCGCTTCAAATGCGCATCGGCATCACCACGTACTTGAATCCGGCCTGCTCGGGTACCGTGATGAGGGCGCTCGAGTTCGTGTCCTGCAGCTCGACCGTGATCATCTCCTGGCCCATGTTGGTGAGCGCGTCGATGAGGTACGTGACGTTGAAGCCGATCTCGATCGTGTCGCCGCCGTAGTCGATCTCGAGCTCTTCCATCGCCTCTTCCTGTTCGGCGTTGCTGGACGCGATGCGCAGGGTTCCCGGCTCGATGTTGACGCGCACGCCCTTGAACTTCTCGCTCGTCAGGATCGCGGCGCGCTGCAGGCTCGCGAGCAGCGGCACGCGGCCTAGCGTCACCCGGTTCTTGTGGTTCTTGGGGATCACGCGGTTGTAGTCGGGGAACTTGCCTTCTACGAGCTTCGATACGAACTCCATGCCCGCAAACGTGAACTTGGCTTGGTTCGGCGCGAAGCGCATGTCGATCGAACCGTCGTCGTCTTTCAGGAGTCGCTGCAGCTCGAGCACGGTCTTGCGCGGCAAAATCACCTCCTGCTTAGGAATCTCGACCTCGAGCGTGGCCTGCGCAAGCGCCAGACGGTGGCCATCGGTCGCGACCAGGGTGAGGCTCTTGCCTTCGGCCACGAACAAAATGCCGTTCAGGTAGTAGCGGATGTCGTGCACCGCCATCGCGAAGTGCACCTGCGCGATCAGGCCACGCAAGGCCTTCTGCGGCACGCTGAACGACGGCCCGAAGTCGGCCGATTCCTGCACCAGCGGGAAGTCTTCGCTCGGCAAGGTCTGCAGCGTGAAGCGGCTCTTGCCGCCTTGCAACGTGAGCTTGCTCTGCGTGGTCGAGAGCGTCACGGTCTGGTCGGAAGGCAGCGAACGCAGGATGTCGATCAGCTTGCGAGCCCCTACGGTGGTCGAGAAATCGCTCGCGTCACCGCCCAGATCGGCCGCTGTGCGCACCTGAATCTCGAGATCGCTGGTCGTGAATTCGAGCTGCGAGCCGCTCTTGCGGATCAGCACGTTAGCGAGGATTGGCAGCGTGTGGCGCCGCTCGACGATGCCGGCCACCGCTTGCAAAGCACCCAGAACTTTTTCTTGTGCTGCTTTCAAGACAATCATTTGAACCTCTGGAACTGGTAGTGATAGTAGAGGGGCGTCGAATGTGTGGACAAGCGCATTTTCGCCTGACGGATCAAGCCTTTAGTCCGCCACGAACCGTGTGCAGCGAGGGCCTGGCGAGGACTCGCGAAACGACAACAACTTCGGGTTTGACAGTGGCGCTGTGGACATCATCGAGTTCACGTGGAAGTTGTCCCCAGCGTTGTTGCTTGACAGCGCGGGCAGAGCGGAGGGTCAAAGGGAGCTCACCCCTTCAGCGTCTGCTCGAGCACGTGCAATTGCTGATTGAGCTCGGGGTTCTTCTGCCGCTCGGCGGTGATCTTGCGTACCGCATGCAGCACCGTCGTGTGGTCGCGCCCGCCGAAGAGTTCGCCGATCTCGGGCAGGCTCTTTTGCGTCATCTCCTTGGCGATGTACATCGCGATCTGGCGCGGCCGCGCGATCGAGGCGGGCCGCTTCTTCGAGTACATGTCGGCGACCTTGATCTTGTAGAAGTCGGCCACCGTCTTCTGGATGTTTTCCACGCCGACCTGCCGGTTCTGTATCGACAGCAGGTCTTTCAGCGCCTCGCGCGCCAGGCCGATGTTGATCTCCTTGTGGCTGAAGCGCGAGTACGCGAGGATCTTGCGCAGCGCCCCTTCAAGCTCGCGCACGTTGGCGCGCACGTTCTTGGCGACGAAGAAGGCCACGTCTTCGGGCATCGGCGTCGCTTCCTGGTCGGCCTTCCTCATCAGGATCGCGACGCGCATCTCGAGCTCGGGCGGCTCGATCGCGACCGTGAGCCCGGCGTCGAAACGAGAGGTCAGACGCTCGTCGATGTCCACCAGTCCCTTCGGATAGGTGTCGCTCGTCATGATGATGTGCGCACGCTTGGCTAGCAAGGCTTCGAATGCGTTAAAGAACTCTTCCTGCGTGCGCTCCTTGCCGGCGAAGAACTGCACGTCGTCGATCAGCAGGAGGTCGAGCGAGTGGTATTTCGCCTTCAGCTCGTCGAAGGTCTTGCGCTGGTAATTTTTTACCACGTCGGTGATGAACTGCTCGGCGTGCAGGTAGAGGATGCGCGCGTCGGGTTTGTCGGCGAGCAGTGCGTTGCCGACCGCGTGGATCAAGTGCGTCTTGCCGAGACCGACACCGCCGTAGATGAACAGCGGGTTGTACATCTGCCCCGGTGCCCCCGCCACGTGGAGTGCTGCGGTTCGCGCCATCTGATTGGCACGGCCCGGCACGAGCGTGTCGAAGCTGAGGCTTGAATTGAGGCGGCTGCGCGACGACACCAGCGGGTAGAGGCCGCTCGAGCTCGTCGACGAGGCCGGATTTTCGGGGGCGGCCGAGGCCGACGAGCCATCGGCGCCTCGACCCGGCTGCAGGCGCGCCGCCTCGAGCCCGGCCGACAGTGCCGCGCTCACGCCCCCGCGAGCAACCGGCGTCGATGCCGTGCCGTTCGAGTCGCGTGGGGCAAGCGTGACGTCGAGACGGACCGGCTTGCCGGCAAGCTCGGTCAACACGCTCTCGATGCGACCGGCGTATTGATTGCGGATCCAGTCGAGCTTGAACCGGTTCGGCACGCGCACCGTGACGAGCGCGCCCCCATCGGCCTGGTCGGTCACCTCGGCGTCGGGCAAGGGCCGGATCCAGGTGTTGAACTGCTGATCGGGCAACTCGAACGCGAGGCGTTCACAGCCGCGCTGCCAGAGATCGGATTGCATGTGTGGAGAACTTCCTTTTGCGAGGCGCGATTGTACGGGCCGCAGGACGCGCGGCAAGCAGTTATCCACAGTGAAAACGAGAGGCGGTTGAGGCGAGTATTCGAGCTGTCGCGGGCTACGCGTTGACTTGCCTGCGGGTTCTTGCTGTAATCGCGGGTTATCCAGATCGGCGACCCATAACGGGCGACGGGCATCTACGAGTTGTCGGGTGCCGGTTCCTGTCTATGCCACGTCACCCGCGTCTCACCTTCAGCGCGGCGGCACGGTCCGGTCAGCCAACCAGCGGGGCGTCTCGACGCCACGCGTTCTTTTAGAGGCCGCTCATGAAACGCACATATCAAGCTTCCAAAGTCCGCCGCGCGCGGACGCACGGTTTTCTCGTTCGCATGAAGACCAGAGGCGGTCGCGCGGTTATCAACGCGCGCCGCGCCAAAGGTCGCAAGCGTCTGGCGGTCTGAGCGATCGCTCGCGCTCGAGCGGCGCGTCGTCCGTCGCCCTGCCTTCGTCGATGGCCCGACTCGTGCGTTCGGTTGATTTCGAACGTGTGTTGCTCACGCGCAGCCGCGCCCACACCCCGCATTTCGCGTTGCATCACGTGGCAGGGGTCGCTTCGCTGCCGATGCGCGCCGCCACCCGACCCGTCCATACAGAGTTGTCAACAGGCAGCTCACACCTTTGTTCCACGCCTGTGGATGAGTCGCCGGGTCAGCTGGTTTCCCGCGCCCTCAACGGTCGCGTCGGCACGCATTGGCTAGGCGCCGTCGTACCGAAGCGCCACGCGCGCCGCGCCGTCACGCGAACGCTGCTGAAACGGCAGATACGGGCCGCGGCCGAGCGCCATCGCGGGCAGCTCCCGCCGGGGCTTTGGGTCGTCCGGCTGCGGGCGCCGTTCGACCGGGAGGCCTTCGTCAGCGCGAGTTCGACTCGTCTTCGCGAGATCGCGCGAGTCGAACTCGACAGCGCCTTCGTCGCGGTGACAGCCACCGTCCCCGGCGCCGCACGGCCGAACATGGCAGGCGCGACGTGACCCTGGCGTCGCTTCTCACTTTGCCTCGCGAGGCCCTGATCGGCCTCGTTCGGGGCTACCGATTCGCGCTGAGCCCCTGGCTCGGCAACGCATGCCGGTTCGAGCCCACGTGTTCGGCCTATGCGTTGCAAGCCCTGGGTGAGCATGGCGCGACCGTCGGTTCTTACCTCACGCTGCATCGCATCGCCCGCTGCGCGCCGTGGTGCGACGGCGGCCACGACCCAGTGCCGACGACGCGGCCCCACTTCCAATTTCCATCTGCATTACGTGCGCCGCGTGCGGCCATCGGCCGAGGCGTCGACGACGACTGCACCGACTGACGGGCATGAGCCGCTTCGCCCATCTCTTTTCTGCAGAACC
Organism: Caldimonas sp.; assembly: GCA_965246805.1. Taxonomy (GTDB): domain Bacteria; phylum Pseudomonadota; class Gammaproteobacteria; order Burkholderiales; family Burkholderiaceae_C; genus Schlegelella_A. The sequence continues at coordinate 246,734 of CBDFFO010000007.1, read as the reverse complement.
GTCACCATGACCGACATCCGCCGCACCATTCTCTGGATGGTGTTTTCCGTCTCGGTGTTCCTGATCTGGGACGCGTGGAACACGCACAACGGGCAGCCGTCGTTCTTCAGGCCAAACACCGCCCGCACCGCAGCGGCCACGAGCAAACCCAACGCGGGTGTCGCGACTTCGAACGGTGTGCCGGGGATGCCGGCAACCAACGCCAACACGCCGACGAACGCCGCGCCGGCGCAGCCCACGCCGGCGACAACTCCCAGCGCCGCGACGACCATCGCCGCTGCGGCGTCCGCACCGCTCGCTGGCGACGCGGTCGCGACAGCGCAGAACGTCGAGACCACGACCGTCACCACCGACACCGTCAAGGCGAACATCAGCAGTGCCGGCGGCACGTTGACGCGGATGGAGCTTCTGAAGGAACCGGCCACCGTCGAAAAGCCCTGGTACTCGCCGATCACCGCGCTCTTCGGCGCCGCCAAGCCCGACGCCACGCCCGGCCAGAACCTGGTGTTGCTCGATCAATCGGCGGAACGTTTCTATGTCGCGCAGTCGGGACTTGTCCCCGCGGCCGGCGGTAGCGGCCTGCCGAACCACGTGACCCCCATGACCCTGGTCCCCGGCGCGCGCACGATGTCGCCGGGCCAAGACACGCTCGATGTGAAATACGAGTCGCCGGTGATCGGCGGCACGCAGGTCGTCAAGACCTACACCTTCCATCGCGGCAGCTACGTCATCGACGTCAGGAACGAGGTGAAGAACGTCGGCACCGAGCCCATCACGCCGCGCCTCTACTTCCAGTTGCTGCGCGACGGCATCGAGCCGCCGGGCGGCTCCGGCTTCTATTCGACTTTCACGGGCCCCGCCGTCTACGACGAGGCCGACAAGTACCGGAAGGTCTCGTTCAAGGACATCGAAGGTCGCAAGGAAGAAGAAAAGAGCGACCACGCGACCGACGCCGACACCGGCTGGATCGCCATGGTGCAGCACTACTTCGTGTCGGCCTGGCTGATCGATGCCGCAGGCCCGAAACAGGCGCGCGAGTACTTCACGCGCAAGATCGACGTCACCAATCCGGCCACCAACGGCCAGGTGCACGTCTACTCCGTCGGCATGCTGGTGCCGCTCGGCGAGATCAAGCCCGGCGCCAGCAAGGCGTTCGACGCGCGCTTGCTGATCGGCCCGCAGGAAGAGGAACAACTCGCCGCGCTCGCGCCGGGCCTCGAGCTCGTGAAGGATTACGGCATCTTCAAGGTGCTGGCGAAACCGCTCTTCTGGGTGTTGACGCAACTGCACAAGATCTTCCACAACTGGGGCTGGTCGATCATCGGACTCGTGGTGCTGTTGAAGATCGCCTTCTACTGGCTCAACGCGAAGGCCTATGGCTCGATGGCGAAGATGAAGGCCATCAACCCGAAGATCATGGAGATGCGCGCGCGGCTGAAAGACAAGCCCCAGCAGATGCAGCAGGAGATGATGCGCATCTATCGCGAGGAGAAGGTGAACCCGATCGGCGGCTGCCTGCCGATCGTCGCGCAGATGCCGTTCTTCATCTCGCTCTACTGGGTGCTGCTGTCGAGCGTCGAGATGCGCGGTGCGCCGTGGATCCTGTGGGTCACCGACCTCTCGGCGAAGGATCCGTACTTCATCCTGCCGCTGCTGATGACGGGTACCAGCCTGTTGCAGACCTGGCTCAACCCGACGCCCCCCGACCCGGTGCAGGCGAAGATGATGTGGATCATGCCGCTCATCTTCTCGGTGATGTTCTTCGTGTTCCCGGCCGGTCTCGTGCTGTACTGGCTCACCAACAACTTGCTCTCGATCGCGCAGCAGTACGTGATCAACAAGCGGCTGGGCGTGCTCGGCAAGTAGCGGCGCCGCGCCGGCCGACACGTTTTCGCGATGCCGAGGCGGTAGCCGAGCGCGATGGTCGATCTCGACGATCCCATCGTCGCCATCGCGACCGCGAGCGGGCGCGGCGCGATCGGCATCGTTCGCGTCTCGGGTCACGCGCTCGAAGGCCTGATCGATGCGATCTGCGGACGTGCGCTCGAGCCGCGCCAAGCCACTCACCTCGCGTTCCGCGCGGCCGATGGCACAACCCTCGACCGCGGCCTTGCGATCTTCTTTCCAGCACCCCATTCGTACACCGGCGAATCGGTGCTCGAGTTGCAGGCCCATGGCGGGCCGGTGGTGCTGCAGCTGCTCGTCGCTCGCTGCCTCGAAGCGTCGGCCGAGATCGATCCATCGACCGCACGCGAGCGCTTGCCCCGGCTACGTCCGGCACGCCCCGGTGAGTTCACCGAGCGAGCCTTTCTCAACGACAAGATCGACCTCGCGCAAGCCGAAGCGGTCAGTGACCTGATCGAGGCCAGCACCGAGGCGGCCGCGCGCTCGGCGAGCCGGTCGCTCGCCGGTGCGTTCTCGAACGAGATCAACGCGCTGCGCGATCACCTGATCGAACTGCGTGCACTCGTCGAAGCGACGCTCGACTTCCCCGACGAAGAGATTGACTTCCTCGAAAACGCGAACGCGTTCGGCCGGCTCGACGCGCTCGATGCGCACCTGGCCTCGGTGCTGGGCCGCGCACGCCAGGGTGCGTTGCTGCGCGACGGCATGCGCGTCGTGCTGGCCGGCCAGCCGAACGTCGGCAAGAGCTCGCTGCTGAACGCGCTTGCCGGTGCCGAACTCGCGATCGTCAGCAGGGTCGCCGGCACCACGCGCGACAAGGTCGGCGAGACGATCCAGATCCGCGGCGTGCCGGTCCATGTCGTCGACACCGCTGGCTTGCGCGAATCGAGCGACGAGATCGAACAGCTGGGCATCGCGCGCACGTGGGGCGCCATCGAAGACGCCGATGCGATCGTGTTCCTGCACGATCTCACGCGCGTCGGCGAGGCGACCTACGACGCGGCCGACGCGGCCATCGCGAGGCAGTTGGACCAGGACGCGCTGGCGCGAGACGTCGCCCCGACCCCGCGCGTGCAGCAGCATGTGATCCACGCCTACAACAAGGCCGATGTCGCGCAACGCGCCGACGGCGATACGGGCCTCGCGATCTCCGCGGTCACCGGCCAGGGCCTCGACGCCTTGCGCGACGCCTTGCTCGACCGCGCCGGCTGGCACGCGTTGGCCGAGGGCGTCTTCATCGCGCGTACCCGCCACGTGCACGCGTTGCAGCGTGCCCGCGCGCACCTCGAGTCGGCACGTGGGCATGCGCGCCGAGGCGATGTGAGCCTCGAGCTGCTGGCCGAGGACTTGCGCCTCGCGCACGACGCGCTCGGTGAGATCACCGGCGCCTTCAGCGTCGATGCGTTGCTGGGTGTCATCTTCGGCAGCTTTTGCATCGGCAAGTAGCGCCGTTTCGTCCGGCAGAAAACGACACGCGGACGATCAAGCGACGGCCGGCGTCAGCCGACCTGATGAACGGCGACGTGGTGGTTGCCCCGTACACGCATGCTCGACAACGGGTCGCAATAATTCGGCATGCATACAAGGCGAGCCGAAAGGCTGGGCCGGGATTCGTGCGCGGAGAGTCGAATGGATATCGATGACATGGTTCGAGCGATTCAATCGCTCAACGCGGAAGACGCGTTCAAGGCTCGGCTCTCGCTCGAGCAGTGGCGCACCATCGAGCCTTATCTGAGCCGGCACGAGATCCGCCAGGGCGACCTGCTCTTCAAGCAAGGTGAATCGGATCGCACGATGTACTTCGTCGCGCAGGGCACGATGCAGATTTTCACCACCGGCGGGCCACCCGGCCGCAACCGCGTCACGCTGTTGCGGGCCGGTGCGGTGGTCGGCGAGTCGGGCATCTTCAGCGACGCGCCGCGCAGCGCGAACGTCGAAGCGGTGACGCCTTGCGACGTGTGGGCCGTGCGCGGTCCGCGGCTCGAGGAAATGATTCAGCGCGCGCCCGCACTGGCGGTCGAATTGATTCGCGCGGCCGGCACGGTGATGGCGATCCGCATGCGCGCCACGGCGGCACGCTGACGCAGGTCAACCCAGCAGCGCCGCCTCGGCGCGAGCCAGCGCTTCGGGCAAGCCCGAGAGCACCAGCGTGTCGCCGACCTCGAGTCGCAGAGCCGCATCGGGCTGACGCACCGCACCGGACTCGCGCCGCACCGAGACCACGCTGACGCCGAGAGCATTCGTGTCCTGTTCGGCGAGGGTATGGCCGACGCTGGCCGCGTCGGCGGCCAGCGTCACGCTCGCCAGTCGCGCCTGCTGCAATTCGTCGACCGTGTCATCGTCGGCGCCATGGAAGTAACCGCGCAGCAGGCCGTAGCGCGCATCGCGCTGGTCCTGCACCAGCCGCAGCACGCGTCGCATCGGCACGCCGACCAACGCGAGCGCGTGGCTCGCGAGCATCAACGAGCCTTCGATCGCTTCCGGCACCACTGCGGTCGCGCCGGCGCCTTGCAGGCGTTCGATGTCGGTGTCGTCGATCGTGCGGACGATGACCGGCACGGTCGGCGCATGGGCGAGCACGAGCCGCAGGATCTTCAGAGCGCTCGCGGTGTCGTGGTAGCTGACGACCACCGCACTCGCGCGCGCCAGCCCGGCCGCGGCCAGGCTTTGCAGACGTGCGGCATCGCCGAACACGACGTTCTGGCCCGCGGCGGCAGCCTGGCGCACGCGGTCGGGGTCGAGGTCGAGCGCGATGTAGCCGATCTGCTCGAGCTCGAGCAGGCGCGCGAGGTTCTGACCACTGCGGCCGAAGCCGGCAATGATGATGTGCTGCTCGGCGTTTATCGAACGCTTCGCGATCGATGTCATCGCGACCGACTGCATCAACCAGTCGCTGGTGCTCAGGCGCATCACGATCCGGTTGCTGTAGAGGATCAGGAAGGGCGTCGCCAACATCGACAGCACCATGCTCGCGAGCACGGGGCTTTCGAGTTCGATCGGAAGCAGTTTCTGCTGCGTGGCGAGCGTCAGCAACACGAAGCCGAACTCGCCGGCCTGCGCGAGGTAGAGGCCGGTGCGCAACGCCACGCCGGTCGCGGCGCCGAACGCGCGGGCGAGAAGCGTCACGAGCGCGAACTTGAAGAACACCGGTGCGAGCGTCAACGCCGCGACGAGCAGCGCATGGTCGCGGATCGCGCCGGCGTCCAGCTTCATGCCGATCGTGATGAAGAAGAGGCCGAGCAGCACATCGTGGAACGGCCGGATGTCGGTCTCGACCTGGTGCTTGTATTCGGTTTCGGCGATCAGGATGCCGGCCACGAACGCGCCGAGCGCGAGCGAGAGGCCGGCGAGTTCGGTGAGCCACGCGAGGCCGAGCGTCACCAGCAGCAGATTGAGTACGAAGAGCTCTTCGCTCCTGCGCCGTGCGACGACCGTGAGCCACACGCGCATCACGCGCTGGCCACCGACCAGCAGCACCGTGAGCAACGCGGCCGCCTTTAGGCCCGCGAGGCCGAGCTCGACGAACAGCACATCGGGCGGCGAGCCGAGTGCGGGAATCAGCACCAGCAGCGGCACGACTGCGAGGTCCTGGAACAGCAGGATGCCCATCACGCGGCGGCCATGTTCGCTTTCGAGTTCGAGCCGGTCGCCCATCAGCTTGACGACGATCGCGGTGCTGCTCATCGCGAGCGCCCCGCCGAGAGCGATCGCGCTCTGCCAGCCGAGCCCGAGCGCGCTGCGGCCCATTGCGGCCAGAACCGCACCGAGCGTCACGCCCGCGAGCACGGCCGCGACGATGGTCAGCACGACCTGGCTGAGTCCGAGCCCGAACACCAGTCGCCGCATGCTGTTCAGCTTCGGCAGGTTGAATTCGAGGCCGATGACGAACATCAGGAACACCACGCCGAATTCGGCGAGCGTGCTCACGCCGGTCGGATCTTTCGCGAGTGCGAGCGCGTTCGGGCCGATCGCGATGCCGACGGCGAGGTACCCCAGCATCGGCGGCAACCGCGCCAGGCGGCACAGCGCCACGCCGGCCACCGCGGCGACCAGGTAGAGCAGGATGAGTTCGAGCGGGTCGGTCATGGCAGCTGCGAAGAGGCGGCACCGGAAAACCCCCGGGAAGGCGGGCGACGGTCGTCACGGCGCACCGAAGCCCAACCCTAGAATCGGTTGATCCTACTGGACCGATCTGCATTGCCGCCTGTGCCAGCCCCCCTCGCCGTCGACGCGTCACGCGTGCTGCAACTCGCGCGCGACACCCTCGATATCGAAGCGCGCGCGCTGCTCGGGCTGAAGGCGCGCCAGGGCAATGCCTTCGTCGCCGCTGTCGACGCGATGCTGAACGGCCGCGGCCGCGTCGTGGTGATGGGCATGGGCAAGAGCGGTCACGTCGGCCGCAAGATCGCGGCCACCCTGGCGTCGACCGGCACACCCGCGTTGTTCGTCCACCCCGGCGAAGCCAGCCATGGTGACTTGGGGATGGTGGTGGCCGGCGACATCGTGCTCGCGATCTCGAACTCGGGCGAGAGCGATGAGCTCGTCACGTTGCTGCCGGCCTTGAAGCGCCTCGGCGTGCAGCTGATCGCGATGACCGGCCGCAGCCAGAGCAGCCTCGCGCGCCACGCCGACCTCGCGCTCTCGAGCGCGGTCGACGAAGAGGCCTGCCCGTTGCAGCTCACCCCGACCGCGAGCACCACCGCGCAGATGGCCCTCGGTGACGCGCTCGCCGTGGCCCTGCTCGACGCGCGCGGGTTCCGCGAAGACGACTTCGCGCGCTCGCATCCGGGTGGCAGCCTCGGCCGCAAACTGCTGATGCATGTGCGCGACCTGATGCGCAGCGGCGACGCGGTGCCGCGCGTCGAACCCGACGCGAGCTTCAACGTGATGCTGCGCGAAATGACCGGCAAGGGACTCGGCTTCACCGCGGTCGCCGACGCCGCGAGCCACGTGCTCGGCATCTTCACCGATGGCGACCTGCGCCGCCTGATCGAGCGCGGCGCCGACCTGCGCGGCCTCGCCGCGCGCGACGTGATGCACGTTGGCCCGCGCCTCGTCAGCGCCGACGCGCTCGCCGTCGATGCCGCCGCCCTGATGGAGCAGCACCGCATCACGAGCGTGCTCGTCGTCGACGCGCAGGGCGAGCTTGTCGGCGCGCTCAATTCGAACGACCTGATGCGCGCCAAGGTCATTTGATGCGCGAGGTGCTGCCGACGCTCTCGTTCCTGCCCGAACTGCTGTTGCTCGCACGAGGCCGCACGGCGCGCGGCATTCGCGCGGCGATCTTCGATGTCGACGGCGTCCTCACCGACGGCCGCATCTACATTGGCGAACACGGCGAGGCGTTCAAGGCGTTCTCGACGCTCGATGGCCACGGCATGAAGCTGCTCGCAGCCGCGGGCATCACGCCGATCGTCGTTACCGGCCGCGATTCACCGGCGGTGCGACAGCGCGTCGCCGATCTCGGCATCGCGCATGCGGCCTACGGGGCGAGCGACAAGCTGCCGGTCGCTGAGGCCCTGCTCGCATCCCTCGGCCACGGTTGGGACGAGGTCGCTGCAATGGGCGACGACTGGCCCGATCTGCCGCTCCTGCAGCGCGCGGCCTTCGCCTGCGCGCCGGTCGGTGCGCACGTCGAGGTGAAGGCCCTCGCCGATCACGTCACCACCGCCCGGGGCGGGCATGGCGCCGCGCGCGAATGCTGCGACCTGCTGCTGATCGCGGCCGGCCGCTACGCCGGTCTGCTGCGCGGGCCGGTGTCGACGCTCGACCGAAGCACCTGATGGCGACCATCGACGAACAGCGCGACGACGAAGAGTTCGATCTCTCGTTCGCCGGCCCGCCGGTCTCCGCGACTGCGTCGTGGCGCGTTCGCACGCTCGAAAAGATATCGGCCTACCTGCCGTTCCTGTTGATGGCGCTGATCGGCGGCGCCAGCTGGTGGCTGGTGCGAAGTTCGGGCCTCGTCGAAGCGCCGCGGGCGCAGGCGCCGTCGAAGCATGAACCCGACTACACGATGACCGGCTTCGTGATCCAGCGTTTCGGACCGGACGGCGCGATGCGCACGCAGATCGAGGGCGAGCGCTTGCGCCACTATCCCGACGACGACACCCTCGAAATCGACAGGGCGCGGTTTCGGGCCGTCAGCGGCAACGGCGTCGTGACGCTGGCGTCGGCCGATCGCGCCGTGTCGAATGGCGACGGCAGCGAGCTTCAGCTGCACGACCACGCGCAGGTCCTGCGGCCCGCGACCGCGACGCAGCCCGCGCTCGAATTCCGCAGCGACTTCCTGCACGCGTTCCGCAACATCGAACGCGTGAAGTCGAACCTGCCGGTCACGGTGACGCACGGCAGCGCGGTGTTTCGCGCGAGCGGCATGGACTACGACAACCTCGCGCGCACGCTCGACTTCAACGGCCCGACGCACGCCGTGTTCGAGAGCGCGCAGTCGACCGTCGCGAAGCCCAAACCATGAGCACGCCCGGCCCGATGCACACCTTCTCACCCGGCGCCACGCAAGCGTCACCGCTCGTCTTCATCACCGGTGCGTCGAGCGGCATCGGCCAGGCGCTGGCCGCGCGTTTCGCGGCGGCCGGTTACCGGCTAGCGCTCGTGGCACGGCGCGCCGACGAGGTGCGCGCGTGGGCCGATTCGCTCGGCCTGCACGGCGCTGCGGTTCAGGTCTACGCCGCCGACGTGCGCAACGTCGCGGCCATCACCGCGGCCGGCCGCACCTGCCTCGAGCAGCAAGGCGTGCCGGACGTGGTGATCGCCAATGCCGGCATCAGCATCGGCATGGACACCGCCGTTTACGACGACCTCGACGTGATGCGTTCGGTCTACGAGACCAACAACATCGGCATGGCCGCGACCTTTCAGCCATTCGTGACGCCGATGTGCGAACGGCGTCGCGGCACGCTGGTCGGCATCGCGAGCGTCGCGGGCATCCGTGGCCTGCCGGGGCATGGCGCCTACTGCTCTAGCAAGGCCGCGGTGATCGCGTATTGCGAAAGCTTGCGCGGCGAGATGCGTCCCGCCGGCGTCAAGGTCGTGACGCTGCTGCCCGGCTACATCGAGACCCCGCTCACGCAAGCCAACGCGTATTCGATGCCGTTCCTGATGAAAGCCGATGCGTTCGCCGACCGGTCCTTCCGGGCCATCATCGCCGGCACCCGCTACCGCGTGGTTCCGTGGCAGATGGGCGTGGTCGCGCGGCTGATGCGCGGGTTGCCGAACGCGCTCTTCGATCGTCTGCTCGCCGGCCGGCCGCGCAAGAACCGCCGCACCACATGAAAAAAGCGGTGCTGCTCACGCAACACCGCTTTCATCGGACCGGATCGCCCCGCTCAGCAGCGCGGCGTCGATGGCACGGCTCAGTAGCCGCCGCGACTGCTGCCGCCGCCGCCGGAGCGACCACCGCCACCCCCGCCGTAGCCACCACCGCCGCCACCGCCGGAGCGCCCGCCGCCGCCACCGCCGTAGCCGCCGCCACTGCCGCCGCCGAAGCCACCGGTACGGCCACCACCGCCGCCGCCGCCGGCACCGCCGCCATAGCCGCCACCGCCGCCGCCGCTGCGGCTGCCGCCGCCACCACCGAAGCCACCCGGGCGATCTTCGCGCGGACGTGCTTCATTGACGACGATCGCCCGACCGTCAAGCGCCTGCCCGTTCATGCCGTTGATGGCAGCCTGGGCTTCCGGGTCCGAACCCATCTCGACGAAGCCGAAGCCCTTCGAGCGGCCGGTGTCACGGTCCATCATGACCTTGGCGGACGAGACGCTGCCATAGGGAGCGAAAGCCTGCTGCAGGTCCTCGTCGCGAATGTTGTACGAGAGATTGCCGACGTAGAGTTTGTTGCCCATGGGAGAGCCCCTTTCAATGACCTGCAGAGATTTTGGAGCTTCTACCCATCGTGAACCATTCAAGCGAAGGCGCTGCTTCCATACACAGACTGGCGAATATAAGGGAACTTCTCACTAAAAATTAGCACGGCAAAACGCAACTGTTGTTTTGCCGTCGCGCGCCGCGGGGCGGCACCGGCACGCGTGTTTGCCGCGGTGAACCGGCGCCTTCGGCGCTGCCGTTTCGACGCGCCGACAGCGTCGGCTCGTCGATCGTGACGTCGCCACGCCGGGAAATCGGCGCGCGACAATCGCGGCCATGGAGCTCTTAAAGCCGTTGATCGCGTTGCTCGCGATCGTCAACCCGATCGGCGTGATCCCCTTCTTCATCCACTTCACCGAAGGGTTCAGCGCCGAGCAACGGCGCCGCACGGTCCGGGTCGCCGCATGGAGCGCCTTCATCGTGATCGCGGTCAGCGCGCTGGCCGGTTTGCGCATCATCGAGTTCTTCGGCATCTCGCTCGCGTCGTTCCAGGTCGGCGGCGGCATGCTGCTGCTGCTGTCGGCGCTGCAGATGTTGAACGCGCAGCCGGCAGAGAGCCGAAGCAGCGATCTGCGCGAAGGCAGCGACAAGGTCGATGCCGGTGACAGCATCGCGATCGTGCCGCTCACCATCCCGTTGCTCACCGGCCCCGCGACCATCTCGACGATGATCATCTACGCCGACAAGACGCGGCATTGGTGGGAGCTCGGCGTGCTCGTCGGTTACGGCGTCGTGATCGGTCTGGCGGTGTGGCTGGCGTTCGCGGCCTCGGCGCGCATCGCCCTCGTGATCGGCAAGACCGGCATCAATGTGATGACACGCCTGATGGGCCTGTTGCTCGCAGCGCTCGCCGTCGAGGTGATGTCGGACGGCCTGGTAAAGCTCTTTCCGGTGTTGGCGAGCACGCGATGAAGTGGATTACGACCGCGCGACCATGACGTCCGTTCCCGACGAATACGATTTCATCGTGTGCGGCGCCGGCACCGCCGGTTGCCTGCTTGCGAATCGGTTGAGCGCCGACCGCAGCAAGCGCGTGTTGTTGATCGAAGCCGGTGGCAACGACGACTACCTTTGGGTCCACATCCCGGTCGGCTACCTGTACTGCATCGGCAACCCGCGCACCGACTGGATGTTCGCAACCGTGGCCGACCCCGGCCTCAACGGACGCAGCCTTCGATACCCGCGTGGCAAGGTGCTCGGCGGCAGCAGCAGCATCAACGGCATGATCTACATGCGCGGCCAGGCCCGCGACTACGACGGTTGGGGCCGCGGCGACGGGCACGGTGCGAACCCCGGCTGGGGTTGGCAAGAGTGCTTGCCGTATTTCTTGAAGCACGAAGACTTTTACAAGGGCGCCGATGCGTTCCACGCGGCGCCTGGCTTCGACAAGACCGGAGAGCGCAGCGGTGGTGAATGGCGCGTCGAGAAGCAACGCCTCCACTGGGAGGTGCTCGACGCGTTCGCCGAAGCCGCCGAAGAGGCGGGCATCCCGAGGACCGACGACTTCAACAGGGGCGACAACGAAGGCGTCGGCTACTTCGACGTGAATCAGCGCGCCGGCATCCGCTGGAACGCGGCGAAAGCGTTCCTGCGGCCGGCCCGACCGCGCGGCAACCTCGAGGTCTGGACCGGCGCGCACATCAACAAGGTGTTGTTGTCGGATGTGAACGGCACGGCCGCTGCCGGTTCGTCGACCCCGGGCCGCCCGCGCGCGATCGGTGTCGAGATCACGGCCGCCGGCCGTGCCGACATCCGGCGCGTGATGACGCGGCCCGGCGGCGAAGTCATTCTCGCCGCCGGTGCGATCGGCTCGCCGCACATCCTGCAGCTGTCGGGGATCGGCGATACCACGAGACTGCGCGGGCACGGCGTGACGGTGCACCATGCATTGCCGGGCGTCGGTGAGAACCTGCAGGATCACTTGCAGGTGCGCGCGGTGTTCGCCGTTGACGGCACGCGCACGCTCAACACGATGGCGAACACGCTCTGGGGCAAGGCGCTGATCGGCCTCGAGTACCTGCTGCGCCGCACCGGGCCGATGAGCATGGCGCCATCGCAACTCGGCGCCTTCACGCACAGCGATGCCGGGCAGCCGCACCCCAACCTCGAGTACCACGTGCAGCCGCTCTCGCTCGACGCCTTCGGCGATCCGCTGCACGCGTTCAACGCGTTCACCGCGAGCGTGTGCAACCTGAACCCGACGAGTCGCGGCAGCGTGCGATTGCGTTCGGCCGAACCTGGCCAGGCGCCATCGATCGCGCCGTGCTACCTGAGCACCGACGACGATCGCGGCATCGCGGCGGCGAGCCTCAGGCTGACGCGCCAAATCGTCGCGCAGCCCGCACTCGCGCGCTACCACCCGCGCGAGGTGAAGCCGGGCGTCGAATTCGAGAGCGATGCCGAACTGGCGAAGCTGGCCGGCGACATCGGCACCACCATCTTCCACCCGGTCGGGACCGCGAAGATGGGCCCATCGGCGGACCCGATGGCGGTGGTCGGCCCTACGCTGCGCGTGCACGGCGTCGACGGCTTGCGCGTCGCCGATGCGAGCGTGATGCCGAGCATCACCAGCGGCAACACCAATTCGCCCACCTTGATGATCGCGGAGCGCGCCGCCGAATGGATCCTCGCCGGGCGCTGAGCGCTCTGCGCATCGGCGCCACGCGCGCGGCATCGATCGCGGTGCGCGGCCATACTGCGCGCTCCGCGCTGGTCACCACCGATCGACGAGCGCGCAACGTTGAGAACTGATCGGCCCTCGTCAAGGATTCCCATGAACGTCTACGCAGTTTCGAAGGTGCGGCTCGATGTCGATGGCCGTGTCACCGGCGTCGAGTGGGGCCACGTCGACACCGGCAGCAACGACTGGCATGCCGACCCGGCGGAAGCCGACGTGCAGGAGGTGGTGAATGCGCTGCACCGGGGCGATCTCGTGTTCTCGCTGTTCCAGGAAACGCACGGCCTGATGCCCGGCCGCCGCTTTCGGGTCGTGAGCTACGACAACGGCTGGGAAACCATCACGCTCGACGGCGCACCGACACACGAGCACGAGATCCACGACATGGCTCGCGTCGCGTGAAGCCGCGCGGGTTGACGAGTCAACCCGCGAGTCCCTTGCGGAGCATGTAGGCCGCCAGCACGAACAGCATCACCGCGAAGACGCGCTTCAGCTGGCGCACGTTCATTCGGTGCGCGACCGACGCGCCGTACGGCGCCAGCAACACGCTGGTGATCGAAATCAGACCGACTGCCGGCAGATAAAGGTAACCCAGCGTCCCGGCCGGCATGCCGTGGAGGTTCCAGCCGGCGAGCACGTAGCCGACGGTGCCCGCGATCGCGATCGGAAAGCCGAGCGCGGACGAGGTGCCGACGGCGCGGTGGACCGGCACGTTGCACCAAGTCATGAAGGGCACGGATATGAAGCCCCCGCCGGCGCCCACCAGCGACGCGAGCATGCCGATCACGCCACCTGCACCGAACATGCCCTTCGGCCCCGGCAACACTCGCGCGGGCTTGGGTTTGCGATCCATGAACATCTGCAGCCCCGATGCGGCGACGAAGATGGCAAAAAGGGTGGCGAGCACCGTGCCGGGAATCGCGTTCGCGATCTGCGCGCCGATCAGGGAGCCGACGACGATGCCGGGCGCGAACGGTTTCACCACCGACCAGTCGACCGCACCTCGCCGGTGATGCGCGCGGACTGAGGCGAGCGACGTGAAGCAAATCGTCGAGAGCGATGTCGCGACCGCCACCTTCACGAGCGCGTCGGGCGGAAACCCGCGGTGGTCGAGCAGCCACGTCATCAGCGGCACCATCACCATGCCGCCACCGATCCCCAGCAAGCCGGCGAGGAAGCCGGCGCCACAACCGACTGCGAGGAATTCGGTCCAAAGTTGCCAATCGGTCATGGGTCGGATTATCCGGTGATCGCCCGAATGACGGCCCGCGTGAGAGAGCTTGCATCGCGCCCGCGGGCACGTGGCCGGCGCGACGCGGCACACTGGCGCCATGCCAACTCCACCGCCCGCGCCGTCGGGTTCGACATCACCCGTGAAAGCGCTCGTGGCCTGCCTTTGTGCCGAGTGGTGCGGCAGCTGTCGCGAATACCGCACGCTCTTCACGCAGCTGACGGCCACGTTTGGGGGCCGGGCCGAGTTCGCGTGGGTCGATATCGAGGACCATGCCGAGGTGCTCGGCGACCTCGACGTCGACAACTTTCCGACGCTGTTGATCGTTCAAGGCGGCGCGCCCCGGTTCTACGGAGCGGTCACGCCGCATCTGCGCACCGCGGAGCGCTTGCTGCAAAGCACGCTCGACGGCTCGCTGGCATCGATGTCAGACCCAGCGGTCGCCGCGTTGGCCGAGCGCGTGCGGGCTTTGATCGGCTGACGGGCGTGCCGGCGTCGAGGCGCCGGCCGCGGCGGCCGAGGCCGGCAGCGGCGGCATAAGCAATCGCCCTTTCTATCGTTCGCGCGGGCCGCGGGCGTGCCTAGGATCGCGCCTTTTCGAGGCCCCGCTTCAACTGGACACCGACCCATGCGCCCAAGCTGCTCGCTGCTTCGCTCGATCACGCTGGTGCTCGCCACTGCATTCACGGTCGCGGCCCTCGCGAGGGACGTGACGCTCCTCAACGTCTCGTACGACCCCACCCGCGAGCTCTACCAGGACTACAACGCCGCGTTTGCGAAGCACTGGCTGGCGTCGACTGGCGACAAGGTGTCGGTGAAGAGCTCGCACGGCGGGTCGGGCAAGCAGGCCCGTTCGGTGATCGACGGTCTCGAGGCCGACGTTGTCACGCTCGCACTTGCATACGACATCGACGAGATCGCTCAGAAATCAAAGCTGCTCGCGCCCGATTGGCAACAGCGCCTGCCCCACCGAAGCACGCCGTATTCATCGACGTACATCTTTCTCGTGAGGAAAGGCAACCCGAAGGGCATCCGCAACTGGGACGACCTGGTGCGACCCGGGGTCTCGGTCATCACCGCGAACCCGAAAACGTCGGGTGGCGCCCGCTGGGGCTACCTCGCGGCGTACGGCTTCGCGTTGAAGCAGCCGGGCGGCAGCGACGCGAAGGCACGCGATTTCATCGCGAGGCTTTACGCGAACGTGCCGGTGCTCGACTCGGGTGCGCGCGGCTCGACCGTGACCTTCGCCGAGCGCGGCGTCGGCGACGTGTTGCTCGCGTGGGAGAACGAGGCCCATCTCTCGATGAAGGAGTTCGGCTCCGACAAGTTCGACATCGTGTACCCGCCGGTCTCGATCCTCGCCGAGCCGCCGGTCGCAGTCATCGACAAAACCGTCGATCGCCATGGCACGCGCGCGGTCGCCGAGGCCTACCTTCAATACCTCTATTCACCTGCGGGCCAGGAGATCGCGGCGCGCAACTTCTACCGGCCGAGCGATGCGGCCGTGGCTGCGAAGCACGCGACGCAATTCCCGAAGCTCACGCTCTTCACCGTCGACGACACGTTCGGCGGTTGGACGCGGGCGCAGAAGACGCACTTCGCCGACGGCGGCGTGTTCGATCAGATCTACACGCGCAAATGAGTCGGCGCCGCGCTCGGGTCGGCCGGCGGGCGTGCGCGCCCAGCGCATAAGGTTGCAACCAATCGATCTGCCTGCGAGACCGTCGGCGGCCTAGCGGGGGTGCATCGCGAACTAATATGCCGGGTTCCCCGAAACGAACCCATCCGAGATCATGTCGCGACTTGCCTTGCTGCCTTCCATCCGTCGCACCGACGGTCGCCGCGCCTTCGTGATGAGCGCAGGCGCCGCCCTGATCGCGGGCGCGTTGTCGCTCGGCGCCGGTTCAGCGTCGGCCGCCGAGACGACTTTGCTAAACGTCAGCTACGACGTGGCCCGCGAGCTCTACAAGGAGATCAACCCGGCGTTCCAGAAGTCATGGAAGGCGCAAACCGGTGAAGACGTGAAGATCGACCAGTCGCACGGCGGGTCGAGCAAGCAGGCGCGTGCGGTGCTCGACGGGCTCGAAGCCGACGTCGTCACGATGAACCAGTCCAGCGACATCGATGTGCTCGCGACCCGCGGCAAGCTGCTGCCCGAGAACTGGGCGACGCGTTTGCCGAACAACTCGGCGCCGAACACCTCGGTGACGGTGATCCTGGTGCGCAAGGGCAATCCGAAAGGCATCCACGACTGGCCCGATCTCGCGAAGCCGGGCACGACTGTCGTGATCCCTAATCCGAAGGTCACCGGCAATGGGCGCTACACCTATGTGGCAGCGTGGGGCTCGGTCTTGAAGGCGGGCGGCGATGGGGCCCAAGCGCGCGCGCTCGTGCAGAAAATCTTCGCCAACGTTCCGGTCTTTGATGGCGGCGGCCGGGCGGCCACCACCACCTTCGCGCAACGCAACATCGGCGACGCACTCTGCACGTTCGAGAGCGAGGTGAACCTCATCAAGGCCGAGTTCGGCGACGGCTTCGAGGTGGTCTATCCGAAGTCGACCGTCCTCGCTGAGAACCCGGTTGCCGTGCTCGACAAGGTCGTGGACAAGAAGGGCACGCGCAAGGTCGCCGAGGGCTATCTAAAATTCTTATGGAGCGACGAGGCGCAGGAGATCGCAGCCAGGCACCAGCTCCGCCCGCGCTCTGCGGCGTTGCTCGCGAAATATGCAAAAGACTTCCCGAAGGTCGCGACCTTCACGGTCGACGAGTACTTCGGCGGCTGGACCCAGGCGCAGAAGGAACACTTCAACGACGGCGGCGTGTTCGACCAGATCCTTGGCGCTGCCAAGAAGTGATGCGCGTGCTCGCGGTGCGTCTGGCCTGACGGCGGTTCGCGCCCGGCTCGCATCCACCCGTCGCCCGCATGCCGTCTTCCAACGCGTTGTTCTCGCGAGCGCTGCTGAAGCGTCACAGCGTGCTGCCGGGTTTCGACCTGGCGCTTGGCTTCACGCTGCTCTACCTGTCGGTGATCGTGCTGATCCCGTTGAGCGCCGCGTTCCTGAAGACATTCACGATGACATGGCCCGCGTTCTGGAGCGCCGTCTCATCGCCGCGCGTGCTCGCGTCGTATCGCCTCACGTTCGGCGCGTCGTTCGCAGCCGCTCTCGTCAACGCGGGGTTCGGTCTGCTCGTGTGCTGGGTGCTGGTGCGCTACGACTTTCCCGGTCGACGCTTGGTCGATGCGCTCGTCGACCTGCCGTTCGCGCTGCCCACCGCCGTCGCCGGCATCGCACTCACGGCCCTCTACTCCGGCAACGGCTGGATCGGCCGGTGGCTGCCGTTCAAGGTGAGCTTCACGCCGGTCGGCGTGTGGGTCGCGCTCACCTTCATCGGCCTGCCGTTCGTGGTGCGCACCTTGCAGCCGGTGCTGCAAGACCTGCAGCAGGAACAGGAAGAAGCGGCCACGATCCTTGGCGCGACGCGCTGGCAGACGGTGACGCGCGTCATCCTGCCGGTACTGATGCCCGCTCTTCTGACCGGCTTCGCGCTCGCGTTCGCACGCGCGCTCGGCGAGTACGGCTCGGTGATCTTCATCGCGGGCAACTTGCCACTGGTGTCCGAGATCACGCCCCTCATCATCATCACCAAGCTCGAACAGTACGACTACCAGGGTGCGACCGCGGTCGCGGTGGTGATGCTGGTGGCGTCGTTCGCGATGCTGCTCGCGATCAACGCGCTGCAGGCGTGGACTCGCGCGAGGCAGGGGCGATGACGGCGAGCGCCGAACTCGCATCAGCAGCACCCGCCGTCGCCTCGCCAGCGCAGACGCAGCAGCGATCGCAGCGCCCGCCGCGGATGGCCGACGCCACGACCGAGCCTGTTTGGGTGCGCCGCCTGCTGATCGGCGTTGCGCTCGCCTTCCTCACGCTTTTCCTCTTCGTGCCGCTCGCCGCCGTGTTCTTCGAGGCGTTCAAAAAGGGCGCCGAGGTCTACTGGGCCGCGATCACCGAGGCCGACGCGCTCTCGGCGATCAAGCTCACGCTGATCGCCGCGGGCATCTCGGTGCTGCTCAACGTCGTGTTCGGCATTGCCGCTGCCTGGTGCATCGCAAAATTCGATTTCCGCGGCAAGAACGTGCTGCTCACCTTCATCGACCTGCCGTTCTCGGTGAGCCCGGTGGTCGCCGGCCTGATCTACGTGCTGGTGTTCGGGCTGCAGGGCTGGTTCGGCGAATGGCTCCGCGATCACGATCTGAAGATCATCTTCGCGCTGCCCGGCATCGTGCTGGCCACGGTCTTCGTGACCTTCCCATTCATCGCGCGTGAGCTGATCCCGCTGATGCAGGCTCAAGGCACCGAGCAGGAAGAAGCAGCGCGCGTGCTCGGCGCGAGCGGCTGGCAGATCTTTCGGCGCGTCACGCTGCCGAACGTGAAGTGGGCACTGCTTTACGGCGTGATCCTCTGCAACGCGCGCGCGATGGGCGAGTTCGGCGCGGTGAGCGTGGTGTCGGGACACATCCGCGGCCAGACCAACACGATGCCGCTGCACATCGAGATTCTCTACAACGAGTACCAGTTCGCGGCCGCGTTCGCGGTGGCGTCGCTGCTCGCGGCGCTCGCCCTCGTCACGCTCGGCTTGAAGGTCCTCGTCGAGCGCAACCTCGCATCGAAGCGGCTGTCGTGACCCAGCCGCCAGCCACGCCATGAGCATCGAAGTCAGAAACCTCAACAAGCGTTTCGGCCCGACGGTCGTTTGCGACAACCTGAACCTCGACATCCCGGCCGGCGCGCTGGTCGCGCTGCTCGGGCCGTCGGGATCGGGCAAGACGACGTTGCTGCGCATCATCGCCGGCCTCGAGGTGCCCGACAGCGGCAGCGTGCTGTTCCACGGCGAGGAGCAGACCGATGCCGACGTGCGCGAGCGCCAAGTCGGCTTCGTGTTCCAGCACTACGCGCTCTTCGGCCACATGACGATCTTCGAGAACGTCGCGTTCGGCCTGCGCGTGAGGCCGAAATCGGTGCGGCCGTCGGATCGCGACATCGCGGCCAAGGTGAGCGAGCTCTTGAAGCTGGTGCAGCTCGACTGGATCGCCGATCGTTACCCGCACCAGCTTTCCGGCGGTCAGCGCCAGCGCATCGCTCTCGCACGAGCGCTTGCGGTCGAGCCCAAAGTGCTGCTGCTCGACGAGCCGTTCGGTGCGCTCGATGCCAAGGTTCGGAAGGAATTGCGGCGCTGGCTGCGCCGGCTGCACGACGAGGTCAACGTGACCAGCGTCTTCGTCACGCACGACCAGGAGGAAGCGATGGAGGTGGCCGACCGCATCGTCGTGATGAACCATGGTCGCATCGAGCAGGACGGGCCGCCCGACGAGGTCTACGACCATCCGGCGACGCCCTTCGTGCTGCAGTTCTTGGGCGATGTGAACCTGTTCCACGGCCGCTTCGGCGCGGGTGCCGCTGCAGGTCGGTACGCGAACGCGGGTTCGTCTGCCGCGGCGACGTCCGACGCCAGCGACATCAGCTACGTGCGACCGCACGAACTCCAGATCCTCGCCACGCCGAGCGAGGGCTCGATCGCGGTGACGCTCGTTCACGCGCTCACCGTCGGGCCCAACACGCGGCTCGAATTCAAGCCCGCGGAAGGCGATCTCATCGAAGTGGAAATGCCGCGCAGCGAATACAACGCGCTGCGCGACACGTTGCAGCTCGCGACCGGTTCCCCGGTGCATCTGCGCGCCCGCCGCGTGACGCGGTTCTCGAGCGAGAACCTCGACCCGGCCGCGATGATCTGAGCGCGCAGCGCGCCCGTCAGGTCACGAGAGCAACTGCTTCCTCGCGCGGTGCACGCGCACGAACAGGTTCTCTTCGCTGATGCCGAGCGCGCTGCAGCAGGTGTCGGTCGGCTGATCCTCAATCACCCGCAAGCGCATCGCGTCGCGCAGGTGGTGCGGCAACGCGTCGATGCGCGTCAGCACGCGCGCGAGCAACTCGCGCTGTTCGGCGATCTGGTCGGGGCGTGGCTGCGTGCAGGCCTTGCCCCACGCGCCGCTCGCCGATTCGTCGTCGTCGAGGCTTTCGAGGTGATCGAAACCGCGCAGCACGTCGACGACCTTGTTCTTCAGCACCGCCGTCAGCCACGAGCGCAACGCAGCGCGGCCGTGGAAGGTGGCGCGGCCCGACAGCACGGCCTCGAACACGTCGTGCACGGCGTCTTCGGCGAGCGAGGGGTCGCGCAGCTTGCGGCGCGCGAAGCGCACCAGGTAGTCGCGATGCGATGCCAGGTCGGCCCACGAAATCGACACGGCAGGGCTCGGCAACACAGCCGAGGCGAGGTGGGGCGACGAGGGGGAAAGTGCGGTGGCAGCGAGCATCATGGAGTCCTTGAGGATGGTGACAGCGCGTCGTGCGACGTCGCCCACCGAAGACGCCAGTTTCACAACGCGCCCTCTCGCCCACCTCGCCGAACCTCACAGCCAGATCACATCGCGGTAAGACTGCGCCGCGATCGCCAGACAATCAGGCCATGCCGCCTCCCCTCCCGTCGCCCGCCCGCGCCTCCATCCTGGTCGCCGAAGACCAGGCCGACATCCGGGACCTGCTGGTTCTCAACCTGCGTGGCGCCGGCTACGAGGTGGCTGCCGTCGGCGACGGCCTCGCCGCGCTCGCCAGCCAGAACGAAGGGGCGAGCGACCTGCTCGTGCTCGATCTGATGATGCCCAAGATGGACGGCATCGAGGTCTGCAAGGCGCTGAGGGCCAAGGGCCACAGCACGCCGATCCTGATGCTCACCGCGAAGTCGACCGAGCTCGACCGCGTGCTCGGCCTCGAGCTCGGCGCCGACGATTACCTCACCAAGCCGTTCTCGCTCGCAGAGCTGCTGGCGCGCGTGAAGGCCTTGCTGCGCCGCGCCGATCTGCTGCGCGCTGCGCAATCGAACGCCGCGAGCGGCGCGAACGCGGTGCGCAACGGCGACCTCGAGATCCTGCCGGTGAAGCGCCAGGTGCGCTACCGCGGCGTCCCGCTCGACTTCACCGCGCTCGAGTTCGACCTGCTGCTGCACTTCGCGTCGCACCCCGGCCACGTGTTCTCGCGCGCGCAGCTGCTGTCGGCCGTCTGGGGCTACGCGCACGATGGCTACGAACACACCGTCACCACCCACATCAACCGGCTGCGCGCCAAGCTCGAGGCCGACCCGCTGCGCCCGCAGCTGATCATCACGGTGCGCGGTGCCGGCTACAAGATACGCGACGCGCCGTGACGGTTCGCCTGAAGCTCGCGCTCACGGTGTTCGCGACCGGCCTCATCACCGCGCTGCTGGTGGTGGCGACGGTCGTCTATTCGTTTCAGCGCTTCGAGAACGAGACCGCCTATCGGCGCGGCATGGCTTTCCTAACGCGGGTGGTCATGACGTACGACAGCATCGTCGAAATGCAGGACCGCCAGCCCGAAGAATTCCAGACCTGGTTGCGCAACCTCGTGCTGTTCGAGCCCGACACCGAGCTCTACCTGCTCGACCTGGCGGGCACCGTGCTGGCGTCGAGCGGCAAAACGCGCGTCGATCGCCCGTTCAAGGTCGCGCTGCAACCGGTGCTCGACTCGATCGACAAGACTTCGGCGTCGTTTGTGATGGGCGACGACCCCGAGCGCATGGATGCCGACGCGGTGGTGGTCGCGAAGCCGGTGCGGCGCGGCACGATGCGCGCGGTCGACCCGGTGGCGGGCTACCTCTACCTCGTGCTGCACACGCAGCAACTGCCCGCAAAGCGTTGGGACGTGGTGCGCAGCAGCTTCGCGCAGCCGCTGCTGGGGCTCATCGTGACGGTGGTGGTGTTCACGACGCTGCTGTCGCTGGTCATCATCTCGCAGGTCACGCAGCCACTGTTCCGGCTCACGCGCGCGGTCGCGAGTCTCTCGCAGCGCGGTCTCGACGAGGGTCTCGCGGTCTCGCCGCAATCACCGCTGCCGAAACGGACGAGCGACGAGTTCGGGCAGCTCACGAGTGCGTTCGAGATGCTGCTCGACGTCTGCAGGCGGCAATGGGATACCTTGCGTCGCGTCGATCGCTTCCGGCGCGAGGGCGTGAGCAACCTCTCGCACGACCTGCGTTCGCCGCTCACCGCGACCGTCGCGTGCCTGGAGACGCTCGAGGGCCGATGGCTCGACGACCGCGCGCGCGTCGACGACCGCCGCCTCGTCGAGGTGGCGCTCCGCAACACGCGCAACGCGGCGCGCCTCGTTCGTTCGCTCGGCGATCTCGCCAAGCTCGACGAGCCCGAGTTCACGTTGCGCCGCGAGCGCGTCGATGTCGGCGAGCTGCTCGACGACATCGTCATGCGCTTCGCCGAACGCGCGGCGCAACTCGGCGCGACGCTGAAGAGCGAGCGCAGCACCGACAGCCCGGTCGCCTCGCTCGACATCGAGCTCTTAGAGCGCGCGATCGCGAACCTGGTCGACAACGCCTTGAAATTCGGCGGCGCCGGCACCGCGATCACGCTGGCTGCCGCCACGCGGGAGCACGCGGTCGACATCAGCGTGATCGACACCGGCCCCGGCATCGCCGCCGCCGACCTGCCGCACCTCTTCGACCGTTTCTACCAGAGCAGGGCTTCGGTCGCTCCCGCGAGCGGCGATGGTGGCAAGGGCCTCGGCCTCGCGATCGTCAAGCGCATCTCCGAACTGCACGGCGGCACCGCGGTCGTGTCGAGCGTCGTCGGTCAAGGCACCCGCGTGGTGCTCAGCGTGCCGTCGGCGAACGCTTGATCTCCGCGTTTGCCTCGGGGGAAAGCCCGGGGGCGTGCGGTGCACCACATCGTTAAAGTCGCGCCACTCTGCGGCACACCTCTGGTGCGACGATGAGGAGGCGAGGAGACAAGTGGATGCCCGGCCCCCGGCCAATCAAGCATCCCGGCACACGCAGGCCGCAAGGCCGACGACAACATTCAAAGGGCGCCCTCGACGGTGCCCTTCATCTTTTGGGGCGTGTGTTTTCCTGGTCCGCCATCGGCGCGGCATCCACGTTGCATGCGGGCGCCGGAGCTTCCATGTGCGAAGGATCACCGCTTTGCACCGGCCGCGACCGCCGCCGCCTTGGCAAGGCGACTCGCGTGCGTCACATTTGCCACGCCATCGCGAAAGATCGACGACATGACCGAAGCCACCAATCTGCGCCTGAACGAGATCGACATCCCGGTCCAGCCTGAAACGCTGGTCAAGCTGTCGTTGCTGCTGGCCGAGGACGAGGTCGATCTGCCGCAGGTGAGCTTGCTGATCTCGTCCGACATGGCGCTCGCCGCATCGGTCCTGAAGGCGGTGAATTCGGCGATGTACGGCCTGCGCGGCCGCGTGCAGAGCGTGCAGCAGGCCATCACCTACCTCGGCACCCGCGAAGTCGCGTCGGTCACGTTCGAGATGGGCTTGCGGGCGGTGTTTCCGGCCGCGCCCGAGCTCGAGCCGCTCTGGCAGCGCGCGCGCGTGCGCGGCTTGCTGATGGGCCGCATCGGTCAGGCGCTCAACATCGATCCGTGGGCGGCGCACTCGGCCGGCCTCTTCGAGGAATGTGGCAAGGCGGTGATGTTCAAGCACGTCACCGAACGTTATCGGCCGATGCTCGCTGCCGCCGAGAACGACGAGGAGTTGCTGTTGCAGGAGCAGGAGGCGTTCGGCGTCAGCCACGATGCGCTCGGCGCCGCCCTCTGCGAAACCTGGGGCCTGGCGCCCGCCGCGGTCGACTCGGTCCGCTTCCACGTGCTCGTCAACACCACGCTCGAACTGCCGATGCATGTGCAGCGGCGCTCGATCTGCGCGCTCTCGGCGCTGGCCCATGCGCTGATGACCGACCCCGACACGCTCGACGACGTGGCGCGCAAGGTGGCGCCGCAGGCCGACCTCGACCCGATGCTGGTGCAGCGCGGTGCACGCAAGGTGCAGGAGCAGATCGAAGCGGCCGTCGCGCGCGAGCGCAGCGAATAGCTGGGACGCGTATTCGGCGCTCGCACATCGATGCGGGGCAACGACGGCTCGATCGAGCGCCGCGCCGAGGTCAATCGACCTTCGCGCCCGAGGCCTTCACGACCTCGCCCCATTTTTTCGATTCCGAGGCGATGAACGCACTGAACTCCGCCGGGGTCATGCCGCTCGGCACGGCGCCTTGCGACAGCAGGAACACCTTCAATGCGGGGGTGACGAGCGCCTTCGCGGTTTCCTGCTGAATCCGTCTGACGATGTCGGGCGAGGTGCCGGCCGGCGCGAGCAGGCCGAACCATGAACTCGCATCGAAGCCCTTGATCGGGCCGGCTTCGGCCACGGTCGGAATGTCGGGCAGCGCCGGGCTGCGTTGCAGCGTCGTCACCGCGAGAGCCACCAGCTTGCCCGACTTGATCTGCGGCATCGCCGAAGGCAGGTTGTCGAACATCAGGTCCATCGTGCCGCCGATCAGGTCGAGCAGCGCCGGGCCCGAGCCGCGGTACGGGAAGTGGACCATGAAGGTGCCGGTCTGCGTCTTGAAGAGTTCGCCGCTCAGGTGGATCGACGTGCCGTTGCCGCTGGAGGCCATGTTGAGCTTGGCCGGATGCGCCTTCGCGTACCGGATCAGATCGGCCACCGAGGCGATGTGATTGGCCTTCACGAAGGCCGGGTTCATCACCAGCACGTTCGGCACGCCGGCGACCAGCGTGATCGGAACGAAATCCTTGATCGGGTCGAACGGCATCTTCGGGTAGAGCGACGCGTTGATCGCGTGCGTGCCGACGGTTCCCATGAGCAAGGTGTAGCCGTCGGGCGCGGCTTTCGCGACCTGGTCGGAACCGACGTTGCCGCCTGCACCCGGCTTGTTCTCGACGATGAAGGTCTGCCCGAACGCCTTGCTCAGTTCGGGTGCGAGGGCGCGGGCGAGGATGTCGGTGGTGCCGCCCGGGGTAAAGGGCACGACGATGCGCACCGGCTTGGTGGGCCAGGCCGCCGGCTGCGCGTGCGCAGGCAGCAGCGCTGCGAGAAGCCCGAGCGCACCTGCGGCGGCGATGACGTGACGACGGCTGGTGCCCATGGCGCAGGTCTTTCGGAGGCGTACGCGGGCGAATGCCGCGCATCGGCCCGCAGTGTCACCGAGACCCCTCGACGTTCGGGCGGGGACTTGCCCGCAGGCGACCTATCGATCGGGGCGCCCAGATCAAGGCGCAAATCACCGCGGGCAAAAAGAAGGGAAGCGGGACAGTTGACCGGGGCTTGCTCTCGAATCACCCCGACTGCCCGCTTCCCTGGACCTCGATTCAGTCCATGAAGCACCATGCCTTTCAGGCGCACAGAGACGATCAGGCGATCGCAACGATCATGCCAGCGCGCCAGCGGCAGCACTGGCCGACTCCGTTGTCGGCGGCGACAGCGCCGACAAGGTCCGGCTGCCGCGCAAGATGAGCCTCGCTCCCGGCGGATGTCCGACCTGGCCGCCGTGGCTCACCGGCTTTCGCCAGTCGCTCTTTCGCAACGACCTTTGGCAGTACGTCGACATCGACGTGGCGATGCGCGACCGGCTGACGCCCTGAGGGCCGCCCCGGCCGTCGACGGTCACCGCGCAACCCTCCGCCCGACCGCAACCCCGGCGTCGAGCGGCCGGCTCAGATCGGCAGTTCGGTGAAGTAACGCCCGCCGTGAAAGATCAGCGGAGGCGCGTCGCTGTCGCGCGTGCAGCGTTCGACCTCGCCGACGAAGATCACGTGGTCGCCCTCTTCGTACTGGCTGCGGTTGAAGCACTCGAAGACCGCCGCCGCGCCCTCCAGGATCGGCGCCCCGCGCGAGCCTTCGCGAAACGCGACCCCGGCAAAACGATCGACGCCTTTGCTCGCGAAGCGCACCGCGAGCTCGTGTTGGGTCGCCGCGAGGATGTTCACGGCGTAGTGCGCGCCGCGCTCGAACGCCGGCATCGAGCCCGCCGCGCGCGACAAGCTCCAGAGCACGAGCGGCGGTTCGATCGAGACCGAGTTGAACGAGTTCGCGGTCAGGCCGATCAGGCTGCCATCGGGGAGGCGGGCGGTAACGACAGTGACGCCGGTCGCGAACATCGCGAGTGCCTCGCGGAAGTCATTCGGGGTGAAGTCGGGACTGGTGGCGCGGCTCGGTGTTGGCATGGCGGCATTGTCCCGGAACTCGTTCATCCGCCGGCGCGCCGGGCCGATCGCCCTTCTCGGACCAGCCACGCGAGCACGCGCTCGGCGTGGTCGCCCTGCAGCTCGAGCTCGCCCTCTTTCGCGGTACCGCCGGTGCCGCAGACCTGGCGCAATCGCTTGCCGAGCGCAGCGAGCGCGTCAGGTGCGAGGGCGAGGCCACGGAGCACCGTCACGGTCTTGCCGCCGCGGCCTTTCGACTCGCGGCTCACGAGGACCACGCCGTCGCTTGTGGTCGAGAGCACGCCGCTCGATGCGCAGTTGCAGGCCGCGACCGGTTGTCGGCACGCGGGGCATGCGCGGCCGCCATCGGTCGAATAGACGAGGCTCGAAGAATCACGGCGGTTCATGCGGCACGAAGATAGCCGCTTATCGTCGAGGCCGCCCATCGCCCGTGTTTCGAAGCCCGACTTGAACGCTCCGCCACCCACCCGCCCGCGCTCGCGTGTCGACCGCCGTGCGCTGCACCACCTCGTCGCGGTCACGATGCTCGGCTTCGCATCGGGCCTGCCGCTCGCTCTCACCGGCCAATCGATGCAGGCGTGGCTCACCGCCGATGGCATCGACATCGCGACCATCGGCTTCCTGAGCCTCGTCGGTCTGCCGTACACGTTCAAGTTTCTGTGGGCGCCGCTGATGGACCGCTTCGAGCTGCCGTGGCTCGGCCGGCGTCGTGGCTGGATCGTCTTGATGCAGCTCGCCGTCGCGGGTGCGCTCGCCCTCATCGCCGAAACGTCGCCCGGCTCGGCGCTCACGGTGTTTGCGATGCTCGCGGGCCTGATCGCGCTGCTGTCGGCCTCGCAGGACATCGTTGTCGACGCCTACCAGACCGACTTGCTCACGCCCGAGGAGCGTGGCCTCGGCTCGTCGTTGTACGTGCTCGGCTACCGGCTCGCGATGATCCTGTCGGGCGGCATCGCCTTCATCTGGGTCGACCCGAAACAAGGCGGCGGCTGGACCTGGCCGGAGGTCTATCGAACGATGGCCTGGTTGCTGGTCGGCTCCGCCGTATTGTCGGCGCTGCTGCTGCCCCGCCTGCAGAACGCGAAGCAGCCGGCGAGCGTGGCGAGGAACGATCTGCTGGGCTTTCTCGCGGTGGCGGCGATGGTGGTGTTCGGCTTCGTGCTCACACATCAGGCGCTGTCGCCCCTCGCGCGGCAGATCGTCGTGCCGCTCTTCGCGGGCAGCACGCTGGCGCCCGCGTTGCAGGGGCGCTGGGCCGATCTGCTTGCGCTCGTCGCCGGCATCGCGATCACGCTGCCGCTGGCGGCCTGGGCCGCGCGGCGCGCCCGCTTCGACACCCTGATTGGTGGCTTGCAAAGCTATTTTTCGATGCGCGGCTCGGTCGCGTTTCTCGGCTTCATCGTGCTCTACAAGCTCGGCGATGCCTTCGCCGGCGCGCTGCTCACTCCGTTCCTGTTGAAGGGCATGCAGTTCGGCACCGCCGAGGTCGGCGTCGTCAACAAGGTGCTCGGCCTCTGGCTCACCATCGGCGGTGCGCTGATCGGCGGAGCGTTCATGTTCCGGCTCGGCCTCTGGCGTGCGCTCATGTTCTTCGGCATCCTGCAGATGCTTGGGAACCTCGGTTTCTGGTGGCTCGCCGTGAATGGCCGTGGCGCGCTCGGCGGCATCACGTTGCCGCCGTTCGACTGGGGCATCGTCAAGCTGGCGCAGGAAACGACGGTGGACGGCGGTCTGTTGATGGCGATCGCCGCCGAGAACCTCACTAGCGGCATGGGCACGGCGCCCTTCGTCGCTTTCCTGATGAGCCTGTGCAACCGGTCCTACAGCGCCACGCAGTACGCGCTGCTGAGCGCGTTCGCGACCGTCGGCCGCGTCTGGGTCGGGCCGCTGGCCGGGGTGCTCGCGCAATCGGTCGGCTGGCCGACGTTCTTTCTCGTCTCGACGGTGGTCGCGCTGCCGGCGCTGCTCTTGCTCGCGCGTCTGCGTCAACCGATTGCGTGGCTCGAAGCCAAACCGCCGATCAACGCCGGCCTCGCCTGATCGCCCCCGATCAGCGTCCGTTCGCCAGCCGCCCGACGAGGAAGCGGCTCAGGTCGACGATCTCCTGCGCGCACACCGAATGCTGCATCGCGTATTCGTGCCACTCCACATCGTGGCCGAGCGCGAGCAACGCATCGCGCGACGCGCGACCGCGCTCGATCGACACGACCGGGTCGTTCCTGCCGTGCGCGAGAAAGATCGGCACGTCGTGGTTCGCGACATGGCGTTCGTCTTCGACCGTCGCCGCCAGCGGCAGATAGCCCGACATCCCGACCAGTGCCGCGAGCCGCTCGCGGTGGCGCAAGCCAGTCATTAGCGTCATCGCGCAGCCCTGGCTGAAGCCGGCGATGACGATGCGCGATGTCGGCACGCCGCGCTCGTTCTCGCGCGCGACGAACGCCTCGACCAGCGCTTGCGATTCGCGCAGGCCCTGCTCGTCTTCGCGCTTCGACAGGTCGAAGCCGAGGATGTCATACCAGGCGCGCATCACGTAGCCGTTGTTGACGGTGACTGGCCGAGTAGGCGCGTGGGGGAACACGTAGCGCACCGCGCCCACGGCTTTCAGATCGAGCTCGCTGGCGATCGACACAAAGTCGTTGCCATCGGCGCCGAGGCCGTGCAGCACGATGATGGCGAAGCGCGGGTCGAGCCCGGTTTCGAGTTCGATGGCGTCGAGGTTCATTCAGAGCTCGGAGAAGTGGATCACGCGGTTTCAGAGCAAGCGGCGTTCCGCGGCCGAGGCGTCGTCCCGCGCAGCGCCTGCTGCGCCCGGCGCTGGCGTCGCGGAGGCAGGCGGGCCACGCGGCGGCGTTGGTCGTCGAGGGCGGTGCGCATCGGCGTCATGGATGCGGCAGGGGAGTTCAAGGTCGTATGCTCAAGGCGGGGAATAAGCAACGGGAGTCAAAGTGTGAACGCGTAGTCGATCACGACCGGCGCGTGATCGCTGAAGCGTTGCTCGAGATAGATGTGCTCGCTTCGCGCGAGCGCGGCCACGCCGGCGGTCGCGAGGTGGTAGTCGAGCCGCCAGCCGACGTTCTTCGCGCGCGCCTGGCCGCGCTGGCTCCACCACGTGTATTGCTCGGGATGCGGGTTCAAGGTGCGGAAGACGTCGACATAACCGAGTTCCTCTACGAGCCGGGTCATCCAGGCCCGCTCGTCGGGCAGGAAGCCGCTGTTCTTCCGGTTGCCCTTCCAGTTCTTCAGATCGATTTCCCGATGCGCGATATTGATGTCGCCGACGACAATGACTTCGCGCGCCTCGGCCAATGCTCGCAAATAAGGGGCCATCAACGCGAGGAATCGAAACTTCGCCGCCTGCCGGTGCTCGCCGCTCGAGCCGCTAGGAAAGTAGCAGCTCACGACGCTCAGCAGCGGCAGTTTTCGGCGCGAAGGTCGGTCAAAGCGCAACTCGACATAACGGCCTTCGGCATCGAACTCCGCGTCTCCAAAGCCGAGCCGGACCGCGCTCGGTTTTTTCCGGCTGTACAGGCCCACGCCCGAGTAGCCCTTCTTGTCGGCGCATTGAAAGTGGCCACGCATGCCGGCCAACACGTCGAAGCGACCCGCGAGCGTGTCGGCCTGTGCCTTCAGTTCCTGCACGCCCATACAATCGGCGCCCACACCTTCGGCCCAGGCTACGAAGCCCTTTTTCGCGGCCGAGCGAATGCCGTTCAGATTGAGCGAGACGAGTCGAAACAACGGTTGGCGCGAGCGGTGTTCGTAACGAGCGAGGAAGCGAGCAACGTGCGGCGAATCGATCGCGGCGCGACCCACCCAATGGCGATCAGGCGATGACCCCACCGACACTGGCCGAGCCCACGCTCGCTTTCGAGTTCGTCGAGTTCGCGGTCGACGCCGGCGTGCTGCGCTTCGGCGAGTTCAAGACCAAGGCCGGTCGATTGTCGCCGTACTTCTTCAACTCCGCATTGTTCGACAACGGTGTCAAGCTCGGCCGCCTTGCCGAGTTCTACGCGCGCCGGCTGCTCGAATCGGGCATCGGATTCGACATGCTGTTCGGGCCGGCCTACAAGGGCATCACGCTCGCATCGGCCGCGGCCGTGGCGTTGGCGCGGGCCGGTCGCGACGTGCCGTTCGCGTACAACAGGAAGGAAGCAAAAGATCACGGCGAGGGTGGCCTTGTCGTGGGCGCCGCATTGCGCGGACGCACCGTGATCATCGATGATGTGATCTCCGACGGTGCGTCGAAACGTGAATCGGTTCAATTGATCCTGCGTGAAGGTGCATCGCCGGTGGCGGTGTTGATCGCGCTCGATCGGATGGAGCGTGGCGGCACCGACGGCAACCTCTCTGCCAGCTCGGCGGCGCTCGACTTCGAGCGCGAGCACGGCATGCCGGTGGTGGCCATCGCCACGTTGCAGGATCTGATGAACTACCTGGAAGCCACCGACGATCCGGCCCTGGCCGCCCATGGTGCAGCGGTTGCGCGCTATCGAGAACGCTACGGAGTGTGAATGTCGACGCGCGGTGATGCCAGGTTCGCGTGGTGGACGGTCGGCGCAAGCGCCGCCGCGCTGCTCGTCTCGTCTCATGTTTGGGCGCAAACCGCCGCGCCGCAGCGTGGTCTGGTCTACACCTGCGTCGACGCGTCCGGCAAGCGGCTCTCGTCCGACCGTCTGATCCTGCAATGCGCCGATCGCGATCAGCGGGTGCTCAACGCCGACGGATCGTTGAATCACATCGAGTCGCCCGCACTCACGGCCGACGAGAGGGCCGACGCCGAAGCGCGCGAACGCGAAGCGTCGGCCGAGCGTGTCGCGCGTCTGGACGCGATGCGGCGCGATCGCAACCTGATGCACCGCTTTCCGAACGAAGCGGCTCACCAGGCCGCGCGCGAGAAGGCCCTCGACGACATCCGCAGTGCGATCAAACTGTCTGAAACGCGCATCAATGCGCTGCTCGTGGAACGCAAGCCCTTGCTCGACGAAGCGGAGTTCTACGTCGGCAAGACGATGCCGCCCAAACTGCGCAATGCGGTGGAGGCGAACGAAGCGTCGCTGAGCGCGCAGCGTTCCCTCATGCAGAACCAGCCAGGCGAGGTGGTACGCATCAACGCCCTCTACGACAGCGAACTCGCACGCTTGAAGAGGCTCTGGGCCGGCGCCCAGCCGGGTTCGATGGGCCCGGCCGCGTCGGCCACGACCCCGGTGAAGTCGGTCTTGGCTCCACCCCCATCGATGTCGAGACCAGAGGGGATCGCCACGACGAGCGCGTCCGGCGTGACAGCCAAGGCCTCGCTGAAGGCGAAGTAGGTCGCTCGCCCGCCGATCAGCCGAGCTTCTTGCGCAGCAACTCATTCACCTGAGTCGGGTTGCCCTGGCCGCGGGTCGCCCTCATGACCTGACCGACGAGCGCGTTGAAAGCTTTGTCCTTGCCGGCACGAACCTCGTCGACGAGTTTCGCGTTTGCCGCGAGCACGCCGTCGATCGCCCGCTCCAGTTCGCCGCTGTCGTTCATCTGCGCCAGACCGCGGGCCGCGATGATCGCGTCGACCGCTTCCTGAGCCGACGTGGCCGCAGTGCCGTCGGGCGCGCCCCACAGCTGCTCGAACACCTGCTTGGCCCCGTTCATCGAGACGGTGCCGTCGCGCACGCGGCCGATCAGCGCGGCGAGCGACGATGGCAACACCGGGCAGGCCGCGATGTCGACGGATTCGGCGTTGAGGCGGCGCGACACCTCGCCCATCAACCAGTTCGCGACCGCCTTGGCCGCACCGGTGCGGTCGGGTGACGACGGCAACGCCGCGAGGGCGGCTTCGAAGTAACGCGCCATCGCGCGGCTCGCGGTCAAAACGGCGGCGTCTCCCACCGAGAGCTGGTGCTCGCGTTGGAAGCGAGCCGCCATCTGCGCCGGCAGTTCGGGCATCTCCGCACGCACGCGGTCGACCCAGCTGCTCGCGATCACCAGCGGCGGCAGGTCGGGATCCGGGAAGTAGCGGTAGTCGTGCGCGTCTTCCTTGCTGCGCATCGCGCGCGTCTCGCCGCGTTCGGCATCGAAGAGCACCGTGGCCTGGCGGACAGTGCCGCCGTCCTCGAGCGTGTTGATCTGCCACTGCACCTCGCTGTCGATCGCCTGCTGCATGTGGCGAAAGCTGTTCAGGTTCTTGATCTCGCGGCGCGTCCCGAACGGCGCGCCGGGCCTGCGCACCGAGACGTTGGCATCGCAGCGAAAGCTGCCCTCCTGCATGTTGCCATCGCAGATGCCGAGCCACATCACGAGTTCGTGCAACGCCTTTGCGTACTCGGTCGCCTCGGTGCTCGAACGCATGTCGGGCTCGGTGACGATCTCGAGCAGCGGCGTGCCGGCGCGGTTCAGGTCGACGCCGGTCTGATCGCCGTGCGTGTGGTTCGCGTCTCCGCTCGCGTCGACGGTGGTCACGCCGTGGATCGATTTTCCGGCATCTTCCTCGAGGTGCGCGCGCGTGAGGTTGACCCTGTGCGGCACGCCGGCGACGAGGAACTCGACCGCGCCGCCCTGCACCACCGGCGTCTCGTACTGGCTGATTTGGTAGCCCTTCGGCAGATCGGGGTAGAAGTAGTTCTTGCGAGCGAAGATCGAGAGCGGCGCGACGGTCGCGCCGACGGCGATGCCGAAGCGGATCGCGCACTCGACCGCGCCGCGATTCAACACGGGCAAGGTGCCGGGCAGTGCGAGGTCGACGGCCGAAGCCTGGCTGTTCGGCTCGGCCCCGAACGCGGTCGACGAACCGCTGAAGATCTTCGAGCGGGTGGCCAGCTGGGTGTGCGTCTCGATGCCGATCACGACCTCGTAGCCACGAGTGAGTGCAGGGTGGGCCATCAGTCAGCGTTGGTCAGCGCCATGGACGGCGCGCGCGCGTGCCAGTCGGTCGCTTGCTGGAACGCGTGCGCGGCATGCAGCAAGGTGCCTTCCGAAAAATAGTTGCCGATCAGTTGCAGGCCTACTGGCAGCGCGCCTTCACCGAACCCGCAGGGAACGCTCATCGCCGGCAGGCCGGCCAGGCTCGCCGGCAGCGTGAAGATGTCGGCCAGATAGTTCGCTACCGGGTCGTCGCTCTTCGAGCCGAGCTTCCACGCCACCGTCGGTGCGACCGGGCCGGCGATGACATCGCAGGCGCCGAAGCAGGTCTGGAAGTCGTCGGCGATCATGCGGCGCAGCTTCTGCGCCTGCAGGTAGTACGCGTCGTAGTAGCCATGGCTCAGCACGTAGGTGCCGATCATGATGCGCCGCTTCACCTCGGCGCCGAAGCCTTCGCTGCGACTCGTTTCGTACATGCTCGTGAGGTCGCCGTAGCGCGCGGCGCGATGGCCGTAGCGCACGCCATCGAAGCGACCGAGGTTTGACGAGGCCTCTGCCGGCGCGATGATGTAGTACACCGGAATCGAGAGCTCGGTGCGCGGCAGGCTCACGTCGACCAGCGTCGCCCCGAGCTTTTCGAATTCGGCCAGGCTCGCACGCACCGCGCCGTTCACGTCGGCCGCGAGCGCGGCCGGGAAGAACTCTTTGGGGATGCCGACGCGCAGACCGGCGAGCGGCTCTGCAACCGTCGCTCCCTCCCGTGCCGCGAGCATCTCGGTGTGGAAGTCTTGCGGGGGCCGATTGGCGCTGGTCGAATCGCGCGCATCGAAGCCGCTCATCGCACCCAGCAGCAACGCGCAGTCTTCTGCACTGCGCGCGATCGGGCCAGCCTGGTCGAGGCTGGACGCGAAGGCGATCATGCCGTAGCGCGAACACACGCCGTAGGTGGGTTTGATGCCGGTGGTGCCGGTGAAGCTCGCAGGCTGGCGGATCGACCCGCCGGTGTCGGTGCCGGTTGCCGCGGGCATCAGGCGCGCCGCGACCGCAGCCGCCGAGCCCCCCGATGAACCCCCCGGCACCCGGCTTGTGTCCCACGGGTTCAGCACCCTCCCGAACGCCGAGTTCTCGTTCGCCGAGCCCATCGCGAACTCGTCGCAGTTGAGCTTGCCGAGCGTGACGGTACCGGCCTGCGCGAGGCGTTCGACGACGCCGGCATCGAAAGGGCTCCGGTAGCCCTCGAGCATCTTCGAGCCCGCGGTGGTGGGCAGCGCGCGCGTGACGTAGATGTCCTTGTGCGCGATCGGGATGCCGAGCAGCGCGCCCTCCTCGCCGGCCGCGCGGCGCGCATCGGCCGCACCGGCGGCGGCTATCGCGGCGGCGTCGTCGCGGCTCAGCACGGCGCCCAGGTCGTGATGCGCGGCCATTCGCGCGAGCAGGTGCGACGTCAGCTCGACGCTCGACACGGTTTTCTCGCGCAGGGCCGCGCCGAGCGCGGCCACACCCATCTCGTGCAGCTCGCTCAATCGATCACCTTCGGCACGAGGAAGAGCCCCAGCGCCGTGGCCGGCGCGTTCGCGAGGTTGAGCACGCGTGCGTCGCTTTCGGTGACGACGTCGTCACGCAAGCGCAGATGCGTTTCCTGCACCGCCGACAGTGGCGTGTAGAGCGGCTCGACGCCGCTCGTGTCGACCGCACTCATCTGCTCGACGACGCGGAAGAAGCTGTTCAGCTGGGCCTGCATCGCGCGCTCTTCGGCGGGTTCGAGCTCGAGCCGCGCCAGCTGCGCGATCCGGTGCACATCATCTAGGGAGAGGGCCATGGAGAGGTTATTATCCTTGGTTAAATCTCGCCCCACAGGCCCCGTCCGTCCGCAGCATCTTCGACCTCGGAAAGCTCGACGTCGAAAGCGCGCCCCGGCCTGTCGGCTCCTCCGACGTCCCCCTGGACACCCCTCGCTCCCCCAACATGTTCGGATCCTTTCGTCGTTATTTCTCGACGGACCTCGCCATTGACCTCGGTACCGCCAACACGTTGATCTACGTGCGTGGCAAGGGCATCGTGCTCGACGAGCCATCCGTCGTCGCCATCCGCCATGAAGGCGGCCCGAATGGCAAGAAGACCATTCAGGCCGTCGGCCGCGAAGCCAAGGCAATGCTCGGCAAGGTGCCGGGCAACATCGAAGCCATCAGGCCGATGAAAGACGGCGTGATCGCCGACTTCACCGTCACCGAGCAGATGTTGAAGCAGTTCATCAAGATGGTTCACCCCAGATCCATCCTGAGGCCAAGCCCGCGCATCATCATCTGCGTGCCTTGTGGCTCGACGCAGGTCGAGCGCCGGGCGATCCGCGAATCGGCGCTCGGCGCCGGTGCGAGCGATGTGTACCTCATCGAAGAGCCGATGGCCGCGGCCATCGGGGCGGGCCTTCCGGTCTCGGAAGCGAGCGGCTCGATGGTGGTCGACATCGGCGGCGGCACTACTGAAGTCGGCGTCATCTCGCTCGGCGGCATGGTCTACAAGGGCAGCGTGCGAGTCGGTGGCGACAAATTCGACGAAGCCATCATCAACTACATCCGCCGCAACTACGGCATGCTGATCGGCGAGCCGACGGCCGAGATGATCAAGAAGAACATCGGCAGCGCGTTTCCCGGCTCCGAGGTGAAAGAGATCGAGGTCAAGGGCCGCAACCTGAGCGAAGGGGTGCCGCGCAGCTTCACGATCTCGTCGAACGAGATCCTCGAAGCGCTCACCGACCCGCTCAACCAGATCGTCTCCAGCGTCAAGAACGCGCTCGAACAGACGCCGCCAGAGCTTGGCGCCGACATCGCCGAGCGCGGCATGATGCTGACGGGCGGCGGCGCGTTGCTGCGCGACCTCGACCGTCTGCTCGCCGAAGAAACGGGTCTGCCGGTGCTCGTCGGCGAAGACCCGCTGACCTGCGTGGTTCGCGGATGCGGCATGGCCCTAGAGCGGATGGAGCGACTCGGGTCGATCTTCACTTCTGAGTAGATGAGGCCCCCACAGTCGCTTCGCTCCTTGCCCCCCGAGGGGGCGCGGCCGGCCTTGGGGCGGCCCGGCGCCCGGGCCAGGCCCCCACAGTCGCTTCGCTCCTTGCCCCCCGAGGGGGCGCGGCCGGCGTTGGGGCGGCCCGGCGCCCGGCCATAGGCGTCGAGTCGTCATTCGCGCCATGGCCCTCGGCACCATCGATCGAACGCCGCCGCCTTTCTTTCGGCAGGGCCCGACGGCACTCACCAAGTTGAGCTTCTGTTCGGCGCTCGCGCTGCTGTTGATGGTGGCCGACGTGCGCTTCAAGCTCACGCAGCCGCTGCGTGCCACGGCCGCCGCGGTCCTGTATCCACTCGAGCGCGCGTTGCTCGTGCCGGTCGAGGCGTGGAACGGTGGTAGGGACTACGCTGGCGGCCTGCACCGCGCGATCGTCGATGAAGACGCCGCGCGCGCCGCGCTGGCCGCGCAGTCGGTGCGCGCGATGCGCGTCGACGCGTTGCTCGCCGAGAACGCGCACCTTCGCTCGCTGCTCGAGCTGCGCCCGACACTGACCGTGCGGTCACAGTCGGCACAGGTGCTCTACGAAGCCGCCGATCCGTACTCGCGCAAGGTGATCATCGATCGCGGCAAGTCGAGCGACGTCGCGATCGCCTCGCCCGTCATCAACGATGCCGGCGTGCTCGGCCAGGTCACGCGCGTCTACCTTCAGTCGTCCGAAGTGACCTTGCTCACCGATCGCGACGCCGCGATTCCGGTGCTGAACGCGCGCACGCAAGCGCGCAGCGCAGCGTTCGGCGGCAGCAGCGGCAGCGCCACCATGGAACTGCGCTTCATGGCCGGCAATGCCGACGTGCAGGTCGGCGATGTGTTCACCACCTCGGGCTTCGATGGCGTCTACCCGCCCGGATTGCTGGTCGCGAAGGTGGCATCGGTCGATCGCAAGGTCGATTCGGGTTTCGCGCGCATCGGCCTCAACCCCACCGCACTGGCCGACGGCGTGCGCCACGTGCTGGTGCTCGAACCGGTCGGTGCGCAACTGCCGGCGCGCGAGGCGGCGGCCTCGGAGCCCGTCGCGACGAGGCCGGCGGGCGCGAAGAAGGCGGCCCGCAAGTGAGCCGCACCGATAGGCAGCGAAGGGCCTCGCGATGATCATGCCGCGCAGCGCCGATCAGCTGCTGATGCCGGTCAACCCGTTCTTCGTGTGGACGACGCTCGTCCTCGCCTTCCTTGCCAACATCATGCCGTTCGGCCGCGTGCCGGCGATGCCCGACGTGCTCGCGCTGGTGCTGGTGTTCTGGAATGTGCACGAGTCGCGTCGCATCGGCGTGGGCGTCGCATTCTTCTTCGGCTTGCTGATGGATGTGCACAGCGGCGCCGTCCTCGGCCAGCATGCGCTCAGCTACACCTTGCTGAGCTTCTTCGCGGTCGTCGTGCATCGACGCCTGCTGTGGTTCACGGTGCCCTCGCAGGCGGTGCAGATCCTGCCGCTCTTTCTCGCGGCGCACGCCGTCTCGCTCGTCGTGCGCATGATCGCGGGCGGCATGTTCCCGGGTTGGCAGATCGCGCTCGCGCCGATTTTCGAGTCGATGCTGTGGCCGGTCGCGACGGGGCTGCTGCTCGCGCCGCAACGTCGGGCACCCGACCCGGATCAGAATCGGCCTCTTTGATGACCGAGATCAAGAACGTCGAACAGCAGCTCGCGCAATTTCGCGTGCGCCTGGCCGCGGCCGCGTTGTTCGTGTTGTTCGCGTTCGGCTTGCTGGCCGCACGCCTGGTCGTGTTGCAGGTCGTGCGCCACGACGAACTCTCGACCCAAGCCGAGAACAACCGCATCGCGGTGGTGCCGGTGGTGCCGAACCGCGGCCTGATCCTCGACCGCAACGGCGTCGTGCTCGCCAACAACTACTCGGCCTACACGCTCGAGATCTCGCCGGCGAAGGTCGCCAACCTCGACGCCACCATCGACCAGCTCGCGGCCGTGATCGACATCCAGGCGCGCGACCGCAAGCGTTTCAAGCGGCTGCTCGACGAAAGCCGCAGCGTCGATTCGCTGCCGATCCGCACCAAGCTCACCGACGAGGAGGTCGCGCGTTTCACGGCGCAGCGGTTTCGCTTCGAAGGCGTCGAGATCAAGGCGCGGCTCTTTCGCAACTACCCGCTCGGCGAAGTCGGCAGCCACCTGATCGGCTACATCGGCCGCATCAACGAAGCCGAGAAGAAGTCGATGGAGGAGAACTGGGCCGACGAAGAGCTCACCAATTACCGCGGCACCGACTACATCGGCAAGCTCGGCGTCGAGCAGAGCTACGAGAAGGAGCTGCACGGCGCGACCGGTTTCGAAGAGGTCGAGATGAGCGCCGGCGGCCGCGCGGTCCGGCGTCTGAAGAGCAACCCCGCGTCGCCCGGCAACGCGCTCGTGCTGTCGATCGACATCCGCCTGCAGGCGATGGTCGAGGAGCTCTTCGGTGAGCGGCGTGGCGCGCTGGTCGCGATCGACCCGCGCAATGGCGAGGTCCTCGCCTTCGTCAGCAAGCCGAACTTCGACCCGAACCTCTTCGTCGATGGCATCGATGTCGACAACTGGAAGGCGCTCAACGAGTCACCCGACAAGCCGCTGCTCAACCGCGCGTTGCGTGGCGCTTACCCCCCCGGCTCGACCTACAAGCCCTTCATGGCGCTCGCCGCGCTCACGCTCGGCAAGCGCACGCCCGGGCAGACCGTCTACGACCCGGGCTATTACTGGTTCGGCAACCACAAGTTCCGCGATGACAAGGAAGGCGGCCACGGCACCGTCGACATGGCGAAGTCGATCATCGCGTCGTGCGACACGTACTACTACATGCTCGCCAACGATCTCGGCGTCGACGCGATGCACGACTTCATGAAGCCGATCGGCTTCGGCCAGATCACCGGCATCGACATCGGCGGCGAGCTCCGGGGCACGCTGCCGTCGACCGCATGGAAGCGCGCGTACTACAAGAAGAAGGAAGCGCAGAAATGGTACGCGGGCGAGACCATCTCGCTCGGCATCGGCCAGGGCTACAACGCGTTCACGATGCTGCAACTCGCGCAGGCCGAGGCGACGATGGCCGCCGGCGGCGCGCGCCACACTCCGCATGTGGTGCACGCGATCGAGAATTTCGACACCAGGCAGCAACGGCTGATGACGGGTGCGCCGCTGCCCGCGTTGCCCTGGAAGCCTGAACACGTGCAGGTGATCCACGACGCGCTGTACGGCGTGACGCAGGAGGGCACGTCGGCCCGCATCTTTACCCACACCGCGTATCGATCGGCCGGCAAGACCGGCACCGCGCAAGTGGTCGAGATCAAGGCGAACGAGAAATACAACGCCGGCCGCATCGATGAGCGCCATCGCGACCACGCGCTCTACACCGCGTTCGCGCCGCTCGAGCACCCGACCATCGCCCTCGCCGTCGTGGTCGAGAACGCGGGCTTCGGTGCCGGCGCGGCGGCGCCGATCGCGCGTCGCGTCTTCGATTACATGCTGGAAGGCAAGTACCCGAGCGAGGAAGACATCGTTGCGACGCAGGCCGGCACGTCGACGGTGCCCATCGGCATGCCGCGCCGCATCGATTCGGTGGCGCTGCCCGGCGTCACCATCGATGGTGGATCCCTGGCGATGGCGGCCGCGAATTCGGCCGCGAGCGGACCGTCGACGGTCGGTCTGCTGCCCGTCGGCGCCGCGAGACCGACGCCGACCACCGGGCTTCTCGACGGCGACACCGCCGAGGACCCGCACAACCCGCGCCGCAGCGTCTCGCTGCCGCTCGACGCGGTCCAGCCGTCTTCGCTGCCCGAGCCGGTTGGCATGCCGATGCAACCACCGGGCGATCCGGCATCGGCACCGGCCCCCGTCAACGCGCTGCGCCCGCCAGAGACGCTGCGCGATCGCATCGCGTTGCGGCGCGATACGCTGCAACCGGCCCCGCGATGAACGCCGCCTCCGCCATCTCCGTCATCGCTGCCGTCGTCTGCCCGTGACTTCCCTGTTCGACGGCCCCTCGCTCTGGCAACGCGCGCGGCCGGCGCTCACCGGCTTCGACCTGCCGCTCGGCATCGCCGTCGTGATGCTCGGCCTGATCGGCCTTACGACGATGTACTCGGTCGGCTTCGACCAGGGCACGCGCTTCGTCGACCACGGCCGCAACATGCTGCTCGCGCTCGGTGTGCTGTTCCTGGTGGCGCAGGTGCCGCCGCAGCAGTTGTTGAAGCTCGCGATCCCGCTCTATGTGATCGGCATCGTGCTGCTCATCGCAACGGCGGTGCCGGGCCTGGGCATCGTCAAGAAGGGCGCCGCGCGCTGGCTCAACGTCGGCGTGGTGATCCAGCCGAGCGAGATCCTGAAGATCGCAATGCCGCTGATGCTTGCGTGGTGGTTCCAGCGCCGCGAGGGCCAGCTGCGCGTGGTCGATTTCATCGTCGCGCTGGTGCTGCTGGTGGTGCCGGTCGCCTTCATCGTCAAGCAGCCCGATCTGGGCACCGCGATCTTGGTGCTCTCGGCCGGTCTGTACGTGATTTTCTTCGCCGGCTTGTCGTGGAAGCTGATCATCCCGGTGTTGCTGATCGCGGCGGCCGCGATCAGCGCCATCGTCGTCTCGGAAGACCGCATCTGCCAGCCCGACGTGAAGTGGCCGATGCTGCGCGACTACCAGAAGAGCCGCGTTTGCACGCTGCTCGATCCGACCACCGACCCGCTCGGCAAGGGCTTCCACACGATCCAGGGAATGATCGCGATCGGCTCGGGCGGCGTCGAGGGCAAGGGCTTCATGAAGGGCACGCAGACCCACCTCGAGTTCATTCCGGAGCGCACCACCGATTTCGTGTTCGCGGCCTACTCGGAGGAGTTCGGTCTGCTCGGCTGCGGCGGGCTGCTGCTCGTCTTCACGTTCCTGATCTTCCGGGGCTTGATGATCGCGGCCGAAGCGCCGACCGCGTTCACGCGGCTGCTCGCCGGCGCCATCACGCTCAGTTTCTTCACCTATGCCTTCGTCAACATGGGCATGGTGAGCGGCATCCTGCCGGTGGTGGGCGTGCCGCTGCCCTTCATCAGCTACGGCG
This sequence comes from Caldimonas sp., assembly GCA_965246805.1. GTDB lineage: Bacteria > Pseudomonadota > Gammaproteobacteria > Burkholderiales > Burkholderiaceae_C > Schlegelella_A. The sequence goes on along the minus strand of CBDFFO010000007.1, from coordinate 206,000 downwards.
GCACGGCGATGGTGACGCTGGGTCTGGGTCTCGGCATCCTGATGTCGATCTCGAAGAGCCGGCGGCTGGTGCAGAGCTGAGCTGCGAACGGCGCGCCGGCGCCATGGTTGTCATTCTTGGGAATGCACCCGCGAGAGGGATTGCGGTGCCTGCGGTCCCGCCCTAGATTGATGTTCGCGCTACAGCAGCACGAAGACTGCAAAAAAACCCAGTCCACCCACTGTACAAACATCCAGCCCTGGCGATAATCAACGCCAACATTCAGGAGCCCCCATGGACGCACCCGTCAAGCAACTCAACACCGAAAAGGCGAAGGCCCTGCAAGCTGCGCTGCAACAGATCGAAAAGCAATTCGGCAAGGGCACCATCATGCGCCTGGGCGAGGGCGAGGTCATCGACGACATCGAAGTCTGCTCGACCGGCTCTCTCGGCCTCGACATCGCGCTCGGCGTCGGCGGCCTGCCGCGCGGCCGGGTGGTCGAGATCTATGGCCCGGAGTCGAGCGGCAAGACCACGCTGACGCTGCAGGTCGTGGCCGAGATGCAGAAGCTCGGCGGCACCTGCGCCTTTATCGACGCCGAGCACGCGCTCGATATCCAGTACGCGCAAAAGCTTGGCGTCAACCTGCAAGACCTGCTGATCTCGCAGCCCGACACCGGCGAACAGGCGCTCGAGATCGTCGACGCGCTGGTTCGCTCCGCCTCGGTCGACCTGGTCGTGATCGATTCGGTCGCCGCGCTAACGCCGAAGGCCGAGATCGAAGGCGAGATGGGCGATTCGCTGCCCGGCCTGCAGGCGCGCCTCATGAGCCAGGCGCTTCGCAAGCTGACCGGCACGATCAAGAAGACCAACACCATGGTCATCTTCATCAACCAGATTCGCATGAAGATCGGCGTGATGTTCGGCTCGCCCGAAACCACCACCGGCGGCAACGCGCTGAAGTTCTACGCGTCGGTGCGGCTCGACATCCGCCGCATCGGCTCGATCAAGAAAGGCGAAGAGGTCATCGGCAACGAGACCAAGGTGAAGGTCGTGAAGAACAAGGTCTCGCCCCCGTTCAAGACCGCCGAGTTCGACATCCTCTACGGCCAAGGCATCAGCCGCGAAGGCGAGGTGATCGACATGGGCGTCGAGGCCAAGGTGCTCGAGAAGAGCGGCTCCTGGTACGCCTACAACGGCGAGAAGATCGGCCAGGGCAAGGACAACGCCCGCGAGTATCTGAAAGAGAACCCTGACCTGGCGATCGAGATCGAGAATCTGGTTCGCGTCGCGGTCGGCATTCGCGAGTTGCCGAGCGATGCGCAGGCCGAAGCGCCCGCGCGCTTGAAGATGGTGAAGGAATGACAGCGGCGTGAGCTGACCGGCGCATGGGCACGCGATCGCGGCCGCCGCGCTCGTTGCAGGCGAAGGCGCTTCAACTGCTTGCGCAGCGCGAGCAGAGCGGCGCCGAGTTGCGTCGCAAGCTGATCGCTCATGACCGCGCAACCGACCGGGCTGTCGCGGTGGAAAGCGCGCGCGGGGAGGGTGCGTTAGACGGCGCCAGGCATGCCATTTTGCAACCGTGGACCGTGCTCGGCGATGCGATAGCTGCAGACGAGGTGCTCACTGTCGACGCGCGGGTCGACGCGGTGATGGCCTGGCTCGAAACGCACCGCTTCGCGTCGGACGAACGCTTCGCCGAGTCGCGCATCCACGCGCGACAGGCGCGCTTCGGCAACCTTCGCATCCGGCAAGAACTCGCAACGCATTCGATCGCGCTCTCGGCCGATGCAGCGCAGCGGCTTACAGAGACCGAACTGCAGCGAGCCGTCGCGGTGTGCGCGCGCAAGTTCGCCGCACCGCCCGTCGGCGCGACCGAATCTGCACGACAAGGCCGCTTTCTGATCGCGCGCGGATTTTCGCCCGATGTCGTCCGGCAAGCGCTTCGCTGGCGAACGAAGCGCGGGCCTTTCGCAGAAGACGCCGACCCGCTGCCGAGCTTAGAAGACACCTGAGAGTCCGAGCCCGTCGACGCCCGTTGCAGGGCGCCTTCAACGAGGCGTCGCGAGAGGGTCGCGTGCTACATTTCGCCGCTCTGGCCCGGCCCGGGTTTTCACTAACGCCTCGCGTTCGCGGTAAGGGGCCTCGTCGTTCGACAAGCCGGCAGGCCGGCCTCGCGGGCCTGCTGCGCCGCGGCCATCGCCCCCCCCATCCAACGCAACCCAAGTCGTCCACATGAAGATTCACGAGTACCAGGGCAAGGAAATCCTGCGCCGTTTCGACATTCCGGTGCCCCGCGGATACCCCGCCTTCAGCGTCCAGGAAGCGTCCGAAGCCGCGCAGAAGCTGGGCGGCCCGGTCTGGGTGGTGAAGGCGCAGATCCACGCAGGCGGCCGCGGCAAGGGCGGTGGCGTCAAGCTCGCGAAGTCGCTCGATGATGTGAAAACACTTGCCGGCCAGATCCTCGGCATGCAGCTCGTGACGCATCAAACGGGGTCCGCCGGACAGAAGGTGCGACGACTGCTGGTCGAAGAGGGCGCCGACATTCAAAAGGAATATTACGTCGCGGCCGTCACCGACCGCGGCACGCAGTCGGTCGCGATGATGGGCTCGAGCGAAGGCGGCATGGACATCGAACAGGTGGCCCACGACACGCCGGAGAAGATCGTCAAGGTCTTCATCGATCCGATGATCGGCATGACCGACGCGCAAGGTCGCGAACTGGCCAACGGCATCGGCGTGCCGGATGCGGCGCAAGCGCAGGCGATCGACGTCTTCAAGAAGCTATACGCTTGCTACATGGAGACCGATGCGTCGCTCGCCGAGATCAACCCGTTGATCCTGGAGGGTGGCCGAAACGGCGCGGTGCCGACCATCAAGGCGCTCGACGCGAAGTTCAACTTCGACAGCAACGCCCTCTTCCGCCACCCCGAGATCGTCTCGTACCGCGACCTCGACGAGGAAGACCCGGCCGAGATCGAAGCCAGCAAGTTCGACCTCGCCTACATCCAGCTCGACGGCAACATCGGCTGCCTCGTCAACGGTGCCGGCCTCGCAATGGCGACGATGGACACCATCAAACTCTTCGGCGGTGAACCTGCCAACTTTCTCGACGTCGGGGGTGGCGCCACTGCCGAGAAGGTCACCGAGGCTTTCAAGATCATGCTCGGCAACCCGAAGGTGAAGGCGATCCTCGTCAACATCTTCGGCGGCATCATGCGCTGCGACACCATCGCCGAGGGCGTGATCGCGGCGTGCAAGGCCGTGAACCTCAACGTGCCCCTCGTCGTGCGCATGAAGGGCACCAACGAGCAACTCGGCAAGGAAATGCTTCAGACCAGCGGCCTGCCGATCATCAGCGCTGACTCGATGGCCGAGGCCGCCGAGAAGGTCATGGCGGCGCTGAAATGAGCGCGCTCTTCACACGCAACCAGACAGTGCGGGGGTAACACTTGAGCATCCTGATCGACAAGAACACCCGGGTCATCACCCAAGGCATCACCGGCAAGACCGGCCAGTTCCATACCCGCATGTGCCGCGACTACGCGAATGGGCGCGAATGCTTCGTGGCCGGCGTGAACCCGAAGAAGGCCGGCGAAGACTTCGAAGGCATCCCGATCTTCGCCACCGTGAAAGACGCGGCCGCGAAAACCGGCGCGAGCGTGAGCGTGATCTACGTGCCGCCGGCGGGTGCCGCGGCGGCGATCTGGGAAGCGGTCGAGGCCGACCTCGACCTCGCGATCTGCATCACCGAAGGCATCCCGGTGCGCGACATGCTCGACGTGCGTTCGCGCATGAAGGCGCGCGAAGCCAAGTGCGGCAAGAAGACGCTGCTGCTTGGCCCCAACTGCCCGGGTCTCATCACGCCGGAAGAGATCAAGATCGGCATCATGCCGGGGCACATCCATCGCAAGGGCCGGGTCGGCGTGGTGAGCCGGTCGGGCACGCTCACGTACGAAGCGGTCGCGCAGCTCACCGATATCGGGCTCGGCCAGTCGAGCGCGGTCGGCATCGGCGGCGACCCGATCAACGGGCTCAAGCACATCGACGTGATGAAGCTCTTCAACGACGATCCCGAGACCGATGCCGTCATCATGATCGGCGAGATCGGCGGCCCCGATGAGGCCGAAGCCGCACGCTGGTGCAAAGACCACATGAAGAAGCCCATTGTCGGCTTCATCGCCGGCGTGACCGCGCCCGCCGGCAAGCGAATGGGCCATGCCGGCGCGCTGATCTCGGGCGGCGGCGACACCGCCGATGCCAAGCTCGAGGTGATGGAAGCGTGCGGCTTCACCGTCACGCGCAACCCCTCGGAGATGGGCAAGCTGTTGAAGGGCTTGCTCTAGAGCGGAACCGCGCTTTCTCGGTCGCACAGCAAAAGCCGGTAAGCTGACTGGCAACTGACTGTTTGGCCGGGACAAGCTTCCATGGATTTTTCTTCCACCGCGCTGTGGGGCGCGTTTTTCGCGATCGTCGTCGCCAACATCCTGCTCTCCGGCGACAACGCGGTGGTCATCGCGATGGCGGCACGCTCGCTGCCGCCGCAGCAGCAGAAGAAGGCGATCTTCTGGGGCAGCGCGGCGGCGATCGTGTTGCGCATCGTGTTGACGATCGCGGCGGTCGAGATGTTGAAGTGGCCATACCTGAAGCTGATCGGCGGCGCGTTGCTGCTCTGGATCGGCCTCCAGCTGCTCGCCGATGCCGACGACTCGACTGATGTGCACGCGCACGGCACGCTGGGCGCGGCCGTGCGAACCATTTTGATCGCCGACCTGGTGATGAGCGTCGACAACGTCATTGCCGTCGCCGGCGCGGCCGATCGCGCGCCAGAGCAGTATCGGTTGATGCTGCTCGTGATCGGTCTGGCGCTGTCGATCCCTCTCATCATCGTCGGCAGCACGCTGCTGATGAAGGTGATGGAGCGCTTTCCCGTCATCATCACGTTGGGCGCCGCGCTGCTCGGATACCTCGCGGGTCAGATGTTCGTGACCGACCCGATCACCGAAGACTGGTTCAGGAACCACGTTCCGCACGCCGATCTTGTCGTCGGCGCCTCGTGTGCGGTGCTGGTGGTGGCCCTCGGTCGCTGGATGAAAATCCGCCACGCAGCCCAATTGACGAGTTGATCTGCGCCACCGCGGACGCATCGGGCAGGTCGGGCACCGAGTCTCGACGAGAGGCCGCCGTTCCGAGGCACAATTCCGAGTCGATCTCACTTCTGTCCGCGCGTCCTGTGCACCATCGCCCGTCCATGACCCTCGAGCTGCATGCTGCCACCGACACCGGGCGCGCGCGAAACAACAACGAAGACTCTGCGGCGATCGACCCAGAGTCATCGTTGATCGTGCTGGCAGACGGCATGGGTGGCTACAACGCGGGCGAAGTGGCCAGCGGCATGGCCACCTCTTTCATACGGACCGAGCTTGGCCGCTGGCTGTCGGAAGCTTCTGAAAGCGCAACCGACACGGATGTGCGTCGCGCGATGGACATTTGCGTCGACAACGCCAACCGAGCGATCTTCAACGCCTCGAACTCGAACCCGCAATATGCCGGCATGGGCACGACCCTGGTCGTCGGCGTGTTCCGCGATTCGCGGCTCCTGATCGGCCATGTCGGCGATTCACGCGGCTACCGGCTGCGCGCCGGCCGCTTCACGCAGATCACGCATGACCACTCGCTGTTGCAGGAGCAGATCGACTCTGGGCTCATCACGGCCGAGCAAGCGGCGGTCTCGTCGAACAAGAACCTCGTGACGCGTGCAGTCGGTGTCGAAGACACGGTATTGCTCGAGACCCACCTGCACGACGTGCAGGCCGACGACGTCTACCTGCTGTGCTCCGACGGCCTCTCCGACATGATCGACGACGAAACGATTTCGCAGTTGTTGCAGAGTTGCGAATTACTGCCGGAAGCGGCCACGGCGCTGATCGCTGCGGCCAATGAAGCGGGGGGAAGAGATAATATCTCCGTGGTGCTAGCCCGGGTCAAGGGCCCGGCAGGCTCGGGGCGGTCCTGGTGGCCGTTCCGCCGCTGAAAACGGTGCTCATAAAAAAGAGATTCGAGGTCTGAAGCATGGGCAAACTGGTCGTATCGCTCGACGGTGTGGTGATCAAGGAAGTGCAGATCACCAAGGACAAGACCACGCTCGGGCGTCGCCCCTACAACGACATCGTCATCGACAACCTGGCGGTGAGCGGAGAGCACGCCGTGCTGCAGATGTCGGGCAACGACGTCTTCATCGAAGACCTTAACAGCACCAACGGCACCTACATCAACGGCAAGGCCGTGAAGAAACAGCTGCTGGCGCACAACGACACGGTCGAGGTCGGCAAGTACAAGATCAAGTACCTTGTCGAAGACGGCACCGACTACGAGAAGACGATGATCATGAAGCCGGGCGCGATGCTGCCGCCAGCCGGCGCATCGCCGGCTTATGGCTCGCCGCGACCATCGTCGTTCGGCGGTTTGTCCAGCTCGAACACCGGCCCGGCCACGATCCGCGTCATGAACGGCGCCGCCGCGGGACGCGAGGTGGCGTTGACGAAGGTCGTGACCACGGTCGGCAAGCCTGGCGTGCAGGTCGCGTCGATCACGAAACGGCCCACGGGGTATGTGCTCGCGCACGTCGAAGGCGGCTTGCGCCCGAACGTGAACGGCAGTCCCCTGGTCGGCGAGACGGTGTCGTTGAAGAACGGCGACGTGATCGAGCTCGCGGGCACGCAGATGCAGTTCGTGCAGGCTTGAGGCTGAACGCCGATGGGGCCTCAAGACGGGGCCGGTGGAGCGTCTTGACTGACTGCCTGCCTCGCACAGAGGGTACACCCGGTCCACGACATCGCTGAGGCTGATGCGATCTCGTGACGCAATTCACAGGGGCGCGAGGCGGCTCCGAGCAATGCGTCAATTCGACCCCAAGTGCGACATCAGGCGCTTGTGCCGAGTTCGCCTCCCCGCCAACATGCCGTTCGCCCCGATGCCATTTCCCACCCTATGATCGTTCGCGTGCTCGGCTGTTCCGGCTCAATCGCTGCCGGCTGCAAGACGACGTCGTTCTTGCTCGACGACGACGTCCTGATCGACGCCGGCACCGGCGTTGGCGATCTCACTCTCGAGGCGATGGGGCGCATCGACCACATCCTCCTCAGCCACTCGCACCTCGATCACATCCTGTCCATCCCGTTGCTCGCCGACAGCGTGATGCGCCTGCGCCGCGACGCCGGCAAGCCACCGATCGAGATTCACGCCCTGGCCGAAACGATCCTGGCACTGCGCACCCACGTTTTCAATGGAACGATCTGGCCTGACTTCACGCGCCTTCCGAGCGCGCAACATCCGGTGCTCGTCCTGATGCCGTTTCAGGTCGGTGAGGTCGTCGAGATCGGCACGAAGAAGATCGAAGTGCTGAGCGCCGTGCACACGGTGCCCGCCGTCGGCTTTGCGGTGGACGGTGGTGAAGCCGGCTGGTGGGTCTATACCGGCGACACCGGGCCCAATCCCGACCTTTGGCAGCGCCTGGCGAAGAAAAAGATTTCGCATCTGGTGATCGAGACCGCCTTCAGTGAAGCCGAGTCGAACATCGCCACCATCAGCCGGCACCTGTCGCCCGCCGCGCTAGCCGTCGAACTCGCGCAGCTGAACGGTCATGTGCAGGTTCACATCACCCACATCAAGCCTGGCGAAACGCCGTCGGTGATGGCTGAGATCGCAGCGCTCGACACCCGTCACTCGCTGCATGGTTTGAGCAGCGGGGACGTGATGCAGATCAGTACGTCGAACTCGGCTTCTGGATCGACGTCGACCGACGCCCGCGCGGCATTGGCGGTCGACTGATTCCGATGGCAGACTCGCTCGCCTGACATCGACGCGAACGAGGCGCAAGGGGGGCAACCATGGGGCTCTTCTCCTGGGCCAGGCGCCCGAAAACCGAATCGAGTGCCGAGGGTCCGACGAATGACCGAGGCCTGAGCGAGCTCACGCCGGAACGAGAGGGCGTCGCATGCATCGCGGCAGGGCAATTCGTGCAGGCGACTGCCGCGTTTCGAAAGGCGATCGAGCGCAGCCCTCTGGTGGCGGCCCACCACGTGAACCTCGCCTTCGCGCTCCAGCAATGCGACGCCGACGAAGATGCAGAGATCCATTTGCGCCGGGCCATTGAATTGGATGCGACTTCGTTCGATGCACAGTACATGCTCGGGCTCTCCGCGGAACGCCGTGGCGACTTCGTTGACGCTGCGCGCCAACTGAAGAAGGCGGCATCGCTCAATGCCGATTTCGCAGCTGTCCACGGTGACCTTTGCCGTGTGTTGTCATCGGCAGGCGACATGGCGGCGAGCGCCGAGGCGATTTGCGCAGCCATTGCGCGCTTTCCCGAACACGCCGAATTTCACGTCTATCTCGGCAACGTGCGAATGAAAGAGGGGGCGCCGCTCGACGCGATCGCTCATTATGATCACGCCATCGCGGCTGAACCCCGATTGACGACTGCATACGTCAATCGTGCCGTCGCGTTTCAGGAATTGAAACGGTTCGAAGAAGCGGTGCCGAGCCTCGACTTCGCCATCGAATTGGAGCCGCGCTCTGCGGAACTCCACGACAAATTAGCGGCCGCCTGGAAAGGTCTGCGCGAATGGCCGAAGGCGCAGCGCGCGGCCGAGCTCGCGATCGAATTGGCGCCGATGAAGGGCGAATTCCACAACCATCTCGGTACGATTCTGCAAGAGAGTGGCCGGATCGACGACGCCATCTCATGCTATGCAAGGGCTATTGCGTTGCAACCCGAATTGCCGGGCGGTCACGCCAACCTTGGCTTCGCGCTGCAAGAAAAAGGCGACCTCCACGGCGCGATCGCGGCCTGCCGCCGGAGTCTTTCGATTCAGCCGATGGCGGAAACCCACAACCACCACGCGATGGCGCTGACACGGATGGGCGCGGTCGTCGAAGCGATCGAAATATTCGAGTTGGCTTTGGCATTGCAACCCGATCACCTGAGCGCTCGGTGCAATTTGGCGGCCGCATTGTCCGACGCGGGGCGCCAGCAAGAAGCCATCGAAACGTATCGCGAGGTCTTGAGGCGCGATCCCGATTCCCACTTGGCTCACAGCAACATGCTGTTCTATCTGAGCGTCGATGACTCGACGACACCAGCGGCATACCTTGACGCGGCGCGCGCATTCGATCGCACGATGAAGCCCATGCCTTATGACCGTTCGCGGGCCGCAAACCTGCCCGGTCGAAAGCTCAGGGTCGGTTTCGTGTCCGCTGACTTCATCGCCCATCCGGTCGGGTATTTCGTCGAAGGGATGTTGCAGCATCTCGATCGCCATCGGCTCGAGCTTTTCGCCTACCCGACTGCGAACAAGGAAGACGAACTCAGTCGCCGCATCAAGCCCCACTTCACGGTCTGGCGGTCGGTGCGGGCGATGACTGACCCTGAAGCGGTGCGGTCGATCCGGTCTGATGAGCTCGATCTGTTGCTCGATCTGTCAGGCCACACGGGGGGCAATCGACTGGGTATCTTCGGCGCGCGCGCGGCGCCTGTTCAAATCGCATGGCTCGGTTTTTTTGCCAGCACCGGTCTCTCTGCGATGGACTATGTGTTGGCCGACGAAGCCTGCGTGCCGCGTGGTAACGAATACCAGTTCACCGAACGTGTCTGGCGCCTGCCCGATACGCGACTCTGTTTCACACCACCGGCGACTGGCGCGGAGACGCCTGTGATGCCGTTGCCGGCGTTGACGAACGGATATGTCACCTTCGGGTGCTTTCAACGCTGGTCCAAAATTCACCCACGAGTGCTGGCATTGTGGAGCCGTGTCTTTGCCGCGATTCCCAATGCCAGGCTGCTGTTGCAAAGCCTGCACGGCCGCCAGCCCGAACAGGTCGAAGACATGCTGTCGAGACTCGAGCAGGCCGGCATCGAAAGACGCCGCGTGCAGATCAGAGGCTCGGTAAAACGCGACGAATACTTGCGCTCTTATGCCGACGTCGACATCGTGCTCGACACCTTTCCCTACACGGGTGGCACGACCACGTGCGAGGCGCTCTGGATGGGCGTGCCGACCTTGACACTCGCGGGCGACTCGATGATCTCGTTGCAAGGCGTTGCACTGTTGCAGGCCGCGGGCATGCCCGAATGGATTGCTGCGGACTTCGACGAGTACGTGACCCGTGCCGCGTCGTTCGCAAAAGACGTCACGAAACTCGCGGTCGAGCGCGCCGCGATGCGCGCGCGAGTCGAGCGGTCGGTTCTGTTTGACACCGCGCTGTTCGCGCGCCGGTTCGAAGACGCGTTGTTCGCGCTCGCGGCAGATCATGCGGGCTCGGCCGATTCGCGCGCCAAGGCGGGCAGTGCCGAGATTGGTCGCTCTGCCGACGCCGGCGTCGCTACAAACGAGGGCAAGTGACCAAATTTGACAACCGATCGGGCGGGGAGGCCTCGCCGACTGCCAATTTCTCCCGGATTGCCCCGCTCCACTCTTGGCACGGAGCCTGCACTCTTATGGGTGCGAGGTCAGCCCCGTTTCACCCACCCAGGAGTTATTGATGAACAAGCGTATCCAACAGGGTTTTACCCTGATCGAATTGATGATCGTCGTTGCGATCATCGGCATTCTTGCCGCGGTTGCCCTGCCGGCCTACCGTGACTACACGGTCCGTGCGAAGGTCTCTGAAGTGATTTTGGCCGCCTCGTCGGCGAAGACCAATGTGTCGGAAGCGGCCTCCACGTTCGGCGTGATGCCCCCTACCGCGTCGGTAAGCATCGGCGCGCAGTCTTCGAAGTATGTTTCGAGCGTTGCTTATGCGGGCACCAGCGGCACGGCGGGCAGCATCACTGCGACCGGTACCGGGGACCCGAACTTTACCGGTTCGTTCGTGACCCTTGCTGGCACATACTCTTCCACCACCGGTCAGGTCGACTGGGTTTGCAGCGGCACGATCGCTGGGAAGTACCTGCCGGCAAGCTGCAAGTAATCTTCGATCTTCGGAAAAGGGCTTCTTCGGAAGCCCTTTTCTTTTGTCTGGTCGATGGCCTCACTCGCTCAGTTCGTCAGCTCGGCGTAAGCGTGTATTTGTCGCCATGTCAGTCACGAATTGGGCATGGAGCCTGCACTCCTTTTGGGTGCGAGGTCAGCCCCGTTTCCCCCATCCAGGAGTTATTGATGAACAAGCGTATCCAACAGGGTTTTACCCTGATCGAATTGATGATCGTCGTTGCGATCATCGGCATTCTTGCCGCGGTTGCCCTGCCGGCCTACCGTGACTACACGGTCCGTGCGAAGGTCTCTGAAGTGATTTTGGCCGCCTCGTCGGCGAAGACCAATGTGTCGGAAGCGGCCTCCACGTTCGGCGTGATGCCCCCTACCGCGTCGGTAAGCATCGGCGCGCAGTCTTCGAAGTATGTTTCGAGCGTTGCTTATGCGGGCACCAGCGGCACGGCGGGCAGCATCACTGCGACCGGTACCGGGGACCCGAACTTCACTGGGTCTTTCGTCCGATTGAGCGGGACTTACGCCACCGCAACTGGCCAGGTCGACTGGGTTTGCAGCGGTACGATCGCGTCGAAGTATTTGCCGGCGAGCTGCAAGTAAGTCATAACTGATCGAGACCCGGGACGTCATGTCATTTCGACTGGAGTCGACCCGTTCGAGCGAATCGGTCCCCCTGCTCGTCGTTCTGTTCGGGGGCGCGCTCGCGCTGTTCACGTGGGTCAGCCCCAATCACAACTTGCCGTGGATGTCGTTCCATTCGGAACTCGCCATGGCACTTTGTGCGTTTCTCGTCGGGTCGTGGATCCTCTGGCGCACGCGCGATCTGCCCTCGAAATCGCCTTGGCTCGCGGTGGCGACGGCAGCCTTCGCGCTGGTCGCGCTGATTCAATTCGCATTCGGTCTGACACCTTTTTTCGGAGATGCCTGGCTCGTTTGGCTCTATGCCACCGGATTTGCATTGGCTCAGATCGTCGGGTATCGGGCTGCGCTCAAATGGGGCATTGCCGTGGTCATGGAGCCCTACGCCTGGATCATCGTGCTGGCCGGTCTGCTGTCCGTGTTCATGCAGCTCTACCAGTGGCAGGACTGGGGCTATCTTGAGTGGGCTGTCGTCAACATTCCGGCAGGCACGCGGCCTTTCGGGAATCTGACCCAACCCAATCACGTAGCGACGCTGCTGACCATGGGCATGCTGTCCGTCGCGACGCTCTACGACCGCGGGCGTGTTCCGATCTGGATGGCGACCGTGCTGACCGCGCTGTTCGGTCTGGGAATCGCGATGTCGCAATCGAGGGTCGGCCTGCTCGAAGTGGCGGTGGCCGTCGCGTTGCTTTCGGTATGCGCGTCGAAGCTGACCGGGCATCTCAAGACGCGACACGCTCTTGGCGCGGCGGCCATCCTCGTCGTGATGGTGCTCCTCTGGAGCCAGATCAAGAGTGCGACGCCCCTGGCGGCCGTCGGACGCCCAACCAATGAGATGCTGTCTGCCAAGGGTGCAAGACCGATCCACTGGGCGTCGATGGTCGACGCGATCGGCCGCAAGCCCCTGTTCGGCTACGGTTCCTACGGGGTCAGCCAGGCGCAGTTCCTGGTCGCGCCCGATCATCCGACCAGCCTTGAGTCGATCGCCCACAGCCACAACCTCGTTCTCGATCTGTTGGTGTGGGACGGCGTGCCGATCGGATTGCTCGCCCTGCTCGCGCTCGGCTGGTGGTTCTGGGCCGCGTTCCTTCGCGTGCCCGATTCGCCGACGTTGCTCGCATTCGGTTCCGTCGTGGTGGTGTTCGTCCATGCGATGGTCGAGTTCCCGCTCTACTACACCTACTTCCTCATTCCGGTGGGCGTGATGATTGGCGCGATCGGAGGTGTCGCGATGCCTAGCGCCGTGATCGGCGTTCCGCGGTGGACCGCAGGCATGACGGTCGTAGTCCTGGGCCTTGCCACCGCGCTGACTGTCGTCGACTACTTTCATCTTGAGGCCGACGTGTCACGGTCGAGCTTCGCGCACGCGCACATCGGCCGGAACTGGAACGACCGCGACTACACGCGGATGCGGGTGTTGACCCATTTCAACCACTTCTGGAATTTCGTCGTTGAACCCGAGCGCCGAGGCATGACGCCTGAACAATTGGACGAAATGCGCGCCGTCGTCTGGCGGTTCCCTTCAGATGCGAACATCGTTCGCTATGCCGCCGCGCTGGCGCTGAATGGCCGGCCTGCTGATGCTCATTCCGCGTTAAGCCGGATTTGCAAAACCGGCCCGGCCGACAATTGCAAATCGGCGCAGTCGCTGTGGACCGCGCTGGGCACGCGCGACGTCGAGATCAAGAACGTGGATTGGCCGCTCGCTTCGAATTGATCACGACGCGAGCTTCTGCTCATTTAATAAGGACGCCAACACCGACTGGAAGTGACGCGCGAACCCCGTGCCGTCGGTGAGCGGTGACGCGAGCAGTTGCGGCCTCAATTCGGTCCGCAAGCGCGAGAGGGTGGGCCAGTCGCCGGCATGCCGAGTCGACTGTTCGATGAATGTTGCCTCGTCGTGCGCAATCCAATCCGACAAACCGACCGCTGCCAGCAGACTCGCACCCTGCCTCGACAACATCGAGCGGCCCGCCAATGTCATGGTGGGTACGCCCATCCAGAGCGCTTCGCACGTGGTGGTGGCGCCCGCGTGGGGAAACGTATCGAGGATGATGTCAACCGCGCCGTGCGCCTCGAAATAGCGCGCGCGCGAAGTGGCGTCGGCGAGGTCGACCCGGTCTGGATCGATGCCGTGCGCCTGCAATTTAGAAAGCAGTGTTGAACGCGCCGGCTCCAGCGGGAGACGGGCCGCTTGCAACCGCAGCCGTGAACCGGACACGAGATTCAACACGGCAGCCCACCGCGCCAGTGTGCGGTCGTTGATCTTGGTCAGCCGTTGAAACGAGCCGAACGTGATGTGGCCAGTGGCCAGGGCCGGTGGCGCCGTCAATTCTCCGACCGACGTCGCGTCGGCGGCCGAAGGCGGTGTGAAGCAAAGTCGTGTGACGGGCAGATAGGCCACGCGTTCGGTAAACTGCGCTTGTTCTTCGAGGGGGAGCGACACGCGATCCGTCAACACGGCATCGATGGCAGGCAGGCCGGTGCTGGCCCAGTAGCCGAGCCAGCTCAGTTGCAGGGCCGCCGGGCGTTGCGCGAACAGCGTCAACCGGTTCTCGGCAGTGTGACCCGACAGGTCGATGAGGACATCGATCTCATCGGCACGGATTTGCGCGCAGGCCGCCGCGTCGTTGAGCATCGAGATGTCGCGCCAAAGGTCGAATCGGGGCTTCAGTCGCGCGGTCAAGGCGTCTTCGCCGCGATGGTTGCTGTACGCCATCGCGGTCATCGCGCTGCGATCCCAGCCCAGCAACAATCCTTCGAGAAAGTAGCCAACCGGATGCGAACGCAGGTCTGAGGACACGAAGCCCACCCTCAACCGCTGCCGTCGCTCGGCGCGGCGGTTCAGCATCGGCGTCGCGATGTCGGAAACGACGCTGGCCGAGACGATCTCGCCGTAAAGCGCTGCCTCGGACCGATAAGCCTCGGGCGAGATCTCGGGGTTCGACGACAGCGCGACCAGCAGGTTGCTGCGCGCCGCGTGCATCAGCGGGTCGATTGCAAGAGCCGCGCGCGCCGCAGCGGCCGCGAGCGTGTACTCGCCGATCGCGAGGTAGGCCGGCGCCATGTTGCTGTGAATGGGTGCGTAGGCAGGCTCGAGTCGAAGGGCGGATCGATAGCTTTGCAACGCGGCGTCCGGGTCGTGCTGTAGCTGCAGGATGTTGCCAAGAAAGTAGTGGAACTCGGCCACGTCCGGTCGCTCGATGAGTGCACGCTCGAGCACGCCACGCGCTTCGGCGTCCCGGCCCGTCATGTGCAACGCCTTGGCGAGATCTCGTCGTGCGAAGACGAAGTCGGGTCGCCATTCCAACGCGTGCGAGAAATGGGCAGCGGCTGCACCCCAATCGCCGATGCCTGCGAGCGCGCTACCGAGCAGGTAATGCACGTCGGCGGATTGCGCTTCGCGTGCGAGAGCGGCTCGCAGGACCCCAATCGCCGCCGCGTGTCGCGAGGTTTCGGTCAAGGCGAAGCCCAGGTGGATCAGCGTCGGCACATGATGAGGTGCGACGGTGGCGATGCTCTCGAGAATGTCGATCGCCGCTTCGAAGCGCCCTTCTCGCAAGGCCAGCTGGCTTTCGGCGAAACCGACCGGAGACAGCGCTTCGGTCGCTGTCGCTGTCGCCCTCTGTGCGGCGTTGCCCCGATTCGCTTCCGCTGGCGTGGAGGGCGAGCGACGCAGCCAACCGATCAGGGTTCGAAGCAGGGAGTTCAGCATCGGTCGTGGCGGCGGTGTGTGAGGTAGCGGTACGTATCATCATCGATCAAACCGCTGCCCCGCCGTCGCCATGTCCCTCCTTCAAGCCAGCGTCGCGCCTGTCGACCCGATCGTCGGCACCCCGACGCCCGGCGCCATTGCGGCCTGGATCGCAGCCAGCTTGTTGGCCATCACGGTTCCCACGCTGATCGCCTACAACATGCCGCCATCGGCGACTCTCTTCAACCAGGTCGCGGCATTCTTCGGATGGGGTTTGCTCGTGTTGTTGCTGGCCTTATCGCTCAGGCCTCGCTTCTGGCCGCGATCACGAGCTGGCCTCGCGCTGGTCGCCGCCATGTTAATTATTGGCGTCGCCGCCTTGGCATCGCCACTGTGGGCTGCGACGCCAT
Organism: Caldimonas sp.; assembly: GCA_965246805.1. Taxonomy (GTDB): domain Bacteria; phylum Pseudomonadota; class Gammaproteobacteria; order Burkholderiales; family Burkholderiaceae_C; genus Schlegelella_A. Next base: position 190,287 of record CBDFFO010000007.1, on the reverse strand, counting down.
GGGCGCTGTCGCTGTCGGTCGCCGGCACCGTGCTGGCAGCGATTCTCGTCGTGCTGTGCGGTGCGGCCGCAGTCCGTGGGGGTCTTGGCGACACGGCCTTCAAGGCGTTCTGCATCGCATTGGCCATTGCCGGTGTCGCATCGGCGGCGATCGGATTGATCCAGGTGTTCGCGCCGCAATGGTCTGTCGGCTATTGGGTCGCGCCCGGCCCTATGAATGGACGCGCAATCGGCAATCTGCGCCAGAGCAATCACTTGAGCAGCCTGTTGCTTTGGTCGTCGATCGCCATCGTCTGGTTGGGTGAAGCGCGCGTGCTGCCCAAAAGCGTTTCGCTCACGGGCCTGCTGCTGTTCACGTTCATTGTCTTCCTGACCGGCTCGCGAACCGGCATGACGGGAACGTTCGTGCTCGCGTTCTGGGGTCTGCTCGACCGACGGATGTCGTCCCGCACGCTGATCGCCTTGATGCTCACGCCCTTCGTCTTCGCGTTGATGTGGCATGCCGAATCGTGGTGGAGCGCGGCCGGGCATGCCGGCTTCGGCGCCGCCGATCGCGCGCACGCCGGCGATATGTCGACCAGCTCGCGGTTCTCGGTCTGGTCGAATGCGTGGTCGTTGATCCAGTCACATCCCTGGCGCGGCGTGGGCTTCGGTGAATTCAACTTCGCGTGGAGCTTGACACCGTTCCCGAATCGGCCGAACGAGTTCTTCGACCACACGCACGACATCGTCGTGAACTTCGCCGTCGAGCTGGGGCTGCCGACCGCGCTGCTGGTGAGCGGCCTGCTCCTGTTCGCTTTGGTTTCGGCGCTCGTCAACGCCTTGCGAGACGGCCGTAAAGGCGCCGACGATGCGGCCTTGCGCACGCCCGGCACGCCGCCGATGCAGCGCGCCGCGTTCATGGTGGTGGCGATGATCGCGCTGCACAGCCTCTTCGAGTACCCGCTTTGGTACGCCTACTTCCTGTTGCCCACCGCGTTCGCGTTCGGTCTGTGCGTCGAGCGGCCCAGCGCGCTGGATCACGCCTCGACAGCAAACCGCGCCGCCGATGGCACGCGGCCCCTGCTGCTCTGCGCGATGGTGCTAACCGTTGCGAGCGTCTGGGTGCTCTTCGATTATCTTAATATGGCTGCGATCTTTTCATCGGCTGACGGCCGATATTCGCTCGACACTCGAATTCAACGAGGGCAGCAGAGCCTGCTCTTCGCGCACCATGCCGACTATGCGGCAGCCACCGTCACCGACCATCCATCGAGCGCGATGAGCGCTTTTGGGCGCGCGCCGCATTTCCTGCTCGATGCGCGTCTGATGGTGGCGTGGGCGCAAGCGTTGAACGAGATCGGCGAAGTCGAGCGGGCCCGCTATGTCGCGCAGCGCGCGCGTGAGTTTCGCAACGCCGAGGTCGCTCGGTTCTTCGCGCCGTGCGCCGCCCCCGCAAGGTCACCGGCGCAGCCGCTGCCGTTCCAATGCATAGCGCCCACGCGCTCGTTTACCTATGAAGACTTCAAGTAACGTCGGGCAACACCGCGATCGCGCCTTGAGCTGACCCACGATGTCGTCCTGGTGGGTGCAATGGTTTGGCCGAGATCGTCGTCGTGGCGGCGCTCCCGGCGATCCGGCGGGTCATGCGAGCGCGAATGCTCTCATCGAAGAAGGCCACGCACTGGAGGCGCAGGGCGAATGGACGCTCGCCCTGGCCAGCTACGACGCGGCTCTTCGCGCAGACCCGGCCCTCGCACGCGCCCACCTCAACCGGGGCAATGCCCTGGCAGCACTCGGTGACGACAGCGGTGCGATCGCCGCCTACGACGCGGTGTTGGCGCTCGACGGCGCCCACATCGGCGCGCATTTCAACCTGGGCAATCTCCATCTGAAGATGGGGCGGCCGCAGATGTCGTTGCCGTTTTTCGACCGCGCAAAGCAGCTCGACGCCTCGTTCGTCGACGCGCATGTCTCGGCTGGCTTCGCCCTCGACGAGTTGCGCCAGTTCGACGCCGCTGTCGAAAGCTATCGACTCGCGCTGAGGCTGCGACCCGACTATGCCGAGGTGCATGGCAACCTCGGCAACGCGCTGCGAAACGCGGGACGGTTCGAGGCCGCCGCTCGGAGCTATCGCCAATCTCTGGCGCTGGCGCCGACGCGCGCCGAAGCGCATATCGGTCTCGGTCACGTCCTGAAGGATCTCGGTGATCTCGCTGCAGCCGAAGCCAGCTATCGAGAGGGTTTGAGACGGAGCCCGGACAACCTCGAGGCGCACAGCGCGCTGCTGTTTCTGGCCAATTACCGCTCGCTCGGTTCACCGGAAGCCTTGCTTGCCGACGCATGCCGGTTTGGTCGGATCGCCAGCCGAGGGGCTCGCCCCTTCACCACCTGGCTGGGCGATGACGACCCGGACCGCATGCTGAGGGTCGGCGTCGTCTCCGGCGACTTGCGCGCGCATCCGGTCGGGTACTTCTTCGAGAGCGTGATCCACGCGCTGTCGCGTCGCGCCCCGGGTCGCCTGCATGTGACGGCTTTCGTGACCTATCCCTGCGCCGACGAAGTGGCCGAGCGCATCGCGAGCGCGGTTCATCAATGGGTGCCGGTCGCCGGCATGGCCGATGCGTTTCTGGCGCAGCGCATCCACGCGGATGCAATCGATGTGTTGGTCGACCTGGCAGGCCACACCGCCCACAACCGCCTGCCCATCTTCGCCTGGAAGCCGGCGCCGGTGGCGGTCTCGTGGCTCGGCTATTTCGCGACCACCGGCCTCGCCGAAATCGGCCACCTGCTGGCGGACCCCTGGTCGTTGCCGGTGTGCGAGGAAGCCTGGTTCACCGAATCGATCTGTCGCCTTCCGGAAACAAGGCTGTGCTTTACCGCGCCGGACGACGCGATCGAGCCCAATGCCTTGCCCGCGCTGGAAAAGGGCTTCATCACCTTGGGGTGTTTCAACAACCTGACCAAGGTGACCGCCGACGTGATCGCCTTGTGGTCACGCGTGATGCAGGCGCTGCCGCAAAGTCGCTTGCTGCTGAAGTCGCCGCAACTGGCGGAGGAAAGCGAGCGGCGTCGAATCGCGGCCGCATTTGAGCAGCACGGCGTCGCGCATGGGGGCTTGTACATGGAAGGCCATTCCCCTCGTGCTGAATACCTGCGCCGTTACCACGAGGTCGACTTCGCGCTCGATCCGTTCCCGTTTCCGGGCGGCACCACCACGGCCGAATCGCTGTGGATGGGGGTGCCGGTGCTGACGCTGCGCGGCGAGCGCTTTCTGTCGCGGCAAGGCTCGGCGATGCTGACTCAAGCGGGCCTCGCTGACTGGATTGCCGACGACGCCGACGCCTACGTTCAGCTGGCCGTGCAGAAAGCGAGCGATCCACAAGGTCTGGCCGGCCTTCGATCGCGACTGCGCGGACGGGTGGTTGCGTCACCACTCTTCGATGCCGACCGCTTCGCAGGCCACCTCGACGCCGCGCTGCGCAGCCTCTGGCGCGAGCGGTGTGCAGAAGCGGTCAGCCGGCCGAAGCCGTCATCGAGCGGTTGATCTGACTGGTCCACTGGCCGAGGTCGAAGTGTTGCCGCAGCGATTCGTTGGGGGTCGACATGAACGCCATCGCGCGAAGTTCAAAAAGCTCTTCATCACGCGCCACCCAGACGGCTTCGAAGCCCGCATTCACCAGGTCGGCCGAGAGCGTTTTTTCGGTGAAGCCCCGCTTATGCGCGTAGAAGTCTTCGCCCGAGCGTTCAATTTCCTTGCGCCAACCGTAGATCACGTCGTGTACGGTGATGGGGCCGCCGCCGGAGGTGTACAAGACGTCGTCGATATCGAGGTCGCGAGTCTGCACGGCATTGAAGACCGACGCGACGTCGGGCACGCGGATCTCGGCAAAGCCATCGCTTTTCAAAACGTGTCTGAAGCCGCGCAGCACCGTCGCACAGTCATGGCGGAAATAATGTTCAAGATTGTGCGAGCAGTAGATCGCGTCGTACTTCTGGTCAGAGGTCTCCAGCAAACGAGCGTCCAGGACCACATCGACATTGCCGCGGTTCGAAACGTCGAGCAGCACGTGATTCCACTCGTTGTAGTGAGAAGGAATCGGAATGGCTTTCGAGCCGCCACCGACGTTGAGCACCGAGGGCACACCAAACCGTGCCGGAATCTCAGGCGCGTCGCCTTGTTCCGGCGTCTGTTTCAACACGCCTGCAAGCAATCGGGTCAAGATCATCGTTGTCTCACAGGTGAAGCATCAACCATTCGGTTAGCTCGTCAACATACTGGTTGTCATACCCCGCGTCCCGCAGCGTCCATTTAAACGAATTGCCGAGCTTCGCCTTCTTGTAGAGGTTGAGCGACTCGGTCGCCTTGAACTGCTGTACCTGCAGCTCGACCTTCTTCAGCGTCTCTTGCGTCTTGGTGGCGAACTTCTTGGTGCTGAAGGGAGACTCGAACGGCACGCGCTCGATGTAGAACTGCGCGAGGTTCTTGCCGAATGCCTGCGACTCTTTCGCGGCGAACCAATTCAACATAGCGAGTCCTTTATCTTAGACGTGCGAAGGCGGTGGTCGTGATCCGCAATTCGTCAGGGCCCGATTTTAAGGGCCGGTGTGGTCCCAGCCCACTTCAGGGCGCCAGCCAATCACCCGACTTCCCGCCGCGCTTCTCGAGCACCCTCACGCCGCCCATTACCATCCCCCGATCGACCGCCTTGCACATGTCGTACACGGTGAGCAGGCCGATCTGCACCGCCGTCAGAGCCTCCATCTCGACGCCGGTGCGACCGCGCGTCTCAACTTGCACCGTGCACCGCACTTCGTTCGCCACCGCGTCGATCTCAAACTCGACGGCCACGCGCGTGATCGGCAGCGGGTGGCAGAGCGGGATCAGTTCCGCGGTGCGCTTGGCGGCCTGGATCGCGGCGATGCGCGCGACCGCGATCACATCGCCCTTGGCCGCCCGGCCTTTGGCAATCAGGGAGAGCGTCGTGGCCTGCATCGAGATCGCGCCAGTGGCGCGCGCGATGCGATGGGTCTCGTCCTTCATCGACACGTCGACCATGTGCGCCTGCCCCTGCGCGTCGAAGTGGCTCAACGTGTCGGGCGCATGCGGCGCATTCGGCGGGTCGGAAGGATCGCTCATCAATGCGACACAGTGGGAAACATGGCTGCGGCATCATAGCGACGGCTACCGCAGCGAGTCGCTGCCCGGCTCCCTTCGTGACCAAGCACCCTTCCCCATACGCGTGCCTTCATCGGCCGTCACGCCTTCGGCTGCGCCAGCAGGCCATCGCGGCCGGCTGCGCACTGTCGATGCTCGGCCCCGCCGCGCCGCTCGGCCTCGGCGTTGCCCACGCACAGAACTCGCTGCCCGCGCTCGGTGACCCCGACGCGGCCGACTTCGGCGTCAACATCGAACGCAAGCTCGGCGACGAGATCATGCGAGAGATCCGTCGCGATCCCGACTACATCGACGACCCGCTGCTGCTCGAATACCTGCAGTCGGTCTGGCAGCCGCTCGTCACGCAAGCGCGTCAGCGCGGCAACATCACGCCCGACATCGACCAGCGTTTCGCCTGGGAGCCGTTCCTCGTGCGCGACGCGCAGGTCAACGCGTTCGCGCTGCCGGGCGGCTTCGTCGGCGTCAACCTCGGGCTCATCGCGATCACCGGTTCACGTGACGAGCTGGCCTCGGTGCTCGCTCACGAGATGTCGCACATCACGCAGCGCCACATCGCACGCGGCCTCGCGAGCAGCAAGAAGCAGAGCCTGCTCGGGCTGGCGGCGATGCTGGTCGGCCTGGTGGCCGCGGCGCGCAGCTCGAGCCCCGATGCGATCAGCGCGGTCGTCGCCGGGTCGCAGGCCGGCGTCATCCAGGGCCAGCTCAACTTCTCGCGCGACATGGAACGCGAAGCCGATCGCGTCGGGTTCCAGGTCATGACATCAGCCGGCTTCGCGCCGAGCGGCATGGCTTCGATGTTCGAGCGCATGGATCAGTCGGGCCACCTCAACGACTACGGCGGCTTTCCGTACCTGCGCACCCACCCTCTCACGAGCGAGCGCATCGGCGAGGCGCGTGCGCGCATGGGCGCGACGCCTGCGGTCGCGCCGGCCGGGGTGCTCGAACACGTGGTCGCGCAAGCACGCGCGCGCGTGCTTGAAGACAGCCACACCGATGCGCTCCGGCGCTGGCAATCGCAGGACGCGAACGCGAATGCGGGCTCGTTGGGCGACCGCGTGCTGGCCGCGTGTGCGAGTGCCCACGCATCGAGCCTGCTCCGCGACTGGGCGCGCGCCGACGCCGCCTTCGCCACGGCGCTCGCGCTGGTGCGCAGCAGCCCGACGCCGAGCCCGCGGGCGATCCGCGCCATCTCGCTCGAGCAGGTGCAGTCGCGGCTCGACCGCAAGGAACCCGGCCAGGCAGCGCTGCTCTTTCAACCGTACGCCGGTGAAGGATCGCGCCCGACGTTGCTGCTCGGTGCGCGCATCGCGCTCGCGTCGGTGCCGGTCGCCGACGCCAGCCATGCCGCACTGAAGTCGCGTGCCGATGAATTGCAGACGTGGGTGGCCACGCACCCGCTCGATTCGCTCGCGTGGACCGAGCTCGGCCAGCTGTGGTCGCGCCTTGAGCAACCGCTTCGCTCGTTGCGCGCCGAGGCCGAAGCACGCGTCGCGATCGGTGACCTGAACGGCGCAGTCGATCGCTTGCGTGCCGGTCAGCACGCGGCGCGCAGCGGCGGCAGCTTCGATTTCATCGACGCGTCGGTCATCGACTCGCGCCTGCGCGATGTCGAGTTGCAGCGCAAGCAGGTCGAAGCCGACCAGAAGTCCTTGCGCTGAGCAACGAGCCTCGCGCGCGGCTTTTGGCTTTTATTCGCCAGGGGGTCAGTGCGATGTTCGATGGCGATCAGCCCCGCGGCGCTGGTCGACGATGTGGCCTGCTCGAGCCCGTGTCGTACGACCTCTGCGTCTTTCGCTTACGAAGCGCACGTCGTTCGGCGCGAACGGCAGCAAGAACGTCGTTCGAGACACACCACATTGACGTGTGGCAACGACAAAAGCAGTCATCACCTCTGAAGAATGCGGTTGCTTCGAGTGAAAACAGCTTCTCTTTGCGGTATGCACGCAGTAGTATTCGCTCCGCACGGTGCTTGGAGAAATGAGAGTCCATGCGGCTCTTGCCCAACCCGAGCACATCAACAACTTATTTGATGGAGAGAATCAACATGGCAACTGCGAAAAAAGCGCCGGCGAAAAAAGCGACCGCGAAGAAGGCGGCTCCGGCCGCGAAGAAGGCGCCCGCGAAAAAGGCGGCTCCGGCGAAGAAGGCCGCGGCGAAAAAGGCGGTACCGGCGAAGAAGCGCACCCCCAACGCCGCGTTCATGAAGGCGATGACGCCGAGCCCTCACCTCGCAGCCATCATCGGCGACAAGCCGGTGCCGCGCACCGAGGTGACCAAGAAGGTCTGGGAGTACATCAAGAAGAACAACCTTCAGGATGCCGCGAAGCGCACCATGATCAACGCCGACGCGAAGTTGAAGGAAATCTTCAAGAAGAGCCAGGTCTCGATGTTCGAGATGACCAAGCTGATCAATGGCCATCTGAGCTGATCGCGTCCTGCCGCGGCACGACGCCGCTGCCACTCGAAAGCCGGTGCATGCACCGGCTTTTTCATGGTCGATCGTCGCGAGGTGGCGGTCTTCTGGAATCGTGGGTCTATCCACACGTAGGCAAACCCCCACAGCCCGCGCGATGGATTCCGACAGCGATTCGCGGCCGCGACCGGGCAGCGGCAAAGCTTCTCACTTGTAAGGTCTGGGCAGTCGAAAATGGACGTCGCGAGGGGCGCACCGATCGACGATTTCTCAGTCAACGAAAAAGGATTCACCATGCGCTCGATCCAACTCTCTCCGCTTTGCCGCGCCCTGGCGCTTTGTGCCGGCGCCGTGATGTTCACCGGCGCCGTTCAGGCCGCGGGAGACAAGACGGCCTACAACGACGCCAAGACCTCGGCCAAAGCCACCTACGACGCCGCTGCGAAGTCGTGCGGTTCATTGAAAGACAACGCGAAAGACATCTGCATGGCCGAGGCCAAGGCGGCGCGCGTGAAGACCGAGGAAACGGCTGAAGCGACCTACAAGGACACGCCGAAGGCGCGCGAACACGCGAAGCATGAGATCGCAGAAGCCGATTACAAGGTAGCCAAGGAGCGTTGCGATGACAAGGCCGGCAATGACAAGGACGTGTGCGTCAAGGAAGCAAAGGCGGCGATGACCAAGACCGAAGCGGACGCGAAAGCCTCGTACAAGTCCACCGACGCCAAGATGGACGCGTCGAAAGACAAAATGAAGGCCGACTACAAGGTCGCAGCGGAGAAGTGCGATGCAATGTCTGGAGACGCGAAGAACTCGTGCGTCGCGGCGGCCAAGGTCAAGTACGGCATGTGATCGCCGCGGGAGCGGTGCGCGGCAAGCGCCGGGACCCGCTCTCGCCCGCCGGTTGAAGAAGGCCGCGTTCGCGCGGCCTTTTTCATGGCGGGGCGTGAATGCGGAGCAGCCTTCAACCCGCGGCGAGCCTTCGCTGCACGAAGTCGAGTCGGTCCTGGCCCCAGAAGATCTCGCCATCGATCACATAGCTCGGGGCACCGAACACGCCCGCATCGATGGCGCGCTGCGCATGTGCGAGATAGCGCTCATGGACCGCCGGGTCCTTCGACTCATCGAGGCGGCTTGGCGCTAAGCCGATCGTTTGCAGCATCGCGGCAAGTTCCATCGGATCGGCGATGTTGCGCTCCTCGACCCACACCGCGCGCATCGCTTCGCGCGTCAGCGCGAGCGCGGCGTCGTTGCCGTCGCGCTCGTTCACGGTGATGACGAGTCGCGCCGCGTCTTCGGGCGAGACCGGGAAAAACTTCGGCTCCGCGACAATCTTCATGCCGGTAAAGCGCGCGAAGCGGTCGAGTTCGACCAGCCGATATGCCTGCCGCTGCGGGGCCCGCTTGGCCAGCGGCAGCCCCCCCGAGACCGGAAAGATCTTGCCGCCCAGATCGACCGGAAAGAGGTTGACGGTCGCCTTCGCGGCGCGTGCCATTGCGATGAAGCGGTCGTGGCCGAGATAGCTCCACGGCGACGCGGGGGTCAGGTAGTAGTCGACGACGAGGCTCATGGAAGTCTCCTGATGAGGTCAACCGTGCGCGATCGCCAGCAGCGGTTTCAGATACCGCCCGGTGAAGCTCGCCGGATGGTCGGCCACGTCTTCCGGCGTGCCCTTCGCGACCACGGTGCCGCCGCCGGCGCCGCCTTCCGGGCCCATGTCGATGATCCAGTCGGCGGTCTTGATCACGTCGAGGTTGTGCTCGATGACGACGACGGTGTTGCCCGCTTCGCGCAGCTGGTGTAACACGCGAAGCAGCAGGTCGATGTCGGCGAAGTGCAGGCCGGTGGTCGGCTCGTCGAGGATGTAGAGCGTGCGGCCGGTGTCGCGCTTCGAAAGTTCGAGCGCGAGCTTCACGCGCTGCGCTTCACCGCCCGAGAGCGTCGTCGCGCTCTGGCCTAGCCGGATGTAGCCGAGGCCGACATCGAGCAGCGTGTGCAACTTGCGCGCGATGTTGGGCACCGCACTGAAGTACGCATGGGCGTCCTCGACCGTGAGCGACAGCACATCGGTGATGTTCTTGCCCTTGTAGAGCACCTCGAGCGTCTCACGGTTGTAGCGGCGGCCGTGGCAGACGTCGCACGGCACGTACACGTCGGGCAGGAAATGCATCTCGACCTTCAACACGCCGTCGCCCTGGCAGGCCTCGCAACGGCCGCCGGCCACGTTGAACGAGAAGCGGCCCGCGCCGTAGCCGCGTTCGCGCGCCATCGGCACTTCAGCGAACAGCTCGCGGATCGGCGTGAAGAGGCCGGTGTACGTGGCGGGGTTCGAGCGCGGCGTGCGGCCGATCGGCGACTGGTCGACGTTGATGACCTTGTCGAACGCATCGAGGCCGTCGATGGCGTCGTGCGGTTGCGGCTCGGCGTGGCTGCCGTAGAGCTTCTTCGCGACCGCGGCATAGAGCGTGTCGTTGACGAGCGTGCTCTTGCCGGAGCCCGACACGCCGGTCACGCAGGTGATGAGGCCGACCGGGATCTGAACGCTAACGCCTTTGAGGTTGTTGCCGCGCGCGTTCACGATCTCGAGAACGTTCGGTGTCGCGGCTACTTCCCACTTCGGCTTCGGTTGGCCGGCGCGTTCGACCGGCGCCTTCATCGCGGTTGCGGGCCAGGGCGTTCGCGCTGACGGCACCGCGATCCGCAGCGAGCCACCGATGTAGCGGCCGGTCAGTGAGTTCGGGTTCGCCGCCACCTCGGCGGGCGTGCCCTCGGCCATCACGCGGCCGCCGTGCACACCGGCGCCCGGGCCCATGTCGATCACGTGGTCGGCGGCGCGGATCGCCTCCTCGTCGTGCTCGACGACGAGCACGCTGTTGCCGATGTCGCGCAGGTGGCGCAACGTGCCGATCAGGCGTTCGTTGTCGCGCTGGTGCAGGCCGATCGACGGTTCGTCGAGCACGTACATCACGCCGGTCAGGCCCGAGCCGATCTGCGACGCGAGGCGTATGCGTTGTGCCTCGCCGCCCGACAGCGTGTCGGCGCTGCGGTCGAGGCTCAGGTAGTTGAGGCCGACGTCGTTCAGGAACTTCAAACGCGACCGGATCTCGCGCACGACCTTGTCGGCGATCTCGGCCTTCGCGCCCTGCAGCGTCAGGCGCTCGAAGTAGGCGAGGCATTCGCGCAGCGTGAAATGCTCGACCCTGAAGATCGGCTCGCGGGTGCCGTGGGCGGTGTCGAGCAGGTACACGTGGCGGGCTTCCGAGCGCAGCCGCGTGCCGTGGCAGTCGGGGCAGGGCTTGGCGCTCTGGTAGCGCATCAGGTCTTCTCGCACCGCGGCCGAATCGGTCTCGCGAAAGCGCCGCTCGAGCGTGGGCAGGATGCCCTCGAACGGGTGGCGGCGCTTGACGCTTCGACGCTTGCCTTTGGCACTCTCGGCTTCATAGACGAATTCGACATCTTCGTCGCCCGAGCCGCGCAGCATCACGTCGCGCGCTTTCTGCGGCAGGCTTTCGAACGCGGTGTCGAGGTCGAAGTCGAAGTGTTTTGCGACGCTTTCCAGCTGCGAGAAGGTGTAGGCGTTGCGCCGGTCCCAGCCCTTGATCGCGCCACTCGCGACGCTGAGGGTCGGAAACGCGACGACGCGATCGGCATCGAAAACCGTCGTGTGGCCGAGGCCGTCGCAGGTCGGGCATGCGCCCACCGGCGAGTTGAACGAGAAGAGTCGAGGCTCGAGCTCCGACAGCGAGTAATGGCAGATCGGGCACGCGAACTTGCTCGAGAACAAGTGCTCGGCACCGGGCGCATGCCGGTGCGTGGGTGCATCGGGCGATGCGGTGGGCGCCGGTTCGGCAAGCGGCATCTCGGCCACCAGCGCGCGGCCGTCGGCGATGCGCAACGCGGCCTCGAAGCTTTCGGCCAGACGTTGCTCGAGGCCGGGCTGCACCTTGATGCGGTCGATCACCACATCGATGTCGTGCTTCTCGTTCTTCTTGAGCTTGGGCAATTCGCTCGCCTCGACCGTCGCACCATCGACGCGAAAGCGCACGAAGCCCTGGCCCTGCATCTCCTGGAACAACTCGACGAACTCGCCCTTGCGGTCACGCACCACCGGCGCGAGGATCATCAGCCGCGAATCGGCCGGCAACGCGAGCGTCGCGTCGACCATCTGCGAGACGCTCTGGGCCTGCAGCGGCAAGTCGTGCGTCGGGCAGAACGGCGAGCCGGCGCGTGCGTACAGCAGGCGCAGGTAGTCGTGGATTTCGGTGACGGTGCCGACTGTCGAACGCGGGTTGTGCGAGGTCGCCTTCTGCTCGATCGAGATCGCGGGCGAGAGGCCCTCGATCACGTCAACGTCGGGCTTGTCCATCAATTGCAGGAACTGGCGCGCGTATGCCGAGAGGCTCTCGACGTACCGGCGCTGGCCTTCGGCATAGAGCGTGTCGAAGGCGAGACTCGACTTGCCGGAACCGGAGAGCCCCGTGATCACGACGAGCCGGTTCCTCGGGATGTCGAGATCGATGTTCTTCAGGTTGTGCGTGCGCGCGCCGCGCACGCGGATCATCGCGGCAGGCTGGATCGTCGGCAACGCGTGGGAGAAGCTGGCGGCGATGCGTTCATCGGCGGCGCGGGTCGCCGCATCGATCGCGTCGACCGCATCGGCATGCACGGGCTTCGCGTCGGCCATCACGCCCGCTCGCTCGGCGCCTCCGCGCTGCGATGTCCCCGCAGGGCGCGGCCCGCGCGCACGGGAGCCCACCTTCTCGGAGGGCGCGTTCGCTGCCGCGATTGGTTCAGCGGAAGCGTCTGGCGTGGCGGGCATCGGTTCGTTCGGCAAAACCGAACATCATAGCGACGGCAGCGCGCCGCACGCCAGCCACGGCCCTGCGCCAATCAGGGTGCGAGCGTGCGCAGACCGTCGAGGGCGTCGGCGGGCTGCGCGGCTTGCGAGCGCGCGATCGGTGTGCCGGGCCGCAGCACCGTCAACGTGCCGTCGGCCTCGATGCGGAGCGTCGCCCGCAGGCGGCCGTCGCGGAGCAGCTCGATCTGGATCGGCGCAGCGCCGGCGTCTTCGAAGGCTTGCGGTCGCGCGGATGGGGATGGCGTCGCCGGTGTCGCGGCGAACGCGCCGGAAGTGCTGCGCATGTCGTTCGCGTCGGTCCAGAGGGCGGCGCCGTCGAACGTGCGCACCCACCGCGCGACGCGATCATCGATCGGCAGCGGCGCGCCGCCATCGCGGCGCCAACGCCAGCGCGCCGCGTCGGCGGAGATCTGCGCATCGATGCCGGCGAGCGGCGTGCTCGCCCGGCTGGCGGCCAGCGCGGCGACGACCGTCGGCGACGATCGGCGCGTCTCGGTCTCGGCGTTCGCGGCACGATCGTCGCGCGTCGCGGCCGTGCTCGTGCTCGACGGCGCTCGCGAGGGTGTCGCGGCCATCGCCGGCGGCCTCGTCGGTTCTGGTGTGCGTTCCGGCACCGTCATCGCGCGCAGGCGGGCGGCCGTCGATGGCAACGTCGGCGCAGCGGCCGCCTTTCCGAGCGGTTCCGGCGGTGGCGATGACGCGTCGGCTTGACGCGACGGCTCGGCGCGCAACGACTCTTGCGCCGGCCGTGCAAGCGGTGGCTGCGGTGCCAGCGTTGCCACGGGTCGCGTCGCGTCGCGAAGCGCACCGCCGCGTTCGTCGCCGACGTCGGGCGCCCGTGTCGCTTTGTCGGCCGCCACCGCGGGCATCTCTTGTGGCGCCACCGTGCCGTCGGCTCGCCGCACTGTCGATTTGATCTCCGGTGCGGGGATGGCTTCGCGTGCCCTGGCGCGCTTCGCGGTGCCTGCGGTCGTGCGGGTGGTGTCTTTCAGATCGCCGCCGTCGAAACCCGAGGAACCGCGCGGCGTGACCGGCGCGGCTGCGGGCACTGCATCGATCGCCGGCGGGCGTGCGACTGCGCCGTCGACACGCGCATTGTCTTCACCGCCCGTCGCCGCTTGCGTCGAAGGCGTCCGCAATCCGTCGCGCGCGGGCGCTGTCGACGACGCGACCCTCTCGTCCATCGGCTGGTCCCACCACATCAGACCGATCAGCGTGGCCGCCGCGAGGCTGGCGAAGCCGGTCGCGACGGCGGGCCGTGCGAGCCACCGCGTCAGGCGGTCGATCGACTGCCACCAGCCCGGTTGCGCGACCGCCGGTGAGGGTGCCGCAGCGGATGGCAAGGGCGAGCCGGCGCGTGCCGCGATGCGCGCCTGATGAAGAATCGCTTCGCGCAATTGCGGCGGCGCAGCGAGCGCCGCATCGGGCGCATGCCGCAACGCGGCCTGCAGATGCGCGTCGTGCTCGTCGTCGAAGTCGCTCGTGCTCACGACGTGCCTCGCTGCATCGGTTCGAGGTAGGCGCCCATGCACGCGCGCAACTTGCGCATCGCGTAGCGGAGCCGCGTCTTCGCGGTCTCGAAACCCACCTCGAGCGCGCGTGCCACTTCATCGAGCGCGAAGCCGTCGTCGTGATGGAGCAGGAACGCGCTGCGTTGCGCGAGCGGCAGCTGGTCGAGGCAGCCGAGCAGCTTCTCGCCGGCGCGGCGCCAGAACGCGATGTCTTCGGCCGGCGAAGCGGTCGAGGGCGCAGGCCAGTGTCGCCACGCGCCTTCGCGCGCATCGGGCTGCCACGGCTCGCCGTCGCCGTCCGCGCTGAACGCGTCGCTCGAAACCTCGCGGCCGGTGCGTCGCAGCACATCGATCGCGCGGTGGTGGGCGAGCGTGAAGAGCCAGGTCCGAAAGGTCGCGCCTTGCGGTTCCCAACGCGTGCGTGCGTGCACGACGCGCAGCCAGGTGTCCTGGAACACCTCGTCGGTGTGCGCGTTCAGGCTCGCTCCGAGCAGGCGCCGCACGAAACGGTAGAGCGCGGCCTGATGGCGCGCGTAGAGCGTTTCGAAAGCGTCCGCGTCGCCATGGGCGTAGGCGGTCATCAGCGCGTCGTCGGTTAGTTCGGGGGTGGTCATCACGAGCGGCTGGGCTCACGAGGCATCAGCGTGTGCCGCTTGTACGGCGCACGAACCGGTTCGGGGTGAACCGGTCGCCGCTCAAGTTTCGCGCAGCACCCGCAGGATGTCGTCGCCATACGCCGCGAGCTTGCGTTCGCCGACGCCACCGATCCCGGCGAGCTCGTCGAGCGAGGTCGGTGCATTCTTCGCCATCTCGGCGAGCGCGGCGTCGTGGAACACCACGTAGGCCGGCAGGTTGTGGCTCTTCGCGACCTCGCTGCGCCACGCCTTCAACGCGGCGAAGCGTGCCAGGCCCTCGGTGTCGAGCGGCAGTGGCGGGGCCTTGTCCTTGCGGCTGTACTTGGCACCGGCGCCGCGGCCCGGCTTGCCGCGGCCGGCCGTCTCGCTCGCCACGCGCAGCAGCAACGGCACATCGCCGCGCAACACCTCGCGCGCGCTCGCCGTGAGCTCGAGCGTGTTGTATTCGCCTTGCGCGCTCACATGGCCGAGCGTGACCAGTTGCCGCAGCACCGCGCGCCATTGCGCCTCGCTCACGTCGGCGCCGATGCCGAAGGTCGAGAGGCTCTCGTGGCCGAACTGCACGACCTTGTCGGTGCTCTTTCCACGCAGCACGTCGATCAGATGCACCGCGCCGAAGCGCTGGCCGCGGTTCTGATGAAAGCGGTAGATGCAGCTCAGGGCCTTGCGCGACGCCTCGGTCGCGTCCCACGTGGCGGGCGCAGCGGTGCAGTTGTCGCACGCGTTCTGATAGGACGCACAGGGCGACGTCTCTTCGCCGAAGTAGCCGAGCAGCCGCACGCGCCGGCAGTCGTGCGCTTCGGCGAGCGCGAGCAGGGCGTCGAGCTTGCCGCGCTGGCCGCGCTTGAACGCTTCGCCGGCAGGGCTCTCGTCGATCATGCGGCGCTGGTTCACGACATCGGCGAGGCCGTAGGCCATCCACGCATCGGCCGGCAGACCGTCGCGGCCGCCGCGGCCGGTCTCCTGGTAGTAGCTCTCGATGTTCTTCGGCAGATCGAGGTGGGCCACGAAACGCACGTCGGGCTTGTCGATGCCCATGCCGAACGCGATGGTCGCGACCATCACGATGCCCCCCTCTTTTGTGTCATCACTGCGCAGGAAGCGGTCCTGATGGCGTTTGCGCATGTCGGCGTCGAGCCCGGCGTGGTACGCGAGCGCCGTCATGCCTTCCCCGTTCAACCACGCCGCGGTCTCATCGACCTTCTTGCGCGATTGGCAGTAGACGATGCCGGCTTCGCCCGCGTGCTCGTCCTGGATGAAGCGCAGCAGCTGCGCGCGCGCGTTGTCCTTCTCGACCACCGCATAGCGGATGTTGGGCCGGTCAAAACTGCTGATGAAGACGCGGGCCTCTTCGAGCTTCAGCCGCGCGACGATGTCGGCGCGCGTGAGGTCGTCGGCGGTCGCGGTCAGCGCGATGCGCGGCACGCCTGGGTAGCGCTCGTGCAGCACGTCGAGCGCGAGATAGTCTTCGCGGAAGTCGTGGCCCCACTGGCTCACGCAGTGCGCTTCGTCGATCGCGAACAGGCTCAGCAGGCCGCGCTCGTGCAGTGAATCGAGCTGCGACAGGAAGCGCGGCGTGGTGATCCGTTCCGGCGCCGCGTACAGCATCACGAGGCGGCCGCCCATCATCGCGCGCTCGATGCGCGTCGCATCGGCCGCGTCGAGTGATGAATTGAGGTACGCCGATTCGACGCCGGCCTCGTCGAGCGCGCCAACCTGGTCGTGCATCAACGCGATCAACGGGCTCACGACGAGCGTCACGCCCGAGCCTTGGCGATGGCGTGCGATCGCGGGGATCTGATAGCACAGGCTTTTCCCGCCACCGGTCGGCATCAGCACCAGCGCGTCGCCGCCCCGCACCACGTGATCGACGATCTCGGCCTGCGCGCCGCGGAACGCGGCATAGCCGAACACGTCGTGCAGGATTCGACGGGGATCGCGGCTGAGCGCGGCGTCGGCGGAGGGGGTTTCGGTGAGCATGGCGTGGGCGCGAGACGATGTTATGTCAGGCAATGCGGCGGCCGTTCAAGCCGTTGACAGCCCTTGGTGGGCCCTCGCAAGGGGGCTGTTGTCGACGGGTGGTGATGGTCATAATCGTCGTCAACACGGCCCCGGAAAATCGATGCATCGCGATGTCGAGCCCGTGGTCGGCGGCGGTTCGCGGAAGCGCTCGCTTTTACTCGAACGACCGTGCCAATTCACCCGCCTCATCTTTACAGGAGTTCGCCATGGCCTCGGTCAACAAAGTCATCATCGTCGGCAACCTCGGCCGCGACCCTGAAATCCGCTACACACCGAACGGCAGTGCCGTCTGCAACGTCGGCATCGCGACCACTCGAGCCTGGAAGAACAAGGATTCGGGCGACAAGGCCGAAGAGACCGAATGGCACCGCGTGGTGTTCTTCGACAAGCTCGCCGAGATCGCTGGCGAGTATTTGAAGAAGGGTCGCTCGGTCTACGTGGAAGGGCGCTTGAAGACCCGCAAGTGGACCGACAAGGACGGCGTCGAAAAATACACCACCGAGATCGTTGCCACCGACATGCAGATGCTCGGCAGCCGCGAAGGCATGGGCGGTGGTGCGGCGTCGGCTGGCGACGAGGGCCCGAGCAGCGGCTATGGCGAGGGCGTGGGCTCGTCGTCGGGCGCGCGCGCGCCGGCGTCGCGGCCGGCGTCGGCGGCAAACCGCCCTGCCGCGAAGTCGTCGACCGGGTTCGACAACATGGATGACGACATCCCGTTCTGAGCACGGCTGGTGAGCTGTCGGGCACGAAACCCGCGTCAAACGACCTAGAATTACCAGCGGCGATTCAGCCTTTTTTAAAACGAAGCAGGGGACTTATGAAAAAAATCATGTTGATCGTGTCGGCGCTGGTGTTCGCGGCCAGTTCGTACGCGCAGGTGGGTACTGCGGTCAAGGAAACGGCCAAGGGAACCGCCGACAGCACCAGGGCTGCCGGACAGAGCACCGCGGCTGCTGTCACCGGCGAGCCGAAGAAGACGATGCACAAGGCGAAGGCCAGAGGGGACCGGGCCGCTGCTAAGAAGCATCGCTCGAACGCCAAAGCCGCGGTCGACAACGTCGGCAAGTAAGAAGCGCGTTACGGCGGCGCGTCGCGCCTGGTCCGAGGCCGCGGGTTAACGCCTGACCGGGCCTCTGATCAGGCAAGCGCCCGTCAACCGGTGCCCTCGAGTGGCGCAAGGCTCACCGCCTGGGCCATTTCGACGGCGTCTCCCGACGCCCGACCCACGAGCCCGCTGACCACGCCAGCCCGATCGGCGGCCGATCGGTTCTGGCTCACTTTCCACTTGCCGACCAGCGAGCTCACCTCGATCTCGATGCCGACGATCTGGCCGAGCATCGTCTCGGTGAAGGCCGCTGGCGCATCGGTCACCGACCAGGGCTTCGGCATCGGCGTCTCGTGACGTTCGGTCAAGCGCGTGACGAGCTCAAGCAACCAGGCCACGTCGTCGATCACGCGCAGCACGCCGCGCGCCTGCACGACGATGTAGTTCCATGTCGGCACGACCTTGCCGTGCTCGGCTTTCGACGCGTACCAGCCGGGCGACACGTAGGCGTGCGGCCCCTGGAAGATGACGAGTGACTCGACATCGGTGCGTGCCTCTCGCCAGAGCGGGTTGGCGCGCGCGACGTGTGCACGCAGGGTGCCGGGGCCATCGCCGGCGCCCGCATCGAGCATGAAGGGAATGCCGTCGGCTGCGATGCCGTCGCCTTGCCTCGTCACGAGCTGGCCGAAGGGCTCACGCTCAACGAGCGCGCGCAACACGTCGGGGCGCGTCTCTGCGAAATGCGACGGCAGGTACATCGATCAGGCCGAGCGCACGAGCGATGACTCGAGCGGTGATTCGAGAGGCGACACATCGGCGGAAGCCGTTCGCGCAGGGGTCGACGAATCGATCACCGCACCACCGAGGCACACCTCGCCGTCGTAGAACACGACCGACTGGCCCGGTGTCACGGCCCACTGCGGCTCGTCGAACGCGACGTCGATCGGTGGCCCGCTGTTCGTCCATCGGCATGCCGCATCGCGTTGGCGGTACCTCGTCTTCGCACCGAGCCCCTCCGGCGAGGTGGCCGGCGCGTAGCCTGCGACCCAGCTGACATCGTCGGCCCGCAGCGCGCCCGACAGCAGCCACGGGTGGTCGTGCCCCTGCACCACCCCGAGCACGTTGCGCACGAGGTCCTTGCGCGCCACGAACCACGGCGCGTGCTCGCTGCCGCCGCGCGCCGCACCGCGCGCCTTGACGCCGCCGATGCCGATGCCCTTGCGCTGGCCGAGCGTGTAAAACGAGAGGCCGACGTGCTCGCCGACAACATGCCCGCGATCGTCTTCCACAGGGCCAGGCTTGCTCACGAGGTAGCGGTTCAGGAACTCGCGAAACGGCCGTTCGCCGATGAAGCAGATGCCGGTCGAATCACGCTTGGCCGCGACCGGTAAGCCGATCTCGGCGGCGATTCGCCGCACCTCAGGCTTCGGCAACTCGCCGACCGGAAACCAGGTGCGCGCGAGCTGTGCTTGCGTGAGCCGGTGCAGGAAGTAGCTCTGGTCCTTGTTCGCGTCGCGACCGCGCAGCAACTGGACCGCGCCGTCGTCGAGGTGACGGGCGCGTGCGTAGTGACCGGTCGCGATGCGATCGGCGCCGAGCCGCATCGCGTGGTCGAGGAACGCCTTGAACTTGATCTCGGCGTTGCAAAGGACATCGGGGTTCGGTGTGCGGCCGCCCTGATACTCGCGCAGGAACTCGGCGAACACGCGATCCTTGTACTCGGCCGCGAAGTTCACGTGCTCGATCTCGATGCCGATCACGTCGGCGACGCTCGCCGCGTCGAGAAAGTCTTCACGCGAGGTGCAATGGCCGGCGTCGCCGTCGGTGGCCGGGTCGCCCGGCACGTCGTCGTCGGTCCAGTTCTGCATGAAGACGCCGACCACCTCGTGCCCCGCCTGTTTCAGCAGCCACGCGCTCACGGCCGAGTCGACGCCGCCCGACAGGCCGACGACCACACGAAACTTCGGCGCCTTGGACATCGCCGAATTCTAGAGACCGGGCGCCGCACGTTCAGCGCGAAGGTCATCGCTACGATGCGGCGACATGAAGCCGTTGATTCGCTACGCCCTGGTCGGCGCGGTCGCCACGCTGGCTCACTATGCCGTGCTCGCGCTCGCGGTCGAGCGGCGATGGCTGGCGCCGGCGCCCGCCGCGGCGCTCGGCGCATGGATCGGCGCGCAGGTGGCATACGCGCTCAACGTTCGCGTCACGTTCACCGACGCGAGGTTCGGCTTCGCATCATGGTGGCGTTTCCAGGCCACCGCGGTGATCGGCGCGGCGCTGAGCTTCGCGATCGTCGGTGCCGGCGTCGCCGTCGGGCTGCACTACCTGGTCGCGCAAGTCGTCGCGACCGTGCTCGCGATGGGCCTCACCTACGCGATCAACCGGCGCTGGTCGTTCGCACCGCCCACGGCACGCCGACCGTGAAGCCGGCCGCGCCGAGGTCGTCGGCGAACTGCGCGCTCGCGAGGTAAGCCGCCTCGATGTGGCGCGCCGCCGCAATCGCATCGCGGTCCTGAGCCCGCTCGTCCGTCGCCGCCCTCAGGAGCGGATGGCACATCAACAACGCGCCCTCGCGCGGCGCGGCCGCAAGCCACTCCCGCACACGAGAGCCGTAGTCGCCCGGCCGAAAGTCGTACACCCCGAGCATCGCGATGTTGTGCGGCAGCGCGTCGCGCACCAGCAAGCGTTGCAACGCGCGGCCTCCGGTGCCTTCGATCACCATGCGCTTGAAGGCATGTCCGGGCCCGATCAGGCGACCGGTGTTGCGCATGGCGGGCCTGGTCGGCCATGTGCGCGCATCGGCGAGCACGCGCTCGCGCACGCCGGGCAACGCGTGCACGTGCTGATGACCGTCGATGAACGCGGGCTGAGCGCCCATCGGAGCGCGGAACGCGGCGCACTGAGCGCGAAATTCGGCCGCGATCGCGTCGAGCGGCAAGCGGCGCAGGTGCGCATCGACGAGCAGGCGCTCGATGCTCGGCATCGTCGGCCACACGCGGGCGAGTTCGGCGCTGAGCGGTGCGCCCTCGGTAAGGTTGAAGTGCAAGCCGCATTGAAAGAGGGGGTGCGCCGTCACGACGCGCTTCAGCACCGCGCTGGCGTCGCGCCACGCCGGCGCGTTGACGATGCACGAGGTCATGTTGACGCGGCCCAGCGCCGCCAACCCGGCAACCGTTTCGGCCACGCCGGGCAAGAGACCGGAGTCGTCGACGCCGATGCCGATCGCACCGGTGCCGGACGGAGGCGGTCGCGCAGCGGCGGGTCGTCGAGTCGACGGCTGGAGCGACGCCTTCGCCGGCACCGCCTTCATGGGCACTCTCTTCACACGCCGGGCGATTTACCCGCACCCGATTCGTCGCTCACCACGTAGACCGGACGCTGCTTGACCTCGTCGAAGATGCGGCCGACGTATTCACCGAGGATGCCGATCGACAGCAGCTGCACGCCGCTGAAGAACATCGCGCTCACCGCGAGCGTGGCCCAGCCCGGCACCGCGTTGCCGGTGGTGAAGTGCTCGACGATGATCCAGACGCCCCCGATCAGCGCGCCGATCGCGATCAGCGCGCCGACGCCGCTCCAGAGCCGCAACGGAAAGTTCGTGAACGCGGTGACGCCGGTGAGCGCGAGCTTGGCAAGGCGTCGCATCGAATACGACGAGTCGCCGGCCGCGCGCGCGTCGGGCACGTACTGCACCATCGCCGACTTGAAGCCGACCCACGCGTACAGGCCCTTCATGAAGCGGTTGCGTTCCGGCAGCGACTTGAGCGCATCGACGACCTTGCGGTCGAGCAGGCGGAAGTCGCCCGCGTCGGCCGGAATGCGCACTGGTGAACCGGCGTTGACGAGCCGATAGAACACGCGCGTGCCGAAGCTCTTGCTCCAGCGCTCGTCGGCGCGCGACGAACGCACCGCATAGACCATGTCGGCACCGGCGCGCCATGCGTCGAGCATCTGCCAGACCAACGCGGGCGGGTGTTGCAGGTCGGCATCCATCAGCACCACCACGTCGCCCTGCGCGCGATCGATGCCGGCGGTGAGCGCCGCTTCCTTGCCGAAATTGCGCGAGAGCATCACCGCGCGCACGCCGGGCAACCGCAGCCACGGCGCGAGCACGGCGGCCGTGTCGTCGCTGCTGCCGTCGTCGACGACGATGATTTCCCAACTCGTGAAGCGTGCGTCGAGCTCGTCGCTCAGGCGCGTCAGAAGGCTCGGGAGGCTGGCGGCTTCGTTGAAGGCGGGTATCACGCAGCTGATCGACGGCGTGGTGCCGGCCCGGGCCCGGGCGGCCGGCGTCGCCGGCACGACCGCCAAGGCGGGCGCGGCGCCGTGGTCGGCGGGCCATGACGCGGGATCGGGATTCAAGGCGTCGCGGCGCGAGAAGGCGGCGAGGCCGGGAACGCGACGCGCCACAGTTCGTTGCGCTTGCTCACGCTGACGCGCACGGCGCCGCGAATCGATGCCATCTCGCCGTGCGCTTCCTTGGTGGCCACTACCCACGTGGGCGGCTTACCGCAGCCGTCCCTCAGCACCCGCTCATCGACGAGCAGGCGCGGCGCCAGCTCGGGAGCGAAGGCAGCCGCCTCGGTCAGTTCGCGCCGCCAGTCGTCGTGCGTCGCGATGGCGGGGTCGCGCCAGTTGCTCACCACCGCGACCGGCTCCAGCAGGTGCGCGTGGTAGGGCACATCGAAGAAGTAGTCGCGCCAGAACACGACCGGTTCGCCGGGCTTGCGCAGTTGCGCCAACTGGCGGGCGAGGGCGGTGTTGTCACGCGTGTAGGTGAGCGCTGAATAGATCACCACCGCGACCGCCAGCACGGCCGCGACCGCGGCCGTCACGAGCGGCCCGCGCGGCCGTCGTGTGCTGCGCTCGCGCAGCCACGCGACGCAGGCGTCGGCTGCGAGCGCGCCGAGCGGGAACAGGGCCGGCAGCGCGTAGCCCAGCGGCTTCGAGCGCGGGATCGAGAAGAACACCAGCACCGTCAGCAGCCAGACCCACATCAGGCGACGCAGCGCCACCGCGTCGTCGGTTTCGCCCGCTCGGGCGCGCCATGGCGAGCGCATCAGCCACACCGACCACGGCAGTGTCAAAATCGGGACGACGACGAAGAAGAACCACCATCCGTGTTCGTTGTTGAAGCCCGAGCGCGTGAAGCGTGTGAAGTGGTGATAGACGAAGAAGTAGTGCAGGAAGCCCGTGTACTCGCGCTCCATCTCGATGAACCAGGGCGCCGCCACGAGGGTGAACACCGCGAGTCCCGCGGGCGCCATCATGCGCCAGATGAGCCGGGCCTGGCCGATGCCGACGAGCCAGATGAAGAGCACCAGCCCCGGCAGCACCAGACCGATCAGCCCCTTGGCGAGCACACCCACGGCCGCGACCCCGTAGGCGAGCATCAACGCGCGGCGATGCGGCAGGTCGCTGCGCAGGCAGAGCGCGGCGTCGGCGCCCGCGGCGATCGCGCCGGCGATGCAGGCCGCGACCAGCATGTCCAGGTTGATGTATTGCGCGGCGATCAGGAAAGCCGGCATGCTGAGCAGCATCAGGTAGACCCATCGCGCGTGCGCGTCGCTGGCCCAGCGCCGTAGCAGCGCGACCATCGCGAGGGCGCCGAACGTCGACGCGAGCAGCGGCGCCATCCGGGCCTGCCATTCGCCGGTCCCGAACAGCCGCATCGAAGCGGCCGTGATCCAGTAGAAGAGCGGCGGCTTGTGAAAGAACGGCAAGCCGTTTTCGGTGGGCAGCAGCCAGTTGCCGGAGCGCAGCATCTCCCACGCCACGCCGGCATAACGGCCCTCGTCGGGCAGTGTGTGCGGGCGCACGCCGGCGGTGGCGGCGAGCCACGCGAAGGCGATGAGGGCAAGCAGCCACCAGCGGATGCCGCGTTCGCCATGCCACGCGATCAACGCCCACGCGCGAACGGAGCGGCCGGCCGCGCGACCGGGCGGCGCGACGACGAGGGTGGGATCGACCGGTGCAGGGTCGGCTGCAGCGTTCATTCGACCGTCCTGAAAGACAACGAGGTCGCCGACGACGTGGAAATCGCCAGCGCCATCGTCGCGCGGGGGGTCGGCATGGTGCCGCGCTCAGGCCAGTCGACGCGGGCTCGCGAGGCTGGCATCGGCCGTGATCACATCAAGTGGATACGCTCGCCCGCGGCAATGGTCTTCGATGCACTGGAGCACCAGCGGGCTGCGATGGCGCGCGCGATTCTTACGCAGGTCCTCGAGCGTGAACCAATGGGTCGCGACGATGCCGTCGTCGAGTGATCTCGACGGGTCGGGCTCGCCCGCCCCGCCACCGAACGCAAAGCGCAGGTAGGTCACGTCTTCGTCGGTCGAAGGGCGTTCGAAACGAGCGAGGTAGATGCCGATCAGGTGGCTGGGCGTGAACGTGCAGGCGGTTTCTTCGAGCGCTTCACGACGCACGCCGTCGATCGGCGCTTCGCCGGGTTCGAGATGGCCGGCGGGGTTGTTGAGCCGCAAGCCCTCTGGCGTTGTCTCTTCGACCAGCAGGAACTCGCGCGCGCCGCCGCGCTGCCGCTCGACGATCGCGGCCACGGTGACGCTCGGCTTCCATCGATCGACCATGAGGCATCTTATCGTCGCGCCCGGGGCTGCATCTTGTAAGCTTGCGCGCCCACCGACAGGCGAGTCGAGCGCCGGCGGTCGAGAGCCCGAACACGAGATCAGAACGGAGACAACCGATGCGCATAGGAGTTCCGCGCGAAACGGCGAGCGGTGAGCAGCGCGTGGCCGTCACGCCCGAAACGGCGAAGAAGCTGAAGGCACAAGGACATTCGGTGCTCGTCGAGAGCGGTGCTGGCGTGTCGGCCAGCGTGACCGACGACGCCTACGCCGCGGTCGGCGCCGAGATCACCGATCGTGCGGGCGCGCTCGGCGCCGAGCTCGTGCTGAAGGTGCGTGCGCCCGATGCCGCGGAGGCCGCCGCGATGACCGCTGGCGCCGCGCTCGTCGGCATGCTGAATCCGTTCGACAAGGCGGGCCTCGCCACGCTGGCTGGTGCGCGCCTCACGGCCTTCGCGCTCGAAGCGGCGCCCCGCACAACGCGCGCGCAAAGCATGGACGTCTTGTCGTCGCAGGCGAACATCGCCGGCTACAAGGCCGTGATGATCGCGGCCGACAAGTACCAGCGCTTCTTCCCGATGTTGATGACGGCGGCCGGCACCGTGAAGGCGGCGCGCGTCGTGATCCTCGGCGTCGGCGTCGCCGGCTTGCAGGCGATCGCGACGGCCAAGCGACTCGGCGCGGTGATCGAGGCGAGCGACGTGCGGCCGAGCGTGAAGGAGCAGGTCGAGTCGCTCGGCGGCAAGTTCATCGACGTGCCGTACGACACGCCCGAGGAAAAGGCCGCGGCCGAGGGCACCGGTGGCTATGCCAAGGCGATGCCGCAGAGCTGGCTCGATCGGCAGAAGGTCGAGGTCGCGAAGCGCGTGGCGGCGGCCGACATCGTCATCACCACGGCGCTGATCCCGGGCCGTGCGGCGCCGGTGCTCGTGACCGAAGAGATGGTGCGCGCGATGAAGCCGGGCTCGGTGATCGTCGACATCGCGGCCGGCAAGGGCGAAGGCGGCGTCGGCGGCAACTGCCCGCTCACCGAGACCGATCAGACCGTCGTGAAGCACGGCGTCACGCTCGTCGGCGAAACCAATCTGCCGGCCCTCGTCGCGGCCGATGCGTCGGCGCTCTACGCGCGCAACGTGCTCGACTTCCTGAAGCTCGTGATCGACAAGGAGGGGAAATTCAACGTGCCGATGGACGACGACATCGTCGCCGCCTGCCTTGTCGCGCGAGACGGGCAGGTCACGAAGCCGTAGCGACACCACGCCGCGGCGCACCGCAGCAGCAGAGACCGCTCCAGCACCCAGCATCCAGCATCCATCACACAAGGCAGCAGTTCCATGGACGTCGTCAGCCCGACCATCTTCAACCTCATCATCTTCGTGCTCGCGGTCTATGTGGGCTACCACGTCGTGTGGACCGTGACGCCCGCCTTGCACACGCCGCTGATGGCGGTGACCAACGCGATCTCTGCCATCGTGATCGTCGGCGCGATGCTCGCGGCCGCGCTCACCGAGACCGGCCTCGGCAAGACCATGGGCGTGCTCGCGGTCGCGCTCGCCGCGGTCAACGTGTTCGGCGGCTTCCTCGTCACGCGGCGCATGCTAGAGATGTTCCGCAAGAAGGAGAAGAAGATTGCCGTCGCTTCGGTGAATGCGCCCGCGACGTCGGGGGAGGACGCGCCGAAATGAGCCTCAACCTCGTCACGCTGCTCTACCTGGTCGCGAGCATCTGTTTCATCCAGGCGCTGAAGGGCCTCTCGCACCCGACGACGTCGATCCGCGGCAACCTGTTCGGCATGAGCGGCATGGCGATCGCCGTGCTGACCACGCTCGCGTTGATCTGGAAGCTGGTCGAGGCGGCGCAGCTCTCACCGGGCGCGAGCTTCGGCTACGCGCTCGGTGCGCTCGTGGTCGGCGGCGCGATCGGCGCGACGATGGCGAACCGCGTCGAGATGACGAAGATGCCGGAACTGGTCGCGTTCATGCATAGCATGATCGGCCTGGCGGCGGTGTTCATCGCGGTCGCGGCGGCCGTCGAGCCGTATGCCTTCGGCATCGTCGCGCGGCCGGTGCCGGGCGGGATCATCGATCCCATCCCGCACGGCAACCGGCTCGAGCTGATCCTCGGCGCCGCGATCGGCGCCGTCACCTTCAGCGGCTCGGTGATCGCGTTCGGCAAGCTCTCGGGCAAGTACAAGCTGCGCATCTTCCAGGGCGCCCCGGTCACGTTCAAGGGCCAGCACTGGTTCAACCTCGCGATCGCGATCGCGATGGTGGCGCTCATCGTCGGCTACACGGTGAGCGAGAGTCACGTCGACTTCTACCTGGTGCTCGCGTTCGCGTTCATCCTCGGCGTGCTCATCATCATCCCTATCGGCGGCGCCGACATGCCGGTCGTGGTGTCGATGCTCAACAGCTACTCGGGCTGGGCTGCGGCCGGCATCGGCTTCAGCCTCGACAACCCGATGCTGATCATCGCGGGCTCGCTCGTCGGCTCTTCGGGCGCGATCCTGAGCTACATCATGTGCAGGGCGATGAACCGCTCGTTCTTCAACGTGCTGCTCGGCGGCTTCGGCGGTGAAGCCGCCACCGCGTCGGGCCCGGCCGCGGCGCAGCGCCCGGTGAAGAGCGGCAGCGCCGACGACGCGGCCTTTGTGCTCGGCAACGCCGAGACCGTGATCATCGTGCCGGGCTACGGCCTCGCCGTCGCGCGCGCGCAGCACGCGGTGAAGGAACTTGCGTTGAAGCTCACCGAGAAGGGCGTGAACGTGAAGTACGCGATCCACCCGGTCGCGGGCCGCATGCCCGGCCACATGAACGTGCTGCTCGCCGAGGCCGAGGTGCCGTACGACCAGGTCTTCGAGATGGAGGACATCAACGGCGAGTTCGGGCAGGCCGATGTGGCCATCATCCTCGGCGCCAACGACGTCGTGAACCCGGCCGCGCACACCAAGGGCAGCGCGATCTACGGCATGCCGATCCTAGAGGCCTACAAGGCCAAGACCATCATCGTCAACAAGCGCTCCATGGCCGCGGGCTACGCCGGCCTCGACAACGAACTCTTCTACATGGACAAGACCATGATGGTGTTCGGCGACGCGAAGAAGGTCGTCGAGGACATGGTGAAGGCGATCGAGTGAATCGGTGGCGGCGAGACCGGTTTCCAGTCTGACCTACCGCTCGAACGACCGCAAAGAGGGGATGTATTACAATCGGTGCTTGTGTATTCAAGGAACCGCCATGACGCTCACGGTCCGTCTCGATACCGCGATCGAATCGGCGCTCGACCGCTACTGTGTCGAGCGTGGGGTCACGAAGAGCCTCGTCGTCCAGGAGTCGCTAGCCGCTTATCTGCTCGATGACACAGCCAGCAGGGCGCTGGCCGCGGCCAGTCGCGGAGCCGAGGGCAGACCGACCGTCAGCGCCAACCTAAAAGCGTTCACCGAGGCCGGCCTGGTAGGCGCCGTGGCCGCCGGTTCGGGCGCCGACAAGGCAGGTGTTCGCCACCGCGTCGCGGCGCGCGCTGCAGAACGCAAGGCGCGTTGAAGCCCGGCTCTAAGCGGGCTGTGCCGGCCAATGCGCGCGCCAATGTGCGCAAGCGCGACACGTCGCACGCATCGCAAGCCACGGCCTCGACGGTGCTGGTCGACACCGGCGTGCTGGTGGCCCTGTTCGACCAGCGCGATGCTCACCACGCCGCCGTCGCGGCGTGGATGGCCGCTTGCCAGGCGCGCCTCGTGACCGTGGTGCCCGTGCTCATGGAGACCGCCTTCTTCCTGCCGACCCGTTTGTGCGCGGCACTCGCTGGCCTGGCGGCGAACGGGACCCTGACCGTTCACCACCCGGACGGCGCCGGCTACGCCCGAATCGCTCAGCTGTTCGCCAAGTATGCCGATCAGGACCCGGATTGGGCCGACATGGAACTGGTGTGGCTGGCCGAGACCTTGGGCCAGGTGCGCATCGCGACGGTCGACGTGGCCGACTTCAGCGTGTACCGGGTGAACGGACGAAAGCGATTCGAGCTCGAGTTGCTGCGTTGAATCGCGACGCGCTCCGCCTCAGCGCGGTCGGCCGTAGCCGCCCTCGATCCACGCCAGCGCGCTCGCGGCGTTGAGCCGGAAGCCCGCGGCGACGCCCGCTTCGCCGAGCAGGGCACCCGTCGCGTCTCGCGCGCTGAGCCTCGCGGTCGGGTGATCATCGTCCGGCTCGATGTCGAGCGTGACCTCGATGCGCGCATCGCCCGCGGTGACCACCAGGCTTTGGTGCAACTGCGCGTGCAACTGCTGCTCGTGCCGCCGCAGCACCTCGCTCGCGGTCTTGACGAGCGTGTGAAAGGCCGGCGCATCGAGCGGCTTCGGGTTTTTTTTGTCGCGTCCCATCGTCCACGGGCCGACCAGGGCGGGCTCGGTCTCGCCCATGCGCGTCATCGCGACGGCCCAGCCGTCGTCGTCATCGTTCTTGATGACCTCGGCGGCCCAGCCATCGGCGCGCCAGAAGCGCGGTTGCTGGATGTCGGCGTGCGGATCGGCGTCGGGCGTGTCTTCGGTGTCGAGTGCCATGCCGGCATTATCGGCAGAGGTCGCGGCATGATCACCGTCGCCTCGACGCGAATATGTCATCGCGTCATCGCAGCAGCGCGCGATCGCCGTCACGGCTTCAGGAAGCCACCCAGCGCCGCGAGAAAGGCTTGCGGCGTTTCGATCATCGGCGCGTGTCCGGCGTCGGGAATCACGACCCACCGGGCGCCGGCGATCTCGCGCACGTAGCGTTCACCGTTGGCTATCGGCACCAGCTGGTCGTGCGCGCCCCAGATCACGAGCGTCGGGATCGTGATGCCGCCGAGCCGGCCGTCGATCGTCTCGGCCGCGGTCGCGCGGTTGCTGAAGAAGGAGGCGATGGTGTAGCTGTCGCCCTTGGCGAGGCTCCACGCGAGACCGCGCCGGACCGCGTCGTCGGAACTGAACGACGGCGCATGGAAGATGCGGCCCAGCAGCACCTTTTCGCCCGCGAGACTCGGGCCACCGAGGAGCTTCGCGTCCTCTGCCTGTTGCGCCGCGCTGCGTGCCGGGTCGGGCGCCGCGGGTCCGAAGCCGGCCGCATCGCACAACACCAGCCGGCTCGGCTTCGGCAGCACGAAGCTCGGGCCTGCAGCTTCGCCGCGCAACGCCTGCAAGGTGTATTGCACCGCGATCCAGCCGCCGAGCGATTCGCCCATCAGCGCGAAGTCGGTGACGCCGCGCTTCACGAGCGTCTCGCGCAGGAACTCGCCGAGAAAATCGACCCAGGTCTGGATGCCGTAAGTGATGAACGGCTTGTCGGACTGGCCGAAGCCGAGCTGATCGGGCGCGATCACGTGATGCGTCTTTGCGAGCTCGCGCATCACCTGGCCCCAGTCGCCCGCCGCGCTGCTGCCAAGCCCGTGCACGAGCACCAGCGTCGGCTTCGCACCCGGCGTGCCGAGCTCGACGTAGCGGATACGGCTGCCGAATAGCTTCACGGTCTTCGCGGCAGGCAGCCTGGCGTCGGACAGCGCCGCGTCGAGCGCCGCGTCGGCGCGAGGAGATGCGGAGGCGACCGCCGTCAGCGCGGCAAACGACAAAATGGTTCTGCGGGTGAAGGTCACGCTCATGTTTACTTCTCGGTCTGCCAGGTCGTGTCAAGCGCCAACGTGCAGGAACTCGACGGCCACCCCCTCGCGAGCGCAATGTGCGCGCTCTTCAGGAAGCCGTGCATGTCTTTCGAGACTACGAGCGTGCCGGCGATCGCGACCAGGCTCGCCACCGTTGCGACCACGACGCGCGCCACGATCACCAACTGCCCGTCGTCCTGAAGTTGCGCCCGCCGCCGCATCTTGCGCGAGATCGACCGGTTCATCATCACCACCGCGAGCAGCACGTGGAGCACGGGGCCGGGCGCTCGAAGCCTCGGTGCGTGATCGTCGCACGGGTGGGGTGCGCCCATCAAAGCGAACGGGCCGAAGCGAACGGCATTCGCTTCGGCCCATGGCCTCGGAACTTCGGTGTCGCCCAGGTCGAGCGAGCCACCGTGTCGATGAGCCCGCCCTTGCGGATCAGAACGCCGCGCGGAACTGCACCCCGAACGTACGCGGGTCGTTGATGAAGCCGGTCAGGTTGTGGAAATCGATGCCGCCGACCGCGACGATCTTGTTGCCGCAATTGCGGCAGAAGATCGAACCGTCGTACTTGCCGCTCGACCAGCTGTAGCCGGCCTTCAGGCCCACTTCGGTGAGCGGCTTGCCGGTGTATTCGACCGACTCGTACAGGAAGAAGTTGATCTTCGAGCGGTAGGACACGTCGCCATAGACGTAAAACTCGTCGGCGTTGCCCATCGGGATGCCGTAACGCGCGGTGCCGTTGGCGGTGTACTTGGGGGCCTGCGGCAACGGGTTGCCGTTGATGTTCGCAAAGCCACCCGAGACGGGATCGGTCACCGTGCAACCGCTGCCGCAGGCCGCGACGCGCAGGTTCGGGTCCTTGATCTGGGTCTTGTTGTAGCTGCCGCCGGCCGAGATCCGGAACTGGCTCGTCACGATCGCGCTCATGTCCGCCTCGAGCCCCTGACCCGTTGACTTCTTCGCATTGATGAGCGACGTGACGTTGCTCGAACCACCCACGGCGGTGAGCTGCTGGTTCTTGACGTCGAAGTGGAACACGCTGATGTTGAGTCGCGCGGCACGGTCGAGCAGATCGGTCTTGATCCCGGCCTCGTACGAGGTGTTGGTCTCCGGCACCGCGAAGGTCAGCGGTTGGCCGCTGGTGGGCGAACCGAAGCTCGCACCCCGGAAGCCGGTCGCGACACGCGCGTAGACGTTGGTGTCGCTGCTGAGTTTGTAGGTGCCGCTCACGTCCCCGGTCACCTTGTTGCCGGAGATGGTCTTGCTTTGCGGGATGAAACCGTCGAGCAGGTCGAAGGTCTTGCGGTCGTAAGTGACGCGCAGGCCGCCGCGCAGCTTGAAGTCGCTCGTCACGTCGTAGTTGAGCGAGCCGAACACGGCGCCGGCGTTGTTCTTTTGCTTGGTGGTGGAGTAGCTCGTCTGTGCCCCGGTCGCGCTGTTGAAGCCGAACGACTGGCCGCCGAGTTTCTCGTAGAAGAAGTACACGCCGGCCTGGTAGTTGAGCGGACCCGCATACTTCGACGCGACGCGGAACTCCTGCGTCGCCTGGTCGTGGTCGTGCACGCCGCCGGCGGTTTCGACCTGGAACGGCTTGTTCGCCGCGGTGATGGTGTCGCCTCCGTCGATGTCGCCGCGCGTGAAGTACGTGTTGATCTTCTCGTAGCCAGTGATCGAGTAGAGGCTGATGCTGCCGAGGTTCCACGTCAGGTTGACGCTGCCGCCGGTCGAGCGGAAGTCCTGCTCGTTGCCGCCGTTGGTCGAGACGTATTTGGGATCGAAGCCGTCGACCAGCGAGTTGGTGCCCGGCTTGATGATGTTGGCGCGAAAGACGCGTGCGCTGCCGTTGAGCGAACGCGAGTGCACATTGAAGAGCGCGTTGAAATCGCCGTTCGGCTTGTAGAGCAGCTGCAGGCGGCCGGCGCGGTCGTTGTAGCCTTCGATCTCGAGGCCGTTGTAGCGGTTGCCGGGCTGGGCGCTGCGAACCTTGACCCAGTCGTCACGGTGGTTGCCGAGCAGCGAGAGGCGCGCCGCCCATTGCGAGCTGAGCGGAACGGTGACGGCGCCATCGAGGTTCGAGGTCTGGTAGTTGCCGGTGCTCACGTTGACGTAGCCCTCGGTCACGCCGAGTTCCGGCTTCACCGAGTTGAACTTGATCACGCCGGCCGGCGTGTTGCGGCCGAAGAGCGAACCCTGCGGGCCACGCAGCACTTCGATGCTTTCCAGATCGAAGATCGGGAAGCCCTTGAGGATGGCGCTTTCCTGCACGACGTCGTCGTACACCAGCGAGACCGGTTGCGACGCGTAGGTCGAGAAGTCGGTGTTGCCGTAGCCCCGGATGTAGAAGCGCGGGAAGGTGCGGCCGTTCGACGATTCGATGTTCAGGCTCGGCACCTTGGCGGCAAGCACGCGCACGTCTTGACCGGAAGTCATGATGACTTCGAGTTGCTCGGGGCGGAGCACCGTGCTAGAGACCGGCACGTCTTTCGCGTTCTCGCTGCGGCGCTCGGCCGTGATGTAGACCGGCTCGAGCTCGCTCGACTTCCTGGCGGCGGCAGCCGACGCGGCGCTGGCTGGTGCCGGCACGGTCTGGGCATGCGCCATCGCCGCGGCAGCCAGCGCGGTGAGTGCGAAAGCGTGGGAGACGTGGCGGCGGAGCGCGGTGCAGCGTTGAACGGATTGAGCCATGGAGGTTCCTGCTGAGAGAGGTTGAAGCGGTGCGGTCATGGCGGGCTTGCAATGCCCATGCCAAACCACCGAAGGGTCGACGCCAATCGACAGCCGCCCTGACGGACGAAATCGTCGCACGCCGGCGCGATGTATCGAGGCGCCTGTGGCCCCGATCAGACGAATCCGACCTCGGGAGGCCGCGGGGGCTTGCGCGATGGGCAGCTCCGCGCTAAGGCGGTGCGCCTCGCCTCGCCTCGCGAGCGTGCCGCGGCGGCTTCGATGCCGTGTGGGGGCTGCGCGGAATAGCTGACAGATGTACAACCGCGAGCTCATTCACCGGAGCCTTCCTCATGTCGAACCCCCGCCCGAAGCAGACCGCCGCCGACTTCGACCCCGCCGTGCTGAAGCTGTTCGATCAATACGTGCACGGCGGCATCGACAGACGCGGCTTCCTCGACGGTGTGGCGCGCTATGCGGTGGCGGGAACCACGGCGGTAGCCTTGCTCGAGGCGCTGTCGCCGAGGTTCGCCGAAGCCCAGCAGGTCTCGAAGACCGACCCTCGAATCAAGGCCGAGACGGTCGAGTTCGCATCGCCGCGGGGCTATGGAAAAGCACGCGGCTATCTCGTGCGGCCGGCGACGCCGGTGCCGATGAAGAACGGCGCCAGCGGTGCGCTCACGGCGGGCCTGCCGACCGTGCTCGTGATCCACGAGAACCGGGGTCTCAACCCGCACATCGAAGACATCACGCGCCGCCTCGCGCTCGAGAACTTCGTCGCGTTCGCCCCCGATGCGCTCTACCCGCTCGGCGGTTATCCGGGTGATGAAGACAAGGCGCGCGAGCTGTTCGGCAAGCTCGATCAGACGAAGACCCATGAAGATTTCGTCGCCGCGGCCCGGTTCGTCGAAGGCACGCCGGGTGGCAACGGCAAGCTCGGTGCGATCGGTTTTTGCTGGGGCGGCAGCATGGTGAACTTTCTCGCGACGCGCCTGCCCGACCTCACCGCCGGCGCGCCCTTCTACGGCGAGGCGCCGGCGCTCGACAAGGTGCCGAACATCAAGGCCACGATGCTCTTCGCCTTCGCAGGCAACGACGATCGCATCAACAACCAGTGGCCGGCCTACGACGCGGCGCTGAAGGCGGCCAACGTCCCGCACGAAGCGTATCGCTATGACGGCACGCAGCACGGCTTCAACAACGACACCACGCCTCGCTACGACGATCAGGCGGCGGCGCTCGCATGGCAGCGCGCGATGGCGCTCTTCAACCGGGCCCTGCGCTAGGTAAAATATCCGGATAAATGAAGCCAATTCCGAGCTTACCCTTGTTGACGGCGCGATTGATAAATCCGAACAATTGGAAATCCGCCCTGTCGAATCCGTGCCATGTCTAGCCCTGAAATTCCTGACTACAAAGACATCCTGGTCGAGACCGAAGACCAGGTCACCTGGATCACCATCAACCGCCCGCGCGTGATGAACGCGTTTCGCGAGCAGTCGCTCGACGAGATGATCGATGCCGTGAAGCGCACGCGCGAAGACCCGTCGATCGCGTGCATCGTGTTCAAAGGTGCCGGCACCGACGCGTTCTCCGCTGGCGGCGATTTCTACGCGATGCGCCGCCTCAATTTCACCAACGCCTCGATGTGGAACGACCGCATGCAGGGCCTGGCGATGGCGATCCGCGGGGTGCCGATCCCGGTGATCGCGATGGTCAACGGCTGGTGCATGGGCGGCGGGCACGAGCTCGCGCTGTGGTGCGACCTGGTCATCGCGTCTGAGAAGTCGATGCTCGGCCAGACCGGTGCCAAGGTCGGCGCCTGCCCCACCGTCGGTGCCACGCAATACCTGCCGCGCATCATCGGTGAGCGCCTGGCGCGCGAGATGATCTTCCTGGCCCGTCGCTTCACCGCGAAGGAAGCGGAATCGATCGGCCTCATCAACAAGTGCGTGCCGGAAGCCGAGCTGATGGCCGAGACGCTCGCCTGGTGCGAGTCGATCAAGAGCCACAGCGCACAGACGATCCGAATGACGAAAAAAAGCCTCAACTTCGAATCGGATCAGCTCTACGCTTCCTGGCAGCAGGGCATGGAACTGCTCGCGATGGTTTGGGGTTCGGAGGAATGCCTAGAAGGCATGGACGCTTTCCTCGAAGGGCGCAAGCCCGATTTCCAGAAGTTCCGCATGCGCAACAAGCAAGAGCTCGCGAACTATGCCGACGGATTTCACAAGAACCTGAACGCGCCGCCCAGCATGCGCGATCCGAGCGACGCCTGACTGCGTTCCGTGGTCGATACGACGGATGACGCGCCCTCACCCCAGCCCTCTCCCGCGAGCGGGAGAGGGAGCCATGCATTTCCCCCTCTCGCGCCTGCGGCAGTCGAAGGCTCTCGCCTTCGGGTGGCGGGAGTCGAAGGCTCTCGCCTTCGGGTGGCGGGAGTCGAAGGCGCTTGCCTTGCGGTGACAGGAGAGAGCTGGAGTAAAGGACCAGCCATCGGCTCGCAAAATGATCCGCCGCAAGGGGCTCTGAGCGGCATCCGCGTGCTCGATCTTTCGCGGGTCCTCGCGGGGCCTTGGTGCGGCATGCTGCTCGGCGATCTCGGCGCCGATGTGATCAAGGTCGAAGCGCCGAGCGGCGACGACACGCGCGGCTGGGGGCCGCCCTTCGTCTCGGAAGAAGCGGTCTACTTCCTCGGCTGCAACCGCAGCAAGCGCGGCATGGCGATTGACTTCGCACGAACCGAAGGCCAGGCGCTGCTCGCCAGGCTGATGCAGCGCGCCGACGTGCTGATCGAGAATTTCAAACCCGGCACGCTCGAGCGCTGGGGCTTCGACGACGCGTGGCGCGAGGCGAACGCGCCGCAGCTGGTGCATTGCGCGATCACCGGCTATGGCGACATCGGACCGAAGGCGCCGCGGCCGGGCTACGACTTCATCCTGCAGGCCGAGTCCGGACTGATGAGCCTCTGCGGCCCGCAGGACGGCGTCGCCTCGAAGTACGGCGTCGCGATCGTCGACCTCACCACCGGCATGATGGCCGCCAACGCGATCCAGGCGGCGCTCATCGCGCGCTTTCGCACCGGGCGCGGCCAGCGCGTCGGTGCGAATCTGTACGCGAGCGGCATCGCCTTGCTCGCCAACGTCGGCAACAGCCACCTCGCCACCGGTGCGCCCGCCCATCGCTTCGGCAACGGCCACCCCACCATCGTTCCGTACACCACCTACCCGTCGGCCGACGGCGTGGTCGCGCTCGCGGTTGGCAACGATGTGCAGTTCGCCAGGCTCGCGCGCATGCTCGGGCAGGCGGCGTGGGCCGAAGACGAGCGTTTTCGGACCAACGCGGCGCGGGTTCGGCATCGCGACGCCGTCGACAAGATGGTCGGTGACGCGTTCGCCACGCAGACCACCGAGGAGCTTCTGGCGCGACTGCAGGCGAACGCCATTCCGGCCGGCGCGGTGCGCTCGGTCGCCGAAGCGCTCGCCGATCCGCACACCGCGGCCAGCGGTCTCGTGGTCGAGACCGCCCACGCCTCGGCCGGCGTGTTGAAGGGCTTGGCCAGCCCGCTTACGCTGAACGCCACACCGCCGACGACCGGCCGCCCACCGCCGACGCTCGGGCAGCACACGCGCGAGGTCCTGAGTTCGGAACTCGGCCTCAGCGACGACGACATCGACGCCTTGTATGCACACAAGGTCGTCGCCTAGAACGAAGACGAGATCAGGAGCAAGACCATGGCTGAATCGAAGCAAGTTCTCCAGCTCACGAGGCGCGTGTTCGCAAGCCTTTTGGGCACCTTGTGCTGCACGGCGGCGTTGGCGCAGGACGTCTACCCGAGCAAGCCCATCACGCTGGTCGTGCCGTGGCCGCCGGGCGGCTTCAACGATGTGCTCGGCCGCACGGTGGCGGCGCAGCTGCAGACCAACCTCGGCCAGACCGTGATCGTCGTCAACAAAGGCGGCGCCAACGGCATGCTCGGCACCGACTACGTCGCCAAGCAGCCGGCCGACGGCTACACCTTGATGTTCCATTCGGTCACCTCGCACGCGACCAACCCATTCGTGTATGCAAAGGTGCCCTACTCGACCGAGAAGGACATCATGCCGCTGGCGGTGATCGCGTCGGTGCCGCTGCTGCTGGTCGCGAACCCGAGCGTTCAGGCGAGGACCATCCCCGACCTGATCGCGCTTGCGAAGAAGCAGCCCGGCGCGCTCTCGTATGCGAGCTTCGGCAACGGCAGCGCGAGCCATCTGGCCGGCGCGCTGTTCACCAAGCAGGCCGGCGTGCAGATGGCGCACATCCCGTACAAAGGCGGCGGCCCTGCCCTTACCGACACGCTCGGCGGCCAGGTGCCAATGTTCTTCTCGGCCATCGGCCTCGCGCTGCCGCACGTGAAAGCCGGCAAGCTGGTCGCGCTCGGCACCACCGGCAAGGCACGCTCACCGCAGCTGCCCGACGTGCCGACCATCGCCGAGGCCGGCAACCTCAAGGGGTACGAAATGGAGATCGTCTACGCGCTGTGGGCGCCGACCGGGCTGAAGCCCGAGATCGTCGCCAAGCTCGAGAAGGCGATCGACACGGTGATCAGCTCCGACTCCTTCAAAGAGCGACTCAACGATGAAGGGGCGGAAGCCATGCGCCTGCTGACCGTGTCCGAAAGCCGCGCCTTCTTCAACACCGAAAGCGCGCGTCTCGGCAAGATCGTCAAGGACAACGGCATCTCGCTCGATTGACGTTCGACCGAACCGATCGAGCGACGACGACCACAACGACAACGAAGACAACCATGCGCATCCAGTCATCTCTCGCTCACGGCCCGCTCGTCGCAATCGGCCTCGCACTGAGCCTGCTGTCGATAACGGCGGCGGCGCAGCCGGCCTCGGCCGGCGACTATCCCAACCGCCCGATCAAGCTCGTGGTCCCGCTGCCGCCGGGCGGCACCGTCGACACGATGGCGCGCCTGCTGTCGGAGCGGCTGCAAGCGAACCTCGGACAGCCGATCGTCATCACCAACATCGCCGGCGCCGGCGGCACCATCGGCGCCGGCCAGGCCGCGAAGTCGCCGGCCGACGGCTACACGCTGCTGATGGTGTACGACACCTTCGCCGTCAACCCGGCGCTCTACAAGAACCTGCCCTTCGACTCGTTCAAGGACCTGACGCCGGTGATGGAGCTCGTGAAGATCCCGCTCGTCGTCGCGGCGCCGGTCAAGCTGCCGGCCAACAACCTGAAGGAACTGGCCGAGCTCGCGAAAGCGCGGCCGAACGGCATCAACTACTCGAGCGGTGGCGCGGGCAGTTCGGGCCAGCTCGCGGCCGAGTTGCTGCGCACCAACCTCGGCATCACGAAGATGACGCACATCCCTTACAAGGGCGGCGGCCCGGCGCTGATGGCGTCGATCAGCGGCGAGGTCGACTTCACCATCCTCGGCACGCTCGTCACGGTGCCGCAGATCAAGGCAGGCACGATGAAGGCGTTGGCCGTTCTCGGCAAAACGCGCGCGGCGCCGTTGCCTCAGGTGCCGACCGCCGCAGAGCAAGGGCTCACCGGATTCGATGCCAGCTCGTGGATCGGCCTGCTGGTGCCTGCCGGCACGCCGGCGCCGATCGTCGCGAAGATCCACGCGGCGTT
Source organism: Caldimonas sp. (assembly GCA_965246805.1). Classification (GTDB taxonomy): domain Bacteria; phylum Pseudomonadota; class Gammaproteobacteria; order Burkholderiales; family Burkholderiaceae_C; genus Schlegelella_A. Next base: position 152,133 of record CBDFFO010000007.1, on the reverse strand, counting down.
CGCCCAGGCATTGAAGAACCCGGCGGTGGTGCAGCGCATGGCAGACGATGGCAACGAGATCGTCGGCAGCACGCCGGAACAGTTCGCCGCTTTCCTCGCGTCCGACGCTGCCAAGTGGGCGAAGATCGTCAAGGAAAACAACATCCAGGTGGACTGATTTCTCGATCACGAGGCGAACGATTTGGCGGAGCCGCTCTATCGCAAGATTGGTGAACAGGTCGCCGCGCGCATCGGCGCCGGCAGTTACCCGATCGGCTCGTTCCTGCCCACCGAGGCCCAGCTCTGCATCGAGTTCAGCTGCAGCCACCACACGATTCGCGACGCGCTGAAGCTGCTGATCGAACGCGGCCTCGTCGTGCGCAGGGCGGGCAGCGGCTCACGCGTCATCGCGCGGCACGAGCCCACGGTCTTCGCGCACATCGCGAGCGACCTTCGCCACGTGTTCAGCTATCCGGAGAACGCGGTGCGCGAGAACCTCGTCGAAGACTACGTCGCTGCCGACTCACGGCTCGCCGCGCTGCTTCGCTGCACCGAGAAGACGCCGTGGTTCCACATCGGCGCGATCCGTCGTGACGAGCGCACGATGACACCGATCTGCTGGACCGACTTCTACATCCTGCCGCGCTATTCCGAGATCGTGAAGAGCAGGGACCACTTGACGATGCCGGTCTATGAACAGATCGAGCAGCAGTACGGGCAGGCAGTGCAGAGCGCGGAGGTCGATCTGTCGATCGCTCGTCTCGAAGAGGGCCTGGCGGCGCGGTTGAAAGAGCCTGCGGGCAGCCCTGCAATGAAGATCGTCCGCCGTTATTGCGACGATGCCGGCACGCCGTTCGAGACCACCGTGACCTACCACCCGGAGGGCGACTACCACTGCCTGATGGGCTTCCAACGCGAGCGGAGGATCCGCTGAAATGCCCGATCCCGCCTTTGCCCCGGCCGCCGACGCGGCGCGCGAATCGGCCGAGTCGGCACGGCCCTTCCGCAGCCTCGGCGTGCAGCACCTCGCGATCGGCGCACCCGACAAGGAGCGGCTGCGCCACCTCTGGCTCGACCTGCTCGGCTTTCACGTCGTCGACCACCTGCGCAACGAACGCGAGAACGTCGATGAAGACATCTGTCGGCTGAACGACGACCCCCACGGCGTCGAGATCGACCTGATGCAGCCGCTCGACAGGGCACGCAAACCCAGCGTCCACGAGCCGCTCCATCACCTCGGTCTCTGGGTCGACGACCTGCCAGCCGCGGTGAACTGGCTCGAACAGCACGGCGTGCGCTTCACGCCGGGCGGCATCCGCCGCAGCGATACCGGTCGCGACATCTGCTTCATCCACCCGAAGGGCAAAGCGCTCTTTCCGATCGGCGGCGAAGGCGTGTTGATCGAGCTGGTGCAGGCGCCGTCGGTGGGCGCGGGGCGTCGATGCTGTTTAAGTGTTCCGTCTGAAAAAGGAAAGCCGACAGCGCCGTCCGGACACCGGTCGTTCAAGCGGCTGGGTCCGACGCGAGGATGTCGAAGGCGGCCTGCAGCCTGTCTTGGTAGCGGCGCTGCGTCTCGGCGATGCTTTCGGGCGACCACGCCATGAAGCCCTGCCCTGACTTCATGCCGGTGTGGCCGTGCGCCATCAGCTCGGCCAGGCAGCGCGGCACGGTGGTCGTGTTCGACAGCGACGGATAGATGGCCGCGGCGGCGCTCGCGACCGTGTCCCAACCTGAGATTTCCTTCTGCACGATGGGCCCGACCGCGACGTATCGGAAACCGAAGCTGTACCGCACGGCCAGGTCGACGTCTTCCGGCGACGCGATGCCGGCGTCGATGAGCGAGAGCGCTTCGCGCATCAGTGCGTGCTGGATGCGGTTCGCCAGGAAACCGGGAATGTCTTTCTTCACCAGCACCGGTCGCTTGCCGGCCGCGGTGAACAGGTCGCACACCTTCTGGCCGAGGGCCGGATCGGACCGGGCGCCGAGTACCACCTCGACCAGAGGCACCACGTGCGCCGGCATAAAGTAGTGCGCGCCGAACATGCGCCCAATGCCGTCGAGGCCTTCGGCGATGCGCGAGATCGGCAAGCTCGAGCTGTTGCTCGCGATCGGCACGTCGGGCGGCACGCGGGCATCGAGCATGGCGAAGAGCGATCGCTTCAGGGCCAGATCCTCGGTGACGGTTTCGAGCACGAGGTCGACACCCGACCAGTCGTTCCAAGCGTCGATGAGCCCGCAGGCGATGGGCTTCAGCGCCACCGATGGCGCGCTGGCGCCGGCCAATTCGAGCGCCTTCCGACGAGCCGCGTCGGTGGCCGCGGCGCTTCGGCCGAGCAACACCACCTCGACACCGTTGGCCACCAGCCCGGCGACGATGCCGCTGCCCATGATGCCGCTGCCGACGACCACGAATTTGCGCGCAAGCTGTCCGGACATTGTGTTTACCCCCTAGAGACGTACCGACGAAATCGCTATGCTCTCCTCGACAAGCGCAAAGATCAATGCGTGTTCCCCTCATCAAAATATCCGGATATTAGGTCTCCGTATGCACAACCCCTTCAAGCCGATCGAGCTCATCAAGACCGAAGTGTTCATGACCATGCCGGCCAAATTCCGGCAGAAGAAGCGCAGTGAATGGGCCGATCCGAATCGCCAGGGCGCCGAGATCGAATGCTTTCTCGAAGGGCCGTCGTTCGACCGCGAAGGCAACCTATGGTTCTGCGACATCCCGTTCGGGCGCATCTTCCGGATCACGCCGAAGGGCGACTGGGAACTCGTCACCCAATACGACGGTTGGCCGAACGGCCTGAAGATCCACAAGGACGGCCGCATCTTCATTTGCGACTACAAGTGCGGCCTGATGCTGCTCGACCCGAAGACCGGCAAGATCGAGACGCTGGTCGGCACGATGTACAGCGAGTCTTTCAAGGGCCTGAACGACCTGCACTTCGCGTCCAACGGCGACCTCTACTTCACCGACCAGGGCCAGACCGGCATTGCAGACCAGACTGGTCGTGTCTTTCGGATGCGCGCCAATGGATCGCTCGAGCGCCTGGCCCTCAACGTTCCGAGCCCGAACGGCATCACGCTCTCGACCACCGAGAAGCACTGCTACGTCGCGGCGACGCGTTCGCAACAGATCTGGCGCCTGCCGCTGATGGCCGATGGATCGGTCTCGAAGACCGGCGTCGCGATCCAGCTTTCGGGCGGCGCGGCCGGGCCGGACGGCATCGAGATGGACGTCGAGAACGGCCTCTTGGTCTGCCACCTCGGCGTCGGCGTCTGGCGTTTCGACAACAACATGCTGCCCACGCACCTCGTGTATTCCGAGAATTCGCATCACCATCACCTCGCCAACATCGCGTGCGGCGGTCCGGACAACAAGACGCTCTACATCACCGAGTCGATGTCGGGCGACATCTTGCGCGCGCAGTTGCCGGTCGCGGGCAAAACGATGTTCGGCCTCTCTTGACGCGCGTCGTGCATGGCCCCTTCTCCCGCTCGCGGGAAAGGGCTGGGGTGAGGGGTGTCGGCCCAGCAACGTCGCCGCATCCCCGCGCGAACGCAAGGCGCCGACATCGGCCTGAAACGCTTTCCAGGAATCGACATGCCCGTCATTGAATCGGTCCACGTGGCCATCGCCGAGGTGCCGCTCGACGTGCCGACCTCGTTCTCCACCCGAACGGTCACGAGCCGCCACTACGGCCTCGTCAAGGTGCGCAGCACCGACGGGCTCGAAGGCATTGGCTTCTGCTATGTCGGCAGCCGTGCCGGCGACATCTGCAAGGTGGCGGTCGAGCAGCTGCTGGCGCCGCTGCTGTTGGGTGAAGAGAGCCTGCGAAGTGCCGGCCTCTGGGAGTCGATGTACCAGGAGGCCTTGCTGCAAGGTCGCGCCGGCGCGGTGATGCGGGGCCTGTCGATCCTCGACACGGCGATCTGGGACCTCAACGCGCGCGCTGCCGGGCTGCCGCTGCACGACTACCTCGGCTCGATCGAACGCGACACCGTGCCCGCGTATGCGAGCGGCGGGTACTACGTCGACGGCAAGACCGCGAAGATGCTCGGCGACGAGATGGCCGGCTTCGTGGCGCAAGGCTTCACCGCGGTGAAGATGAAGGTCGGGCGGATGTCGCCCACCGAAGAGGCGGCCCGCGTGGCCGCGGCCCGCGCTGCCATCGGCCCCGACGTGCTGCTGATGCTCGACGCCAACAACGGCTGGCGCGACTTGCCGACCGCGCTCGAGTACGTGCGCCGCTTCGAGGAGCACGACCCGTACTGGATCGAGGAGCCGTTTTCGCCCGATGCGATCGACCTGCACGCGCGCCTCGCGGCACGCACGTCGATCACGGTCGCGACCGGCGAGATCGAGGTCGGCCGCTGGCGATTCCGGGAGCTCGTCGACAGCGGCGGCGCCGAGATCCTGCAAACCGACGCGGCCGTCTGCGGCGGCGTCACCGAGTGGCGGCGCATCGCCGCGCACGCCGGCAGCGTCGGCGTGACGGTGAGCCCGCACTGGTTCCACGACCTGCACGCGCCGCTCGTCGCGGCCACGCCGAACGCCCGCTTCGTCGAGTATTTTCCGGACGACCAGGTCCTCAACTTCCGCCGCCTCATCGACCGTCAACTGACGCCGGTGAAGGGCCGTCTGAAGCTGCATCAGGAACCGGGCCTCGGCTTCGCATTCGACGATGCGGCGGTGCAGAAGTACGCCGGCGGCAGCGCCGCGTGGACGCAGGTTCGCTGAGCGTCGAGGCGCGCATGGCGGCGACGACGGGTTCCCGCATGGCGGCAGGCAGCCCAGGCTCGCCGGCGCACGGCCTTGAGCGATCGCCTGTCGCGGTAGCCGGCATCGAGGCCATCGGTGTCAGCCTGCCGATGCTGCGGCCGATGAAGATGGCGGGCGTCGAGATCGGCACGGCCGACAACCTGCTGGTGCGCGTGCGCGGTGACGATGGCCGGGCCGGCTGGGGCGAAGCGGCGTCCGCGCCGACGATGACCGGCGAGTTGCTCGAAGGCATGGCCGCGGCGGTCGCGTACCTCGCGCCGCACTTCATCGGCCATCGCGTCGACGCGTTGACGCGCGACAGCGCGCGGCTCGAACGCCTGCTGCACGGCAACCTGGCGGCCAAGGCCGCCATCGACATGGCGTTGCACGACCTGCTTGGCAAGGCGATGGACGTACCCGTGCACGCGCTGCTCGGCGGGCGTCGGCGCGAGCGTCTGGCCGTGCTGTGGCTCATCGGCACCGGCAGCGCGGAGGGCGACGTCGCCGAAGCGGTCGCGAAGAAAGCCCAGGGCTGTGTCGCCTTCAAGATCAAGGTCGGCGTCGGCGACCCGTTGGCCGACGCCGAACGCACGCGCCGCATCTGCGCGGCGATCGGGCCGGGTTCACTGGTGTGCGCCGACGCGAACCAGGGCTGGAACCTGGCGCAGGCGAGCGCCTACCTCGAAGCGATCCGTGGCGTCGCGATCGACTTCCTCGAGCAGCCGGTCGCATCGGGCGATCTGGTCGACATGCGCCAGCTGGCTGCCGCCACGTCGATCGCGTTCGGCAGCGACGAAGGCATCCACAGCGTCGACGACATCCGGCGCCACCATGCGGCCGGTGCGGCGGCGGGTTGCAGCCTGAAGACCATCAAGTTCGGTGGCCTCGGCGCGGTGATGGAGGGCGCCCGGGTCTGTGAGAGCCTCGGCATGAAGATCAATCTGGCGTGCAAGATCGCCGAGTCGAGCATCGCCACGGCAGCGGTGCTGCATCTGGGTGCGGTGTTGCCGTCGCTCGATTGGGGCGTGAGCTTGTCGAACCAGTACCTCGCGGACGACATCGTCGCGGAGCCTCCGGCCATCGTCGAGGGGCACGCGAGGCTGCCGCCGGGTCCGGGGCTCGGCATCGAAGTCGACGAAGGCCGGGTCGATCGTTACCGGGTCCGCTAGGCGCCGCTCGACCGCTGATCGCGCCGAGCCGCAAGGCAGGACCGTCGAGAGGCCTGCTCCGAACAGCCGATGCACTCAGTGCAACGTGTCGCGCTTGCTGTCCCGTTTGTCGCCAAACGATTTCGGCGTGTAGACGTTGCCGTCACGCGCGACATCGCGCTTGCGCGCCGCCGTCTCACGGGCTTTTCGGATCGTGTCGTCGGCGAGTTTCGACGCCTGGCGTGACGAGCGATCGGCGCTGCGCGCTTGTGAACGCCATTGCCAGGAACGCCACCGGTGCCGCACGCCGCTCGTCATGCGCAGCAGCGCCGCGTCGAGCGCGAAACGCCGGCGCACGCCGATGAACTGCCGCACCAGCAGCGCCAGACAAACGACGACGACGATCGAGGCGAAAATCTTTTCGATCACGAGAGCGGCTCCAGGTGACGGGTCAGCGGCGGTCCACCATCATGCACGCAGACCGCAGGCAGGTGTTCACAGCTCGACGGTGTCGCCGGGCTTGATCGCGAGCACTTTGGTGCTCGAGTTGCCGAGCGCCTTGATGTATTCCTCCGGCGTGCCACTGAGCGCGGGGGTGGTGCCGTAGTGCATCGGCAGTGCCATCTTCGGCTTGATGAGTTCGCGCGTGGCGTAGGCCGCGTCGACCGGGTTCATCACGAACTGGCCGCCGCCGATCGGAATCATCACCAGGTCGGGCTGATAACGCTCGGCGATGACCTTCATGTCGCCGAACACCCCGGTGTCGCCCAGGTGCCAGATCTTCTGTCCGTTCTCGAACTCGATGATGAAGCCGCACGGCACGCCGCCGACGTGCGTCTCGTCCTTGTCGGTCGCCGGGTTGTGCCAGACGAGCTCGGAGCTGTGCGCGGCCTGCGTCATCGTGACGCGGATGCCCGCGCCGAGCGGGGTGATGCTGCCGCCCATGTTCATGCGGTTGGCTTGCGGCACAGGCAGGATGCCGAGCGTCTGCATCGACTGCGCCAGACCGGCCGGTGCCCACACCGGCGCGCCCGTGAGCTTGGCGAGGGCGGGCGCGTCGAGATAGTGATCGGCGTGGCCGTGCGTGACGAGGATCAGGTCGACCTTGCCGAGCGCTTCGAGCTTGCGATAGGTTTCGGGCGTCTTCGGGTTCGCGGTGAGGTAGGGGTCGATCACGATGACCTTGCCGGTCACCGTCGTGATCTTGAATGCGGCCTGGCCGAGCCAGAGGATCTGCACCTTGCCGCCCGTCGACTGCGCTTCGGCGCTCGGCGCGATGCCCGCGCCGAGCGCACCGGCTAGCAGACCGGCGGCGACGGTGGCCAGCCAGCGGCGGCGTGTCGGTGAACTGGATATCGCTGGCTGCATCGGGCTTCCTTCGGTCGTTGAAGAGGGTCAGAGGGTGGGGAAAGGGGTCGCGGCTCGGTCTACGCCACGGCGTCGAAGCCGTGCCGGCGGCGCATCGATGCGGCATCGGTGCCGCTCATCAGCGCGATCAATGCCGCGGCGCGGCGTGCTTCGGCGGCGCCGTTCACGACACCTGCCGCGTAGGGCGTCGCGAGGCCGAGCTCGGCCGGAAGCGCGCCGACAAACTTCACACCCGCGGTGTTGTTTATCTCGGTGATTTGCGTGCAGCCGACCGAACCAGGTTCGCCGTGCGCAGCCAGCTCGGCCATCGAGATCGCGCCGCTCGCGAAGTTGCGGCACTTCGGCAGGGTCTGCTCGGCGATGCCGAGGCGCGTCAGCACCGAGGCGAAGTGGATGCCGGCCGTCGCGCGGATCGGATCGGGGAAGTAGAGCGCTGGCGCGGCGAGCAGCAAGGCCTTCAAGGCCTCGGGCGTGGCGACGTCGGGTGCAGCATCGTCGCGCCGCACCGCGATGCCGGTGTGCACCAGGCCGAGCGCGGCGCTGCCGTCGCGGGCGAGCACGTGCCTCGCCTGCAGCGACTCGATGATGGCCAGCGATACCACGATCACATCGCAGCGCGCCCCGCCGAGCAGGGCTTCCTGCATTGTGCCGACCGGTCCGAAACGCACTTCCAGCGCGCAGCCCTGTTCGCCCTGGAAGCGTTCGCGCAGTTCGTTGACGAGGCCTTGTGCCGCGCCGGCGCAAAGCAGGTGAAGGGTCGGGTCGCTCATCGACGGCGCGATCACTGATCGGCTTTAGCACCCGAGAGCTTCACGATCCGCGCCCATTTGACGATGTCGTCGTTCATGTAGCGCGTGAAATCGGCCACGCTCATCGTCAGCGGCGTGGCGCCTTGCGCGGCCCAGCTCTTCGCGACCTCGGGGCTCGACATGATCTTGGCCAGCTCGGCGTTGAGCTTCGTGACGATCGCCGGTGGCGTGCCCTTCGGCGCCATCACGCCGAGCCAGATTGTCGCCTCGTAGCCCGGCACGCCCGCCTCGGCCACGGTCGGCACGTCGGGCATCACGGCGGAGCGGCTTCGGCCGGTGGTCGCGAGCGCCTTCACCTTGCCGGCCTTCACCTGCTCGACCATCGTCGGCACCGAGTCGAACATCAGGTCGACCTGGCCGCCCAGCACGTCGGTGCGCGCGCCCGAGCTGCCCTTGTAAGGCACGTGCAGAATGTTGACGCCGGCCATCGATTTGAAAAGCTCGCCCGCCATGTGATACGGCGTGCCCGGCCCCGACGACGCGTACGTGAGAGCGCCCGGCCTGGCCTTCGCGGCGGCGATCAGATCGCCCAGGTTGCCCTCGGCCAAGCCGGCGCGGGCGACCAGCACGAGATCGGAGTAGTTGATCGGCGCCACCGGTGTGAGGTCGCGCATCAGCGCATACGACTTGGTCGGGATCAGCGACTCGTTCACCGTGTGCGTGTTCGAGATCAGCAGCAGCGTGTAGCCGTCGGCCGGGCTCTTTGCCACCGCATCGGTGCCGATCAGCGCGCCCGCGCCTGGGCGGTTGTCGACGATGAAGGTCTGGCCGAGCGACTCCTGCAGGCGCGTCGCGATGACGCGCGCATAGACATCGGCGGTGCCGCCGGCCGCGAACGGCACGACGATGCGCACCGGCTTGGTCGGGTACTCCTGCGCGTTCGCAGCGTGCGATGCAAGCGCGAGGCCCGCCGCCCAGAGCAGACGCGACACCCAGAATTTTCCAACCACGGTGTTCTCCGTCGACGTCAGGGATGCGAAGACTATCGTCGACCGCAAAGCGCAGCGGCGAAATAGCGATCGACCCCAACGAAAAAGGGGCCGTGGGGCCCCTTTCATCGCGAAGGCGCTTCGCGCGCGGATGCCTTTACGCCATCACTTGACGGTGTAGCCCCGGCCTTCGAGGCACGCGAGCGTTGCGCGCTGGAAGATGCTCGCGTCGCCCATGGCTTGCGGCTGGCTCGTGGCCCAACGGTTGCACGCCTGGCGGTCGGCTTCGGTCTGGTTCGCGCTCTGTCCGTTCTTCGGGTACACGATCGGCTCGGGCACGGTGCTCGTGCGAGTCACCGGAACCGGTTGTGACACGGTGGCTTGAACCACGGGGCCGCTGTCGTACACCACGGTGGGGGGTGCCGCGACGACGTAACGCGGCGCATACGAATAGCCGCCGTAATACGCCGGACCGTAATACGACGGGCCGTAATACGACGGGCCGTAATACGCGGGGCCGTAATAGCTGTCGTAGTACGGTCTGCTGCTCAGCGCCACGCCTAGGCCGATGCCGCCCAGCAACAGGCCGGGTCCCCACCAGCCGCCACCGCGATACGAGCCGTGATAGCCGCCTCCGCCCCAGTGGCGTTGGGCCTGGGCCGGCATGGCCACGGTGGCCAGCGCGGCGACGGCCAGGGCGAGCGCGGAAAGTCGGGTCGCTTTCATCACAAATCCTTTCGCAGACGATGCGGACATCGCGACGCCACCGTGTGTCACTTCACGGGCGGCGCAAACCGCAGCTAGCAATGATTTTGATCCTGCACGGGAGCGGCACTCGCAAGAGGGGCCATCGCGCGCGTGTCGGACGCGATCTCTTCACGTTTCCGCCGTGTCAACGCGAGCGCACTCAACCATCGATCATCGACGGATCCCACGCGAAGACCTTCTGCCTCTGCTCGCCCAGCCCCTCGACGCCGAGCCGCATCTCGTCGCCAGCCTTCAGGTACATCGGCGTCGGCTTCATACCCATCGCCACGCCCGGTGGCGTTCCGGTCGTGATCAGGTCGCCGGGATAGAGCGTCATGAAGCGGCTCACGTAGGCGATCAGGTGCGCGACGCCGAAGATCATCGTCCGGGTGGTGCCGGTTTGGCGCCGCTCGCCGTTCACATCGAGCCACATCGCGAGGCCCTGCGGGTCGGCCACTTCGTCGGCCGTCACCAGCCACGGGCCGACCGGACCGAAGGTGTCGCAGCCCTTGCCCTTGTCCCAGGTGCCGCCGCGCTCGATCTGGTATTCGCGCTCCGAGACGTCGTTGACGACGCAATAACCCGCCACGTGGTCGAGTGCCTTGGCTTCGTCGACATAGCGTGCGGTGCTGCCGATGACGACACCGAGCTCGACCTCCCAGTCGGTCTTCACCGAGCCTTGCGGCAGCACGACCGCGTCGTTACAGCCGACGACTGCGCTCAGCGGCTTCAGGAAGATGATCGGCTCTTTCGGGTTCGCCGCGCCCGTCTCGGCCGCGTGGTCGGAATAGTTGAGGCCGATGCAGACGAACTTGCCCATGCCGCTCCAGGGTGGCGCGATGCGCGCCGGCGCGGCGAGTTTCGGCAACGCGCCGACATCGACGTTGCGCAACGCCCGCAAACCTTGCGGCGCGAGCGTTTGCGGCGTGATGTCGGCAAGGATCGACGACAGGTCGCGCAGCGTGCCGTCGGCTTCGACGAGTGCCGGCTTCTCGGCGCCCTTGGCGCCGTATCGCATCAGTTTCATGGGGTCGGGTCCGTTCAGTGCATCAGAGTCACCCTCACCGCCACCCTCTCCCGCAAGGGGGAGAGCGGGCAGGCCGGAGAAGGCGTGAGGCGTGGAGTATCGGCTTGCCGCGGCAGTCGCATCGGTCGGGCCGCTCACATCGACCAGCCGCCGTCGATGATCTGCTGGGTGCCCGTCGTGAAGGCCGACTCGTCCGACGCGAGGTAGACCGCCAGCGAGGCGATCTCGTCGGCCGTGCCGAGCCGGCCCATCGGCTGGCGGCCGACGAAGGCCGCCCGTACCTGCTCGCGGCTCTGCCCCGAGGCGGCCGCCTGCGCCGCGATGCGCTGGTGCAGCGACGGCGAATCGACCGTGCCCGGGCAGATCGCGTTGCAACGCACGCCGCGCCCGATGTAGTCGGCCGCGATCGATTTCGTCATGCCGATCACCGCGGCCTTGGTGCCGCTGTAGACGAAGCGGTTCGCGACCGCCTTCACGCTCGACGCCGCCGACGCGACGTTGATGATCGAGCTCAGCGAGCCGCGCGCCTCGTGCGCCTTCAGCATGGCCGGCAGGAAGGCCCGCGTGATGCGGTAGAGCGCTCGCACGTTGATGTCGAGCGAGGTTTCGAAGGCGATCTCGTCGCACTCGAGGATCGAGCCGGCATGCACGTAACCCGCGCCGTTGAAGAGCACGTCGACAGGCCCGCGCGCGTTGGCTCCGATGCTCGCCGCCAGGATCGCGCTCGCATCGGTCACGTCGAGCCGGCGCGTCTCGCAGCCGATGTCGTGCTGCAGCGCAGCGAGCAGGTCTTCGTCGATGTCGGTCGCGATCACGCGGGCGCCCTCGCGCACGAACGCCGCGGCGGTCGCGCGGCCGATGCCCTGCCCGGCCGCGGTGATGAAGGCGATCTTGCCGTCGAGTCGATGCGCCATGGGGTGGTCCCGTTGGTTCGTGACGAGGAGCGTATTGAAAGGGAAGCGGCGTGCGCCCGACATCGCGTCGAACCCGATGTGGCGCGGGTAAAGAATGGTTTCTCTGCGGCAGCAGTGCAACGCGTCGGCAGATGAACGCGACCGGCGTTCCTGGCTCGTGGCCCGTCGCGCCCGGCGGTTGTGGCCATACGAGTCATGCCGGCATGACTTGCGCTTGTCGCCTCCGCAGGCCATTCGGTTGCCTGTAACCTCGCCCGCTTTGCCGTGCGTGCCGGGCGTTCTTCCGCCCGGATCGAGGAGCCGGCGCCGGCCATCCGCTCACCGCGTCATCGAACACGAACATGGCAGACCCGACCTCCGACGCAGCCCGGCCCGCTGGTGCGATGACGAACCCGCCGTCGCGGCCGCTGCCCACACGGCGCGCGAGATGGCTCGGCGGTGTGATCGCCATCGCCGGGCTTGCGGCGGTGTTCGCGCTCGCGTGGTTCCTGATTCATCGGCCGCCCGAGCGGCCCGCTGGCTTCGGTGGCGCCCCGGGTGCTGCCTCCGGCGCGTCGGGGGCGCAGGGCGGTGGCGCGCCGGGCGGCCCTGGTGGCGGACCGGGCGGTGGTCGTGGCGGGGCGGGCGGCGCCGGTGCGAGCACCGTCGGCGTCGCGGTGGCGAGCGTTCAGAAGCTGCCGGTCCTGCTCGATGCGCTCGGCACCGTCACGCCGGCCGTCACGGTCACGGTGCGGCCGCAGGTGTCGGGCGTGCTCACGCAGATCCTCTTCACCGAAGGCCAGATGGTGAGCAAGGGGCAACTGCTCGCGACCATCGATCCGCGGCCGTACGAGATCGCGCTGCAGCAGGCCAATGGCGCGCGGCTGCGTGACGAAGCGCAGCTCGAGAACACGAAGGTGCAGCTGCAGCGCTACCAGACGCTGCTCGGCCAAGACTCGATCGCGCGCCAGGATGTCGACACGCAGGCGGCAGCCGCCAAGCAGCTCGAGGGCACGATCGTCATCGATCGTGCGAACGAGAACACCGCACGACTCAACCTCGGCTATGCGCGCATCGCGGCGCCGGTCGCGGGCCGCGTCGGCTTGCGGACGGTCGACGCCGGCAACACCATCAGCGCCGGCGATGCGGGCGGCGTCGCGGTCATCACGCAGGTGGCGCCGATCGACGTGGTGTTCTCGGTGCCGCAAGACCGCGTGCCCGAGATCCAGGCGCGCGTGGCCGAAGGCGCGACGCTCGCGGTCTCGGCATTCGACCGCACGCGGACCCGAAAACTCGACGACGGCACGTTCTCGACGCTCGACAACCAGGTCGATGTGCAAACCGGCACCGTGAAGGCGAAGGCGCGCTTCGCCAACGCCGCCGGTGCGTTGTTCCCGAACCAGTTCGTCAACGTGCGCTTGCTGCTGCGCTCAATCGACGATGCCGTCGTGGTGCCCGTGACCGCGATCCGCAACGGCCCGAACGGCGACTTCGTTTACGTGTTGAAGGAAGACCGAACGGTAACGGTTCGCAGCGTGACCCGCGGGATATCGACCAACGACGTCGTCGCGATTACCAAGGGACTCGACAAGGGCGAGCGCGTCGTCACCGAAGGCGGCGATCGATTGAAAGAAGGCGCGCGCGTTCAATTGGCGAGCGACCGGCCTGCGTCGGGCCCCGGCGGCGGTCGGCGCGGCGGGTTCGGTGCTTCGGGCGCCTCGGGCGCCGGTGACGGTGGCTATGGCGGTCGGCGCGGTGCCTCGGGCGCCGAGGGTTCGGCATCGGGCGGCGAGCGTAGGCGGCGCCCGCGCGACGGCGCCGAAGGCGGCTGACCGCATGTGGGTCTCGAAGGCGTCGGCATGAGCCCGTCCCGCCCGTTCATCCTGCGTCCGGTCGCGACCTCGCTGCTGATGGTGGCGATCGTGCTCGCCGGCATCGTCGGCTTCAAGTTCCTGCCGCTCGCCGCTCTGCCGCAGGTCGACTACCCGACCATCCAGGTGCAGACGCTCTACCCAGGCGCGAGCCCCGAGGTGATGGGCCACACCGTGACCGCGCCGCTCGAGCGCCAGTTCGGCCAGATGGCCGGCCTCGAGCGCATGAGCTCGACGAGCGCTGCCGGCGCCTCGATCATCACGCTGCAATTTGCGCTCGGCCAGACGCTCGACGTCGCCGAGCAAGAGGTGCAGGCGGCGATCAATGCCGGCGCGTCGCTGCTGCCGGCCGACCTGCCGGCGCCGCCCGTGTACGCGAAGGTGAACCCGGCCGATGCGCCCGTGCTCACGCTCGCGATCAGCTCCGACACGGTGCCGCTCACCGAGGTGCAGAACCTCGTCAACACGCGCCTTGCGCAGAAGATCAGCCAGGTCAGCGGCGTCGGCCTCGTCAGTCTCGCGGGCGGGCAACGGCCGGCCGTGCGCATCCAGGCCGACACGCAGGCGCTCGCGTCTTACGGCATCGGCATCGACACGCTGCGCACCGCGATTTCGGCAGCCAATGCGAACAGCGCGAAGGGCAGCTTCGACGGCGCGAAGCGTTCGTACTCGATCAACGCCAACGATCAGCTGGTGACGGCCGACGACTACAAGAAGCTCATCATCACGTACAAGAACGGTGCCCCGGTGCGGCTCGTCAACGTCGCCAACGTGATCCAGAGCGCCGAGAACTCGCGGCTCGGCGCGTGGGCCGGCAAGGGCAGCGAGCTGCGCCCGGCCATCATTTTGAACGTGCAGCGACAACCGGGCGCGAACGTGATCGCGACGGTCGATGCGATCAAGAAGCAGCTGCCCGACCTGCAGGCCAGCCTGCCTGCCAATTTGCGCATGGAGGTGCTCGCCGACCGCACCACCGGCATTCGCGCGTCGGTCGAGCACGTCGAGATCGAGCTGGTGCTCGCGGTCGTGATGGTGGTGCTGGTGATTTTCGCGTTCCTCGGCAGCGTGCGCGCGACCGTGATCGCGAGCCTCGCGGTGCCGATCTCGCTGGTCGGCAGCTGCGGCGCGATGTACTTGCTCGGCTACAGCCTCAACAACCTGAGCCTGATGGCGCTGACGATCGCGACCGGCTTCGTCGTCGACGACGCGATCGTGATGATCGAGAACATCTCGCGGCACCTCGAGATGGCGAAGAGCGGCGAAAGTTCGACCTCGGCCACCACGCAGGATGCCACCGATCAGGCCGCCGCGGCGCTCAAGCCCGAATCGCTCACCGGGGCCGAGGCCGAGTCGTTGCCGAAGGGCAAGCAGCGGCTCGTCGTCGAAGCGGCGCTCGCCGGCGCCTCCGAGATCGGCTTCACGATCATTTCGCTCACGGTGTCGCTGATCGCGGTGCTGATCCCGCTGCTCTTCATGGGCGACGTGGTCGGGCGGTTGTTCCGCGAATTCGCGGTCACGCTCGCGATCACGATCCTGATCTCGGCGGTCGTCTCGCTCACGCTGGTGCCGATGATGTCGGCGCGCTGGCTGAAAGCGAAGGAAGAAGAGGACGACGCGAAAAAGCACAAGCCGAGTTCGAAGTTCAAGGCCTTCTTCGCCGGCGTGATGACGCGCTACGACCGCGGCCTCACATGGGTGCTCGACCACGAAGGGCTCACGCTCGGCGTCGCGCTCGCGACGCTTGCGCTCACGGTGCTGCTCTACCTGCTGATCCCCAAAGGCCTCTTTCCGACGCAGGACACTGGCCAGCTGCAGGCCCGCATCGAGACCGCCGAAGACGTCTCGTACGACCGCATGTCGGCGCTGCAGCAATCGGCAGCGCGCGCGATCCTGCAAGACCCCGATGTCGAGAACCTGAGCTCGTTCATCGGCGTCGATGCGTCGAACAACACGATGCTGCACACCGGGCGGCTCCTGATCGGCTTGAAAAATAGCCACGGCGATCAGCTCGAAGTGATGAATCACCTGCAGGACCGCGTGCGGCAGGTCGCCGGGGTCACGCTATATCTGCAGCCGACGCAGGACCTGACCATCGATGCCGAATCGGGCCCGACCGAGTTCCGCGTCTCGCTCGAAGGGGCCGACACCGGGACCGTGACGACCTGGGTCGACAAGCTCGTCGCGCAGATGCGCCAGCAGAAGCAACTTCGGAACGTGACGAGCGATGCCGGCGCGCAGGGTCTCGCCGCCTTCATCAACATCGACCGCGACACCGCGGCGCGCCTGGGCGTGACCGCCAGCGCGGTCGACGACGCGCTCTACAGCGCGTTCGGCCAGCGCATCGTCTCGACCATCTTCACCGAGACCAACCAGTACCGCGTGATCCTCGAGGCGCAGCCGGGTTTGCTAACGACGGTCGAATCGCTCGGCAAGCTCAACCTGCGCACGAGCTCGGGCGAACCGACCACGCTAGACGCCATCGCGACCCTCAGCGAACGCCGTGCGCCGCTGCAGATCACGCACGTCGCGCAGTACCCGGCCTCGACCATCGGCTTCGACACCGCGCCGGGCACCTCGCTCGGTGCTGCGGTCGATTCGATTCGCGCCGCCGCCACAGCCATCGCGATGCCGAAATCGGTGACGATGACCTTCCTCGGTGCCTCGGGCGCTTATGAGCGCTCGCTCTCGAACCAGCTGTGGCTGATCCTGGCGGCCGTGGTCTGCGTGTACATCGTGCTCGGCGTGCTGTACGAAAGCTACGTGCACCCGCTGACGATCCTGTCGACGCTTCCGTCGGCCGGGGTCGGCGCGCTGCTCGCGTTGCTGATCAGCCGCAACGGCCTCGGCGTGATCGGCATCATCGGCATCATCCTCTTGATCGGCATCGTCAAGAAGAACGCGATCATGATGATCGACTTCGCGATCCAGGCCGAGCGCGACGAGAAGATGCCGCCCCGCGAAGCCATCCACCAGGCCGCGCTGCTGCGCTTTCGCCCGATCCTGATGACGACGCTCGCCGCGCTCTTCGCAGCGTTGCCGCTGATGCTCGGCTGGGGCGAAGGCCACGAACTGCGCCGGCCCCTGGGCCTCGCGATCTTCGGCGGCCTGATCGTGAGCCAGCTGCTCACGCTCTTCACGACGCCGGTGATCTACATGGCGTTCGACAAGCTCGGCAAGCGGTTCAGGAAGGATGAGACGCCGGCCGAGACCAAGGGCGAAGAACGTGCGGTGGCGGTGCAAGGGGCTTCCTCGTGAAGCTGGCTGCTCAACCCGTGAAGCGAGAGCAGGCCGCTGGGGCACTCTGCTCCGTTCATGCCCGTGGCTCCTGCTGCGGACATGAGCGTAGTCGGCGCCCCGCGCCCGTGGCGCTCGAACGGACAACGTGATGAACCTCTCCGCCCTCTTCGTCCGCCGCCCCATCGGCACCGTGCTGCTGACGATCGGCATCGCGCTCTCCGGCATCGGCGGCTTCTTCGTGCTGCCCGTGTCGCCGCTGCCGCAGGTCGACTACCCTGCGATCTCGGTGCAGGCCAGCCTGCCCGGCGCGAGCCCCGACACGATGGCGACCAGCGTGGCCACGCCGCTCGAACGACGGCTCGGCACGATCGCCGGCGTCAACGAGATGACTTCGCAAAGCCAGGTCGGCACGACGCGCATCAACTTGCAGTTCGCATTGAGCCGCAACATCGACGGCGCCGCCCGCGAAGTGCAGGCTGCGATCAACGCGTCGCGCGTCGACCTGCCCGCGACGCTGCGCTCGAACCCGACGTACCGCAAGGCCAACCCGTCCGACGCGCCGGTCATCATCCTCGCGCTCACGTCGAAGACGATGACGCCGGGCCAGATCTACGACGCGGTCTCGAACCTCGTGAGCCAGCGACTCGCGCAGGTGACCGGGGTCGGCGATGTCGAGATCGGCGGCAGCACGTTGCCGGCGGTTCGCGTCGAGTTACTGCCGTTCGCGTTGAACCGGTACGGCGTGAGCGGCGAAGACGTGCGCGCCGCGATCCAGGCCTCGAATGCGAACCGGCCGAAGGGCGCGGTCGAGGGCGACGGGCGCAAGCTCCAGATCTATACGCAGACGCCCGTACGCCGCGCGAGCGATTACGCGCCAATGGTCGTCGCGTGGCGCAACGGCGCCGCGGTGCGCCTCTCGGATGTGGCCGAGGTGCGCGACGGCGTCGAGAACTCTCGCACCCTCGGCCTCTTCAACGGCAAGCCGGCGGTCATCGTGCTCGTCACGCGGCAGCCCGGCGCCAACGTGATCCAGACCGTCGACGGCGTTCGAGATTTGCTGCCAGAGCTGCGCGCGCAGCTGCCGTCGGAAGTCGAGCTCGACGTCGCGACCGACAGCACGAACTCGATCCGCGCCTCGCTGCGCGAGATCGAGCTCACGCTGATCGTGTCGATCATGCTGGTGGTGCTGGTGGTGAGCGTGTTTCTGCGGAGCTGGCGCGCGACGATCGTGCCGGCCGTCGCGACGATCGTGTCGTTGCTCGGCACCTTCAGCGTGATGGTGCTGCTGGGCTTCTCGCTCAACAACCTGAGTCTGATGGCGCTGACGGTCGCGGCCGGTTTCGTCGTCGACGACGCGATCGTCGTGCTCGAGAACACGAGCCGCCACATCGAAGCCGGCATGGGCCGCATGGAAGCGGCGCTGCTCGGCGCGAAGGAGGTCGGCTTCACGGTGCTCTCGATCAGCGTCTCGCTGGTCGCGGTCTTCATTCCGCTGCTCTTCATGGAAGGCCAGCTCGGGCGCCTCTTTCGCGAGTTCGCGGTCACGCTGTCGGCCGCGGTGCTGATCTCGCTCGTGATCTCGCTCACCACCACGCCGATGATGTGCGCGTGGCTGCTCGAGTCGAAGGCCGATGGCGCGCACGCGAAGAAACCCGGCCGGCTCGCGCGCTGGGCCGAAGCGGGCTTCGCGAAGGTGCTGGGCTGGTACGAGGCCAGTCTCGACTGGGCGCTCGCGAGCCTCTGGCTCGTGCTCGCGATCTTGGGTATGGTGATCGGCCTCAACGTCTACCTCTACAAGGAAGTGCCGAAGGGCTTCTTTCCGCAGCAGGACACCGGGCAACTGAATGGTGGGCTGCGCGCCGACCAGAGCATCTCCTCGCAGGCGATGGGCGTGAAGCTAAGGCAGGTCGTCGACATCGTCGGCAAGGATCCGGCGGTCGCGACCGTCGTCGGTTTCACCGGCGGCGGCCGCGCGGGCGGCGGCTTCATGTTCGTGAACCTGAAGCCGCCCACCGATCGGGTCGAGACCGGCACCCAGGTGATCGGCCGCCTGCGCCCGCAGCTCGCGCAGGTGACGGGCCTGCAGGTCTTCCTGAGCCCGGTGCAGGACGTGCGCTCCGGCGGCCGGCAGGGCAACGCGAACTACCAGTACACGCTGAAGAGCGACAACATCGCCGACCTGCGCCGCTGGGCCACGCGGCTCAGCGACCAGATGAAGCGCAGCGACGTGATGACCGACGTCGATTCCGACCAGCAGGACAACGGCGTCGAGACGGTGGTCGACGTCGACCGCGACAGCGCGTCTCGCCTCGGCCTCACGTCGGCCGGCATCGATGCGTCGCTCTACAACGCGTTCGGACAGCGCCAGGTCGCGACCATCTACGAAGAGTTGAACCAGTACCACGTGATCATGGAATGGGCGCCTCGCTACCAGCAGAGTCCGAATGCGCTAGCCGATGTCTACGTGCCGGCGAAAGGCCTCGGCGCAGGCTCGGCCGTCGCGACGGGCGGCAATACGACGACGTCGGCGAGCACCGGATCGGCGGCGACCGGCAGCACATCGGCTACTGCGACCGGCACGGCGTCGACCACCACGGGCACCGCCACCACGAGCGTCGCCGCCAATCCCGGCTCGCGTGACTCCTCGAGCGGCAACGCCCTTAGCAATACAGCGACGCCGCTGGTGCCGCTGAGCGCGGTCGCGCGCTTCGTCGAACGCGCGACGCCGACGGCGATCAGCCACCAGGACGGCGAGCTCGCGACGACCGTGAGCTTCAACCTCGTCGAAGGCAAGACGCTGGCCGAAGCCGGCAAGGCCATCAGCCAGGCCGAAGCCCACATCGGCATGCCGACCAACGTGCGCGGTTCGTTCCAGGGCACGGCCCTCGCCGCACAGCAATCGCAGGGGCAGCAGGGTCTGCTGATCGTGGCGGCGATCGTCGTGATCTACATCGTCCTCGGCATGCTGTACGAGAGCCTGGTGCACCCGGTCACGGTGCTCTCGACCTTGCCGTCGGCCGGCGTCGGCGCGGTGCTCGCGCTGCTCGTCTTTCGCATGGAGTTCTCGGTGATCGCGCTGATCGGCGTGTTCCTGCTGATCGGCATCGTCAAGAAGAACGCCATCCTCATCATCGACTTCGCGCTCGAGGCCGAACGCACGCGCGGGCTCTCGGCCGTGGAGGCGGTGCGAGAGGCCTGCCTGCTGCGCTTCCGGCCGATCCTGATGACCACGCTCGCGGCCGCGCTCGGTGCGTTGCCGCTCGCGATCGGTTTCGGCGAAGGTGCGGAGCTGCGCCGCCCGCTCGGCGTCTCGATCATCGGCGGGCTGATCGCCAGTCAGTTGCTCACGCTCCTGACGACGCCGGTGGTCTACGTGCTGCTCGATCGCCTGCGTGGTCGCAAATCCGCCAAGCGTGGACGCCGCAACGCGACCCCAGGCAAACCTCTCGCTGTTTGACCCGGTGAGCGCCATGACCTCACGCCGCCTCACCGCGCTCGCCGCGGCGCTCGCGCTCACCGGTTGTGCCGTCGGGCCCGACTATCAGCGTCCGACCGCACCGACGGTGCCGACCTTCAAGGAGGCGCCGACCGTCGCCGGCGCGACGTGGTTCCCGGCCGCACCGGCCGACGCGCTCGATCGTGGACCTTGGTGGACGCTCTTCGGCGATGCCGAACTGACGCGGCTCACCGAACAAGTCGAGGTCTCGAACCAGAACGTCGCCGCGGCTGTCGCGAACTACGCGCAGGCCCGTGCGCTCGTCGGCGAGCAACGCGCCGCGCTCTATCCCTCGCTCGGCTTGCAGGTGAGCGCACAACGTTCGGGTGGCGGCCGCCGCGTGAACGGCCAGAGCAACGCGCAGAACGATTTCGGCGTCAGCGCGGCCGGCAACTGGGCGCCTGACATCTGGGGACGGCTGCGACGCGGCGTCGAAGGCGCCGAAGCCAATCGCGACGCGAGCGCTGCCGATCTCGCGGCCGCGCGCCTGTCGGCACAGGGCGAGCTCGCGCTCGATTACTTCTCGCTGCGCGAAGCCGATGCCGAGATCGACCTGCTGCGGCGTTCGATTGACGGCTTCGCGCGCTCGCTCGAGATCACGCAGAACCGCTATGCCGCCGGCATCGTCGCGAAGACCGACGTGCTGCAGGCAGAGACGCAACTTGCCACCACGCAGGCCGATCTCGCCGCGCTGGTCGCACAACGCGCACGCGCCGAACACGCGATCGCGGTGCTCGTCGGCGCGGCGCCAGGCGGGTTCTCGATCGCCGTCGCACCCTGGACACAGACGGTGCCTCGGGTCCCGCTCGCCGTGCCGTCGGCCTTGCTCGAGCGCCGGCCCGACATCGCGTCGGCCGAACGCAGCGTCGCGGCAGCCCATGCGCAGATCGGCGTGGCGCGTTCGGCGTACTACCCGAACCTTACGCTGAGCGGCTCGGTCGGCACCTCGGGCAGCCGCATCGGCGATCTCTTCAACGCGCCTTCGACCTTGTGGTCGATCGGTGCCTCGCTCGCGCAGACCCTGTTCGACGGCGGCGCGATCCGCTCACGGGTGCAGGCGGCCGAAGCGGCGCTCGACGCCGCGACCGCCCGCTATCGACAGACCGTGCTCACCGCGTTCCAGAACGTCGAAGACCAGCTCGCGTCGTTGCACGCGTATGCCGATCAGGAAAGCCTGCGCCGCACCGCGTCGACCGCGGCCGACCAGACCGAACAGCAGATCCTGAACCGCTACCGCGCGGGGCAGGTGAGCTACACCGATGTCGTGACGGCACAAGCGTCGGCGCTGAGCGCGCGGCGCACGCTGGTGCAGGTCATCGCGAACCGGCAGACCGGCGCGGCCGCGCTGATCCAGGCGCTCGGCGGCGGTTGGCACGTCGGAACGCCACCGTGATCTGACGGCGCCCCGGTCGCCTTTTGGCGGCGAGCTCAGCTCGTGGTCTTCCGGGGCCGCACGTCACCCGGGCGCTTGCGGTGGAACAGGTTGAGCATGCGCTTCACGTGCCGCGTCGCGTTCGGGTACATCACGTGCAGCATCTTCTTCAACCGCCATTTCATCGGCAGGCTGTGGGCACGCCGATAGACCGCCCACAACTCGGCACGATTCGGCGCGCGCCGCAGCATCAGCAGGTAATGATCGACGCGCATCGCACGGTCGAGGAGCGCCTGCACCTGGCCGCCGCAACCCGCCTCGACGCCATCGGCAATGAGCTGCTCCTTCTCGGCGAGCTCGCGGGCGAGCTGGCGGTCGCGCCAGCGCTCCATGTGCTCGGTCGACTGGAACACGTTCGGTCGCGCGGACGTGCCACCGCGTCGATAGCGCACCAGCGCCTCATCGACCGTCGCCGCGCCGCCCATCGCGATCGCGCGGAACACCATGATCTGGTCTTCGTAGGCGATGGTCGGCTTCATCGGCGCGAAGCGCGTCATCATGCGCCGCGTGAAGGCATGGCCGGCACCGATGATGTAGGGCCGTTCGGTGCCCCAATGCTCGATGTCGCGATAAGGCGCCAGGTCGTCGACGCGAATGACCTCGTGGCTGACGCCGTCGTGGTCCATGTCGATGACATGGCTCGCGATCAGGTCGGCGTTGCGATCGGTCGCGTTCCACGCGTCGACGAGCCGCTGCACCCGCTGCGGCAACGACTCATCGTCGCCCGCGGCGCTCACGATGAGCTCGCCCTTCGTGACCCGGACCAGCTCGTTGTAGTGCTCGCCGATGCCGGTGTTGACCGCGTTGCGCCGCGCGACCACGTGATGCGGACCCCGGTATTCGGCCACCACGGCCTGCATCACCGCGAACGTGCCATCGGTCGAGGCGTCGTCCGACAACACGATCTCGTAGGGGCCGCCGAGCTGCTCGAGGCAGGTGAGCGCCGCCCGCCGCACCGTTGCCTCCTGGTTGTAGGCGAGCAGCACGATGCTCACGAGCGGCGCGACCGTTTCACCGTGCGGGCTGGTGGTCGGGGTGCGCTCGGTGCGAGCGTGTTGAACAGCGGTTCTCATCTGCGCGTCGGGGCTTGCGATGGGAAATGAATCAAACGTTTGGGCTCCGAGGTCGGCCAGGCGGATATCGATGCTTGAAGCACGCCGTGGCGTGCCAACCGTTGCGCGCAAACGATGTGCCCGAGTGCGGCATTCACCGTGCGACGGCGGGCAAGCCGTCTTTCAGGTCTTGAACTGCAGACCATGCAACCGTGAAAACAAGCCGCCTTGCGCGAGGAGTTCTGCATGCGTTCCCTGTTCGGCCACGTGCCCATGATCGAGGACGATCACGCGGTCGACCGCTTCGACTGTCGAGAGCCGGTGCGCGATCACGATCGAGGTGCGCCCGGCCATCACTTTTGCCAGGGCGTCTTGTACCAGCCGTTCGCTCTCGGTGTCGAGCGCAGATGTCGCTT
This sequence comes from Caldimonas sp., assembly GCA_965246805.1. Classification (GTDB taxonomy): domain Bacteria; phylum Pseudomonadota; class Gammaproteobacteria; order Burkholderiales; family Burkholderiaceae_C; genus Schlegelella_A. Next base: position 128,964 of record CBDFFO010000007.1, on the reverse strand, counting down.
CATCGAGCAGCAGGATCGGTGCGTCTTTGTAAATGGCGCGTGCGATTGCGAGCCGCTGGCGCTGCCCGCCCGACAGCTCGCTGCCGTTGTGGCCAATGGCGCTGTCGATGCCGAGCGGCAAACCTTCGACGAACGGGAGCAGGTTGGCGCCTTTCAGCGCGTCGAGCACGCGTTCGCGCGAGAGCGTCTGACCGAGACAGACATTGGCCGCGACCGAGTCGTTGAAGAGCACCACGTCCTGGCTCACCAGCGCGAACTGCTGGCGGAGGGCACCCAGATCCCATTCGGCAAGCGGTACCCCGTCGAGCAGGATCTGGCCTTCGGTCGGGTCGAGAAAACGCGGCACGAGGTTCACGAAGGTCGACTTGCCGCCGCCCGACGGGCCGACCAGCGCCACCGATTCGCCAGCGCCGATGTCGACGCAAATGCGGTCGAGCGCCGGCGCCTGCTCGGCGCGGTAGCGCATCGACACGTCTCGAAACGAAAGGGTACCGGCAGCGCGCGTCACGGTGTGCATGCCACCCGATTCGGTGGGCGCGTCGTGGATGAGCGCGAGGCCCCGTTGCACCGAGGCCAGGCCGCGCGTGATCGGCCCCGAGATCTCGGACAGGTGTTTCAGCGGCGACACCAGCAGCAACATCGACGTGACGAAAGCCACGAAATTGCCGACCGTGCCGCTCTGGTGTTGGCTCTGCCAGAGGGCGGCCATCACGACGCCCGACATCGCCACCGCGACCAGCACCTGCGTGATCGGCGTGACGACCGCGGTGGCGACGGTCGACTTCATCGCCAGGCGCCGCAACAGCAGGCTGGCGCGTCGGAACTTGCCGGTCTCGGTCTCGCCCGCGCCATGCAGGCGGACGATGCGCCACGCGAGGATGTTTTCCTCGACGACGTAGGCCAGGTCGTCGATGGCGCGTTGCCCTTCGAGCGTGAGCCGGTGCATGCGCGTGCTGAAGACGCGCATCACGTAGACCACTGCGGGCACCAGCACCGCAATGAGCAGCGTGAGGCGCCAGTTGAGCCAGAGCAGATAGCCGAGCAGCGCGATCGCGGTGAGGCTGTCCTTCACGAGCGATTGCACGGCCGACACGAGCAGGCCGGTGCCACCGTTCACCTCGTGCACAACGGTGTTGATGAGGCTGCTCGCCGAATGGCTGCTGAAGAGCGTCGGGTGGGCCGTCATCAGCTTCGCGAACATCGCGTCGCGGATGCGCAGCGTGCTCTTGTTGGCGGCCCACGAGAGCGCATAGCTCGACACGAAGCCCGCCGCCCCGCGCACGACGAAGAGACCGATGAGCACTGCCGGCACCATCCAGAGCTGGATCTCGTTGCTGACAAAGCCCTTGTCGAACAGCGGTTTCATCAGGGCCGGAATGACCGGTTCCGTAGCCGACGACACTGCCGCGGCGAGTGCCGAGGCGACGAACGCCCAATGGGTGCCGGCGAAATACGGCCAGACGATGCGGGTCTGGCGCCAGCGGTTCGGAACGTCTTTGTCGGACATGGCGAATGGTACCGACGGGGCGTGTCGCGCCGACTCCGTGGGTGCCGGACCGGAGCGGGCTCTGCTTGACAACGGTCGCACCGCGAGGTTCGTCTGGCGCCACGCGCAGCTGCGGCAGCCGGCACCCGCCATCCATATCGAAAAACCTTACGCGGTCGGGTCCGGGCCGCGTCGAGAATGCCGCCAGTCCGAGGAAGAGGCGACCCTGCAAATGGAAAAGACCTGGTTGAAGCAGTACCCCGCCGGGGTGCCGGCGGAGATCGATGTGGCGCAGTACCCGTCGCTCGTCGCCCTGCTCGACGACAGCTTCAAGAAGTTCGCTGATCGCGTCGCCTACAAGTTCATGGGCAAGGTAGTGTCGTTCGCAGAGGTCGACAAGGCGTCGGCCGCGTTCGCCGCTTACCTGCAGGCGCAGGGTTTCGCGAAGGGCGACCGAATCGCGATCATGTTGCCGAACGTGCCGCAGTACCCGGTGGCCGTCGCGGCCATCCTTCGCGCAGGCTACGTGGTCGTGAACGTGAACCCGCTCTACACGCCGCGCGAGCTCGAGCACCAGCTGAAGGATTCGGGCGCGAAGGCGATCGTCGTGATCGAGAACTTCGCGAGCACGCTGGCGAAGGTGATCGACGCGGTGCCCACCAAACACGTGATCCTGACGGGTCTGGGCGACATGCTGGGCTTTCCGAAGTCGGCGATCGTCAACTTCGTCGTGCGCAAGGTCAAGAAGCTCGTGCCGGCGTTCGAACTGCCGGGCGCGGTGCGTTTCAACGAAGCCCTGGCGCAGGGCAGGGGCAAGGCCTACGCGCCCGTGACGCTGAAGCCCGATGACCTGGCGGTGCTGCAATACACCGGGGGCACCACCGGCGTGAGCAAGGGCGCGATGCTGCTGCACCGAAACCTCGTCGCCAACATCCTGCAATGCGAAGCGTGGTACCAGCCGGCGCTGAAGAAGGTACCGGCCGGCGTGCCGCTGGTGACGATCTGCGCGCTGCCGATCTATCACATCTTCGGCTTCAACTCGAACATGATGCTGGGCCTGCGCATGGGCGGCTCGAACATCCTGATCGCGAATCCGCGCGACCTGCTCGCGATGTTCAAGGACCTGAGCCGCGAGACCTTCCACAGCTTCCCGGCCGTCAACACGCTGTTCGGCGCGATGGCGAATCACGCCGGCTTCTCGACCGTCGACTGGAGCCACCTCGTGATCTCGGTCGGCGGCGGCATGGCGGTGCAGAGCGCGACCGCGCGGCTGTGGCTCGAGAAGACCGGCTGCCCGATTGTCGAGGGCTACGGCCTCTCGGAAACCTCGCCGACGGCCACCTGCAACCCGGTCGACAGCCGCGCCTTCAGCGGCAACATCGGCCTGCCGGTGCCGAACACCGAGCTGAAGCTCATCGACGACGACGGCCACGAAGTGCCGTTCGGCACCCCGGGCGAGATCGCGATCAGGGGCCCGCAGGTGATGGCCGGTTACTGGCAACGCGACGACGAAACCGCCAAGGCGATGACGGCCGACGGCTTCTTCCGGAGCGGCGACATCGGCATGGTCGACGAGCGCGGCTACTTCCGCATCGTCGACCGCAAGAAAGACATGATCCTGGTCAGCGGCTTCAACGTGTACCCGAACGAGATCGAAGAGGTGGTCTCGGGCATGCCCGGCGTGCTCGAGTGCGCGGCCATCGGCGTGGCCGACGAGAAGACCGGCGAGGTCGTGAAGCTGGTGATCGTCAAGAAGGATCCATCGATCACCGAAGCGGCCGTGCGCAGCTTCTGCGAAGCCAACCTCACCGGCTACAAGCGGCCGAAGATCATCGAGTTCCGCACCGATCTGCCGAAGTCGCCGGTCGGCAAGATCCTGCGGCGAGAGCTGCGCGACAAGCGCTGAACGCCTAGGCGCGAAGCGCTGCGCGTCGGGCTTCGGCCCTGCTCGCGAGCCGGTCGCGCGCCTCGCTACCATCGCTCGATGAAGAACGCTCGCACGTTCCGGCGATGAGGGCCTTCCTGCAAGGCCTGTGGCGCTTGCTGCAACCGCCGCTGCTCACGCTCGCCGCGGCGGTGGTTTTCATCGAGGAGTGGGGCTGGCGCCCTCTCACCGCGTGGGCAGCGCGGCTCGCTCAGTGGCCTCCGCTCGCACGCGTGGAGGCGCTCATCCGCAAGGCGTCGCCGCCGATCGCGATCGCGCTCTTCTTCGCGCCGATGTTGCTGCTGCTGCCGGTGAAGATCGCGGCCTTGTGGTTGATCGCCATCGGGCGCGCCGGTCTAGGTATCGCGATCATCGTGGTTGCCAAGCTGCTCGGCACCGCCTTCGTCGGCCGTCTCTTCGTGCTGCTCGAGCCGCAACTGCTGCGCTACCGTTGGTTCGCGCGGGCTTTGAATGGGTGGCGGAAGACGCGGGCGCGCATTCTGGTGGCGCTGCATGCGACCGCGTTCTGGCGCCGCGCACGCCGTGCGCGCGACGTGTGGCGCGAGTGGGCGCACAAGGCGGCACGGTGATCGAAGCTCGACGAAGCGTTCGGCCCTCGAGCATCGCGACCGCGCCTGAAAACACGACGTCGTCGGCCGCTGCCGCTTGCGCCGTGCGCTGCGCGTGACGCCCCGCATCCACGCGAGCGGCCCGTTCGCGAGCGGGGCTGTCGTCGACCTGCCTGAAGGCCCGTCACGTCACGTCCAGGTGTTGCGCCTCCAGCCCGGCGATGCGATCGGCGTGTTCGACGGCATCGGCCACGAGTGGCACGCGGTCGTCGAGCAGATGGGCCGCAAGGTCGTTACGCTGCGCATCGGTGAGGCGATGGCCGATGCTGGCCGCGAGCTCCGCTGCCGCGTCACGCTCGCGTTCGGCGTGCCCGCCAACGACCGCATGGACGCGCTCGTCGAGAAAGCCACCGAGTTCGGCGTGCACAACATCCAGCCATTGATGTGCGAGCGTTCGGTACTGCGCCTGAAGGGCGAGCGCAATGAAGCAAAGCAGCGCCACTGGGTGGGCATCGCGGTGGCCGCGAGCGAGCAGTGCGGCCGGTGGTTGGTGCCCGAGGTCGCGCTGCAGTCGCCTGTCGACGCGTGGCTGAATGGCCTGCCGCCTGCCGACCCGACCGGATCGCAGCGACGTTGGTTGTTGAGCCTCGACGTCGACGCGAATGCGCCGAATCTAGACGGGCTTTGCAGCGCAGCGTCATCGCTGCTCGTGCTGAGCGGACCCGAGGGCGGGCTCACGGCCGAGGAGGAAGCGCTCGCCACCCGTCACGGCTTCGACCGTGTGAACCTCGGCCCGCGCGTGCTGCGCGCCGACACCGCGCCGCTCGCCGTGATGGCGTGGCTCGGCGTGGCCGCGCTGGTGCCGCGCTGACGAAGCGGGGAAGCGAACCTCAGGCTGCTCAGCGCAATCCGCGCGCCGACCCGGCCACGAGATCAAAGCGGAACAACCGGCATTCGATCGGCCCGTTCCACATCGGCACCCGGCGCGTTTCCTTCAGGCGCATCGCGCTCGGCAGTTTGGCGTCAGGGCTCAGCACCCACGCGGTCCAGCCGGCCGGATGCTGCGTGTAGGCCTGCTTCCAATGCGACGCGAGGCGGGCGAAGAAATCGCTCGGCAGGTCGCGATCTTCTTCCGAAGGCCGGCGCGCCTTGCCGCCGACCTCGATGCGCCCGCCGTACGGCGGGTTCACCATCAACGTGCCGTGCAGTGATGCGTCGATGGTCGGTGCTGGCCGCTCGAGCGCGTCGCCGCCGTTGAAGGCGATGGCATCGAGAACACCCGCGAGCGCCGCGTTGCGACGCGCGAAGTCGACCATGCGAAACGACACGTCGCTCGCGAAGATCGGCACCGCCGATGCGTGCACGCGCGAGTTCGCGTGGCTCTTGAGGCGTTGCCATTCGGCGCGCATCGCGGCATCGCTGAACGGCAGCAGACGCTCGAACGCGAAGCGGCGCTGCGAGCCGGCCGCGATGCCGCAGGCGATCTGCGCTGCCTCGATCGCGATCGTGCCGGATCCGCAGCACGGGTCGTGCAGCGCGCCGCCTTGCTCGGGCGTGCCGCGCCAGCCGGCGGCCGCCAGCATCGCGGCGGCGAGCGTTTCCTTCAGCGGTGCGTCGCCCTTGTCTTCGCGCCAGCCGCGCTTGAAGAGCGATTCGCCCGAGGTGTCGATGTAGATCGAAGCGCGCGTCTCGCCGACGTGCAACGCGAGCGGCAGGTCGGGATGACGCAGCTCGACGTTCGGCCGCTCGCCGGTCGCGTCGCGCAGGCGGTCGCACACGCCGTCCTTGATGCGCAGGCCCGCGAAGTTGAGGCTCGTGAGGGGGCTGCGGTGCGCGGTGGTGTCGACGCGCAGCGTGTGCTGCGGCGTGATCCATTCGGTCCAGTCGACGGCGAACGCGAGCTCGTACAGATCGGCCTCGTGCCGGTACTCGCCTTCGGCCACCTCGACCAGCACGCGCATTGCGAGCCGGCTTTCGAGGTTGAGGATCATCACCGCGCGCGCATCGCCCTCGAGCTTCACGCCGCCCCGCTCGATCGCCACCGGCGCGTCCGGCAGGACCCTTCGCACCTCGTCGGCGAGCAAGGCTTCGACGCCAGCGGCGCAGCGCAGGAAGAGCGGCAGCGGCAAGAACGTGCCTACATCGTCTTGCGAAGTTGGGTCGGCGCGATCTTCAGCGCGTCGCGGTATTTCGCGACCGTGCGGCGTGCGACTTGAATGCCCTGCTCGTCCAGCATCTGCGAGATCTGGCTGTCGGAGAGCGGCTTCATCGGGCTCTCGGCCGCGACGATCTGGCGGATCAACGCGCGCACCGCGGTGCTCGACGCATTGCCGCCGGCATCGGTGTTGAGCGACGAGCCGAAGAAATACTTCAGCTCGAAGGTGCCGAACGGCGTCGACATGTACTTCGCGGTCGTCACGCGCGAGATGGTCGATTCGTGCAGCCCGAGCTCGTCGGCGATCTCGCGCAGCACGAGCGGCTTCATCGCGATCGCGCCGTGCGTGAAGAAGCTCTTCTGGCGTTCGACGATCGCCTGCGAGACGCGCTGGATGGTGTCGAAGCGCTGCAGGATGTTCTTCACGAACCAGCGCGCCTCCTGCAGACGCGAACTGAGGCCTGCGCTCGCACCGTTCGCGGCGGCCGCCGCGCGAGAACCCGGACCGCGTTGCTGGCGGATCGCATTCGCATAGTGGTCGTTGATGCGCAGCTTCGGCATCACGTCGGGATTCAGCACCACCTTCCAGCCGCGCCCTGATTTCTGCACGATCACGTCGGGCACGATGATGTTCGCTTCGGCGCGCGCGAACGGGCGCCCGGGCTTGGGCTCGAGCGCGACGATCATCGACTGCGCCTGGCGCAGCAGGTCTTCGTCGGCGCCGGTCACGGCCATCAGGCGCTTCAGGTCACGGCGTGCGAGCAGCGGCAGATGGTTCTTGCAGACGATGATCGCGATGGTCTGCGCCTCGCAACGCGGCAGCACGCGCAGTTGCAGCGTGAGGCATTCGCCGAGATCGCGGGCGCCGACACCGGTCGGCTCCATGCTCTGCAGAAAGCGCAGGCCGCACTGCAACTGCGCGAGCAGTTGCTCGGCCGCTTCGCCGCGCATCGTGGTCGCATGGCCGTCTTCGCCACCGTTCAGCTGCAGGGCGATCTCCTCGAGCGTGTCGGCCAGATAACCTTCGTCGTCGAGTGAATCGATGAGCACCATCACGGCTGCCGCGTCGACTGCCGAGAGCCGCATGCTCGAGAGCTGGGCGCGCAGATGGTCTTGCAGGCTCATCACCGGCGTGTCGCGATCGATGTCGTCGAAGTCATCGGCGTCGTTCTGCGTGCGGGTCTTGCCCGGGGTCTCGCGGATGCCGTCGAAGTCCTCGCGCTCGGTGCCGTTTTCCCAGTCGTCGCGGTCGGTGCTCCCGAATTCGGCGTTGTCGATCGGCGTCGCGCCGTCGTCGGCGTGGTCGCTGCCGCTGTCGGCGCTGGTCTCCGTCGCCGCGCGTTCCGACTCGCGTTCGCCGGCGCGTTCGGCCGACGACAAGCGCTCGGCCAACGGCTCGAACACCGCCGAATGGTCTTCGTCGGCTTCCAGAAACGGGTTCTGCTCGAGCATCTGCTCGACCTCCTGGTGCAGCTCGAGCGTCGACAGCTGCAACAGCCGGATCGACTGCTGCAGCTGCGGCGTCAGCGCCAGATGCTGCGAGAGGCGAACCTGGAGGGAGGCCTTCATCGCACGACCGGCCGCCATACGCCGACGGCTGAAGCGAAGCGACAACCCCATCGAGCCACGCCCAAGGCTCGGCTCCGCCGAGCCGATGGGTGGCGCCCCTCGGGGGCAGGAGCGAAGCGACTGGGGGGCCCCATCTACATCCTGAAGTGTTCGCCGAGATAGACCTTCCGAACGTCGGCGTTGTCGACGATCTCGGTCGGTGTTCCCTCGGCCAGCACCCGGCCTTCGCTGATGATGTAGGCGCGGTCGCAGATGCCCAGTGTCTCGCGCACGTTGTGGTCGGTGATCAGCACCCCGATGCCGCGGCTCTTCAGGAAACCGATGATGCGCTGGATCTCGATCACCGCGATCGGGTCGATGCCGGCGAACGGCTCGTCGAGCAGGATGAATCGCGGCTGGGTCGCAAGGGCGCGCGCGATCTCGACCCGTCGCCGTTCGCCGCCAGACAGCGCCGGCGCGGGCGAGCCGCGCAGCTTCTGGATGCTGAGGTCATTCAGCAGCGCGTTGAGGCGTTGGTCGATCACCGACTTCGGCAGCTTTTTGCCGGTCGCGCCGACCTGCAGCTCGAGCACTGCGCGGATGTTCTCTTCGACGCTGAGCTTGCGAAAGATCGACGGCTCCTGCGGCAGGTACGAGAGGCCGAGCCGCGAGCGCAGATGGATCGGCATGCGCTCGACGCGTCGGCCCTCGAGCGTGATCTCGCCGGCGTCGGGCCGCACCAGACCGACGATCATGTAGAAGCTCGTCGTCTTGCCGGCGCCGTTCGGCCCTAGCAGGCCGACGACTTCTCCGCGCCCGACCGCGAGCCGCACATCGCGCACCACGGTGCGCGAGCCGTACGATTTGCTGAGACCGGTAGCCTCGAGGCGAGGGTTCTCGCCCGCCAGCGCTGCGGCGGTGGTGGTCTTTTCGCGCCGTTCGGTCACGCCCAGCATCAGCGGCCGTCCCCGAGCGTGGGTGATTGCTTCAGCGGCGATGCCGGCGGCGCGGACGCGGCGAGCGCGGCATCGGCGGCTTCGCGCGCCGCGGCCGCAGCAGCCGTGCCTTCCTTCGGCACCAGCGTGATCCGCGAGCGGCTCAAAGGGTTGCCGGGCGTCGGTTTCTGGCCGCCCGACACGTTGAACACCTCGGTCGCGCTGTCGTAGGTGACGAGGTTGCCGACGACTTCGTCGGCAACCTCGGCGCCGCGCATGCGACGCACGTCGGCGTTGGTGATGAAGCGCACCACGTCCGACCGGCCGTCGTATTCGAGCCGCTCGGCCGCGCCTTCGATGAACTCGTCGACGCCGTCGCGCTTCTGCCGGAACGTGGCCGGCCGGGCCGACGAGCCGAATGCGATCGCGTTGTGATAGCCGTCGGGTGTCTCGCGAACCTCGATGCGCATCGCGCGGATCACCATCGTGCCCTTGGTGACGACCACATTGCCGTTGAAGACGATGAACTGGTTCAGCAGGTCGAGCTTGCCCGGCAATTCCGATTCGACGTTGATCGGCTTGAAGCGGTCGGCCTTCTCCGCGAAGGCGGGCGTGCAAAGCGCCGCGACGACGGCGGCAGACGCCAGCGCGACCATGCAACGACGCAGAGCGCGGAACGGGAACGGAAGGGGATGGGGTCGGCGCATAGAGGCATGAAACTTGCAGACCATTCTAGACGCAGGCTCTTGCGCGCGGGCGCCGAAAATGATCGACGCGTCACGGCATCGGTGCCAGAGTGCGTGGCGACCTCAAGGGCCAAGCCCTGGCGCGATCGGCGATCGGCGATCGGCGTCCACAGCGTCAGCGTCAGCGATCCGCGATCCGCGATCCGCGATCCGCGATCCGCGATCCGCCAAGCCCGTCGCGCCCGCAACCCGGCCCTGTGTTGGCCGAGCACTGCTTCAGGCGGCGCTGCCCTTGCGGGTTCGTGCGATCAACGCGTCGGCGACCATCGTCATGCGCTCGTTGCCGCCCGACATCGGCCCGTTGATGAAGTAGCGCCCGTTCACGCCGAGCGCCGGCACGCCGTCGATCTTGTAGGCCTCCGACACCTGACGCGCCTGCTTGCAGCGCGTCTGCGTCGAGAACGAGTCGTAGGCTTCCTTGAACTTCACCGGGTCGACGCCGCCCTTCACCATGAACGCGACGATCTCGTCCGGCGTGCGCAGGCGATACCCGTCGAGGTGGACCGCATTGAAGACCTTGCGATGCATCGTCGGCACGAGTCCCATCGTGTCGAGCGCATAGAAGATGCGCTGGTGCGCCGAGAAAGGCTCTTCACGAAACCACACTGGCACGCGGCGGAACGCCACGTCTGCCGGCAACTGCTTGCTCCACGCATCGAGCGCCGGTTCGAAATCAGCGCAGTGCGGGCACCCGTACCAGAAGAAATCGACCACTTCGATCTTGCCCGGCACCGCGACCGGCACCTGCTGAGCGAGCCGCACGTAGTTCACGCCTTCGGTAAGCGCGGTGGGTTGCGCGTCGGCTCGCGCTGCGAGCACGCCGAGGCTGGTGGCGGCGAGGCCCTGGGTGAAGCTGCGGCGGTCAAGGAGCATGGTCGGGGAGCGGGAGGCGATGCGGTGGCCAGATGCTGACTCGAAAATCCGCGCCGAGTTCACGGGAAGGGCAATCGCCCCGCGCCCGTGCCTACTTCTGCACGCGAACGAGGGCCGAGTCGATGCCGTTGTCGTTGAGCTTGCCCTTGGCGGCGTCGGCCTCGTCCTTGTTGTCGAACGGGCCGAGGCGCACGCGGTAGACGGTGCGCCCCGATTGCTCGCGTTCGGTCACGCGCGCTTCGAGGCCGACGATCGCGAGCTTCGCGCGTTGCTGCTCGGCGTCTTCGCTTTTGGCGAACGCGCCGGCCTGCACGAAGTACGTGAACGGGTCGGCGCCGGTCATGGCGCCGAGTGTCCCGCGCGCGCCCGGGACGGTCGAGGTCACGTTGTCGCCGTTCGGCAGCGTGCGCAACGTGCCGCTCGCCGCGCGCGGCGTCGTCGACGGGATGATCGGCGGCGGCAGCGTGATGCCGGGCGGCGGCTGAAACGTGCCGTTGCCGGCCGGCGCCGTGACGACGCCCGGACCCGGACTCGTGCCTGTCGCATCGGACGCGGCGTGCATCGGGTTCTTGCCCGCGAGCGCGGCGTTCGGGTCCCAATTGCGGTTGCGCTCGACTTCGGCCGCGTCTTGCGCGGTCGTGCGCTGCGGCACCTTGTTCATGAACGGGTTCGGCGCCTTCGTCACGTAGAGCGCGACACCGAGCGCGATCGCCAGGCCAATCAGCAAACCGACTACGAAACCGATGACGAAGCCGCCGCGCTGTTGCGCGCGGCCGCTCGGCGAACGAAAGGGCGAAGCTGGCGTCATGGTCGGTGCGATGGGGCGGTCAAGCCGTTGTGGCGGGTTCGGTGGCGGGCTCACGAGACATGCGTTCCGGCGCGCTCACGCCCAGCACCGCCAGTGCATTGCGGATGACCTGAGCGGTCGCGGCGAGCAGCGCGAGGCGGGCGTGTTGCAGGATCGGGTCGTCGACCAGGAAGCGCTCGGCGGCGTAGTAGCTGTGGAACGCGGCACCGACATCGCGCACGTAGAACGCGATCTCGTGAGGCGCGAGGCTTCGCGTCGCGGCTTCGAGCAGGGCCGGGTAGTCGGCGAGCTTCCTCATCAACGTCACCTCGCTCGGGGCTGTCAGCGGCGCGAGGTCGGCGTCGATCAGCGCATCGAGATGTCCGCCGTGCTCGACGAAGTGGCGCAACACCGAGCCGATGCGCGCGTGTGCGTACTGCACGTAGAACACCGGGTTCTCGTCGTTCTGCTGGCGCGCGAGATCGACGTCGAACGTGAACTCGGTGTCGGCCTTCCTGCTCAGCAGGAAGAAGCGCACCGCGTCGCGGCTGGTCCAGTCGATGAGGTCGCGCAGCGTCACGTAGCTGCCGGCGCGCTTGGAGATCTTCACCTCCTCGCCGTCCTTCATCACCGTCACCATCTTGTGCAGCACGTACGACGGGTAATCGGCCGGCACACCCCTGTCGGCGGCCTGCAGCCCGGCCCGCACGCGCGCCACCGTGCCGTGGTGGTCGCCGCCCTGGATGTTGATGGCGTGGCGGAAGCCGCGCTCGAATTTGGCGAGGTGGTAGGCCACGTCGGGCACGAAGTAGGTGTAGCTGCCATCGGACTTGCGCATCACGCGGTCCTTGTCGTCGCCGTAGTCGGTGCTGCGCAGCCAGAGCGCGCCATCGCTCTCGTAGGTGTGGCCGGAGCGCACTAGGCGCTGCACGGTGTCGTCGACACGGCCGTTCGCGTAGAGGCTCGACTCGAGGAAGTAGCTGTCGAAACGCACGCCGAAGGCCTGCAGGTCGAGGTCCTGCTCGTGGCGCAGGTAGGCGACCGCAAACTCGCGCATGCCGGCCGCGTCGTCGACGTTGCCGCTGCCGGTGAAGGTGCGGTCGTCGGCCCGCACCGTGGCGCCGGCCATGAAGTCGGCGGCGATGTCGGCGACGTAATCGCCGGCATAGGTGGCGCCGGCGGCGTCCCAGGCGGCGTCGCCGGGCTTCAGACCCTGTACGCGCAGGCCTGTGCTCGCGCCGAGCGTCGCGATCTGCACGCCGGCGTCGTTGTAATAGAACTCGCGCGTCACGGCGCGACCCTGGGTTTCGAGCAGGTTGCAGATGGCGTCGCCGAGCGCCGCCTGGCGGGCGTGGCCGACGTGCAGCGGGCCGGTCGGGTTCGCCGAGACGAACTCGACGATCACCGGGCCGCCCACGCCGTCAGGGGGCTTGGTTCCGAAGCGCGTACCGGCGGCCAGCACCTCGCGCACCACGGCCTGGCGCGCCGCCGCCTTCAATTGGAAATTGATGAAGCCGGGGCCGGCGATCGCCATCGAGTCGACCCAGCGCGCCACCGCTGCTTGCGACTGCAATGCCTCGATCAAGGCTATGGCCACGTCGCGCGGGCTCTGGCGGAGCGGCTTTGCGAGCGCCATGGCGGCCGTGCAGGCGAGGTCGCCGTGCGCGGCGAGCTTCGGCGCTTCGAAGGCGGCGAGCACGGTCGCATCGGGCGCCACGGCGCGCATGGCCTCGCGCAACGCGGCGAGCAGTTCGTCCCGGGCTTGCATCATGGGGCGATTCTAGGTGCGGCCCTTCGTGACATTGCGCACATGCCGCGTGCTGCAGAGCGCGCCAGTGCGACGTGGGCAACCGTGAATAAGCCTGACTTGGACGGGTGTTGGCGACGTGTCGTATGTATCGAGACGTAGGGATGGGTCCAGAATCGATTGGCGCCCGCCAACCGAACGCCCCATGTCCATCGCACTCGCTTCCCTGGCACCCTCCACCCCGATGTCGCAAACGCTCGCGGCGGGCGCCGACACGTCGTCGCTGCCGTCGCACATCGGCAAGTACCGGATCCTCGGTCGCCTCGGCGACGGCGCGACCAGCGAGGTCTTCCTCGGCTTCGACGATTTCCAGGGCCGCGAGGTCGCGATCAAGCGCGTGCGCGCTGCCGTGACCGGTGCCGACCCGATGGACGGCCACTACTCCGAGCGCTTCTTCGCCGCCGAAGCCGCGCTGGTAGGGCGCCTGCAGCACCCGAACGTCGTGCAGATCTTCGACGCGGTGCCCGACCCGGTGCAGCCCTATTTGGTGATGGAACACGTGGCCGGCAGCACGCTGCGCCCGTATTGCCGCGCCGACCAGCTGCTCTCGCTCGAGCTCATCGTCGAGATCGGCTTCAAGTGCGCGATGGCGCTCGGCTATGTGTACCGCCAGGGCCTGATCCACCGCGACGTGAAGCCGGCGAACCTGCTCGCGGTGCTGAACAACGGCACCATCACAGACGTCAAGATCAGCGACTTCGGCAGCGTCTTGAACCTCGGGTCCGACGTGACGCAGGTGTATCGCGTCGGCTCGCTCGCCTACATGTCGCCCGAACAACTCGACGGCGGCACGCTCGATTGCCGTGCCGACATGTACTCGCTCGGCGCGGTGATGTATCACCTGATCGCGGGCCGGCCGCTCTTCGATGCGCAGGTGCAGTCGGCCATGATGCATCAGATCTACCACGCGAAGCCGGTGCCGCTCGCCGGCCTGCGGACCGGCGTCAGCGATGGTCTTGACGCCGTCATCCAGCGCGCGCTCGCGAAGGAGCCGAGCGACCGTTACAGCGACTGGACCGAGTTCGCGCAGGCGCTTTCCGGCCTCGTCACGACGCAGCAGGTGCCGCGCGGGCAGTTCCAGGGCGTGCTCGACTCCGAGCGGTTCATGTTGCTTCGCAAGCTCGACTTCTTCGCCAACTTCGGCGACGTCGAACTGTGGGAAGTGGTGCATCGCGCGAAGTGGCAACGCTTCCATTTCGGCCACGCGCTCTACAGGAAGGGCGAAGAGGGCAGCAGCTTCCACATCATGGCGCAGGGCGAGGTCGAGGTGTTTCGCGACGGCAAGAAGGTCGCGACGCTCGGCGAGGGCACGTCGGTCGGCGAAATGGCCTACCTCGCGCCGAGCGCCGAGCTGAAGAAGCACAGCACCGACGTGATCGTCACAGAGCCGGCGACGACGATCTGCTTCACGCCGGAGACGCTGATGCAGCTGAGCCCGAACTGCCGCCACCTGTTCCACGACTCGTTCATCCGCGTGCTGGTGCGCCGGCTGCACGCCGCGCACGAAGCGCTCGCCCACCCGAGGCGCATCTTCTAGGGCCTGCGACGCGGACTCGGCGCAAGCCGGAGCGCCAAATCGTGCGATCCAGCGGCCAGCCGACCATCAAATCAGGTCCGCGCAGGCCGATAAAGGTGGTCTAGCCCCACCACGGCCCGCCTTGCTTCACAGCGGGCGCTTCCCCATGGACCACCCATGACATCGGTGCCTTCGCGCACCGCGCACCTGTCGCTGAGCGCCGCTGCCGTGGCGCTCGGGCTGAGTGTGACCGGCGGCTGGTTGCTGCAGGCGCCCGCGTTGGTGACGTTGAGGGCCGGCGCCTTGCCACTGGTCTTCAACACCGGCGTCGGCTTCCTGCTGGCCGGCACCACGGCCCTGCTGTTGCAGCGGCCGGAGCGCGCGGCGGTCACCTGGCGCCGCACGGCGTTGATCGCCCTCGTTGGGCTGGCCATCGCCACGTTGACCGAGATCGTTTTCGAACTCGATCTCGGCATCGACATGGTCGGCGTGCACGCGTGGCTCGACTACGGCAACACGCGGCCGGGCCGGATGGCGCCCAACACCGCGCTGGGCTTCCTGCTGATCGGCTGCGCGGCGTGGCTTGGCCAGGATGTGCGCACCAAGCGGCGGGCGTTGCTCGTCGTCGTGTTGTGCTTCGCGGTGCTCACGGTCGGTCTCACCGGAATCGCGGGCTACATGCTCGCGCCGGACCTGCTGTTCGGTTGGGCCAAGAGCGCACGCATGGCAGTGCCCACGGCCTTCGGCATGATCGCCTGCGCGCTCGCCTACGGGTTCGCGTGGAACGACACCTGGTTCGCGTCTCGCCAGTTTTTTCGCGAAGACGAAAAGATCCGGTTGCTCGGTGCCGCGACAGTTGTCGTGATGACGGTGACGGTGGGCCTGACCGGCTTCGTGGTGTTGCAGAGCAGTCTGGAGAAGACGCTTTCCGCCTCGCTCTCGAACATCTTTCACAACCGCACCGCTTGGCTGAAGACGTTGGCGACCGAACAGCATGCGCGTGCAAGCGCGGCAGTGCGTCTCTCGGGATTCGAGAATCTGGCGCGCGCCGATCTACAGCAACGAACCGGCAGCTCGGCGCCGCTGGGTGCCGTTGCACGCCGCCTGGTCGAAGGCGCATTTCGCGGCGTCGCGCTCACGGATGCCACGGGCAAAGTGTTCGCACAGTTCGGTCGATTCACCAACGAACCGCCAATTCGCGCGAAGCTCGACGGCAGTGGTCGGGTCGAGATGATCTGGGACGACGCCCTCGTGCTTCGGCATCGCATCGCGATCGATGAGGGGGGCCGTTCGTTGGGAGCGATCCTGATGGACACCGAGGTGCCCGCACCGGAAGAGACGTTGTTCGACGTCAGCAGCCTTGGCAGGACGGGCGAGGTGAACGCCTGCGTGCTGCAGGGCGTGGCGGTACTCTGTTTTCCCGGCAGCGGTCACACCCAGCCGTTCACCACGGCCCGCTCAACCCCGGCCCGGCTCCGTCCGATGGAGCTGGCCTTGCGCGGCGAGGAAGGTGTCGTGATGACGATCGACTATCGCAAATCGAACGTCGTCGCGGCATACGGCGAGATCCATGGCGGCCTCGGCCTCGTCGTCAAACAGGACACGAAGGAAGTCTATGCACCGATCAGGGAGGCGTTGAAGACCGGCGCACCGATCATCCTGCTGGTCGCGGTGGCCGGCGCGGCGCTGCTGTACCTTCAGCTCAACCCGCTCGCGCGGCGCCTCTGGAAGCTAGAGCGTTCGGCGAGCGTGAACGCTTTCAAGGCGCGCGCGATCATGGCGGCGACGGGCGACGGCATCATCACGACGACGCCGCAAGGCGACATCGAGGACATGAACGCGGCAGCGCGCCGGTTGTTCGGCCACCCGCCCACAAACGACCCGGTCGCGATGCATTGCCTGGCGTTGTCGCCGGTGGCCGGCCGCAAGCAGAATCTCCGCCAGCTGTTGCGCGCGACGCGAGCGGCGGCCCGCCAGGAAGCGCCGGCCTGCGTCGAGCTCTGGGGCGCGCGCCGCGATGGCAGCGTGTTTCCACTCGAGCTCACCATCACCCAGGTGCCGGTGGGCGACAGCCATCTGTTCGTCGGTGTGCTGCGTGACATCACGCTGCGGAAAGAAGAACAACGAAGATTGGTCGGCCTGACCCAGTTCGATGCCCTCACGGGCCTGCCCAACCGCTCGCTCTTCCGCGATCGCCTGAAGACGGCGGCGTGGCGATCGGCGCGCGAGCAAAGTGCGTTCGCGCTGCTCTTTCTCGACCTCGACGGATTCAAGCAGGTGAACGACAGCCTGGGCCACCAGGCCGGGGACCGGTTGCTGAAAGACGTTGCTCAGCGCTTGGCGCTGGCGGTGCGCAAGACCGACACGGTGGCGCGCCTGTCGGGCGACGAGTTCACGGTGGTGCTCGAGAACCTGGCCCATCCGACCACCGACGCGCAGGACATCGCCCGCAAGATCGTCAGCGCGGTTCGAGCACCGTTCCGGCTCGACGGCGCCACGGCGAACGTGACGGTGAGCGTCGGCCTGGTGATCCACGACCCCCGCGACGGCGCAGCCGACATCGACCAGCTGCTGAAGGACGCCGACATGGCCATGTATCAGGCCAAGCGGCGGGGCAAGGACCGCGTTCGAACAGTCCGGCAGAGGCCTCGTGAAGTCGACGACGACGCGGTCGTGGCGTCGGTTTTCGACACCCTCTGGTGATCGGCGCGGCGGGCCGAGGGCCTTGCCTGGCCGGGGCGGCGCCATATCGGCCTGCGCACTCCTCGCCTTGCTCGTGCCGCCGCTGCGTGATTCAATCCGCCCGGGCAATCACGCCGCAACGCCAGCCAAGGAAGCTTTGATGAAACACCTCAGCACTGCCATCGCCTGTTCGCTCGCCCTGCTTTCCAGCGCGGTGTTCGCGAGTTCCCACAAGGAGGCGCCCGACATGAAGAAGGCGGCCGCCAGCGCGCCGATGGCCGCCGGTGGCAGCTGCGCCTCGATGGCCGCCGACAAGAAGCTCGCCGGTGCAGCCAAGAGCAGCTACATGAAGAAATGCGAGAAGGACATGGGCAGCAACACCTGCACCATGCAGGCGACCGACAAGAAGCTAGCGGGTGCCGCGAAGAACAGCTTCATGAAGAAATGCGAGGCCGACGCGATGAAGCCGGCCTGAGCAAGCGCTTCACCATGAATGACAACGGGGCGCGGCGGCGCTCCGTTGTCGTTTTGGCGACTTGTACCGCCCCCTCTCCCTCCGTGAGAGGGTTGGGGTGAGGGAGGGTGCGCTGCACCGACCCTCACCCTAACCCTCTCTCAGAGGGAGAGGGGACAGGACGAGCGGTGGGGCGGCGTTGCCGGCGGCGCGCCGCCAGTAGTCGGGCCGTCCGTAGTGCTCCTTCAGGAAGTCGATCCACAGCCGGGTGCGCAACGGCAAGTGGCGCGCATGCGCGAACACCGCGTAGATTCCGTTCGGCGGTGCGGCGAAGTCGTCGAGCACGCTGACGAGCGCGCCCGACGCCATCTCGCCTTCGACCTCCCACGTCGAACGCCACGCGAGCCCCAAGCCGGCCGCGCACCAGTCGTGCAGCACCTGCCCATCGCTGCAATCGAGCCGGCCATTCGGGCGCAGGTGAGTCACCGCGCCGCCGATCGAGAAGGCCCAGCCTCTGCTCTGGCTCGCGTCGGAGCTGAGCGTGAGGCATTCGTGACGCATCAGTTCGTCGGGGTGTTGCGGCGTGCCGGCGCGTTGCAGGTACGCGGGCGTGGCCACGCACAGGCGCCGGTTGTCGGCGAGCCGCACGCCGACCAGGCTGCTGTCGGGGAGGTCGCCGACGCGCACCGCGCAGTCGTAGCCTTCGTTGGCGATGTCGACGACCCGATCGCCGAGGTTCAGCGACACGTGCACATCGGGATGCGCCGCCAGGAAGGCCGGTACGAGTGGCGCGACATGCCGACGCCCGAAGCCCGCCGGCGCCGTCACGCGCAACGCACCGCTCGCCCGCACGCCACCGGCCGACACGCTGGCTTCGGCGTTGCGCAAGTCGGTGAGAAGCCGTTGGCAATCTTCGAGGAACGAGGTGCCTTCGTGCGTGAGCGAGATGCGCCGCGTGGTGCGCAACAGCAGCTTCACGCCGAGGCGGGTTTCGAGCGCATCGATGCGGCGGCCGATCACCGCGGGTGCGACCCCTTCGGCCTTGGCCGCCGCCGTCAGGCTGCCGCGGGTCGCGACCGAGACGAACGATTCGATTTGTTTGAGTTGCGCCATCGAAGGAGGGGTCGAGCCGGGGCGGATTACACCTCATGACGGTCGTGGCTCAAAAGAGTCGTTCGCCGCCGCGGCGGAATCGCGGCTGCCAAATGAACTAGATTTCGACCCCACGCCGAGCCACCGAGACGCCCATGACCACACCTTCCGCGCCTCGTCCCCGTGCCGTCCTGTTCGACGCCTACGGCACGCTGTTCGACGTGTACAGCGTTGGCCGGGTCGCCGAGCGCCACTTCCCGGGCGACGGCGAACGCCTCGCGCTGCTCTGGCGCGACAAGCAGATCGAATACACGCGGCTGACCTCGATGAGCGGCCGCGAGCGCAGCTTCAGCGACCTCACGCGCGGCGGCCTTCGCTATGCCGCCAAACGCCTGAGGCTCGATCTTGCTCAAGCGATCGAAGACGAGTTGATGGCCTGCTACGACCACCTCGCGCCGTTTCCCGAAAACCTCGCCGTGCTGCAGACCCTGAAGTCGCGCTCGATCCGCGCCGGCATCCTGAGCAACGGCGACCCCGACATGCTCGCATCGGCGATTGCGCACGCCGGCTTCGAGGGTCTCGTCGATCCGGTGTTGAGCGTCGACGGCACGGGCCGCTTCAAGACCGACCCCGCCACCTACGCGCTCGGACCCGCGGCGTTCGGCATGCCCGCGCTCGAGATTCTGTTCGTCTCGAGCAACTGCTGGGACGCGATCGGCGCGGCCTGGTACGGCTACACCACGCTCTGGATCAACCGCTTCAACCTGCCGCTCGAAATGCTCGACACCGAGCCGACGCGCATCGGCACGACGCTCGACGACGTGCTCGGCTTCTTCGAACCCTGAAGCGTCGAGCGCCGGAATCCTTTCGCCATTTTTTCTGATCTTGAGCACCATGACCGCCTCGAACACCACGACCTCGACCTTCGCTCAAAGCATCGAGATGCCCGCCGGCGTGCAGATCAACGCACCCATCCTGCCGGGCTTCGAACGCATCCTCACACTGCCCGCGCTCGAACTGATCACGAAGCTGCATCGCGCGTTCGAGCCGCGTCGCCAGGCGCTGCTGGCCGCCCGCATCGAGCGAACGAAGCGGCTCGATGCCGGCGAGCGCCCCGACTTCCTCGCCGAGACGAAGCACATCCGTGACGGCGACTGGCAGGTCGCACCGGTGCCGAAGGCGCTGCATCGCCGTCGCGTCGAGATCACCGGGCCGGTCGACGCGAAGATGGTCATCAACGCGCTCAACTCCGGCGCCGACAGCTACATGACCGACTTCGAGGACAGCAATTCGCCGGTCTGGTCGAACCAGATCCAGGGCCAGATCAACCTCGGCGAGGCGATCCGCCGCACGCTGCGCTTCGAGCAGCAGACACCGTCGGGGCTACCCAAGACCTACGTGCTCAACAAGGAGATCGCGACGCTGCAGGTGCGGCCGCGCGGCTGGCATCTCGACGAGAAGCACGTGCTCGTCGATGGCCAACGCGTGTCGGGCGGGCTCTTCGACTTCGCGCTTTTCATGTTCCACAACGCGAAGGAACAACTGGCGCGTGGCGCCGGGCCGTACTTCTATCTGCCGAAGATGGAGAGCCACCTCGAGGCGCGGCTCTGGAACGACGTGTTCGTGACGACGCAAAACGAGCTCGGCCTGCCGCAGGGCACGATCAAGGCGACGGTGCTGATCGAGACCATCCTCGCGGCGTTCGAGATGGACGAGATCCTCTACGAACTGCGCGAGCACTCGGCCGGGCTCAATGCCGGGCGCTGGGACTACATCTTCAGCTGCATCAAGAAATTCAAGCTCGACCGCGAGTTCTGCCTCGCCGATCGCGCGCAGGTGACGATGACCGCGCCCTTCATGCGCAGCTACGCGCTCTTGCTGCTGAAGACCTGCCACCAGCGCGGAGCGCCGGCGATCGGCGGCATGAGCGCGTTGATCCCGATCAAGAACGACCCGGCGAAGAACGAGGCCGCGATGGCCGGCATCATCGCCGACAAGCGCCGCGACGCGACCGACGGCTACGACGGCGGCTGGGTCGCGCACCCGGGCCTGGTCGAGGCGTCGATGAAGGAGTTCGTCGCGGTGCTGGGCGATCGCGACAACCAGTTCGACAAGCAGAAGCCCGAGGTCGACGTCAGGGGCGCCGACCTGCTCGACTTCAGGCCCGAGACGCCGATCACCGAAGCCGGCCTGCGGATGAACATCAACGTCGGCATCCATTACCTCGGCGCCTGGCTCGCCGGCAACGGCTGCGTGCCGATCCACAACCTGATGGAAGACGCGGCCACGGCGGAGATCAGCCGTTCACAGGTGTGGCAATGGATCTGCACGCCGAAGGGCGTGCTCGACGATGGTCGCAAGGTCACGGCCGAGCTCGTGAAGGCGCTGGTGCCCGAAGAGCTCGCGAAGATCAAGGCCGGCGCTGAACGTGAAAATGCGGCTGGCAAGTTCGACCGCGCCGCGGAGATCTTCACGCAGATGAGCACCCAGGATGCGTTCGAGGAGTTCCTGACCTTGCCGCTCTACGAGGAGCTCTGAGCCTGCCGCAGCCATCGGGTCGGCGCGGTCGTCCAGCCTCGAACCCGCGGCGTCGCCAGCCGCACGCAGGCCGCACGCAGGCCGCACGCAAGAAAGCGCTTTTCATTCCGACGTAAAGTCGCCGGCTCGGCGCCTGTCGGCGCTTTGTCTGCGGTCGCCCGCGCCCGTGCAGTGAAAGACTTCCGATGAAAAGAATCGCCCTCGCGTCTGCGCTCGCCGCCTGCATGAGCCTGCTCGGCGCCGCGATCGCCGCGGAACCAGCCGCGCTCGTTTCCGGCATCGACGCGAGCGCCGCCGACCCGACCGTGCGTGCCCAGGACGACTTCTTCCGCCACGTCAACGGCACCTGGCTCAACAACACGCCGTTTCCCGCCGACCGCTCGCGACTCGGTTCGTTCGACACCATCAACGACCAGGTGCAGGACAACCTGAAGGTGCTCGTCGAGGCGACCGAGAGCGCAAAGCCGGGCGACGCCGATGCCCGGCGTATCGCCGACCTCTACGCCAGCTTCATGGACGAGGCCGCCGTCGACAAACTCGGCATCGCACCGCTCGCCGCCGAACTCGCGGCGATCGACAAGGTGCAGAACGTGTCGCAGCTCGCCGCCGCGATGGGCCACCTGACGCGCATCGAGGTCGCCACGCCGATCCGCGTCAGGATCGAGCAGGACGACCGTGACGCGACGCGCTACGTGCCCAACTTCGGCCAGTCCGGCCTCGGCCTGCCCGACCGCGACTACTACCTGCTCACCGACGACGCGAAGTTCAAAGAAGCGCGCACCGCCTACGCGAGCTACGTCGCGAAGATGCTCGACTTGTCGGGCGCGGTGTGGGACGGCCCGACGATGGCGCAGGCCGTCATCAACCTCGAGACCGCGCTCGCCAAGGGCCAGTGGACCAAGGTCGAGAACCGCGACCCCGTCAAGACCTACAACAAGGTCGACATGAAGTCGCTGCCCGGCCTTGCGCCCGGCATGGACTGGCCGGCGTGGCTCGAGAGCACCGAACTCGCCGGCAAGAGCGGCGACGTGATCGTCGCGCAGCCGAGCTACCTCGCGTTGATGGCAAGCGAGATGGCGGCGACGCCGTTGCCGGTTTGGAAGGCCTACCTTCGCGTGCGGTTGCTCGACAGTTACGCGCCCTATTTGAGCAAGGCGTTCGTCGATGCGCGCTTCGCCTTTGCCGGCACAGCGCTCAGCGGCGTGACTGAGAACCGGCCGCGCTGGAAGCGCGGCGTGACGCTGGTGCAGAACTCGGTCGGCGAATCGCTCGGCAAGCTCTACGTCGAAGCGTATTTCCCGCCCGACTCGAAGGTACGCATGGAGAAGCTCGTCGCCAATCTGCTCGCCGCCTACAAGGTGAGCATCGATTCCATCGACTGGATGACGCCCGCGACCAAGAAGGAAGCGCAGGCCAAGCTCGCGACCTTCTCGCCGAAGATCGGCTACCCGAAGAGCTTCATCGATTACAGCAACGTCGTGATCAAGCCCGACGACCTGGTCGGCAACCACACGCGGGCCCGAGACTTCGACTACGCGCACAACCTCGCCAAGCTCGGCAAGCCGGTCGATCGCGACGAGTGGCACATGACGCCGCAGACGGTGAACGCGTATTACAACTCGTCGTTGAACGAGATCGTGTTCCCGGCCGCGATCCTGCGCCCGCCGTTCTTCGACCCGAGGTCGGACGACGCCGTCAACTACGGCGCGATCGGCGCGATCATCGGCCACGAGATCAGCCACGGCTTCGACGACAAGGGCAGCCTCTACGACGAGAAAGGCAACCTGCGCACGTGGTGGACGGCCGAAGACCGCGCACGCTTCGAAGCGAAGACCAAGCTGCTCGTGGCGGCGTACTCGGCGTTCTCGCCGGTCAAGGGCTACAACCTCAACGGCGAGCTGACGCTCGGCGAGAACATCGCCGACAACTCGGGCCTCGAGATCGCCTACAAGGCCTATCACGCGTCGCTCGGCGGGAAGCCGGCGCCGGTCATCGACGGCCGCTCGGGTGACGAACGTTTCTTCGAGGGCTATGCGCAAGCCCATCGCGGCAAGGCACGCGACGCAGCCCTGCTGTCGCAGATCAAATCGGACCCGCACTCGCCGAGCGAATTCCGGGTGAACGGGGCGGTCCGCAACCACCCGGCGTTCTATTCGACCTTCGACGTCAAGCCCACCGACGGGATGTATCTGCCACCGGAGAAGCGCGTGTCGATCTGGTGATCGCGCGCGGGCGCTGGCGCATCCGCTGTTGGCCATGACCTCGCTCGACCTGCACCTCGACCTCGCTGGCGCGAGCCACGCCCGACCACCCCATTGAAAACTCACGCATGAAACTGTCGACCACCGTACTTCCCTTCGCGGTTGCCGCGGCACTCGTCGCCTCGGTCACCGTTCGCGCCGCCGACGCGGTGCCGTCGGGCATCGACCAGACCGCGTTCGACCCGACCGTGCGCGCGCAGGACGATCTCTTCCTGCATGTGAACGGTGGCTGGATGAAGCGCACCGAGATCCCGCCCGACCGTTCCCGATTCGGCATCTTCAACACCATCCAGGACCAGACGCTGGAGCATCTGCGTGGCCTGGTCGAAGCTTCTGCCGCGAACCCGGGCGGCACGGCCGACCAGAAAAAGATCGGTGCGCTGTACGGCAGCTTCATGGACGAGGCCGCCCTCGAGAAGCTAGGCGCGAAGCCGCTTGCCTCGGAGCTGCAGACGATCGACGCGGTGCGCACGCCGGCCGACATGGCCGCCGAGATGGCGCACCTTGTCCGCATCGGCGCGACCATGCCGATCGAGCTCAGCGTCGGCCAGGACGACCGCGACTCGACGCGCTACGTGCCCTTCATCTCGCAAGGCGGCCTGGGCCTGCCCGACCGCGACTACTACCTGAAGACCGACGACACCACGTTCGCCGGCGTGCGTTCCAAGTACGTCGACTACATGGCGATCTTGCTCACGCTCTCGGGCCAGAAGGATCAGTTCGCGACGGCCACCGCCATCCTCGCGTTCGAAACCGAGGTGGCGCGCGCGCAGTGGAGCAAGGTCGAGCTGCGTGACCCGGTGAAGGCCTACAACAAGGTCGCGATCGCGGATCTGCCGCAGCTGGCCTCGACCTTCGACTGGGCCGCCTACATGGCCGCCTCCGGCGTGACCGGGCCCGCGCTGAAGACCGACAAGGTCGCCGACGTCGTCGTCGGCCAGCCGACCTTCATCACCAGCTACGCGAAGCTCGCGCAGGCGACACCGCTGCCGATTTGGAAGTCATACGCCAAGGTGCGCCTGCTGTCGAGCTACGCGGCCTACATGGACAAGGCCTTCGTCGATGCGCGGTTCGCCTTCGCCGGCACCGTGCTGCGCGGCACCACGCAGAACCTGCCGCGCTGGCGCCGTGGCGTCGAGCTCGTGAACGGCTCGATCGGTGAAGGGCTCGGCCGCGAGTACGTGGCGAAGTATTTCCTGCCGTCGTCGAAGGCGAAGATGGAGGCCCTCGTCGCGAACCTGCTCACCGCCTATCGCCAGAGCATCGCCACGCTCGACTGGATGGGCCCCGAAACCAAAAAACAGGCCTATCTAAAGCTCGACAAGATCATGCTGAAGATCGGCTACCCCGAGACGTTCCGCGACTACGGCGCACTGACGCTCACGCGTGACGATCTGGTCGGCAACGTGAGGCGCGCGCGCGAGTTCGAATACGACCGTGGCCTCGCCAAGCTCGGCAAGCCGATCGACCGCGGCGAATGGGGCATGACGCCGCAAACCATCAACGCGTACTACAACCCCGGCATGAACGAGATCGTGTTTCCGGCAGCGATCCTGCAGTCGCCGATCTTCGGGCCCGCCAGCGACGACGCCGTCAACTACGGTGCGATCGGAGCCGTGATCGGCCACGAGATCAGTCACGGCTTCGACGACCAGGGTGCGCAGTACGACGCCGACGGCAATCTGCGCGAATGGTGGACGGCGGACGATAAAAAGCGTTTCGAAGAGAAGACCAAAGCACTCGTCGCGCAATACAACGCGTTCTCGCCGATCTCCGGCTACAACGTGAACGGCGAGCTCACGCTCGGCGAAAACATCGCTGACAACTCGGGTCTGGAGATCGCCTACAAGGCCTACAAGATCTCGCTCTCGGCCAAGCCGGCGCCGGTCTTGAACGGCATGTCGGGCGACGAGCGGTTCTTCTACGGCTTCGCGCAGGCGTGGCGCGGCAAGCAGCGGCCGCAAGCCTTGCTCGAGCAGATCAAGGCCGACCCGCATTCGCCGGAGGAGTACCGCACCAACGGAACGGTGCGCAACCACCCGGCGTTCTACACGACCTTCAACGTGAAGCCCGGCGACGAGATGTACCTCGCGCCCGACAAGCGCGTGTCGATCTGGTGAGTGACGCGTGCTGCACTCTCTTCCGTTGAACTGACTCCCCTCGACATGGCGTCCGCTGAAGCGGCGACGGTCGCCGATGCCAGCGCCGGCGATTCGTTGCCGGCTTTCCAGGAAACCTTCGCATGGGTGGGCTTCATCAAGGCTCACGCGGTGCTCGCGGCCGGGCGCATGGGCCCGCCGCGTTCAGCCCTCGTTCCATGAACCTTTCCGCCTCCGAACTCCCCGACCGTTGCGACGTGCTGGTGGTCGGCGCCGGCCCCGCCGGCAGCGCCGCCGCGCTGATGCTTGCGAAGGGTGGCCTCGACGTGGTGATGGTCGATGCGCAGGCCTTCCCGCGCGACAAGATCTGCGGCGACGGCCTGATCCCCGATGCGTTCAACGCGCTCGAGAAGCTCGGCGTGTTGGCCCAGGTGAATGCGATCGCGCAGCACGTGAAGCACGTGACCTGCATCGGTCCGCGCGGCGGTCGCATCGATGTGCCGGGCCGGCTCGCGGTGCTGCCGCGCCGACAGCTCGACGATCTGCTGTGCAAGGCGGCCATCGCTGCCGGCGCGCGCATGTTCGCACCGTTGCGGTTTATCGGCACCGTCGACACGGTGCCCGACGAGCGCCGGCGCAACGGCAACGACGACGCGCGCGCGATCGACACGCGCGAACCACTGGTGATCGGTGCGCGCCTGAAAGCCGAGGGTGGCGAGCGCCGGATCTTCGCGACCTGGGTCGTGCTGGCGACCGGCGCGGTGCCGCAGGGGTTGATGGCGGCGAATATGTGCGAGCGCCGCACGCCGAGCGCGATCGCGCTGCGCGGCTATGTGCGCAACCCGGCGATGGTCGGCAAGATCGTCGATCTCGAAGTGCTGTGGCACCCGCGGCTGAAGCCTGGCTACGGCTGGATCTTTCCGTGTCCGAACGGCGTTTTCAACATCGGCGTCGGCGTCGCCCACACGCGCGCGCACGGCGACACGAAAGGCGATGACGCGAAGCGGTCGATGGAACAGATCGACCTGCGCAAGGCCTTCGAGGCCTTCAGCGAGGTCTACCCGTCGGCGCGCGAGCTGCTGCAAGGAGGCCAGTGGATCGCCGAGCCCAAGGGCGCTCCGCTGCGCTGTTCGCTCGAAGGGGCGCGCTTCTCGCGGCCCGGTCTGATCGTGACCGGCGAAGCGGCCGGCACCACCTACGGCTTCACCGGCGAAGGCATCGGCAAGGCGTTCGAGACCGGCATCCTCGCGGCGGAAGCCATCGTCGAAGGCCGGACGCATGCGAAAGACGACACGGCGGTGCGCGCCACCTACGAGGCCGCGCTGAAGGCATTGAAGCCGCGCTTCGTCGTCTACGAGAAGGCGCACGCCGTCAACAAGCACCCGTGGCTCGTCGACATCATGGCATGGAGTGCGCGCCGCAGCCCGCGTCGCATCCGGCGTATGACCGGGGTGCTCGAGGAAACCCATACGCCCGGCAACATGTTGAGCTGGCGCAGCTGGTGGCGCCTGCTCACCGAACGCGGTTGACCGCTTCATCACGCACCCCATGACCCCGTCCGCCACCCCGATTCCGCGCTTCGACACCTTCTACAAACACGCCGACCTCTCGCGACTGCTCTTCGATTACGCCGCCGCGTACCCCGAACTGATCGCGGTCGCCTCGATCGGCAAGAGCTTCGAAGGTCGCGACATCTGGGTCGTTACGGCGACGAAGAAGGAGACCGGCGAGGCCGCCGACAAGCCCGCGTTCTGGTGCGATGGCAACATCCACGCGGCCGAGCTCACCGCGAGCACGGCGGTGCTGTACTACCTGCATCAGCTCGTCACCGGCTATGACACCGACCCGCAGATCACACGGTTGCTCGACACCCGCGTGGTCTACCTGTGCCCGCGCCTCAACCCCGACGGCGCCGAGCTCGCGCTGGCCGATGCGCCGCGCCACATCCGCTCGTCGACGCGGCGCTATCCGCACGACGAGCCCGCCGTCGACGGCCTCACCACCGAAGACGTCGATGGCGACGGGCGCATCCTCTCGATGCGCGTGCTCGACCCGCACGGGACCTACAAAAAGCACGCGACCGAACCGCGCCTGATGGTCGCGCGCGAGCCCGGTGAGTTCGGCGGCGAGTACTTCCGCGTGATGCCCGAGGGCTTCATCGAGAACTACGACGGCCTGACGATCCGGGTCAACCGCGACGCCGAAGGCCTCGACCTCAACCGCAACTTTCCCTCCGCGTGGCGGCAGGAATTCGAGCAGGTCGGCGCCGGCGAGTACCCGACCAGCGAGCCCGAGGTGAAGGCGATGGTCGACTTCATCGTGCGCCACAAGAACATCGGCGCGGCCATCAGCTTCCATACCCACAGCGGCGTGATCTTGCGGCCGATGGGCACGCAGAGCGACGACGACATGATCCCGGAGGACCTCTGGTCCATCAAGCGCTTCAGCGCGCTCGGCGAAAAGCTCACGGGCTACCCGGCCATCAGCACCTGGCACGACTTCAAGTACCACCCGAAGGAAATGATCACCGGCACCCAGGACTGGATCTACGAGCACCTCGGTGCGCTGTTCTGGGTCGTCGAGCTGTGGGCGCCGAACCGCGAAGCGGGCATCGAGAACTACAAGTTCGTCGACTGGTATCGCGAGCATTCGGTGGAAGACGACCTGAAGCTGCTCGCCTGGAGCGACAACGCGTGCAACGGCCAGGCCTACGTCGACTGGAAGCCCTATTTGCACCCGCAGCTCGGCGCGGTCGAGATCGGCGGCTGGGACAAGATGAACTACTGGCGCAACCCGCCGCCACATCTTCGTGAACGCGAGGCGGCGCGATTCCCGACCTGGATGACGCAGATCGCGCTCTCGTTGCCGAAGCTCGAGCTGCTGCGCACCGAAGTGCGAGCGCTCGGTGACGACACATGGCGGGTTCGGCTCGCCGTGGGCAACAGCGGCTGGTTGCCGGCGTACATCAGCAAGCGCGCGCTCGAGCGCAAGGCGGTGCGCGGCGTGGTGTTCGAGATCCACTGGCCCGAAGGCGAGACGCACGTGACGCTCATGAGCGGCAAGCCGCGTATGGAAGGGCCGCAACTCGAAGGCCACGCGCCGACGCAATCGCTCAACGCTTTTTTGCCCGGACGCGAGATCACGGCCGATCGGGCCGTGGGCGAGTGGGTCGTGCGGGCGCCGAAGGGCACGCGCTTGTCTCTTAGTGCCGCAGCCGAACGCGCCGGTGTCGTGCGGGCCCAGGTGGACCTCGACTAAACGTGCCCCGCCCTGGGTGTGCTCCGCCGCTCGGTCGGGCACGCGGCCGGCGAACTTCACAAGGCCGGACTCATCGGCGCCCGCAGCGGGCAGCACAAGATCGAAAGCCGCAGTGGGCTGAAGCTGCGCGCCTGTGCGTGTCACGGCGTCATCAACTGCATCTACCGCGACGCGTTGCCCTAGAGCCGGACCGACCCCTTAGTGCCGTACCCGACCGGCCAGCCAGTCGATCAGCTTGTCGATTTCCGTCGATTTGTCGAACACCTCGCTGGCGCCGAGCGCTTTGCAGCGTTCTCTCACATCTGGCGTGGCGTAGTTCGTGAGCACGATGCGTTCAGGCGGGCTCTGATATCCAGCGATGTGCTGCAGCACGCCCAGCCCGCTGCCGCCATGCAGGAAAAGATCGATGATCGCGACGTCGCACGCCTGGGTTCTGCAGTCCATCCAGCGACATGCTTCTTGCTCTGCGCGAGCGGTGCCGACCACGTCGACCGCGGTCACTTCATGCAGGAGGCCCTGCAAGTTTTCGAGGATGATGGCGTTGTCTTCGACGATCAACGCTCTGAGGCGGGAGGGCACGGATGTTCGGGCGGCAAGTGTCGCGAGCTTACGGCAAGCTTGCGCACGGCCCCACGCGTCGGCGGCCGCGATCCGTCGTACGACAGGTGGCCTCGGTCGTGTGGGAAGTGAGGTCGTCACCCGCGACGGTCACCCCCGGCTTCGCGATGTGCTTCTTCATTGCGGAGGCACTTGCGTGCTGCAAGATGCGCTAACCGAAGGGTCAGAACCGCACCCGCAGCCCCGTCGCCACGCTGCGTCCACTCGTGAGGCTCGTGACTTTCTCATTCAACGCGGCGATGTACACGTCGGTGTTCTTCGAGAAGTTGTAGTCGTAAGCGATCGAGACCGTCTGGTCGGTGCTGTTGAGGCCCGTGCGCTTGCTGTTCGAATGCCCATAAGCGACGAGGATGGTGCCGGCACCG
The DNA here is from genome assembly GCA_965246805.1 of Caldimonas sp. Lineage (GTDB taxonomy): Bacteria > Pseudomonadota > Gammaproteobacteria > Burkholderiales > Burkholderiaceae_C > Schlegelella_A. Next base: position 99,251 of record CBDFFO010000007.1, on the reverse strand, counting down.
ACCGGGATCGCGCCACCGAACTGGTAGAGGTTGGTCTTCACGCCCACCGTCGCATGCGTCGTCGCGCGGCCGAATTGGCCGAACAGGCGCACGACGGTCAGGTCGTAGGTGGCGCCGAGCTGATATGCGTCCTGGTGGTTGAAGCCGACCGGCAACGCCTGCGTGCTGTTGCGAAGGCGTTGGCCGCCCGCGCTCAGCGCGAGCGGGCCGTTCACGTAGCTCACGGTGCCACCGAGGTTGCGGCCGGTTGCGCCCGGCGACCCTTCGCCCGCGTTGGCCGCGAGGTTCCAGTGGAGCGGGCCGTCGGCGTAGTTGCTGGTGTAGCTGATGGAGTTGGTCCAGCTGCGGTCGCCCAGCACGGCGCCATTCGAGCCGTAGTACTGGCGCGTGCTCGGCGAGAAGCCGAACGAGTCGGCGAACGGGTTGAACGCGATGGTCGCGCTATAGAGCGGGGTCGGGTTGCGGCCGAGCACGGTGCTGCCGAACGCGCCTTGCAGGCCGACGAACGAGTCACGGCTCCAGAACCGGTCGCCGTCGGAGCGGCCCGAGGTGCCGGTGTCGAGGCGCACGTATGACTCGAGCTGGAACTTGGCGCGCAGGCCGCCGCCTAAGTCTTCGCTGCCTTTGAAGCCGATGTAGCTGGTGCTGAGGCTGCCGCTGTCGCCCAGCCACTGGTAACGGCCACCGGGCGCGCGCGTCCGGCTCGCACCGGCGTCGAGCACGCCGTAGATCGACGGCTGGAACTGCGCTTGCGCGTGCACGGCGGTGGCTGTCGCGCCGAGTGCGAGCGTGAACGAGGCGAGGGCGGCCCGGCGGGTCGGTCGGTTCATGCGGTGATCGTCCTGTTGAGTTCGGCGACGACGCTGGGCGTCACGACAAGGCGCGATTGTGGCGGAGTGGGCGCGTTTGCACCGTCGCAGCCGAAAGGGTGGAGGCCACGTGTCACGCGGTCGGCCTGGTGAGGCACTCGTTCATGCCGGCGGCGAGCGCCTGCTCGGGCTGCGCCACCGACTCCCTGCAGCGAAGCCGGCGGCCGACCTTCGAGGCGGCCTGCTCGCTCTCTCTGGTATCGACGACGCGAAAGCTCTCGCTCATGGAAGAGCCCTTCGCGGCGAGCTTCGTTGGCTGGTGCGCGCCTCAGCGCGCCCCGGCGAGAGCGTCGCGCGTCGCCGTCGCCACGCGGCGCGCGGCAGCGGCGAAGTCCTCGCCCCTGCTCGCGTACAGCACCGCACGCGACGAGCTCACCATGATCGGCGCGGTGGTAGTGCCGGCGTCCCCACGCCACGCCGCTTTGACCGTCGAAGCCGCATCGCCGCCCTGCGCGCCGATGCCCGGGATCAGCAACGGCAGGGTCGGCGCCAGTTCGCGCACCCGCGCCAGTTCGGCCGGGTAAGTGGCGCCGACGACAAGGCCGAGCTGTCCGTGCCGGTTCCACGGTCCTTCGGCCATCCGCGCGATGTGTTCGTAGAGCCGGTCGCCCGACGCGAGCGTCTGCGCCTGCAGGTCGGCGCCGCCCGGGTTCGAGGTGCGGCACAGCACCAGCAAGCCCTTGTCGGCGTACGAGAGGTAGGGCTCGATCGAATCGAGCCCCATGAACGGCGAGAGCGTCACCGCGTCGGCCCGGTAGCGCTCGAACACTTCGCGCGCGTAGCGCTCGGCGGTGGCGCCGATGTCGCCGCGCTTGGCATCGAGGATCACCGGCACGCCCGGTGCGGCGGCGTGGATGTGCGCGATCAGCGCTTCGAGCTGGTCTTCCGCGCGCTCGGCCGCGAAGTAGGCAATCTGCGGCTTGAACGCGATGACGAGGTCATGCGTTGCGTCGACGATGGCCTTGCAGAAATCGAATATGCGGCTCGCGTCGCTTTGCCATGGCGCGGGGAAGCGGGCCGGGTCCGGGTCCAGGCCGACGCAGAGCATCGATCCGCTCTGGCGCTCACTGCCGGCGAGCTGTTCGGTGAAGGTCATCGCCCGCGCATCACGGCTCGCTGTCGGGACCGATGCGGCGCGCCAGTTCGGCCGCCTTGCCGACGTAGTTCGCCGGCGTGAGCGCGAGCAAGCGCGCGCGTTCGGCTTCCGGCAGGGCCAGCCCGAGGACGAAACCGTGCAACGCCTCGCGCGTGATGCCGCGGCCGCGCGTCAGCGCCTTGAGCTGCTCGTACGCACCGGCCAGGCCGTGGCGGCGCATCACGGTCTGGATCGGTTCGGCCAGCACTTCCCACGCGTCGTCGAGGTCGGCCGCGATCGCGGCCCGGTTCAGCTCCAGCTTCGCGGTGCCGCGCTGCAGCGATTCGTAACCGAGGAGCGTGTGGCCGAACGCCACGCCGATGTTGCGCAGCACGGTGCTGTCGGTGAGGTCGCGCTGGAAGCGCGAAATCGGCAACTTGGCGCTCATGTGAGCGAGCAGGGCGTTCGCAAGGCCGAAGTTGCCTTCGGCGTTCTCGAAGTCGATCGGGTTCACTTTGTGCGGCATCGTGCTCGACCCGATCTCGCCGGCCACCGTGCGCTGCTTCAGGTAGCCGAGGCTGATGTAGCCCCACACATCGCGGGCCCAATCGACCAGCACGGTGTTGGCCGCGGCGAACGCGTCGAACAGTTCGGCGAGGCAGTCGTGCGGCTCGATCTGGATCGTGTACGGGTTGAAGACGAGGCCGAGTTCGTGCTCGATCAGGCGCCGTGCGAAGCCCTCCCAATCGAAGTCGGGATACGCCGACAGGTGCGCGTTGTAGTTGCCGACCGCGCCGTTCATCTTCGCGGTGAGTTCGACTGCCGCGATGCGAGCCCGCGCCTTGAGGAGTCGCGCCACCACGTTCGCCACTTCCTTGCCGAACGTGGTCGGGCTCGCGGGCTGGCCGTGCGTGCGTGAGAGCATCGCGACGTCGGCGTGCGCGTGCGCGTGTGCCACCAGTTGCGCGATGACCGCATCGAGCGCCGGCAACAGCACCTCGCGTCGCGCCGCCGCCACCATCAACCCGTGGCTGGTGTTGTTGATGTCTTCGCTGGTGCAGGCGAAATGGATGAACGCGACGCTGCGTTCGAGTTCGGCGACCGCCTTAAAGCGCTCTGCGAGCCAGTATTCGACCGCCTTGACATCGTGGTTGGTGGTGCGTTCGATGGCCTTGATTGCCGCGGCATCGGCTTCGCCGAAGTTCGCGACGAGCGCACGGGCGCGAGCGCGGGCTCCGTCGGCGAGCGGCTCGAACTCGTCGAAGCCGGCATCGGAAAGGGCGATGAACCACTCGACTTCGACCTGGACGCGCCGGTGGATCAGGCCGAATTCGGAGAGCAGCGGGCGCAGATCGTCGACCTTGCCCGCATAGCGGCCGTCGAGCGGGGATAGGGCCAGCAGGTGCGATGGGGTCATCGATGCTTCCGTCGCAGAGAGCGCCATTATCAACGTCGGCCAGGGCTTGCCCGCCGGGGGCAGCCGCGGCGTTGCAAGCGCGCCTCGCCGGCGGTTTCAGGTACGTTCGGCGGCCGCCCGCGCCCTAGAATGAATTTCAAACTGCGCGCCTGCCGCCTCCCATGACCCCTGTGATGAAACTGCTCGGCTCCCTGACCAGCCCGTACGTGCGCAAGGTGCGCATCGTGATGGCCGAAAAGAAGCTCGACTACCGGCTCGAAGACGAAGACGTGTGGGGGAGCGACGCGATCCTCGCGTCGAACCCGCTCGGCAAGGTGCCGTGCCTCGTGATGGAAGGCGGCGAAGCGCTGTTCGACTCACGCGTCATCGTCGAATACCTCGACACCCGCTCTCCGGTGAGCCGGCTGATCCCCGAAGCGAGCCGCGAACGCATCGAGGTGCGCACCTGGGAGGCGCTCGCCGACGGCATTTGCGACGCCCTCATCCTCGCCCGCCTCGAGGCGACGTGGGGCGGGCGCACCACCGAGCAGCGAAGCCAGGCCTGGATCGATCGTCAAATGAAGAAGGTTCACGCGTCGCTCGAAGCCATCGCAACCGGCCTGGGCGACAAGCCGTGGTGCACGGGCATTCACATGTCGCTCGCCGACATCGCGGTCGGTTGCGCGCTCGGCTACCTCGACCACCGCTTCGGCGAGATCAACTGGCGCAACAACCACAGCAACGTGGCACGGCTGGCCGAGAAGCTGAGCGTCCGACAGAGCTTCATCGACACGGCGGCGCCGGGCTGAGCGCTCGTCCCTGTCCCCTCTCCCGGAGGAAGAGGGAGCAAGTCAAAGCGTGCTCTTGAGGAAGCTGCGCAGCAAGCGAGCCGTGTCCTCGGGCAGTTCTTCCGGGATGTAATGCCCGGCCGAGACCCTCTCGCCGGTGACGTTCTTCGCGCATTGCGCGTGCCACAGCGTGAGCGGATCGAACAGCCGCCCGACCACGCCCTTGTCGCCCCACAGCACGAACATGTCGCAAGCGACCTTCTCACCGGCCGCGCGCGAGGCGCGGTCGTGTTCGAGGTCGATGGTGAACGACGCGCGATAGTCTTCGCACGCCGCGTGGATGGCGGCGGCGTTGCAGAAGCAGCGCTCGTAGTCGGCCAGCGCTTGCGGCTCGTTGACGGCGCTGCCCGCGCCCCAGCGGCCGAGCTTGGTGCGCAGGTAGAAGAGCGCATCGCCACCGATCATGCGTTCGGGCAGCGGCGCCGGCTGGATCAAGTGAAACCAGTGGTAGTAGAGGCTCGCGAAACGCATGTCGGTCTGCTCGTACATGTCGAGCGTGGGCGCGATGTCGATCACGCCGAGCTGCGTCACGCGCTGCGGATGATCGAGCGCGAGCCGGTGCGCGACGCGGCCGCCGCGGTCGTGGCCGACGACCGCGAAGCGCTCGTGTCCGAGCTCGCTCATCAACGCGGCGAGGTCGGCCGCCATTACGCGCTTGCTGTAGTTGCTGTGCTCGTGGCCCGGCCGGATGTCGCCGGGCGGCTTGGCCGAGTCGCCATAGCCGCGCAGGTCGGCCATCACGAGTCGGAAGTCGCCGCCGATGCGCTGCGCGACGCGATGCCACATCGCGTGGCTTTGCGGAAAGCCGTGCAGCAGCAGCACCGGCGCGCCGTCCGGCTTGCCGCCGACGCGCGCGAACACCATGCTGTCGTTGACGTTGTAGGTCTTGCCGTCGTAGCCGTCGAACCAGCCCATGTCGAGTCTCCTGCCGTTCTTGTGCAAGCGCGCGTGCGTCCTGTCGCGAGGTGGCGATCTTGGCATGCAGGCTAGAGTCACGGCCCCATGAACGACATCGGCCCTGTCTCTCCGCAAACCATGCACTTCGATTTGCCGCTGCCGTTGCAGAGCGGCCAGCAGCTCGCCGATTACACGCTCGCCTACGAAACCTACGGCACGCTGAACGCGGCGCGAAGCAACGCGGTGCTGGTGTGCCACGCGCTCAACGCGTCGCATCACGTCGCCGGCACCTATGAAGGCACCGAGAAAAGTGAAGGCTGGTGGAACAACCTCGTCGGGCCGGCCAAGCCGCTCGACACCGACCGCTTCTTCGTGATCGGCATCAGCAATCCCGGCTCGTGCTTCGGCTCGACCGGGCCGATGCAGGCGAACCCCGACCCGGCGGCCGCAGGTCGGCCCTATGGCGCCGACTTTCCGGTCCTCACGGTGGAGGACTGGGTCGATGCGCAGGCGCGCGTCGTCGATGCGCTCGGCATCGGCCGGCTCGCGGCCGTGCTCGGCGGCAGCCTCGGCGGCATGCAAGCGCTCGGCTGGTCGTTGCGTTACCCGACGCGGCTGCGCCAGTGCGTCGCGGTCGCGACGGCGCCCAATCTCTCGGCGCAGAACATCGCGTTCAACGAAGTGGCGCGGCGCGCGATCGTCACCGACCCCGACTTCCACGGCGGCAACTACCAGGCCCACGGCGTCATTCCGCGCCGCGGCCTGCGCGTGGCTCGCATGATCGGCCACATCACCTACCTCTCCGACGACGCGATGGAAGCCAAGTTCGGCCGCGACATGCAAGCCGCGGTGCTCGGCTACACCACGCAGGACATCGAGTTCCAGATCGAGAGTTATCTCCGTCACCAGGGCGACAAGTTCAGCGAGTACTTCGACGCCAACAGCTACTTGCTCATCACCCGCGCGCTCGACTACTTCGACCCTGCGCGCGCACACAGCGGCGACCTGACCGCCACCTTCGCCGCGGCGCGCTGCCGCTACCAACTGGTGAGCTTCTCGACCGACTGGCGCTTCGCGCCGGCGCGCTCGCGCGAAATCGTGAAGGCGCTTGTCGACAACCGGCTCGACGTCAGCTATGCCGAGATCGACGCGCCGCACGGTCACGACGCCTTTTTGCTCGACGACCCGCGCTACCACGGTGTGCTGCGCGCATGCTTCGAGAATCTCGCGGCCGAGGTCGAGGTCGAGCACGAAGACGCGCGATGAACGACTTCACACTCATCGCCGAACTCGTGCCGCACGGCTCGCGCGTGCTCGACCTCGGTTGCGGCGACGGCGCGTTGCTCGCGCACCTGAAAGACGCGCGCGGCTGCACCGGCTACGGCATCGAGATCGACGATGCCAACGTGCTCGCCTGCCATCGACGCGGCGTCAACGTGATCCAGCTCAACCTCGAGGAAGGGCTGGCGCTCTTCGACGACACGAGCTTCGACGTCGTGTTGCAGCTTGACACCCTGCAGCACCTGCGCAACACCGAGCGCATGCTGCGCGAGACCGCGCGCGTCGGTCGCGTCGGCATCGTGAGCTTCCCGAATTTCGCGCACTGGCCGAACCGACTGCAGGTGGCGGTGGGCCGCATGCCGGTCACCCGCACCTTGCCCTACCAGTGGTACGACACCCCCAACATCCGCGTCGGCACGTACGCCGATTTCGAAGTGCTCGCGCGCAAGGACGGGTTGCGCATCCTCGACTCGTTCGGCATCCAGAACGATGCGGCGGTGCGTACATGGCCCAACCTGCGAGCCAGCACGGCGGTGTTCAAGTTCGAACGCGGCTGAACCGATCCATTCATCGACCACAAGGAACGACCCCATGAACCTGCACCCCTCGATCCGCGCCCTCGGCGCCACGCTCGCGCTGAGCCTGTGCACGCTCGGCGCGCAAGCGGCTGCGCCCCAGGTGAAAACGCAGGCGCCGGGCTACTACCGCGTGATGCTCGGCGACTTCGAAGTCACCGCGCTCTCCGACGGCACCATCTCGCTCGACGCCGGTAAGCTGCTGCTCGACACCACCGCCGTGCACGTCGAGGAATCGTTGCACCGCGACCTGCTGAAGTCGCCCGTCGAAACCTCGGTGAACGGCTTTCTCGTCAACACCGGCGCCAAGCTGGTGTTGATCGACACCGGCACGAACGGCCTGTTCGGCCCGACCGCGGGCACGCTGGTGGCGAACCTGAAGGCGTCGGGCTACCAGCCCGAGCAGGTCGACGAGATCTACATCACCCACATGCACGGCGACCACGTCGGCGGGCTGATGACCGGAGGCAAGATGGCGTTCCCGAACGCCACGGTCCGTGCCGACCAGAAGGACGCCGACTACTGGCTGAGCAAGGAGAACCTCGACAAGGCTCCCGCTGCGATGAAGGGCTTTTTCCAGGGCGCTCAGACGTCGCTGAACCCCTACGTCGCGTCCGGTCGCTTCAAGCCGTTCACCGGCGACACCGAACTGGTCGCCGGCATCAAGGCCGTCGCGGCGGCGGGCCACACGCCCGGTCACAGCATCTACAAGGTCGAGAGCAAAGGCCAGAAGCTCGTGCTGTGGGGCGACCTGATCCACGTCGCGACGGTGCAGTTTCCCGAACCGGCGATCACGATCCAGTACGACTCCGACACCAAGGCCGCCTACGCGCAAAGGAAGCGCGTATTCGCCGAAACCGAGGCCGAAGGTGCGCTGATCGGCGCCTCGCACCTGTCGTTCCCGGGCCTTGGCCACATCCGTGCCGAAGGCAAGGGCTACCGCTGGATCCCGCTGCCGTACGGCGTGCTCAAGTGACGGCTTGCTGACCCTCACCCCGTCCCTCTCCCGCAAGCGGGGAGGGAAAAAGCGCTGCTTGCGGCTTTTCAGGATGCCGCGAGCGCGACCGACCTGCGACCCCCTCTCCCGCTTGCAGGAAAGGGGTGGGATGAGGGCGAGGGTGCAGGCGCCATGCTGGCGAGGTAGGCATCGATCGTCTCGGCGCCGACCTTCACGAGATTGAACGCGTTCGGGTCGAGGATCCAGTTGTGGATCAGGCCGTCGAGCAACGCGTGCAGCCCGATCGCGGCGACGCGCGCCGACATGCGCCGCGAAAGCTCGCCGCGCTTCATCGCACGCTGCAGCGTGCGCGCCACGTCGGCGAGGCAGGCGTGGCGCACATCGATGTGCCGCGCGCGCACCGCCCGCATCTCGTCGACGTACTCGACCTTGTGTTTCGCGATCTCGAAAACGCGGCGCATCTGTGGGTCGGCGACCAGGCGCTTCAGCACGTTGACGAAGCCGTTGCGCATCTGCGCGACCGTGGGCTCGGCCTCCTTGAAGCCGCACACATCGTCGGTTTCTTCGAGCGGGAGGGTGGCGCGGTCCATCATCGCGATGAAGAGATCGGCCTTGTCCCTGAAGTGCCAGTAAATGGCGCCGCGCGTGAGGCCTGCCGCCTTCGCGATCTCCTGCAGCGAGGTGCCCGAAACGCCGCCGCGCTCGAACACCAGCTCGGCGGTGTCGAGGATGTGGCGGCGGGTCGCCTGGGCTTCGAGCTTGGTCTTGCGGGCCATGACCGTTCCATGACGTGGGGCGCCGAGCTTACATCCATTCGTGTATGTATACTGGCTTTCCTGTCAGGCCTCGCCGTGGCGCGCGCCCGTCGATCGGCGTCGATGCGTTCGAGCGGTGGGTTACGCGCCCGCGGCCTGCGCGCGCTCTCTACAAGGCTTCGCATGTTTTCATCGCCATTCCCCGAGTCGACCCGTGGCATCGCGCTTGCGCGCACGACCACCCGCGTCGCGGCGGCCGCGCTGGCGTTGGGCCTGCTCGTCGCCTGCGGCCAGAAGCCCGGCGGCGCGCCCGCCGGTGCGCCGCCACCCGCCGAGGTCGGCGTGATCACGGTCGCGCCACGCGCGGTCGGTCTCGCGACCGAACTGCCCGGCCGGCTCGAGGCTTCCCGCGTGGCGCAGGTGCGGGCGCGTGCCGCCGGCATCCTGCAGAAGCGCCTGTTCGAAGAGGGCAGCGAGGTGCGCGCCGGCCAGCCGCTGTTCTCGATCGATGCCGCGCCCTACCAGGCGCAGTTCGCGAGTGCGCAGGCCACGCTCGCCCGCGCGCAGGCCAACGCCACGCAGGCCACGGCGCAGGCCGAGCGCTACAAGCCGCTCGTCGAAGCGAACGCGATCAGCAAGCAGGAGTACATCAACGCGGTGGCGGCTCAGAAGACGGCCGAGGCCGATGTCGCTGCCGCACGCGCCGCCGGCACCACGGCGCAGATCAACCTCGGCTACGCGTCAGTCAAGGCGCCGATCTCCGGTCGCATCGGGCGAGCGCTGGTCACCGAGGGCGCGTTGGTCGGCCAGGGCGAAGCGACGCCGCTCGCCGTGGTGCAACAGATCAACCCGATGTATGTGAACTTCACGCAGTCGACCACCGATGTGCTGCGCTTGCGCAAGGCCGTGGCGAGCGGGCAGTTCAAGCGCGCGGGTGGCGATCGTGCCACCGGCTCCGCAGGTGGCGGCTCGCTGCCGGTGCGCATCATCCTGGAAGACGGCAGCGACTATGGCCAGCCCGGCAAGCTGCTGTTCACCGACCTCACCGTCGACCCGACCTCGGGCCAGATCACGCTGCGCGCCGAAGTGCCGAACCCGAAGGGCCTGCTGCTCCCCGGCATGTACGTGCGCGTGCGGCTCGAGCAGGCCCAGGCCGAGGCGGGCATCGTCGTGCCGCAGCAGGCCGTCACGCGCGGCTCGACCGGCGACAGCGTGATGGTGGTCTCCGCTGACGGCAAGTTCACGCCGCGCCCGGTCAAGATCGGCACCGCGGTCGACGGCCAGTGGGTCGTGCTCGATGGCCTGAAGGCCGGCGAGATGGTGATGGTCGACGGCTTCCAGAAATTGCGCGGCGCCGCGTCGGTGAAGCCGGTTCCCTGGGCGCCGCCGGCGGCGAGCGCGCCGGCCGGCGCGGGCCCGCCAGCGCTGGCGGGCGCGACACCGGCGCCGGCCGCTGCATCTGCCGCGGCCTCGACCGCTTCCGGAAGCTGAGGCCCCCGCAGCATGGCCCAGTTCTTCATCGACCGACCGATCTTCGCGTGGGTCATCGCGCTCTTCATCCTGCTGCTCGGCGGCGTCGCCATCAAGGAGCTGCCGATCGCGCAGTACCCGTCCGTCGCGCCGCCTTCCATCGTGTTGAGCGCGACCTACCCGGGCGCCTCGGCACAGACGCTCGAAGACACCGTGATCAGCGTCATCGAGCAGGAAATGAACGGCTCGCCCGGTCTCATCTACATGGAATCGGTGAGCCAGGCCAACGGCTCGGGCGCGATCACGCTCACGTTCGAGTCGGGCACCAACGCGAGCCTCGCGCAGGTCGACGTTCAGAATCGCCTGAGCCGCGCCGCGCCGCGCCTGCCCGCGGCCGTGACGCAGCAAGGCGTGCGCGTCGACAAGGCGCGCGCCAACTTCCTGCTCTTCACCATCCTGTCGAGCGACAGAGCCGAGTTCACGCCGGTCGCACTCGGCGACTACGCCTCCCGCACCGTGCTGCCCGAGATCCAGCGCATCCCCGGGGTCGGCCAGGCCCAGCTCTTCGGCACCGAGCGCTCGATGCGCATCTGGATCGACCCGGCCAAGCTGGTCGGCTTCAACCTCTCGCCGGCCGACGTGAACGCCGCGATCCGTTCACAGAACGCGCAGGTCTCGTCGGGCACCATCGGTGACCTGCCCATCATCACCGGCCAGAAGACCTTCGCGACCGTGGTCGTCGCCGGCCAATTGACGACCGAGAAGCAGTTCGGCGACATCGTGCTGCGTGCCAACACCGACGGCTCGTCCGTGCGTCTGCGCGACGTCGCGCGCATCGAGCTCGGCGGCCAGAACTACGGCACCTCGATCCGGCTGAACGGCAAGCCCTCGACCGGCATCGGCGTGCAGCTCTCGCCGACCGGCAACGCGCTCGCCACCGCCACCGCGATCCGCCAGCGCATGGGCGAACTCGCGGCCTACTTCCCCGCCGGCGTGAAATGGGACATCCCGTACGACAGCTCGAAGTTCGTCAAGATCTCGATCAGCCAGGTCGTCGAGACGCTGGTCGAGGCGGTGATCCTCGTCTTTCTCGTGATGTACCTCTTCCTGCAGAACCTGCGCTACACGCTGATCCCGACCATCGTGGTGCCGGTCGCGCTGCTCGGCGCGTTCGGCATGATGTTCACGTTCGGCTTCTCGATCAACGTGCTGACGATGTTCGCGATGGTGCTCGCAGTCGGCATCCTGGTCGACGATGCGATCGTCGTGATCGAGAACGTCGAACGCATCATGAGCGAGGAGGGCCTTTCGCCGCGCGATGCGACCAAGAAGGCGATGAGCCAAGTGACCGCCGCGCTGATCGGCATCACCGTCACGCTGGTTTCGGTGTTCCTACCGCTCGCGTTCTTCTCGGGCTCGGTCGGCAACATCTACCGCCAGTTCTCGCTCGTGATGGTGAGCGCGATGCTGTTCTCGGTGTTCCTCGCGCTCTCGCTCACGCCGGCCCTGTGCGCCACGTTTCTGAAGCCAGTCGAGGCCGGCCACAAGCACGAAAAGAGCGGCTTCTTCGGCTGGTTCAACCGCGGCTTCGTGTCCGTCACGCACGGGTATGAGGGCTGGATTGCGAAGATGCTGAAGCGCACCGGTCGGTTCATGGTCCTGTTCCTCGCGATCGTCGGGGTGGTCGCTTTGCTGTACACCCGCATGCCGAATTCGTTCCTGCCGAACGAAGACCAGGGCTACATCATCGCCAACGTGCAGTTGCCACCAGGCGCCTCGCAAGAGCGGACGAGAGCGGTGATGGACCAGGCCGAGAAATTCTTCCTCGCGCAACCCGAGGTCGACAAGATGGTGAGCGTGCTCGGCTTCAGCTTCTCGGGCAGCGGCCAGAACGCCGCGCTCGCGTTCATTCCGCTTAAACCCTGGGACGAACGGAAGGGCACCGCACACTCGGCGCAGACGCTGGCCAGCCGGGCCTTCGGCGCGCTTTCAGGCGTGCGCGATGCGTTCATCTTCGCGATCAGCCCGCCGGCGATCCAGGAACTCGGCAACGCCACCGGCTTCACGTTCCGCCTGCAGGACCGCGGCAGCAACGGCCACGCGGCGCTGCTCGGGGCGCGCAACCAGATGCTGGGTCTGGCAGGGCAGAGCAAGATCCTCGCGGGTGTGCGGCCCGACGGTCTCGAAGACGCGCCGCAGTTGCAGATCGACATCGACCGCGATCGCGCGAGCGCTCTCGGCGTGGCGTTCGACGCGATCAACACCACGCTCGCGACGGCGCTCGGCTCGACCTACGTCAACGACTTCCCGAACGCCGGCCGCCTGCAGCGCGTGGTGGTGCAGGCCGACGCGCCGTTCCGGATGCAGCCCGACGACCTGATGAAGCTCAACGTCATCAACAACACCGGCAAGCTGGTTCCGCTCGGTGCCATCGCGACGACGCGCTGGATCACCGGACCGATGCAGACCGTGCGCTACAACGGCTACCCGACGATGCGCATCGCGGGCGATGCGGGCCCGGGCTACAGCACTGGCGACGCGATGAACGAAATGGAGCGCCTCGCCACGCAGTTGCCGCCCGGCTTCGGCTTCGAGTGGACCGGGCAATCGCGCGAAGAGCGCCTGTCGGGATCGACCGCGACGATCCTGCTCGTGTTCTCGCTGCTTGCGGTCTTTCTGTGTCTCTCTGCGTTGTACGAGAGCTGGTCGATCCCGTTCGCGGTGCTGCTCGCGGTGCCGCTCGGCGTTCTCGGCGCGGTGGTGGGCGCCTCGATGCGCGGCATGCCGAACGACGTCTTCTTCAAAGTCGGCCTCATCACCGTGATCGGCCTCTCGGCGAAGAACGCGATCCTGATCATCGAGTTCGCGAAGGACCTGTATGCCGAGGGCATGGGCCTCGTCGAGGCGACCTTGAAGGCGGTGCATCTGCGCTTCCGGCCGATCCTGATGACATCGATCGCGTTCATCCTCGGCGTGCTGCCGCTCGTGGTCTCGTCGGGGGCGGGTTCGGCAAGCCAGCGCGCGATCGGCACCGGCGTGATGGGCGGCATGATCACCGCGACCGTGCTTGCGGTGTTCTTCGTGCCGGTGTTCTTCGTGGTCGTGCGCAAGGTGTTCAAGGGGCGCGTCAAGCGAGGGTCGGGGGCAACGGAGGGGGCGTCGCCCGACGCGAACGCACCCGCGGGCGCTGTCGACGGAGGTGGCCATGTGTGAGCCGCTCGCGCCCGAGCTCCGCGTCTGGCCTGACGCAGCGAACAGACATGTCGCCGTTGGAGGCAACCCTCACCCCAGCCCTTTCCCGCAAGCGGGAGAGGGGGCCATGGCTCGCTGTTCTGTGCCACAAGCGGGCGAGGGTGCAATGGCTCGCTCCCCTCTGCCGCCAGCGGGCGAGTCGGCACCGGCTCGCTCCCGTCTCCCGCCGGCGAGAGAGCGGTCAACGGTTCGTTCCCTCTCCCGCTTGCGGGAGAGGGCTGGGGTGAGCGCCGTGCGGCGCATCCCTTCCAGACTCGCGCTCGCTGCGCTGATGGCCGCGCTCGCCGGCTGCTCATCGCTCATCCCCCACTACCAGCAACCCGCCGCGCCGATCGCCGCGACCTACCCGCTCGCCACCGCGCTCGGCGTCGTGCCGGGCACCACGGCCGCGGCCGACATCGAATGGCAGCGCTTCTTCGCCGACGCGCGCCTGAAGCGCCTGATAGAGATCGCGTTGCAGAACAACCGCGACCTGCGCGTCGCGGTGCTCAACATCGAGCAGACGCGGGCGACGTACCAGGTGCGGCGTGCCGACCAGCTGCCGACGGTCGGCGCGGGCGCGACCGTGCAGCGTCAGGCGTTCGGCGGCGGCGTGGTCACCTCGTATGCCGCCGGCCTTCAGATCAGCAACTACGAGCTCGACCTGTTCGGCCGTGTCCACGACCTGAGCGAAGCCGCGTTCGCGCAATACCTCGCGACCACGGAAACGCGCAAGGCGGTGCAGATCAGCCTGATCTCGTCGGTGGCCAATGCGTACCTGAGCACGTTGGCCGACGAGGAGCTGCTGCGCGTGACGCGGCAGACGCTCGCGACCCGTGTCGACGGCGCGCGACTCACGAAGCTCCGCTTCGACAACGGCGCGTCGAGCGAGCTCGAGTATCGGCAGTCGGAGTCGCTGCTCGAAGGCGCCAACGTCGCGCTTGCGCAGGCCCAGCGCCAGCGCGCGCAGGACGAGAACGCGCTGCAGCTGCTGGTCGGCGAGCCGATGCCGGCCGACCTGCCGGCGGGGCTCGCGCTTGACCAGCAGCAGATCCCGGGCGACCTGCCCGCGGGCCTGCCGTCTGATCTGCTCACCCGAAGGCCCGACGTGCGCGCTTCCGAGCAGCAGCTTATCGCGGTCAACGCCAACATCGGCGCGGCGCGGGCCGCGTTCTTTCCGCGCATCTCGCTCACCACCACGGCCGGCAGCGCGAGCACCCAGCTCTCGAACCTCTTCAAGAGCGGCACCTTCGCGATCACCGGCACCGCGCAGCTGCTGCAGCCGATCTTCGACTTCGGCCGCAACCAGTCCAACCTCGACGTGGCCAAGGTGAACCGCGACATCGCCGTCGCGCAATACGAGAAGTCGATCCAGACCGCGTTCCGCGAAGTGGCCGACGCGCTCGCCGGCCGTGCGACGCTCGGCGAGCAGCTGCGCGCGCAGGCCGCGCAGACCAACGCGCTCGCCGTCACGTATCGCCTGGCCGACCTGCGCTACAAGAACGGCGCCGCGAGCTACCTCGACACGCTCGACGCGCAGCGCTCGCTCTTCACCGCGCAGCAGGCGCTGGTGCAGACGCAGGCCTTGCAGCTGCAGACGCTGGTCTCGCTCTATCGCGCGCTCGGCGGCGGGTGGAGCGACGTGGCCGCAGCATCAGAGGAGCCTTTGACGCGATGAGGTGATGAGGCGAGTGGCGCGACCCGCTAAGGGCAAGTGCATCGCGCGCCGTCGTCATCGATGCGAACAGCGCCACAAGAAGCCGGAAAGCGGGCTGCAAACTTATCGCTTTTATGCGATTTTACCTAAATATCGCTTATATAAGATTCATGGCATTTATCTTTTTAAAAAGATATTTTTGAGCCAATCGCCCGAAAGCGATATCCTGACGTCGTGGACTATCCCCTTTCGATCCCGGGCCAGCTGAGACAGCAGTTGCGATCGTTGCGAAAGCAGCGCGGCCTGACGCAGGTCGGCCTGGCCCGTTTGCTCGGGGTCGTGCAATCGCGCGTGGCAGACATCGAAGCGAATCCGGGCGCGGTCAGTGTCGAGCAACTGATGAAGGTCCTGAACGCGCTGAACGTGCAGATCGTGATTCGTGACGGCGGCCCTTCTTCGAGCCGCACCAAGGCAGCGAGCGGAATCCAGAGCGGATCGGGGGTGCCCTCACCCACGCGAGTGCGGCCCATCGGCACCAGACGACACAGCGAAGACAACCCCAAAGGCGAGTGGTGATTCACGCCATCGGCTTGCACATGCCTCATGGCTGATGGACTGACCGAGCTTGGGGTCTGGATGAACGGGCAGCAGGTCGGAACCTGGCAGCGCCGTCGGTCCGCGGCGCATCGATTCATCTACGCACCGACCTGGTTGCAGTCTCCCCGCTCGAGACCACTGTCGCTCTCGATACCGATCACACCCGACCGGACGGTCTCGGGCACCGTCGTCGAGAACTATTTCGACAACCTGCTGCCCGATGACGAACGCATCCGTCGCCGACTGTCGATTCGCTTCAAGACGGGGTCGACCGACGCGTTCGACCTGCTTCAGGCCATCGGCCGCGACTGCGTCGGCGCCGTCCAACTGCTTCCCCCCGATGTCGAGCCCGCCGGGTTCGACCGCCTCGACAGCGAGCCGATGAGCGATGCCGCCATCGAAAGGCATCTCCGGGGTGTGGTGACCGACCCGGGCCCCGGCGGCCAGGAGGAAGACGACCGGTTTCGCATCTCGATCGCCGGCGCCCAGGAAAAAACCGCCTTGCTGCGCGTCGACGGCCGATGGCGACGCCCGTTGCGAGCCACGCCGACCACGCACATCCTCAAGCTGCCTCTGGGGCGCGTCGGTGGCCGGCGCCTGGACCTCACGCATTCCGTTCAGAACGAGTGGCTCTGCGCGCAGTTCCTGAAAGCATTGGGGCTGCCCGTGGCGACCACCGACATGGCGCGTTTCGGTGACCAGACCGTGCTTGTCGTCGAGCGCTTCGACCGCGCCTGGTTCACGCACGACGATGGCCAACGCTGGATCGCGCGCATCCCCCAGGAAGACTTCTGTCAGGTGATGGGCCTGCCCTCCCGGGACAAGTACGAGGCCTCTGGCGGCCCGGGGATGCAGCAGGTCATGCAAGTACTGTCGGGCGGCCAGGCCGCACAGGCCGACGTGACGCACTTCCTCTGCACGCAACTCGCCTCCTGGTTGCTCGCGGCCACGGATGGGCACGCCAAGAACTTCTCCGTGTTCCTTTTGCCAGAGGGACGTTACCGGATGACGCCGCTGTATGACGTGATGTCGCTCTGGCCGGTCATCGGCAAGGGGCCGAACCACGTGCCCTGGTCCTCCGCGAAGCTGGCCATGGCCGTTCGTTCCAAGAGCGCCCACTACACCTTGCAGAGCATTCTTCCCCGCCACTGGCGCGCGGCGGTCCGCAAGTCCGGCGTGGCTGGCGTGTGGGAGGCGATGCTCTCCATGGTCGGAAGCGTCGAACCGGCGATCGCCAGCCTGGAGGCAAGGCTGCCGGCAGACTTTCCACTGCGGACGGCAGACGCCGTCTTCAAGGGCGTGCGCTCTCAACTCCTGCGCTGGCAACGGGCGCTGGATGCGGTTGACGACGCTCAGGACTCGAGAGGGGCGTGACCTCGCAACGAAGGTCTTCATTCGTCGTCGACGGACCATGATCGCTTCGTGTCCATCCGACGCTGCCATCCGAAGACGCCCTAGACTTTAGCTTTTCGCGAACAAGGGGCCAGCCATGAACGCACGTGACCCGCTGCTGCCGGTGCAGCCCGACGAATCGGAAGCCATCGGCCGCTTCGTCGACCAGGTGTGGGACGACGAGATCGTGCCCGCCATCACCGAGTACATCGCCATCCCGGCCAAGAGCCCGATGTTCGATGCCGAGTGGCGCGAGCACGGCTACATCGAGCGCGTGATCACCGATGCGGCCGCGTGGATCGAGAGCAAGCACATCGCCGGCATGAAGCTCGAGGTGATCCGCATCGGCGAGCGCACGCCGGTGATCTTCTTCGACGTGCCGTCGACCAAGCCCGGCTCCACCGACACCATCTGCCTCTACGGCCACCTCGACAAGCAGCCCGAGTTCAACGGCTGGCGCAACGACCTCGGCCCGTGGACCCCGAAGTACCAGGACGGCCTGCTCTACGGCCGCGGCAGCGCCGACGACGGCTACGCGGCGTACGCATCGATCACCGCCATCATGGCGCTCGACCGCCAGGGCATCCCTCGGCCGCGCTGCGTCGGCATCATCGAGAGCTGCGAAGAGAGCGGGTCGTTCGACCTGCCGGTGTACATCGATGCGCTGCGCGAGCGGCTCGGTGACGTCGGCCTCGTGGTGTGCCTCGACAGCGGCGCCGGCAACTACGACCAGCTCTGGCTCACCACGAGCCTGCGCGGCATGGTGAGCGGCACCTTGAAGGTTGAGATCCTGACCGAAGGCGTGCACTCGGGCGACGCGAGCGGGCTGGTGCCGTCGAGCTTTCGCATCCTGCGGCAAGTGCTCGACCGGCTCGAGGATTCGAAGACCGGGCGATTGCTGCCCGAGAGCTTCCATTGCTCGATTCCGTCGGAGCGCGTCGCGCAGGCCGAAGCCACGGCCGCGATCCTCGGCGACGAGGTGTGGAAGCGCTTCCCGTGGGCGTGCGGCGCCGACGGCACCTCCACCTTGCCCACCACCACCGACCCGGTCGCCGCGCTCATCAACCGCACGTGGAAGCCGACGCTTTCCGTGACCGGCGTCGACGGCTTCCCCGCGATGAAGGACGCGGGCAACGTGCTGCGGCCATACACCGCGTTCAAGCTCAGCCTGCGCTTGCCGCCGCTCATCGACGGCAACACCGCCGCCGCCGCGCTGAAGACGCTGCTCGAAGACAACGCGCCGTACAACGCGAAGGTCACGTTCAATGCCGACGGTCGCGTCGGTGCTGTCGGCGCCACCGGCTGGAACGCACCCGCGCTCACGCCGTGGCTCGACGACGCGCTGCACGCCGCCTCGCGCGCCCACTTCGGCGCGCCGTGCGGCTACATCGGGCAGGGCGGCACGATCCCGCTGATGAGCATGTTGCAGAAGGGCTTCCCGAGGGCCCAGATGATGGTGTGCGGCGTGCTCGGCCCGAAGAGCAACGCGCACGGGCCGAACGAGTTCCTGCATGTGCCGTATGGGAAGAAGCTGACGGCCGCGGTGGCGCAGGTGATGGCGTCGTGTCCGTGAGCGCTGCGATGTCGAGGGTTCGCCTGGCGATGGTCACCGGGCTCATCGGCATCGCATCGCTGGTTTCGACGGCGCAAGCCCAGGGCCGACCCGACCCGGAAGCGCTGCTGGCCAAACAGCGCGCCGCTCTCGCGCCGCTCCACTTCCTCGACGGCGTGTGGCGCGGCCCTGCATGGACCTTGCGGCCGGACGGCAGCAAACACGAGATCACGCAGACCGAGCGCATCGGCCCGTTCCTGGGCGGCGCGGTCAAGGTTCTAGAAGGTCGCGGCTACGAGGCCGACGGGCGTGTCTCGTTCAACGCCTTCGGCACCATCGCCTTCGACGCCTTCTCCAACACGTACAGCCTGCACTCGCACGCCATGGGCATGGCGGGCGATTTCGCATTCACGCCCAAAGCGGATGGCTATGTGTGGGAGGTGCCGGCCGGGCCCGGCGCGATCATCCGCTACACGGCCACGGTTCGGGGCAATGTGTTCGACGAGGTTGGCGATCACCTGGTGGCGGAGCAACCGCCGCTGCGGGTGTTCGAGATGCACTTGCGGCGGGTTGGGGATACGGATTGGCCGGGGGCGGGGGCGGTGGCGCCTGAGTAAAAAGATTGTTTCCCGGCCGAGGTGGAACGCGTCAACCCGCAATCAATATCCGTCGCGGCGAGAGCGCATGCAACAGGTCGACCTGCCGCTTGTCGGTTCAAAACGCAACGTGACTTCGGCCGCCTCACCTGAACAGACCCGCATAGTAGGCTTCAAACCTAGTCAGCGTGATGCAAGTCACGATCTTATGGCTAAAGTTTAAATGCGCATTGCCTGCCAGGCGCATCTAGGTCAAATTGGGTGTCAGTCTCGCTTGCCTCAAGCGGACGTCAGATGTATTCGTGATACGAATCGGGGCGAAATAGCATGTTGAGTCAGACATCGCCAGCAACGGTTACAGAGATCTCCCCTCCTCCCGGCGCGTTCGACACGGGCGCCACGATTGGAAAGGTCGCGGCGAAAGGGGAACTCGTCGCACGGCCCGTGCGGAGCGAGTTGATGTCCTTTACCCTTAGGCGGGCGGAGACGCACGCGGACCTCTTGCGCGCGTGCCAAGTCAGGGCGGAAGCCTACGGCCATAAGGTGCCCGCTTACCGAGAATCGATGTCCCAGCCCGACGCGCTCGACGCCAATTCCTCTACCACGGTCTTTATTTGCGAAGACAAATTATCCGGGGAAGCGGTAGGAACGATGCGCGTGCAAGCGCGCTATCGCTCACACGGCGAGCTCATGATGGAGCGCTACGTAGAATTCCCAGATCACCTAAGAAACGTACCGTGCGTCGAGGTCACTCGACTTGCTGCACCCATTGGCTCCGACCCATTTGTTCGCCTCGCGCTATGGAAAGCGGCCTATTTGTTCTCCGTCCGCGAGGGCATCAGCGCCATCGTCATGAGCGTACGAAAGCCATCTCTGATCCGGGCGTACAAACAGATGGGGTCCAAGGACGTCTTTCCGGACCGGGCTGACGGGTTCGTCCTTCCTTATGTGGGCTCGCTGCCGCATCGCGTGTATGCGCTGAATGTCGACAACGCCCACTCCTTCTGGAGTGAGATTAACCACCCGCTGTTGGATTTCATGACAGCGACCTGGCACCCAGACATCCAGGTGGGATCGCCGTCAATGAACGGCGTGCCCATGACAGGACTCATCCTCTGAATCATCCAGCGACTTGGCATATTCGTAGAGAGGGTGATTTTGGTTGCACACTCCCTCTGCCGCATAAAGAGAAATCGTGTGCAACAACTGCTCAACGGTAAAAGGTTTCATCAGAAGGCCATCCATTCCTGCGCGGTAAGCTTCTTGCCGATCTTCGTCGCTCGGACTTGCCGTCAGCGCCACGATCGGTACATTTGCAATGCCCAGCTTCGCCTCGATGGCCCGGATTTCACGCGTAGATGTCGGACCGTCCATCACCGGCATGCGGCAATCCATGAACACAAAGTCTGGTCGCGGGTTCGCGAATGCTGCAGGGATGGCTTCGTAACCGTCGTTCGCGTGAATGACCCGCGCGCCAATGCTCACTAGGTTTGCTGTGGCGATCAAAGCATTCACCTCGTTGTCTTCTACTAAGAGCACGCTGTAGCCTTCACGTAAGTGCGGGAGCTTGGATGGCGTTCGAACCGCCTGATCCGGAGCTGCCGCGGCCTGAGGAAGCAGAGCGGTAAACACAAACTTCGAACCGACGCCGACTGCGCTGCTGAGGGTGACGTCACCACCCATGGCGCGGGCGATCTCACGGGCTATGGTTAGTCCCAGACCCGTTCCATCAGCCGGCCGCGTTGCGGAATCGTCAGCTTGCTTGAATGCGTCAAAGATGTGGGCCATATCTCTTGCGGCAATTCCCGGGCCCGTATCCCTGACTTCCGCCGAAAAATTGCCTCCCTTGAGCTGCACCTTGAAAACAACCAGTCCCCCCTTGGTGAATTTGACAGCATTGCCCAGAAGGTTATGCAGCACTTGACGGAGCCTCGCGGCATCGCCCAGGACCCGCGGGCCCTCTAGCGAGATCGAGCTGCTGAAATCGAGACCCTTGCTTTCGCACCGCAGCTTATAAAGATCAGCGACGTTTTTCAGCTCGTTCGCAAGATCAAAACTCGTCGGACTCAGTTCGAGCCTTCCGGACTCAATACGGGAGATGTCGAGCAACGACCCGATCAGTTCAAGTAAATGCGTGCCGGATGACTCAAGCAGTGAGAGACGGTGCTGCACCGTTGGATCGCCAGCGGTCTGCGTCCTGATGAGCTGCGTAAGACCAAGAATGCCGTGCAGCGGTGTTCGCAGTTCATGGCTCATGGTGCCGAGAAACAGCGACTTCACGGCTCCCTGCCGCTTCACTTCTAGCAGGGCGGCGGCCAACGCATCAGACTTGCGCGCCTCGCTTTGCCGTGCTTCTTCAGTCGCCTCATGCGCCAAAAATTCGCGTCGTAGACGGCGCTCGGAGGCGTAGCTCGTAACCAGCGATTGCAGCAGGACCAAGATGATGCCAATCGAGGCAAAGACGCCGATGGCATCGCCTCGAAAGGCCACGGCGATGGCCAATGGCAACAGCATGAAGCTGACATAAGCGACTGAAGCTGATGCCATCGTGCTAAAGCCGTGGGTGGCCATCAAGGCGACACTGCAGAGGACGGCGCATGTCAGACAGGTGTATTCGCTCGGGCCAAAAGCGCACCATGCTCCGCCCGCTCCCCAGATGGCCCCGTCGACAGCCAACAGAAACAACGTCAGTTGACGCGAAGTATGCCCATCCGCCATCGGCCAGTAGGAGCGCGAGTAAGCCAGCGCCGCTACGACCCGAATCGCCGAAATCGCCAGCTTGACTGCTAACCATGCATGGGTTGGATTCCAACCGAAGGTCGGTGTCAGGAACGGCACGAGAAACGCGGCAAGAGCCGAATTGATGATTGCCGCTCTGATGACGTGCCGCTGCACACCGTCTAGCTGGTTCTTCGGCAGCCGATCGTTGAGCGGCTCGTGCGCAGAAGCTGTTCTGGAAGCCCCAAACAGCTTTAGAACAAGCGGTAAGGCAATGGACACACTCATCTCAAACCTAACGGCACGTGGGACTGTATGACGTCCTCGTCGTCGGGGTACGGCGATGTACCTGCATGCGCCTTGGCGCATGCAGCGCAGCTACCGAGCACACGTTGACGAACGAATTGCACGCTTTCTCCATTACCTACTCGCAGCTTGCGAGTTAGTCTCTATCGGCACCGGCCTGCCGACTTTGAGGTATCTCTTGCGGATTGCGTTAAGTGTGTACCTGATTCGCGCCGCGATTTTGGGCATCCGTAGTGGCCTTTGGTCGCCTCGGCGCGCGACTCGAACCCTGTGCATCCACGCCGGCCGAACACGACTCCATCTGGCCGAATCGATTCGCGAAACAGCTTGTTGTGGCTTTCGGCCACTCGACCTTCTAAGCGAGAGACTCCCGCCCTCGAGCCGTGGGCCGACGCCGCATCCAGAGTCCGAAAGACACGCCCATGATGACCATGGTCACGGAGTACACGGCGGCAGGTAGAGCCATTCGTAAGTCGTTTAGAACGGTCATCGCGATGTACATTGAAAGTACAGCGCTCCGCACGCCTAACTCAAATGCGATAGAAATGACATTGGGCCGAGATATGCCCATTCGCTCGGCCACGCCGTACCCAACAGCGAGGCTCACGATATTGAACACGAGTGCGCTAACGCCGACGTCTGCAAATCCCTGGACAAGCGATCCCCACTCCTTAACCATCGCGCCTAAAGAGAACACGATCAATACCACGACGCTGAATAGGCGCATTCCCTTCTCCGCACGCGCGGCAAAACTGGGTGCCAGGCTGCGGACAATCATGCCAATGGCGACCGGGACAACGATGGCTACCATAACTTCCGCAAGTTGACCGACTACAGATGGGGCGAGGATCGGGCCTGCCGAGAAATGCGTTACTGACCAGCCGCAAATGAGCGGCAGCGTGATCATGCTGAGGAGGGTATTGATTCCGGTGAGGGATACGCTAAGCGCCACGTTTCCGCCGAATACATGACTGTAGACATTTGCGGAAATGCTTCCTGGAGCTGCAGCTAACAACATCAGTCCAATGGAATAAGTTGGTGCAAGGTGCATCGCGGTAGCCATGCAGAAAGCTATTAGCGGTAATACCAACACTTGGAGACCAATTGCGAGCGCAATAGTCTTCGGTTCTTTAACGACGCGCCAAAAGTCGGCGATTTCGAGCGATAAGCCCAGTCCCGCCATGACTATGGCGAGCGCCATGAAGAGCATCTGTACAGTTCCTAAGCTCGACATGTTCGCAACCGCGTTGATGAGTAGCCGACGATGGACGAATGTGGTCTCGGCCGTCCCTGCCCGCATGGGTAGCGGTCATGGTTTATCGGCGTCTTCCATCCTCGGTTGAGGGCCGGACGCAAGAGGCTGTGCAGTTTTGAACGGAAAGTCAGCGCGCTTCCGAAAGCGCAGAGCTTTTTTCATGACCGCGTGGCTAGTGCTTGGACTTTCGTCTTGACTGTCCTTGAAACCGCCTTGGCCGTCGCGATCCCATCCACCGCCGCCGACACGATGCACGCATTGCTCCCGCCAGGCGTGGACAAGTTCCACTCTGGCCGATTTGAACCGGGCCTGGTTCGGCGCAAAGCGCGTTCCAATCGAGCCGTCGTCATAGAGAAATATGTCTTGAAAAGGGCATCTGTTCCGGAGTGGGGCGGCTGCGCAACAAAGCCGACAAGAAGGAGCTTCTGGCGATCGCTAGTGGCTAAATGGCTCGAAGCCAGCCGTCATGCGGCAGCCGGCCTTGCGCGACCAGCAGAGCGAGACCCGCTATCGGCTTTTGTGCCCGTTTCCGTGGGCCCGATCACCGCAATTAGCTGGGACCCTTACAAGAGCAACGACTCCGCTATCGCCTCAGCCGTCTCGATCCCATCCACGGCCGCCGACATGATTCCCCCCGCGTACCCCGCGCCTTCTCCTGCCGGATAGAGGCCGATCACATTCAGGCTTTCGCGCCTGTCGCTTCGCGTGATGCGCACCGGTGAAGACGTCCGCGTCTCGATCCCCGTGAGAACGGCGTCGGCCATCGCGAAACCCTTGATCTGCCGTTCGAATGCAGGCAGCGCTTCGCGGATCGCGTCGATCGCGAATCGAGGTGCAGCGGCGTTGGCGGAAGCGCCCAGATCGACCGGGCGCACGCCGGGCTTGTACGAGGGCTCTACCGCACCAAGCTCGGCCGACGCCTGCCCCTTTAGAAAGTCGCCCACCCGCTGCGCCGGCGCGCGGTAGTCGCCGCCGCCGAGCTCGAACGCACGCGATTCCCAGTGGCGTTGAAAGCCGATGCCGTCGAGCGCGTGCAGGCGCGGGTCATCCGACACGCCTCCTGTCTCACGAGCGGCATGGCCGCGTGCGCTGAGATCGTCGGGCGCATCCATCCGATAGTCCGCCGGCGTCAACCCCACGACGATCCCCGCATTCGCATTGCGCTCGTTTCGCGAGTACTGGCTCATGCCGTTCGTCACCACCCGCCCCGCTTCCGAAGTGGCCGCGACCACCGTTCCACCCGGGCACATGCAGAAGCTGTAGACCGCGCGCCCGTTCGACGCGTGGTGCACGAGCTTGTAGTCGGCGGCGCCGAGCAACGCGTTGCCGGCGTTCGGCCCGTAACGCGCGCGGTCGATCACGCCCTGCGGATGCTCGATCCGAAAGCCGATCGAGAACGGTTTGGCCTCGATGTGCACGTCGCGCCGGTGCAGCATCTCGAAGGTGTCGCGCGCGCTGTGGCCGGGCGCCAGCACCACGTGGCGCGCGTCGATGCTCTCGCCCTGCGGGTGCGCCGCGTTCGCCACCGTGAGGCCGACGATCCGGTAGCGCCGGTGGCTCGACGTCGGCGATCCGCCATCGACCGGCCGGTCGCTGGCCCGCGCATGCCGATCGCTGCCATCGGCATCGGCCAGCAGCACATCGACGACCCGCTGCCCGAACCGCACCTCGCCACCGAGCCGCTCGATCTCCGCCCGCATCTTCTCGACCACGCCGACCAGCCGGAACGTGCCGATATGCGGCTTGCCGACGTAGAGGATCTCTTCCGGCGCCCCCGCCTTCACGAACTCGTTCAGCACCTTCCGCGTCAGATGACGCGGGTCGCTGATCTGGCTCCACAGCTTGCCGTCCGAGAACGTGCCGGCGCCGCCTTCGCCGAACTGCACGTTCGACTCGGGGTCGAGCACGCCCTTGCGCCACAAGCCCCAGGTGTCGGCCGTTCGTTCGCGCACCGCCTTGCCGCGCTCGAGCACGATCGGCCGGAAGCCCATCTGCGCCAGCACCAGCGCCGCAAAAATGCCGCACGGCCCGAAGCCGATGACGATCGGCCTCGGCGCGTGGCTCGTCGCGAAGTCCGCCGGTGCGTGCGCCACAAAGCAGTAGCCGGTGTCGGGCGCGAGGCGGACGTGAGGATCGCCTTCGAACGCCGCCAGCACGGCGGCTTCGTCGCGCACCTCGCAGAGCACGGTGTAGCTGAAGACCAGCGCCGACTTCTTGCGCGCGTCGGGGCTGCGCTTCCAGATCGTGAACGCGTGCAGGTCGGCATCAGCGATGGCGAGGCGCTCGACGATGGCCGCGCGCAGTTGCGCGTCGTCGTGCGCGATCGGCAACCGAAGCTCGGTGACGCGGATCATCGACCGCTCGTGCACAGGCCGTCACGGGCCAATGGCAGGCCGCCGCCTAACGCGAAGCGGGCGGGCCGGTTCGCGTGTCGTCGCCCGCCGCTCGCCATCATCAATAAAACGCGTCGATGCGCGTCGCGCCCATCAGCGGCTCGAGCAAGCGCGAGAGCGGCCGCAGCGCGTTGTAGCGCGCCGATACCCGGTGCGCATAGTCGAAGAAGCGCGGCAGGTCTTCGCTGTACGTCGGCTTGCCGTCGCGATGCTTCAATCGGCAGAAGATGCCGAGCACTTTCAGGTGGCGTTGCAGGCCCATCCATTCGAGCTGGCGCCAGAACTCGCCGAAGTCGGCATCGAGCGGCAGGCCGGCCTTGCGTGCGGCTTCCCAATGGCGCACGCCCCAATCGAGCTCCTGCTCTTCGGGCCACGAGAGGAATGCATCGCGCAGCATCGAGGCCGCGTCGTACGTGATCGGGCCGGCGACCGCGTCCTGGAAATCGAGGATGCCGGGGTTCGGCTCGGTCACCATCAGGTTGCGCGGCATGAAGTCGCGGTGCACCGCGACCACCGGCTGCGCGAGCGCGCTCGCGACCAGCAGGTCGCAGGCGGCGCGCCACAGCGCCTGTTCGGCATCGGTCCATGTCACGTCGCAATGCCGCTGCACGCACCATTCGGGAAAGAGCGCGAGCTCGCGGCGCAGCAGCGCGTCGTCATATGGCGGTAGCGCGGAGGCGTCGACCTTCAGCTGCCATTGCCGCAATGTGGCGAACGCGCTTCGCATCAGGCCATCGGCTCCGGTCGTCTCGCCGCTGGCAACGAAGGTCTGCAGCGCCTGCAGGTAGAGCCGTGAACCCAGGTCGGTGAGCAGCAGAAAACCGTGGTCGACATCGGCTTCGAGCACGTGCGGCGCATGCAGGCCGGCGGCTTCGATGAGCTTGGCGACGGCGATGAACGGCCGCACGTCTTCCTGTGGTGGCGGCGCGTCCATCACGACGAGGCTGCCGCTACCGAGGGCGTCGAGCCGCAGATAACGCCGAAAGCTCGCATCGCTGGAAGCCGCGCGCAGGCTGGCCGGCACGAGCCGGTGTCGGCCGGCGACGCCGTCGAGCCACGCCACGAAGGCGTGGTGGCGGTGGGCGTCGGGCCATTCGACGCGTGGCGCGTCTGCAGAAGGATTCAAGTCAGCGGTCCGTTCAGGGCGCGCGCCACGGTGCGGAGCGGGGCCGCAGTGGGCTCATGGATAATCGAATTCTACAAATCGCGGCAGCGCGTCCCATGCGCGTCGATGCGCGCACGACCCGTCGCGGCCCGGCGTCTGCGTTCGAAGTCAGGGCGCTCCCGCTCCGTTCACCGCCTTCCAGGTCGCTCTTGCTTCAACCCCATCGATTCAGCGGGTCGCACGGTTCCGGGCCCGATGGCGTGATCAGTCGTGGCATCGGCCGACGCGCGGTCGCGGTCTGCGCGATGCTGAGCGGCCTGGCGTTCGCCGCGTCGCTTCGCGCGCAGACAAAAGCACCTGCGCCGGCGCCGGTCTCGCGATCGGCCAGTGCCATCACGGTGCCCGCGGCGTCGGCCGCATCGGCATCGCCAACCGCATCGGCATCGGCGCCGCTCGCCTCGCCCGGCATCGAGTTGCGAACCGCGCCGGTGTTGCTCGCGCCGCCGCGCGGCAGCGCCGGCCGCGAGCTGCCGACGATCGTGCGCGCCACCACCGTCGAAGGCCGCCCCGACATCGACGCCGTGGCCGAAGGCGACGTCGAGCTCCGCCGCGGCGGTGCGGTGATTCGCGCCGATCGCCTCACCTACGACCAGCAGACCGACGTCGCCCACGCCACCGGCCACGTGCAGGTCGCGCGCGACGGCACCGTCTTCACCGGCCCCGAGCTGCAACTGCAGATCGATCGCTTCGAAGGCTTCTTCCGCTCGCCGACCTACCGCTACGACCGGACCGGCGCCGGCGGCACCGCCTCGCGCATCAACTTCGTCGACGCGCAGCGCATCGTCGCGGTCGACGCCACCTATTCAAGCTGCCCGGCCGATGCGAACAACTCGCCCGCCTGGCTGCTGACCACCGAGAGCCTGGTGCTCGACACCGACGCGAACGAAGGCACGGCGCGAAATGCGGTGCTGCGGTTCTACGGCGTGCCGATCCTGGCGGCGCCGGTGCTGAGTTTCTCGCTCAACGACGAGCGCAAGTCGGGCTGGTTGCCGCCGAGCTTCATCATCGACAGCCGCAGCGGCGTGCAGTTCGCGATTCCCTATTACTGGAACATCGCGCCGAACCGCGATGCGACCTTCACGCTGGCCGAGAGCTCGAAGCGCGGCCCTTCGCTCGAAAGCGAGTTTCGCTACCTCGAACCGCGCTATTTCGGCGAGGTGAGCTACAAGGCCCAGCCGCACGACAGCCTCACCAACAGCTCGCGCTATGCGTTTCGGCTGCAGCACGAGGCCAACTTGCCGCACGAGACCTTGCTGCAGCTGAAGTTGCTGCGCGTCTCCGACGACGATTACTGGAAAGACTTTCCGCGCGAGCTGCGCACGTCGACGCCGCGCCTGCTCGGGTCGTCGCTCGACCTGAGCCGTCCGTTCGGAGACTGGACCGCCTACGCCCGCGCGCGCCGTTGGCAGGTGCTGCAGACCGACGACCCGACCACGCGCATCGATTCGCCGTACGAACGCGTGCCACAGGTCGGCGCACGCCATGTATCGAGCTTCAACGGCGGCTTCAACGTCGGCTTCGAAGGCGAGTTCAACCGGTTCGCGAACCCGGACGACCGCTACGTGCCCGATCGCCCGACCGGCCTGCGCGTGCACGCGCTCGGCAACGTGTCGCGGCCCTTCGAATCGCCGGGCTGGACCTTCACGCCGAAGCTCTCTTTCAACGCCGCCTCGTACAGCTACGACGACGCGCTGCCCGATGGCCGGCGCCGCGCGTCGCGCGTGATCCCGACCCTCAGCGCCGACAGCGCGTGGACCTTCGAGCGCGACACCCACTGGTTCGGCCGCGACGTAAAGCAGACGCTCGAGCCGCGCCTCTTCTACGTCCGCACGCCCTTCCGCCCGCAGAACGACTTGCCCAACTTCGACGCGTCCGCGAAGGACTTCAACTTCGATTCGATCTTCACCGAGAACGCGTTCTCCGGCGTCGACCGTGTCTCGGATGCGAACGAGCTGACGGCCGGTGTCACGTCGCGCATCATCGACCCCGCCTCGGGCGCGGAAGCGCTGCGCGTCGGCGTCGCGCAGCGCTACCTCTTCACCGATCAGCGCATCACGCCCGACGGCACGCCGCTCACGCAGCGCGCATCAAACCTGCTGCTCTTCGGCACCGGCCAGATCACGAAGAAGGTGCTGATCGACAGCTCGGTGCAATACAACCCCGACAGCCGCCGCGTCGAACGTTCGTTGGCGGGCATCCGGTATTCGCCGGAGCCCTTCAAGACCGTGGCGCTCACGTACCGCTCCACGCGCGGCCAGCTCGAACAGATCGAGGTCGGCTGGCAATGGCCGGTGTACGGCGGCCCGCGCGCCACCGATTCGGGCGGCCGCTCGAACAGCCTCGGCACCTGTGGCGGCACGCTCTACAGCGTCGGCCGCGTCAACTACAGCTCGCGCGACAGCCGCGTCGTCGATTCCGCGTTCGGCCTCGAGTACGACGCCGGCTGCTGGATCGGCCGCGTGGTCGCCGAGCGGCTCTCGACCGGGCGCAGCGAGGCGACCACCCGGTTGCTGCTGCAGCTCGAACTGGTGGGGCTCTCGCGGCTCGGCTCGAACCCGCTCCGATCGTTGAAGGACAATATCCCCGGCTACCAGTTGCTGCACGAAGAGCGCAGCACGCCCTCCGCGTTCAAACCGTATGACTGAATCCATTCGCGTCCCCGTCTCTGCACGCCTCGTGATCGGCGGGCTCGTGTTCGCCGGGCTCGCCGCGTTCGCGCCACTCTCGTGGGGCCAGGGCCCGGCCCAGCAGGCGCCGCGCGCCGGCGACTACATCATCGCGGTCGTCAACCAGGAACTCGTCACCGCGGCGGAGGTGCAGGCGCGCATGGAAAAGGCGCGCGAGGAAGCGGCTCGTGGCAAGCTGACGTTGCCGCCGCCTGGGGCGCTGCGCCAGCAGATCGTCGACGCGCTGATCGACGAACGCGTGCAGATCACCAATGCGCGCGAAACCGGGCCTCGCATCGACGAGGTCGAGCTCGACCGCGCCGTCGCCAGCGTCGCGCAACAGAACCAGGTGACGCTGCCGGTGTTGCGCGAGCGGCTCCGCAAGGACGGCATCGACTACGCGCGCTTTCGCGCCGACATCCGCGACCAGATGCAGGTCGAGCGCGTGCGCGAACGCGAGGTCGTCAGTCGCATCAAGATCAGCGAAGCCGACATCGATGCCTATCTCGAACAGCGCAAGGCGGCGGGCGGTGCGGTCGAACTGAACGTCGGGCAGATCCTGGTGAAGGTGCCCGACGGCGCGAGCGATGCCGTCGTCGCCGAGCGGCGCGTTCGCGCGGAGCGGGCGCTGGCGCGGGTGCGCACTGGCGAGGATTTCGGCAAGGTCGCCCGTGAGATCTCGGACGACGCCAACAAGGAAAAGGGTGGCGAGATCGGCCTGCTGCCGACCGAGCGATTGCCCGAGGTGTTCCTGAACGCCGTGACGCCGTTGCAGCCGGGTGCCGTGTCGCCGCAACTGCTGCGCACTGGCGCCGGCTTCCACGTGCTCAAGCTCATCGATCGCCGGGAAGCCGGCTCGACCGTGCAGCAGACGCATGCGCGCCACATCCTGCTGCGCACCTCGAACGAGGTCTCGCCGGAGATCGCCGTCGCGCGCATGAACACCTTGCGGCGCGAGATCACGAGCGGCAAGAAGACCTTCGAGCAAGCCGCCCGGGACAACTCGGAAGACGGCAGCGCCGCCAATGGCGGCGATCTGAACTGGACCCCGCCCGGCGCTTTCGTAGCCGAGTTCGAGGACGCGATGAACGCATTGCCTGTCGGCGGCATCTCCGAGCCGGTGACGACGCGCTTCGGCGTGCACCTGATCCAGGTTCTCGAACGCCGCGATGTCGCTGTCGACGCGCGCACACGCCGCGAGCAGGCGCGCAACGCGTTGCGCGAGCAGAAGTTCGAGGCGGCCTACACCGAGTGGCTGCGCGACCTGCGCGGGCGCGCCTACGTTGAACTCCGCGAGCCGCCGCAGTAGCGGGCCGACCACGCGCAGCCGCTCCGGCCACGTGGCGCGCAAGCGCTTCGGCCAGCACTTCCTCGTCGACGCGTGGGTCATCGACCGGATCGTCGATGCGATCGCACCGGAGCCGGGCGACGCGCTCGTTGAGATCGGCCCGGGCCTCGGCGCGTTGACGCTCCCGCTCGCTGCGCGCTGCCCGAGCCTCACGGTGATCGAGCTCGATCGCGATCTGGCAGAGCGCTGGCGGGCCCGCAGCTCGCTCGACGTGGTCGAGTCCGATGTGCTGCGGGTCGATGTTGCGGCGCTCGCCGAACGGCGTGGCGGAAAGCTCCGCGTTGTGGGCAACCTGCCGTACAACATCTCGACGCCGATCCTCTTCCACCTGCTGGGCGCGGTCGATCACATCGTCGACCAGCACTTCATGCTGCAGCGCGAAGTGGTGGCGCGGATGATTGCCGCGCCGGGCGGCAAGGACTTCGGCCGCCTGACGGTGATGCTGCAGTGGCGCTACGCGCTCGAGCATGTGCTCGATGTGCCGCCCGAGGCCTTCGACCCGCCGCCGCGCGTCGATTCGGCCGTGGTGCGGATGACGCCGCTCGCACCGATCCCGGGGCTCGATGCGGCGCTGCTCGGCGCGATGGTCACGGTCGCGTTCTCGCAGCGCCGCAAGCTGCTGCGCCACACGCTCGGTCGCTGGCTCGACGAACGCGGCTTCGCCGGCGCGTTCGACGTGCAACGCCGCGCCGAGGAGGTATCGGTCGCCGAGTACCTCGCGCTGCTCGAACAGCTCGAAGAGGTCTGACGCGTCGATCAGGCCGCTCAAAAAAGAGGCGCCCCGGGCGGAGCGCTTCTGGCGAGCGGCGGCGCGACCCTCAGGCCGCGCTCAACCACATCGCGGTGTCGAACGCACTGCTCATCAACGGCATGTTCATGCCGAAGCTGTTGTGGGCCGGTGCCTTGACGGGCTTGGCCGTCGGCGCTTCGGAAACTTCGGTAGCCCGCTCACCAGACATTGCGTCTTGCGAGCGGGCTACTGAAAAGAATAGAAGCACCTGAACGGGATTTTCCGCTCGGCCCAGAAGTCGGCCGCGTCTCGAAACACATCGAGCAACTGCTCGCGCGCCTCGCGGTCGAAGCGCGGGTTGTCGGGCAATTGCTCGAGCACCACCACGAAGCCGGGCTGCGCGCCCGCCTTGTGCACCAGGTCGGTCATGCAGTCGAACAACGCGTCGAGGTTCTTGCCGAAATGGGCCGGGAACGTGAAGGCCTGGGCGATGCTTTCGAGAACGTCCTGTTTGGATTGCGCCGACACGAGATTGGCGTACAAAAAGTGTTGGTCCGCGTTCTGCGCGGCCAGCATCAGCTCGTCGACGCGGAACGCGCGTATCGACTGCACGATGTTTGGACGGACTGTCTGCAACAAGAGCATGTCGCGTTCCTCCTGGTCAATTGAAAATCGTCTGGCCGGCGATCACTGCGCGATTCGGCGAAAACTCGCGTAATGGTCGTCGGTGTAAAAACAGGCGGCCGGGTGTGCCGGTGGGTTGCCGCCGCACACGATGCGACGCGCTCCCCGGTTGTGCGCGCCCGGCGCAGCCACGGTGTATTCGCGATAGAAGCCACGCGGTTTGGCAGCCAGCCGGTGCTCGCGGTTCGCGAACACGAAGCCGTCTTTCGGGTCATCGAAGGGGCCGCCCGTGTGAATGGCCTGATAAACGCGCTGCGCCTCGGCCGGCAACTCGCTCAACGACACGGTCGGCGGCGGTGCCGGCTTTTTGGCTTGTGCGGCGCCGCCCAGAAACAGCGCGGCGGCGGCGACGCCGACGACGCAACTGCGGGCAACTTCTCGACGATGCCGCCGCAGCGTTTCTGCCAAAAACACGGGGTGATCCCAAAAAACCAATCGCGGGATACTAACGAATCAGCCCCGAAAGCTCAAGTCAATGCCACAAAATGGTGCAGGGCGAGCAGGGTTAAGTGAACAACCGCTCTCGTGCAGCCCGCGCGCCGATGGGCGCTGTCACGCGACTGCCATTTTGGCCCGCCGGCCGCGCGGGTCGAGCCGCGACAAAGGCGCGCTATGAGGCCGAAGCCATGCTGGCCATGCCGACCGCGCCGATGCTCGAACGCACCGCATTGGCGTCGGCCACCGTCAGCGCCGTCATGTTGATGATGCGGCGAACCGTGGCCGAAGGCGTCAGGATGTGCACCGGCGCCGCAGCCCCGAGCAGCACCGGGCCGATCGCGATGCCGCCACCGGCCGCTGTCTTCAGCAGGTTGTAGGCGATGTTGGCGGCGTCGATGTTCGGCATCACCAGAAGGTTGGCCTCGCCGGTGAGCGTGCTGCTCGGCATGTACTCGGTTCGGTAGGCGGCATCGAGCGCGGCATCGCCGTGCATCTCGCCATCGACTTCGAGCCAGGGCGCCTGCGATTGCAGCAGCGCCAGCGCTTCGCGCATCTTCAGCGCTGACGGCTGGTTGCTGGTGCCGAAGTTGCTGTGCGAGAGCAGCGCGGCCTTCGGCTCGAGGCCGAAGCGCATCATTTCCTCGGCCGCCATCACCGTGAACTCGGCGATCTGCTCGGCTGTCGGGTCGTAGTTGACGTGGGTGTCGACCAGCATCACCTGGCGGCCCGGCAGGATCAGCCCGTTCATGCACGCGTAGGTGCGGGCGCCCTCGCGCAGGCCGATCACCTGATCGATGTACTGCAGGTGCATCGAGGTCGAGCCCCAGGTGCCACACAAGAGGCCGTCGACTTCGCCGGTCTTCAAAAGCATCGCGCCGATCAGCGTGAGCCGGCGCCGCATCTCGATCTTCGCGAACTGCGCCGACACGCCGCTGCGCGCCATCATCCGGTGATACGTCTGCCAGTAGTCGCGGTAGCGGTGGTCGTTCTCGGTGTTGACGATGTCGTAGTCGACCCCCGCCGTCAGCCGCAGCCCAAACTTCGCGATGCGCTGCGCGATGATCTCGGGCCGGCCGATCAGCGTCGGCCGGGCGAGGTTCTCGTCGATCACGACCTGCACCGCGCGCAGCACCCGTTCCTCTTCGCCCTCGGCATAGGCGATGCGCTTCCTCAACGCGGCCTTGGCCATCGCGAAGATCGGCCGCATCGTCGTGCCCGAGGCATAGACGAAGGTCTGCAGCTTGGCGCGGTACGCGTCGAGGTCTTCGATCGGCCGCAACGCCACGCCCGAATCGGCGGCTGCCTGCGCGACGGCCGGCGCGATGCGCATCATCAGCCGCGGGTCAAACGGCTTCGGGATCAGGTACTCGGGGCCGAAGCTGAGCGAGGCGCCGGAATAGGCCGCCGCCACCACTTCACTCTGCTCGGCCTGTGCGAGATCGGCGATCGCGTGCACCGCGGCGATCTCCATCTCGATCGTGATCGTCGTCGCGCCCGAATCGAGCGCGCCGCGGAAGATGTACGGGAAGCAGAGAACGTTGTTGATCTGGTTCGGGTAATCGGTGCGGCCGGTCGCGATCAACGCGTCGGTGCGCACCTCGAGCACCTCTTCCGGCAGGATCTCGGGCGACGGGTTCGCGAGCGCGAAGATCACGGGTCGGTCGGCCATCTTCGCGACCATCGGCTGCTTCAGCACGCCGGCCGCCGAGAGGCCGAGAAAGATGTCGGCGCCGACGATGACGTCGGCGAGCGTGCGGTGCGGAGTGGCTTGCGCGAACGCGATCTTGTCCTCGTCCATCAGTTCCTTGCGTCCCTCGTAGACCACGCCGGCGAGGTCGGTGACCCAGATGTTTTCGCGCCGCAGACCGAGCTTGAGCAGCAGGCCGAGGCAGGCGAGCGCGGCGGCGCCGGCGCCCGACGTCACGAGCTTCACTTCCTCGATCCGCTTGCCCGACACCTTCAGCGCGTTCAGCACGCCCGCACCGACCACGATCGCGGTGCCGTGCTGGTCGTCGTGGAAGACGGGGATCTTCATGCGCGATCGCAGCGCGCGCTCCACGTAGAAGCAGTCGGGCGCCTTGATGTCTTCGAGGTTGATGCCGCCGAACGTGGGCTCGAGCGCCGCGATCAGGTCGATCAGCTTGTCGAGGTTCTTCTCGTTGACCTCGATGTCGAACACGTCGATGCCGGCGAACTTCTTGAAGAGGACGCCCTTGCCTTCCATCACCGGCTTGGCCGCGAGCGGGCCGATGTCGCCGAGGCCGAGCACCGCGGTGCCGTTGGTGATGACGCCGACCAGGTTGCCGCGCGCGGTGTAGCGGAACGCGGCGGCCGGGTCGGCCACGATCTCTTCGCACGGCGCGGCGACGCCGGGCGAGTAGGCGAGCGCGAGGTCGCGCTGGTTGACGAGCTGTTTGGTGGCCGCGATGGCCACCTTGCCTGGCGACGGAAACTCGTGATAGTCGAGCGCCGCCTGGCGCAGCTCGGCTGCCTTCTGCTCGGAATTGGACATGAATGCGTCGCCTGATGATGGGTGCTGCCGCCCTGGGCAATGCACGCGCCGGCCGGCTCGCGGCATTGTAGGAGTGGGCTGCCCGGCGTCCGATAATCCCCGGGCGCTGCGGCGCGCCGCTGGCGCGTTCGTTCCGGAGTGCCTCTCGCGGCTTGCGCGCGCGCGGTGCCCGCCCATTACCCCTGTCCAGTGCATGCTCGGCGAATTCGAACTCATAGCCCGCTATTTCACGCGCGCCGCGGCGTCGGTCGAACCGGTCGGTGCGCGCCGCACGGCGCTCGGCATCGGTGACGACTGCGCGCTGCTCGCCCCCGCGCCCGGCCATCAGCTCGCGGTCTCGAGCGACATGCTGGTCGAGGGCCGGCACTTCGTGTCGACCGTCGCGCCGGATCGCCTCGGTCACAAGGCGCTCGCCGTCAATCTGAGCGATCTGGCCGCCTGCGGCGCGGCGCCGATCGCGTGCACGCTGTCGCTCGCGCTGCCGGCGGTCGACGAGGTGTTCCTGGCCGGCTTCGCCGAGGGCCTGTTCGCGCTCGCCGATGCGCAAGGCTGCGAGCTCATCGGCGGCGACACGACGCGCGGTCCGCTGACGATCGCGATCACGGTGTTCGGCGAGGTGCCCGATGGCGCGGCGCTGCTGCGATCGGGCGCGCGGGTCGGTGACGACATCTACGTGAGCGGCACCTGCGGCGATGCGCGGCTCGCGCTCGAAGTGCTGCGCGGCCGGGTCGCGCTGGCGGGCGACGCCTTCGAGGCGGTGCGGCGCGCGATGGAACGCCCGGCGCCACGGGTCGCGCTCGGCGTCGCGCTGCGCGGCATCGCGACCAGTGCGATCGATGTCTCCGATGGCTTGCTCGGCGACCTCGCTCACGTGCTCGGCCGCTCGTCGGTTGGCGCGACCGTCGATGCCGATGCGGTGCCGCGCAGCGCGGTGATGCGCCTGCAGCCGCTCGAGATGCAACGTCTCTGTGCGTTGAGCGGCGGCGACGACTACGAGCTCGTGTTCACGGCGCCGCCGTCGCGCGCGGCCGAGGTTTCCGCCGCGGCCGAACGGGCCGACATCCGCGTCACGCGCATCGGCCGCATCGAGGCCGGTCGCGGCTTGCGCGTCGTCGATGCCGATGAGCGCGCCATCGATCAGCGCTTCACGTCGTTCGATCACTTCCGATGACGCGAGACGCCTCGAACGAATCCTCCGGCACCGAACCGCCCGCGCCGCCGCGCGACGAGTCGCTGTGGGCGCTCGCTGCGGCGCGCGCAAGGTCGGCCCCGGTGCACCCGCCAGTCGACCCGCGTGGCGACGCCGACAGTCTCCTGAACGCGGGCGTCGAAGTCGGGAGCACCGCCGAGGCCGCGGCGGCGGACAGCGCAGGCACTGCCGACCTCATCGATGTGCCCGATGCAGCCGCGGTCGGCGAACGCGTCTCGATCGAACGCGCCGCGGTTGCCGACCCCGACCGCATGCCGCCCGCGCGCGGCCCACAGGTGCGCAAGCCCACCTGGCATTTCATGTTCGCGCACCCCGCGCACGTGCTCGGCCTCGGCTTCGGCAGCGGCCTGTCGCCATGGGCGCCCGGCACGGTGGGCACCCTCTGGGCCTGGCTTGTGTTCCGGCTGCTGCAGCCCTACCTCGACGACATGGCGTGGGCCGCGCTCATCGCCGCATCGCTCGTCGTCGGCTGGTGGGCCTGCACGGTGACCGCACGTCACATGGGCGTCGCCGACCCCGGCGCGATCGTGTGGGACGAGGTGATCGCGTTCTGGATCGTGCTGTGGCTGATCGGCCCGACCACGCTGCTCGGCGAGACGTGCGCGTTCGCGTTGTTCCGCTTCTTCGACGCCGCCAAGCCCGGCCCGGTCGCGTGGGCCGACGCCCTCTTCAAGGGCAGGCGCGGCAAGCCGATCGGTTGGGCGCAAGGCTTCGGCATCGTGTTCGACGACCTCGTCGCCGCGCTGTGCGCGCTGCTCGTGATCGCGGTCTGGCGGCTATGGTGAGGCCGGCGTTGCCGTGAAGACGACCCGATGAACTTCGACGACCACCACGCCATGCTCGTCGCGCTCGGCGATGCGCTGCGGGCGCGGGGCGAGGGCTTGGTCACGGCCGAATCGTGCACGGGCGGACTGATCGCCGCGGCCTGCACCTCGATCGCCGGCTCCAGCGAGTGGTTCGATCGCGGCATCGTCACGTATTCGAACCGCGCGAAGACCGAGATGCTCGGCGTGCACGACGCGTTGATCGCCCGCCATGGCGCCGTCAGCGACGAGGTCGCGCGTTCGATGGCCGAGGGCGCGTTGCGGGCGTCGGGCGCGGCATGGGCCGTTGCCGTCACCGGCATCGCAGGGCCGGGCGGCGCCACGCCGGGCAAGCCGGTCGGCACCGTGTGGCTCGCCTGGGCTGCGCGCGGCGCCACGACCGCGTCGCGACTCCTCCGGCTCGCTGGAGACCGCGCGCAGATTCGCGATCAGACCGTCGCGATCGCGCTGCGGTGCCTCGTCGACAGCGTGCGCGGCGCGCCTTGAGCGCGCGACGCGCGCCCGCTGCCGCGCTAAGCCGTCAACGCCAGCCGGGTCATCACGCCGCTCGACCCGCGCGCCATGCGCTCGACGAGCATCAGCGTCAGCCGCTTCAAGGCTTCCCACGGGTCGACGGGCCAGTCGGGATGGCGCAGACCTTTGACGAGCCCGTCGCACACCTGCGCGGCGTCGAGCAGCTCGGCAACCGCATCGTCGCTCAGCAACGCCACCGCGCGTTCGAAGAGCCGTTCCTTCGCGCCCCACACGCGCACCTCGCGCAGCGCGAGCGGCATCGGCTTGCCGGTGGTGAGCGCGTCGCGCACGCGCTTCAGGCCGCGGATGTCCTCGCTCAGGGTCCAGTGCACGAGCACCGCCGCTTCGCCTTCGGCCTGCAGGCCTTCGAGCATGCGGAGCGCGCGCGCGACCTGGCCGGCGAGCACCGCCTCGCCGAGCTTGAAGACGTCGTAGCGCGCGACGTTCAGCACCGCCGCCTCGATCTGCTCGAAGCCGAGTTCGCCGGCCGGATAGAGCAGCGCGAGCTTCTGCACCTCCTGGTGCGCCGCGAGCAGATTGCCCTCGACGCGATCGGCGAAGAACGCCAGCGTGCGCGCGCCGTCGGCGCCGCTCTCGACCCGTTGATGCTGTGCCGCGAGCCGCTGCGCGATCCAGGCCGGCAACGCCTGGCGCTCGACGCCCTCGACGCGCACCGTCACGCCGGCGCCGTCAAGCGCGCTGAACCACGCCGAGGTCTGCTGCGACCGGTCGAGCCGGGGCAACTGCACGAGCGTGACGATGTCGGTGTCGGCGTGGTCGGCCGCGGCGCGCACGCTGTCGCAATAGCGCTGCAACGCGTCCGAGCCTTCCTTGCCCGGCTTGCCCGACGGGATGCGGATCTCGATCAGCTGCCGATCGGCGAAGAGGCTTCGCGCCTGCGACGCGCCGAGCAACCCGCTCCAGTCGAAATGCGCGCCGGCCACCGTGTGAACCTGCCGTTCGGTGCAACCGGCCGCTCGCGCCGCGCTGCGGATCGCGTCGCAGGCTTCCTGCGCGAGCAGCGGCTCGTCGCCCCACACCGTGTAGAGCGGGCGCAGGCCTTTGTGCAAATGCGGGTCGAGCTGAGCGGCGCGGATCTGCATCAGGGGGTGTTCGACGAGAGCGAATTCGGGGATGTCGGCGGGAGCGGTGTCATCGCGCAGGAGTCGACCACGAACGGGCGCCCATCACAAGGTCTGAATCGACGCCAGGCGGCGCAGCAACTGGCTCACGATGTCGGTCTCCATCGCGCGGTAAAGCAGGCTCTCTTCGTGTTCCTTCGCGAGCGCCGCGGTCTCCGTGTAGCTCAAGTCGCGCGCGAGCAGGATCTCGCTCTCGGGAATGAGCTCGCGGCCAGCCGGCGTGCGCACGCGAAAGCGCAGGCGCGAACGCAACTGGTATTCACGCACCTGGCCGGCGGCCGTGGTCGCGACGACGCTCCTCTCGCGCACATCGGCGAGCGCCTCAACCACCACCTGCGCCTGCGCGCTCGACTCGACGACGACGGTCGACGGGCTGGTCGCGATGCTCGTGCGCAACTCGCTCGCGATCTGCGAACGCGGCGCGAAGCCGGTCAATTGAATCGTGCGAAAACGAAGCTCGGGCGCCTTCCGCAATTCAAAACCGCAGCCGCCCAACGCGAGCGATGCGACCGATAGCGACGAGATCGACGCGATCGACGCCAGCGCGGCCAACGAACGGAGAGCCCCTCGTCGATCGT
This sequence comes from Caldimonas sp., assembly GCA_965246805.1. Lineage (GTDB taxonomy): Bacteria > Pseudomonadota > Gammaproteobacteria > Burkholderiales > Burkholderiaceae_C > Schlegelella_A. The sequence continues at coordinate 59,620 of CBDFFO010000007.1, read as the reverse complement.
GCATCAAAGGACGATGTTGACGAGCCGGCCCGGCACGACGATCACGCGCTTGGGCGCCTTGCCATCGGCGAAGCGGATGAAGTCGGCGCTCGCGAGCGCGGCCGCTTCGATCGTGGCCTTCGACGCTTTCGCCGGCACCGTGATCGCACCCCGTAGCTTGCCGTTCACCTGCAGCATCAGTTCGACCTCGCGTTGCACCAGCGCGCTGTCGTCGACCGCGGGCCATGGGGCGTCGAGCAAGTCGCCAAGGGCTTGCGCGTACCCCAACTCGTTCCACAGCGTCCAGGTGGTGTGCGGGCACACCGGATACAGAACGCGAAGCAGGATGCCGACGCCTTCGTGAAAGGCCTCTGCATCGACCGCACCGGCCGCGACATGCGCTTCGAGGGCATTGAAGAGCTTCATCGCCCCCGACACCACGGTGTTGTATTGCATGCGCTCGTAATCGAAGCTCACCTGCTTCAAGGCCGTGTGGATGTCGAAGCGAAGCGCCGGTGCCAGGTCGGGTCTCGGTTCGAACTTGTTTTCACCGCCGACCCGCCGCAAGGCAGACGCATGTTTTTCCGCGAACTTCCAGATCCGCCGCAGGAACCGGTTCGCGCCTTCGACGCCGGCATCGTTCCAGTCGAGCGTCTGCTCGGGTGGCGACGCGAACATCACGAACAGCCGTGCGGTGTCGGCGCCGTAACGGTCGATGAGGTCTTGCGGGTCGACGCCGTTCCTCTCGGTCTTGCCCATCTTCACCACGCCGCCGTAGTCGACCGGTTCGCCGTCTTGTCCGCGCCCGCCGACGACATGGCCTTGCGCATCGAGCACCGGCGTCACCTCGGCCGGCGGGAAGTACTCGATGCCGCCCTGCGGCGTCGGCCGCGACCACGCATGGTTGAGCACCATGCCCTGCGTGAGCAGACGGGTGAACGGCTCGTCGATCGTCACGAGCTTCAGATCGCGCATCGCCTTGGTCCAGAAGCGCGCATAGAGCAGGTGCAGGATCGCGTGCTCGATGCCGCCGATGTACTGGTCCATCGGCATCCAGTAGTCGGTGCCGGCGCCGACCATCGCGGCGTCGTTCTCCGGGTCGCAGTAGCGCATGAAGTACCAAGAGCTGTCGACGAAGGTGTCCATCGTGTCGGTCTCGCGCTGGGCCGGCTTGCCGCAGCGCGGGCAGGGCACGTTCAGGAACGCGGCGCACTGGGCGAGCGGGTTGCCGGAGCCGTCGGGGATCAGGTCTTCCGGCAGCAGCACCGGCAGATCGGCCTCGGGCACCGGCACCGCGCCGCACGAGAGGCAATGGATGATGGGGATCGGCGTGCCCCAGTAGCGCTGGCGGCTCACGCCCCAGTCGCGCAGGCGCCACGTGGTCTTCTTCGCGCCGAGGCCCTTGTGCTCGAGCGCGGCGGCGATCGCATCGACCGCTGCCGCGTGCCCGAGGCCGCTGTAGTTGTCGGAGTTGACCGTGATGGCCCGCGCCTTGTCGGCGTACCACTCCTGCCAGTGGTCGTAGCTGAAAGTTTCGCCGTCGACGTGCATAACCTGCAGCATGTCGATGCCGTAGCGCTTCGCGAACGCGAAGTCGCGCTCGTCGTGCGCGGGCACGCCCATCACGGCGCCGTCGCCGTAGTTCATCAGCACGTAGTTGCCGACCCAGACCGGGATCTTCTCGTGGCTGAGCGGGTGCTCGACGAAGAGGCCGGTCGCGATTCCGCGCTTTTCCTGCTTGGCGAGCGCGGCCTCGCTGGTCGCACCGGTCCTGCAGCTTTCGATGAATTCGGCGACGTCTGCGCGCGTGGTCGCGACGTGCGTGGCGAGCGGATGCTCGGGCGCGACGGCGACGAAGGTCACGCCCATGATCGTGTCGACGCGCGTCGTGAACACATGGAGTCGGCCCTGCATCGGCAGCGCATCGTGTGCATGGTGCGGCGACGCGACGTCGTCGCTCAACGCCATCTCGGTCGGGCGATTGACCGGGTCGGTGAGGTCGTACGGGAACGCGAAGCGCACGCCGACGCTCTTGCCGATCCAGTTCTCCTGCATCACCTTCACGCGCTCGGGCCAGCCGGGCAGCTTCGCGTCAAGGTCGGCGAGCAGCTCGTCGGCGTATTTCGTGATCGCGAGGTAGTAGCCCGGGATCTCGCGCTTCTCGACCGGCGCGCCCGAGCGCCAGCCGCGGCCGTCGATGACCTGCTCGTTCGCGAGCACGGTCTGGTCGACCGGGTCCCAGTTCACGACCTGCGTGCGGCGCTCGGCGATGCCGGCCTCGAGCATCTTCAGGAAGAACCACTGGTTCCACTTGTAGTAGCTCGGATCACAGGTCGCGACCTCGCGACTCCAGTCGATGGCCAGACCCATCGCGCGCATCTGCGCCTTCATCGCGGCGATGTTGTCGCGCGTCCACCGCGCCGGCGGCACCTTGTTCGCCATCGCGGCGTTCTCGGCCGGCAGGCCGAACGCGTCCCAGCCCATCGGCATCAAGACGTTTAGGCCCTGCATGCGCAAGTGGCGCGCGAGCATGTCGTTGATGGTGTAGTTGCGGACATGCCCCATGTGCAGCCGGCCGCTCGGGTAGGGCAGCATCGAGCAGGCGTAGAACTTTTGGCGCGACGGGTCTTCGGTCACGCGGTGCGCGTCGCTCGCGTCCCAGGCGTGCTGCGCCGCGCGCTCGATCTCGCTCGGGGTGAATTCGGGGTTCATCGGCGGCGCGTTCGTGGCGAAATCATCTTGAGGGGGCGGGCCGATTATAGAAAGGGGTGTGTGGCTTTCCCTCTGATGGGTGGCACCCCCGAATCAGCGCGTCGACGTCACGTGGGCCGATGAATGATCGCGGCCTTCGACACGAAAGGCAGCAGATGGACGAATCGAACCGGCGCGAGTTCTTGCGCCTCTCGGCGGCGGCGTTGCTGCCGATGGCGGTTGCCACCGCCACGGGTGCGCACGACGCGCGCCTGTCCGTGAGTGATCTGACCCTGCCCACCTTGTACGGGCCTCACATCGATCCCGCGCGGTGCCTGGTGAGCGAGAAGTACGACGGCGTGCGTGCGTTCTGGGACGGCACGACCCTGCGCCATCGCAGTGGCCGCGCGGTCTCTGTGCCGGCCTGGTTCACCGCCGCGTTGCCGGGGGTGCCGCTCGATGGCGAGTTGTGGCTGGGCCGCGGCCGCTTCGATGCGCTCTCGGCCATCGTGCGCAAGGCCGTGCCCGACGACGCTTCCTGGCGCGACGTGCGCTACCTGGTGTTCGAGATGCCGCACGCCGATGGCAGCTTCACCGAACGCGCGGCCGCGATCCGCGCCGCGGTCGCGCAAAGCCACGCGCCGTTCCTGCACGCCGCGCCGCAGGTGATGGGCACCGATCGCGTCGCGTTGCAGCGCCTGCTCGACGAGACCGTGGCCGGAGGCGGCGAAGGCTTGATGCTGCACCTCGCGAGCGCGCCCTACGAGAGCGGTCGCAGCGACACGCTCGTGAAGCTGAAGCCTCACCTCGACGCTGAAGCCGTGGTGGTCGATCACCGGCCGGGCCGCGGCAAGTACGAGGGTCAGCTCGGCGCGCTGCAGGTGCAGTCTCCCGAGGGTCGCCGCTTCTTCATCGGCAGTGGCCTGCCCGACGACCTCAGGCGCACGCCGCCGGCCGCCGGCACGGTCGTGACCTATCGCTACCGCGACGTGACCCCGAACGGCACGCCGCGTTTTGCGACCTTCGTGCGCATCCACGAAGCGCTATAGGCGCTTCCGCGGGACAAGCCCGAGCCCCGAATCCGGACACGCGACTTCGCCCACCGGCCATCCCGTCATTGACCCTGTGCCATCATGATGCGATGATGTCATGATGCGTACGACCATCGATCTTCCCGCCGACCTGCACCACGCTGTGACCTCGATTTCCGCGCACACGCGGCGCAGCATGAACCAGACGGTTGCGGAGTTGATTCGCCGGGGCCTTGCCGTGGTTCCCGCCACGGGAACTGCCACCGCCGGTAATGCCGTTCGGATCGACAAGCGCACGGGCCTGCCGCTGATTCGCTCAGCGCGCCCGGTCACGCCAGACGACGTCCGGGCTCTCGAAGACGAGTGATGCCGTCCACGGCGCGAAGGACGCGCAGCACCCTCTGCTTGCTGGATGGCAATGTCCTCTATGCATTGATCGACGAGGCGCACGTTCACCATGCGCCGGCGCGACAGTGGTTCGCTGGTCTGGCCGGGGGCTTCGCCACCTGCCCCATCACCCAGGGCACCCTGCTGCGGCTGGCCATGCGCCTGAATGGGCGAAGTCTCGAACAGGCCCTGGCCCTGCTCGACGTGGTCACCTCGCACGCGAAGCATCGCTTCTGGCCGGATGCGCTGCCCTACGGCCAGATTCGCTGGCACGGCGTGATCGGACACCGGCAAGTGACCGACGCGTACCTTGCCGGCCTTGCACGGCACCACGGCGGCAAGCTCGCCAGTTTCGACAAGGGCCTGGTCGCGCTGCATCCGGACATCGCCATCGGGCTCGAGGCGTGAGCGGTCCCCCTCGATCGAACCGCTGTAGGCTTCGCGCATGAAAGGCCGGGACAGCAACGAGCAGGCGCGCGTTCAGCACAGCGGCGGTTCGCATCGAGACCCAGCGATCGACGGCGACGCGCGCTTCGAATCCGCTACCCGTGCATGGGTCGCGCAGGCCGTCATCGGCCTCCATTTGTGCCCCTTCGCCGCGGCCGTACAGGCACGCGGCCTCGTGCGCTACACCGTCAGCCCTGCCGTCGAACCCGAAGGCTTGCTGACGGAGCTGCAGGTGGAGATGCGGCGGCTCGTCGAAGCCGATCCGTCGGAGCTCGAGACCACGTTGTTGATTCACCCGCATGTGCTGCAAGACTTCACCGACTACAACGACTTTCTCGACGTCGCAGACTCGGCGCTGGCGCAGGCCGACCTCGATGGCGTGCTTCAAGTCGCGAGCTTTCACCCGCACTACCGGTTCGAAGGCACCGACGACGACGACATCACCAACGCCACCAACCGATCGCCCTATCCGGTGCTGCAGTTGCTGCGCGAAGCGAGCGTCGAGCGTGCCCTCGAAGGGCTCGACGACCCCGACCAGGTCTGCGAAGCCAACATGAAGACCTTCGAGAAGCTGGGCGCCGAGGGCTGGCGCGCGTTGAGCGGGGGCTGGCAGCCAGGCTGAGTCCTTGCACGCCGAGTACCGACGAAGATGAGCTCTTGATCGCTTCCCACTTGTTTCGATGAATCCGCATGCTTGAGTACGCCGACATCGAAGCAGCCGCGGCTCGCCTGCGCGGCGTCGCCCATCGCACGCCGGTGATGACCTCGCGAACGCTCGACGAACGCACCGGAGCGAGCGTGTTCCTGAAGTGCGAGAACCTGCAGCGCATGGGCGCGTTCAAGTTCCGCGGCGGCTACAACGCGGTCAACGTGCTGAGCAACGCCGAGCGGGCGCGCGGCGTGGTGGCGTTCTCGTCGGGCAACCACGCGCAGGCGGTCGCGCTGGCGGCGCGCCTGCACGGCTGCAAGGCGACCATCGTGATGCCCGCCGACGCGCCGCCGATGAAGCTCGCGGCCACGCGCGGCTACGGCGCCGAGGTCGTGCTCTACGACCGGTACCGGGAAGACCGCGCCACTGTCGCGGCGCGCATCGTCGGCGACAGTGGTGCCGCGTTGATCCCGCCGTTCGATCATTTGGCCGTCATGGCCGGGCAGGGCACGTGCGCGGTTGAACTGATCGAAGACGCCGGCCTGCTCGATGCGTTGGTCGTTTGCGCCGGCGGCGGCGGCTTGCTGTCGGGCTGCGCGGTGGCCGCGAAGCACCTGGCGCCCGACATACGCCTCTACGGCGCGGAGCCCGAGCGGGGCGACGACATGAAGCAGTCGCTCGCACGCGGCGAGATCGTCCACATCGAGGTGCCTAGAACCATCTGCGACGGCCAACAGACGCAGGCGGTCGGCCGGCAACCGTTCGAGGTGATCCGCCGGCTCGTCAGCGGCGTGCTCACCGCCACCGACCGCGAGGTGGTGGGTGCCATGCGCTTCGCGTTCGAGCGCCTGAAGATCGTGCTCGAGCCGTCGGGAGCCTGCGCGCTCGCCGCGCTGTTTCGCCACGCCGAGATGTTTCGCGGCCAGCGCGTCGGCATCACGCTCTCGGGCGGCAACGTCGACCCGGCGCGCTTCATCGCGCTGCTGTCGGGCAGCGAAGCGGTCGACTGAGACGCCCATCGAGGGCTGCTCAAGCAGCCTTCGGTCGTTCGCTCAAGCAGCCTTCGGTCGTTCGCTTGAGAAGCCTGCGCCTTCAGGGGCGGGCCGCGGGCAAAGCCGTCTTCGGCGGCGCCGGGTCGGTGACGAAACCGATGCGCGTCAGGCCCGCCTTCTGCACCAGGCCGATGAGTTCCGCGACGCGCCCGTACGGTACGCCCCGATCGGCGCGCAGCTGCACTTCGGTCTGCCTGCTCTTGCGCGCGACCGCCGCCATGCGCTCGGCGAACAGCACATCGGGCACGCGCTCGTCGCCGTAGAACATCTGGCCCGACGCATCGAGCGCGACCGAGACGAACTTCGGCGTGTCGCTCGGAGCCGGTGCATCGGACTTCGGCAGGTCGAGCTTCAGGCTCGAAGTCATCAGCGGCGCGGTGATCATGAAGATCACCAGCAGCACCAGCATCACGTCGATCAGCGGCGTCATGTTGATGTCGCTCATCGGCAAGGCGCGCGCGCTGCGTTCGAGACGGCCGAATGTCATGGCGCCCGGCGCTCAGCCGCCGACCGTGGCGGTGTCGACGACCATCTCGCGCAGGTCGTGCGCGAAGCCTTCGAGTTCGGCCTCGCTCGCCGCGACGCGCTTGCCGAAGACGTTGTAGGCGAGCACCGCGGGAATCGCGACGGCGAGTCCCGCCGCGGTCATCACCAGCGATTCACCGACCGGACCCGAGACGCGGTCGATCGTGATCGTGCCCGCGGCAGAGATGCTCAGCAGCGCGTGATAGATGCCCCACACCGTGCCGAAGAGGCCGATGAAGGGCGCGGTCGCGCCGATCGACGCGAGCAGCACCTGGCCGAACTGGAGCTGCGCGAGCACGCGGTGCAGCGCGTCGCGCAGGCGCCGCGTGAGCTGCGAATCGGCGTGGCCCTTGGCTTCGAGCGTGCCGACCGGGGGGCTCGCCATCGCGGCGATGAGCAACGGGCTCAGCACGGCTTCGCGGTCGAACGCGTGCAGCTGCGTCGTCGCCGTCGCCACGTCGGGTGCGGCCCAGAAAGCCGGCACCGCGCGCTGCAGATCGACGTGCACGCGGCGGAGCAGCCAACCCTTCCAGAAGATCAGCACCCACGCGCTGACCGACATCAACAGCAGCAGCACCGCGACACTGCGGGTGATGCCGTCGCCTTGGGCCCAGAAGTGGTCGAAGCCGCTCATGCGTGTCAGATCCTTCGAAGCATCAGTGGCTCGATGCGGGTGGGTCGCGGGTGATGCCGAGCACGTCGCTCATGTCGAAGAGGCCGGCCTTGTGCCGGACCAGGAAGCGTACCGCGCGCAGGCTGCCTTCGGCATAGGTGGCCCGGCTGCTCGACCGGTGCGTGATCTCGATGCGCTCGCCGGTGCCTGCGAAGAGCACGGTGTGGTCGCCGACGATGTCGCCGCCGCGGATCGACGAGAAGCCGATGGTGGCGGGCCGGCGAGCGCCGCCGCCGGGCGCGCTGAAGCCGTCGCGCGCATAGACCGCGCAGTCTTCGAGCACGCGGCTGCGCGCTTTTGCGAGCACCTCGCCCATCGCGAGCGCTGTGCCGCTCGGCGCATCGACCTTGTGGCGGTGATGTGCCTCGATGACCTCGATGTCGAAGCCATCGCCGAGCAGGCGCGCCGCGGTGTCGAGCAAGCCCAGCACGACGTTGACGCCGACACTCATGTTGGGCGCCATCACGATCGCGATCTCGTCGGCGAGCGCGGCGATCTCGACCTTCTGCGCGGCGCTGAAGCCGGTCGTGCCGACCACCGCGCGCACACCCAGCTCACGGCACACGCGCAGGTGCGCGAGCGTGCCTTCGGGCTGCGTGAAGTCGATCAGCACCTGCGCGTGGGAGAGCGCCGCATGCACGTCGGCGGTCACCTTCACGCCTTCGCGGTGGCCGAGGAACGCGGCTGCGGGCGTGCCGATCGCCGGGCTGGTCGGCAGGTCGATCGCTGCGGCGAGTGTGAGGTCGTGGGTCTGCGAGATCGCGTCGATGAGCATCCTGCCCATGCGGCCCGACGCGCCGGCGACCGCCACGCGGAGCGCGCCCCCCGATGCGGCGGCGCTCGGGCGCTCGCTCATGCGAGGCGTGCGAGTCGCGAGGCCGCGCCGGCGCCGGTCATGGTCGCTCGAGCGGCGGGTAGGCGCGAGGCGGCACATCGGGTGCCGACGCGGCCACGGCCACCGGGGGGGGCAACGGCAACGCCTTCAGCTGCTCGTCGGTGAGGGCGAGCGGCGACGCGTTGCGCGAGGTCTTGAACGTGTCGATCGATGCGACGAAGTCGATCTCGCGTGGCAGCTCGCCGCCGGTGTCGAGGCTCGTCAGCGACTCGCCTTCAAAGAACGCCACGACGCGGCGCAGCTGCGGATCGGCGCCCTGGCGGCGGATCGTGAAGACGTAATCCCAGCGGTTGGCATGGAACACATCGGTGAGGAGCGGGGAGCCGAGCACATCGCGCACCTGCGCGCGCGACATGCCGATGCGAACCGCCGCGACCTGCTCCTTCGTGATCACGTTGCCCTGCACGACCTCGAGCCGGTACGGTGTGATCACGCCCAGGAAGTTGTCCGACGATTGCAGCGACTGGCATCCCGCCACGGCGAACGCCGCGATCGATGCCGCGACCAGCGCGAGGCGTCGCACGGAAAAGATCGGGGCCGAAGGCATCATGGTGGCGTGATGGGATGAAGCGGGTGCAGCGGGTGAAGCGGGTGAAGCGGGTCGACGAGGGCGCGATCGTTGCGGCGTGGCGAAATGCTGCCCTCGGCGCCCGCATCGCAGGCCTGCCCGACCTCGATATGATCAAGCGATTCTAGCGGCCCGCACGTTCATGAATCGACCGCGCGCCTGCCCACCGAACGCACTCCGGCAGCCATGTCACACGCCGACGAACTGAAGAACAGCGGGCTCAAGGCCACGTTGCCGCGCATCAAGGTGCTCGAGGTCTTCCAAAAGACCACGCAGCGTCACATGAGCGCCGAAGACGTGTTCCGGGTGCTGCTCGCCGATCACGCCGACGTCGGACTCGCGACCGTGTATCGCGTGCTGCTGCAGTTCGAACAGGCGGGCCTCTTGTCGCGCAACCACTTCGAGAGTGGCAAGGCAGTCTTCGAGCTGAACGAGGGCAAGCATCACGACCACCTGGTCTGCCTCGACTGCGGTCGCGTCGAGGAGTTCTTCGACGCCGAGATTGAAACGCGCCAGCGCGCCATTGCCGAGACGCGCGGCTTCCAGCTGCAAGACCATGCGCTCGCGCTTTATGCGGTGTGCGTGAAGAAGAACTGCCCTTATCGGTCGAAGTGAGGGGGCTGCTCGGGGCCGCGGTCCCGCACTGGCGGCGGGCGTCGAACGCACGGCAACGGCACCTCGCTGTGCCAGGGACCGTCCGAACCCGTGTCGGTCGGTTCAGCCGACCTTTCTGCGCACGCCGGCAATTCCCAGCATGCCGAGCAAGCCGGCCAGCAACAACGAGACGCTGCCCGGCTCCGGCACGGGCGAAACGCTGTCGACACCGTTGAAGTGCAGTTCCCAGAACGAGCCCTTCTGATCGTTCTTGTTCGGGTCATAGCTCGGCTGGTTCCACTCGCCGATAGGGATCGGCGTGGTGCCGACCAGTGAAAAGCCGTCGGAAAGGCTGGGCCCGATCGCATCGTTGCCGCTGGCCGTCAGCGCGAGGCGATAGGTACCCGCCGCGAGCGAGGTGAAATGAATCTGGCTGTCGTAGCCGCCTTGCCCGGGTAGCAGCGCCGCCGGGTCGGTGGTGTCGTCACTGAAATCGCCGATGGTCGTGAGGTGGCCCGCCACGAAGAAAGCCAGGGTCGGATCGAAGTTGAGGCCGGCACGCCACGAATCGGTCCAGAGCGTGACCTCGCCTGCTGCCAGCAAGCGGAAGTCGTACTGCACGACGTCGGTGTTGAAGACCAGGTTGCCCGTTGTGGTGAAGTCACCCGCGTGGGCGCCCATCGCGAGGCCGCTGCTGAGCGCGAGCACGGCGATGCCGCGCGGGGAAATGAAATTGAGCATGGTGGTCCCTGGTTTGGAATCAAGGCGCGAGAACCGGTGGGTTCGCGCGAGAAGGCGTCTGCACCGACGCCGCGAGGTGGTTGGTTCCGAACTGCACTTCGAATGCGGTCGCGAAGGTCTCGACGTTGCTCGGGCTGAGGGCCGTGTCGAGATGCCACCACTCGCCCACCACGCGCTGCGGCGACACGTCCATCAACAGGTAGCCGCGCTTGGTCAGCTCGACGTACTTGAAGTGGGGATTGAAGGCCCGCAATGCGCCGGCGATCGCGCCGTTCGTGTCACTGTCGATGCCGGGGGAACTCACCGACGTGCCGACGAACTCGACCGCGCGCGAACCGGCTCCGGTCAATGGGTTGTAGCCGCCGCTCGACACGTCGAGGTTGTTCGGATCTTGCGTGAGATCGGCTGCCCACGAACTATGGATGTCGCCGGTCAGTATCACCACGTTGCTGACCGGTGGGTTCGTCGCGTCGCCCTTCAGCACGTCGTAGATGCGGTTGCGTGCGGGCTGGTAGCCGTCCCACTGGTCGCTGTTGAGGAACAGGCCGCCGCCCGCCGCATTGGCTGCCGCGACGCCCTTCAACTGCGCGAACATCACGCCCTGGCCGAGCATCTTCCAACGCGACGGCGAGTTGCGCAGGCGGTCGGCGAGCCAGTCTTCTTCGTCGGCGCCGAGCATCGTGCGGGCCGGGTCCGAATAACCCGGGTCGGATTGCGCGAAGCCGGCGCCGAACGGCGTCGCGTGGGTCGAGTTCAGCAACTGCTCGGACCGCCCGTTCAACCGCTCCTCCAGCATGATCAGATCGACCAGATCGCCATACGCGTAGTACCGGTTGTTCTTGCGCAGGTTGGTCGTGTCGACCGGCCGGACCGGCATCCATTCGTAGTACGCCTGCAATGCCATCGCGACCCGCACGTTCCAGTCGCCTTCCGTCGCCGGCTGGTGGTTCTCGGCGCCGGTCTTGTTGGAGTTGTTCGCGGTTTCGTGGTCGTCCCAGATCGCCACCAACGGGTGCTGGCGATGCATGGCCTGCGAGTCGGCGTCGCGCTTGTATTGCGCGTGCCTCTGTCGGTAGTCGGCGAGCGTCAAGATTTCGTTCGATGGTTCTGGCGTGCGCGTGGTGCCGTACTGGCCGGCGCCGTACTCGTAGATGTAGTCGCCGAGATGCATGACGAGATCGAGATCGGCGCGTTGCGCGATCCGACCGTACGCGTTGAAGTAGCCGTAGGCGTGGTTCGAACAGCTCACCACCGCCATTCGCAGACTTGTGGTGGGGCCGAGCGGCAAGGTCTTGGTGCGACCCACCGGGCTTGTCGCCCCCTCGGCGGTGAACTGGTAGTAGTAGGTCGTGTTCGGTCGCAGACCGATGGCGTCGACCTTCACGGTGTTGTCGCGAGCCGGGTTGGTCTTCGCAGAGCCTCGCAACACGATCTGTGTCAAACCCGGATCAGCAGCAACCACGTAAGAGGCCACGATCGCGGCCCGCGCGACCGCTGGCGTGACGCGCGTCCACAGGATGACGCGGTCCGTCAGCGGATCGCCGCTCGCGACACCGTGCTGGAACACCGATGCCGCTGTCTGCGCCATCGCAGGCAACAGAGGAGTCGCCGCGACAAGGGCGACCGTGGTCGCACCGGAACGTTTGAAAAAGTCGCGTCGGTTGGTGCCGATGCGTGGCGGTTTGACGGTGGCAGGACGGCCCATCTTGATGACTCCTCGACGACCGCCAGGCGGCATTGCCGTGCGTGTCGGACAGAGTTTGGATGCACTGGCTGACAGGCTGAAGTCATGCCAACGACGCGGCATGGCCCGTTCAGACCGGGATGCCCTCGACTTGCATGGGCGTCGAATCTCGTGCGGAAACGACCGCGAACGCCTCGACGCGTCACACGCGGCCGGTCGGGTCAGGATCTCGTGTTGAAGGCCGAATCTCGGGTGGCTGACGACACTCGACCCAAGGGCCATTCAACGTCGGTTTCGACGTCGACGGGCCATACCCAACACGCCCAGACCGGCCAGCAGAAGCCCCAGCGCTCCCGGCTCGGGCACGGGCGACGCGACGTTGAGAATACCGGTGTAGGCGCCGCCGCTGGCTCCAACCACGCGGCCGACCACTTCGAAGATGTAGGTCCCCGACGCCAAGCTCATCGGTCCGATCGGATCGAAGGCACCCGGACCGCTGGTCGCGATCGGCACGCGTCCAGTCAATCCGACAGGCAACAACCCCGCGCCGACGGGCCCGGCGACCGTTGTGCTCAGACTTCCCTGGTACAGGGTTGCAGTCAGTCCTTGTATCGAAAAGGTGTCGGCCAGGTCGATCGACGACACGAGCGAGCTGTAGCTGGAAGCCGGCACCGAGAATGCGTAGTCGTCGTAAAACCGGTCTGCCGATGTCAACGTGAACGGCAGAGGCGTGGAAAAGACGTGACTGAACACCAGTGCGGTGGGCAGCGACAGGTCGCCGAGGTTTGTGACCCGGGTCACGGCGTCTGCAGCGTACGCATGGCTGCAGGCCAACGCACTCGCCAAAGTGACAGCGCCGATCGCGCGACATGCAAATGACATTTGGATCCCTGAAGCTGGTCTAAAAGGCTCAGGCTACAGGCCCTGTATGACGATTCCGCGAGCCGGAAACGTGCAGAGTCATAGTCCGTTCAGCGAATGATCGGACGGCCAAGCCGGCGCGGAATGCAGATGAGCTCGTTCGTAGACGTGGCTACGGCCCGAAATTCCGAGGGCGAGGTGGCTGATGAGGCTGTGCGACACGCCGGGCGCCGACGGCACGTTGACAAGTGCGATGGCACCCGTGGCCAGCAGCACCCACCACCACCCGCGCAATTTTGCCGCGGGAAGGTGGCTCAGCCGGCGGATGCTGAGCGCGGCCGCCACGCCGCCAAGCAACGACCCGATATAGCACTCGGACGCCGAGTGGGCGTTGACAACGATGCGAGAGATCGCGATCGCCGACGCCAACGCCAGCGCGCTGGTGAGCGCCAAATAGCGCCACTCACGGATCTCGTGGCGGGTCAGCATGAAAGCCAGCACCGGGTAGACCGCGAAGGCCAACATCGCATGCCCTGAAGCACCGGTGAAATCGATGGCGGCAACGCCGATCCCGAACCCAAGAAAGGCGATCTTGGTGGCGAGCACGATGGCGATGGCCACGCCGAGCGGGGTCCACCACGCGCGCAGCACCGCCCAACGTCTCGCCTCGCGTGCCAGCTCGAGTCCGCCAGCACTCACGAGGGGGAGCAGCAGAGTCGAGTCGCCGAGACGGGTCAGGAGGGTCCAGAGCATGTGATCGGTGTTGTGGCTGCAGCCGACGAGCCAACGGGTCCAGATCCTGACATCGATGCAGGCACCACCGGACCACGGCGAGTCGAGTGACCGTGCCGGACGCACGACATGAACAGCTGAAAGCTGGTCGGGCGCTCGATGACGTCCGGCGTCAAGGCGACGTCGCGCGGCCAGAGACAGCGGCTTTCACCGCTCGCACGCCCGCTTGCCCTGGTATCGGTCGGCTCAGCGCGGCTGCGAAGGATAAAGGGTTCGCCGCCGAAGCAACCCGGTCGCCAACGCCAGACCTGCCAGCCAGCCCGCGCCGAACGCGCCGCCGCCGCCGCCGGCAGCGGGAGAGGGCGAGGGAGTTGGCGTGGGCGTCGGCGTAGGAACCACCGGGACCGGGGTCAGCGGGGGCAGTCCGAGCAAAGCGGCGCACTGTGTGATGGCGGTGCTGGCCAGCGTGATCGGCGAGCGGGCAGGCGCCGTGTAGTTCGCCGGGCTAGACGCATAAGAGAGGGCTTCATCGGCATCCAAGATGCCGGCGCCGCAGGTGGTCGTGCTGCACTGGCATCGGCCCGGGTTGGTGCTGGCATTGCAAAGGCCGAGTGCCGGAACCAGGGCGTGCGGTCGAGCGCTGATGCGCAGGCCGGCCTCGAGCTGGTCGACCGTGAGCGCCGGGTTGAGAGCGAGCATCAGCGACGCGGTACCGGCAACGACCGGTGCTGCAAAGCTGGTGCCGCTGCCGGCTGCATACCCGAAAGCCACCGGCGGCCCGGTCCCCGTGTTGCTGGTCGAGACGATGCCGGTGTCGGCAAGCTGGGTGTCGCAGGTGGCTTGTCGATCCTGGTCGCCCCCGACGGTGGCTAGAGCGATCTGCGGGCCGTAGTTTCCGTAGTTCGACTTCAAACCCGATCGGTTCAGTGCCGTCACCGCAAAGGCGCCGCGGCAACTCGCCGGCCGGCCGACGGCCCCGCGCTCATTGCCCGCGGCTGCAACCACCAGCGCTCCGCGGGCACGAATTTCAGCGATGGTGTCGATGTAGAGCTGCGCCGCGGCGGCGATGTTCGGGTCCGGGTGCGCGGCGTCGCAAGGCTCGAAGCCGGCAAAGCCGATCAGGATGATGCGTGCCGGATTGGCATTCAGCGCCACGCCAGCGACGGGCAGTCCGGCCGCCCAACGCATGCCGTCGATCAGGTCGGCGACGCTGGCGCCACAGCGGCCAGCCACCCGCACCGGCAAGATCCGGCCGTTCCAGTTCATCGCGGCGACGCCGGCTGCGTTGTTGCTGGTCGCCCCGATCTGGCCGGTGATGAGGGTGCCGTGCCAACTGCTGGTCTCGGACACTGCGCAACCATCCCAGGTGATCGGATCAGCGGTTTTTTCGGCTTGCGTCAGGCGGTCGCCCGGATCGCTGGGGTCGTTGTCGCGACCGTCGGAATCGCCGGCGAAAACGGCATTGCTGACGAAGTCATGACCGGGCAAGACGACGTGTGCATCGGTCTCCGGATGTCCCGTGATGCCGGAGTCGAGCACCGCCACGATCGGGCCGAGCCCGGCGGTCGGAAAGCCGGTCGAACGGGACCACGCCTGCGGCATGCCCGGTACGCCACCCGACGTGGCGGCGTCGTAAGCCTGAAGCCACCATTGCTGCGGGTAGAGCGTGTCGTTCGGTACGGTCACCGCCGCGCGTGGCTCCTGCGCGTCGAAGGCGGCGATCTGCACGTCCGGGCGCGAGCGCAGGCGGCGCAGGAATTCCTGCGCCGCGGCTCCGCGCCGCGCGTCCGACGTATGAAACCGCACCCAGCCGTCTGCCAGCACCACCACATCGGCGCCGGCGAAGCGGGGATCGAGGGCCATCGGCCTGGCGCGGACCGTGGGCGCGACCGAAGGCGCCAGCTTGACGATGAAGTCGTCGGCGTGGGCCGAGGTCATCATCGCCAGACCAAGCCACAGCGTGGCCATCCATCGGATCTGCAACCGCGACGGTTGACAAAATGCCCGACGCTCGGCACACGCTTGCGAGGTTTCGTTCATTCCCGCGATGCTGGCGAACCATTGTTGGCGCCAGATGACAAGGGCTCGCGCAGCCACTCGAATCGGTGTGAGGATGGCAGTTCACGCATTCGAAATAGTCCGTTCGGCTCAGGGTCGGTGATCCGATCGGCACCATCGGATCGACACGGCGTCGGGCTAGTCTGGCTCGGCAAAGTCCCGGGATTCGGCTCGCCCGAGCCCGGTGGACGTTCATGCGCAATGCTGCGCACCTCCTGTGAGCCACCGACTTCTCGTGTGCTGATATCTTGAAGAACGAGCCCCTCGCCACCCTTCGTCCACCTGAGGTCTGTGACAACGGAATCGGCAGCCAGGCTGAGTTGCGCATCTTCGAGCGCCGACCCGACCGACGCGCGTTCTTCAATGCGCCACGATCGGTCGTCGGCGCGCTGGCCGCGGTGCTCGAGCCCTTCATCGCGGTGTCGGTGCTGGTCGCCGCCCATGCCTGGTACGGCACGCCATTCGGCCGAGCCTCGATGGCGTTGGCGCTGCTCGTCATCGCACTCAGCTTTCCGGGCACCGAGCGTTTTCGAGACGCGCCGCTGGCGGCGGCTGTCGACATCGCGTTGGCCTGGATCGCGCTCATCGCGCTGCTGGTCTTCAGCGGCTACGCGAGCCAGAGCCTCCACTACTACAACTGGGACGTGCTCTTGCTGTGGATCTGCGGCACGCCACTGGCGCATTGGGCGCTCGTGCTCGCAGGCCGCACGTGGCTCTCCTCGCGAGGCCGCCGACCCGATGCGCGACGCCGTGCCGTGATCGTGGGCGCCGGGCCGCTCGGCGCGAAGCTGGCAAGCGTCCTGCCGAAACGAGTCGGCCTCCAGACCACGGTGCAGGCCTTTTTCGACGACCGCCAGGGCGATCGCGTTCACCGCGATGCCCACGCGCTGCGCGTGGGAGGCCTTGCCGACGTGGCGCACTATGTCGAAGCGCATGGCGCGGGCGAGGTCTACATCACGATGCCATTGGGGTCGCAACCTCGCATCGTGGCGCTGCTCGAATCGCTGCAGGGCACCACCGCCTCGATCTACTTCGTGCCGGACGTGTTCGGCATCAGCATCATCCAGGGTCGCCTGCAAGACGTCGGCGGCGTGCCGGTGGTCGGCATCTGCGAGACACCGTTCACCGGCATGAACGACCTGGCGAAGCGGTTCACCGATCTCGTGCTGGCCTCGTTGATCCTGGCCTTGTTGGCGCCGTTGATGCTGTGTCTGGCGCTGGGCGTACGGCTCACGTCGCGCGGCCCTGCGCTGTTCAAGCAACGCCGCCACGGACTGGGCGGTGAAGAGATCACGGTCTACAAGTTCCGAACCATGCGGGTGATGGAAGACGGTGCGGACGTTCAACCGGCGACCCGTGGCGATCCGCGTGTCACGGCCTTCGGTCGACTGCTGCGCAAGACGTCCCTCGACGAATTGCCGCAGTTCATCAACGTGCTGCAGGGACGCATGAGCATCGTCGGGCCGAGGCCGCATGCGATCGCGCAGAACGCGCAGTATCGGCAGCTCATCAAGGCCTACATGGTCCGCCACAAGGTGCGCCCGGGCATCACCGGCTGGGCCCAGGTGAACGGCCATCGCGGCGAAACCGACACGCTCGACAAGATGCGAGCGCGTGTCGAGTACGACCTCGAATACCTGCGCAACTGGTCGATCGGCCTCGATCTGCAGATCATCGCGCGCACCGTCAAACTGGTGTTCGGCGATCGGCATGCGTTCTGAGGCACGCGGCGGCCGCGCTGCCTTGCTGGTTGCCGCGTTGGGGTTCATGCCGCTCGGCGCTGCTGCTGGTGGAGCCTTGGGTCCCTACACGATCAGCGCGAGCGAGACGGTGGTGCACGACAGCAATGTCTATCGCGCTCCCGACGGCGACGCCGTTCGAGCCGACTGGCTCACATCGACGGCGCTGTCCGGCGGCGTCGACGAGAGCACCGGCCGGCTGCGGCTGCAAGCCACTGGCTCGGTGCAGTCGAACCACTACCGGCGCAACGCCGCTCTCGACAACACCGGGTACGGCTTGCATGCGAGCTTGCAGGGCTCGACCGTCGAACGCTTGTCGGGCTCGATCGTGTACGACACCAGCCGCACCCTGACGAGCTTCGCCACGCTCAGTTCGCTCGGCAGTGCGATCAACCCGGACCTGCGCGTGCCGAGTCTGCAGACCGCCCAGCAGCTGGAGCTTCATGGCCAGCGCGGGTTGGCCTCCACGCTGACGCTGGACCTCGGTTTCACGCATCGCTCGCTCGCCTATTCGGCGCGTGCTTACGCGGCGCAAGAGAACAGCGAGGAGACCGGCTCGATGCGCGTGGTCTGGCGGCCGAGCGGCATCCTCAACGCGAACCTGTCGCTGCGACGCGCGCACGGGCGCTACCCGAACGGGGTGCAGACCGGTCCGGACACCTACCTTCCGGATGCCTACAACCGCGACGATATCGACCTCGGGGCCCTGTGGACTCCGAGTGGCACCAGCAGAGTCGATGTGCGCATCAGCCGAACGACCCAACGCAACCGGCAGGCCGGCCAGCGTGATTTCGCGGGCACCACCGGCAACGTGCTTTGGGCCTGGCAACCGGCGGGCAAACTGAACTCGACGCTGAGCCTGAGCCGCGACATCGGCAATCAGTCGACTTTTTTCAATTTCAACGGCAATGCACGGGCGGCGTTGCAAAACTATGACCAGCTTTCGACGCGCGCGGCAGCCACGCTGGTGTGGGACTCCACTGCGAAGATCCAGCCATCGATTTCGGCGACGTGGTTACGGCGCCGCCTCGTCAGCAATCTGACGTTGTTCGGCAGTCGACTCGATGGCTCGGCCGGCGATGACCGATTGCTCGTGACGTCGGTGGCGGTGCGCTATCTGCCGACGCGTTACCTCGCCACGCAGTGCGCACTCAGTCGAGAACGGCGCACCAGCGACACCGCGCTGTCGTATCCCTACGAGGCGCGCGTGGCGTCCTGCTTGGTGTCGCTCACCTTGCAGTAGGGCGCCCGACACCGCTCTCAGCAGAATCTTGGTCGAGTCGCCGCGCGCCAGTCAGCGGAAGCAGCAATGCTTCGTAGCGGTGCAACACATCGCTCCAACGGAACGTGGTGTGAACCCGCAGGCGCGCCGCCGTGCTCATCTCGGCACGGGTCGACGGATGGGCCAGTAGGTGCTCGAGGGCACGCTCGAAGGCGTCTTCGTCGCTGAAATAGCGCGCGGCATCGCCCGCGACCCAGCGGTTGAAGCGGTTGTCGTGGGCGAGAACCGCATTGCCGGCGCCGAGCGCTTCGACCAGCGAGGGGTTGGTGCCACCGACCTGGTGGCCGTGCACGTAAGCGAGCGAATGAAAGCGCAACGCCTGCACGATGGCCGGCGCGTAGACGGCGCCGATGAAGTCGACTTCCGGGCCGGCTGCCGCGCGCACCGCGTCGTGATAGCCGATGTTGGCTTTGTAGGTTCCAAGCACGGCCAGTCGCACGCCACGCGGCTTCCTCGAGAACGCCCGCACCACCTCCAGAACCGAATTTTCCGGCTCGGGACGGGCGACCAACGTGAGGTATTGGCCCGGCACGAGGCCGCGCTCGACGACGGGTTCAATCGGCGCCTCTTCGATCTCGTCGGCGCCATAAGGAATAGTGGTTATCTTGGACGTCCCGACTCGCGTCGCAAGGTGTTCGGCGATGGCCGGGTGATCGGCGACCAGATGATTGCCGAGTCGACATCCGGCATGGTCGTTGATCCACAACCACGCGCGCGCGATTGGGCTCCACTTGACACGAGCCCATTCGATGCCGTCCATGTTGATGACGTTCTGAACGCCGCGCCATCGCAACCACGTGCAGAAGAGGGCCGTGTTGTAGCCCAGTGTCAAACACGGCTCACCAGCTGACGCGGCATGCAGGATCGACTTCCAGTCGAACAGGATGGTGGACTTTGCGCCGATGAGGTCGATGGGAACCAGCACGCGTTCGACACCGCGCCAACGGTCAATGCTGATCGCACCTCGGCCATCGATCTGACAGTACACGGTGACACTCCAACCGCGTTCAACCAGGTAGAGCGCGAGACGCTCTGCGAAGGTCTCGAAGCCGCCGTGGGCGGCGGGCACGCCCCGCGTACCCAGGATGCGGATCGCGGGGCGGAGTCGCCGTGCAGACAGCCCTTCCATGGCTTCACGATCGGTGTCGGCGACGAACGGGCCGATGCCCTCGGAGGGCGCCTTGGCAGTTCTCATCAGCAACGGCGGGGGCGAAGCGAGAGGGTCGGGCGCGAAAGGTGTCATCGGGATTCGCTTCGCATCGCGGCCCGCAGCGCCTGCATCACGGGCGCATCGATCGAGCGCCTGTGCGCGGCCGGGTCGGTGGAGTCGATCTCGGCGTCCCACCCGGGCCAGCCGCGGAACTCGTGGTAGGTCCACGACCAACCCCATTGGTTGAATATGGCGAGCGCATCGCCGATGTAGCGCAGCGCCGAACCGGCAGGCGCCCATCTGACGCAACTGAATTCGCCGACATAGATGGGTACGTCGTGACGGCGTTGGAACTCGCGGGCAGCCATCAAGTCGAGCTCGAGGCGGGCTCGATCAACCGCCGTGATACCGAAGCGGGCATCCATGGCGCCGAGTCCATAGCTCACGTCCGCCGGATACGGAATCGAGCGTTGCCACGCGGCGGCCACCCGTTGATGCGTGATGTCGTGCGGCGTGTAGAAGTGAATGCTGTAGACGACCTCGCGATCGCCGAACGGTTGCATCCGGGCCAAGCCGATGGCGTTGCCGCCGGCCACGGGTTCGTAGATCACAGGCAGCCGCACCCGCTCGTTTCTGATCGCATCGATCGCGGCGGCAGCGAGGGGATTCCAAGCCGACGTGGCCTCCGCGATATCGCCGGACGGCCACGGCGGATTGGGCTCATTCATCAGGTCCATGCCGGCTAGGGCGGGCTCGTCGCCGAAGGTCGCCGCGAACCAGCGCCAGCTGTCGACGAAGCTGTCGCGCAAGGCCGCGTCGCGCCAGAAGGTCGGCTCCTGAATGCCTTGGAAACCGCCCACCACGACCAGCTGCACAGCGGTTTTACGCGCGCGCGAGAACAGGTCGCGCATCGCGAGTTCGGCTGCAGCGGCACGGCCGTAACGCTCACAGTTCCCGCACCGTCCGAAAGGGAAAAAAACGCGCGCCGTGTTCGCGCCGAGTGCGGCCATGGCGTCGAGCAGGCCGGGGTCTCGCTCGACGCCGCCGAGCACGAATCCATGGCGACGGCTTCGAGCGAAACCAGCAGCGCCTGACGGCGAGGCCAATGGCGATGTGGCCGGGCTCGCGTCGACGGCCAATGCGGCCGACGGCAGCGCGGCGGCGGCGACCGATCGAAGCAGGGCGCGTCGCCTTGGCGATGTCGGCTTTTCACCGCGAACCGTCTCGCTCACACGCGACTCCGGGTCAGCGTGGCGAGAAGAAAGCCGATCAACAACAAGAACGAAAACATGTCGAACTTGTTGAAGGCGCCGGACACGACCCAAGTCGTGACGAACAAGATCACGGCGCAGCCTTGAAGGGCACGGCCTTCGAGTTTCGATTCCGGTGCGGCGCGTCGACCCAGCACATAGAGCCAACCGACGGCGAACAGGTAGAGGGCCACGCCGACCACGCCGGTCTTGACGAGCAGGTAGATGTAGCCGTTGTGAAAAATGGGGATGAACCGGACGGCACCGCTCGGCAAATTCGTGAGGTTCTGAAACTGCCCCAGATCGACCTGATCGCCAAAGCCATGCCCGAAGACCCATTGCACCGGCGTTCCGCTACGCCAGTGTTCGAGGGCGCGCTCGGTTTCGAAGCCGCGCCAGTTGGCGTTGACGTCGACCGCGGTCGAATAGTCCTGAACGCTGATCTCCTCGAACGAACGCGCCAGCTTGCCGACGAATGAGCGCCTCGCCTGGACCGACTCGGTGTCGACGCTCGCTTGTAACACCGCGAGGAACGCGGCGCAAATGGCCATGAACACAGCGATTCGACGCAGTTCGCGGCGTGCGAAGAAGCCGGCCATCGCCAAGCCGCCCAGGGCCGCGACGAGCATGATCGTTCGCGAAAAACTGAACACAACCGAAGCCGCACAGAGCACGCCGCAGACGCTGCCGATCACTGGATGCAGACCGAGCCCCGCGCGCCATTGACCGCGCCAACCGAACAGCACCATCAACGTCAGCGCGGTGGCGTAGAACCCAGTGCCCGCGGCGCCCCGAATGGACGTGGCCGGGCGCATCAACAACTCCGGGTGCAATGCAAACGGAATCATGTGTACGGTTGCGACCAATGCACCACCGATGACGAACGCGCGCAAGCCACGGCGCGTGTCGGCCAGCGCTCGACCGAGCACGTAGCCGAGCGCGATGATGAGCGCGGGATTCGCGTAGTACCACGCGTCTTTCAGGTAGAGATAGCGGTCGCTGCCCGCGCCGAAGACGAGCCCGACCACGATGGCCGCCGCGAACGGGAGCACCGAGGTGACAAGCGGCTTCTCGATCGGTGTGCGACTCCCGACCCACACCACGCCGACCAGCAGAAGGAGGTAGAGGTTGATCGCGGTGATGAAACCGGGCGGAGCCGCCACAGCCAGCACGCATAACGCGCCTATCGACACCGCGGGCCACGTCACCGCGCGAGGCGTTTGTCGGTGGAGCTCGGCCCGGCTTAAGTAAAGGCGCTGGTAGCTCACGACGACCTCAACGCTTCAACCGGGCTCAGTGGCTTACCCACCAACATCCGAGCCATGACATCGAGCACGCTGTCGGTCATTCGTCGAACCGTGAACTCGGTTTCGTAGCGGCGCCGTCCGAACTGGCCGAGGCTTTCGCGGCGCATCGCATGGTTGACCACATCGCGCAGCGCCAGCGCCAGACTCTCGGCGTTGCCTGCCGTGTGCAAGCGGCCGCTCTGCCAGTCGATCACCACCTCCGGCAAGCCGCCGATTCGTGCTGCCACCACCACGCGTCCTGCTGCCATGGCCTCGACCGCGACGAGGCCAAACGCTTCGGCCCCGGTCGATGGAATGCACACCACATCGAGCGCCGCATAGGCCGCGCGCGTATCGGCGATGAAGTCGCAGAGAACGACCCGGTCCCGAATCGGCGAGCCGGCGATGCGTTCGCGCAGGTGTGTCACATGGTGGTCTTGTCCACGGGGTGCACCACCAATGAAGACAAGCGAAAAATCGACGTCGATAGAGGCATGAAGCCGCTCGGCTGCGGCCAGCAGCAGCGCATGCCCCTTCGTGCTGTTGATGCGGCCCACGAGACCGATGCAGACGCTTTCGCCATGCGGCCGGAAGCGAGCACGGGTGGCGCGCAGCTCCTGCTCCTCGACGGTACGCTCGCGCGGGTCGGGAACGCCATTCCAGACCACCTGGCAACGCGACGTGAGACCGGCCATGCGACGCGCGTAGAAGTCGCGCGTCGCATTTGAATTGCAGATCACGACGTCAGCGAACAGGCGCAGAAGGCTCGCAAAGATCGTCGCCATGAAAACGGGTCGCTCGATCATCTCGTGGACGTGCCAGACGTGCGGCACCCCCCTTGCGCGTGCCCACAGAGCGCCGCCCAACACGGCCAGCGTGCTCGAACACACGAGGTCGATGCGATGTTGCGCAGCGATCCTGTCGAGCGAGCGAATAGCCGCTGGGGCGTTGAAAAAGAGTCCCGCCACGCCCACTGCCGACAACCTCGAGCGCTCCAGGCGCAGCAAGTGCTCGTCGCCAACGACATGCGTCTCGACGCCTCTCTCCTGCAGCGCCGGCACCAGCGGACCCTCGCTCGGCAGCGCCACCACGGCCGTGCCGCCTGCTTGGGCGACTGCTGCCGCGCATTCGAGCAACACGCGGTCGCTCCCGTAGAGGTCGGCCGATTGATGGACGAACAGCACGCGCCGCCCGTGCAACCGGCCTGCATGCGGCGTCATGGCGCCGCGACTCGCGACTGCATGCACCGCTCGACGAGACGACCCCAGGGCCAGAGCGCCCGGACCTGCATCCGGCCGACGGGGCGCAGTTCCGCGATCATGAAAGAGGTGAGGAAACCAGCCACGAAATAAGCGATGAGCGCGGACCCGGCGGCGCCCCAGGCGCCGAACGTCGGGATCATGGCGAGGTTCAGTACCACGTTGATGACGGCGCCCACCACAGCGACCAGCGGCGCGTGTCGTTGCAATCCCGCGATGCCAAGCCAGCGGCTGCGCGCCACGCTGAGCCCGATGGCGACGACGGTCCACGCATGCCAATGGAACAGCGGGAGCGACGCGGCATAGCGGCTGCCGAAGACGAGTTCGATCGCCGGACCGGCGAGCAGGATGCCGACGGCGGCGGCGACGAACGCGGCACCGGAGGCCAAATCGAACAGCAGCTGGCCATCGACGTTCGCTTCGCTGGTGCCCTGTCGGCGCACCAGTGCCGGATAGGCCGAGTCGACCAGCACCACAGGAACGATGTAGAGCACTTCCGACAACTTTTGCACCAAGCTGTAGATGCCCGCGTCGCTGTTCGACGACAGAGCGCCGAGCAGCACGACGTCGCTCTTCATCATGATGAGCGTGGCCGCTGTGCTCGCCAAGTAGGGCCAGCTTTCTCGCGGCAGGACGCGAAAAAGCGACGGGTCCGGACGCCACGGAGCGAGAGGCAGCGTCGGGTTCGCGCGACGCCAGGCCAGCCACAGCAGCGCGCTGCCCAGAACCGCTTCGAGAACGACGGTCCAGGCCAGCGCGATGACGCCGAGGCCGAGCCAGAGGCAGCCGATCTTGGCGGCCGAAACGAAAAGCGTGGTGGCCAGCCGCATCGAGGCGGGCGGGCCGGCCCGCACCTCGGCCTTGAACCAGAAATCGAACACGCTCGGCGCATAGCCGAAGATCGAGAGCGCGACGATGACGGTGACACCGAGGGCGAGCGCATCGGCACGCCTCAGCACGAACGCGAACCCGACGAGCAGCACGAAGACGCCGATCGCTGCGACCAACCGCAACGCGATGGCCGTGCCGAGCAACACGGCGCTGTCGTTGGGGTTGCCCGCAGTTCGGGTCAGGCGCAGCGTCAACGGGATGTCGAGCCCGAGAGCGGCCAGCCCGAGGAAGATCGCCATCAACGCCGAGGCGAAATTGAGAATGCCGAACAGCGCCGGTCCAAGACGGCCAGCGATGAAGAAGGAAACCGCCGCCGTTACGACGAGTCGCAACACGTTTTCACCCAGCAGGACAGCGCTGCTGGTGGCGACCCGCCGCACGCCGAGGACGACGGTGCTCACGACCCGAAGTAACGTGCGCGCACGGCCCTTGGCACGGCGGCGTTGAGGTCGGCGATGAAGCGGTTCTGGACCTCGAACGCCGCCGGCTCCGAGAACCCGACCGTCGAGACGCGGACGATCATGCCGTCGGCAATCAAGCCGCGAAGGCCGTAGCGCATTTGCTCGAGCTTGCGACTGAAGCCCGGCAGCGTGGCGGTTTCGTCGAGCGTGATCCAGTAGGTGATCGGCTCGAAGCGGGTCGAAAGCGTGCCGACCAGGCGCTGAACGCGCAACGCCGAGTCGGGCAACGCCAGCGTGTTGGAGCCGGCGTCACGAATGGTGAAGCCCTGGGTCCGATAGCAGAACTCGGGCCGATGCACGGCGGTCGCTTCCGAGTTCTGATCGTTGCCGTAAGCGATCGAGAGCATCACGTGCTGACGACGCGGATTGACGTAGGTGCGGGCCAACACTTGCGAGTAGGTCGCGTCCAGCGTGGCTTGCAAGCCGGCGTCGGGCAGCAGCGGCACGATGCTGGTGTCTTCTCGCCATTCGCCGAAACGGTCGGGAATCTGCGTGGCCAGGTCGATCGAGCCCTTGCTGGCGGAGGTGCGCTGAGTCGGCCGCAGCCACTCTGCTGCCGGCAACGCGCCGACCATCGACGCGGCGAGTACGAGCGCGGCGCCGACCGAAAGGGCGCCACCCGAAGGCTTCACGAGACTGCGCCTCGCGCCTTCAGCAGCCGCCCGACGACTCCGTCGGTGGCGACCATCAGCACGGTAGCCACCACGAACAGAACGATGCCCGCGAAGCCGTGGACGAAGCCCTGCCCGGCCGCGTCGCCGAAGTGGAACGTGACGAGGCAGAGCACGACCACCCTCACCACATTGGCGACAAACGAAATCGGGATGATGAACGCGGCGAGCAACGCGTTTCGAAGCACCGAGCTGTGTCCTCTCAGATTGAGGTACACGAGACCGAGCGACTCGAGCGTGAAAATCGACGTTAGGCCGGCGCAGGCATCGGCCACCAGCAACTCGTATTGCCCGACGGCGAGGATCACCCCGGTCCGGGCGACGGGGTAATCGAATCCGTGCATCACCGCCTCGGCGCAATACGAGACCGCGGTCTTCAAGGGGATCGTCAACGTCTGCACGACGACGCCTGGCAGCGGCATCAGGAAGATCAGGAAGAACAGCGGAAACGCCGCCAGTCGCAGCGCCGCCGGGCCGCGCAGCAACAGGCAAATTGCCGCGGCCGCGACGATCAGCGAGCCGACCTCGAGCTGCACCACCGCCTGCGAGCGCCCGATGATGTAAGCCATGAGCGCCAGCGCGAGCATGCTGGCGCCCGTTCCGATCTTCGGGCGGTACGGCAGCGCCAGGAACGCCGAGCGGCGGGTCCACATCAACCAGATGGAGGCCCCCAGGATCACCGGCCCATGGCCCTGCGTGTCGCCAGCCCAGAACGTGGTCGACAGGCTCCACAGCGTGGGCAGCACCATCGCCGCGAAGCCCGCCAGCACGATCAACGAGGGACTGATGCCGTCCATCACGCCGGCTCCGGCGCGCCGCGCCGAGGGGCTTGCCGCCATCAAGGCGGGAGCGTCAGAACTCATTGAGGATGACGCCGGCGATCTGCGCCGGCCCCTCGGCCATGGTTGCCATCAGGTCCTGGATCGCGGCGACATGGCTCTTTTGCTGGCGCGCCACGATAAGCGCGGCGCCGCATCGCGCAGCGATGACGGGGCCGTCCATACCGTGTCTGAAAGCCGGCGTATCGACGATCACGTGGTCGAACTTCTGGAGCACCTCGGCGAGCAGCAGGCGCATACGCGGCCGCTCCACCAGCTCCATCGGATTCGGCGGAATAGCGCCGACCGGCAACACGAACAGGCTCGGCAAATAAGGCACGGCGTGAATGGCCTGCGCTTCAGTGCGGCCGGACAGGATCGTCGAAAGCCCGGCGCTGTTGTCGATGCCGAATACGCTGTGCAGACGCGGACTGCGCATGTTGGCGTCGATGAGCAACGTGCGACCGCCAAGCTGGCTGAAGGCCGCAGCGATGTTGGCGGCGAAGTAGCTCTTGCCGTCGCCGCTGTCGGGGCTCATCACTGCGATCGCGCGGCGCTCCGGCTGGTCGTCGTAGACCCTCATGATGAGCTGCGCGCGAATGCCGCGAAACGCCTCGGCCTGCGGCGAGAACGGCTTGCTGGCGACCACCAGCTCATCGCTGGCGCCGATGGCCCCTTCGCGTGAGTAGGGGTACTGATACTGCTGCGACAGGGCGGACACGACGTCGTCTTCAGATGCGAGGCCGAGCGCGACCGCAGCCTCGCCGAAGCGCATCGAGTGGTTGCGCTGATGTTCCAGGATCGACTGCACGTCGGCCGGCTTCAGATCACGGCTTTGCGCAATGATTTCGCCGATGACGGTGGTGGGACCGACATCGGGCGTGGCACCGGCACGTGTGCGTCCGTCAGGCCCCGTCGATGGCCCGCCTACCTGTGCGGCTTGGCCGGCGCGATGGTCGGCGGACGCTCGAGGCGGCACGTCGATCGGGATATGGGCGGGGATGTCGCGATTCATGGGGCGGGCATCGGTTCAGGCGGCGGGTGCGACCCGTGTCGCGTGCGCCGGCATCCCGACCAGTCGAATCGGGATCGGATGGGGCCGGCGCCGCCCGAAAAGCCGGCGCTCGTCGCGACCGAGCATTCGGCCGAGCACCGGCAGTCCGATTTCGCGGCTCACGTCCTCGAGGGTGCGGACCCGCCGATCGGTCGCTTCGCGCAACAGCGCGATTGCGATCGCCGCACACACGCCGACCAGCGCGCCGAGCAACGTGATCAGCAGCCGCTGTGGTGAAGAAGGTTTCCCAGCCTCGGTGGCCGGAACGAGCACGGCCGCATTGGTGAGAGTGTTCTGGCTTTCGAGGCTGGTCATGTTGAGACGCGTCATCACCGCGTCGTAGGCGCGCTGCGCCAATTCGACCTCGCGCTGCAGCACCGCCATGGCGTCGCGTTGCGCCTTGGTCTTCAGCACCTTGGCACGTTGCGCGTCGAGCGCCACGCGGGTCTGCGACTCGCGCGCTCCGTTGATGCTGTTGGTCACGCCCACGCTGCGCGAAAGGCGATCGGTTTCTTGCTTCATCTTGGCCGCCAGTTCAGCGATGTTCGCTTTCAGTTCGATGACCTGCGGGTAGCTGTCGCCGTAGCGGGTGCTGGTCTCCTCCAGCTTGGCCTGCTGACGCAAGGTTTCGCTGCGCAGGTTGGCGATCACGGGGTTGACGATCACATCCTGCAATTGATCCGGCGTCGCACGTGCGGCGACCTGCCGGCCCTGGCTTTCCGCGTGGACGGATTGCAGGCCAACCAGTTGCGACGAGAGTTCCGACAAGCGCCCGGTCTCGATGTCCAAGCGCTCTTCGTTGCCGAGAATGCCGTTGGCCTGCTGGAACGTCGACAGGCGGCCTTGGGCCTTCTCGACATCTGCGAGCAACTGCTTGGCGCGCTCGTCGAAGAAGGCGGTGTAGCGGCGGGCGGGATCGACTCGCAACTCCGCCGTGGTATCGATGAAGCTTTTCGCGAACGCGTTCGCCACCGCGGCTGAAAAGCGCGCGTCGACCGATTTGAAGCTCACGTGGAGGATGTTTGACTCGCGTGAAGGCTTCACGTCGAGGCTCTTCTGCAGGAGGTTGGCAAGCCAGACCTCGAAGTTGCCGGCGCCGTCTGTCACGGCCTGCCACTGCGCTCGCATGTCTGCGTTCTCGCTCATGTTCAGTGCCTGCACCACGCGCACCGCGACGCGGTCGCTTTCCATGATGTCGACCTGCGTCGCCATGTAGCTCGGCTGCATGAGCGCCGGGAACACGACGCCAGCAATCGGGTCGGGCGACTTGACGTCGATCACGACGGACGCGGTCGACGTGTACTTCCGCGGCATCAAGAACGCGATAGCGACCGACACGGCGACGCAGACGAGGAAGACCGCCGCGGCAATTCGCCAACGCGCGAGCAGGATGCTGATGAACTGACGCACGGTCATGACTTTTCGCCTCGGATTCGGGAACGACGGTTTGCCCGTCAGAAGAGGCTCTCGCGCACGTAGACCACGTCGCCGTCCTGCAGGCGGTCGTCCATCGTCGGTGAGAGTTTTTCGGTTTTTCCGTCGTCGGCGCGGCGATGCAGCCGCATGCCGCGCTCGGTGCCGTGCGACGTGAGGCCGCCGCCGGCGGCAAGCGCTTGCTGCACGTTCATGCCGCGTTCGAGGCGGATCGGCCCTGGCCGCTGCACCTCGCCGTAGATATAGACGGTCGGCATGCGGTCGACGTAGATCACGTCGCCATTGCGAACCAGCGGGTCTTCGCCTCGGCCTTTCGTGAGGAGCGCGGGCAGATCGATCTCGGTCTGCGAGAGCTTGCCGTCCAGCGTGTGGGTGAGCGTGACCACGTCACTGCCGCCGACGGCAATGCCGCCGGCCTGGGCCACCAGGTCGGAGACCTTCATCCCCGTCACCTCGATCGGATAGCGGCCCGGTTTGTTGAAGAGACCCAGGGCCGCCGCCTGGTTGCCTCGGATCTGAACCACCAGCAAGGTCACTTGCGGTTGCTTCAGGAAGTTGCCGTTGCGCAGGCCGTCGGAAATCTTCTGTTCGGCCTGGCTGACGGACAGGCCTCCGATCTTGATCTGACCGAGCAGGGGGTAGGTCACCATCCCGGACTCGGAGACGCGGGTGTCGAGCGTCAGGTCGGGGCTTTGAAACACCACGATGCGCACCGCATCGCCCTCGCCGAGAACGTAGTCGCGCGGCGCGTCGGCAGCCAGCGCTGGCGCGGCAAACATGAGCACGGACGCGCCCACCGCCAGCAGCCGCGTGGCGACGCAACGCAAAATCTTTCGCCCTCGCCGCCACATCATTTCAATCCGGAGAGGCCGTTTCGAACGGTGCCCGCGTCGAGCCCTTCAACACCGGAGGCTGCTGGCATCACAGGGGTCGTGGCGAGCGGCGCCGGGGGAGCGCCGCCGATGCTCGCGCTCGACGCGGCCGGGGCGAACTTGCCCACGTATTCGACCTTGCTCGAGTTGCGCAGCGCCTTCATTTCGGTCTCCACCGAGGCGCGCTTCTTCTCGTTCGTCAGCACCTGTTCGACGGCCGGCCGGGCCTGCTCGAACGAGAGTGGCGCGGCCTGCGTGGCCGCGACCACCACGATGCGGGCACCACCCTGGGCCGGCATGAAGATGGCCTGCCCCTGCTTCATCGTCGCGAACTGGTCGACCAGTGCCGGCGGCATGTCCTCGGGCGCAGCTGTGCTCTGCGAGGCGCGTGCCTTCAGGCCGCCCACGTTGATGAAGTCCGCGACTTCCTTGATCGAGGTCGCGCCTTGCACCTTGGTGCGAAGCGATGCCATCTGCTCCGGTCCCCCGGAGACCTGGATCTCCTGCAACGAATAGACCTTGCGATCCTTGAAGAGCGCCGGCCTGCTGTCGTAGTAGTTCTGCACGTCGACAGGCGACGGCTTCGGCGCTCCGCTGGCCAGTCGTTCGACGTACGCGCGAGCCATGACCTCGTTGCGGGCGGCCTGGATCGCCTGCATCACCCCGGGTTCGCGGTCGAGCTTCAATTCCTCGGCCTTTTGAACCGCGATTTCCTGATCGATCAGGCGCTCGAGGATTTGTTTGCTCGCGGCTTCGGCTTGCTCCGGCTTCAGGTTCTGCTGCCGCTGCAGCACGTCGTTGATCTGGTGCACCGAGATCTCGTCCTGGTTGACCCGGGCGGCGACTTGCGTGCTGCTCGCGGGCGCTTTGCCACAGCCCGCGACGGCCACCGACAGCGCAATGGCGCAAAGCCGCGCTGAAGAGAGTCGCGCGATCGAGAAATCTTTCATGGAAATCAGCTCCTTGGACACCTCCAGTCTAAGAAGAAGGAATGACAGATTGGCGTCAAGGCGGGCTGGCGTCGCTGGTTGATATAGGCCGAATGGACTACGACCCCGCAAACCCTGGAGAGACGGCGCATATGGTTTGAAGCACCGTCGCTTTGGCCCTGGTGCGGACAGAAGCGACGCAGACGCACCGTTTCGGTCGAGCGGCATTTCGTCACGCCCGTGTCAAAGCGCGTCCCGAGAATGGTCTGTTCGCAGCGCCATGAATCAGAACCTTTCCGCCCAACCGGCCGACTACTACTCGCATGCGCGCACCGAGATCGACGCGTTGGTGCCGGCGATGGTCGGGCGCGTGCTGGAAGTGGGTTGCGGCCGCGGGCAAACCTTGGCGTGGCTGCGCGCGAACCGGGTCTGCGGCGGGATCGTCGGCATCGAGATCGATGCCGCGGCGGCGGCCGACGCGCGCCGGCACGCCGACCACATCGAGTGCGGCGACGCCGACGCCGCACTCGAGCACATCGCTGCGCGTGGCCCCTTCGACCTCGTGCTGTGTCTCGACGTGCTGGAGCACCTGGTCGACCCGTGGCGGTTCGTGCGCCGGCTCGGGCCGCTGCTCGCGCCCGGCGCCACGATCGTCGTAAGCGTGCCCAACGTTCGCCACTACAAGGTCTCGTTGGCGCTGCTCTTCATGGGTCGCTGGCGCTACGAGTCTGCCGGCGTGTTGGACCGAACCCACCTGCGCTTTTTCACCCGCGAAGGTGCGCGCGGCTTGCTCGATGCGCCAGGCCTGGTCGAACTCGAGTGCCGCGGCAGCCGGCCACCGGCGGGCTCGCCGAGCTGGTTCGCCAACCTCGCGTCGGCCGGCGTGCTGAAAGACCTGTTCTCGGTGCAGTTCCTGCTGGCGGCTCAAAGCCGCCCTGGGCCGGCGCGATGAGCATCACCTGCGCTTCCGATGCGCCCACGGTATCGGTCATCGTCGTCAACTACAACGGCAAGAAATTCCTGGAGCCGCTGCTGACCTCGCTCGAAGGCGCCTTCGAGCGCTACAGCCACGAGACGGTGGTGGTCGACAACGCGTCGATCGACGGCAGTGTCGAGTGGCTGGGCAACCGCGCCGACATTCGCCTTGTCGCGCTTCGCGCCAACACCGGCTTCACGGGTGGCAACAACGTCGGCGCGCGTCACGCGCGCGGCGAGGTACTGCTCCTGCTCAACGCCGATACCGAGGTGATGCGCCCGCTTGACGCGTTGATCGACATGGCGCTGCGCCCCGAAGTCGGCGCGGCCGGTTGCCAGCTTCGCTACAGCGATGGCCGCCTGCAGCATTCGATCGGTCTCGAGCACCACCTCCTTCGCATCGCGTTGTCGTGGCTCGGCCTCGAGAAGCGCGCCGGCGCGCCGGCGGTTTTTCGCAAGTACGAGACCGGTGCGGCCGAGTACGTGACCGAACACGCGGGGCTGGCGTGGGTGTCGGGGGCCTGCCTTGCAACCCGCGTCGACGTGTGGCAATGCCTTGGCGGCCTCGATCCCGCTTTCTTCATGTATTGCGAGGATGTCGATTACTGCCAGCGCGCGCGCCGGCTCGGCCTGCAGATCGCCTACACACCCGCTTCGCTCGTTACTCATCATGAAGGTGGCGGCAAGTCATGGATCGGCGCCACCGCGCTGCTGCGCACGGCGCGTGCCTATCAGATCTACACCGCCAAGACGAGCGGGCGCTGGGCGGCGCGCGGACTGTGCTCGCTGCTCGCATTGATCTTCGCCCTGCGAGCGGCCGTGTTCGCGCTGCGGGCTCTCTCGAAGCCGCGCGCACGCGTGCCCGAGTCGGGCGGCAGCCGGCCGCGCGCTTACCTGCGCGCGGCGCGCAGCCTTTTCGGCGCCGCCTTGACGGGGCGTTTGCAGACATGCCCCTGACATCGCCCCGTCGCCGCGGCTTCACGCTTCTCGAACTGCTGGTGGTGATGGTGATCATCGGCCTGCTGGCCGGTTTCGTCGGCCCACGCCTGTTCGCGCAGATCGGCAAGTCGGAGGTCAAGGTGGCGAAGGCCCAGCTCGACGCGCTCAAGAAAGCGCTCGACACCTATCGCATCGATACCGGCAAGTACCCGTCCACCGAGCAAGGGCTGGCGGCGCTGAACGTGCGCCCGCCCGACGAGACCAAATGGTCTGGGCCCTACCTCAGCAAAGGCGTGCCGAAAGACCCGTGGGGCCGCGATTACGCTTTCAAGTCACCCGGCGAGCATGGCGACTTCGACCTGCAGTCGTTCGGCAAGGACGGCTTGCCCGGTGGTGACGGCGAAGACGCCGATATCACCAGCTGGTGAGCTTGTCGGAACCCGCCATGCCGGCCTTTCGCGTGCAGTTGATCAGCGGTGACAACGCGGTCGTCGAACGCCGTGTCGATGCCGCCGACGCGTTCAACATGGCGTCGCTGCTCGGCGTGACGCCCGATCGGATCGTCTCGGTCGTGGCCGACGGCAGGGCAGGCACGCGTGTAGCGGCCGACGAGCTGCCGCGTTCGACACGGCGGCGCGGCCGCGCCTTTCCGCTGCGCCTCTTCTGTCACGAGCTCTCGGTGCTGATCGGCGCCGGTCTGCCGCTGCTGGAGGGCGTGGTCACGTTGCGCGAGAAGGAGTCGTCGGCGCTGGTCATCGAGGCGCTCGGTGCGGTCGTCGATCAATTGCGCGAGGGCGAGCGCTTCTCGGTCGCGCTCGGCCGCCGCCCCGAGGCGTTCGATGCGCTCTTCGTCGCCATCGTCGCCTCCGCCGAGAAGACCGGCCAGCTCGAGGAGGCCCTGCTGGCGCACGCGCGCTATCTCGCCTGGACCGAAGAACTCGGCAGCCAGCTGCGCAACGCCTGCATCTACCCGGCCCTGCTCATCGTGGCGGGCACCTCGGTGCTGCTGTTCCTGCTGGTCTTCGTGGTGCCGCGCTTCGCCGGCTTGCTCGAGGGCATGAACGGCGACATCCCGGCGGCGTCGCGCCTCTTGATCGATCTCGGCGCGGTGACCGGCGAGCACCCGTTGCTGACGCTCGGCGCCGGCGCGTTGCTGCTCGCATCGCCCTGGCTCGCGTGGCAAGACGCGCACGTGCGCGCCGCGATCGAACGCGGGCTCTGGCGCGTGCCCGGTCTCGGCAGCAAGCTGCGCCTGCTCGCGCTGGCCCGCTTCTACCGCACCATGGGCATGCTGATCGGCGCGGGCGTGCCCGTGGTCGCCGCGCTCGAGATCGCGCGCGACGTGATCGCTGCGCGCCTGCGGCCGGCGCTCGACGGCGTGCGCGAGGCCGTGAGCCGCGGTGAACGCTTCTCGGTGGCGCTCGAGCGCGCGCAGCTGTCGACGCCGGTCTCGGTTCGCATGGTGCGGGTCGGTGAGCGCAGCGGCGAGATGGGCTCGATGCTGGCGCGCGCGGCCACGTTCTACGACGAAGAGCTGACCCGCCTCGCCGATGTGGTGAGCCGCCTCGTCAACCCGCTGCTGATGCTGTTGATGGGCGGCGTGATCGGCACCGTCATCGTGCTGATGTACCTGCCGATCTTCCAGCTCGTGGAGCAGGTGCAATGACCGCTTCACGTCTGCTCGACGCCGGGCTCGCACGCGACATCGACATCGGCGCGGACATCGACGCCGACACCGACTCCGGTTCCGCGACCAAGAGTTCGGGCAGCACCGACAGCCTCGCCCGCCACCTGCCCGACGAGGGCGGAGCCTGGCGTCTCGCCTTCGACAAGCTGCCGCAAGCCGAAGCCCAGCGCTGGCACGCGGTGCTCGCCGAAGCACCATCGGGCGCGCTCGCGCTGCTCGCCGATCGGCCGCGCGACGCGCTGTTGCGCGAAGCCCTCGAAGCCCGCTTCGCCCGGCCCCTGCGCTGGGTCGCGTGTGCGAAGGCCGAGGTCGACGCCTGGCTCGGCACCGGCGAAGCCGGCTTCCGAGCGCTGGCGATCCTCGACGACCCGTTCACGACCGCGACCGACGGCGCCGCCACGCACGAGCTCAGTGTGCTGCGCCTGTCGGAACAGGCGAGCCCCGTCGTCAAACTGCTCGACTCGACGCTTTACGACGCCTTGCAGGACGCGGCGAGCGACATCCACTTCGAATGCGATGCGAGCGGCCTCGACATTCGATACCGGCTCGACGGCGTGCTGCAGCGCCTGCGCCGGGCCGAGGGGCTGGCCGTGGCCGAGCAACTCGTGTCGCGCCTAAAGGTGATGGCCGAGCTCGACATCGGTGAGCGCCGCCTGCCGCAGGACGGGCGCTTCAAGCTCAGCGTGCAGGGTCGCGAGATCGACTTCCGGCTGTCGGTGATGCCGAGCGTGTTCGGCGAAGACGCCGTCGTGCGGGTGCTCGACCGAGCGCAGATCGAACGCAGCCACGGCGAGCTCTCGCTCGACGCCATCGGCTTCGACGCTGCCACCCGCACGGCGGTGCGCGCGCTGGTGCGCCAGCCGCACGGCATGCTGCTCGTCACCGGCCCGACCGGCAGCGGAAAGACCACCACGCTCTACGCAGCGATCAACGAGGCCAACACCGGCCACGACAAGATCATCACCATCGAAGACCCGGTCGAGTACCAGTTGCGCGGCGTGGTGCAGATACCCGTCAACGAGAAGAAGGGCCTCACCTTCGCCCGAGGCCTGCGCTCGATCCTTCGCCACGATCCCGACCGCATCATGGTCGGCGAGATCCGCGACCCCGAGACCGCGCAGATCGCGGTGCAGGCCGCCCTCACCGGCCATCTCGTCTTCAGCACCGTGCACGCGAACAACGTGTTCGATGTCATCGGCCGCTTCACGCACATGGGGCTCGACCTGTACAGCGTCGTCGCCTCAATCAACGCAGTGCTGGCGCAACGCCTGGTGCGCATCAACTGCGTGGCGTGCAACACGCCGTTCGTGCCGCGCCCGGAGCAACTGCTTGCGCTGCGACTGCAGGCGCGCGTCGCGCGCTATCAGCACGGCACCGGCTGCGCGCAATGCCGCGGCACCGGCTACCGCGGACGGCGCGCGGTGGCCGAGCTGCTCGCCTTCGACGACGAGCTGCGCGACGCCATCGTCGGCCGCGCCTCGATGGTCGCGATCAAGGAGATGGCCGCTGCGCGCGGCTTTCGAAGCCTGCGCGAAGCCACCGTCGACCTGGTCTGCCGCGGCGAAACGACCTTTGCGGAGCTGGAACGTGTCACCCTCGCCGAGTGAGGCCATGCAGGCGCCTCGCGGCGCCTGGCGCGGCGCGGCTTTCAGCGCCGGCTGGCGAGCGCTCGGCGAGCGCGCAGCGGCACGCTTCGCGAGGCCGCACACGCTCTTCATCGAAGGTGGCCGCGTGATGAGCTGGTCTGCCGAACACCAGGCCGCCGACCCGGAAGAGGCCGCGTCGGCTGCGGCCTGGTTCGGCTCGCATCGGGGCGCGGCGGTGCGGGTCGTCCTGAGCAGCACGCTGACGCGACAGATCGTCGCCGACCCCGCCTTGCCGCTCGACGATCCGGCGCTGTTGTCGGCCTGGGCGCGTCAGCAGTTCGCGACCTACCACGGCGCCGCCGCCCAGGGCTGGCCGGTCGCGCCCTGGCTGTTGGCCGGACAACGCGGGGTCTGCGCGCTGCCGCAGTTCGACCTGTCGGCGCTGCGCCGCGAGGCGGCAGAGGGCGGCGTGCGGCTCAGAAGCGTCGAGCCCTGGTGGTCGGTGGCGCTGGCGGCGGCGAGTGCCCAAGTCGCGCTGCTGGAGCAAGCGTCTGCGTTCAGCCTAGGGCTCGTTGAAGGAAGCCTCCTCACGGTGCTGACGTGCGATGGCGGGCGCGTCGCCAGCGTGGTGCAACGCCGGCTCGGCAGCGCGTCGAGCGATGCGCTGGTCGGCGTGCTCGCGGAGTCGTTGCTCGATACATCGGTCGATGCCACCAGCGACCGACACGTCTGCGTGCTGGGTTTCGGCCTGGCCGACAGCGGCCCCTGGCCCGCGTCCTGGCAGGTGCCTGACCGACTCGACGCGCCAGTGCCGGCGCGCGCGTGGCTGCACGCATGAGCGCCGACTTGCGCTCGCTGCTGCGCCGGTGGCCCGGCCGGGGCCCGCGCGTGAGCACTTGGCCGCGGCCGGACTTTCTGCTGCAGCGGCGGCCGCTGCCGATGCGGGTCTGGGCAGTCGCCCTGGCCGGGGTCGCGCTGCTGGGCCTCGGCAGTCGCGACGTGTGGGTGCTGCGTGCCGACCTGTCATCGGAGCGCGCCCGCCTGCAACGCCTGACCGCTTCCCGCACGGCCGACCCGAAAAGCGTTCCGCTGCGCACCGCGAGTGCTCCGAAAGAAGAGACGCTTCGCAACGCCGAGCGCCTTGCCGCGCAGTCTCGTCACCCTTGGGGCGAGCTGTTCGCGGCGATCGAAAGCGCGCCTCCAGCCGGCGTGCAGTGGGTCGGGTTCGAGCACGCGAGCGAGAGCACCGAGTTGCGCCTGGAGGGCATCGCCAGCGACGCCGGGCTGGCGCTGCGCGCCGTCGACGCGCTGGCGACGCAGCCGGGCTGGTCGAGTGCCGTGCTGACCCGGCTGACCGCGCCGGAGAATCCGGGCACCGCCGCAGGCATGCGCTTCGAGATCGCGGCGCAGTTTCGCCCGGTCGATGTCGCGGAGGCCGTCGTGCCGAATGCCAAGACCGCAGGCTCGCTAGCCGGCCAGCGCGAGACCACGCCGGCGCAGCACGAGGACACCATCGCGCTGCCACGGGCAACAGCGAGCGCCTGGCCTTCGATCGTCACGGTGCCGCTCGATCAGCGGGCCACGCCATGAGCGGCGTTGCCTGGCGCCAGCGCCTGCGGGCGCTGACCTTTCGCGTTGGCCGCTCAAGGGGCCCCTGGCTGCTCGCGCTGGCGTTGTTGACGGCCGGCGTCGCCATCAACCTCTTCGAGGTGCCGCGCGAAGAACGCCTCCTGCTGCAAGCGCGACTGGCCTCGGATGCGGCCCAGCGAGACGCGCGCGCATCCCGCCCGGCGGCACCGACCTCGACCTCGGCGCCGACCCAGGACCTGGATCGATGGCGTGCTGCCTTGCCGCCCCCGGCCGCACGGCAGCCACGTGTCGCCGCCTTGCTCGCGCTGGCCGGTGCCGATGGCCTGGTTCACAAGCGCGTCGAGTTTCGCTACAGCAGCGATCCGGCGCTCGGCGTGGCGCGCTATCGCGTCACCTTGCCGTTGACCGGCCGATATTCCTCGATCCGCCTTTTCATCGAAAGCGCACTCGCTGCCGACCCGGCGCTGCTGCTCGACAGCGTGCGTCTCACGCGCTCCTCCGGGCTTGCCAGCGATGTCGCGGCGCAATTCAGTTTCTCGTTGCTGATGCGCTCCGAAGCTTCTGGCGAGGGCTTGTCGGCCACGAGCCGGCCGGCACGTGCGGCGGTCGTCGATATCGCCTCGAGCGAGCGTCCTTGATGCTGTCGCGCCCACTCATGCTGCTGTTGCTGTCGACGGTCGCCGTCAGCATCTGGCTGGCGCTTCAGCCGGCGACCGGCGAAGCGCCGCTCGAGGCGCTGCGGCCGCGTGGGGGCGCCCGCGCGGTGGTGGAAGGCGGGGCGCTGCCTGGCCAGGCGCCCCAGCGAGAGACGACAAGTGCCACTCGATCGGACCACGAGACGCCCGGCACCGATGCGCGCGAGAGAGACACGCGGACCCGATCGACGGCGGCGTCTCGACCGCGGCCGCGAGTGGACCTCATGTCCACCCGAGAGCCCTGGCCAGCGGTCGTCGAGGGGACGCTCATGGCGTGGGAGCCAGCGCCGCCGGCAGCCATGCCGGCGCCGGTTGCGGCGACGACCGCCGCGCAAGCGGCTCCAGCGCCGCCCACGGCCCCGCCATTTCCTTACACCCTGGTCGGGCGCTTCGAAGACGACAGCGGCCCCCACGCGCTGCTCAGCAACGCCGTGCGGACGATCAGCGCGCGGACCGGCGACGTCATCGACGGCCAGTGGCATGTCGATGCCACACCGCCCGGCAGCGTCGAGCTGACGTGGATGCCGGGTTCGTTGCGGCAGACCGTGATCTATCGACCCTTATGAATCGACGTTCTTCCCTCGCGCTGGCCATCGCCGCGCTGCTTTGGATCGCCGGTTGCGCGACGACCCTGAACGACGCCGATCGCCTCGAGCGCGCGGGCGATCACGAGCGCGCGCTCGATCTGTTGAGCACCGCCAGTGCTCGTGACCCGAGCGACAACGACCTGCGGGTGGCCTTGCTGCGCCAGCGCGAGCTGACCGTCCGTGCGCTCGCGGTGCAGGCCGATCTGGCGCGCAGCGAGCAGCGCCCGGAAGTGGCGCGCGCGTTGCTCGAACGCCTGGCGAAGATCGATGCCAGCCACCCGCGCGTGGTGGCGCTGCGAGCCGAGATCGACCGGGCCGCGCGCCAATCGGCTGGCGTGGACGACGCGCGCCGCGCGCTCGCCGCGGGCCGCACCGACGCGGCGGCGACGATGTTGCGACAGGTGCTCGCGCAAGCGCCCGGCAACACCGCGGCGTTGCAGTTGCAAGGCTCGATGCGCGAGAGCGCCTTGGCGCGCGCCATCGAACGTGCGCCGTTGTCATCGAGCCTCGGCGTTGCTTATCAAAAACCGGTGACGCTCGAGTTCCGCGATGCACCGCTGCGGGCGGTGCTGGAATCGCTGGCGCGCACCAGCAATGTCAACTTCGTGTTCGACAAGGACGTGCGCACCGACGCCAAGGTCTCGATCTTCCTGAAGGACGTGTCGGTCGACGATGCGCTGAAGGTCATCCTCGCCACCCAGCAGCTCGATCGCAAGGTGCTCAACGACAGCACGCTCTTCGTCTACCCGAACACCCAAGCCAAGCAGCGCGAGCACCAGGAACTGCTCACGCGCAGCTTCTATCTCACCAATGCCGATGTGAAGCAGGCGCAGGCGCTGATCCGCACCATGACCAAGACGCGCGACATGTTCGTGGACGAGCGCCTCAATCTGATCGTGGTGCGCGACACCACCGAGGTATTGCAGCAGGTCGACCGCTTGCTCGCTGCGCTCGACCTGCCCGAGCCGGAAGTGATGCTCGAGGTCGAGGTGCTCGAGATCGCGAGCGACCGCATCGACGACGTCGGCATCCAGTGGCCGGACCAGCTCTCGTACGGCATTCCCGGCGTGACCGGCCCGGTCGAGCTCGGCCAGCGGCGTGACTTTCGCGCCACCATCGCGAACCCGGCGATCGTCGCCACGCTGCGCAACTCGACCACGCGCAGCAACGTGCTCGCCAACCCCCGCCTTCGCGCCCGCAACCACGAGAAGGCCAAGGTGTTGATCGGCGAGAAGCTGCCGGTCTTCACCACCACCTCGACCGCCAACGTCGGCGTATCGGCGTCGGTGTCGTACCTCGACGTGGGCCTGAAGCTCGAGGTCGAGCCGAGCGTTCAGCTCGACAACGACGTGGTGATGAAGGTGAACCTCGAGGTCAGCTCGCTCATCAGCCGTGTGGTTGGGCCGCAGGGGTCGGTCGCCTACCAGATCGGCACGCGCCAGGCAACGACATCGCTGCGGCTGCGCAGCGGCGAGACCCAGGTGCTCGCGGGCCTGATTCGCGAGGAGGACAGGAAGGGCATCAGCGGCATCCCGCTGCTCGCCGACACGCCGCTCATCGGCCGCCTGTTCGGGCTGCATTCCGACGAGCGCCTGAAAACCGAAGTGGTGCTGCTGATCACGCCACGCGTGGTGCGCAACGTCGGCGTGCCCGATGGCTCGATCACCAGCGTGCCGTCGGGCGTCGACGCGAGCCCGGGCGCCGGCTCGCTGCGCTTGGCCGCCGCCGCCAAGGTTTCGGTGCCGCCTGCCGCCGGCACGACGATGGCGGCGTTCCCTTCGGCCGCGCCGTCGTTCGCGTCCGAACCGGGGGCCGCCAACGCCAACGCCAACGCCAACCCGGCCGGCAACGCAGCGCCGGTGCCCGCCACCCCGGCCGCGGCCGACGGCATCGTGTCGCTGTTGCTATCGGTGAGCGCCGAAGTGATCGCGGGCGACACCGCTGCGGTGACCTTGCAGAACAAGTCGACGGCTTCGATCAAGGGCGAGATCGAATTCGATCCGACGCTGATGCAGGCGGCACAGGCGGGCGAACGCAACGTCGGCCGCCTGGCCTTCACCTTGCCTCCGCAGGGCCAGCAGGTTTTCGTCTTGCGCACGCAGAGCGCCGCCGCGGGACAGGCGGTCGATGTCTCGGTGGTCGGCTTGCAGGCGACGGGCGCGGACGGGCGCAGTCTGACCGTCAACGTCGAAGGCAACGGCTTCATCACGGTGACGGCGCCATGACGTGCAGGCATGACTTTTCACGGGCGCGGGGTTTCACGTTGATCGAGATGATCGTCGTCGTGGCGCTGCTGGGTATCCTCGGTTCCGCCGCTCGGCCGGTCCTCGAACTCTCGGTCAAGCGTGCGAAAGAGACCGCGCTCAGGCAAGACCTGAGGGTGTTGCGCGAAGCCATCGACGCACATCGGCGGGCGGCCAGCGAAGGCCGCATTGCCGTGGCTGCCGATGCAAGCGGCTACCCGCCTTCACTGGAGGTGCTGGTGGCCGGCGTGCCCGATGCGAAGCAGCCGAAGGACAAACGCGTGTTCTTTCTTCGCCGCATGCCGCGCGATCCGTTTGCCGACCCCGCCATCCCGGCCGCGCAGACCTGGGACTTGCGTGCTTCCGACAGTTCGAACGAATCGTTCGCGCCGGGCCGCGACGTGTTCGACGTGCGGTCACGCAGTGACCGGGTCGCGATCGATGGCACCCCGTACCGTGACTGGTAGCAGCATGCGGCACTCGAAGCACTCGGAGCTTTCAAAGCTGTCGATCAGCCATGAGCTGACGCAGCGCCGTCGCCGGCGGGGCTTCACGCTGATCGAATTGATCGTCGTCATGGCCATCATCGGCCTGCTGGTGTCGATTGCCGCGCCGCGCTACTTTCGGAGCGTCGAACACGCCCGTGAGGTGACCTTGCGCACCTCGCTCAACGTGCTGCGCGATGCCCTCGATCAATTCGCCGCAGACAAGGGCCGTTACCCGGCGAGCATCGACGAGTTGGCGACCGAACGTTACGTGCGCCAAGTTCCGGAAGACCCTCTGACCCAGCGCCGCGACAGCTGGGTCGCGTTGGCGCCGCCGCCGACTTCAGCCGTGCCGGGCAGCGTCTTCGACGTCCGCAGTGGTGCGGCGGGGCGCGGCGCCGACGGGAGGCTCTATGCGGACTGGTAGCTCCTGCTCTCGCAGCGCAGGCCCCGGCGGATGCCGCCTCGTGCGGCCTTCCGCTGTCCGCGGCTTCACGTATCTGTGGTTGCTGTTCGCGGTCGCGCTGACGGCTGCGGGGCTGGCCGGGGTGGGGCAGAGCTGGCGCACCGCGGCGCACCGCGAGCGCGAACGCGAGCTCATTTTTCGCGGCCGCGAGATCGCCGCTGCGATCGGCACCTATCGCACATTGAGCGTCGACGGCGGCGACTCGGCCGGGCCCACGTTGCTCGCAGAACTCGTCGCCGACGGTCGCGGCCCTCAGACCGTGTACCACCTCCGTCGCTTGTATGCCGATCCGTTCACCGGCCTGCCGGACTGGGTGCTGATCATGGACCCCGGCAACCGCATCGTCGGCCTGCGCAGTCGGTCGAACGAACTCGCCTTCATCACGGCGGACATCGAAGCCAGCGGGCAGGTCGGGCCGATCCGCATTTCCGATCGAATTTTCACGGTCCCGGGGCATGCGTCGTCGGTTGCAACGCCCGCCGTCAAAGTCCCCTCGTCCCCATCCACGCGTTAGTGCCGCCGTAGTCCGATCGGCTCACAGGATGGCGAAGCAAACCGACGGAGAGTCACCCGACATGCATAGCATTTTCCCTCATTCAGACATGCTCATGACCCGTTCGCCTCCGCTTGCCCCACCGGCAAACCTGTCCGACGAGAAGGCGTCGGAGGCCGTTCTGCAGATCATCGAATCGTCGATCGATGTCCGCCGACGCTTCCAATTCTTTGTGTGGGCCCAGGCCAAGCTGGCGGTGCTCTTGCCACACCAGGTCGCCATCTGCGGCTTGTACCAGCGTTCGACCAGAGAGCTGTCGTTCGAGGTGTTCAACAGCATTCCGATCACGCCGCCGCTGCTTTCACTGCTGACGGATTTCCGCTCGTCGTTGATGCGTCAGCTGGTCGGCACCTGGCTCGATCGCGGGCGTTCGGTCATCGTCGACCTCAGGGAACTGGCCGGCGAAAGCGGCTCGAGCGAACGCGACCGCCTAGCCGCATCGGGCATCGTCGAGATGCTGGTGCACGGCGTATCGAGGCCGCAACGACCGGCCGAACTGGAGAGCTTGTTCATTTTCACGTCGACCGATACACGGATGGACAGCACGCATCAGTCTTGGCTGGACATGTTGCTGCCGCTCTTGCACAGCACCTACCTGCGCACGCAAGCCACCGAGCACGACATGTCGCGTCAACGAGCACCGGTCAAGGTGGTGCCGCGACGCGGTCAACAGCGACTGCTCATCACGGAGCGCGAAAAGCAAATTCTCGGCTGGGTGCGCGAAGGAAAGAGCAACCAGCAGGTGGGTGAACTGCTCAGCATCAGCCCGCTCACGGTGAAGAACCACGTGCAGAAGATCCTGCGCAAACTGGAGGCCGCGAACCGCGCGCAAGCGGTCGCCAAAGCCATGTCGATGGGCCTCCTCGAACGTTCATCCGGGTTCGCGCCGCTCGATGCCGTCGACGGTTGATTGAACGGCCCATCCCATTGTCGGTAGTCCGTTCGGATCGCTCGAAAAACGGCTTCGAGAGCATCGCCTGTCATTGCGTATCGCAACACTGCGCGGGCCTGCAGAAGGCTCATCGCTCTTTTCTAGACGGGTGCATCGCGCATGCCAAACGCCCAGTACCTCTTGCTGCTGCCTCGAAGCACCGCTTCAAGGCCACCGCCAGATACGTTCCCAGGCGATCGGTTCGGCCAGGTTCCGCGTTCAGACGGTTCAGGCCTGCAACAGGTTCCACATCAAACGATCTTTACCTCTTGGGAGAAACAAGCATGAAAATGAAACACATCGCTGCGGCCA
Source organism: Caldimonas sp. (assembly GCA_965246805.1). Lineage (GTDB taxonomy): Bacteria > Pseudomonadota > Gammaproteobacteria > Burkholderiales > Burkholderiaceae_C > Schlegelella_A. Next base: position 15,908 of record CBDFFO010000007.1, on the reverse strand, counting down.
CGATCGCGGCGTGCGCCGCTGCGGCGGCCGCGCCGGCATTCGCCGGCATCGGCACTGGCGCGCTCGACAACAGCACTGCCAACAACGCCGAACTGGTTTTCGTCCTGTTCGACGAAGGCCGTTCGTTCACGAAGGATCTCGGCATCACGCTGCAGAGCTTCCTCGCCACCGCGAACACGTCGTTCACGAGCAGCCTGGCCAGCGCCAATTTCTCGACCTACCTCGGCGCCGACACCAACCTGTTCGACGGCACCAAGACCTCCGGCACCCGCTGGGCGTTGCTGGCCGTCAATTCGGAGCCGTTCGCGGCCAACAGCGGCCGCGTGTTGCTGACCACACTCGACCCGACCCAGGGTCCGACATCGATCAACAACGGCGACTGGTTCCAGGGCGTCGAGACGCTCGGCGCCAAGTTCAACGACCTGAGCCAGGTCATGAACGCCAACGGCACCGCCAACCTGACGGTAGGCACCAACGGCGACGCGTACACCGCTGCCGGCTCGCAGGGCTACTTCAACGACGGTGGACTGAACGCGCTCGGCTTCTCCTACTACATCACCAATGTGGTCGGTGCCAGTTCGGCTGCCTACATCGAAAGCGAAACCACCGACACCGCGGAGCCGCCGATTTCGGCGACGGCCGTCGCCGGCCGCTTCTCGTTCAACGGCACCCAGCTGGCTTACACGGTTTCGGCCGTGCCGGAGCCAGGTTCGCTTGCGATGGTGCTGGCCGGTTTCGGCGCGCTCGGCTTCGTGTCGCGTCGCCGTCGCAACCAAGACAACGCCTGAACCCCGGGGCGCGCAGCTCCGCGCGCCCTGCATCCCCCTCTCGGCGCCGTCCCAGGCCTGGTACGGCGCACTCCAAGAAAGCAAGGACATCATGAAACTTCGACTTCTCGCCCTCACCGCTGCGCTCGCCGCCGCGGGTTCTGCCCACGCCCTCAGCCCCGAAGAGATCGCTGCCGCCAGCACGGCCGGCACGCTGAGGCAAATCAACCTCGCCGGCGCCTCGGCGATCCGCCTCTCGCTGGCCGCCTATGTGCAGGAGATCTGCGCCCCGGCCTCGTTCGACGTCTTCTTCAACGGCACCACCGGCAACAACCATCGCGCCTACTCGTGCAACCTGCGCACGGCCGTCGGCAACTACGCGATCGGCACACCGATCGTGATCACGAAGCGCGACCAGAGCGGTTCTACCAACGGCGTGAACCCGGTCGCCACTGCCACCGCGCAGGCGATCATCGCTGTCGACGCCACCTGCACCCGCACCGCCAACCCCAGCCCGGCGACCGACATCCAGCTCGCCAGCTACGCGTGCCCGAACACGACCACCGCGGTCGTAGACGGCGGCGTCTCCGATGTGGAACCGGCTTTGCTGCAGCAGACGATCAACCTGCCTTCCGGCTCGGCGGCGTTGACGCCGGCTCAGCTCGCGACCCTCGACATCGCGCCGCTGGCGCAAGCCCTGTTCGGCGTGGTCGTGAACAAGAAGGCCTACCGCGCGCTGCAGGAAGCGCAAGGCTTCATCGCCGCCGGTGGGGCGCTCGATGAAGACCCCGCCAAGCAGCCGTCGCTTCCCAGCGAGTTCGTTCGCGCGGCATTCACCACGCCGGGTCTCTCGCCCGGTGGCAACAAGCGTGGCTGGAACGTCGTGATCCCGACCAGCGTCGATGCCGCCTCCGAAACCAAGGCGATCAACATTTGCCGTCGGGCCGAAGGCTCCGGCACGCAGGCCGCGTCGAACGTGTTCTTCGGCAACAACCCGTGTGGCTCGGGCACCGCGACGCTCGGCATCATCGGCCAACCGGGCAGCGCCGGTACCGTTCCGGCTCCTCTCGTGACGGGAGGCATCACAGTCGCCGAATTGACCAGCACTGGCAACCTGGAGAACTGCCTCGGCGGCGCGGCGCCCAGTGTCGAAACCGCCACCGGCGGCGACAACACGGCCTACGGCCTCGCGGTCATCGGCCGCGAGAACAACCCGCTCGCCAATGGCGGCGACAAGGGCTATCGCTACGTGAAGCTCGACGGCGTGGCGCCGCTGCGCACCGAAGCGAAGGATGGCCGCTACCCGTTCTGGTTCGAGAACACGATGCAGTGGAACACCACCACGGTCCCCGCCAACTCCGACACCGACGCGTTCCTGCGCTCCCTGCGAAGCTCGATCGGCCGCATCGCGTCGCTGCAGAACGCCGACGCCGACACCCAGCAAGCGCTGATGGCGCTGCCGAGCACCTACACGGGCCCGTACGCCAACCTGAGTTCGGCCGACCAACTGTTCGCGTCACGCGTTTCGCGCGTGCCGTTGAACAGCTGCTCGCCGGCTCGCATCACGAAGTAATTGACCTGCTGAATCGAAAGGGCCCCCTCCCGGGGCCCTTTCTTGTTTTCTTAATTCAAGGCGCGACGTGGGATCCTTTCGGCGCGTCGCGTGGCAACAGGCACCGCTATGAAAGTCCATTTGTTGATGTCCGTCATCTTGCTAACTGCTGCCGGTTCTGCCAACGCCATAAGTCCCGCTGACCTCGACGCCGCCCGACTTGCTGGCACGTTGATGCAAATCAACATCGCTGGTGCATCTTCGCTTCGTCTGACTTTCGCCGCTTACGTCCGACAGATTTGCAATCCGGTGTCGTTCGATATTTTCTTCGATGCAACGGCTGGCAACTACCATCGTGCCTACTCGTGCAACTTGCGCCAAGCAGTGGGAACTATGGAGTCGGCACGCCGATGCTGATCACCAAGCGTGACCAAGGGGATTCGTCCAACGGAGTGAATCCGATAGCTACAGGAGCGCCGCAGGCGATCATCGCCGTCGACGACACATGCACCCGCACGGCCAATTTTTCGCCGACTTACGACATCCAGCTTGCAAGTTACGCGTGCCCGCATACCACCAACGTGGTCGTCGATGGCGGCATCTCCGACGTCGAGCCGACGTTGCTGCAGCAGACGATCAACCTGCCTTCTGGCACTGTGGCCCTGACCTCGACTCAGCTGTGGACACTCGACATCGCCCCGCTCGCCCAGGCCCTGTTCGGCGTGGTCGTGAACAAGAAGGCGTACCGTGCACTGCAGGAAGCGCAAGGCTTCATCGCCGCCGGTGGGGCGCTCGATGAAGACCCGGCCAAGCAGCCGTCGTTGCCAACCGAGTTCGTTCGTGCAGCACTGATTTCGCCGGGCCTCTCGCCGGGTGGCAACAAGCGTGGCTGGAACGTCGTGATCCCGACCAGCGTCGATGCGAACGTCGAAACGAAGGCGATCAACATTTGCAGACAAGTGGAGGGCTCGGGTACCCAGGCTGCGTCGAACGTGTTCTTCGGCAACAACCCGTGTGGCTCGGGCACCGCGACGCTCGGCATCATCGGCCAACCGGGCAGCAGCGGTACCGTTCCGGCTCCTCTCGTGACAGGAGGCATCACAGTCGCCGAATTGACCAGCACGGGCAATCTCGAGAACTGCCTCGGCGGCGCGGCGCCGAGCGTAGAAGCAGCCACCGGCGCGCCGGATAACACCGCTTACGGCCTCGCCGTCATCGGCCGCGAGAACAACCCACTCGCCAACGGCGGCGACAAGGGCTATCGCTACGTGAAGCTCGACGGGATCGCGCCTATTCGCACCGAAGCGAAGGAAGGCCGCTACCCGTTCTGGTTCGAGAGCACGATGCAGTGGAACACCACCACGATTCCGTCCAATTCTGACAAGGACGCGTTCCTGCGCGCCGTGCGCAGCTCGATCGGCCGCATTTCCTCGCTGCAGAACGCCGACGTCGACACCCAGCAGGCGCTGATGGCGTCGCCGTCCACCTACTCGGGCCCGTACGCCAGCCTGAGCGCTGTTGACCAGCTGTTCGCGTCGCGCGTTTCGCGCGTGTCGTTGAACAGCTGCTCGCAGAGTGAAGTCACAAAGTGATTGAAGTCCCAATGCCTGGTCCGTGCCTTGTTTTCCATATCCATTGCGCTGCGAGACTGAACCGGTGCGTCGCGAATCAACGGAGAGCGCTCTAATGAGGTACCGTATTTTCCTGTTCGCCATGGCTCTCGCGGCTGCGGGTTCCGCTCACGCCCTCAGCCCCGACGACATCGCGGCAGCCCGGCTTGCCGGCACGCTCAGGCAGATCAACATTGCCGGCGGCGCGACGACTCGCTTAGCGCTCGCGGCCTATGTGCATGGCATCTGTGACCCGGCATCGTTCGATGTCTTTTTCGACGGCAGCCGCGGCAACAACCATCGTGCCTATTCGTGTAACCTGCGAACCGCCGTTGCAAGTTATGCGGCCGGGGCTCCGATGCTGGTGACGAAGCGCGACCTGGGCGGTTCGACCAACGGCATCAACCCAGTCGCGACGGCAACTGCGCAAGCGATCATCGCGGTGGACAGCACGTGTACCCGCACCGCGAATGCTTCGCCGGCGACCGACATCCAGCTTCCGAGCTATGCGTGCCCTAACACGACCAGCCTGATCGTCGATGCTGGCATCGCCGACTTAGAGCCGGCTCTGCTGCAGCAGCAGATCAACCTGCCCAACGGGACGACTGCATTGACTTACGATCAATATCGGACCCTTGACATCGGCCCATTCGTGCAAGCGCTGTTCGGCGTGGTCGTGAACAAGAAGGCTTACCGTGCATTGCAAGAAGCGCAAGGGTATATCGGTGCCGGCGCGGCGATTGATGAAGACCCGGCCAAACAGCCGTCGCTGACGAGTCAATTCGTCCGCGCGGCGCTGACGACGCCAGGGCTCTCGGCGTTCAACCGTCGCGGCTGGAACGTCGTGATCCCGACCAGCGTTGATGCAAACGTCGAGACGAAGGCGATCAACATCTGCCGACAAGTCGAGGGCTCGGCAACCCAAGCTGCGTCCAACGTCTTTTTCGCTAATAACCCGTGCGGATCGGGCACGGCGGCTCGGGGTGTCATAGGCGTTGCTGGTAGCTCGGGCTCCACGCCCGCGCCCCGCGTGACCGGCAGCACCACCGTTGCAGAATTGACCAGCACCGGCAATCTCGAGAATTGCCTCGGCGGCGCGGCGCCGAGCGTCGAGGCGGCCACCGGCACGCCGGACAACACGGCTTACGGTCTGGCTGTCATCGGCCGAGAGAACAACCCGCTCGCCAACGGTGGCGACAAGGGCTATCGCTACGTGAAGCTCGACGGCATCGCGCCAATCCGCACCGAAGCGAAGGAAGGCCGTTACCCTTTCTTCTACGAGAGCACGCTGCAGTGGAACTCCAACACGATTCCATTCGGTTCTGAGAAGGAGGCGTTCCTGCGCGCCATGCGAAGCTCGATCGGCAGCATCGCCTCGCTGCAGAGCGCCGACTCCGACACCCAGCAAGCACTGATGGCGTCGCCGGGCACCTACTCGGGCCCGTACGCCAGCTTGATCGCAAGCGATCAGGCGTTCGCGTCGCGCGTTTCGCGCACTTCGTTGAACAGCTGTTCGCCGGCTCGTGTTACGAAGTAGTTGCCACGGGGGTACTAGGTAAGAACCCATCCGCTTCCTTGTTTTCGCGCCGAATGGCTATCCGACTCCGCGTGGCCCACGGGTGTTGGCAAGACTCCCCGCCGCGACGCCGTTCGGATCATGCTACACGCCGGTTCATTGCGGTGATGACACAAAGAGTCGCAATACTTTGCCTAACGTCGTCTGCGAGCGACAGGGCGGCAATGAAAGGTCACCGATGCGATCAGTCGCCAGCCGAGCGTTCAACCGAGCTCTCCGCTTATTTGCAATAGCATCAATATGTACGCTGCTCGGCGCTCACGTCCAAGCCGCTGTCCGGACAAACAATCGCTTCGAATTGGCTTTCACTTTGTGGAATCCAGCAGGGCAGACTTCGTACACCCTCGATTTAGGCGTGCAAGACGATATTTTCTTTGCGCAGGGACAAAGCGACGCCGGCTATCAACGGTTCTGGACTTTGATCCCGGCTGCAGATCCGAACCTCGTCGCCTTCAAGAATTCAATTGTCAACCCAACGCAGGTTCGGTGGGCGGTCGACGGGTTCGACAACGACACTCTCGGAGGCGACGCGGGGGACGCGCGCATATTCACCACGCTTCAACAAGGCACTACCAACGGGGTATTGAACGTCAAGTACAGTAATATGCTGTCATTAAACAACGCCCAATTGTATGGCATTGTTTCACAGGGAGGAGACCGATTTCTGGGCGGCTTGAACAACTACGGGGAAGACGTTCTAAATACCAATTCTTTTGTGTCCGCTTTTAGCAAGGGTCTTGATTATGAAGGAAGCTTCAGCATCAATGGGTCGACCTTTACGTCCGCTGGAAAGCCAGGATATTTTGGAGACGCAGGTTTTAACAAGTTCTTTGAATGCGACTGCGAGACGAGCAACCTGGTTGGAAAATCATCTTGGTTTTATTACCTCACCAATTCCAGCGGAAATACCGGCGATAAAATCCTCGTCGACGAATTCGACAACCTTTCTGCCGATGGCTACTGGGGCCTCGCGATCGACCCAGCAACCAGCAACTACGTGTTGAGCTACACGCTTACGCCGTCGGCGCTGAGATCGCTCGCGCTGTCGGTCGAAGGCCGGGCGCGGGCCGCGCTGACCGAATACCGCTCGGGCGAATTAGGCGCGAGCGTGATGGCGCCCGCCGGCGAATTCGCGGGCTATGTCGCGCCGTCGTTCGTCGCGGTGTCGCCGGTGCCTGAGGCCAATGCGGCCTGGCTGTCGCTGGCGGGCCTTGCGACCTTGCTCGCCGCGGGCACCTGGCGCCGGCGCTCGTCGCTGCGCGCGAAGTTCTCGTCGTTCGCTTCGTAGCAGCGCCAGGCCGCTGCAGCAGACCTCACCGCCGGTGTCGCGACATGCCTCGCGCCATCGAACCCAACGCCTGCCCTCCTAAGCTTCCATGTGGTCCTGTAAGGACGATCTCCTGCCCGAATCGGTGCCGCCGCGGCGGCACCGATTCGGCGCTGCGCGCAGTACCCGGCTTCGCGCGTTGCTGTGCCCGATCGGCGTGGCCGCCGCGATGTTCGGCCACGCTGCGCTTGCGCAGACGCCCACACCACGACAGCCAACCCAAACCCAGCCCGCTGCCGCACCCGCCGAGCCTCGCTTTGACATCCTCGAATACGAGATCGAGGGCAACACCGTGCTCGACGCGGCCGCCATCGAGCGCGCGGTCACGCCCTTTCTCGGCCCGCAGCGCCAGCTCGGCGATGCCGACGCAGCGCGCGGCGCGCTCGAGAAGGCCTACCAGGACGCCGGCTTCCTCACTGTCTTCGTCGACGTGCCGGAGCAGCGCGTCGATGGGGGCGTCGTGAGGCTGCACGTGCAGGAAGGCCGCGTCGAACGGCTGAGCGTGACCGGCTCGCGCTATTTCTCGCAGGGCTACATCCGCGCCAAGGTGCCCGAGTTCGCCGAAGGCCAAGTGCCGAACTTCACCGAAGCGCAGCGCCAGCTCGCCCTCGTCAATCGCAGCGAGGAGCGGCGCGTGCAACCGGTGCTGCGGCCCGGCCCGCTGCCCGGCACGGTCGAGGTCGACTTGAAGGTGGCCGACGAGTTGCCGCTCTCGGGCAGCGTCGAGGTGACCAACGAGCACGCGCCGAACACCGACCCGATGCGCCTGAGCGCCACGCTCCGCTACGACAACCTGTTCCAGCGCGACCACAGCCTCGCCATCACCGCCATCACCGCGCCGACGGCGCCTTCGCAATCGAGCGTGCTGGTCGCCAACTACACGGTGCCGCTCGACAGCGGCACGAGCCTCGTCGGCTACGGCGTGGTGTCGGACAGCCAGGTCGAGTCGCTCGGCGGCACCACGGTGTTCGGCAAGGGCTTCACGCTCGGCTTGCGCTACGTGCTGCCGTTCGGCGTGGTCGAGGGCAGCAGCCATACCCTGAGCGTCGGCGCCGACTACAAGGACCTGAAGGAACGCGTCGCTTTCGGAACCGACAACATCTCGACGCCGCTGCGCTACCTGCCGATGCAAGCCTCGTACAACGGCGTGTGGTCGGGCGACGGGCGGCTCTCGCAGCTCGGCATCACCGCCACCGTCGCGCTGCGAAAACTGCTGCAGCGCGACGTCGATTGCCCGGGCACGGTCGGCCCGGTCGACCAGTTCGCATGCAAGCGACAAGGCGCAGACGGCGGCTTCGCGACCTTGAAGGTCGATGCCCGCCACAACGAACCCGCGCCGTTCGGCAGCCTCGTCGCGCTGCGGCTCTCGGGCCAGCTCGCGACCGACCCGCTGGCGAGCAGCGAGCAGTTCTCGGTCGGCGGGGCGGAAACGGTTCGCGGCTATCTGAACGCGGAGTCGTCCGGCGACCGCGGCGTGCTCGGCTCGATCGAGTGGCGCAGTGCGAACGTGTCGGGTCGCGTCGGCGGCTGGTTCGGCGGCTCGGTCGACGAGCGGCCCGCCGAAGGCCGCACGCCGCTGCTCTCCGACCTGTCGTTCCTGGGCTTCGTCGACGCGGCCCGCGTCTACACGATCGAACCCTCGTTCGGCCAGGTGCCGCGCATGTCGATGCTCGGCGCCGGCGTCGGCATCCGGCTCAGCACCCGCAAGGCCTTCGATGCGTCGCTCGACCTCGCATGGCCGATGAAGCGAACGTTCGCCACCCCCGAGCTCGACCCGCGCCTGCACGTGCGCGTGCGCTACCGATTCTGAAAGCCGCCCGATGAGCTCCCGCTTCACCACCATCGACGCCACGGCTCGCGCCGGCGTCGGCACACCACGCGCTGCGCGTCGCTTGCCCGTTGCGCGCAGCGCGACGCATCGCGATGCGTGCACCCCGGCACTGAAGCCGCTCGTGCTGGCGCTGATGACGGCGCTGCCGATGGCGTCGTTCGGCGAGGCGTCGCGCGTTCCGGTGCTGGCGCCCCCGCCGGTCAACACGGTGCCGGTGCCGTCGGCGCGCACGGCCGCCAACCCGGTCGGCTGGCGCGCCTTCGGCACCGGCGGGGCTGCGCCGACGATCGTCCCGAACGCTCGCAATGGGCAGGACTTGACGGTCTCGCAGACCAGCCAGCGCGCGATCTACAACTGGCAGAGCTTCGACATCGGCGCCAACAGCAGCGTCACGTACGACATGTCGCTCGCCGGCAGCAGCGCACTGAACCGCGTGCTCGGTGTCACGGGGGTGGCCACGCCGCCGTCGCAGATCCTCGGGCGGCTCACCGCGACCAATGGCGGCGAGCTCTACCTCATCAACGGCAACGGCATCCTGTTCGGCAGGGGCGCGCAGGTCAACGTCGGCTCGCTGATCGCGTCGACGCTGATGATCTCCGACGACGAGTTCAAGTCGGGGCTCGTGCGCGCGATCACAGGCCCCGGCGCGGCGTTCGCTTACGGCGGGCGGCCCGAAGACTTCATCGACAGCAAGAGCTTCGTGAAGGTCGAGAACGGCGCAACCATCACCACGGCGAGCGGCGGCCGGGTGTTCCTGTTCGCGAAGCGGGTCGAGAACGCGGGCGCGATCAGCACGCCCGACGGCCAGACCGTGCTCGCCGGCGGCAGCGAGATCGTGTTGCGCCTGCCGACGGACAACCTCGACTCGGAGTTGGGCCCGCTCTACGCATCGGAGGTGAACAGTGAAGTGCCGGTGACCCGCGGCCTGCTCGTCGAGGTGGGCCATGGCAGCAAGGGTGGCCCGGGCAGCGTGGTCAACCAGTCGACCGGCGTGATCAGCACGCCGCGTGGGAATACCACGCTGGTCGGCCTCGCCGTCAACCAGTCGGGGCGTGTATCGGCGACGACCAGTGTCTCGGCGAGCGGCTCGGTGTTCCTGCTCGCGCAAGGCGACGTCGACACCTCACTCCAGTTCAAAGCCGACGCCAACTTCAAACGCGCACGCCAAAGCGGCCGGCTCGTACTCGGCGACGACACCACGAGCCACAGCAGCCGCACCGAATTGCTGCCCGACACCGCCCCCGGCAGCAACGGCAAGGTCCCCACAAGCGACGACAACGCGACCTTCGTGCGCTCGCGCGTCGAGCTCGCCGGCAAGACGGTCGAGTTCCAGAACGGCGCGCAGGTCATCGCGCCCGGCGCGACCATCGACGTGCGCGCGGTCTCGAAGCCGGAGTACACATCGACCGCGCTGGCAAGCGGCTTCACCGTCCAGGACAGCGCCGACCGCATCGTCATCGGCGAGAACGTCTTGATCGACGCCTCGGGCACCAGGGACACGACCGTGAGCGCGGCACGCAACTTCGTGACGACCGAACTGCTCGGCAGCAACGACCTGAAGGACGCGCCGCTGCAAAAGGGCGGTCCGCTCTCGCGCAACCGCGTCACGGTCGACATCCGGGGCACGTCGCCCATCCTCGGCAGCCTGTCGACCTATCGGAGCGGCATCGTGCGCACGGCCGACGAGCGCCTGTCCGGGGGCGGCAACGTGACGCTGCGCGCCGAAGGCGCGGTGATCGCGCACCCGACGTCGCGCATCGACGTGTCGGGTGGCCAGGTCACGTACACCCAGGCGTTGGTGAAACCGACCACGCTGATCGCCGCCGACGGCTCGAGCTACACGCTCAACAACGCGCCGGCCGACCTGAACTACGTGCGCACCATCGACGCCGGCAAGTTCTCGGCCGCGTACGACCGCTGGGGCCCGGTGGTGCACTTCGGCGCGGTGACGGGCGGGCAGATCGCGCCCGGCTATGTCGACGGGCGCAACGCGGGCAGCCTCGACGTCATCGCGTCGATCGTCGACCTCGACGGCCGCATCGACGGCGGCGCCGTGCAGGGTCGGCGCCAGCAAACGGGCACCGATGCGCGCGCCAAGGCGGGAACCCTCGCGCTCGGCGCCGCGGTCAACAGGCAAGCCTTCGGCGGCAACAACTACCTCGGTGCGCTGATCCGCAGCATCTCGGTGAACGCCGGGCGAACCGAAGCCGATCCAACGACCTGGGTCGCGCCGCTCACGGCGCCGCTCGATCCGGTCTCGCGTGTGTCAGCACCGCAGTTGCTCGCAGGGGGCTTCGGCAGCATCAGCCTGGCCGCGAACGGCGCGGTCTCGCTTGCGCCAGGGGCTGGCCTCGCGTTGCCGCCAGCATCGACGTTGACGATGCTGTCGCGCGATGCCGCAGTGACGATCAACGCCGATGTGCAGAGCGCCGGTGGCAGTGTCATCGCACATTCGCGCGGCGGCGAGGTGCGCCTCGCCGACAGCGTGGCGATCGATGTGAGCGGCGCATTCGTGAACCGCGCGGTCGACGGCCCGTTCGCGGGCGGCGTCACCACCGGCGGGCAAGTCACGCTTGACGCTTCGGCGGCCGACCTGGTGCTCGGCACCGGCAGCGTGGTCGACGTGTCGGGGGGCGCGACGGTCTCGACCGGCGGCGCGGTGAGCGGCGATTCGGCCGGCACCATCGTGCTCACGGCCGGCCGCACGCTGCCGAACGCGAACCTGCCGACCGTGCGATTGGGCGGCGAGTTGCGCGCCTATTCGAGCACCCGCGGCGGCTCGTTGGTGCTCACGACCGAGCAGCTCGCGATCGGCTCGGCGCCGGCCGGCGCCAGCGCGTCGACCATCACGCTCGGCACCGATTTCTTTACGCGCGGCGGTTTCGACGGCTTCGATCTGAACGGGCGCCGGGCGCTCGATGTCGCGCCGGGTGTCATCGTTGCGCCGCGCTCGCTGAGCTTCGTCGCCGATGCCGGCACGCGCTACGCACCGAGCGGCACCTCGATGCGCGATGCATTCACGATCGGCACGGCACCCAACGCGTTGCCGCGCGCGGTCAACCTCACGCTGCGCTCGAGCGGGCTCGGCGGCGCAACCAATGATGGCGTGCTGACGCTCTCAGAAGGCAGCAAGCTCGACCTGGTGCCGACCGCGACCGTCAACCTGCTTGCGGCACGTGGCGTCACGGTCGATGGCGCGGTCGTCGACCACGGCGGCACGGTCACCGTCGCCAACAACAACGTCGAGGCGCCGGCCTCGCTGATCGCAGGCGAACAGGTGCCGACGACCGACCCGTCATACGCCCCGCCGCGCTTCGTGTGGCTTGGCGACACCAGCCGCATCGACGTCTCGGGCACGAGCCTCGTCACGCCGACCAGCAACGGCCTGCGGCAGGGCCGCGTCGTCGGCGGCGGCACGGTGAACGTCACCGCGGGAGGCCTGCCTTCGAGCGTGGTGTGGCAACACGGCGGCGTGGTCGACATCGGCGGCGCGAGCGACCCGATGCCGTTCGATGTGACGCTGCGCGACAACGCCGGCCTCGTCACGTCGCCGCGCGTTCTAGCGAGTACGGGCGGGCGCCTGAACATCACAGGCAACCGCGACCTGCTGCTCGAAGGCACGCTCACCGCCGCGGGCGGCAACGACGTGCTAGCGGGTGGCAGCCTGGCGGTCACGCTCACGAGCACGCGCGACCGGCCGGGCAACTTCCTGCAAGCGACGCGCGACCTCACGATCACGCCGACGCGCGCCGACCGCACGCGTGCGCTCACGCCGACCTTGCTCGCAGCGCCGTCGTCACTGACCGGCATCGCCGAGGTGTCGGCCGACCTCGTCAACTCGGCGCAGATCGTCGACTTCTCGGCGACCGCGCAAGACAGCGTCCGCTTCAACGGCGATGTGCGCCTCGACGCCGCCCGGCAGATCCGCGTCGACACCCGCGCCATCGCTGCCAGCGGCGCGTCGCGGGTCGACCTCGAAGCGCCGACCGTGGTGCTCGCGGGCACGTATCGACAAGACCCGCAGGGGATCGACGTGCCACCCCGCGCGGCACCCGTGACGACCGCCGGCGCGGGGACGCTGCAGGTGCGCGCCGGCGAGGTCGTCCTCGACGGGCGCCTCGCGACGCAAGGGTTCGGCTCGGTACAACTCGCAGCGTCCGGTGACCTGCAATTGCGCAACGCGCTCAACACCAACCAATTGAGCGGCAGCTTTACGACCGCTGCCGACCTCACGCTGAGCGCGCAGCAGATCTACCCTGGCAGCGATGTGCGCTACGCGATCTCGGCGCCGGGCAAGACCGTGACCCTCAGCGGCGGCAACACGGGCAGCGCGGCGCCTTTGGTGGCAGGCGGCGTGCTGACGATCGATGCGGCCCGCATCGAGCAAGGTGGCGTGTTGCGCGCGCCGCAAGGCACGATCGAGCTGCGTGCCACCGATACCACGCGGCTCGGCGCGGGCAGCGTCACTTCGGTGGCCGGCGGCGACAAGCCGGTTCCTTACGGCATCGCCGTCGATGGCCGCTGGTTCTCGCCTGGCACCACCTTCGGAGCGGCAGCGATCACCGCGCCGCCGGCCAAGAACATCATGCTCTCCGCAGGCAGCGGCGCGGTCGGCGTCGACGGTGGCGCCACGGTCGACCTGTCGGGCGGCGGCGAACTGGTCGCGACCCAGTTCGTGCCGGGACCGGGTGGCTCGACCAACATCTTCACCGGCGCCGATGGCGCGTTCGCCATCGTGCCGTTCGCCAGCGCCACCGCGCCGTTCGACCCGTCGCTCACCGCCGTGGCGCCGCGCATCGGCCGCACGCTCACGGTGGGCGAGGGCGGCCCCTTGGCCGCAGGCACCTACACCTTGCTGCCGGCGAACTATGCGTTGCTTGCCGGCGCCTTCCTCGTCAAGCCGGCGAGCGGCACGCCGTTCGCGCTCGGCGCGAAGTTCGCCAAGGCCGATGGGTCGGCCATCGTCGGCGCCTTGCTCGGCGATGCGGGCACGCCGTTTCACGAGGCACTGCCGTCGAACTGGCTGGTCACGCCGTCGGCGATCGCGCGGCTGTCGTCGGAGATCCGCAGCAGCGACGCGGGCAGCTTCTTCAGCGCCGCTGCTGCGGCGCGCGACGCCGTGGTGCCACGCCTGCCGAGCGATGCCGGCACGTTGACGGTCGCCGCCAACCAGGCCAACCTCGCCGGCAGCTTCCGCTTCGAGGTGCCGGTGACCCCGGCGACGACGACCGCGGCCGCGACTCCCGCCGCGGCCGGTCGTGGCGGCGTCGCGTTCTTCGCGGCCGATCGGATCAACGTCGCCGACACCGGTTCCAACCTCGCGGCGGTCGGCACGCTGAACCTCGGCGCCGACCAGTTGAACCGGCTCGGGGCCGCGAGCATCGTGCTCGGCGCCACGCGGGGGCCGAGCGACGACACCGGCAGCACGCTCACCGTTCGCTCGAGCTCGGTGCGGCTCGCCAACGGCAGCGTCGCGTTGTCGGTGCCCGACTTCGTCGCGGTCGCTCTCAACGACGTGCAGGTCGGTGCTGGCGCCACCGTGCAGGCCTTGCCGCCGGCCGATGCGGCAGTTGCCAGCGCCGAGTCGTTCCATGTGCAGGGTGCCGGCGCGGCCCTTCGCGTCAGCGATGCCGCCGTCGCGTCGCTCGACCGCATTGGCGCCGCGCGGGATCGAGGCGATCTCGTGATCGCCGGCGGCGCCCGTTTCGATGCACCCGGCGGCACCTTGCTGCTCGATGCCACGCGTTCGACAACCCTCGGTGCGGGCAGTACCTTGCGCGCCGACGCCGTGTCGATCGGTGCCGGCCAGATCGCCGTCAACAACGACGCGGGCGCCGGTGCATCGCCCGCCCAAGCGGGCAACACGCTCGTCCTCACGCCAGCACTCGCGGCCCAGCTCGGCGCCGCGCGCGACCTCACGCTGCGCAGCTACACGAGCATCGACCTCGCCGCCGGCAGCACGCTCGGCTCGCCGACGCTGCGCAGCCTCACGCTCGACACGCCCGAGATCCGCCTCGGCGCCGGCATCGAGGCGGCCCGTGTGGGTGCCGGCGACGTGCGCTTCGCCAACAGCACCGGTCAGACGCCGAGCGCGGACCGCACCGGCGCCGGCGCGTTGACCATCGACGCCAGCGCACAAGCGGGCAGCGCCGGCAGCATCACCTTCGGCAGCGGGGCGCAACGCATCAACGCTGCCGGTGGCGCGCGGCTCGCTGCGAGCGGCGACATCCGCCTCGCCGGCACCGGCGCATTCACGACCACCGGCGATCTCGCGCTGACCAGCCAGCGCATCGCGGCCAGCGGCGCGGCCGATCAGACGATCGCGGCCGGCGGCGTGCTGACCATCGACCGGGCGGCGCCACCGGCAACCGCACCGACGGCGGGCGCCACACCACTGCCGGCGGGCGCGCAACTCGCGTTGAGCGGCAGCTCCATCGCCCAGCGCGGCGAGATTGACCTGCCCGGCGGCCGCGTCGGTCTCGACGCCGCCGGCAGCATCACGTTCGGCGCCGGCTCGACGACGCGCGCCAACGGCCAGACGCGCACCATCGACGGCACCGCCATCGACCTCGCTGCGGGCCACGTCAGTGCGCGCAGCGCCACGGGCGACGTGCGGGTCGCATCGGCGTCGACGATCGACGTGTCGGCAGCCGGCCAGGGCGATGGCGGCACCTTGACGTTGCAAGCTCCGCAGGGCCAGGTCTTGCTGCAGGGGCAATTGCTGGCGACCGCACCGGGCGCCGGTCGAGGTGCCGAACTCACGATAGACAGCGGCCGCGCCGTCGACCTCACGGCCTTGAGCACGCTGCTGCTCGGCGCCAGCAGCGCCACGAGCCATGCCTTCGGCGGCGCCATCACGGTCCGCAACCGCACCGGCGACCAGAGCCTCGCCGCGGGCACCACGCTCACCGCACGCGACCTCGCATTGACGGCCGACGCCGGTGCGCTGGTGATCGACGGCATGCTCGATGCGAGCGCTGCCAACGGCCACACCGCTTTGAATGCAGGCACCGACCTGACGCTGCATGGCACGGCCGCCTTGCGCGTCGGCGCGTCGAGCAACGGCAACGCGAGCGACGACCGCGTGGCGCTGAACAGCGCGAACGGCACGCTTCGCCTGCAGAACGGCGCCACCGTCGACGCGGGCGGCGGCGCGCTGCTGTTGCGTGCGAAGCGCACGGGCATCAGCGACGCCACGCCGGGTGGCACCGATCTCGCCATCGATCCGGTCGACGCCACGCTGAC
>CBDFFO010000006.1:0-882677 GCA_965246805.1 Caldimonas sp. | reverse complement strand
ACGCTTCCTTCGCGGAGAAGCGCGTCGCGAGGTAACGTGTACCGCGCTCGGGAAACGCCGCGCGGCGTGCGTGAAACGTCGCGAGCTCGTTCGGCGCGAGCACGCGTTCGGCGAATCGATCGCCACGGCGGGCAAGGGTCGCGGCGATGCGCCGCACGTCGCAGATGTCGGTACCGACGCCGAAGATCATCGGCGGCTGCGACTTGACGCGCGCGCGATGCAGCGCAGGTGCTCACGCACCGTCTCAGCCATGCCGAACTCGAGCGCGTCGGCGATCAACGCGTGGCCAATCGAGACCTCGAGGACACCGGGAACGGCCGCGAGGAAGTCGGTGAGATTGCCACGATTGAGGTCGTGCCGGCGTTGACGCCGAGACCTTCCCGTGCGGCCGCGGCGCAGCTTCCTCGAAGCTCGCGAGCACCGCCTCGCCGCCGACCGTGCCATGCGTGCTCGCGAACGGCTCGGTGTAGAGCTCGACGCGATCGGCGCCGACGGCGTTCGCGAGTGGCATGACGGCCGGGCTCGCATCGACGAACAGGCTCACGCGAACGCCGAGCGCCTTCGCCTCGGTGATCAGCGGTTCGAGACGTGTGCCGTCCCTGAGGAATCGAACCCATGGTCGGACGTGACCTGCCCTTCGGCATCGGGCAGAAGGTGCATTGATGCGGCCGCAGCTCGCGCACCAGCGGCATCAGGTTGTGGAACGGGTTGCCCTCGATGTTGAATTCGGCGTCGGGCCACGCCTTCATCATCAACGCCAGTTCGCGCGCATCGCTGGCGCGGATGTGGCGCTCGTCGGGGCGTGGGTGGATGGTGATGCCGTGCGCGCCCGCTTCGAGCGCGATGCGTGATAGCCGCGTCACACTCGGCAGCTCCAGGTGGCGCTGGTTGCGCAGCAGCGCGATCTTGTTGACGTTGACCGACAGCGCCGTCATGCCGTGGCGTGCCGAGAGGCCGGACGAGACGAACGGGTTCATGGGGCTCTGCGCAGCGCTGTCACACGAGCGATTGTGCGTCGATCATGACCTGCCGCGTCCGCAGTTGGGTCGAGCCGAGCTGGTACTGCAGCTGCGCGCGCAAGATAACTTTCAGCTCCGGCAGCGAGCTCGCGCAGGCGGCCTGGATCGCCCGCACGTCGCCATGCTCGAGCGACGCCTGCAGCGCGACGAGCGTTCGACCGTCGAGCTGTGCAACCGACGTCGTGGCGGGCGCCACACCCGCATCGGCCAGCAACGCGTAGGAGCGATCGGCGTCGACCGGCCGGAGCGTCGCCGTCTCGAGGCTGAGATCGGGCAACACACCGGTTTCTTTCAGCAGCACCAGTTCGAAGGCGCGCAACGCCGTCTCGGCGGCCTGATCGCTCGCAGCCAGCAGCGGCAAGGTCGCTGCATAGGCATCGAACAGCGCCGGATGGGGGTCTTGGCGCGCCAGCAACTTCATCAGCAGTTCGTTCACGTAGAAGCCGCTGAAGAGCGCTGCGCCCGTGAGCATCGCGGCGCCGCCGGCCCAGTCGGCGCTGCGCAGGTTTTCGATGTCGCGTGCCTCGGCCGCAGCGGCGACGCGTCCGAGGTGGACCTGGAGGCGCTGGAACGGCAGCAAGACCGAACGCAGCTGCGAATAGGGGCGTTTCGCGCCCTTGGCCGCGACCGCGATCCGGCCGCGCTCGCGCGTGAAGAGGTCGAGGATCAGGCTCGACTCGCTCCAGTCGTAGCTGTGCAGCACGAACGACGCGAGCGGCGCGCGCGCGGCGCTGCGAGTGACCACCGGCTCAGGCCCTACTCGTAACCGTACGAGCGCAGGTGTGCTTCGTCGTCGGCCCACCCCGCGCGGACCTTGACCCAGAGCTCGAGGAAGACCTTGGCGCCGAGCAGGCGCTCGAGTTCGCTGCGTGCTTCCGAGCCGATGCGCTTCAGGCGCTCGCCGCCGGCGCCGATCACCATGCCCTTATGCGCGTCGCGCTCGACGACGATGGTGGCCGCGATGCGGCGCAGGTCGCCCTCTTCTTCGTACTTGTCGATGATCACGGTCGACGTGTACGGCAACTCGTCGCCGGTCAATCGAAAGAGTTTTTCGCGAATCAGCTCGCTCGCGAGGAAGCGGTCGCTTCGATCGGTGAGAGCGTCTTCGTCATGAAGCCAGGCCCCCTCGGGCAGGTAAGGTTCGATGATCGCGAACAGGCGCTCGACGTCGTTCGCCTTGCGGGCCGACATCGGCACGAACTCGGCGAAAGGATGCTTCTGCTGCATTGCCTGCAACCACGGCGCGAGTTCGGCGCGGCGCTCGATGGTGTCGAGCTTGTTGGCGATCAGCAAGGTGGGCTTGCCGGCCGGAACGAGTGCGAGCACCTTCTCGTCGTCCGGACCGAACTTCGCCGCCTCAACCACCAGCAGCACCACGTCGACATCGGCCAGCACGCCGCGCACAGTGCGATTGAGCGTGCGGTTGAGCGCAGCCACCTTGCGGGTCTGGAAGCCGGGCGTGTCGACGAACACGAACTGCGTGTGGCCACGCGTCTGGATGCCATCGATGCGGTGGCGCGTCGTCTGCGCCTTGTCGGATGTGATGCTGATCTTCTGGCCGACCAGCGCATTGACGAGCGTCGACTTGCCGACGTTCGGGCGGCCGACGACCGCGATCAGGCCGCAATGGTGTGACCTGTGGTCGGGCTCGGTGTCCGGCGCAGCGACCGGCGCGTTACCACCCATCAGGATTGCAGCGCGCTGCCGGGCTTGTCGTTCGAACGCAGCGTGTCGAGCATGCGTCGCGCGGCCTCCTGCTCGGCGGCGCGCCGCGATCGTCCTTCGCCCGCTTCGGCCAGGCCGAGCGTGGGCACCGCGCACTCCACGTCGAAGGTCTGCGCATGCGCCTGGCCGCGCGTTTCCCGAATGCGGTAGCTCGGCACCGGCAGGCGGCGCGCTTGCAGCCACTCCTGCAGTTCGGTCTTCGCGTCCTTGGTCCAGCTCTCGATGTCGGTCGTCAGGATGATCTCGCCGAACAGGCTGCGCACCAGCGCCTCGGCCGCGCTGAACCCGCCATCTTGAAACGTAGCGCCGATCAGAGCCTCGACGGCATCGGCCAGGATCGATGCGCGCTGCGCGCCGCCACCCCGCGCCTCGCCCTCGCCGAGCCTGAGCATCTCCGGCATGCCGAGTTGCAAGGCGACACGGTGCAGGCTGTCTTCACGCACCAGGTGCGCGCGGACGCGACTCAGGTCACCCTCATCGGAGCCGGCAAAGCGTTCGAACAGCAGGCTCGAGACCACCAGACTCAACACCGCATCGCCGAGGAACTCGAGGCGTTCGTTGTGGTCGGTGCCGAAACTGCGATGGGTGAGCGCGCGTTGCAGCAGTGCCGCATCCTGGAAGCGATGCCCTGATCGCTGTTGCAAGGCAACGAGACGTGAATCCATACGAGATCAAGACCCTGGCCGAAAGCGGCCTGCGCTGGTCTAGCGCGATCGGCCTTCGTATTTGATGAGGAGAAACACCGGAGGTGCGATCTCGATCTCCTTGTCGTAGGCGAACGAGATCACGAGCTTTTCGTTTTCTTTGGTGATGCTGAGGTCTTTCGCGGAGATCGAGGTGATCGAGTACTCAATGTCCTTCTGCTTGTCGAAGGCTTTCCGTACTTCCGGAACGGTCACCGGACCTTCTGAGGCGATCTTGTTGACCGCTCGCTTGATGGTCCAGTACTCGTTCAGCGTCGGCAGTACACGCAACCCGATCAGCGACGCGAAGCCGATGATGATGGCCCAGAACAACAACCCGAACAGCGTGATGCCGCGCTGGCGCCGGCGCCCGTGGATTTCGATCGTCATCAGTGCGCTCCTCGCCCGTTGCTGGTCGTCATCAGTCGAACCGGCCTATGCGTTTCATGTTGCTGAAATTCATCCATATGAAGAACGCCTTGCCGACGACGTTCTCGTCCGGCACGAAGCCCCAATAGCGCGAGTCTTGTGAGTCGTCGCGGTTGTCGCCCATCATGAAGTAATTGCCAGCAGGTACCTTGCAAGTGACCTCTTGAACACTGTAGCTGCAGTTTTCGCGAAACGGAAAGCTGGGCGGGCCTTGAAGCTCGTAAAACGGGACGGATTGCGGATTAATGAGGATGCGATGTTCGACAGCGCCGAGTTTCTCGCGGTACTCGGCGAAATACCGCAGCTTGTCCTCGTCGTAGAAACCAGGCGGCGGCGTCGGCGTGGTCGGTTGCAGCGTGCCGTTGATGAAGAGCTGCTGGTTCTTGAATGTCACCGTATCGCCGGGCAACCCGACCACGCGCTTGATGTAGTCGAGCGTCGGATCCTTCGGGTAGCGAAACACCATCACGTCGCCGCGCTCCGGGTCGTGGTTCTGGACGATCTTCTTGTTCATGATCGGCAGCCGCACGCCGTAGTGGAACTTGTTGACGAGGATCAGGTCGCCGACCAGCAGCGTCGGGATCATCGAGCCAGACGGGATCTTGAACGGTTCGAACAGGAAGGAACGCAGCAGGAACACGACCAGGATCACCGGGAACAGGCCGGCGGTCCAGTCGAGCCACCAAGGCTGCATCAACAGCGCCTGACGCACCGCGACCAGGTTGTCGTCGACCTTGGTGATGCCCTTGTCGGCCAGCGCGGAACGGCGTTGGGCGTCTTGAAGCTCAAGGTTTTCCGCTGCGCGGACGCGCCGCGGCGCGAAGTAGAAGCGCTCGGCGAGCCAGTATGCGAGCGTCACCATCGCCAGAATAAAGAGCAGCAGCGAGAAGTTGCCGGTCCAGTAGCTGAAGTACCAGCCACCGAGGAAAACAGCGAGTGCGGCATACAACAGGGCGGTCAGCAGGCCCATCAGTCGTCCACCTGGAGAATGGCGAGGAAAGCCTCTTGCGGAACTTCGACCGAGCCGATCTGCTTCATTCGTTTCTTGCCTGCCTTCTGCTTTTCGAGCAACTTGCGTTTGCGCGAAATATCGCCGCCGTAGCACTTGGCAATCACGTTCTTGCGCAGGGCCTTGATTGTCTCACGCGCGATGATGTCGGCGCCGATGGCGCCCTGGATGGCGACGTCGAACATCTGGCGCGAAATGAGTTCGCGCATCTTCGAGACCACCGCGCGTGCCCGGTACTGGCTCTGGCTGCGATGCACGATCAGCGAGAGCGCATCGACCCGTTCGCCATTCAGCAGGATGTCGACCTTGACGACGTCGGCGGCGCGGTATTCGAGGAATTCATAGTCCATCGACGCGTAGCCGCGCGACACGCTTTTGAGCTTGTCGAAGAAGTCGAGCACGATCTCGGCCAGCGGCATTTCGTACGTGAGCATCACCTGGCGGCCGTGGTAGGCCATGTTCTTCTGTTCGCCACGCTTGAGGTTGGCGAGCGTCATCACCGGGCCGACGTACTCCTGCGGCATGTAGAGATGCACCGTGACGATGGGCTCGCGGATTTCGTTGATGCGGCCGAGATCCGGCATCTTCGACGGGTTCTCGATCTGCACGAGTTCGCCGGCACCGTTGAGCTCCACTTGGTAGACCACCGAAGGCGCGGTCGTGATCAGGTCCTGGTCGAATTCACGTTCGAGCCGTTCCTGCACGATCTCCATGTGCAAGAGTCCAAGGAAGCCGCACCGAAAGCCGAAACCAAGCGCCTGGCTCACTTCCGGCTCGTATTGCAGTGAAGCGTCGTTCAGCTTCAGCTTCTCGAGCGCGTCGCGCAGCTGATCGTATTCGCTGGCCTCGACTGGATAGAGGCCGGCGAACACCTGCGGCTGGATCTCCTTGAAACCCGGCAATGCCTCGGTCGCGACGCCGCGGTTGTTGGGGGTCTTTTTTTCGAGCGTGATGGTGTCGCCGACCTTGGCCGCCTGCAGTTCCTTGATGCCCGCGATCACGAAGCCCACCTCGCCCGCCGACAGCTCGTCGCGCGGCAGCGAGTTGGGCGTGAACACGCCGAGGTGTTCGGCGGCGTAGACCGCGTCGCTCGCCATCAGGCGGATGCGCTCGCCTCTTCTCAGCACGCCGTCGACCACGCGCACCAACATCACGACGCCGACGTAGTTGTCGAACCACGAATCGATGATCATCGCGCGCAGCGCACCGTCGGCGTTGCCGCGCGGCGGCGGCATCCGGTTCACCACCGCTTCCAGGATGTCGTCAATGCCCTCCCCTGTCTTTGCGCTGCACGGAATGGCATCGGTCGCATCGATGCCGATCACATCTTCGATTTCTTCGCGTGCGCGCGCCGGGTCGGCCTGCGGCAGGTCCATCTTGTTGAGGACCGGGATCACTTCCACGCCGAGCTCGAGCGCGGTGTAGCAGTTGGCCACGGTCTGCGCCTCGACGCCCTGGCTCGCGTCGACGACCAGCAGCGCGCCTTCGCACGCCGAGAGCGAGCGGCTCACCTCGTAGGAAAAGTCGACGTGCCCCGGCGTGTCGATCAGGTTGAGACGATAGGTTTTGCCGTCCCGCGCCAGGTACTGCAGAGCAGCCGTCTGTGCCTTGATGGTGATGCCGCGTTCGCGCTCGATGTCCATCGAGTCGAGCACCTGGGCTCCCATTTCGCGATCGCTCAACCCACCGCAGCGTTGGATCAAGCGATCGGCCAGCGTCGACTTGCCATGATCGATGTGGGCAATGATGGAAAAATTTCGGATGAGATCCATCAGGCGATCATGGTTGAGGTGCGACGTTGTGGGGCCCAACGTCGGCCGAACGTCAACGCTGCGTGTGTGCGTCCGCCACGTGAGTGATCATCGGTGGGAGGACGGATCCTCGGATGAGGTGGCTGCGCGAACAAGCATCGCGACAGACAAAAAAAAGGCACGTCGGTAGATTGACGCGCCTTCCAACAAAACGTTTGGCAACTGCTTGTTGGGTGAAGGAATTGTAGCCAGATCGATCCCCCGCAAAACCGCGCCGATCCTGCATTTCTTTCAGTTGCGGGCGACCAACATCATTTTTCGTCCACAGGTTATCCACAAACACCTGTGGATGGATTGGGGGTAATTCGGCTGACGTTGCATTGACGTGACCGCGCCGCGATCGACGTTCTCTCGTGGCCCAATTACCTCGATTTCGCCCTGTAATCAATCGCGAAATGTCTGCGTTTGCTCACTTCGAGGGACGAGCGTTCATCGTGCCTGGCGCAGGGTCACGAAGGTCGACGCGTCGCCCCGTCGAACCAAAAGGGTCATGGCGCGGCTCTTGTCGGCCTTGGCGACGATGGTGTCGAGTTGCTTCGCGCTCGTGATCTCCACGTTGTCGATCGTCACGATGATGTCGTTCTCGTGAATGCCGGCACGTGCTGCAGCGCCCTCCGCACTGTCGACCTTGACGCCGCTCTTCAACTTGAGGTCGCGCTTCTGCGCATCGGTGAGGTCGGACACGACCAGACCCACCGGACTCACTGGCGCCGGTGGTTTCGCTTTTTCGGCATCGGGCGCCTTGCGGGCAGCGCGTTCGGCTTCGAACTCGATCACGG
Source organism: Caldimonas sp. (assembly GCA_965246805.1). Lineage (GTDB taxonomy): Bacteria > Pseudomonadota > Gammaproteobacteria > Burkholderiales > Burkholderiaceae_C > Schlegelella_A. The sequence goes on along the minus strand of CBDFFO010000006.1, from coordinate 875,222 downwards.
TCACGCTGAAATCGCGATAGGCCCCGCGCCGGAACACCTGCACGGCGGCCTTGGTGCCGGGCTTGATGCTGCCGATCACTCGGGGCAGGTCACCCGAACGCTCGACCGCTTTGCCGTCGACCTTGGTGATGATGTCGCCGCCTTCGATGCCGGACTTGTCGGCCGGACCACCCGCTTCGATCGACCGCACGAGGGCGCCCATCGGCTTGCCGAGGCCGATCGCCTCGGCCACTTCGCGCGGCACTTCGCCGATGACGACGCCGATGCGGCCGCGCACCACTCGACCACCGGCACGCAATTGTTCCGACACGCGCGTGGCTTCGTCGATCGGAATCGCGAACGAGATGCCCATGTAGCCGCCCGACTGGCTGTAGATCTGCGAATTGATGCCGACCACTTCGCCGCGCATGTTGATCAGCGGCCCACCTGAGTTGCCCGGGTTGATGGCGACGTCGGTCTGGATGAGCGGCAGCAACTCGCCGGTGTCACGCGATTTGGCACTGACGATGCCGGCCGTGACGGTGCTCTCGAGCCCGAACGGCGAACCGATCGCGATCACCCATTCACCCACCTTCAGGCGTGTGACGTCCCCGATGCGCACGGTCGGCAAGCCGGTAGCTTCGATCTTGATCAGCGCCACGTCCGTGCGCTTGTCGACGCCGATGATCTTCGCCTTGAACTCGCGTTTGTCGACCAGCGTGACAATCACCTCTTCGGCACCGTCGACCACGTGCGCATTCGTCATCACGTAGCCGTCGGCGTTCAGAATGAAGCCCGAACCCACGCCTCTCAATTGCGGGTCGGCATCTGGCGCCGGTTGAGGGTTGCGCGGTGTCGAGCGGTCCGGCACCGGCAGCCCGAAACGGCGAAAGAAATCGCGCAATTCGTCGTCGTTCTCGTCAGGCGCGGCGCGGCGCACGTTACGGCTGCGCTCGGTGGTGCGAATGTTAACGACCGCCGGCCCGGCCTTCTCGACCAACTCGGTGAAGTCGGGCAGCGATTGGGCCGCGGCGGGCGCCGGTGCGAGCGGCAACGCAAGAACCGTTGCGAGCATTAGCGCGCCGAACCCGGTGCGGCGCACGCGGACCAAAGATGCCGTAGAAGAAGTATTCATGGAACGAACTCAGGGTTGATGGACAGCACAGTGACGCGAACGGCGCACAGGCGCCGCCCGATGATTTCATTTCTTGCGCTCGAGCGCGTCGGCGAACAGATGAAGTGTCGTGGGTGGCACATCGCCGATCAGCGTCAGCCACCAGTCGCCCAGGCGTTGGGTCAGCGTTTGCGTGGCCCCCATCGCGCTCACGGCGGCACGGGTGTGGCGGCGCGGGCGGAACGGCTCGATGAAGACCGACACATACGTCAGTCCATCGGAATAGATCGTCTGCAGCACCTGCTCCGCGGTCGCCTCGCCGGATTCCATCTGTCGGGTGACGCAGCTGACCTGCCGGAAACCGGGCGCGGCCTGCCGCAAGCCCCAACCTTCGCTGTCGAGCCGCGTGAGCTTGAGCACGGGCTTGAGCACGTGATAGCCGTCGAGCTTTTTCATTGCCTGCCAGACCGCCTCGGTCTGCGGTCGGATGTCGATGGTCACTTCGGAGAACGCGGAAGTCTCGAGCGCATGGGTCGCATTGGCCATCACATCGACACGCAACAGCAAGCCGCTCGACTTGTCGGCCCATAATCGATAGCCGTAGCGATACGCATCCTTCGGCTTCACCATCAAGACGTTGACGTCGTGGCCGGCAACCCGGCCGACGCCTTCGCTCCGCAACTCGTAGAACTCGGGCAGGCTGGCATCGCCCGCCTGCAGCAGGGACGGGAACGAATTGAGCTGGCCGCGCTGCTCCACCAACGCGATCCGGCTGCCGGGCCAGAGGGTCTGCACCACGTCGTTGAAGCGATACACATTGCGGGCACGGCCGTCCAGCGATTCGATGCGCTCGTACTGGTTCGGTCCGTCGCTGTAGTGCGCAATGCGCGCGCTCTGCACCGTTCCCGAACTGCTGACGACGAAGGTGCCCTGGAAATTGTGCCGACTCGCCGCGTCGTGGATGCGCATCAGCGTGCCACGCACGTCGCTGCTCTGCGCCGACGCCGCTTGCGACCACGCGTTGGGGCTGGCGGCGACGAGACCCGACAGCGCCAGCGCACCGATCGCACAAGCTCTCATCGCCACACGCGCATCGCCACCCGGCGAGAGGGCGATGCTCACCGGGCCGAGGAGTCGACCGTCGCGCTGCGCAGGAACGCCGACGGCGCGCCGAGCGCCGACGAGCCGGCGAACTGCTTGTGCGCGTCGAGGTAGCGGTCGAGTCGCGCGTCACGCAGCACCGGGCCGTCCGCGGTCGCGCCGGCGGTCAGCGGGTCGGTCTTCGCGAGGGCCGCTCGCGTGACCGTCCCCGGGTCGACTGCCGCCACGGCGACTGTGCCGGCATCGGGTGGCGGAGCGCCGCTGCGCATGACCGTGAAGGTTCCGACGACGAGCACGAAACCCGCCGCCACCGCCGACGGCATCGCCCATGCGGGACGAGACCGCCGAGCGGCGGCACGAGGCGCAAGGACCGTCGTTAGCGATTCGTCGACAAATGGGGCACGTCCGGCGACCGCGTCTTTCGGACCTGCCGGCGCGGGCGGCGCCAACACCACCGGCTCGATTGCCAGCCGACCGCGCAATGCGGTCAGGAACGAGCAGTCGTGGCTCGCATCCGAAGCAAGGTCGTCGGAACGCAGCACGTCGCCGATCAACTGGTACGAATGCCAGGTCGCGCGGACGACCCCGTCGACGCGCCATGCCTCGCAAGCGCCCGTCAGCTCGGCTTCGTCGATTTCACCGTCGACGAGTGCCGAAAGGCATTCCGGATCGACGGTTCCCGTGATGCGCGTGAGCATGTCATGTTCTCCAAACGTTATGTCCAACCCCACCCGCTGCGAAAGGCGCCGTTACCAGCGTTCTCCTTCGCGCGTATCGAGCAACGGCCTCAGGCGCTCGGCAATCGCCTCGCGGGCTCGAAAGATCCGCGACCGCACGGTGCCGATCGGGCAATTCATCGCTTCGGCGATCTCCTCGTAACTCAGACCTTCGATCTCCCGCAGCGTGATGGCCTGGCGCAATTCATCGGACAACGCTTCGATCGCAAAGTTCACCGCGTTGGCAATCTGTTTGCTCGCCAGTACCGAATCGGGCGTTTCGCCGTCGCTGATTTCATTCTCCGCCCGTGGCGGTTCGTCGTCATCGTCGCGGCCGGCGCGGGCCGATTCGAGCACCAGCGGGTCCCGCTTCATGTCCATCAACGTCTTTTTCGCGGTGTTGACGGCAATCCGATAAAGCCAGGTGTAGAACGCGCTCTCGCCGCGGAACTGCGGAATCGCACGATAAGCCCGGATGAAGGTTTCTTGAGCGATGTCAGGTACGCGATCGACGTCCCGAACCATGCGCCCGATCAGGCGTTCGACGCGGCGCTGGTATTTCACGACGAGCATCTCGAACGCCTTGACGTCACCTCGCTTGACCCGCTCGACGAGCGGCGCATCGGCGTCCGGGCCGCTCATGCATCCGGCCCTGGCGAAGGGATGGGTGGCACCCCCGGTGCTTGTTGGGCGTTGCCGTAGAGCGTGTAACGCAGCGCGTGCCACTCGAAGGGCGCGGCGAGGCGTTCGGCGGGCAGCCAGATCACCCGTCGGCGTTCGTCGCGCGCGGTGCGGAGCCAGGCATCCGGACGAAACTTCAACAACATCCAGGCTCCGACGTCGATCGCGATGTCGATGCGCCCCGTCATCGAGGCATCGATCGCGCTCGAACGCGCCGCCGACACGTGCCAGGTTCGGCCGTCCCAGAGCAGCTGGCGGGGACGAGTCGGCACGGTCCAGAGCCATCGCACGGCAAAACCGATGGCCGCGACCCCCGCCAACCACACCACCCAGGCTGTCTGCGCACGCTGTTCGGAGGCCGTGCTGGCCCAAGTCGTCAGCGTGGCCATGGCGAGCGAGCCAGCCGCCGCAACCAGTCCACGCCAAACGCGAAAGCCGTTCAACTGAACCAGGAGCGGCGGTGAGGCGCGCATCGGCGCGGCGCGGCGAGGCGCTCAGACCCGTTTAAAGACGAGCGTACCGTTGGTTCCGCCGAACCCGAAGTTATTCTTCATCGCGTAGTCGATCTTCATGTCGCGCGCCGTGTTCGCGCAGATGTCGAGATCGCACGCCGGGTCCTGGTGGAAGACGTTGATGGTCGGTGGCGAGACCTGGTGGTGCAGCGCCAACGCGGTGAAAACCGACTCTACTCCGCCGGCACCGCCCAGCAGGTGGCCGGTCATCGACTTGGTCGAGTTGACGACGAGCTTCTTCGTGTGGGCGCCGAACGCGAGCTTGATCGCGTTCGATTCGTTCAGGTCGCCGATCGGCGTCGAGGTGCCGTGCGCGTTCAAGTAGTCGACCTGGTCGGGGTTGAGGCCGGCCGTGCGCAATGCCGAGAGCATGGAGCGCTTGGGTCCGTCGACATCGGGCGCGGTCATGTGGAAGGCGTCCGAGCTCATGCCGAAGCCGACGACCTCGGCATACATCTTCGCCCCGCGTCGCTTCGCGTGTTCGTATTCTTCGAGCACGACCACGCCAGCGCCCTCGCCGAGCACGAAGCCATCGCGATCGCGGTCCCATGGGCGCGATGCGGTGGCCGGATCGTCGTTGCGCGTCGAGAGCGCGCGCGCGGCCGCGAAGCCGCCCAGGCCGAGCGGAGAGATCGTGGCTTCGGAGCCGCCGGCGATCATCACGTCGGCGTCGCCGTATTCGATCAGACGGCCGGCCATGCCGATGCTGTGCAGCCCGGTGGTGCAGGCAGTGACGATCGCGAGGTTCGGGCCCTTGAACCCGAGCTGGATCGACACATGCCCCGAGATCATGTTGATGATCGACGCGGGAACGAAGAACGGCGTGATGCGCCGGGGGCCGCGGGCCGCGAGTTCTGTGTGCGTGTCTTCGATGAGCGGCAAGCCGCCAATGCCCGAACTCACCAGGCAGCCGATGCGCTCTGACTCCTCCTGGCTGAGTTCGCTGTTGGTGGGCAGTCCGGCATCGCGAACCGCCTGCATCGATGCGGCCACGCCGTAGTGGATGAACTCGGCCATGTGCCGAGCTTCCTTCACGGGCAAGTAGTCGCCGACGTTGAAGTTCTTGACCTCGCCGGCGAAGTGACACGAATAAGGCGAGGCGTCGAACTTCGTGATGTTGGCGATACCGGTGCGGCCCCCGACGATGTTCGCCCAACCTTCCTCGACCGAATTGCCCACCGGACTGACGAGGCCCAGGCCGGTGATGACGACTCGGCGATTCATTCTCGAATTCAGACCCTGCAGACTCAGGCCGCCTTCTGGTTCTTGGTGGCGTAGTCGATCGCGTTCTGCACGGTGGTGATCTTCTCGGCTTCTTCGTCGGGGATTTCGATGCCGAACTCGTCTTCAAGAGCCATCACCAGCTCGACGGTGTCGAGCGAGTCAGCGCCCAGGTCGGCAACGAAAGCCTTCTCGTTCGCCACGTCGGCCTCGGGCACACCGAGTTGTTCGGCAATGATCTTCTTGACGCGGGCTTCGATGTCGCTCATGTACTCCTCCGGGAGTGTTAACAAAGTTGTAGAAGATTCTACGGCTTCGGCCTCGCGCCTCAACTCATGAACATGCCGCCATTGACGTGCAGTTCGGTGCCCGTGACGTAACCCGCCTGCGCCGACGCGAGAAACGCCACCGCATGAGCGACTTCGCTGGCCTGGCCGAGCCTGCCGAGCGGAATCTGTCCCAGCAGCGCGGCCGATTGCGCCGGGGCGAGCGCTTTCGTCATGTCGGTCTCGATGAAACCCGGCGCGACGCAGTTGACGGTGATGCCGCGACTGCCGAGCTCGCGCGCCAGTGCCCGTGTCATGCCGGCCACGCCCGCCTTTGAGGCGGCGTAGTTGGCCTGACCGGCATTGCCGCTCGCGCCGACCACCGATGTGATGTTGATGATGCGACCGTAGCGCTGCTTCATCATCGGCCGTATCACCGCGCGGCTGACGCGAAAGACCGCGGTGAGATTCGTGTCGAGCACCGCCGACCAGTCGTCGTCTTTCATGCGCAGCGAAAGCATGTCGCGCGTGATGCCGGCGTTGTTGACGAGAACGTGCAAGCCGCCGTGCCGGGCGACGATCTCATCGACGGCCGCGATCACCGCCCCGCCGTCGTTCACGTCGAGCGCGATGCCCGCGCCGCCGAACGACGCGAGCGCATCGGTCACGCCCTGCGCGCCCGCCGCGGTGGTGGCGGTACCGATCACCATCATGCCCTGCTCGGCCAGCGTGAGCGCGATCGCCTTGCCGATGCCGCGGGATGCGCCGGTCACCAGCGCGACGCGGTACTCGATCGGTCTGGACGCGCTGGCGGTCGGGGTGTCATCGCTCATCTCAGCAAAGCCCGTGTGGAAGTGATCGTCGCCGGATCGAAAACCGCCGAGGCAACGAGCTCCGGATCGATGCGCCTGGTGAGGCCTGCGAGCACCTTGCCCGGCCCGCATTCGAAAATGTGCGTGATGCCGCGCGCCTTGATGGCGCTAATGGTCTCGACCCAGCGCACCGGGCCGAACGCCTGGCGATACAGCGCGTCGCGAATCGCATCGGGGTCGGTCTCGACCTTCACATCGACGTTGTCGACGACCGGCATCTTCGGCGTGGCGATGGTCGTCTCGCTCAGGCGGCGCTGGAGACGATCGGCCGCCGGTTTCATCAAGCTGGAATGAAACGGCGCCGAGACGGCCAGCATCAGCGCGCGCTTCGCGCCCGCGGCTTTCAGCGCCTCGCAGGCCAGCGCGACCCCGGCCTTGCTGCCGGCGATCACGGTCTGGCCCGGGTCGTTGAAATTGACAGCCTCCACCGCCTCGCCGCTTTCGCGCGCGACGGTGGCGCAACCCTCACACACCTTTTGCGCGTCGAGCCCGAGGATCGCGGCCATGGCGCCGACACCGACCGGCACCGCTTCCTGCATCGCCTGCGCGCGAAAGCGCACCAGCGGCAACGCGTCCGTGAAGGCGATCGCGCCAGCCGCGACCAGCGCACTGTATTCACCGAGCGAGTGGCCCGCCACGACGGCCGGCGTCAGGCCGGTCTCGGCCAGCCACGCGCGGTAGCAAGCGATGCCCGCAGCCAGCATCAAAGGCTGCGTGTGGGTGGTCAGATCGAGCTGTTCCTTCGGGCCTTCACGGATCAGCCGCGCGAGATCGATGTCGAGCGCGTCAGATGCCTCGGCCAGCGTCGCCTGCACGACAGCGCGGCCTGTCCACGCATCGAGCATGCCGACCGCCTGCGAGCCTTGGCCGGGAAACACGAATGCGAAGGGAGTCGAAGCCATGGTTGCACGATGAGGTGGGTGAACGCGCGTACAGGCGCGCTCAAAGGTCGAGCAGCGCGGCGCCCCACGTGAAGCCACCGCCGACGCCTTCGAGCATCACGGTGTCGCCGCGACGGATCTTGCCGCTTCGCACCGACTCGTCGAGCGCGAGCGGGATCGATGCGGCCGACGTGTTGCCGTGCCGATCGACCGTGACGACGAGCTTGTCGGCGCCGAGCTTCAGCTTCTTCGCCGTGCTCTGCATGATGCGGATGTTGGCCTGGTGCGGGATGAGCCAATCGATGTCGGCCTCGGTGCGGTCGGCCTTCACGAGCACTTCGCGGGCGACCTGCTCGAGCACGCCGACGGCGAGCTTGAACACGGCCGGGCCGTCCATCTTCAACAGCGGGTCGCCCAGCACCTGACCGCCCGACACGTGGCCGGGCACGCAGAGGATATCGACGTATCGACCGTCGGCATGCAGTTCGGTCGCGAGGATGCCGGGGGTTTCGCTCGCTTCCAGGACCACGGCGCCGGCGCCATCGCCGAACAACACGCAGGTGGTGCGGTCGTTGAAATCGAGGATCCGCGAGAACACCTCGGCGCCGATCACGAGCGCCTTCTTCGCGGCCCCGGTGCGCACCATCGAGTCGGCGACGCTGAGCGCGTAGATGAACCCGGCGCACACCGCCTGCACGTCGAACGCGGCGCAGCCGTGGATGCCGAGCTTGTGCTGCACGATGCAGGCCGACGACGGGAACACCATGTCCGGCGTCGAAGTGGCGACGATGACGAGGTCGATGCTCTTCGCGTCGCAATCGGCGGCTGCGAGCGCGAGCCGAGCGGCTTCGACGGCGAGGTCGCTGCACATCACGCCGGCATCGGCGAAATGACGTGCCCGAATGCCGGTGCGCTCAACGATCCACTGATCGGAGGTTTCGACACCGGTCGCCGCCAACCGCTCGGTCAGCGCCGCATTGGAAATGGCCGAACCCGGCAAAAAGCTGCCGGTGCCCGTGATGCGCGAATATCCCGGTAGAGACGATGTCATCAAGACGCGGAAACCGCGAACGCGACAGATTCCGCCTCGACGCGGGCGGCCGGCATGGCCGCCAGAGTCGCGAGGATCCGCGCGCGCACGCGGTCGAGCAAGCCGTTACGCGCCGCATCATAGGCACGATTGAGTGCTTGCTCGAAGGCAAACGCATCGGCCGAACCGTGACTTTTGAAGACCAAACCGCGCAATCCGAGCAGGGCGGCGCCGTTGTAGCGGCGATGGTCGACCCGGTGCTTGAAATGATTGAGGACCGGTGAGGCGACGAGCGCCGCGATGCGCGTGCCGAGGTTGCGGGTGAACTCCTGCTTGATGAACGACGTGAGCATCGTCGCCAGTCCCTCGGCCGTTTTCAACGCGACGTTGCCAACGAAGCCATCGCAGACGACGATGTCGGTGGTGCCCTTGAAGATGTCGTTGCCTTCGACGTTGCCGTGGAAATTGATGAGTTTGCTCGCGGCCGCGGCGCGCATCAGTTCACCGGCGAGCTTGATGGTCTCGCCACCCTTGATCGCTTCTTCGCCGATGTTAAGGAGGCCGACAGTCGGCTCTTCCTTGCCCTCGACCGACGCGACGAGCGCGCTGCCCATGACCGCGAACTGCAGCAGGTTTTCGGCCGAGCAATCGATGTTGGCGCCGAGGTCGAGCACGGTTGTGAAGCCGTCGCGCTGGTTCGGCATCACGGTGGCGATCGCGGGGCGGTCGATGCCGTCGATGGTCTTCAACACATAGCGCGAGACCGCCATCAATGCCGCGGTGTTGCCGGCCGACACACAGGCCTGTGCCGGCGCGGCGCCGGAGGGGCCGGGTTTCACTTGCGACACCGCGACCCGCAGCGATGAGTCTTTCTTGCGGCGCAGAGCGACTTCGAGTGAATCGGTCATCTCGACCACTTCGGTCGCGTCGACGATCGTGCATCGTGGCCAGCCCCTTGCGCTCCGCAGCGCGGCGGCGCGGCCGACGAGGATGAGCTCGGCGTCTTGGTGCCTCTCGAGAAACGCCCTGCAGGCGGGCAAGGTCACGGATGGACCGTGATCACCGCCCATGCAATCGACCGCGAGACGGATCTCGTAAGGCACGCCCTGCGAGCCGGTTGCCGTCAACGAATCAGGCGTCTGCCTTGGTCTTCAGGACCTTGCGGCCGCGGTAGAAGCCGGTCGGGCTGATGTGGTGGCGCAGGTGAGCCTCGCCAGTGGTCGGCTCGACGGCCGTGCCCGGCGTCTGGAGCGCGTAGTGCGCGCGGTGCATGCCGCGCTTCGAGGGCGACTTCTTGTTCTGTTGAACGGCCATGGAGATCTCCTGGTGCGCCGGAAGAAACTTCCAGGTGCGGTATCTTGCGTGCGCCGGCGGTGCAGCCGGGCAAATCGCGTAAAGCCGAAGATTATAGCCACGCCCGCTAGCGCGGCGGGCCGGTCGTCGGCTCGCGGGCCCGGGTCAGTTACCGGGCTCGCGGCGCTTCCAGCCCGCGAGGGCCGCAAAGGGATTCGGCAGCGGCTCGTCGATGCCGTCGTCGGCGACCAGCGGTTGCGGGCACACGTCGTGACGCGGCACGATCGGCAACGCGAGCAGGAGTTCGTCTTCGAGCAACTCTTGCAGGTCGAAGGCTCGCGACGTGGCGAGCACGTCGTGCTCCTCGTCTTCGGCGTCGAGTTCTGCTGCCGCGTCTTCGCTAGGAGCGAATCGGAATTCACGATCGATGCGGATCGCGAACGGCATCGGCGCGAGGCACCGCTGGCACTCGAGCACCACGTCGGCGTGCGCGCGCAGCGAAAGCCAGGCGTCGGCCTCGCCGCCCGGTGCTGGCCGGGCCTCGAACCGGGCCGACCACGTGACGTCGGGTAACGGTGTGCCATCGGCCGTTCGGAGGGTCGAAGAGGCGAGCCGCCCGAAACCATCGTTCGGCCAGGCGCCTTCGAGATGGCCGCCGTCGGTGGCGTATGTCTCGACGTCGAGACGGCGTGGATCGACAGCGCGGGTCACCATGAGCCAGTGTATCGAGCCGCGACGGATCGAGAGCGCCGCGAGCCCGATGCAACAATGACTTCGATGGTTGCTCCGCACCGGCTCGTCCTCGCCTCGACCTCGCGCTATCGACGCGAATTGCTCGAACGCCTGCGACTGCCGTTCACGGTCGAGGCGCCGCGACTCGACGAGACACCGCTGCTGCGCGAAGCACCGCGCGACACTGCGAGGCGTTTGGCCCTCGCGAAGGCGAACGAGGTCGCCTCGCGCCACCCCGATGCCGTCGTGATCGGCGCCGACCAGGTCGCCGACCTCGATGGCGCGCCGCTCGGCAAGCCCGGTTCGCACGAGCGAGCGGTGGAGCAGTTGCGCGCGATGAGCGGCAAGACGGTGGTGTTCCAGACCGGCGTCGCGGTGGTGTGTCGGGCGACCGGTTTCGAGCGGGTCGCGGTGGTGCCCGTGACCGTGCGCGTTCGCGCGTTGAGCGACGCCGAAATCGAGCGCTACCTGATCCTCGACGAGCCTTACGACTGCGCCGGCAGCGCCAAGTCGGAGTCGCTCGGCATCGCCCTGCTCGATGCGATCGAGTCCGACGATGCGACTGCGCTCGTCGGTCTGCCGATGATCAAGACCTGCGCGATGCTGCGCGAAGCCGGCATCGATCCGCTCGCCAGCGACGGCGTCGGGTGACGATGAAGCCGACGCGCGGTCGATTGCTGCTGGTGCCCAACACGCTCGACTTCGGCATCGACGGCGTCGCGCCCGATTTGCAGGACGTGTTGCCGCTCGGCGTGATTCGCGAGGCCGCGTCGTTGCGCCACTGGGTCTGCGAAAACGCGCGGACGACGCGTGCCTTCCTGAAGCGCGTCGATGCCGTCGTGCCGTTGGTCGCGCCGTTGCAAAGCCTCGCGATCGTCGAGTTGCCACGGGCCCCAAAGGGTCGACCGACCACGACACCTGACCTCAGGCCGCTGCTCGCACCGGCACTCGACGGCCAGGATATCGGCCTCGTCTCGGAGGCCGGCCTGCCCGCGGTCGCCGACCCCGGCGCGGCGCTGGTCGCGAGCGCGCACAGCCTCGAGCTCCGCGTGGTACCGCTCCCCGGTGCCAGTTCGCTGTTGCTCGCGCTCGCGGCGAGCGGCCTCAACGGCCAGAGCTTCGCGTTCGTCGGCTACTTGCCGGTCGATGCGGCCGCGCGCGGAGCTCGCATCCGCGAGCTTGAAGGCCTGTCCCGTAAGGCGGCGCAAACACAGTTGCTGATCGAAGCGCCGTACCGCAACGACGTGCTGCTGTCGGCGCTGGTCGCGGCTCTGCAGGGCCCCACGCTACTGTCAGTGAGCTCGGGGCTGACGATGCCGAACGCGTTCACGCGAACCGAGACGGTGCAACGTTGGCGCGCCGCGCCCAACCCACTCTCGAACGAAGTGCCGGCCGTGTTCGCGTTCCTCGCGCGCATTTAGAGCGTCGCACACCGGCGCAAAGGGCAGCTCCGATCAGAGCGTTTCGGCTTCTTTAGACGTTGAATCGGCGGCCGCCACCGCGTCGTCCGCCTTCGCACCGAACAGCGCGGCGACCCGCTTCTTCGGCTTGATGTTGGGCGAGACCCCGCGCGGCGAGGCGGCGCCACGCGTTTCCCATGCGGGCTCGACGGCGAGCGCGTTCGGCTCGTACGGCTTGTCGAAGAACGGATCCGCGTTCGCGCGGATCGGCCGCGGACGTGGCGGCGCGGAGGCGCGCGGCGCCGACGCCTGCGTGTTCGATGCCAGATCCTGCTCGTCACCGAGATCGGCCGATGCAGCGCGCGGCGGTCGCTCCCGGTCGCCCTGCTCACGCGACCGCTCGCGAGCGCTGCGGGCCGGCGTGCCGTCGAGTTCGAGCGGCTCGAGCTCGATCTTTTTCTTGATCAGCTTCTCGATGTCAGCGACGAGCCGCGCATCGTCCCGCGAGACCAGCGTGACGGCGAGGCCGGACGCTCCCGCGCGGCCTGTGCGGCCGATTCGGTGCACGTAATCTTCCGCGTTGAACGGCACGTCGAAATTGAACACCGCTGGCAGGTCGACGATGTCGAGGCCGCGCGCAGCCACGTCGGTCGCGACCAGCACGTCGACCGCTCCGCTCTTGAACGCTTCGAGTGCTTTCAGGCGTTCGTCTTGCGACTTGTCACCGTGCAGGGCGTTCGTGCGCAGGCCGTCGCGTTCGAACGAGCGCGCGAGGCGTGCGCAGCCGAGCTTCGAGTTGACGAAGACCAGCGCCTGCGTGAGCGAGCGCTCCTTCAGGATCTTCAACACCGCGGCGCGCTTGTCGTCGGTGGCGACGCTGTAGAAGCGCTGCTCGACGTTGGTCGCGGTCGCGTTCGGGCGTGCCACCTCGACCAGCAACGGATCCTGCAGATAGCTCTCGGCGAGTCGCTTGATCTCGGGAGAAAAAGTGGCGGAGAACAGCAGCGTCTGGCGATGCTTCGGCAGGTAGCTCAGGATGCGCTGCAGGTCGGGTAGGAAGCCGATGTCGAGCATCCGGTCGGCTTCGTCGAGCACCACGTACTCGACCTGATTCAGCACACAGTTCTTCGCCTCGATGTGGTCAAGCAAGCGGCCCGGCGTGGCGACGAGCACCTCGACGCCGGCTTTCAGCTCGAGCGTCTGCGGCTTCATGTCGATGCCGCCGTAGACCACCGCGACGCGCAGCTTCGAGTGGGCCGCGTAGCCCTTGATGTTGGCGGCGACCTGGTCAGCCAGTTCACGTGTCGGCGCGATCACGAGAGCGCGCACCGGGTGGCGCGCCGGCGACATGCTCGCGTTCTCGTGACGCAGCATCTTGTGCAGCAGTGGCAGCGAGAACGCGGCCGTTTTGCCGGTGCCGGTCTGTGCAGCGCCCATGATGTCGCGGCCGGCCAGCACATGTGGGATCGCCTTGGCCTGGATCGGCGTCATCAGCGTGTAACCCTGGTCAGCGACGGCGCGCTGCAGGAGTGGCGAGAGGCCGACATCGGAAAAAGGCAACGCTGGGGCGAGGTTCGACGCGGGATCTTCGTTGCCGGCAGCAAGCATTCCGTTCTTTGTGTCAACTGTTTCACTCATGGAGCGATTATCTCCCGCCAGCGCCCATTGACCGATGGGCCCGCGGTTTCACGGGCAATGCCCCCTAGAATTCCACGTCGGCCATCGCCTGCGCATTCCCGCATCTGCATCGATCTCATGATCCTCGTCACCGGTGGGGCCGGTTTCATCGGCGCCAATTTCATCCTTGATTGGTTGGCCCGAAGCGCCGAGGGCGTGGTCAACCTCGATGCGTTGACGTATGCGGGCAACCTCGAAAGCCTCCGGTCGCTGGAGGGCGATCCGCGCCACGTCTTCGTGCGTGGCGACATCTGCGACGCCGCCCTCCTCGATTCACTGCTCGCGAAGCACCGGCCTCGCGCCATTGTCCACTTCGCAGCCGAAAGCCACGTCGACCGCAGCATTCACGGGCCGCAGGCGTTCATTAAGACGAATGTCGAGGGCACGTTCACGCTGCTCGAAGCGGCGCGCCGGCACTGGTCGACGCTCTCGGGCTCGGCCCGCACCGACTTCCGCTTCCATCACGTGTCGACCGACGAGGTCTACGGCTCGCTCGAGCCCGACGCCGCGCCTTTTACCGAGGCGCACGCGTTCGAACCGAACAGCCCGTATTCGGCCAGCAAGGCGGCGAGCGATCACCTGGTGCGCGCCTGGCACCACACTTACGGGTTGCCCGTGGTGTCCACCAACTGCTCGAACAATTACGGGCCGTTTCATTTTCCCGAGAAGCTAATTCCGCTGCTGATCGTCAATGCGCTGGCCGGCCGGCCGCTGCCGGTCTATGGCGATGGCCGACAGATCCGCGATTGGCTCTACGTGAATGACCATGCTTCCGCGATACGCGCGGTGCTGGCGGGCGGCACGGTCGGCGAAACGTACAACATCGGCGGCTGGAACGAGATGGCGAACATCGACATCGTGAAGACGGTGTGCGCGTTGCTCGATGAGTTGGCGCCCGATCCGGTCGGACCCTACGCGCGCCTCGTCACCCACGTCACCGATCGCCCAGGCCACGATCGCCGTTATGCCATCGACGCCCGGAAGATCGAGCGCGAACTCGGCTGGCGCCCGATCGAAACCTTCGAGACCGGGATCCGCAAGACCGTGCACTGGTACCTTGATCACCGCGAGTGGGTCGAACACGTCCAGACCGGCGCGTATCGCGACTGGGTGTCGGTTAATTACCAAGGCCGATCGGCCGACGTGGAGGGCGCATGACGAGCCCGACCCGCAAGGGCATCGTGCTCGCCGGAGGCTCCGGCACGCGTCTGCATCCGGCCACGTTGTCGGTTAGCAAGCAGTTGCTGCCGGTCTACGACAAGCCGATGGTCTATTACCCGCTCAGCACGCTGATGCTCGCCGGAATCCGCGAAATCCTGTTGATCAGCACCCCCGCCGACACACCGCGCTTTCGCGAGTTGCTCGGCGACGGCAGCAAGTGGAGCATGCGCATCGAGTACTGCGTGCAGCCGAGCCCCGACGGTCTTGCGCAGGCTTTCATCCTCGGCAAATCGTTCATCGGCGGCGGGCCGAGTGCGCTCGTGCTCGGCGACAACATCTTTCACGGCCACGACTTGCCGGTGCTGCTGCGAAGCGCGACCGATCGATTGCACGGCGCCTCGGTGTTCGCGTATCACGTGCAGGATCCAGAACGCTATGGCGTGGTGGAGTTCGACGCGACGCGGCGCGCGATCAGCATCGAAGAAAAGCCCGTCGCACCGAAGAGCAACTACGCGGTCACCGGCCTTTACTTCTACGACAACCAGGTCTGCGACATCGCGGCCGATGTCAAGCCCTCGGCGCGCGGCGAGCTCGAGATCACCGAGATCAACGCGCATTACCTCCGGCAAGACAACCTGCACATTGAGATCCTGGGTCGCGGCTGCGCCTGGCTCGACACCGGCACGCACGACAGCCTATTGGAAGCTGGCCAGTTCATCGCGACGCTCGAAAAACGTCAGGGACTGAAGGTCGCTTGTCCTGAAGAGATCGCGTTTCACGCCGGCTGGATCAGCCGAGAGCAACTCACCGCGCTGGCCCGGCCGATGCTGAAAAACGGCTACGGCCGCTACCTGATGCAAGTGCTTTCCGACACCCTGCTGTGAACGCCTGGCCCAACCCCGGGAGCCCGCCATGAAGCTCGTCGCCACCGTTCTGAAGGATGTGTTCATCGTAGAGCCGCAGGTCTTCGGCGACAACCGCGGGTTCTTCATGGAGAGCTTCAACCAGCGACGGTTCGACGAGTCGATCGGCGCGCAGCATTCGTTCGTGCAGGACAACCAGTCACGCTCCAGCACGGGAGTGCTCCGTGGTTTGCACTACCAGCGCGCGCCGCACGCGCAGGCCAAGCTCGTTCGCGTCACGCGTGGTTCGGTGTTCGATGTGGCTGTCGACGTGCGACGCAGCAGTCCGACCTTCGGCCAGTGGGTCGGGGTTGAACTGAGCGACGAGAACCATCGGCAGCTATGGATCCCAGTCGGTTTCGCACACGGTTACGCGGTGACGAGCGAGACGGCCGAGGTGCTCTACAAGACCACCGACTACTACACGCCGAGCGCGGAGGTCTGCATACGCTGGGACGATCCGGCGATCGGCGTTCGGTGGCCGCTGACGGTGTCGCCGGTCCTATCGGCGAAGGATCTGGCGGGCGTGATGCTCGACGCGGCGCCGGTGTTCGACTGAACGTCGTCAGGACCGCATCGTGCGGCCCGTTGAGCGCTGCGGGCCGCAGCCTGGAAATGGATTGCCCGGCGGCTGCGCTAGACTCGCGTTCAATCCATGAACGCACCCATCTCCCCATCATCGAACAGCGATGCGCCGCCTGACCGGGCCGAGCTCGATCTGCTGCGGGTGCTCGAGCAGCATCCCGACTACTCGCAGCGCCAGCTCGCGGCCGAACTGGGTGTGAGCCTCGGCAAGACGCATTACCTCTTGAAGGCGTTGCTCGCCAAGGGTTGGGTCAAGGCGCAGAACTTTCGCCGCAGCGACCACAAGTTAGGTTATCTCTACGTCTTGACGCCGCACGGCGTCAACCACCGGCTTCGACTCACGCAGGCCTTTCTGGCCCGCAAGGAACTCGAATACGTGAGCTTGAAATCGCAGATTTCCCTGCTGCGCGCAGAGGTGGAACGCCAGGAAGGCAGCCCGTCATGAACGTCCCCGTCGAACACGTCCTGCCGGTGGTGTTGGCCGGCGGCAGCGGCACGCGGCTGTGGCCGCTCAGCCGCGCGCTGTACCCGAAGCAGTTCCTCGCACTGTCGGGCGATCAGACCTTGTTCCAGCAAGCCACCCTGCGCCTGATGGCCCTCGCCGGGCCGTCCATCGAAGTCGCGCCGCCCTGCATCGTCGCGAACGAGGAACACCGATTCATGGCGATGGATCAGTTGCGTGAAGTGCGCATCTCGCCCGGCGCGGTGCTGCTCGAGCCGGCGGGCCGCAATACCGCACCCGCACTCACGCTGGCAGCGCTCTTCGCCGGCGGCGATGAATCCGGATACGACCCGATCCTGGTGGTGACGGCCTCCGACCACACCGTGGCCGACCTCGGCGCCTTCGATACCGCGTTGCGCCGCGCGGTCGCGGCCGCGAGCGACGGCGCCATCGTCGTGCTCGGCATCCGGCCGACGCGACCCGAAACAGCCTTCGGTTATGTGCGCGTGAAGCCAGGGTCGACGTCCGGACAGATGGACGTCGACACGTTCGTCGAGAAGCCGGATTCGGCGACGGCGGCGGCATACGTCGCCGACGGAGGCTATTACTGGAACAGCGGTATGTTCGTCGTGCGGGCGAGCGTGTGGTTGCGCGCGCTCGACGCGTATCGCCCCGACATCGATGCCGCCACCCGTGCGGCGTGGTCGGCAAGCAAGTCCGACGCCCCTTTCATTCGCCCCGACAAGACCGCGTTCGAGGCGATCGCTGGAGAAAGCATCGACTACGCGGTGATGGAGCCCGCGACCGCGAAGGTCTCCGCCTTCCATGTTCGCATGGTCCCGCTCGATGCCGGCTGGAGCGATCTGGGCTCGTGGGACGCGGTGTGGGGCACGAGCGCGCGCGATGCCGAAGGCAACGCGACGCACGGCGACGTGCTGCTCGAAGACACACGCAACACCTACGTGCATTCGACCAGCCGGCTCGTCAGCACCCTTGGCCTCGACAACCTGGTGATCGTCGAGACGCCCGACGCGGTGCTGGTGGCAGAGCAGTCGCGCAGCCAGAACGTGAAGACGCTGGTCGCCACGCTCGGCGCGCGCGGACGTCATGAAGCCAGCACGCATTTGCGCGTGCACCGGCCCTGGGGCTGGTACGAGCAGGTCGACGAGGGCTCGCGCTTCCAGGTGAAACGCATCATGGTGAAGCCCGGCGCGAAACTCAGCTTGCAGATGCACCACCACCGCGCGGAGCACTGGATCGTTGTGTCGGGCACGGCCGAGGTCACGAACGGCGAGTCGGTCGCGCTCCTGTCGGAGAACCAGAGCACCTACATCCCGCTCGGCCAGAAGCATCGCCTGGCCAATCCCGGGCAGCTACCGCTCGAGATCATCGAGGTGCAGTCGGGCGCCTACCTCGGCGAGGACGACATCGTCCGCTTCGAAGACCACTACGGCCGACAATGATCTCGTCCGCTTCGAAGATTTTCGTCGCCGGCCATCGCGGCATGGTCGGCTCGGCGCTAATGCGCCGCTTGCGCGCGGGCGGTTACCAGCGCGTGCTGACGCGCAGCCGCGCCGAGCTCGACCTGCTCGACCAACGGGCCGTGCGCGATTTCATTCATGCTGAGCGCCCCGACTACATCTTTATCGCCGCCGCGAAGGTCGGCGGCATCCTCGCCAACGACACCTACCGCGCCGACTTTCTCTACGAAAACCTCGCGATCGAAGCCAATCTCATTGGCGCAGCCCATGCGGCCGGCGTCGAGCGCCTGATGTTCCTCGGCAGCAGTTGCATCTACCCGCGCGACTGCCCCCAGCCGATCCGCGAGGAATACCTTCTGACCGGGCCGCTGGAGCCCACCAACGAGCCTTACGCGATCGCGAAGATTGCCGGCCTGAAGCTTTGCGAAGCGTTCAACGCCCAGCACGGGCGCCGCTACGTGAGCGTGATGCCGACCAACCTGTACGGCCCCGAAGACAACCACGACCTCGCGAACAGCCACGTGTTGCCCGCATTGATGCGCAAGGCGCACGAGGCAAAGCAAGCGGGCGATGCCGAGATCATTGTGTGGGGTAGTGGCACGCCGCGCCGGGAATTCCTCTATGTTGATGACCTCGCCGATGCCTGCATCTACCTGATGGAGAACGGCGACACGAACTCGAACACCACCGGGGCTCAGAAGCCAGTGCTCCTCAACATCGGCACGGGCATCGACGTGACCATCGCCGAACTCGCCCAGCTGGTTTGCGACGTGGTCGGCTTCACCGGCCGACTCACCTTCGATGCAAGCAAGCCCGACGGCACGCCCCGAAAGCTCCTCGACGTGAGCCGGCTCACCGCCCTCGGCTGGCGTGCCAGGACAGGGCTGCGCGACGGCATCGCCCGAGCCTACGCGGCAGCGCCCTTCCAAGACGCGCATCGCGCGCCCGACGCGCCGGTGCAAGCGATCCGGGAGCACACATGAACTCGGCAAGCGGCAAGATCGCGCTCATCACCGGCGTGACGGGACAGGACGGCGCGTATCTTTCGGAACTGCTGCTCGCCAAGGGCTACGAAGTGCACGGCGTGAAGCGACGCTCCTCACTGTTCAACACCGACCGCATCGATCACCTGTACGAGGACCCGCATGTCGATCATCAGCGCTTCAAGTTGCACCATGGCGATCTCACCGATTCGACCAACCTGATTCGCATCGTTCAGCAGGTGCAACCCGACGAGATCTACAACCTCGCCGCAATGAGCCACGTGGCGGTGAGCTTCGAGACGCCCGAATACACGGCGAACGCCGATGGCATCGGAACACTGCGGATGCTCGAAGCGATCCGCATCCTCGGCCTCGAGAAGAAGACGCGCTTCTACCAGGCCAGCACGTCGGAGCTCTACGGCCTGGTGCAGGCCTCGCCGCAGACCGAGACCACGCCGTTCTACCCTCGCAGCCCCTACGCGGTGGCCAAGCTCTACGCGTACTGGATCACCGTGAACTACCGCGAGGCTTACGGGCTCTACGCGTGCAACGGCATACTCTTCAACCACGAGAGCCCCGTGCGTGGCGAGACATTCGTCACGCGCAAGATCACGCGCGCCGTGGCGCGCATCGTTCTCGGTCTGCAGGATTGCCTGTATCTGGGCAACCTGTCGGCGCTGCGCGATTGGGGCCACGCGAAGGACTACGTCGAGGTGCAGTGGCTGATGCTGCAGCAGGACGAACCCGAAGACTTCGTCATCGCGACCGGGGCGCAGTACAGCGTTCGCCAGTTCGTCGAACTCGCAGCAGCGGAACTGGGCCTCACGATCGCGTTCACCGGCGCAGGCGAAGCGGAGGTCGGCACCGTGGCGAGCGTCACAGAGGTTGAGGGCCAGGCACCGGCAAGCTGCCGGGTCGGCGATGTGGTCGTGAAGGTCGACCCGCGCTATTTCCGCCCGACCGAAGTCGAGTCGCTTCTCGGCGACCCGAGCAAGGCCAAGGCCAAGCTCGGCTGGGTCCCGAAGACAACGCTGCCCGAGATCGTGCGCGAGATGGTTCGAAGCGACTACACCGCGGCTCTCCGCGACACCCTCGTCAAGCAGGCCGGCTTCCACGCCTACGACCACAACGAATGACCGCGATGCGCCTTTCCAGAGCGACACCGGGCCGGAGCCCTCTATGAAGGTGACCGTGATCGGCACCGGCTATGTCGGCCTCGTCACGGGTGCATGCCTGGCCGAGATGGGAAACGACGTGGTGTGCCTCGACATCGATCCGAAGAAGGTCGAGGTTTTGAACGGGGGCGGCATCCCGATCCACGAACCCGGCCTCGCGCCCATCGTGGCTGCCAACGTGCAGGCGCGCCGCCTCGCATTCACGACCGATATCGACCGTGCCGTCGCGCACGGCCTGCTGCAGTTCATCGCGGTCGGCACGCCGCCCGACGAAGACGGCTCGGCCGACCTGCGCCACGTGCTCGCTGCCGCCCGTTCCATCGGCGAGCGGATGACAGGCTACAAGGTCATCGTCGACAAGAGCACGGTGCCGGTCGGCACCGCCGACAAGGTGCGACAGGTGATCGGGGAAGCGTTGAAAGCTCGGGGCCACGTCGATGCGTTCGCTGTCGTCTCGAACCCTGAGTTCCTGAAGGAAGGGGCCGCCGTCGCCGACTTCATGCGCCCCGACCGCGTCGTGATCGGCGCCGACGACGAGCGGGCGATCGAACTGATGCGCGCGCTTTACGAACCCTACCTGCGCAACCACGATCGGCTGCTCGTGATGGACGTCCGTTCGGCCGAGCTCACGAAGTACGCCGCCAACGCGATGCTCGCGACGCGCATCAGCTTCATGAACGAGCTCGCGAACCTGGCCGAAGACCTCGGTGCCGACGTAGAGGCCGTGCGCAAGGGCATCGGATCCGATTCGCGCATCGGCTATTCGTTTCTCTACGCCGGCTGCGGCTATGGTGGATCGTGCTTTCCGAAGGACGTGCAGGCGCTCATCCGCAGTGGCGCCGAACACGGCCACCGGCTCGCCGTGCTGCGGGCCGTCGAGTCGGTCAACGACGTGCAGAAGCAGCGCCTGACACAAAAGGTAGTCGAACACTTCGGGCCCGATCTCGGCGGCAGGCATTTCGCCGTCTGGGGCCTCGCGTTCAAACCGAACACCGACGACATGCGCGAGGCACCGAGCCGTGTGTTGATCGACGACCTCGTCGCGCGCGGCGCGACCGTGACGGCTTACGACCCGGTCGCTCTCGCCGAGGCGAAACGCCACTACTTTGATCGCATCGGCGTGAGGTTCGCGACAACCGCACTCGACGCCTGCGACAACGCCGATGCGCTGCTCATCGTCACCGAGTGGAAGGAATTCCGCAGCCCCGATTTCGGCAACCTCGCGCGTCGGCTCAAGAGCCCGCTCATCTTCGACGGCCGGAACCTTTACGAACCGGCGCGCCTCGCGGCCGCTGGCTTCCGGTACCTCGCGATCGGCCGTGCCGCCGCCGTTTCCGAACCCAAGGCCTAACCATCATGACGCTTTCGAACCGATCGATTCTCGTGACAGGAGGCACCGGCTCGTTCGGCAAGGCGTTCATTCGCACGGTGCTCGAAAAGTACCCGGACGTGAAGCGCCTCGTCGTCTATTCGCGCGACGAGCTGAAGCAGTTCGAGATGTCGCAGATCTTCCCCGAGAGTCGATACCGCGCGTTGCGTTACTTCATCGGTGACGTGCGCGACGAGCCGCGCTTGCGTCGGGCGCTCGAAGGCGTCGATGTCGTCATCCATGCGGCCGCGCTGAAGCAGGTGCCGGCAGCCGAATACAACCCGTTCGAATGCATCAAGACGAACGTGCTGGGCGCGCAGAACCTGATCGAGGCCTGCCTCGATTCCGGCGTGCAGCGCGTCGTCGCGCTCTCGACCGACAAGGCCGCCGCACCGATCAACCTGTACGGTGCGACCAAGCTCTGTTCCGACAAGCTCTTCGTCGCCGCCAACAACATCAAGGGCCATCGCGACCTGCGCTTCAGCGTCGTGCGCTACGGCAACGTGCTCGGCAGCCGCGGCTCGGTGGTGCCGTTCTTCCTCGAGCGCCGCAAGACCGGCGTGCTGCCGATCACCGATGCCGCGATGACGCGCTTCAACATCAGCCTCCAGGAAGGCGTCGACATGGTGTTGTGGTCGCTCGAGAACGCGTGGGGCGGCGAGATCCTGGTGCCGAAAATCCCGTCCTATCGCATCACCGACATGGCGATGGCGATCGGGCCGGAGTGCGAGCACCCCGTCGTGGGCGTGCGACCGGGTGAAAAAGTCCATGAGGAAATGATCACCGCGAGCGACAGCTTCAACACGCTCGATCTCGGCCCTTACTACGCCATCCTCCCATCGGCCGGACAGTTCACGGCAAGCGACTACCGCTTGAAGATGAACGGGACGGCCGTTGCGCCGGGTTTCAGCTACGACAGCGGAAGCAACACCGAATTCCTGGACGTGGCGCAGTTGCGTGCCTTGATAAGGGAACACGTCGAACCGGGGCATGTCGCCTAGACCGATGATTCCCTACGGTCGCCAGAGCATTTCGAGTGATGACATCGACGCTGTCGTCGATGTGCTGAGATCGGATTTCCTGACGCAGGGCCCGATGGTTCCCGCGTTCGAGAACGCCGTCGCCGCCTACACGGGCGCGGCACATGCGGTCGCGGTGAACAGTGCCACGTCCGCGCTGCACGTGGCTTGCCTGGCACTCGGACTCGGGCCGGGCGATCTGCTCTGGACCTCACCCAACACCTTTCTCGCTTCGGCCAATTGCGGGCGCTATTGCGGAGCGGATATCGGCTTCGTCGATATCGATCCCATGACTTACAACCTCAGCGCCGAGATGCTCGCCACGCAGCTCGAGAAGGCCGCGCTCGCGGGGCGCTTGCCGAAGGTGGTCGTTCCGGTTCATTTCGCGGGCCAGTCGTGCGACATGAGGGCCATCGCAGCGCTTGCGCGGCGTTACGACTTCAAGGTGATCGAAGACGCGTCGCATGCCATCGGCGGCTCGTACCTCGATGCGAAGATCGGCGCTTGCGTGCATTCCGACATCGCCGTTTTCAGCTTCCACCCTGTGAAGATCGTAACGACGGCCGAAGGCGGCATGGCCGTGACAAACAACGCGGCCCTCGCACAGGCCATGCAGCTGTTCCGCAGCCATGGCATGACGCGCGAGACGCCGTTGATGCATCGTGAGAGCGACGGCCCCTGGTATTACGAGCAAGTGGCGCTCGGCTACAACTACAGGCTGACAGACCTGCAGGCGGTGCTCGGAACGAGTCAGCTGCGGCGCATCGACGCCTTTGTCGAGCGGCGCCACGAGCTCGCGAGGCGCTACGCCATATTACTTGACGGCATGCCACTGAAGCTGCCTTATCAGGCGCCGGAAGGTCGCTCGGCGCTTCACCTGTACCCGATCGTGCTGGAGGATTCGAGCCTTCGACGGCAAGTCTTCGAAGGCATGCGGGAACGCGGTATCGCCGTAAACGTGCACTACATTCCGGTCCACCTGCAGCCGGACTTCCAGCGCTACGGATTCACGGCGGGTGACTTCCAGAACGCGGAAGCTTATTACGCCGGTGCGATCAGCCTGCCGCTCTATTACGACTTGAGCGAGGTGCAGCAAGACCGCGTGGCCGACGCGCTCCGTGAGACGCTGCGCGACGTGGCAGGGAGCTCGCCGTGAACGGTGTCGACCGGCTGGTCGTCATCCAGTGCCGCTTGGCATCGAGCCGCCTTCCGGGCAAGGCGTTGCTGCACGTCGGCGGTCGGCCGAGCATGGTGCTGTGCGCGCAGCGCGCCGCCAACAGCGGGCTGCCCGTGCTCGTCGCTACCTCGGATCATCCGGCCGACGACGCCGTCGTGCTTGAACTCGCCGTCGCCGGCATCGCGTCGTGTCGCGGACCTCTCGATGACGTGCTGCAACGGTTCGTGCTAGCCACCCAATCGATGGCCGACACGGCGATCGTCGTGCGCCTGACGGCCGACAACCTGTTTCCAGACGGTGAATTCATCGAGGGCCTGCTGCGGGCGCATGCGCAGGGGAAGGGCTACCTCGGTACGTCGTCGCCCGACGACGGCCTGCCTTACGGCATGAGTGCCGAGGTGTTCGAGGTGTCGTTGCTTCGTGCTGCTGCGGCCTGCAGCACCACCGCATCGGATCGTGAACACGTCACGCCCTGGATGCGTCGCCAACCGGGGGCCCGCGCGTTCGTCTGTGCCGATGCACCGTCCGCATGGCGCTCGCTGCGCTGCACGCTCGACCTCTTCGCGGACTACCTGCGCCTGCTGGAGGTGTTCGAGCACGAGGCCGATCCGGTCGGCGTGCCGTGGCGCCAACTGGTCGGCCGCCTGGGCGGCGTCGCCCGCCGCTCGGCGCTGCAATGCCCCAGCCACGCCGGCGCTGATGGTCGGCTGCACAGCGCGATCACCCTCGGAACGGCTCAGCTCGGTCTCGAATACGGCGTGGCCAACCGGGCCGGCATGCCCGACGATTCCGAGGCTTCGGCGCTGCTCGAAGGCGCCGTAGAAGCCGGCATCAAGACTATCGACACGGCGCGAGTCTACGGACGATCGGAAGCCCGCATCGGCAGACTGCTGTCGCCCGCGTCGCGCGCCATGGCACGCGTCGTGACCAAGCTAAACGGGCTGGCGGGGCGACTCGAGAGCGATGCGTCATCGCTCACGGTGCGCAACGCCGTCGACGCGAGCGTGTTCGCCTCCACGCACGCGTTGCAGGCGTCACGCATCGACACCCTGCTCTTGCACCGCTGGGCGGACCGGCACGCTTTCGGCGGAGAGGCCTGGGCCCGCCTGCTCGAGCTGCGTGAGGAGGGTGTCATCGGCCGGCTCGGCGCGAGCGTTGGCCATGTGAGCGAGGCGCTCGAGGCGCTGGCCGATCTCGACGTTCAGCACCTTCAGCTGCCTGTCAACCTGCTCGACTGGCGCTGGCGTTCGCGTGACTTCCTCGCGGCGGTAGAGGTCCGGCCCGACGTTGCCTTGCATGCGCGCAGCGTGCTGTTGCAAGGGCTCCTGACCTTGCCCGACGACCGGTGGCCCGACTGCGACGACATCGACGCGAGCGTCCTTGGCGCCGATCTCGATCACTGGGTCCGCCGGCTCGATCGCACCGGCCGGGTCGATCTATGCGTCGCCTACGTTCGCTCACTCCCGTGGGTGACCAGTCTCGTGATGGGCATGGAAAGCACCGCGCAACTGGAAGACAACTTGGCGCTCGTCCAACGGCCCGTGCTGACGCTCGATGAGCGGTCACGACTCGACGCGGAATTGCCTCGCGTGAGCGAGCGCGTTCTCGATCCGTCGCAATGGCGGTACGTCCATGTCTGACGATTCGCCTTCGAAATCGTTTCGCCTCGAAGGTCGGCGCGTGCTGGTCACGGGGGCGGCCGGACACCTCGGCGAACCGATCGCCCGGTCGATCGCGGAGGCCGGCGGCGCCGTCGTGCTGGCGGGTCGCACCGTGGCGTCGCTCGACGTGCTGGCGGCGTCGATTCGCGCGACCGGGGCCGCTTGCGAAACGCTCTTGCTGGACGTGGCGTCTCCGGACAGTTGCCGGCGTGCCATCGACAGTCTTGCACGCGTCGACGACCGACTCGCCGGCATCGTCAATGGCGCCTACAGCGGTCGGGGCGCGACGGTCGAGACCTCGACCGAACTTGATTTCGACGCCGCGTGCCGCCAGAACCTCACCGGACCCTTCGCGCTGATTCAGGCGGCGTTGCCGCTGCTGAAGAAGTCCGCGGCCGACCTCGCCGGCGGTGCCGCCATCGTCAACATCGCGTCGATGTACGGTCACGTGAGTCCCGACCCACGCATCTACGGAAACACCGGCCGCAACAACCCTCCGTTTTACGGCGCGGCAAAGGCTGGCCTCGTTCAGCTGACCCGCTATCTCGCGGTGCACCTGGGCCCCGATCGCATCCGCGTGAACAGCGTGAGCCCAGGTCCATTTCCGCCCGCTTCCATCGCAACGACCGACCCTGCGTTCCATGCCGCGCTTTGCCACAAGGTGCCGTTGGGCCGCGTTGGCGACGCTTTTGAGTTGAGCGGGCCGGTCGTGTTTCTGTTGTCGGCTGCCGCGTCGTTCGTGACGGGCGCCGACCTCGCGGTCGACGGCGGTTGGACGGCGCAGTGAATCGCCACCCCGTCATCTCGGCCAGGTCGCCTGCATGTTGATCGCCATCCGCGTCGACGCCTCCACAGCGATGGGCACAGGTCACCTCGTGCGCTGCCTGGCGCTGGGAGCCGCGGTGCGCGCCTCGGGCGGCGAGGTGCTGTTCATCACGCGCAGGCTCGATATCGACTCGCCAGCGCGAATCGAGGCGTCGGGTTTCCGGGTTCTGGTGCTGCCTGCGCTAGAGGGGGTGGATGCAGCAGACGTGGACCTCCTCGAAGATCGCGCTACGGCGCGACCGCCGCACTCGACATGGGCGTCGGTCTCGCAAGCCGTCGATGCCGCGCAGACCTGTGCGGCGCTGCGAACGCTCCCAGCCCTGCACCCGCAGCGCGACCCGTGGTTGATCGTCGACCACTACGCCTTCGATGCCGACTGGCATTCGCATGTCGCCGCGCAAGCCCGCGTGCGCCTCTGCGTGATCGACGATCTCGGTGATCGACCGCTGCGTGCCGACGTGCTCGTCGACCACAACCTCGCCGACGACCATCGCGCGAAATATGCGTTGCACGAGTCGCACATCGGCACATTTCTGGTCGGTCCCCGATTCGCGCTGTTGGGTCCTTCTTATGCCGACGCGCCGCGCTACGAATTCCATTCCGGTGTGCGCAGCATCGGCATCTTCATGGGCGGCGCCGATGCCGGCAGGGTGTCGACGCCGGCGCTCGAGGCCTGCCTGACCGCCCATTTTTCCGGCCCGATCGAAGTGGTGTCGACCACGGCGAATCCGCATCTCGACGCGTTGCGCGCGGCGTGTGCCCGCAACCCGCAAGTCACGCTCGCGCTGGATCTGCCGAACCTGGCAGCGTTTTATCGGCGCCACGATCTCCACATCGGTGCAGGGGGCGGCGCGTCCTGGGAGCGCTGCGCCATCGGCGCGCCGACACTTGCGTTGAAATGCGCTGCCAACCAGTCCGTGGCCATCGATGGGTTGGCCGCCGCTGGCATTGTCATGACCGTCGGATCGAACGATGTCGCGTCAGTCGCGGCGGCGATCGCTCGGCTCATCGATGCACCCGGGGCGCGCCGGCAACTTTGCGAGCGCTCGCGTGGCCTGGTCGACGGGCTCGGGGCCTCTCGCGTGGCGTTGCGCTTGTTGTCAGACACCCTGCAGCTCGATCCCGCCACCCAGGCCGACGCGATGGTGGCGCATGCCTGGCGCAATGCGCCCGAGACCCGGCGGTATTTCGACAACCCGGCCGAGGTAGACGTCGAGTCGCACCTGGCGTGGTGGCGTCTAGCGCTGGACCGCAGCGACTGCCATCTCCTGATGGCCCGGATCGGGACTCGGCGCGTGGGCTCGTTGCGGCTGGACGTCGAAGACGGCGTCGGGCAAATCGCCATCTATCTCGATCCGCCGTTAACCGGCCTCGGACTCGGCGCTGCGATGCTGCGCGAGGGGCAACGTTGGGTTTCACGCGAGATCGCTGCGGTCGACCGGCTGGCGGCGCGCATCCATCCCGACAACCGCGCATCGGCAGCCGCGTTCGCTTCCGCAGGCTTTTCCTGGCAAGGCAGTCTCGACTGGACGTGGGAGCGGCCTCGATGACGACCGCAGCGTTTGTCACGGGTCACGCCGATGCAGCTGGCCAAACTTATCTGTACGAGGAACTGTCTCTGCGAAACCGCCAGGCGTTCATCGATGCTTGGGAGCACGGCTTCGCGCGCAAGCTGCCAGCGGAGACCTGCGACTGGATCTTCAACGCTGTCAATCGTCTCTTCGTCACCCGCTTCGAAGGCCGCATTGTTGCAGGCTACGGCCTCTATCCGATGCGGGCCGTGGTCTTCGGCCACGAGCAGGGCGTGGCACTTTGCAACAACGTCTTCGTCGCGCCCGAACATCAAGGCAAGTTTCTGTTCAGCCGGCTCGGTCGGTTTGCCCTGCAAGCGGTTGGCGCAACGTCCACGGCGCTCGCTTTTGGCATCCCGAACCCTGCGGCGGTTGCGGGACATCGACGCATCGGCTGGCACACGCAAGCGGTGCCTTTCCTGGAGCGCACGCGGTCGGCAGGCGCCAAGATGTCCGCGAGTACTGCGCCAACAGGGCCGGTGTGGCGCTGTGAGAAACCGACGGATGCCGAGTTGGCCGCGATTGAAAGCTGCTCTCGTCGAAGCGCCGCAGGGCGAGAGTTCGCCATTTTGAAAACGATGGCGTTTTCGAGGTGGCGCTTCCTCGGCAAACCCGCTGTCGACTACTGGTTCGCGCTGACATGGCGAGGGGCCTCGCTTTCGGCTTATGCCGTCGCGAAATATTTCGAGCCGAAGAAGTGTCTGCACATTATCGACGTCGATGGAGAGAGCGCCGGCATCGACCGACTGATCGATTCCATCGACAGCATTGGCCGCCCATTCGAATCGATCGACCTGTGGGCGAGCACGGTCCATCGGCAGCGATTCGAAGCGGCGGGTTTCCAAGTCGGCGCCGACACCAGCACGCTCATCCTGATCGAGCCGGCTTCCATGAAGGGCGTCGACATCTCGGCAGGGCTGCAACTGGTGTTGGCCGACAACGATGTCTACTGAGGCACCATGAAGAACGTACTGGTCATCGCCGCGCACCCGGATGATGAAGTCCTCGGCTGCGGTGGCACCATCGCCAAGCACGTCGACACGGGCGACCGCGTCGACGTGCTCATCATGGCGGAAGGCCTAACGTCGCGAGACGTCGCGCGCGACCGTGACGCCGCCGGTAATGCTCTGACCGATCTTGCGCGGTCGGCACACGAGGCGAATCGGATCCTCGGCGTGACATCTCTCGAACTGCTCGACTTTCCCGACAACCGACTCGATGCAGTCGACCTGCTCGACATCGTCAAGACCATCGAAGCGGCGATTGCGCGTCTGCAGCCATCGGTCGTCTACACCCACCATGCCGGCGACGTGAACATCGACCACCGCCGCATTCACGAGGCGGTGATCGCGGCCTGCCGGCCGATGCCGGGCCAGCCTGTCAAGCAACTGCTCTTTTTCGAGGTGGCCTCAAGCACCGAGTGGCAGACGCCACATTCGGCGCCTCATTTCGCCCCGTCGGTGTTCGTCAACATCGCCTCCACGCTCGACCGAAAACGGGCAGCGCTCGCGTGCTACGCCTCCGAAATGCGAGCCTTTCCGCACCCGCGGTCGTTGCAAGGCGTCGAAGCCCTGGCGGTGTGGCGCGGCTGCACTTCCGGGTACCCCGCGGCAGAAGCCTTCGTGGTCGGCCGCCTCCTCATCGACTAGAGCCATCGCCATGAAAATCGCACACCGAGACATCGGCCGCGGCCACGCGCCTTTCATCATTGCCGAGATGTCCGGCAACCACAACCAGTCTTACGAGCGCGCCGTGGCGCTGGTCGAGGCCGCCGCGACGACGGGCGCTCACGCGCTGAAGCTGCAGACCGCCACGCCGGACGGCATGACGCTCGACATTCGGGAGGGCGACTTCCTCATCGACGATCCGAAGAGCATCTGGCACGGTCGCACGCTGTACGACTTGTACACGGAAGCGTGCACGCCATGGGATTGGCACGCGCCGCTGATGAAGCGTGCCGGCGAGTTGGGCATGCTCGCGTTCAGCACGCCGTTCGATGCCGATGCGGTCGACTTTCTGGCCTCCCTCGACGTGCCGGCCTACAAGATCGCCTCGTTCGAGAACACCGACCTGCCGTTGATCCGCAAGGTCGCGGCACAGGGCAAGCCGATGATCATCTCGACCGGCATGGCATCGATCGCCGAACTGGATGAAACCGTTCGCGCTGCGCGGGAAGCGGGCTGCAGCGACCTGGTGCTCCTGAAATGCACGAGCACCTACCCGGCCACGCCGGAGAACACGAACATCCTCACGATCCCCCATTTGCGCGAGCTGTTCGGCACCGAGGTCGGCCTGTCGGACCACACCATGGGCCTGGGTGTCTCGGTGGCGAGTGTCGCGCTCGGCGCCACCGTGATCGAAAAGCATTTCACGCTCCGGCGCGCCGATGGCGGGATCGACTCGTCGTTCTCGATGGAACCGGCCGAAATGACCGCGCTCGTCGTCGAGACCCTCAGCGCCTGGCAGGCGCTCGGTCACATCGCATACGGGCCGACGGCCGCGGAATGCAAGTCGCTGAAGTTCCGCCGCACGCTATACATCACCGAAGACATCGAAGCCGGCGCGCGCCTGACGCCGCGCAACCTGCGCGCGATCCGTCCGGGCGGCGGTTTGCCACCGAAATACATCGACGTGATGATGGGGCGCCGGGTCGGCAAGGATGTCAAACGCGGCACGCCGATGTCCTGGGACGTGTTGACCACAGACGACGAGAGCGCATGATCGGCCCGGCCAGCAAGATCGCTCGTGGATTTCGTCTTCTCACCGCATGGCTTCCTGTCGATCCACTGGTGGCTGCCGTTCGGGATGCGTTGCCGCCCCGTGAGCCCGAGCCGCGTGCCGGGCCGTTGCTCGCTGTGCAATGCGTCGAGGACCCTTTCTATCTCGCCTTGTTCGGTTCCATCGTCGCGGCGCTGCGTGCCAGCCCGGGCGTCCGCACGCAGCTGATCGTCGTGCGTTCCGTCAATGGCGCCGTCGGCGAGGGTTGGCAGAGTCGATTCCTGCGCTCGCGGACGGTCGGTCGCCTGATCTCGTGGCAATGGATCCGGGCATTCCGGCCGACTGTCCACGCCCTGGGTTATCGAAGCGTGCGCCGTGCCGGTCGCCGCGCGGAGAGGTCGATCCACACGCACAGCCTGGACACCTGGCGACGCCTGAAGGATGGCCGTTCCCCCTTCGTCGTCGAGATCGACGGCGTCCAGGTCGGCGACCTCGTCATCGATTCGTATCTCCGGCTAAAGCCCTCGCCGCGATTCGATCCCGCCGATGGATTCACACGGATCCTGCTTCGTCAGGCGTACCGCGATGTCTGTCATGCGACGCACTACTTCAACACTGCAAGGCCAGAGCTCTATCTGACTTCATATTCGACGTATCTGGAGCACGGCATCGCGGCGCGGGCCGCGTTGCGTGCCGGCGTGCGCGTCGTGTCTTTCGGCAGCTTGCTCGGCTTCAGCAAGACGCTGACGTTGGACGATCCGTTTCACACGCCGAACACGGCCGACTTCCGCGCTCGGTTCGAGCAATTGGCGGGCCAGCAGGCACGCCAAGACGAGGCTGCCGGGCAATTGCAGAAGCGGCTGGCCGGCGAGATCGACCCGGCGATGTCGTACATGAAGGCATCGGCCTACCGCGCTTCGCCATCGACGGCGCCACCCGACGTGGCTGGAGCGGTTGTCGTGTTCATGCACGATTTTTTCGACAGCCCCCACATCTATCACGACATGGTGTTCCAGGACTTCTGGAGCTGGATCTGCTTCACGATCGAACAACTGCAGGCTGCCGAGGTGCCGTTCTATCTGAAGGCCCACCCCAACCAGGTCGCGCTCAGCAGCGCCGTCCTGGATGAACTGGCGGTTCGCTATCCGACCGCGCGCTTGTTGCCGCCTGGCGTCACGACACTGCAATTGGTCGACGCCGGCATGGCGTGCGGGGTCACCGTCTACGGATCGGTAGCGCACGAGCTTGCTTACCTCGGCGTGCCAACGATTGCATGCGCTCGTCACCCGCACAGCTCGTTCTCGTTCTGCCGGACAGCAAAGACCGTCGACGAGTACGGCGCTGCGCTTCGCGATCCGACTTTCACCGGCCTGTCGAAGGCCGAGATGCGCAGCCAGGCGCTGGCGTTCTATTACATGCAGAACTTGTTCGGCGAATCGAATCAGCTCGAACTCCGCGCCCGCTTCAACGCCCTCTGGAAACAATTTCGTGCGGCGGACGTGAACCCTGGGGCCGTGGCCGAGTCGGTGCGAGAGCTCCAGTCTGCGCCGGCGTTTCAACACTTCGTTCAACAACTGCTGGCCAGTTGAGGACGCACCCGTATGCACAACCTTCGCGATCAACTTCGGGATTCGTACGCCCGACACCCGCGTTTTCAATTCGAGGCGCCCGCGTGGGAGCTCGAATCGGCCCTGCTCGACGACTTCGACGACACCTACGAGTACCTCGAGCGCTACGGCGCCTCGATGAGCGCGGCAGCTTATACGCACGCTCGCCAGCGCAACCTCGAGCAGCTGCATCGGATCTTCGAGGCGGCGCAACATCAGGCTCTCGACGACATGGAAAGGCGTTTCCTCTCGGAACTCGAAGTGGAGTGCGTGCGTCTGGCGAACACCGAACTGGCGCATCACCGCGCCACGCGCCGCCCCGCCCCGGGTTTGATCGCCGCCGTCGACGGAGTGCAGAGCAAGGCATTGCAGCTCACTCGTGACCGGCATTTCTTCGGCACGTTGCCGCCATCAGCGGTGGCGGAAATGCTCTCCATCGGAGCGGCAGACATCCGAACATTCCGCCAGCGCGCCGAAGCAGGTCGTCTGAAAAGAGACGACTTGTCGGTGAACGAGGGCCCCGTGATCAAGCGAATCGTCAGCGTGCTCAATCGGGAGTTCGAGCGTCAAGGCGTGCTGGCCGCCGTCAGTGCCTACGCCGGCGAGCGGGTCCGGGTGACCGGCGCGGCGCTGGAATTGAGCGTGCCGCAAGCCACGTGGTGGGCCAATGCGTTCGACGACCTGCTGCGAGCACCACGATCGCTCTACGCACACCTTGACGAATCGATCGACGTGCCTAAGGCGATCGTCTATTTGTCCGACGTCGGGCCCACCCACGGGCCGACCAGCTGCTATCCGAAGGCTTTCGAATCGATGGCGCTGCGTCCGCTAGCGAAATTGATCGGCAGAACGGTCGGCGCTGTCGGCAACGACGCCGGTTCGCCGTTGAAAGCTTACTACGCGAAACAATACCATCAATCGATGAGTTCAGAGCCGTTCCGAAAGCACTTCATGCGTCTGCCCTCGGCGGTCCGTTTCAACTCCCATCTCGGCTGGGACGTGCTGCCAGAGAGTGCGGTGGAACACGCGCTCGTCGATTCAGAACTTGTCATGACCGGGCCGGCCGGAACCTGCATCGTTTTCGACGGCGCCCGTTTGTTGCACCGCGGCGGCATGGTTCAGGAGCGTGACCGACTGGCGCTGCAGGTGATCTTTTCCAATTCGACGTTGTCGCGACGCGCCGTCAACAAGATCAAACGGGTCTTGGCATGAGCGCTATCACCCTCCTGAAGCGAAGCATTCCGACCATCGCAAAGCGCTGGCTCAAACAGTTCAGCGCGGAGTCCCGGCTGAAAGCTCTGTTGAGCAGCCATTTGCCGCCCGTGGCATGTGTGGATGTCGGCGCCTCTTACTACCCGCATCTGCGCTGGAATCTGCTGCTCGCCTCGCCGCAGACGCAATGGGTCGCCGTGGAGCCGAATGTCGCCAACCTCGGGTATGTCGACTCTTGGGCGTGGCCTTCGAAGATCCGCAGCGTTCACACCGGATTGAGCGAACACGGTGGCGTGCAGACGCTCTACGTCACCAATGTCGACAGCGGGTCGAGCCTTCTCGAACCCATCGTCACGCCGTCGATGAGTCATCGCGTGCGTGACCTGAGTTATTTCTTTCC
Source organism: Caldimonas sp. (assembly GCA_965246805.1). Taxonomy (GTDB): domain Bacteria; phylum Pseudomonadota; class Gammaproteobacteria; order Burkholderiales; family Burkholderiaceae_C; genus Schlegelella_A. The sequence goes on along the minus strand of CBDFFO010000006.1, from coordinate 841,459 downwards.
GCTCCGGCCGGTCCAGATCGACACACTGACGCTGGCGAGCGTGTTCGCTATGTTCGACTCGCTAGCGCCAATCTTCGTCAAGCTGGACACCCAGGGAACGGAGCTGTCCATCCTTCGAGGCGCCGAGCCTGATCTCGCGACACGGCGAGTGGTCGGTGTCGAGCTTGAAGCCACGCTGTTGGCCGAGCCCGTGATGCGCGGGGCTGGCAAGTTCTGGCAGGCCTGCCAGTATCTCGAAGGCCATGGATTCGAACTGCTGCACATCAAGCCCATACCAGGGCCGACGCGCCACGGCAGGTCGAGCCGTTCCGGACACACCTATCTGAATGAATGCGACGCGGTGTTCGCGCTGCGCAGGGACATCGCTGCAGGCCTCTCCGTGGACCACCGCGTCGCGTTGTTCGCCTTCTATCTGACATATCGCTTTTTCGATGAAGCGTTGTCGTTAATGGAGGGCGACGACGAGGTGCGGGGCGCCCTGACCGAGCGTGGCTGTGATGTCCGCGCTCTGACTGAACTTGTCGGTCGCCAGATCTGATGGATACGCGGCCAGCCTCGCTGCGGTCGACCATGCGGCAGTTGGTGAAATTCGTGGGCTTCGTGTCCAGGACTTTCGGTGCGTTCTACTGGGTTGTCGGCCTGACGTTTCTGGTGTTGACGCTCGAATACGCGGCGACCAGTCTGATGATTCCACTGTCTTCGCAGGCGCCGGGCAAGGTCGCCCACGCCTGGGGCGGGGTCCTGACCACCTTCGGGCTCGCGCCCATGGTGCGAACCTGGCTCTGGCTCTTCTTTCTGATCATGACGGCCCGCCTGTTCTTCGGGTATCTGCAAACCTCCGTCACCACGCTGCTCGGAAAGCAGGTGCATCGTTACCTGAGCGGACACATCTTCGAGCATGTGGTGCTGACCGAGCCGCTGACCTCGATTTACACACGCACCGTGGGTTACTACATCACCCTCGCCGGGGACGACACGTTTCGCTGCGGAACCATCATTTCGAACCTCCTGCAGTGCGTGGTCGGCTTCTCCACCGCGGTGGTCGCGATGGCGGTGCTGTATCAGTTTTCCGTGCCGCTCTTCAGCGGTGTGCTGGTGTTCTTGGTGGCGTGTGCGGTCACGATCGCTCTGCTTTTCAAATACCTGCTCAAAACCAATGGGAAGGCGACCCAACTGTCCCGTGAATTGGGCACGTCGTTCGTCGAGTCATTGAACAGTTTGCGGTCCATCAGAGCCTTGCGGGGCGAAAAATTCGTGGTGGATGGCTACGCCCGACAGATCGCCGACTACGTGCATCTGCTCTTTCGCATCGACGTCGTGCGCGCGGGCATCAAGGCCATGCCGGCGATCCTGCTGCTTGCCATTGCCGCGGTGCTGATCCGGCCGGGTTCGACACTGTTTCTATCTGAGGTTTCGCTGTTCGCCGGCACGGTGATCGTGATTCGAATCTTTGCGTCGCTCGGACAACTCGTGGCCGCCACCTCGACGCTCCTGACGGACACCCGTGCGGTACGCGACATCGAACTGCTGGTTCGTGAATCGGCGATCGTCGAAGTCACGGAACCCAGCCATGGACGCGTGCCGGTCAAGAGCATCGCCATCCGTCACATAGGTTTCGGCTATGTCGAACGCATGCCCCTCATCGCCGAGCTCGATTTTCGATTCGAGAGCGGCAAGGTGTATGCCATCGTTGGCCCGTCCGGTTCGGGGAAGTCGACGCTGGCCGACATCATGCTGGGTCTGCTGAGGCCCGATCGTGGTTTCATCGAAGTGAACGATGGCCTGGCATCGATCGCCGCCGTGCATCATCAATTCGCACTCGTCGAACAGCAACCGAAGATCTTTTCCGGTTCCCTTCGGGCCAACCTGCTGTTCGGCGCGACGGCCACCGACGACAGCCTGTGGCGAATCCTCGAACTCGTCGATCTGGCGCAAAGCGTGCGCCGACTCCCCGGTGGACTCGACACGCCGTTGAGTTACCTCGGCGAGAACTTTTCGGGCGGCCAGCGGCAAAGGATCGGCATTGCTCGTGCCCTCGTTCGAGAACCCGATGTCCTGCTTCTCGACGAGGCGACCAGCGCGCTCGACCCGAAGACCCGTGCGCACGTGGTCGCCAAGCTCAGATCGCACATGCGCGAAGGCATCATCATCTTCGTCACCCACGACGAGGACATCGCTGCGCTCGCCGACGGTGTGCTGGTCATTGGCGCGCCGGCGCATCTGGCCGACTTGCACGCGGAGCCTGTCTTACCATGACGGTTGCCCCGTCGGCGCTGGCGCCCATCGCCCTGTTCGCCTACGCCCGCCTCGATCATCTGCAGCGCACGGTGGCATCGCTGCAAGCCAACCCGCTGGCGGGCGATTCCTTGTTGACCATCTACTGCGATGCAGCGCGCACGCCCGCGCATGCCGGCGCCGTCGACGCCGTCCGTGCATTTGCCAAGACAGTCGACGGTTTCGCCGGCGTTCGGCTCGTTCTTCGATCACGCAACCTCGGCCTCGCGGCTTCGATCATCGATGGCGTCGGAACTGAACTCGAAAGCTCCGATCGGGTGATCGTGGTCGAAGACGATCTCGTCACGTCGCCCCATTTCCTGCGCTACATGAATGACGGCCTCGAGCAATACGCCGAGGACGCGGCTGTCGCATCGATTCACGCGTACTGCTTTCCGGTGCCGGAGCCGCTCCCGGAGACGTTTTTCCTCCGCGGTGCAGACTGCTGGGGCTGGGCCACCTGGCGGCGCGCGTGGCGGCATTTCGAACCCGACGGCGCACACCTGATGAATCAGCTCGAGCAGCGTCGGCTGACACGCGCCTTCGATCTGGACAACAGCTTTCCCTTCACCGCCATGTTGCAAGACCAGATCGCGGGTCGAAACGATTCCTGGGCTGTGCGCTGGCACGCATCGGCTTTTCTCGCGAGCATGCTGACCCTTTATCCGGGTCGCAGCCTGGTGCACAACATCGGCAACGACGCGAGCGGGACCCACTCCGGGCGAACCGATGTGTACGCGCAGGTACCGAGCCGGACCCCCGTGCACGTCGAGCGACAGTCGCTGCTGCCATCCGAGGTCGCACGCCGCGCTTTTGCGCGGTTCCTTCGCCATGCGCAAGGGGGTCCGCTGAAGCGCCTGGCCCGAGCCGTCACGGGTTCCATCCGCAGCAGGTCATGACCGCACCTTCCTTCTTGCGTCGGGTGGCACCGCCTGCGCTCGTCAAGTGGGCCGGTCGCTTGAGCGGGCGATCGCACCGCTTCGATCCGGTGCCGCAGAGCTGGGCGGCGGCCACCGCCCGCGCCACCGGATACGACACCGAAGTCATCCTCCAACGCGTCACCCACGCGACGCGCGAGGTGGTCGCCGGCCGGGCGGCATTCGAGCGCGATTCGGTCTTGTTCGCCGAGCCTGAAATGCCCGTCCAGTTGCTTGCGCCATTGATGCGCTGCGCGCTTCGCGACCACGGTCGCCTCGAAGTCATCGACTTCGGTGGATCTTTGGGCAGCACTTATCGACAATGCAGGCCGTATCTCGATTTGGTCGAACACTTGAAATGGCACGTCGTCGAGCAAGCAGCGTTTGTTAGCGCGGGCCTGGCCGAGTTCGCCTCGGATGAACTCGATTTTCATGCCACGCTGGACGAGATCGCCACGCAGGTGCGACCGATGGCGCTGGCTTCCGGCGTGCTCCAATACCTGGAAGCGCCACATGAAATCATCCACGAGTTGAGCCAAACCGACGCGCAAGTGTTGATGATCGACCGGACCCCCGTGTCCGACGAGAAGGACGACGTCATTTCCTTGCAACGCGTGCCGGCTCATATCTACCCGGCGAGCTATCCCTGCTGGATCTTTTCCCGCGCCAAGTTGATTCACAGCGTCGGACCGGGATGGCGATTGCTCGCAGACCTCGCTTCCCTCGACGGTGCTAGCCAATTGACCGGCGGCTTCCCTTTCCAATTCCGGGGTTTCCTGTTCGAGCGGGCGCCATGGTGAGGGCGCATCAGAATCAAGCGGCGCAGCGCGCGAATCGATGGACTCCATGAGCACATACCTCGGCAAGCGCATCCTCATCACCGGCGGCCTCGGCTTCATCGGCTCGAACCTCGCGCGCCGACTGGTCGGGCTCGGTGCGCACGTCACGCTGGCCGACAGCCTCATTCCGACCTATGGCGGCAACATCCAGAACATCGCCGACATTCGCGAGCGGGTGACCGTGAACGTGTGCGACGTGCGCGACCGGTTCGCGATCGAATACCTGTTGCGCGATCAGCACCACCTCTTCAACCTGGCGGGCCAGACGAGCCACATGGACTCGATGACCGACCCGCACACCGATCTGGCCATCAACGCGGCCGCGCAGCTCTCGATCCTCGAGGCCTGCCGCGCCGTCGCGCCGAAGATCCGCATCGTCTTCGCGAGCACGCGGCAGCTCTACGGCAAGCCCGATTACCTGCCCGTCGACGAGAAGCACCCGATCCGGCCTGTCGACGTGAACGGGATCAACAAGCTGGCCGGCGAGTGGTATCACCTGCTCTACAGCAAGGTGTACGGCATCGACGCGAGCGTGCTGCGCCTCACCAACACCTATGGTCCCGGCATGCGCGTGAAAGACGCGCGCCAGACCTTCCTCGGCATCTGGATCCGGCAATTGCTCGACGGCAAGCCGATCCAGGTGTTCGGCGACGGCCTGCAGTTGCGCGATTTCAACTACGTCGACGACTGCGTCGAGGCGTTGCTGCTCGCCGGCAGCGAAGACGTCGCGATCGGCAAGGTCTACAACCTCGGCAGCGAAGAGGTCGTGAACCTGAAGCAGCTCGCGACGTTGATGCTCGACCTGCAAGCCGGTTCAACGTTCGAGATCGTGCCGTTCCCGGCCGCTCGCAAGGCGATCGACATCGGCGACTACTACAGCGACTTCTCTCTCATTAACGGCGAGCTCGGTTGGGCCCCGCAGGTGCCCTTGAACGAAGGCCTGGCGCGCAGCGTCGACTACTACCGGAGCCTGATGCCGCGCTACCTCGATCCGGCGGAACCACGATGATTCTGATGAACGACTTCAAGGCCGAGCCGGCCGAATTGCGCGACGCGCTGCTCGCCGCCACTGCCCGCGTGATGGCTTCCGGCTGGTACGTCCTCGGGCCCGAGTGCGAAGCGTTCGAGCGCCGCTGGGCCGAGACCTGCGACACGCATGGCTGCATCGGCGTCGGCAACGGCATGGATGCAATCGAGCTCATCCTGCGCGGGCTCGACATCGGGCCGGGTGACGAGGTCGTCACGACACCGATGACCGCGTTCGCGACCGTGCTCGCGATCACGCGGGCGGGCGCGGTGCCGGTGCTGGCCGACATCGACCCGACGAGCGCGCTGCTGTCGCACGAGAGCGCGCGCCGCTGCATCACGCCGCGCACGCGCGCGGTCTTGCTGGTGCATCTCTATGGCCAGGTGCGCGCGATGGATGCGTGGCTCGACCTCTGCCGGTCGACGGGCATCGCGTTGATCGAAGACTGCGCGCAGTCCCACCTTGCGCGTTGGCAGGGCCGCGCAGCGGGTTCGTTCGGCGTCGCTGGCGCGTGGAGTTTCTACCCAACGAAGAACCTCGGTGCGCTCGGTGACGGCGGCGCTGTCGTCACCAACGACAGCGGGCTGGCCGAGCGCATCGCACGATTGCGCAACTACGGGCAAAGCGAGCGCTACCGGCACCCCGAACTCGGCATGAACAGCCGCCTCGACGAATTGCAGGCCGCGATCCTGAGCGAGCGGCTGCATTGGCTGGAGCGCTTCACCGCCGCGCGCCGTGCCGTGGCCGAGGCTTATGCGAAAGGCATCGGCCACCCTGCGGTCGAGCTGCTCGCGGCGCCCGAATCGCCGCAAGCGCACGTGCACCACCTCTTCGTCGTCCGAACGCCAGACCGCCTCGCGCTGCAGGCGCACCTCAAGTCGAACGGCGTGCAGGCGCTGATCCACTATCCCGTGACGATCCAGGACCAGATTCCGTTCCACGACATCCGTCGCGACCCCGAAGGCCTGCGCGCGTCGCAGGCGCACGCCGACACCTGCCTGTCGCTGCCATGCCATCCGCAAATGGACGGCGCGCAGGTCGATCAGGTGATCGCTGCGGTCAATTCATTCGCTGGACATCGATGACGCATTACGTCACGCTGTTCGACGCCGGATTCCTGCCCCAAGGCCTCGCCCTTCAGCGCTCGCTAGAGCGTCACGGCGGCGCGCACACGCTGTGGATCCTCTGCCTCGACGGCGCCGCCCATTCGGTGTTGAGCAGCCTGGCCTTGCCAAACGTGCGGCTGCTCGAACTCGCGAAGGTGGAGACCGCTGAACTGAACGGCGTGAAGCCCGGCCGATCGCGAGCCGAGTACTGCTGGACGCTCACGCCTTTCGCGCCGCGCTTCGTGTTCGACGCCGATCCGTCGGTCGACGCCGTCACCTACGTCGACGCCGACCTGTGGTTCCGCGCCTCGCCGCAAGCGCTGCACGACGAGCTCGCGCAAAGCGGCAAGAGCGTGTTGATCACCGACCACGCATATGCACCGGAATACGACCAGTCGCACCGCACCGGACAGTACTGCGTGCAGTTCGTGACCTTCCGACGCGACGGTGGCGAAATCGTGCGAGCGTGGTGGGCGGCGAAGTGCATCGAGTGGTGTTTCGCGCGCGCCGAGCCGGGCCGGTTCGGCGATCAGAAATACCTCGACGTGTGGCCCACGCTGTTCGCCGATCGGGTGCACGTGGCGAGCCGGCTCGATGCGATCCTCGCGCCCTGGAACGCCAAGCGCTTCCCGCCATCGAGCGCGCTGGCCTATCACTTTCACGGCCTGCGCACGATGTGTCGCGACCGCATCATGCTGACTGACCACTACGACCTTCCGATGTCGACGATCGAGGTCATCTACAAACCTTATCTCGACGAATTGAGAACCGCGTTCGCGTTGCTGCGCGGCGTCGGTCACGAGCCGGTGGCGCAGACGCGCTCGGGCCCGTGGAAAGTCCGCGCACGGGCCTTGGCGTTGCGGGGCCGTCAGGCATGGCTGCGCTGGCGGCGGCCCGACGTGGTCCGGCTCGGGTAAGCCTTGACGCTCCCATCGATGCCGATGTCCACGCCTGCAGCGCCCACCGGTGAGCCCATCGCGGCCGAAGCGCCCCCGCCGATCGCCGCCCGCCCGCTGATCTCGGTCATCGTGATCTCGCGTGACGATGCGCCCGGGCTGGCCGCCACGCTGGCATCGATTCGGTCGCAGTCGTTTCGAGACATCGAGGTCGTGGTCGTCACGAAAGGGACCTCCACGTCCGCGGTGAACCTCGATGGCCTGCCGCATGGCATTCACTTCGAGCAGTCCACGAGCGGCATCTCGAACGCGTTCAACGAAGCCATCCGCGCCGCTCAAGGCGCGTGGATCAACTTCTTGAACGGTGGCGATGTCTTCATCGATGCCGCCGTGCTGCAGTCGATCGCCGCCGAACTGGTGCCGCCCCGCCTCGTGGTGACGGGCCGCGCCCGCGACGAGCACGTCGGCCTGCGCATCCCGCGCGACCGTAGCTTCGCAGCGCGCAACCTTGAACTGGTGTCGCACCAGGCCTCGTTCTTCGCCGCCTCGCTGTTCGCCGCGCACGGTCTCTACAGCGAGGCGTTCCGGATCCGGATGGATTTCGAATGGATGCTGCGCCTGCCGGCCGACACGCCCACGCATTGGGTCGATCGCGACCTGGTCGGCTTCGCTGGCGCCGGCGTGTCGTCGGTGCGCCCCTGGAAGAGTTCGCTCGAAGAACTGGCTGCACTGCGGCGACATCGCAAAGGCTTCTCTCGCATCGCCTTGCTGCTCTGTGGTTATGTGCCATGGCGACTCGCTCGTGCTGCACTGCGGCGCCTCGGGTCATGACGCTCGCCATCGCTTCGCCACGAGCCGGCGCACCGCCTGCAGACCCGCTGCTGGCACGGCTCGCCGCGACCTTGCCGTTGCTCGCTTTCGCGGTGTCGCTGGTCTCGCCGCTCGCTGCCTACGCGATCGCGCTGCTCGCGATCTACGCCAACCCGCAACCCTCGGCGCTGCGCACCCTGAGCTGGATCGCGTTCGCGCACGCCGGCGCGGTGATCTTCGCATCGCGCGATTTGGTCAGCGGCTCGGCCGACTTTCCGACCTATTTCGACAGCTTCACCGGCATCTGTCAGCAGAGCCCGCTCGGCGACGATGGTTACACCTTCGGCCTCGAGATCGGCTTACCGATGTTCTACGAAGCGCTGCGTTCGCTCGGCGGTTGCCACTTGAGCATCGCCGGACTCGCCTATACCCAAGGCGCCGTCGTTGCATCGTTTTTCCTGCTCACCGCGATCCGCGTCGCCGACGAGATGGCGCTCGACGACGGCAAGCCGATCGCGTTGCTCGGCCTCGCACTGCTGTTCTCGTTCTTCTACGTCACCCAGCTGAGCCGACAGACGCTCTCGAGCTGTTTCCTGCTGCACGCGATCTGGCTCTCGCGCACGCGCTCGCGGGTCGCGTTTTGGGTCTTGCTCGCGACGGTGAGTCACCTGACCGCGCCGGTGCTCTTCCTGTTCGCCGTCGCCTTTCGACGGTACGGTCGCGTCGCGATCGCCATCGCGCTGCTCGGTGCGGTGGTCTTCGAGACGGTGCTCCTCGACCTCGTGATCCAGTGGGCGGTGCCGGCCGAGATCGCGGTCTTCGACAAGCTCGCCTACTACTCGCTGCTGACCGACGACACCCCGTCGGTCTCGTCCGATGGAACGTCGATCGCGATCCTGCTGCTCGCCGCGGTGCCGGTCCTCTTTTCGAAGCGCGCGCCGAGGGCATGGAAGGCGAGCGCCGAGATGTTGCTCGGCTTCGCGCTGGTCGGCGCAGCGCTCACGGCACTGCCGCTGGCCGCCACCCGCCTGCTGCTGCCGTTCGCATCGCTGCTCGGGGGCCTTTTCCTGATGCGCGGCGCGCTTAGCGTGTCGCGGCCGATGGCGCTCGCGGTGGTCGCCTTCGGCTCCGTGGCGCGGGTGGCGTCGCTCGCGCTCGCGCCCACCGGGATCGACCACGCCCTCTGGACCCAATACGACGCTATCTCTGCGGTGCCGGGCTATTTTCTGGCGGCGTACGTCGGCCCGTGACGCTGCCATGCACGACCCATGGCCACCCCTCAACGTCCTGCAGCTCGGCAAGTTCTATCCGCCGCTGGCCGGCGGCATCGAGACCGTGATGTTCGAATTGAGCGAAGGCTTGAATCGCCTCGGCCAGCGAACCGACGTGCTCTGCGCCGACCGGGGCCGGCACACCGTGCGCGAACTGGCGGCGCCGGGTTACTCGGTCACGCGCGCGGGCTCGTTCGGCATGGCGCTCTCGACCGCCATCTCGCCCGCGCTCGTGCTCGAGACGCGACGCATCGCCGATCGCTACGACATCGTGCACGTGCACATGCCCGACCCGATGGCGGCGATCGCCTTGCTGTGTGCGCGTCCACGCGCCGCCGTGGTGGTGCACTGGCACAGCGACATCGTGAATCAGCGCCGCGCGTTGAAGCTCTACGAGCCGCTGCAGTCGTGGCTGCTGCGGCGCGCCGATGCGATCATCGCCACCACCGCGCCCTACGCCGAGAGCTCGCCCTGGCTGCAACCGTTCACGAACAAGGTGAGGGTCGTGCCGATCGGTATCTCGGAGCCGAACCCGGGTGCCGACGTGGCCGGCATGGCTGCGATCCGCGCTCGCTTCGGCGGGCGGCGCATCGTCTTCTCGCTCGGCCGCATGACGTACTACAAAGGCTTCGACTTCCTCATCGAGGCCGCGGCCTCGATGCCGGACGACGCGGTGATCGTGGTCGGTGGCAGCGGTGGCCTGCTCGAGCACTACCGCGCCACCGCGCGCGCCAGAGGTGTCGACGACCGCATCGTCTTCATCGGCCGCGTGGAGAGCCAGGACCTGCCCAACCTCTTCGCAGTGGCCGAATTGTTCTGCCTGCCCTCGATCGTGCGCTCGGAAGCCTACGGCGTCGTGCTGCTCGAAGCGATGCTCGCTGCGCGCCCCATCGTCGCGACCGAGATTCCCGGCTCGGGTGTGCAGTGGGTGAACCAGCACGGCGTGACCGGTCTCAACGTGCCGGTGCGCGACGGGGCGGCGCTCGGCCGCGCGATCCGCCAGTTGCTCGACGACGCCCCGCTCGCCCGCCGCATGGGCGATGCCGGCCGGCGCCGTTTCGACGAGTCGCTGACCGCCGACCGGATGGCGGCGGCGGTGCTCGATGTGTATCGCGCGCTGTTGCCCGCAGACGCGCGAGGCAGCGCCTGGGCGACCGCGAAGACGGCATCGCCACCACACTCGATATGAGACCGGGAAGACATGGCAGGGCAGCACCCGATAATCGGCGCCGCCACTCTGTCCCTGCCGATGTTCCCGTTCATCATCAGTTTCCTGGTGTCGCTGATCGCGACACTGCTGGTCGTCCACTCCGCCGGTCTGCACGGCAGCCGCTCGGCCGACGACGACTTGTCCGGGCCGCAGAAATTCCATTCCGCGCCTGTGCCTCGGGTCGGCGGCGTCGCGGTGTTCTTCGCCGCGCTGGCGGGCGTCACTTTCGTGCTCTATCAGCAGCGGGCCGATGCCCGTGCCCTCTGGCTGTTGCTTGCCGCCAGCGTTCCGACCTTCGGCTTCGGGCTGGCCGAAGACCTGACCAAGCGCGTGTCCCCGCGGCGCCGTCTGCTCTTCACGGCCATATCGGCAGCGCTCGGCGTCTGGTTGCTCGGCGCGGTGATCACGCGCACCGCGATCCCCGGCATCGACCACCTGATCGTCTACGCACCCGTCGCCGCGCTGCTCACGGTCTTTTCCGTCACCGGCGTGGCCAATGCCGTCAACATCATCGACGGCTTCAACGGCCTGGCGTCGATGTGCGTGTTGATGATGTTGATGGCCATCGCCTATGTCGGGTTCCAGGTCAACGACACGTTCATCGTCACCGCCGCGTTGATCGGCCTCGGCGCGGTGCTGGGCTTCTTCATCTGGAACTTCCCCGCCGGCCTGATCTTCCTCGGCGACGGCGGCGCGTACTTCCTCGGCTTCTGGCTGGCCGAGCTGGCGGTGCTGTTGCTGCATCGCAATCCACGCGTGTCGCCGATGTTCGCGCTGCTGATGTGCGCGTACCCGATCTTCGAAACGGTGTTTTCGATCTATCGCAAGAAGATCCTGCGCGGCTCGTCGCCGAGCCAGCCCGACGGCGTTCACCTGCACATGCTGATCTACAAGCGCCTGATGCGCTGGAGCCCCGATCCGATCGAGCGCCGCAAGACCGCGCGCAACTCGATGACCTCGCCGTACCTCTGGCTCTTGTGCCTGATGTCGGTGATACCCGCCGTGCTGTGGTGGGATCAGACCGCCGTGCTCTCGGTGTTCGTCGTCCTGTTCATGCTTTCTTACGTCTTCCTCTATTGGCGCATCGTGCGGTTCCGGACGCCGCGCTGGCTCATCTTTCGTCGACGCGCCTGAGGCCACCGCCCAGACCGCCATCGAATCCGCCATGACCTCCTCCGCACCGCCCCCGCCGCGTGCCGACGACAACGCACTTGTCGCCGAGCGCCGCGACAAGCTCGCCGCCATTCGTTCGCGCGGCGTCGCCTTTCCAAACGATTTTCATCCGGGGCATCGCAATGCCGACCTCGCGCGCGAGTTCGGCGCGCTCGACAACGAGTCGCTCGAATCGCAAGCCAAGTCGGTGACACTCGCCGGCCGCCTGATGTTGAAGCGCATCATGGGCAGAGCCAGCTTCGCCACGCTGCAGGACGCCACCGGCCGGATCCAGCTCTTCGCGACCCGCGAAGCGCTCGGCGACGCGGCCTACGACGCGTTCAAGCACTTTGACCTCGGCGACATCGTCGCGGCCGTGGGCACGCTCTTCAAGACGCACAAAGGCGAACTCTCGGTGCGGGTGACCGACCTGCGCCTCCTCACGAAGAGCCTGCGCCCGCTCCCAGACAAGTTCCACGGCATGGCCGATCAGGAACAGAAGTACCGGCAACGCTACGTTGACCTCATCACCGACGAAACGGCGCGCGCGCGCTTTGCAGCGCGCAGCGCGGCCATCGCGTCAATCCGCGCGTTCATGGTCGGCCACGGCTTCATGGAAGTCGAGACACCGATGCTGCACCCGATTCCCGGCGGCGCGAACGCGAAGCCTTTCGTCACGCACCACAACGCACTCGATCAGCAGATGTTCCTGCGCATCGCGCCCGAGCTCTATCTGAAACGCTTGATCGTCGGCGGCTTTGAGCGCGTCTTCGAGATCAACCGGAGCTTTCGCAACGAAGGCGTCTCGGTGCGGCACAACCCCGAGTTCACGATGCTGGAGTTCTACGCCGCGTACTGGAACCACCACGACCTGATGGACTACACCGAGCGCGTGCTGCGCCATGCCGCGATCGAAGCGACCGGCTCGGCCACGCTCGGCTACGGCGGCAAGCCGGTCGACCTGAGCGCCGCCTTCGCGCGCCTCACGGTGCGCGAAGCGCTGGTTCGTTACGCCCACCTGAGCGACGCACAAGCGCTTGACGTGGCGGTGCTGCGCGAACGCATCGAAGCGGCCGGCGAGAAGACCGCCGCGCACTGGACGCTCGCCGAGCTGCAGTTCGGTCTCTTCGAAGCGGTCGTCGAATCGCAGCTCTGGCAGCCGACCTACATCGTCGACTACCCCGTCGAGGTCTCGCCGCTCGCGCGCGCGAGCGACGCCGACCCGAGCATCACAGAGCGCTTCGAGCTCTTCATCACTGGCCGCGAGATGGCGAACGGCTTCTCGGAACTGAACGACGCCGAAGACCAGGCCGCGCGCTTTCGGGCTCAAGCCGCCAACAAGGACGCGGGCGACGAGGAAGCGATGTACTACGACGCCGATTTCATACGCGCACTCGAGTACGGCATGCCACCGACCGGCGGCTGCGGCATCGGCATCGACCGACTCATCATGCTGCTCACCGACTCGGCGAGCATTCGCGACGTGATCCTGTTCCCGTCGCTGCGCAACGAAACCTGAGCCGCACTGCGCAGCGAAACCCGCGCGAGACGCGGCGCGTGAATCGCCGCGCCCGCAGGCCTCAGCGGTGCTTGAACACCGGCGGCCGCTTGTTGAGAAAGGCGTCCATGCCTTCCTTCTGGTCTTCGGTCGCGAACAGCGAATGGAAGAGCCGGCGCTCGTAGCTCACCCCGTCGGCGAGCGTGCCTTCGTAAGCGCGATTCACGCACTCCTTGGCCATCATCACGCTCGGCGCGCCGTAGCTGCAGATGGTCTCGCCGGCCGCGATTGCGGTGTCGATCAACTGATCTGCCGGCACCACGCGCGAGACGAGGCCCGCGCGCTCGGCTTCGGGGGCGTCCATCATGCGCGCAGTAAGCACCATGTCCATCGCCTTCGATTTCGAGATCGCACGCGGCAGCCGCTGCGTGCCACCGGCGCCCGGAATGATGCCGATCTTGATCTCGGGCTGGCCGAACTTCGCGGTCTCGGCGGCGATGATGAAGTCGCACATCATCGCCAGTTCGCAGCCGCCGCCGAGCGCAAAACCCGCCACCGCCGCGATCACCGGTTTGCGGATCTGCCGGATCGTTTCCCAGTTGCGCGTGATGAATTCGCCCTTGTAGGCGTCCATGTAGTGCAACGGCGCCATGAACGAGATATCGGCGCCGGCTGCGAACGCCTTCTCGCTGCCGGTGACGACGATGCAGCCGACGCCGTCGTCGGAATCGAAGCCGCGCAGCGCGTCGCCAAGTTCGTCCATCAGCGCGTTGTTGAGGGCGTTCAACTGCTTCGGCCGGTGCAGCGTGATGAGCGCGACGCGGCGTTCGCCAGAGCCACGCAGTTCGGTCAGGATCGAGTCGTATGCCATGGGCTCCCGTTTGGTGTGGCGATCGTGGGTCAATTCGCACAGATTGATGTGCGGAGGTTCTGCGTCGTGCGGAGCGCCCAGCCGCTCAACCCTTCAGCCACGCGGTTCGCGCGCTGATTTCATCGGGGGCGGCGTCGGCCCGCGCCTTCAACGACACGTTGACCGCGGGTGCCGCTGATGCCAGTGGCAACGCCAGCGTCACCTCGAACACGCGCTGGTCACGCGCGACGACGAGCCGCGCGTCGCCGGCGTCGGGCAACACACGCAGCGCGTCTTCGAGCCGACGCACGCGCCAGCCGTTCACCGCGAGCAATTCATCGCCGCTCGCTAGCCCCGCCAGCTCGCCGGCGTGGCCACGCAGCACGTGGGTCACCTTCACGCCGGTGAGCGCGCTCTCGGCCACGCGAACGCCCAGGCGTTGCGCAAGCGTGCCGGTCTGCGCCTGCCACTCAATGCCCATCGACTTCAGCAAGGCCTCGAGCGGGAGGTCTTCGGTGCCATGCACCCACTCGGCGAGCTCGCGCGCCATCGATCGACCGCCGGCGTGTTCGAGTGCCGCCGCGATGTCGGCTTCGTCGATCGGGCCGCCGCCGCTCGAGGTCCAGAGCGCGCGCATCACGTCGTCGAGCGAGCCGCGGCCCGCATGGCGCAACGTGAGGTCGAACGCGAGCGCGACCAGCGAGCCCTTGGCGTAGTAGCTGATGGTCGCGTTCGGCGTGTTCTCGTCGCTGCGGTAGTACTTCACCCACGCGTCGAAGCTCGCATCGGCCACGCTCTGCACCTGACGGCCCGGCGTTGCGAGCACCGTGCCGACGGTCTTGGCGAGCAGCGCGAGGTAACGGGCCTCGTCGATGAGGCCGCTGCGCACCAGCGTGAGATCGTCGTAGTACGACGTGAAGCCTTCGAAGAACCAGAGCAGCTCGGTGTAGTTCTCGCGCGCGTAGTCGAACGACGCGAAGTCACGCGGCTTCAGCCGCTTCACGTTCCAGGTGTGGAAATACTCGTGGCTGATGAGTCCGAGCAAGTCGACGTATCCGTCGCTCGAGCCCACCACCCCCCGGCGCGGCAGGTCGCGCCGCGGTGCGATAAGCGCGGTGCTCGCGCGGTGTTCGAGGCCGCCCCGGCCGTCCTCGACCGCGTTCAACAGGAACAGGTAACGCTCGAACGGCGGCTTCGCATCGGCGTGCCAGAACGCGATCTCGCTTTCGCAGATGCGCTGCGTGTCGGCGAGCAACCGATCGCCATCGAAGTCGGGCAGCGCGCCGCACACCACGAACTCGTGCGGCACGCCGTGCGACACGAACGCGCCGCGCCAGAAACGGCCGAGTTCGACCGGGTGGTCGACGAGCTCGTCGTAGTGGTCGGCGATGTACACCAAGCCGGCATCACCGGCTTCGGCTTCGGGCTCGGCCCTGAGGCGAAGGGTCGTTGCCACCGCCCAGCCTTCGGGCAGCGTGCCGAGGGTCAGCTCGTGCGGTCCATCAAGATGGCCCTGGGCCGCCAGCAGGAGGCTGGTGCCATTGAAGAAGGCGCGCTGCGCATCGAGAAAGGCGGCGCGCACGGAGGTGTCGAAGGCGTGGACGTGGTAGCTCAGCACCAGCGGGTCGTCCGGCGCACAGGTGGCGATCCAGCTGGCCTTGTCGATCTGCTTCAACGCGACCGGCGCGCCGTTCTGAGTGGCGCTCAACCCCGACACGTGACGCGCGAATTCGCGCACCAGGTAGCTGCCCGGAATCCATACCGGCATCGCCACATGCTGCATCGCGGCGGGTGTGTCGAGCGTCATCGTCACGCCGAAACGATGGGCATGGGCGTCGGCGATGTCAACGTGATATCGAACCATGGCGAGCGGGTCTGGATGTCGGCGGTCGGCGCGGCACCATCACGCCAAAGGCGGATTGTCACCGCTCGACCCGAGGCCGGGCACTCGTGCGGTCTTGGAGAAGCCTTCCATCATGCCGGGCGCGGGCGTGCCAACATGAGAGATACGAGGCCACGACCGGCGCCGCGAGCCGAGCGATGTCGAGCCTGTCACCCGCGACCACAATGCCCATGCCCGCCGTCGCCCATCGCCGCCTGGTGCTCGTTCTCGGCGATCAACTGAGCCACACGAGCCCGGCGCTCGACGGCTTCGATGCGGCTCGCGATGCCGTCCTGATGATCGAAGCGCCCGGCGAAGCGACACACGTGTGGAGCCACAAGGCCCGCATCGCGATCTTCCTTTCGGCGATGCGCCACTTTCGAGACGAACTGCGCAGGCGCGGATTCACCGTGCATCACGTGGCGCTCGACGACGATGGTGAACCGCCCGCGCTCGCCGACCGGCTCTCGCGTGCCCTCGGGCGTTGGCCCGCGCAGGTGTTGATGCTGGTCGAGGCCGGCGAGTGGCGCGTGGCGAACGACATTGCGCGGATCGCGGCTGGACAAGGCACCGAACTGCGCGTGCTCGACGACACCCATTTCCTCTGCTCACGCGCCGATTTCGCGCGTTGGGCCGGGACGGGCAGGTCCGAACTGCGGATGGAGCTGTTCTACCGACACATGCGTCGCACGCACGAGGTTTTGCTCGATGCCGGTGGCAAGCCTGAAGGCGGCCGCTGGAACTTCGACGCCGAGAACCGCCGCGGCTGGCCTAAGGCACCACCCCACCGCGCCGGCCCGGGCGCGATCGCACCGCCGGCTGCCATCGAGCCCGACGCCGTCTCGCGCGACGTGCTGGCGCTCGTCGAAGAGCGCTTTGCCGACCACCCCGGTTCGCTCGAGTCGTTCGCCTGGCCGGTCGACCGGGCGCAAGCGCTGCATGCGTTGCAGGTGTTCATCGAGACCCGCCTGCCCCACTTCGGCCCGCACCAGGACGCGATGTGGACCGACACGCCTTTCGGCTGGCACTCGCTGCTGTCGTCGAGTCTCAACCTGCACCTGCTCGACCCGCGCGAGGTCATCGGCGCGGCCGAGCAGGCCTACCGAGACGGCCACGTGCCGCTCGGCAGCGCGGAAGGCTTCATCCGACAGATCCTCGGCTGGCGCGAATTCATACGCGGTGTGTACGGACTCGACATGCCGTCCCTCGCGACGAGCAACCGATTGCAGGCGACGCGCGCGCTGCCAGCCTGGTACTGGACCGGAGAGACCCGAATGGCGTGCGCACGCGACGCCATCGGCCAGACCCTTCGACACGGCTACGCGCATCACATCCAGCGCTTGATGGTGACCGGTCTCTTCGCGTTGCTTGCCGAGGTCGAGCCGCGCCAGGTCGCGGATTGGTATCTCGCGGTCTATGTCGACGCGGTCGAGTGGGTCGAATTGCCGAACGTAATCGGTATGGCGCTCTATGCCGACGGCGCTCGTTTCACGAGCAAGCCCTATGTGGCATCGGGCGCCTACATCGACCGCATGAGCAACCACTGCGCGGGTTGCGCCTATGCGCCGACCGCGGCAACGGCGAGCCAACGCGGCAAACCGCTCTGTCCGTTCACGGTGCTGTACTGGCACTTTCTCGACAAGCATCAAGCCATGCTGGACGCCAATCCGCGCACGCCTTACGTGACGCAAAACTGGCGCAAGAAGAGTGCGGCGGAACAGAACCTTCTGCGCGAGGAAGCGGCTCGCATGCTCGGATCCATCGATTCGCTGTGAGCTTTACCGCGCGGCGGGGGCCGGGCGGGCGGCGGCGCGCTTGGCCCGTCAGCGCATCGAGACCTTCGCGGCCTTCGACAGGAGCAACTGCTTTTCGATCTGCTCGGCGTCGAGTGCGCCGGGCTGCTTCTTGCCGTCTTCGAAAACCAGTCCCGGCGTGCCGTCGATGCGGTATTTCTTGCCGAGCGCGGCGTTGCGCACGAGCGCCGAGGTGTCGCAAGGCGCGGTGCTGGCCGCGACCGGGACGCCGTTGATCATCCAGTCGCGCCAGGCCTTGGTGTTGTCCTTCGCACACCAGATCGCCTTCGATTTTTCCGGCGAATCGCCACCGAGGATCGGGTAGAGGAAGGTGTAGACGGTGACGTCCTTCACCTGTTGCAGGTCACGCTCGAACTTCTTGCAGTAGCCGCAGTTCGGATCGGCGAAAACAACGAGCTTGCGGGCGCCGGTGCCCTGCTTCCAGACCATCGCGTCCTGCAGCGGCAAAGCTTTGAAGTCGATTGCGGTCAGCTTGCCAATGCGGTCTTTCGTGAGGTTGTCGCGCGTCTTGGTGTCAATGAGCTGGCCTTCGATGATGAAGCCGCCCATTTCGTCGGTGTACATCACGTCGCTGCCGAAACGGATCTCGTAGATGCCGGCGATCGGCGTCTTCGAGACCTCGTCGATCTTCGGCAGGTTTGGGATGCGCTCGGCGATGTTCTTGCGAATCGCCGCTTCATCGGCAAAGGCCGGCTGCGCGCCGGCCAAGACCAGTGCGATGGACGCCGCCGTCAGCGCGAAGAGCTTGTGCAGGGTGATGTTCATGAATCGAGGGCACGCGCTGCGAGCCACCGTTTAAAGGGCGACATCTTATTGGCCAGCACCAGTCCATGGTTGCGCACCCCGCGAAAGCCCTCGCCTTCGTGCGAAAACAGGCGTAACAAACCGTCGGTCGC
The DNA here is from genome assembly GCA_965246805.1 of Caldimonas sp. Classification (GTDB taxonomy): domain Bacteria; phylum Pseudomonadota; class Gammaproteobacteria; order Burkholderiales; family Burkholderiaceae_C; genus Schlegelella_A. The sequence continues at coordinate 823,017 of CBDFFO010000006.1, read as the reverse complement.
GGTGCGCATGGCCCACGTGGCGGCCGCACGCCGCCGCACATAGCGCCGCAAGAGGCGCTCGTCGCCGAGCGCGCGCCACGGTTCGCGTGCGCCGATTTCGCCGACCAGCGCGGCCACGTCGGCCATGCCGAGGTTGAGGCCCTGGCCGGCGAGGGGGTGAATCGTGTGCGCGGCATCGCCGAGCAGGACCCAGCCGTCGCCGCACCACCGATCGGCCACGCCGACGGCGAGCGGCCACGACATGCGGCGCGAGGCGAGTTCGAGTTCGCCGGCCGCGCCGTCGGTCGCATCCATCAGCGCAAGCGTGAAGGCACGGTCGTCGAGCGCGCCCATGTCCGCGGCACGACCGTCGGGCAACGACCAGACCAGCGCGAACGAATGACCGACGCTCGGCGCGTCGAAGGGCAAAAGCGCGAGCACATCGGGCAAGCGAAACCACTGGTGCGCGGCACCGCCGTGCGCCCGGCTGCTCGTGAGGCGCGCGGCGATCGCACGTTGGCCGTAGGAGTGACTCTCGAAGACCACGCCGAGGGCGTTGCGATGCGCCGACTCACGACCCTCGCATAGAGCGGTGAGCGTTCGCGACGGCGCCTCGCGCGTCGATGATCGACGCGTGGCGCGGGGCGGCCCGGGCGTAACCGACCTGGCGTCGCCATCGAGCCGCGTCACACGTGGCGCGTACCGAACCGCGGCAGAGAGAACGTCTTCGAGCACCGCCGCGTCGACGATGCAGGCCAGCGCACCGGTGCGCTGCTCCCAGGCCGAGAAGTCGAGTGCCGCATCGGCCCTGTCGCCGTGCACGTGCATGTCGACCACCGGGGTCGACGCGTTCGGCGGTAACGCCTGCCACACCTTCAGGCGCTGCAGCAGCGCGATCGATGCGGCGTTCAACGCGAAGGCACGCACGTCGGCAGGCGCCCCCGGTGAGGCCGCGCCGCCGAGCAGCTGAACCCGCAAGCCGCTGTTCGCCAGCGCCAGCGCCAGCGTCTTGCCGACGATGCCGGCGCCTCGCACGCGCACGTCGAAAACATCCATCGCTGCATTCTAGGCAGCACCCGATCACACGTTGGTCGTAGGCGCCGCGGCTGCCCCGACAATCGCGGCACGACCGGCCGCGGGGGCTGCGCGTGCGATCGCAGCTGCCTTGAAAAAAAGACCGCCCCATGCATCGACTCAAGGTCTGGCAACTCTTCGCGATCTGCGCGCTCGTCTGGGGCACGACGTGGCACGCCATCACGTACCAGCTGGCCGACATCGCGCCCGAAATGAGCGTCGCGACGCGCTTCGGCCTGGCCGGCATCGTCGTCCTCGCGTTCAGCGCATGGCGGGGACTGCGCCTGCGCTTCTCGCTCGGCGAGCACGCGGCGCTCGCGATGCAGGGCGCGTTCCTGTACGGCGTGTCGTACGTGTGCGTGTATCACGCCGAGCAGCACGTCGCGTCGGGCCTCGTCGCGGTCGGCTACTCGGCGTCGCCGCTCGCCGCGGCGATCGGCGCGCGCTGCTTCTTCGGCACGCGCGTCACGTGGCGCTTCCTGGGCGGTGGCGTGCTCGGCCTGGTCGGCGTGTCGCTGATCTTCTGGCCGATGCTGAAACCGTCGGTCGGCGGTGAAGGCACGTTGGGCGCGATCTTCACGGTCGCCGCGGTGTTGCTGTCGACCGTCGGCAGCCTCACGGCGAGCCGCAACCGGCGACGCGGCCTGCCGTTCTGGCCATCGCTCGGCACGGGCATGCTCTATGGCGCGCTGACGGCGGCTCTCGTCGCGCTCGTGGAGGGCCGCTCGTTCGTCGTGCCCAGTACGCTGTCCTGGTGGATCGCGCTTTGCTACCTCGCCCTCGCGGGTTCGGTGCTCACGTTCGCCTGCTTCCTCACCTTGCAAGACCGCGTGGGCGTGGCGGCCACCGGCACGGTCGGCGTGATGACGCCGCTGCTCGCGCTCGTGTTGTCGCTGATGTTCGAAGGCTATCGGCCCGACCTGATGGCCGCGCTCGGCGTCGTGCTCGCGATCGGCGGCAACGCGTTGATGTTGATGGCGCCCGCGCCGCCCGCCACGGCGCGGGTTGGCAGCGTCGGTGCCGAAACGCTCACGGGCGCTTCGTCGGCAACGGAATGAATTCGGTTTCGCCGGGCACCTTGTCGAACCGCTGCGCCAGCCAGTCCGCTTCGGCTTCGAGGATTCTGGCCTTGTCGGTCGCGACGAAGTTCCACACCACGACGCGGGGACCGAGCGGCGCGCCACCAATCCACGCGACGCGCCCACCGCGCGGCGCGTGGATCGTCGCGGGCGCGAGTGCGTAGCCTGTAGCGGGGTTTGCGGATCCAGGCGAGGTGTCGAGCACCACCATCGTGTTCGGCTCCACGTACTCGCCGTCGAGCTCGAAGCCTTCGTCGATGCCGTAGAGCGCGGCCTCGCCGTCGAGCCTGGGCAGCGCGAGGGTGTGGCCCGAGGCACTCGCGAAATCGAAAACCACATACGTGACCGGCGAGAGCGTGCGGACCGGCGACGTCACGCCGAACGCGCTGCCGACCAGCACGCGCAGGCCTACGCCGCCCAGCGCCACCTCGGGAATGTCGGCCGCGGCGGCATGTTGAAACGACGGGGCGTCGGCTTCGTGCTCGGTCGGCAGCGCGACCCACAACTGCAGGCCGTGCGTGCGACGCGGCCCGCTGAGCAGGTCCTTCGGCGTGCGTTCCGAATGCACGATGCCACGACCCGCGGTCATCCAGTTCACCGCACCGGGCTCGATGCGCTGCACCACGCCGGTCGAGTCGCGATGCATCATCGCGCCCTCGAACAGATAGGTCACGGTCGCCAGGCCGATGTGCGGGTGCGGCCGCACGTCGTGGTTGGTACCCGGCTCCGCCGTCACCGGCCCGAAGTGGTCGAAGAACACGAACGGCCCGATCGCACGTCGGTTCGCAGACGGCAGCATGCGGCGCACCATGAAGCCGCCGCCGAGGTCGCGGGATTGAGGGGCGAGGGTTTGCAGGGAGCTCATCGTTCTCGATGCCACGCGGGGCCACGTGCGGGTCTGCCCGAGTGTAGGGCTCACCGCTAAAATGCGCGGTTGTTCTCGAGCTTCGGAAAGCACTCGCCATGAGTTTGAAATGCGGCATCGTCGGCTTGCCCAATGTCGGCAAGTCGACGCTCTTCAACGCGTTGACGAAAGCCGGGATTGCCGCCGAGAACTACCCGTTCTGCACGATCGAGCCGAACGTGGGCATCGTCGAAGTGCCCGACCCTCGGCTCGGCCAGCTGGCGGCGATCGTGAAGCCGGAGCGCATCGTTCCGGCGATCGTCGAGTTCGTCGACATCGCGGGTCTGGTCGCGGGCGCGTCGAAAGGCGAAGGGCTCGGCAACCAGTTCCTCGCGCACATCCGCGAGACCGATGCACTCATCAACGTGGTGCGCTGCTTCGACGACGACAACGTAATCCACGTCGCCGGCAAGGTCGATCCGATCTCCGACATCGAGGTGATCCAGACCGAACTCTGTCTCGCCGACCTGTCGACCGTGGAAAAGACGCTGCACCGGCAGAACAAGGCGGCGCGTTCCTCCACCGACAAGGACGCGAAGAAGCTCGTCGATGTGCTCGAACGCTGTCTCGCGACGCTGAACGAAGCGCGACCGGTGCGCTCGATCGCGTTCGGCAAGGAGGAGTGGGCGCTGGTCCAGCCGCTCTGCCTGATCACCGCGAAGCCGGCGATGTTCGTCGCCAACGTCGACGAGACCGGCTTCCAGAGCAACCCGCACCTCGACAAGCTGCGCGCTTACGCGCTCACGCCAAAGGCGCCGGTGGTCGCGATCTGCGCGAAGACCGAGGCCGAGCTCGCCGACATGGACGAGGCCGACCGCGCCATGTTCCTCGCAGAGATGGGCCAGACCGAAGCCGGCCTCGACCGCCTGATTCGCGCGGCGTTCCAGTCGTTGGGCCTGCAGACTTACTTCACGGCCGGCGTGAAGGAGGTGCGCGCCTGGACCATCCACGTCGGCGACAGCGCGCCGCAGGCGGCCGGCGTGATCCACACCGATTTCGAACGCGGCTTCATTCGTGCACAAACGATCGCATTCGCCGATTTCGTCGCCTTCAAAGGTGAACACGGTGCCAAGGACGCAGGCAAGATGCGCGCCGAAGGCAAGGACTATCTGGTCAAGGACGGCGACGTGCTGAACTTCCTCTTCAACGTCTGAAGCCCGAGCGCGCCGAGTCTGACGGCGCACTGTCTCACCCGCTTTCTTCACGCGCTGGAGCTTCGACGCTTGGCCACGACGCAGCCTCCCGACCGCGCCGCTACTCCGCTCGTGCCATGGCTTCAGCCGGCGGCTGTGACAGCCGTCGCGTGCACGGCCGCCGGCCTGATCGCCCTGCCGCTCGTGATCGCGCCGGTTCACCAGTCGCCGCTCAATCCGGCAGCCGGCGTCGCCCTCGCGGCGGTGCTCGTCTATGGCCGGGGCGCACTCGGCGGCGTCGCACTGGCAGCGTTCATCGTCGGCGCGGTCGCGTCGTGGCGCGACCTTGGCAACGCGTCGATGATGTGGTTCCCGATCGTGCAGGCGTTGAGCGCGGCGTTGCAGGCGGCCGTCGGTGCGCTGATCGTGCGCCGCCTCGTGCCAGCGCCGCTCGCCCTCACCGAGCCACGCGACGTGGCCCGTTTCTATGCAGCGGGCGCCGCCGCGAGCGTGGTCAACGCGACTGTGCTGTCGCTGGCGCTCGTCGCGGCGCGGGCCATGCCGGCGTCGGCCGCGCTCTTCACCTGGTTCACGTTCTGGCTTGGCGATGTCGGCGGCCTGCTCATCGTGACGCCGATCGCGCTCACCCTCATCGGTCGGCCGCGCCCGGAGTGGGCGCCGCGACGCCTGTCGGTCGGCCTCACGCTGACGCTGGTCACCACCTTCCTCGCGTTCGCCATCGTGCAGGTCGGTCGTTGGGACGCCGAGCGCCTCGCGCTCACCTTCGAAGACGACGCGTCGAGTTCCGTGCTCGTGTTGACGAGCCGTCTGCAGATGCCGTTGAACGCGCTCGAAGCCCTGCACGGGGTGTTCGAGGTGTCGCGAGACGTGAGTCGCAGCGAGATGCGCGGCGCCACTCGCAGTTGGCTGCGCTCCGCTGATCTGAAGGCGATGGGCTGGAGCGAGCACGTGAAACGCGAAGAGCTCGACGCGTTCGAAGCGCGCGCGCGCAAGAACAGCGGCGCGAGCTACCGGGTCGTCGACCGCGCCGACGGCGCCGCGCTGTTTGAGCCCGAGCCGAGCGGCATCGACAGCCCGCCTTCACCGCTCAACCTGCCGACGAGGGGCGATGCGGTCGCGATCCAGATGATCGAGCCCTGGCGCGAGAACTCGTCGGCCCTCGGCGTCAACATGCTGTCGATCGATGCGGTCGAAGGGGCAATCGTGGCCGGATCGCGCAGCGGTCGACCGACCGCGACCACCGGCTTTCAGCTCAGGTCTTCGAAGGCGGCCGAGGGCAACACCGGCGTGCTGGTGTACCAGGCACTCTACGACGGCGACCCCGTCACCGACGACCAGCGTGTCGCGTCGTTTCGCGGCGCGGTGTTCGTCGCGGTATCGATGGAGAGTGCGATCCGCGGCGTGGCCGAGCAGTTCCCCTCATACCTGAAGTTCTGCGTCGTCGACATCCAGTCCGCGCGACGACGCGTCATCGCGGGTGCGGCGAACTGCGACCACGCGCGACCGCCGCTGCAGTTCGTTCGCGTCATCGATTTTGCCGGCAGGCCATTGGAGCTGCGCGTCTCGACAACGCCGCAGAACATGCCTGGGGCGCTCGACCGCAGCGCGTGGGTGTTCGCGGTGGTGGGCCTGCTGTCGGCTGCGATGCTCGGAGCCTCGCTGTTGTCGGTCACCGGCCGCACCCGTCGCATCGAGAGCGCGGTGCACCAGCGGACCGCGGCGCTGGTCACCGAGGTGGGCGAGCGCAAGGGGGCCGAAGCGGCGCTGCGCGACAGCGAGCAGCGCTTTCGAAACATCCTCAACAACGTGCCGATCGGCGTCGTCTACAGCGACTTGCCCGGACGCGTGATCCAGGCCAACCCGCGGTTTTGCGAGCTCACCGGCTACACCGAAAGCGAATTGATGTCGCTGACCCCGCTCGACTACCTGCACCCGGACGACGTGGCCGAAGACGCCGCTCTGACCGCGCAATTGGTGAATGGCGAGATCCCGATGTACCGCCGCGACAAGCGCTACCTCGCGAAGAGAGGCACCACGGTGTGGGTGCGCGCCACGGTGTCGCTGTTGCGCGATTCGATGGCGCAGCCTTGGCGCATCGTCGGCGTGGTCGAGGACATCACCGAACACTTGCGACTCGAAGAGGCCGAGCACGCGCGCGAGGCGGCCGAAGCGTCGAACCGCGCGAAGAGCGAGTTCCTCTCGCGAATGAGCCACGAGCTGCGCACGCCCCTCAACGCGATGCTCGGCTTCGCGCAGCTGCTCGAGCTCGATCAGCGCCACCCGCTCGCGGAGTCGCAGCGGCCGTGGGTGGGCCAGATCCAGCAAGCCGGCTGGCACCTGCTCGAGATGATCAACGACGTGCTCGACCTGTCGCGCATCGAGTCGGGCAACCTGCGTCTGCACACCGAGACGCTGGACCTGGCCGACCTCGTCGCGTCGACGCTCGCGCTGGTCGAGAGCGAGGCCGCGCGTCGGCGCATCACGATCACGCAGAACATCGCCTCCGGCACCGGCGGCGTGCTCGGCGACGCGACCCGCGTGAAGCAGATCCTGACGAACCTGCTAAGCAACGCGATCAAATACAACTCCGAACCGGGGCGCATTCACGTCGTGAGCCGCCTGAGCAACCCCGAGACCGTCGAGATCTCGGTCACCGACACCGGCTTGGGCATGACGACCGAGCAGATGGCCGAACTCTTCAAGCCCTTCAACCGCCTAGGCCGCGAGCGCTCGACGATGCAGGGCACCGGCATCGGCCTCGTCATTAGCCAGCGGCTGGCCGAACTGATGGGCGGCGAGATTCGCGCGCGCAGCGCACCGGGCCAGGGTTCTTCGTTCATCGTGCGCCTGCCGCGCGCGATGAACCCCGACACCGTGCGCTCCGCGCTCGACGCGCAGGCCGCGCTGTCGGCGCCTTACAACCGTCGTACCGTGCACTACATCGAGGACAACGAGACCAACGTCGAGGTGATGCGCGGCATCCTGATGCAGCGGCCGCAGGTCGACCTGCGGATCTCGGTGACCGGGCTCGACGGGCTGGCCGCGGTGCGCGCGCAAACGCCCGACCTCATCCTGCTCGACATGCACCTGCCCGACATCAGCGGGCTCGAGCTGTTGCGCCATTTCCACGCCGACCCCAGCACCTCCGCGATCCCGATCGTGGTGGTCTCGGCCGATGCGCTCTCTCATCAGATCGACACCGCAATGGACGCAGGCGCCGAGCGTTACCTGACCAAGCCCGTCAACGTGGCCGAACTTCTGGGCGTTCTCGACGATCTGCTGGCACGCATCGATTCCGGCTTTCGCTGAAGCGTCCCCCTTGGCATGGGGCGGCTGCCAGCCGCGCGGAAGCGGTGAACGGTGGCGCTCTTAGGCGGGTCCAATTTAGGCGATAGGGGCTCCGTAAGCACTCTCCCCCGTCGAGTGCTACATTTTGCGGAACTAAGGGGCTTTCCCTATGTCTGATACGCCATGAACAACACTTCGACCGTTCTTGCTGTCCGCAACCCCTGGGCGATGCTGCCGTCGCTCGGCAACCTCGACGCCTACATCTCAGCCGCCAACCGCGTGCCGCTGCTGACGCACGAGGAAGAAATCGACTACGCCACGCGACTGCGCGATCACGGCGACCTGGAAGCGGCGAGCCGGCTGGTGCTGTCGCACCTGCGCCTGGTGGTCTCGATCTCGCGCAAATACCTCGGCTACGGCCTGCCGCACGGCGATCTGATCCAGGAGGGCACGGTCGGGCTGATGAAGGCCGTAAAGCGCTTCGACCCCGATCAGAACGTGCGCCTCGTGAGCTACGCGATGCACTGGATCAAGGCCGAGATCCATGAGTACATCCTGAAGAATTGGCGCATGGTGAAGGTCGCGACGACCAAGGCACAGCGCAAGCTCTTCTTCAACCTTCGCTCGATGAAGCAGAGCATGAAGGATGACGCCGACGCGCACGACCTGCATCGCACGACGCTCACGCAGGCCCAGGTCGACACGCTCGCGAGCACGCTCAACGTGAAGCGCGAAGAGGTGCTCGAGATGGAAACGCGACTGTCGGGTGGCGACGTCGCACTGGAACCGCAGACCGACGACGCGGAGGAGAACTACGCGCCAATCGCCTACCTGGCCGACGACGCGAACGAGCCGACGCGCGTGCTGGAAGTGAAGAACCGCAACTGGCTCGCCGGCGACGGCATCGCGCTCGCCCTCGAATCGCTCGATGCGCGCAGTCGCCGCATCGTCGAAGAGCGCTGGTTGAACGTCAACGACGACAGCTCGGGCGGCATGACGCTGCACGACTTGGCTGACGAGTACGGGGTGAGCGCCGAGCGCATACGCCAGATCGAAGTCGCGGCGATGAAGAAGATGCGCAAGACGCTGGGCGAAGTCACCTAAGCTGACTCGACGCTTCGCTGAATTTTGACGGCCCCGGTGGGGCTGTCTTTTGTTGGAGGCTTTGCCTCATGTCAGGGCGCCGTTGCGACGGCGCGTCGTGTCTTTCAACGACGCTCAACCGGCCTTGATCAAGGCGCGCAGATCGGCCGTCAACGCATCGGGCCCGCTCCCGTACTGAACGAAGAGGCGCACCTTGCCGGCCGAATCGAAGACGTACGAGCCGGCCGTGTGATCGACGGTGTAGCTGCCCGCCGCCTTGCCGGGCACGTTCTCGAAATACACCTTGAACTCCCTGGCGGCATCGATGGTCTGCGCCGGCGTGCCGCGCAACGCGACGAAGCCAGGGTCGAAGTTGCCCACATAGCGCTTCAGCACGTCGGGCGTGTCGCGCTCCGGGTCGAGCGTGATGAAGATGCCCTGCACGCGGTCGCCTTCGGCGCCGAGCGCCTTCTTCGCGGCGGCGAGTTCGGCCATCGTCACCGGACACACGTCGGGGCAGTGGGTGTAGCCGAAGAACACCACCAGCACCTTCCCCCGCCAGTCGGCGAGCGTGTGGACGCGGCCATCGGCATCGGGCAGCGTCAAGGTTCTCGCGAAGCTGGCGCCGGTGATGTCGGTGGCCTTGAAGACCGGCTCCGACCCGGCCAGGCCGAGCCGCTCGCAACCCGCGAGCAGGCATGCCGTGGCCAGCAGCCACGCGCCGACGATCTTCACGCTGCAGTACCCATCAGGCGCTGGAACGCTTCGGTGGCGCTCACGTAGTGGTCGACCAGCAGGGCCGCGAAAAGCAACGACAGGTGGACGATCGAGAACCGAAACATTCGGCGCGCGAGCGCATCGGAATAGCGCCGCCACAACTGCCACGCATAACCGGTGAACATGGCGCCGAGCACGCACGCCGCGGCCAAATAGATCACGCTGCTCATTCCCATCATGAAGGGCAGCAAGGTGGCTGCGAACAGCACCAGCGTGTAGAGCAGCACGTGCAGCCGCGTGAACTCGTTGCCGTGGGTGATGGGCAGCATCGGCAGGCCCGAGCGACGATAGTCTTCGGCGCGATAGAGCGCGAGCGCCCAGAAATGCGGCGGCGTCCACAAGAAAATGATGAGGCAGAGGATCAACGCCTCGGCGCCGACCTCGCCGCGGATCGCAACCCAGCCCAGCACCGGCGGCATCGCGCCCGACGCGCCGCCGATCACGATGTTCTGCGGCGTGCGCGGCTTGAGGACGACGGTGTAGATGACGGCGTAACCGACGAAGGTGGCGAACGTGAGCCACATCGTCAACGGGTTCACCGCGGTGTAGAGCAACGCGCTGCCGGCTGCGCCGAGCGTGGCCGAGAACAGCAAGGCCTGCGTCGTCGTCAGCTGGCCGGTCGCCGTGGGCCGCCACGCGGTGCGCGACATGCGCGAATCGATCTGCTGCTCGACCAGGCAATTGAACGCGGCCGCGGCCGCGGCGACGAGCCAGATGCCGACGGTGGCGGCGAGCGCGATTCGCCAGTCGGGCAATCCGGGCGTCGAAAGCAGCATGCCGATGACCGCGCAGAACACGATCAGCTGGACGACGCGAGGCTTGGTGAGCGCATGGAACTGGCGCCAGCGCGACGGCAGCGATAGCGCTGGCGCAGCGAGGGAAGGCAACGGGATGTTCGGAGCAGCCATGGCGCGGTGGCGTCGATTCTACGAAGCGACGACCGCCGCTCGGGCGGTGGCACTCGTCGTGCGACGCGTCGCGGCGGCGACCGGCCAGACGCGGGTGGCGAGCACAGTCATCGCGATCACCAGCGCTCCGGCGCCGGCGGTGTGCAGCATCGCCGCGAACAAGGGCCAACCGAATACGACGTTGGCGATGCCGATGCTCGATTGCGCGATCACGATTGCGGCGAGGCCGAAGGCCCAGCGTCTGGGCGCCGCATCGCCGCTCGCGAACAAGCGCCACGCAAGACCGAGCACGGCGACCAGCAGCACCAGCGCGCCGATGCGATGCACGACGTGGATGGCGGTGAGGTCGGCGAACGCGAGAAAGCCGCCGTCGGCCGTGCGCCCGAGCTCGCGCGGCAGCACGAAGCCATCGCTGAACGACATCGGAGGCCACCACGTGCCCTGGCAGGTCGGGAAGTCGGTGCAGGCGAGCACCGCGTAGTTCGTGCTGACCCACCCGCCGAGCGCGACCTGCACCACCACGAGCGCGAACACGATCGCGATGCTCGTGCGCAGCGGTTTGCCGAGCGCCACATGTCGGGGCTCGAAGTGTTGGCTCTGCGCGGTGAGCAGCGCGAGCAGCACCATGCCACCGAGCAGGTGCGCGGTGACGACGAGCGGGTAGAGCCTGAGCGTGACCGTCCACGCGCCGAACGCGCCTTGCAACACGATCCAGATCAAGGTCACGGTCGCCCACCACGGCGAGGCGGCCATGAACCGCCGCGTCTTCGGCAGCCACGCGAGCACCGTGAGCAACGTGATCATCGCGCCGAGAGCGGTCGCCAGATAGCGGTGGGCCATCTCGATCCACGCCTTGGCGTGCGTGACCGGTCCCGTCGGCATCACGGCTTGCGCGGCGCTGATCGAGCCGTCTGCGCCGAGCGGGCTTGCGTGGCCGTAGCAACCGGGCCAGTCGGGACAGCCGAGCCCCGAATCGGAGAGGCGCGTGAAGGCGCCGAGCAGCACGAGATCGATGCAGAGGAAGAGGGTCGCGAGGGTCAGGGCCCGCAGGCGCGCGCGCGCCAACGTGTCGCTTGAGTCGCGGCCGTGGCCGCTGCGCTGGCGCAGCATCACGATCGCGACTGGCAGCAGCGCCAGCACGACGCCGACGAGCAGCACCGCGGTGGCTGGCGAGAAGTCGTAGGCCGCGACGATCGACGGCGCGGCGAGGGCGTCGGTGCTCATCGTCAACGGCCCGGCTGATCCCAGCCGGCCGAGGCGCGCAGCAGTTTCTCGACATCGCGCTTCAGGCGCGGCGGCTCGGGGTCGACAGGCGTGCGCATCATCCAGTCGCCTTGCGGATCGACGATGTAGAGGTGATCTTCGACTGCGTGTCCGGCCGCGGGCCTGAGCCACGCGCCGAGCGCGGACTTGGGTGCGCGAAGCACCGTCGCGGGCGCCACCGTGCCAATGGCAGCCAGCGTTTCCGCTCTCGGCGCAGCCTCGTCGTCGACGATCCAGACCTTGTCGACCCGACCGCGTTCGGCGCCGAGCGTTTCGCGCAATTGCCGTTGCAGCCAGAGGTAATGCTCGCAGCGCGCCTGGCAGGATGCGCCGGCGACGACGACGATCAGCCACTGGCCTTTCAACGATTCACCCTTCACCGAATGACCCGCGAGATCAGTGAACGACAGATGGGAGGGCAACGCCACCGCGGGCAAGATGAGTTCGCTGTAATTGGTGCGCGTGCCGGGCCGGACCACGAAGTACGCAAGGTAGGCCGCGACGACCGGTGCGGCGCACACCGCGAGCACCAGCGTCATCACGAGTCGGCCGCGCGCCGTTCGCTTGGCGACCGCGTTGCGGTCAGCCTCGGGCATCGAATGCACGCTGAAGCTCACCAGCGACGCATCAACCGGGCGGGGTGGCGCGAGCGGCTCGGCGGGGACGGATGAGTTGATGCCAGACATAGAGGATGACCGCGAGCACGCTCAGCGCGAACCACTGAAACGCATAGCCGTAGTGCTTCTGCAGATCGACCGCAGGTCGAGGCCACTGCCGGAGCAGGCCGTCGCCTTGCGTCGATGGCGAGTCGGCTTGCAGAATCGTGAACGGCCTCAGCGCGAGACCGTTCGCGGCCGCGAACGGCTCGATCGGGAGATTCTGCCGGATCGGCCCGCTCGCGGCGCTCGAGAACTCGAAGAGCCGACCCGGTGGCGGGGCCATCACGCCGATGATCTCGACCTCGCCGGCGGGCGTGGGCACATCGGGCACCCGGGAGCGGTCGAGCAGGTCGCGCGGGGCCCAGCCCCGTTGCACGAGGACCGCGTCCGCCGCGTGGTCCGTAGCCCCGGGCTGCTCGATCGCGAACGGCGTGACGACAAAGAAGCCCGGGGCCTCGTTCATCTGGCGGTTGTCGAGGTAGACCGTGAAGCGGCCGAGCCAGTGCCCCCGAATGCGCACGGGGCGGCCGTGCTGGTCGGCAGCCGACGCCGCGTCTTGCGCGAGGTTCGCGACCGCGAGCGGCGGCAACATCGCGCGCGTCTCGCGCGTCGCCTGCAGTGCCTGCTTCTGCGCGGCGCGATCGAGCTGCCAGAAGCCGAGCCGAGCGGTGCCGAGCGCGGTCATCAGCGCCGCGGCCAGGACGATGGCATGGCGAGAGGTCGTGTTCAAGCGGGGATCGGGTCGGTCGAAGACAAGACGGGCAACAACCGCCGCATGGCCATCCTCACGGTCGGCCCACCGGCCCACGCCGATAATTCGCCGCATGGCCATCATCGTCGCGATCGCGTTCGTCTGCATTCTCGGTGCGCTCGCCGCGGCCGGCTTCTTCATGCTGCGCGGCGGCCGCGACGGACGCTCGCGCAGCGGCTACATGATGCGCGCGCTCGCGGTGCGCGTTGGGCTCTCGGTGCTGCTTTTCGCCTGCATACTCGGCGCCTATGCGCTCGGCTGGATCCACCCGACCGGTATCCCGATAGGCCATTAGCAACCGATGGCGCCAGGCGGCGGCGGTAGGGCCGCCGTGGGTCAAAGCCAGTAGACGACGACGTAAAGCCCGAGCCAGACCACGTCGACGAAGTGCCAGTACCAGGCCGCCCCCTCGAAGCCGAAGTGGCGCTCCGGCGTGAAGTGTCCCTTCATCAAGCGGATCGTGATGAAGAGCAGCATCAGCATGCCCACGAAGACATGGAAGCCGTGGAACCCGGTGAGCATGAAGAACGTCGAGCCGTAGACGCCCGAGGTGAGCTTCAGGTTGAGCTCGTGGTACGCGTGAAAGTACTCGAATCCTTGCAGCCCGAGGAAGGTCACACCGAGCAGCACCGTGAACCACATGAAGCCGACGGCGCGCGCCCGGTGGCTGGCGATGAGCGCATGGTGAGCGATCGTCAGCGTCACGCCCGACGACAGCAGCAGCAGCGTGTTGATGGTCGGGATCGGCCACGGGCCCATCGTCGTGAACGGGTCGATCGTGCCGGCGGGGGACGCGGTGTAGCCCGCCCCCGAACTCGGCCAGACGGCCTTGAAGTCCGGCCAGAGGACGGCGTTGTCGAGGCTGCCGAGGTTCGGCACCGAATGGTTGCGGGTCCAGTAGAGCGCGCCGAAGAATGCGGCGAAGAACATCACCTCCGAGAAGATGAACCAGCTCATGCTCCAACGATAGGACGCATCGACGGCGATGCTGTAGCGGCCACTTTCGCTCTCGCCGATCGAATCGCGGAACCAGCGCTGCATCACGAAGGCCCAGACCACGAGCCCGGCGAGCAGCAGGTAGGCGGCCCAGCCGGATCCGTTGACCCACTGGCTCGCACCGACCAGCACCAGCAGCAGGCCGAACGCGGCCGACGCCGGATGACGCGACGGCGCCGGAATGAAGTAGTGCGATGGCGCAGACGTCAGGGCCGACATGGGTGCTTCTCCGGAACGCGAACGGACAGATGGAATGGATTGGGGGCGATTTGCAGCTTGTGCATCGCGTGACGGGCGAGACGAGAGGGCTTCGTCACGTCGCGACTCCGCTGGCGATCACCCAGTCGATGAGCAGGATCAACGCGACCACGAACAGCGCGGCGCCGATGATGCCGGCGATCACGAGGTGGACGGGGTTGAGCTGGGCGGCGTCGCTTTCGAGATCGCGCGCCTTGCGGACCCCGAAGAAAGACCACGCCACGGCGCGCACAGTGGCTCCGAACGAGAGCTTCCGCCGGTGCAACGGCATGGCAGCTTCGTCGTTATGGCTCATGTCGAACTCATGCGCATGACTCAAGACGGCAGCACGCCAGGCGTGACGACGGCGGCGGGCACGCGCGCCGAGTCGGCGGGCGCGGCGGGCACGCGGCCACCGACCTCGAAGAACGTGTACGACAACGTGATGGTCTTGACGTCGCGCGGCAACTTGCGGTCGATCACGAACACCACGGGCCACCGCTTGCTCTCGCCAGCCTTCAACGTGTGCTCGGTGAAGCAGAAGCACTCGAGCTTGTTGAACGACGCCATCGCCACGGCGGGCGCGTAGCTCGGGATGGCCTGCGCGACCATCGTGTGGTTCTGGCGGTTGCGGAACTCATACATGACGCTGACGAGCTCGCCGGGGTGGACCTCGACCGACCGCTGCGCGGGTTTGAAGTCCCAGGGGCCGCGCGCGTTCGCGTCGAACTCGACGGTGATGGTGCGGCTGGCATCGACCTGCGAGTTGACACCGTCCTTGCCGCCGCCGGCGCCGGTCTGCAGTTCTGATCGCGACAGCACGTTGATACCGAGCGCGTTGCAAATCGTCTTGTACATCGGCACCAGTGCGTAGCCGAATGCGAACATCAGCGACACGATGACGAGCAGCTTGCCGAGCATGCGCGCGTTGTCGCCGCGCAAATGCGATGCGACCGTGTCTGAAAAGCTCGGAAGGGCCATGGCTCGGATGACGTTGCTCGGGCGACCTTCAGGGACTTCGACGCTTCCGCGTCAAATGCCGAACATCGCGCTCTTCGCGATGAAGCCGATGAAGAGCACGACCGCGATCGACGCGAGGACGAGCCCGAGCCGTGTGTTCTTCTGGCG
The DNA here is from genome assembly GCA_965246805.1 of Caldimonas sp. Taxonomy (GTDB): domain Bacteria; phylum Pseudomonadota; class Gammaproteobacteria; order Burkholderiales; family Burkholderiaceae_C; genus Schlegelella_A. Next base: position 807,737 of record CBDFFO010000006.1, on the reverse strand, counting down.
CTGTTCCGGAGTCATGCGTTTCGCGTGAGCGCGCGGCGCGCTCAGGCGACGACCTTGGTGGCCGACGCGTTCAGCCTCGGCGGCGTCTCGAACGTGTGGAACGGCGCCGGCGAGGGCACTTCCCACTCGAGGCCCTCGGCGCCGTCCCACGGCTGCTGCGGCGCGGGCGCGCCCTTGCCACGCATCGCGGGCAACACCACGAAGAAGAAGAAGTACACCTGCGTCAGGCCGAAGCCGAACGCGCCGATGCTTGCGATCTGGTTGAAGTCGGTGAACTGCATCGGGTAGTCGGCGTAGCGGCGCGGCATGCCGGCGAGGCCGAGGAAGTGCATCGGGAAGAAGGTCAGGTTGAAGAAGATCAGCGAGGCCCAGAAGTGGATCTTGCCGCGCACCTCGCTGTACATCACGCCGGTCCACTTCGGCGACCAGTAGTAGTAGCCGCCGAACATCGCGTAGAGCGAACCGGCGACGAGCACGTAGTGGAAGTGGGCGACGACGTAATAGGTGTCGTGGATCGCGACGTCGATCGGCGCCATCGCGAGGATGAGACCGGTGAACCCGCCCATCGTGAACACGAAGATGAAGCCGACGGCCCAGAGCATCGGCGTCTCGAAGGTCATCGAGCCGCGCCACATGGTGGCGATCCAGTTGAAGACCTTCACGCCGGTGGGAACGGCGATCAGCATCGTCGCGTACATGAAGAAGAGCTGGCCGGTGACCGGCATGCCCTGCGTGAACATGTGGTGCGCCCACACGATGAACGACAGGATTGCGATCGACGCGGTGGCGTACACCATCGAGGTGTAGCCGAACAGGCGCTTCCTCGCGAACGCCGGGATGATCGCGCTGACGATGCCGAAGGCCGGCAAGATCATGATGTACACCTCGGGGTGGCCGAAGAACCAGAAGATGTGCTGGTACATCACCGGGTCGCCGCCGCCAGCGGGGTTGAAGAAGCTGGTGCCGAAGTGGCGATCGGTGAGCGTCATCGTGATCGCGCCGGCGAGCACCGGCATCACGGCGATCAACAGGTAGGCAGTGATGAGCCAGGTCCAGCAGAAGAGCGGCATCTTCATCAGCGTCATGCCGGGGGCGCGCATGTTGAGGATCGTGACGATGATGTTGATCGAGCCCATGATCGAGCTTGCGCCCAGGATGTGCAGCGCGAAGATGCCCGAATCCATCGACGGGCCCATCTGCAGCGTGAGCGGCGCGTAGAGCGTCCAGCCTGCGGCGGGCGCGCCGCCGGGCAGGAAGAACGAGCTCACGATCATGATCGCGGCCGGAATGAGCAACCAGAAGCTCAGGTTGTTCATGCGCGCGAAAGCCATGTCGGCCGCCCCGATCTGCATCGGGATCATCCAGTTCGCGAAGCCGACAAAGGCCGGCATGATGGCGCCGAACACCATGATGAGGCCGTGCATCGTCGTCAGCTGGTTGAAGAGCTGCGGGTTCACGAACTGCAGGCCGGGCTGGAACAGCTCGGCGCGGATGATGAGCGCGAGCACGCCGCCGATCATGAACATCGTGAACGAGAACAGCAGGTACATCGTGCCGATGTCCTTGTGGTTCGTCGCGTAGACCCACCGACGCCAGCCGTGAGGCGCGCCATGGGCGTCATCCAGATGGTGGTCGTGGTCGTGGCTGGCGTGCTCGCCGCCGGGGAGACCGATCACTGCGCTCATGGGCGTTCGTCCTTGTCCTGAAATGTTTACTTGCGCTCAGCCGCGACATCACTCGGCTGCACGATCTGGCCGGTCGTGTTCGACCAGTGGTTCTTGGTGTACGTGATGACGGAGGCGATCTCGGTGTCGCTCAGCTTGGCCCACGACGGCATCGCGCCATTGGCCTGGCCGTTCAGCAGCACGTGGATCTGCTTGGTCTTGTCGGCGTCGAGCACCACCGGGTCGGCGTCGAGCGCCTTGATGTTGCCGCCGCCCTTGCCGTTCGCCTGGTGGCAGATCTGGCAGTTCGCGACATAGACCGTTTCACCCCGCGCCTGCAGACCGGCCAGGTCCCAGACCTTGGCCGGGTCGTCGAGTTTGGCTGCCGCTTCGTTGTTCTTGTCGCCGACCCACTTCGTGTAATCGGCCTGCGAAACGACCTTGACCTGGATCGGCATGTAAGAGTGCTCCTTGCCGCACAGCTGCGAGCACTGGCCGTAGAACGTGCCGAGTTCGGTCGCGCGGAACCACGTGTCGCGCACGAAACCGGGAATCGCCGTTTCCTGCACACCGAGCGAGGGCACGTAGAACGCGTGGATCACGTCGTTCGCGGTGGTGATGAGCCGAACTTTCTTGTTGACCGGCACGACCAGTGCGTTATCGACCTTCAGCAGGTAGTCGTCACCTTCCGGCTTGCCCGCGTCGGACATCTCGCGTTGCGCCGGGTCGAGCGTCGACAGGAACCCGATGCCCTCGCCCTCGCCCTTCAGGTAGTCGTAACCCCACCGCCACTGCATGCCCGTGACCTTCACCGTGAGATCGGCCGAGCTGGTGTCCTTCATCGCGACGACGACCTTGGTCGCCGGCAGCGCCATGCCGATCACGATCACCAGCGGCACGATGGTCCATGCAATCTCGACCGTGGTGCTCTCGTGGAAGTTCGCCGCACGCGCGCCCTTTGACTTGCGATGCATGATGATCGAATAGAACATCACGCCGAACACGCCGATGAAGATCACCAGGCAGATCACCAGCATGAAGTTGTGCAGCCAGGTCTGATCGCGGGCGATGTCGGTCACGGCCGGGTGCAGGTTGTACTGGTTGACGGCAGGACCACCTTTCAGATCGCCGAGCGCCATCGCCGAATGCCACACGAACGTGGTGAGCAGCGCGAATCCCAGCCGCGCAGCCTGGTGCAGGCGTTCCTTCTTTTTCTTCATCGTGGGCATGGGTGTTCGATTTCGGTTCTCGTCAAAACGAAGCGCGGGGTTCGTGCTGCCAGCGGCGCAGCGCGCCACGCAGTTCGTCGGCCAGCGCACGCCGGAGTTCGGGGCGCACGAAGCGACCGACCGAAACGCGACGGCCACGATCGGTGAGCTCGATGAGCGAGCGGTCGCTGGTGGCGGGCTCGACGCGCACGAACGCGGGCGCCATGTCGATCAGGACGGTGTGCAGCCCGGACGTGCATTCGACGGTCAGGACGGTGCCTGCGAGGCGAAGGCTGTCGCGATCGGCCGCGTGGCGCGCGTAGACCAGCAACGCGATGCCGACCGCCAGCAGTTCGACGCCTGCAAAGGGCATCACCAGCAACGCGCCGCGCATCCAGAACGCACTCGCGATCGACAGCGACAACACGCAGAGCGACGCGTAGAAAGCCAGCATCTGGCGCGGCGCGATCGAGCAGTTGCGGCGCAGTATCCATTCGACTGAACCGCCGCCGGCTGCTTCGCGACCGAAGCGCATTGGCTTGGCCGCCAGGACCAGGCGTCCGGATGCTGGGGAAGTGATGGATGTCATGGCGCCGTGACTGAATGAACCGAGAACTCGCGATGGACTTTGCACGAACGCCATCGAACAAGCGCTGGCGGGCGCAAAGACCTTGCTTCGTGGCCGAATCCCGCACCCCTGGGTGAAGCCCCAGAGTTTATCGCACCCATCAGAGATGACCCTGCCCGTTGTGCACGAGGGTGCGCATCTCATCCAGTGAAATGGTGGTGGTGGCGCCGGTCGCCCGCACGCGCGGCGCGATCTTGAAGCCGTGACCGTAAGCCACTTCGAAGGTGAGCGCGATGGTGCCGTCGGGTTCTCTCAACGATTCGAGCGCTTGCTCGAGCTCCCGCCGCCAACGCCGTGTGCGCAGGCCCGCGAAGCGATCGGGCGATGCATTGCCGCCGAGCGCCCGCAGGTCGGCGATCAGCTTGACCGGGTCTTTCCAGCGGATCACGAGGAGCTCCTGATCCATCACCGGATCGGCAAAGCCGGCGGCGACGAGCATGTCGCCGAGGTCGTGCATGTCGATGAAGTCGGCAGCCGGCGCGGGCCACCCGCGAGCCGCATAGAGCGCGCGCAATTCCTTCAGCGTGTCGGGCCCGAGGCACGAGAACATCGCGAAGCCATCGACGGCGAGCGCGTCGTTCCAGCGCGCGAAGAGGCGCGGCGGGTCGCCGACCGCGTGCACGATCATGTTGGCCCAGACGAGTTGCACGGGCGCGGTGAGCGCGCTGCTGTCGAGCATCACGTCGGCAACCGCGCCGCGCCATCGCGCCGGCGACCACCACTTCGACTGCCCCTGCTGCGCGCTGTAGGTGCGCCACGCGCTCGTGGGCTCCATCACCGTTCGATGCGCGCCAGGGTAATTCTCGGCGAGGACAGATGCACCGCCACCGACCCCGCCCCACCAGTCGACGATGCGTTCCGGCACAACGCGAATCACGCCCAGACGCTCGCCCATGCGACGCGCCACCTCCCGATGCAGCCAAGGCGCCGCGTCGGCGTGGGCGAGGCGTTCGAGCGATGCGCGTACCGCGCGACCATCGAGCCGGCGCGCGCTAGACGCGGCGCTCGGAGGTGCAGATTCGGCCATCGACGAGCAGTATATTGAGCGATGCACGGCAAGCTCGGACTCGGGTCATTGACGTCGAGCCTCGGCCAAGGCGCGCGTCGGGCGCTGCCGAGTTTGTGTGCGGTCTGCCGGAGCTGGGGCGAGGGGCGTGTGTGCACCGCGTGCCTCGATCGATTCGCCGAACCGGTGTCGCGTTGCATGACATGTGCGTTGCCGCTGCCGGTGAGGCTCGGCATGGCGACGGGTTCAACCGAGCTGCCAGCCGAGCCGCCAGCCGCGACCTGCCACGAATGCGTCACCCGGCCACCTCCCTTCGATCGATCGATCGCCGCCGTCGGCTACGGTTTCCCGTGGAGCGGCTTGATCCCGCAGCTCAAGTTCCACGCCGCGCTCGACCTGGTTCCGACATTCGCGCGCCTCGTCGCAGATGCGCACCGGCGCAGCGGCGATCCCGCGCCGGGGCTGCTCGTGCCGGTGCCCCTCAGCCGGGAGCGCCTGCGTGAACGTGGATTCAACCAGGCCTGGGCGTTGACGCGTCGCATCGCTTCCGCGCTCGACGTGCGGGCCGATGCGACGCTCGTGCTGCGCGTGCGCGACTCGTCGCATCAACTCGGCGTGCCGCTCGCGGAACGGGCCGAGAACGTGCGTGGCGCGTTCGCGATCGAACCGCGTCGGCGCAGCGAATGCGCCGGCCTCGACGTCGCGGTCATCGACGACGTCATGACGACCGGCAGCACCGGCGCCGAAATCGCACGCACGTTTCGGCAAGCCGGCGCCGCACGCATCTCGATCTGGGTGCTCGCGCGCACCCCTAGGCCCGGCGATGAGTAGCGAGCCGCGCCCGGGTGCACCCGCCGACGCGCAGGCGCAGGCGCAGCCCGCGCCGCTGCTGAACATCGTGCTGGTGCAGCCAGAGATCCCGCCCAACACCGGCAACGTGATCCGGCTCGCCGCCAACACCGGCTGCGCGCTGCACCTGATCGAACCGCTCGGGTTCGCGATGGACGACGCACGCCTTAAACGCGCCGGCCTCGACTACCACGAGTACGCCGCGGTGCGGTCGCACGCGTCGTGGCCGCAGTTCATCGCGGCCGAACGGCCGCCCGGCGATCGGCTGTTCGCGTTGACGACGCGCGGCGAACGCCTGCTCGCATCGATCGCCTTTCAACGCGGCGATTGGCTGGTGTTCGGCTCGGAGACCGCCGGCCTGCCCGACGCGGTGCGCGAGCAGATCGCCCGCCCGCAATGGCTGCGACTGCCGTTGCGCGCGCAGCAGCGCAGCCTCAACCTCAGCAACGCCGTCGCGGTGACGGTCTTCGAAGCGTGGCGGCAACTCGGCTACGTCGGCGGCGCGTAGCGCCTCCGTTGACGGGCCTCGAGCGCGCCGAGCCTCTCACGCCTCCGCGCGCGGGCCTCGTCCCATCAGGTCATCGAGCGCGTCATCGGCGCTCACGCTGCCGTCGAGCACCGCCACCACCGCGCGGGTGATCGGCACGTCGATGCCCGCATCACGCGCGCGCTGCAAGACCATCGGCGCGCACAACACGCCCTCGGCCACGTGGCCTAGGCCCGCCAGAACCTCGGCGAGTGAGCGGCCCTGCGCCAGACCGAGGCCGACCCGCCGGTTGCGAGAGAGGTCGCCCGTCGCCGTCAGCACCAGGTCGCCCACGCCCGACAGGCCCATGAAGGTCTCCGCACGACCGCCGAGCGCGACGCCGAGCCGCGTCATCTCGGCGAGGCCCCGGGTCACCAGCGCGGCACGTGCGTTGAGGCCGAGCTCCATGCCGTCGGCGATGCCGGTCGCGATCGCGAGCACATTCTTCATCGCGCCGCCGACCTCCACCCCGACCGGGTCGTTCGATGTGTAGATGCGCAACGCTGCGCCGTGCAACGCGCCGACGGCCACCGCGTTGAGCGCGCTGTCGTGGCTCGCGACGACCAGCGCAGTCGGTTGCGCTCGTGCGACCTCGTGCGCGAAACTCGGGCCCGACAGCACGCCGACCCTGGCCGTGCCACCGACCGCCGCCGCGATCTCGTGGCCCAACCGGCCACTGCCCGCCTCGAAGCCCTTGCAAAGCCACACCACATGCGGCACCCGCGAGACCACGCGATGCAGCATCTCGTCGAGCGCCGACATCGGCGTCGCGATGACCGCCAGGCCGTCGGCAGCGTGCACGAGCGCGACTTCGAAATCGGCAGTGACCTTCAACGCCGACGGCAGCGCCACCTCGCCGAGGTAGCGTGCGTTGAGGTGCAGACCGTTCATCTCGGTCGCCTGTTTCGGATTGCGCGCCCACAGCAGCGTGGGCTGCAACGTGGCCGCGTGCACTGCAAGCGCAGTGCCCCAGGCGCCGGCGCCGAAGATGGCGACGTTCACGCGGTCAGATCACGCAAGCGCCAACCAATGCCGGTGCCCGACGCGGCCCCGCAGCGCGGCAGACCACTCCGGGCACGGCGCGCTCAGTGTGCCGTGCCGTTGGTGGTCGGCGTGGCCGGCACGTCGGCGCTGATCTGCTGCGATTGCTGCGCGACCTCGTTCTCGTACATGCCTTGGAAGTTCACTTCCGTGAGCAGCACCGGCGGAAAGCCGGCGCGCGTGCAGACGTCGGAGACAATCGCGCGCAGGTACGGATAGATGATGTTCGGGCACGCGATCGCGAGGATCGGCTGCAGCTGGTCTTGCGGGATGTTGCGGATCTCGAAAATGCCGCCCTGCTTCGCTTCGACGAGGAAAAGCACCTTGTCGTTGACCTTGGTCGTGACCGTTGCGGTCACCGTCACTTCGTAGACACCCTCGCTGATCGGCGCCGCGGCGAGGCCGAGGTTGATCTCCACTTGCGGCTGGCCCTGCTCGAGCAGGACCTGGGGCGCGTTGGGTTGCTCGAGCGACAGGTCTTTCAGGTAGATGCGCTGGATCTGGAACTGGGGCAGATTCGCTTCGTCGGCCATGACAGGGGTCTCGTTGGGGAAGGTCGGAATCGCGGCTGCCGCGGGCAACCTCGAAGGGAAACGTGGCCGCGTCGGCAGCCTCGGGTGGCGGGTGCCTTGCTCTAACGCGACCCGGGGAAGCGATTATGTCGTGCCGGCCAGGAGCGGCACCAACTCGCCGCGTCGGTCGAGCGCGACCAGTTCGTCGCAGCCGCCTACATGGGTCTGGCCAATGAAGATCTGCGGCACGGTGTAGCGCCTGGTGAGCTCGATCATCGTCTTGCGTTCCTGCGGTTGCTCGTCGACCCGCACGTCGTCGATGGTGGTCACGCCACGCTCGCGCAGCAAGGCCTTGGCGCGTATGCAGTAAGGGCAAGTGCCGGTGCTGAACATCTTCACGGTTTGCATGGGAACTTCGTCGTTGCAGGAGTCAGGTCGTCTTTTCGACCGGCAGATTCGCCGCACGCCATGCGCCGAGGCCGCCGCTGAGCGAACGCACGTTCGAGAAACCGAGCTTCTTCAGCGTGGGCACCGCGCTCGACGCGCGCGCGCCCGTGGCACACAGCAGCACCACCGGCAGCGCCTTGTTCTTCGGCAGGTCGCGCGAGGCTTCGAGCGTCGCGAGCGGCACGCTCTTTGAGTGGGCGACGTGACCTGCGGCATATTCGTCGGGCTCGCGCACGTCGACAAGGACGGCACGTTCACGGTTCATCAATTGCACGGCGTCGGCCGGGCTCACCGAATCGGCGCCGCCACCCTGCTTCAACATTGGCCAGAACAGCAGCGCGCCCGAGACGAGGGCCACGACAAAGAGATACCAGTTCTCGATGAGAAAGCTCACAGCAGCGGCCAGACACGTTTCGGAAGGACCCGAATTATAGAATTCCGCCTCTCGGCGCCGCGACCCGCGCAGCCATTGCCCTTTTCCGAAGCCGCATGCACAAACTCGTTCTGCTCCGCCACGGCGAATCGACCTGGAATCTCGAGAACCGGTTCACCGGCTGGACCGATGTCGAGCTCACGCCGACCGGCGTGGCGCAGGCCCAAGCCGCCGGCCGGCTTTTGAAGCGACACGGCTACGAGTTCGACGTGGCCTACACCTCGGTTCTGAAACGCGCGATCTGGACCCTGTGGCACACGCTCGATCAGATGGACCGCGCGTGGCTGCCGGTGCGCAACGATTGGCGCCTGAACGAACGGCATTACGGTGCGCTGCAAGGGCTCAACAAGGCCGAGACGGCGCGCGAATACGGCGACGCGCAAGTGCTCGCGTGGCGCCGCAGTTACGACGTGGCGCCCCCGGCGCTCGGCGCTGAAGATGCGCGCTGCGAACGCGCTGACCCGCGCTACGCCGCCCTGCCGGTGAACGCTGTGCCGCTCACCGAGTGCCTGAAAGACACCGTCGCTCGCGTGTTGCCTTACTGGGAAGCCGAGCTCGCACCGGCGATCCGCCGCGGCCAGCGCCTCATCATCTCAGCACACGGCAACAGCATCCGCGCGCTCGTCAAATACCTCGACGGCATTTCGGACGACGACATCGTCGGCCTCAACATTCCGAACGGCGCGCCGCTGGTGTACGAGCTCGACGACGCGCTGAAGCCGATCCGGCATCACTACCTCGTGTAGTCGTTGATCAGCGCGGTGTCGATTGCTGCGCGCGCGCGCGCGGCAAGTTCGCGACGGTCCTGTCCGGACGCTGGCATGGGCGCCAGGTGCTCGATGTGCGCAACCAGGCCGCGCGCCCCGACGATCGCCCACAACGAACTGGCGAGTGTCATCTCGCCGACGTAGGCCGCGGCCGCGCTGATCGGCCCCGAGGCGTCGCTGTAGCGCAATGCGACCGGCTGCAGCGGCACCTCGCTCGAGATTGCCGCCTGCAGCAGGTTGGCATGAAAGGGCAAGCGCGCATGGCCGTCGCCCGTGGTGCCTTCCGGGAACACCGCAAGGCATCCACCCTCGCGCAACGCGGCGGCGATGCGATGCGCGACACGCAACGCGTCCCGCTTCTTCGCGCGCTCGATGAAGAGCGTGCCGCTGGCCGCGACCATCCAGCCCAGCAACGGCCATCGCCGCATGTCGGCCTTGGCGACGAAGCGCACCGGCCGCATCGCGTTGATGGCGACGATGTCGAGCCACGACACGTGGTTCGCGACCACCAGCACCGGCCCCGGCGTGGGTGTGCCGCGCGCATCGATGCCGATGCCGAGCAACTCGAGCATGCGCGCCGACCAGCGGCGCACGTGAACCCGCTGCGCGGCATCGTCGATGCGCGGGAAAACCATCGCGCAGATCAGCATGCCCTTGAACACATGCAGCACGCTGCGCGTCAGGCGCCATACGGCGCGCAGCGGATTCAAGCGTCGCGCTCGAACGCGATGCGGCCGCCGATCAACGTGAAGTGCACAGGGCCTGGCAGATCATGGTGTGCGAACGGCGTGTGACGGCCCTGGCTGCGTAAGCGGGTCGGGTCGGCCGTCCATCGCTCATCGAGCCCGAAGAGGCAGAGGTCGGCGATGCCGCCCACGGCCAAGCCGCCGACGCTGGCGGTGGCGTCTCGCGACGTGGGTCCGAACGCCTCTCGGACCACGGCCGCGGGTCGGCTCGTCACCGTCGCGAGCGATCGCAGCAGCGGCAGGCCTGCCTCCGCGCCCCACTTGAGCGCGAGAGCGAGCAGCAACTCGAGGCCGGTGGCGCCGGGTTCGGCTTCAGCGAACGGCAGGTTCTTCGCATCGGCCGCGACCGGCGTGTGATCGCTGACGAGCGCGTCGATGGTGCCGTCGGCCAGTCCGGCACGGATGGCATCCCGGTCGCGCTGTTGGCGCAACGGCGGCGTGAGGCGCATCGCGGCATCGAAGTAGCCGATGTCGAGATCGATGAGGTGCAGCTGGTTGATGCTCGCATCGGCCGTGACGGCCAGGCCCTCCGCCTTCGCGCGCCGCACCAGTTCGATGCCGGCGGCACTGCTGAGACGGCACACGTGAACGCGCGCGCCGGTGTCGCGCACGAGCTCGAAGAGCGTGAGCAGTGCGATGGTCTCGGCGATGACCGGCACGCCGCTCAGGCCCATGCGCGTCGCGAGCGCCCCCTTGGCGGCGACGCCGTTGCCCAGACTCGCGTCCTCTGGCCGCAACCACACCGCGTAGCCGAAGCTCGCCGCGTATTGCAGCGCGCGATGCAGCACCAGCGTGTCACGCACCGGCACATCGGCTTGCGAGAAGCCGATGCAACCCGCTTCCGTGAGCTCGGCCATCTCGGTGAGCGATTCGCCCTTCAGGCCGCATGTCAATGCGCCGAGCGGGTAGAGCCGCGCGAGGTCGAGGCCACGCGCGCGGAACTTCAGCATCTCGACCAGGCCGGGTTCGTCGAGCACCGGGTCGGTGTCGGGCGGGCAGACGAGACTGGTGACGCCACCGGCGACGGCCGCGGCCATCTCCGACTCGAGCATGCCTTCGGCTTCGTGACCCGGCTCCCGCAATCGCGCCGCGAGGTCGACGAGGCCGGGAATCACGCCGAGGCTGCGCGCGTCGATCGTTCGGTGGGCGTTGAAATCGGCAGGCAAAGTACCGATGCCGACGATGCGGCCATCGGCGATCGCGACGTCACCGACCGCGTCGTGGCCGCGCGCCGGGTCGATGACGCGACCACCGGTGATCGCGAGCCTCATGCGCTGTTGCCCGCGATGATCGACATCACGGCCATGCGCACCGCGATGCCGAAGGTGACCTGCGGCAGGATCACGCTCTGCGCGCCGTCGGCCACGGCGGAATCGATTTCGACACCGCGGTTGATCGGCCCCGGGTGCATCACGATCGCATCGGGCTTGGCGAGCGCGAGCTTCTCGGGCGTGAGCCCGTAGGTCTTCGCGAACTCGCCAGCACTCGGCAACATCGCGCCGCTCATGCGCTCGTTCTGAAGTCGCAGCATGATGACGACGTCGGCACCCGCAACGCCTTCTGCCATGTCGTGGCAGACGCGCACGCCCATCGCGGCGAGGTCGCCGGGCACCAGCGTCTTCGGGCCGACCGCGCGAATTTCAGCTGCGCCCAGCGTCGTCAGTGAGTGGATGTCGGATCGCGCGACGCGTGAATGAACGATGTCACCGACGATCGCGACGACGAGGTTGCTGAAGTCGCGCTTGTAATGGCGGATCGTGTACATGTCGAGCAGGCCCTGCGTCGGGTGCGCGTGCCGACCGTCGCCCGCGTTGACAACGTGCACGTGCGGCGCGCAGTGCTGCGCGATCAGGTACGGCGCGCCGCTCTCGCCGTGGCGCACGACGAACATGTCGGCATGCATCGCCGAGAGGTTCGCGATGGTGTCGAGCAGGCTCTCGCCCTTGGCGGTGCTCGAGCGCGCGATGTCGAGGTTGATGACGTCGGCCGACAGGCGCTTGGCCGCGATCTCGAACGTGGTGCGCGTGCGCGTGCTGTTCTCGAAGAAGAGGTTGAAGACGCTTTTTCCCCGCAGCAGCGGCACCTTCTTCACGTCGCGATCGTTCACGCTCAGGAAGGTGCCCGCGGTGTCGAGGATGTGGTGGATGACCGGCGCCGGCAGGCCTTCGATCGACAACAGGTGGATCAGCTCGCCGTGGGCGTTGAGCTGGGGGTTGCGGGTGCCGAAGGTGCGTGGGGCGGCCATCGTCATCGCACCTCGAACGCGAAGCGGCCGGCGTTGTCGCGCACCAGCGAGAGCCGTTGTTCCGCGGCCAGCGTCACCGCCGCGATCGACAGGGCCGCCTCGACGGGCAACTGGCGCCCGCCACGGTCGACCATCACCGCGAGCCGGATGCTCGCCGGCCGACCGAAGTCGTAGAGCTCGTTGATGGCGGCGCGCACGGTGCGCCCGGTGTAGAGCACGTCGTCGACCAGCAGGATGCGGCTGCCTTCGACTTCGAAGGGCAAGCGCGTCGGGTCGGCGCCCGCCGTGAGACCCCGCGACGAGAAGTCGTCGCGATGCAGGGCGCTCGAGATCACGCCGTGCTCGCCTTCGCGACGGAGGTCGTGCTGCAAGCGCTCGGCGAGCCACGCGCCGCCCGACCAGATGCCGACGATGATCGCGTCGGGCTCGAGCAGCGCCGGGATGCGACCTAGCAGTTCGGCGTACATCGACTCGGCGTCGAGCGTCGAGGCGTCTCGCGTGATGGTGCTCGCTTCGCTCACGCGAGACTCCGCAGATGCTGCTCGAGAATGAGCGCGGCAGCCGCTGCATCGAGATCGCGCGCGCCCGATTCGCGTGCCGCGGTCGTCGTGTAGCGCTCGTCGCTCAGATGCACCGGCAATCCGAAGCGCGCGTGCAACTCGGCAACGAAGACACGCACCCGTCGCGTGTTCGCGTGCGCGGCGCCATCGGGGTGCAACGGCAAACCGACCACGAGCGCATCAGGCTGCCATTCTTGAATGAGCTTGCCGATCGCGTCGAGGCGCGCCGTGCCTTGCAACGCCAGGCTGCCAAGCGGCGTCGCATGACCGGTGAGCGTGTTGCCGCTCGCCACCCCGGTGGTCTTGGTGCCGAAGTCGAACGCGAGAAAGGATCGGTGCAACGACGTCGATGGGTGTTTCGCCACCGTCGTCACTGCGGTCGTCATCGGGCTCGCCGCGTGCCGCTCACGCGTGGCCCGCTTCCTGGCTCAGCATGCGCGGGTCGATGCCGAGCAGCGAGAGCGCCTTGTCGTAGCGCTGGTCGACCGGCGTGTCGAAGATGATCGCTCGCTCGGCGCTGACGTTGATCCAGCCGTTGCGGCTCATCTCGTCTTCGAGCTGGCCAGCTCCCCAGCCACTGTAGCCGAGCGTCACCAGCACGCGGCTCGGGCCGGTGCCGTTCGCGAGGGCTTGCAGCACGTCCTTGCTGGTCGTCATCTCGAGGCCGCCCTCGATCTGCAACGACGAGTTGTAGCCGCTGCCGGCATCGTTTTCGGCAGCCAGCGGCTCGTGCAACACGAAGCCGCGTTCGGTCTGCACCGGGCCGCCGAAATAGACCGGGGCCTCGGCCAGACCCGCCAGGTCTTCCCGATCGAGCGAGAGCTCGACCTTCTCGAACAGGTTCTTCAGCTTGATGTCGATCGGCTTGTTGATCACGAGGCCGAGCGCACCCTTCTCGGTGTGCTCGCACATGTAGATCACGCTGCCCGCGAAGGTGCCGTCGCCCATGCCGGGCATGGCGATCAGGAACTGGTTCGTGAGATTGATCGACGTGCCGGCCATGCGCGCATTTTATGACTGCGGCAGACTCCAGGCCTTCGAACATGGAAAAACCGATCGCTTCCGCTCTGGTCTGGTTCCGACGCGACCTGCGCGCTGATGACCAGGCGGCGCTCTATCACGCGCTGAGAGCGGCGCGCCGCGTGTGGTGTGCCTTCGTGTTCGACACCGACATCCTCGACCCGCTGCCGCGCGTGGACCGGCGCGTCGAGTTCATCCATGACAGCTGTGCGGCGCTCGACCGCGACCTGGCCGAGCTCGCACTCGACCACGGCGTGAGCGGCGCCGGCCTGGTCGTGGGCCATGGCGCCGGGGCCAGCGAGATCGTGCGGATCGCCAGGGCGCTCGATGTGCAGGCCGTCTATGCAAACCACGACGACGAGCCTTATGCGCTCGAACGCGATGCGAAAGTGCGCGGCTTGCTGGCCGATGCGGGCATCGCGCTGCACACGTCGAAAGACCACGTGATTTTCGAGCGCAACGAGGTGATGACGCTGAGCGGCAAGCCCTACAGCGTGTTCACGCCGTACAAGAACGCATGGCTCGCCAAGCTCGATGCGTTCTACACCAAGGCCTATCCGGTCGCACAACATGCTGCGGCTCTGGCGCCGATCCCTGAAGGCGCGGCGGCCTCGTTGCCTGCGCTCGAAGCGCTTGGCTTCGAGCGTACCGATCTGCATTCATGGGACGTGCACGGGGGCAGCGCGCCGGCGCGTGCGTTGCTCGACGATTTTCTGAGCCGCATCGGAGACTACGACGTCGCGCGCGATTTCCCGTCCATCAAGGGTCCGAGCTATCTGTCGGTACACCTGCGCTTCGGCACCATCTCGATCCGCGAGCTCGTGCGGCGTGCGAACGCGGTCATCGAGAGCCGCGCCGGTACCGACCCGCGCGGCGCGCAGGTCTGGCTCTCCGAACTGATCTGGCGTGACTTCTACCAACAGGTGCTCGCGCACCAGGCCTTCGTCGCGCACGCCTGCTTCAAGCCCGCCTACAACCGCATCCGTTGGGAGCACGGCAAACACGCCGACGCGATGTTCGACGCGTGGTGCCGCGGCGCCACCGGATACCCGCTGGTCGATGCCGCGATGGCGCAGATCAACCAGACCGGCTACATGCACAACCGCTTGCGGATGGTGACCGCCAGCTTCTTGGTGAAGGATCTCGGCATCGACTACCGCCGCGGCGAACGCTACTTCGCCGAGAAGCTGATCGACTACGACCTCGGCGCCAACAACGGCGGCTGGCAATGGGCCGCCTCGACGGGTTGCGACGCGCAGCCCTACTTCCGCATCTTTAACCCCGTGACGCAGAGCGAGAAGTTCGACGCCGAGGGCAAATTCATCCGTCGCTACTTGCCGCAGCTCGCGGGGCTCTCGAACGACCTGATCCACGCGCCCTGGCTCGCACGGCCGATCGATCTCGAGAGCGCCGGTCTGGAACTCGGCCGCGACTACCCGATGCCGCTCGTCGACCACGACGAAGCGCGGCAGAAGACGTTGGCCCGATACGCGGTGGTGAAGGAGATAGCGGCGTAGCGGTCTTATGTGGCTCTTGCGTCGATGGCGGTTGGCATGACGTGGGTGATGTGCGGAGGCGTGCGGTGATGCTGGCTGCGGCGAGGCAAAGGCGCAGCCGTTTTGCGCACCGTCGGGGCCTGCCCCCTCTCCCGCTCGCAAGCGAGGGGACTTGGAGGAGCACTGCGCTGCAGCGAAGCCGCGGGCGAGTGGCTGTCGGTGCGTATCTGCAAGCGCCGGCGGTGTTCGGGTTCTGGGGGACCCCGCGGCGTGGAGCACGACGAGCGCAGTTGTCTGAGCCCCGAGCCCTGCCTCACCCGGAGCGCTCTGCCTCACCTACGAGGGCGAGTTCTGCGCTCGCCCCCAGAACCCGGACGCCGACGGGAAGTCATCGCGCCAGCGATGACCGCGGCAGCCACGCACCGACCGCCGCTCGCCCGCGGCTTCGCCGCTCAAAACATCAAAAGCGCGTTCCAGCCCACCCTGTCAACCAGTCGACCACCGCCGACCGCGCTTCGTGGTCAACCCGGCGCAACACGCCATCGGCCGGTCATTGCAACGTGATCGCCTCGTCGTTCTGCGGCTTCGTGTAGCGGCCCACCAGCGCCAGCAGATCTTCTTCTGAATACGGCTTGCCGAGGTAATGATCGACGCCGAGTTCAACCGCGTGGTCGCGGTGCTTCTGCGCGATGCGAGAGGTGATCATGATGACAGGGAGTTCTCGCAGTCGCGCATCGGCGCGGATGTTGCGCACCAGGTCGAAGCCGTCCATGCGCGGCATCTCGATGTCGGAAAGCACGATTGTCGGTACCTCTTCGGCGAGGCGTTCGAGCGCGTCCAGTCCGTCTTTCGCCAACGTCACGCGATAGCCTTCTCGCACCAGCATGCGCTGCGTGACGCGGCGCACCGTGAGCGAATCGTCGACCACCAGCACCAGCGGCGCGAGCGGCGGTGCCTCGGGCGCGCGCAGCAGCGCGGCACGGTCGCCCGTCCCGCCCGTGAAAGCCGCGCGAGTCGAGGCGCGGGCTGCATCGCCGTAGAGGGTCGCCAACGCGACCGGGTTGTAGATCAACGCTGCGGCGCCCGACGCGAGCAGCGTGATGCCCGCCAGACCCGGCAGGCGCGAGAGCTGCGGGCCGAGGTTCTTCACCACCACTTCCTGGTTGCCCAGCACTTCGTCGACATGGATCGCAATGCGCTGCTGGGCGCTGCGAATAAACACCACCGTATGCGAACGTGCGGTGCTTTGCTGCGGCCGCGCGCTCATCTGCAGCAACGCGCCGAGCCAGAAGAACGGCAGTGGGCGGTCACCGAACGCGTAGAGGCCGGTCGCGTAGGCCTCGTCGATCTCGGCCGGCGTGGCCCGCCGCACGAGTTCGACCAGCGTTGACGGCACCGCGACGTTGTTGTCGCCGCATCGCAGCATCACCACTT
Source organism: Caldimonas sp. (assembly GCA_965246805.1). Classification (GTDB taxonomy): domain Bacteria; phylum Pseudomonadota; class Gammaproteobacteria; order Burkholderiales; family Burkholderiaceae_C; genus Schlegelella_A. The sequence goes on along the minus strand of CBDFFO010000006.1, from coordinate 791,155 downwards.
GCGTCACCGCCGTCGTGAGCGGCAGGATCAGCTTGAAGGAGGTGCCCTTGCCCGCTTCGGTGCCGGTTTCGATGCGGCCACCGATCGCGATCACGTCGTTGCGCACCACGTCCATGCCGACGCCGCGGCCAGCGAGTTCGGTGACGGTGTCGGCGGTCGAGAACCCAGCGGTGAAAATGAAATTGGCGAGCGACGCATCGTCGACTTGCGCGTCCGGATCGAGCAGGCCCGAAGCGATGGCCTTGTCGCGGATGCGCGCCAGGTTGAGGCCGGCGCCGTCGTCGCGGAACTCGACGCCGACTTCGTTGCCTTCTTGCGTGAGCGAGACCACGACCGTGCCGGTCGCATCCTTGCCCGACGCGGTGCGCGTTTCGGGCTTCTCGATGCCGTGCGTGATGCAATTGCGCAGCAGGTGTTCGAACGACGCCGTCATCCGGTCGAGAACGCCGCGATCGACTTCGATCGAGCCGCCGACGATGTCGAGCCGGACCTGCTTGCCGAGTTCCTTCGCGGTCAGGCGCACGACGCGATAGAGCCGATCCGACAAGCCCTCGAACTCGATCATGCGGGTGCGCAGCAAGTCGTCTTGGAGCTCGCGCGTGAGGCGCGCCTGCGCGACGAGCTCGTCTTCCGCGCTTTCGAGCGAGCGCTGCAAGGTGCGCTGCACGGTCGCGACGTCGTTGACCGATTCGGCCATCATGCGCGTCAGTTCCTGGAAGCGCGTGAAGCGGTCGAACTCGAGCGGGTCGAACGATTGCGACGCCGCCTTCGCCGCCTCGAGTCGCGAGGTCATCTGGACCTCGCCCTGGAGTTCGATGTCGCGCAACTGGCCCCGAAGGCGCTCGAGGTTTTCGGTCAGGTCACCGAGCGAATTCTTGATCTGCGTCACGCCCGACTCGATGCGTGAACGCGTGATGCTCACCTCACCGGCCTGGTTGACGAGACGGTCGAGCACCGGCGCGCGAACCCGCACGGCCGATTGCGCGGCCGTCAACGGCCGGTCGTCCGGCTTCACGGCTGGAACGGAGGTGGCGGCGAAACGGCTCCAGTCGATGGCAGGGAGCTCTGCCCCGCGCTTGGGCGACGGGGCGGGCGCAGCTGTCGATCGGGCTGGCGCCGCTTCGGCAACCGGCATCGGTTGGTCGACGGAGATGTGGTCGACTTCGCCAGCACCGAACGGCACCGGCGAAACCGGGGTCGAGTGCTGGCTGTCGTTCGCGAGCTCGTCGTTGGCCGCGGCGTCGCTGGCCGGCGGCATCGGTTCGTCGGGTCTCGAACTTGACGTGGTCGCAACAGGGGCTTCGCCAAATTCGCTCGGCGTTGGGGGCGTCGGTACCGTCGGTACCGGTGTCGGTGCGTCCGACGTCGGTCGGTTCGCCGCGGGCGCGGACGCAGTCCCTTCCGCGGTCGCCGCCGCTTGCGCTTCTGCGTACGCTTTCGCGTCACGGTTGCGCAGGGCCTCGAAGGCCTGCTGCATCGTGTCGCCATAGGACTCGAGCGCTTCGACCTCAGTCACCTCGATGTCCGGTTCCGCGGCCAGCTCCTCGATGCGCGATTCGAGGCGGTGCGCCATCTCGCCGAGGCGCATGGCGCCAGCGAGGCGGGCACCACCCTTGAGCGTGTGCAAGGTCCGCATGCAGCCGGCGGGGTACGTGGCCTGTTGGGGCGCGCCGACCCAATCGCGCAGTTGCGACGCCAGCTTCGGCAACAACTCGAGCGCTTCTTCCTCGAAGATCGGAAACAGTTCGAGATCGAGCGCATCGACCGCATCGATGTCGTCGTCCTCACCCGCGGTGTCGTGCTCGGGAACCGAGACGCGCTCGACTTCCGACGGCGCCGCGCCGAGCGGCTTCAGTTCGGACAGCACCAACGCGTCGAGCGGGTCGTGCAGCCCGCCGAACGACGACCTCGGCGCGCCGTCGCGATGCTCGTCATGAACGTCATGAACGTCGTGTCGGTCGTCGGCCGCGACGACCGGATGAACAATCCCCGGTGGCGATGCGGACGCCGGCGGCTCTGCTGGCTCGCGCAGCATCGAGCCGGGCCCGCCAATGGCGCGTATCTCGGGCGCGAACACGGGTCGGCTCGCCTCGGCCGCGGCCGCGGCCGCTTCTGATTCGGCATCGGCATCGGCCTTGGCATCGGCATCGGCCTTGGCATCGGCCTTGGCATTGGCATTGGCCTCGGGGTCGTCAATCGGCACCTGCTCGATCGTCTCGTCGGTGACGAGCGGCCCGTCGTTGACGGCCGGGCCGGCACCGGCCGTGTCCACGCCGAAGTCGGGCGCGTCGGGATCGGCTTGGTAAGCCGCAAACGACAGTCCAGGCGGCGCGACCGCCGAGACCGTGCTCGCGCTTTCGGCCAGGCCGCGATCGGTCACGGTGGTTGGATCCGCCGTGTCGCGCAAGCCCGGTGGTGCCAGGTCGACCACCGTCGAGGGCTCGGCGGTATCGATCGTCATCAGGTCGATGAGCGGCGCCGCCGTGCTGTCAGACTCGGGTGCGCCGCCGCGTGCTTCGGCCGCGGCCGTGATCGCCTCCAGCCGCATCGCGGAGGTGAGTTCGTGGTTCGAGAGCCGTGCCAGCAGATCGGACGACGGGTCGCGCAGGAAGCCGGCGGCGAATTGATGCAGCAGGCGGCGGATCTCCTCGGCAGCGTGCACGAAGAGGCGCGCCTCCTCGTCGGTGCCATGGCCGATGTCTTGCGAACGCTGCAACGCGTGCTCGAGCGTGCGCGCGAGGTGCGAGAGCGCTGTGAAACCCACCGTGGCTGAGCTGCCGGCCATCGAGTGCGCAAGGGCGATCGGCGATTCGCCGACCGGCCGGTGCAGCTCCATCGCCCATTCGGCCAGCTCGGTCGTGAGGCGGCGCGACAGTTCGTCGGCCTCGTTCAGATAGATGTTGAAGAGTGGAATGCCGATGCGCAGGTTGCCCACCACCTTCACGTGCTCGTCGGCCGCCAGGCCGTCGAGCGATCCCGATGCGGTCAGGATGTCGACGCCGCTGCCGGTGTCACCCAGGTCCCCATGGCGTGTCGACGGCGCGAGCGCCTCGCCACTCGCGAAGTCGAGCGTCGGGTTCGGCTCGCCCGGGGACATCGAACCGATGTCCGTGCTCGGCGACAGGCTCTCGATCATCGATTCGGGCGCAGCGGCGCCAAGATCCAGATCGAGCATGTCGGTCGAGATCGACGTGTCGACGAACAAGTTCGGCGAGGTGACGGTCTCCTCGATCGACGTCGACTGAAAGGGATCGAACATCGCGCTCGCGCTGGTGTCGAGCGCGCCGGGCACGCTGTGCGTCGAGACGGGCGCGTCCGGAACGTTGTCGAGGGCAGAGAGATCGAGCTCGAACGCGACGTCGTCGGCCGGCGCACGCTCGTCGGCGCGCGGCGTCGCGGGCGTCTGCGGCGTATGCGCGGCGGGCGACGGTGCAGGCGCGGGCGACGGTGCCTGCGCGGGCGACGGCGTGTCGAAGGTCGGCAACTTGCCGTTGCCGTCGGCCCGCCTCGCGAGGCGCGTGGCGGCGAGCTTGATGTGCGAATCGTCGTGCGTCGGCGGCTGGTTCGCCGCGATCTCCTCGACCCAGCCCGACAGATAGCCGAGCGCGTATTCGGTGAACTCGAGCAACGGCGCTTCGATCGAGCGCTGGTCGGCCATGTGCGAGTTGTAGACCTGTTCGCAAACCCAGGCGGCTTCACCGAACGCGGTGAGGCCGACCATGCGAGAGCTGCCCTTCAACGTGTGGAAAGCGCGCCGCACGATGGTCGCGAGACCGATGTCGTCAGCGGCGCTCGTCAGATCGGCGCAGGCCCGGCTCGCGTCGGCCACCACCTCGCGCGCTTCTTCTAGGAAGACCTCGCGCATCTCGTCGTCGTGCTCGAGATCGCCGACGGCCATGATCGACTTCGACGGCGCGAGAGGCGCCGGCTCGGTGGCGACGCTGTAGCCGGCGGGCTCGGTCGAAGCGGCGACGAAATCGACCAGCGCTTCCGACAGATCGCCGCGCGCGCTCGTCACTTCGTCGGGGCGTTGCGCGCGTTCGAGCGCTTCCTGCGCCTTCAGCACCGCGGCAGCAAGGCCCGGCTGGTCGGCGGCCTGTGCTTCGTGCGAGAGGCGTTCGAGGTCGCGCGCCACGTCCTGCAGCGGCACGTCTTCGCGCATCGAGCTGAAGGCGAGCAACTGGGCCTGCTCGATCAGGCGTTGTTCGATCGGCGCCGCGAGCGTCGGCGCGGCCGTGGTGTCGGCGGCGGGCTCGGCGCCCGAACTGCGACCCATCACGGGCGCAAGAACGCCGGTCGCGGCGTCGAACGCGAACAGCGACTTCGCCATCTGCGGCTGCACGCTCAGCATGTCGATCAGGAAGCCGAGCGCGCTCAGGTTGCCCGCCAGGCGCTCGAACACACCCGCCTGCTCGATCTTCGCCTGGTCGATCTCGGTCTCGACCAAGCCATCGATCTCTTCACGCATGCGCGCGACCGCATGCGTCGCCTGGTCCATGCCGAGCACCGACAGCACGCCGCGCATCGATGCGAGTTGCGGGGAGACCTCGCTCAGCAGGCCGTGGTCGGCCGGATTCCTGAAGAACGCGTCGATCGACTTTTCGACCTCCGAGAGCGACGCCCGCAGCTCCTGCACCACGCTGCCCATGGTCTGCCGATCGGAGACGTGTCGGTACAGCTCCTCCATCCACACCTCGAGCGGCTGCGGCGGCTGGTGCTGGCGCACGGCCTCGAGCCGTTCGGCGAGGCGCTTGATGCGTTGCGCGTGTTCGAGGTTGTCGAAGTCGAAGTCGTCGAGTGCAGCGTCGATGTAGAGCAGGCTGGTCGCGACTTCCATCGCAATCGGGGCCGGCGGCGGCGCGTTCGCGCCTTGCGTCTGCGCCACCGCGTTCTGCAGTTCGGTGGCAAACAGCTCGCCGTGCGGGAACAGTTTCTTCAGCGAATCGCCGACCAGCGTGAACTGCTCGGTGAGGCCCGCAAGTCGATGCATCTCGCCGCCGGCCGTGGCCGACCAAGCTTCCTTCGCAGCGGCCACGCGCTTCTTCGCGTGCTGCACGATGGCCGGATCGAAGCGCCCGAGCGCGCTCGCCGAATAGTCAATCGCGGTGTGGCCGGTAAGGCCATAAGCGAGTCGCACGTGCGAGAGTCTCGGCGCGTGCTGGCCTATGGCAGGTGCGTGGCTCTGGGCGCAGAAGAAGAGCAGGTCGCGCGCGAGGCGTTCCGAGACGTCCGAGTCGCCGCGCCGCAAGATGCGGAACTGAGCGAGCAGCCGCGACGCGACGCGCTTGCTGAACACGTCGAAGCCGAGCAGGCCGAGCTTCTGCGCCTCGAACACACCGGCGGCGAGGCGCCAGAACGTGCGCACCTCGGGGTCGGCCGCGCCGGCACCTAGGTTGGCCGAGAGATCGCTCATGCGCGCAGCGGCTTCCACGGGCTTCACGCCGCGCATCAACGCGAGCAACTGGTTTTCGATCAGCGCCTGCGCGCTCGTGTCGGGCGCCTGGGGCGAGGCGTCCGGGTCGGCAGGCACCTCGCGCCAGCGCCAATCGACCGACCACAGATCGGCCGGGTGCACTCGCTCGGCCTCCACGCCTTCCTGCACCGCACGGTATTGCGGGAACAGCGAGAGCGGCGAAACCGGCTTGCCGTTGAGCAAGCGCGTCAGGAAGTCGAGCAGGCCGAACGAGAGCTTCTCGATGTGGCCGACGAGCGCCGGCGTGAGCGAGAGCGGCTTGGCGATCGCGCGCTGCACCGCGGCCTCGCTCGCGCGCAGCACGATGGCAGGCGCCGGCAGCCCCACCAGTTCCAGCGCGCCAACGCCCTGGTGCAGCTGCGCACGCGCGGTGCGCAGCACGCCGGGGTCGACCGAATCGATGTCCGATCCGGTGACGGCCTCGGTGTCCTTGAAAAAGCGACGCAGCGACTTGTGTGCGCTGTCGAGCGACTTGCGCAGTTCTTCGTGGACCCATGCGATCGCGCTCAGGTCGTCGCCGGCGCCGACGGGCGTGTCGAGGCTCTTCATGTCGCTGGGTTTGCTGTCCATCGTGACCTCTGTCCGATTGAGTATGGCGCTCGGCCGCGACCCGCGGGCGCCGACAAGTTCACGCGATCTTGAATCGCGCCACCGATTGGCTGAGTTCTTCAGCGGTTCGTGACAGCTCGCGCACCATCTGCGCGGTCGAACGCGTGCCTTCGCCGGTCTGTTCCGTCACCGCGAAGATGTGCTGGATGTTCGATGCCACGACGTTCGCCGACTGTGCTTCGCTGAGCGCGGTGTTCGAGATCTGGCCGATCAGGTCCGCAAGCTGGCGCGACACGCGGTCGATCTCGCCGAGCGCCGAACCCGCCGCGTCGGTCAGTTTCGTTCCTTCGACCACGCCCTGGGTCGATCGCTCCATCGCACCGACGGCGTCCTGGGTGTCGGTCTGGATCGTCTTGACAAGGGCCGCGATTTGCCGTGTCGCATCGCCGGAGCGTTCCGCCAATCGCTGCACTTCTTCGGCGACCACCGAGAAGCCGCGACCCGCTTCACCGGCCGAAGCCGCCTGAATGGCGGCGTTCAAGGCCAGCACGTTGGTCTGCTCGGTGATGTCCGAGATCAGCTCGGTGATCTCGCCGATCTCCTGCGACGATTCGCCCAGCCGCTTGATGCGCTTTGAGGTTTCTTGGATCTGGTCGCGGATCGCGTTCATGCCGCCAATCGTGTTCTGCACCGCTTTCAAACCGGTCTCGGCGGCGTCGAGCGACTGCCGCGCCACCTGGGCGCTTTCCTGCGCCTGCGACGACACGTTGTTGATTCGGCCCGCCATCTGCAACACCGATTCGCCGGTGTCGCGAATCTCGCGCAGCTGTTCGGACGAGGTGGCGAGCAGCTCGGTCGAGTTGGCTTCGACCTGCTCGGTGGTCGCGGTCACGCGACCCACCGTGCCCTGCACCTGCGCCACCAGCGAACGCAGCTCTTCCACTGTGTAGTTCACCGAGTCGGCGATCGCGCCGGTGATGTCCTCGGTCACCGTGGCCTGCTGCGTCAGGTCGCCTTCCGCGACGCCCTGCAGCTCGTTCATCAACCGCAGAATCGCGGCCTGGTTGGCATCGTTGACGCGCTTGGCCTCCTGCTCCTGGCCTTCGGCTTCGACGCGCCGGTCCTGCGCCAGTCGCGCCTGCTGGCTCTGGTCGGTCACGTAGAGCCGAAGCAGACCGTAGCCGCCCAGGGCGACCAGCATCAGGAAGAGGATCAATGGCACGACCGTGAGCGGGCTCGCCGCCGTTTCGGCGCCCAGCTGCTCCTGCACGAACTCCAGATTCTTGCGCAGCGGTTCGCTGTCGGTCGAGATCGCGTTCTGCGCCTGCCGCGCCGCGTTGATGGCAGGCAGGTTGTCGACGATGAGTGCGCCGCGTGCCCGCGTGTCCTGGTACGTGCGCGACAGCGCGATCAAACGTTCGCGTTCCTGCGGGTCGCGCGCGGGGCTCAAGCCGAGTGCGGCGTTGCCGTCGATGAGCCCTCGCGTGGTCTCGTTGTAGGAGGTCAGGTCCTTGCTGAGCGAGAGCACCGAATTCGAACTCGTCGCGTCACCGCTGAGAAATTCGTTCGCGGTGCGCCCGATGCGCTGCGAGAGCATCGACAGGCGGCCGAGTGCCGTGATCTCGGCCGAGCTCGCATCGCGCTGCGCGAGGCGCTGCGCAAGGATCGATTCGGTCGTGTCGAGCAACTCCGCCGATTGACGGTTGATGTTGCGCAGCGACTGGCTGACTTCCGTCAGCGCCTTTTGCTGCGCCAGCAGCACGCCGGCGTTCTTCTCGGCCGAGTCGATCAGCGGCACCACCGAGTCGAGCGCGTCCTGCACGCCCGATGGCGCGGCCGCGAGCACGGAGTTGCCGGATTTCAGGCCACGGACCGTCGCCGACAACGCTTCGACGCTTTCCTTCACCTCGGGGAACGCCGGCGCGCTGCCGTTCAACGCCTGCGCGCCGGACTTGGCGAGCCGCTGCGACTGCATCAGCGCCTGGCCGGTGGCGTTGGCCTGCGCGGCGCTTCGGCCGGCCGAGCTGAACGAGAGGATCGTCAGCGCAACGATGCCCAGCAGTCCGATACCGATGATCGCGAGCAGGATGCGCTGCTGCGTGACCACTGATCGACCACCGATCAGCGGCAAGCCGCTCGCAATCGGCGCCGCCGACTCGCCGGGGTACTGAACCCGCGTTTCGGAAAAATCGGCGAGTTCGGAAGGCACACCTTCCGAGATGATGGAGGGCGGCGAGTTCGAGTGGCGACCCTGGCGCGAATCGGCTCCGTCGAAATCGGACAGCGGCGGGAACTGCGATGGCCGCGGGCCCATGCCGCCGCGCGGCGTGGCCGAGTCGGGCGTCACGTCGATGTCGAGTTCGTCGAGGCCTGGCGAAGCGTCGCCCGTCGTCGCGCGACCCTTGATCTTGTCCATGAAGCTCATATCGACCCCGTTCTCGTTGCTTGGGCCCTGCGCCCCCTCGTCGGTGACGAAGCGCACGGCTTGTTTGGTTCGACCTCAGTTGACGATTTTCAGAAACGCCTCGTCGCCCGCCAGTTCGGCAAGATTCAACTCCTGCCACACCCTCGAAGCCTGATCGCGATAACGATGGCCGGCGAAGAGCGGTTTCTCGCCGTCGAGATCCGCTTCGCGTGCGAGCTCGTCTTCGCTGCGCAAGCCAGACAACGCGTCGACGAGCAGCACGCAGTTGATGTCGAGCGCCTGGTTGAAGCCGACCAGACGCCCGGAGTCGCGCGCCGGGTCGTGAATCTTGACGCCGAGAAAGCCGGCCAAATCGACGACGCCGTGCAGATGGCCACGCAAATTCGAAACTCCGAGAAACCAGCGATGGCTATGCGGCACCGGCAGCAACGGGGCCATCGCAAAGATCTCCCCGGCGTCTTTCAACGGGATCAGAAAGCCTCGCGAACTGCACTCGACCGCGAGCCACGACTTGCCCCGATCCTGCGTCTTGGCCGTTTGCAGTCGTTCGGCGAGCCGGCTTTGAAGGTCGCGCAGGGCTTGCTTGTTGGCCATTGATCAGAAAATGGGAAATCGACGCGGGCGACGTTAGGAAGGGAGACGCGTCAGTCGAACGCGCGAATCTTGCTCAACAGTTCGGTCGCGTCAACCGGCTTCACGATGTAGTCGCGAGCACCCTGCCGCATGCCCCACACCCGATCGGTCTCCTGGTTCTTGCTGGTGCACATGATCACCGGCACGTTCACGAAGCGCGGGTCTCGCGTGATGGCGCGCGTCAGCTGAAAACCGTTCTGTCCTGGCATGACCACATCCATCAGGATCAGATCGGGGGTTTCCTCGACGAGACGTTTCAACGCTTCCTCGCCGTTCTCGGCGGTGCGGATCGCGAAGCCTCGCTTGCCGAGAATCTCCGACATGTGGTGCAGCTCCGTCTTGGAATCGTCCACCAACAGGATTTTCTGGATCGGCATGTCAAACCTCACGGGATTGGAGAGGGCGCCGCGAACTCACGCCATGCGAGGTCGGGACCGGTCGAGACGCGTAAGGGGACATCACTCGGCGCGACGATGCTGCTGAACCGCTTGCAGCAACTGGTCTTTGGTGAACGGCTTGGTCAGGTAATCTTCCGAGCCGACCATGCGGCCCCGCGCCTTGTCGAACAAGCCGTCTTTCGACGACAGCATGATGATCGGCACGCCGGCGAACTTGACGTTGCGCTTGATGATGGCGCAGGTCTGGTAGCCATCCAGGCGCGGCATCAGGATGTCGCAAAAGATGAGGTCGGGGTCGTGGTCGTTGACCTTCGAGAGCGCGTCAAAGCCGTCTTCGGCAAGCAGCACCTGGTGGCCGCCCTGCTTCAAGAAAATCTCGGCGCTGCGTCGGATGGTGTTGCTGTCGTCGATGACCAGCACCTTCAAACCTGCAACGTCGGCGGGGGCCGGATTGCTCACCAAGCGTTCTCCTCAACGAATCGTCGTGGCTGGCTGGCTCGCGCCGATACGGCCGAACTCAGATCGTCACCATCTCGAAGTCTTCCTTGCGCGCACCGCATTCCGGGCAAGTCCAGTTCATGTCGACATCGGGCCAGCGGGTCCCTGCTGCCAAGTTGTGTTCCGGGTCGCCGGTGGCTTCGTCATACACCCATCCGCAGATCAGGCACATCCAGGTCTTGAACTCTTCCACGGGCGTCTCTTGGCCTTCTCTACAATGCGAATCGATTGTAGTCACGGCCTCTCGCAGAAAGCCAAGTGCTGTAGGTACATACGCAACATTCTTCACGTTGTCTAGAGGTCCGCCCGATTGCGTCGGCGCTCCATCTCAACGGCTTTCGCATCCTCTCCATGACTGTTCCTTCAACGGCTTCCGACACCGACACGGCCACGCTGCAAGAGCAGCCGGCGCCGGCCTGCGTGATGAGCTTCAACATCAGCGACCCGACGGGTGCGGGCGGCATCGCCGGCGACGTCGCGACCATCGCGGCGATGGGGGCGCACGCGTTGCCGATCGTCACCAGCATCGTGATGCGCGACACCGCCGAGGTTTTCGATCACCATGCGATCGACGCCGATGTGGTCATCGAGCAGGCCCGGAGCGTGCTCGAAGACGTCACGATCACGGCGTGGAAGGTCGGCTTTCTCGGTTCGACCGAGGGCGTGACGGCGGTTGCCGAGATCCTGTCCGACTACCCCGACGTGCCCCTGGTGGCCTACTTGCCCAACCTCGCGTGGGTCGAGGAAGACGAGCAGCAGGCTTACCTCGAAGCGTTCCGCGAACTGGTGTTGCCGCAAACCGAGGTGCTGGTCGGCAGCCACCAGACGCTCACCGATTTCCTGCTGCCCGAATGGGAAGGCGAGCGGCCCGCATCGGCACGCGAGCTGGCGGTGGCCGCGAGCGAACACGGTGTTCGCCATGTGCTCGTGACAAGCGTGCCCCTGCCCGATCAATTCCTCGACAACGTCCTTGCCAACGCGCAAGGACCGATTACCGGCGAGAAGTTCGAGCGCTTTGAAGCCACCTTCGTCGGCGCGGGCGAGACGCTCTCGGCCTCGCTCGCGGCGCTGCTCGCGACCGGCGTCGAGCTGCATGCGGCCGTCGGAGAGGCGCTGGCCTTCCTCGACCAGGCGCTCAACTCGGGGTTTCGCCCTGGCATGGGCAACGTGATTCCGGATCGCTTCTTCTGGGCTTTGCCGGGCGCCGAAGAAGGCGACGACGAGACCGCCGCCGATGCGAACGATGGCGAGCCACCGAAAAACCCACGCCATGTCCACTGACCGGGGCGACACGGCGAGTCGCGGCCGGCTCGGCAACGCCGAGCTCTTCGAACGCGCACAGCGCGTGATCCCGGGCGGCGTGAATTCGCCGGTCCGCGCATTTCGTGCGGTCGGCGGCACGCCGCGGTTCATCGTCCGCGGCGAGGGCGCTTATCTCATCGATGCCGAAGGTCGGCGCTACATCGACTACATCGGGTCCTGGGGGCCGATGATCCTCGGCCATGGCCACCCGGCTGTGCTCGAAGCGGTGCAGAAGGCGGTCGTCGATGGCCTTTCCTTCGGTGCGCCGACCGAGCGCGAAATCGAGCTCGCCGAAGCGATCCTGCACCACGTGCCCAGCATGGAGCAAGTGCGCCTCGTGAGCTCGGGCACCGAAGCCGCGATGAGCGCGCTGCGCCTGGCCCGCGGCGCGACTGGTCGCAGCCACATCATCAAGTTCGAAGGCTGCTATCACGGCCACGCCGATGCGCTGCTCGTGAAGGCGGGCTCCGGCCTCGCGACGTTCGGCCATCCGACCAGTGCCGGCGTGCCGCCAGAGGTGGTGCAGCACACCCTGGTTCTCGAATTCAATAACCTCGCGCAACTCGAAGAAGCGTTCGCCCGGCACCCCGACGACATCGCCTGCGTGATGATCGAACCGATCGCCGGCAACATGAATTTCGTGCGCGCGTCGCTGCCTTTCATAACGCGCATCCGCGAGCTGTGCACGCAACGCGGCGCGCTGCTGGTGTTCGACGAAGTGATGACGGGATTTCGGGTGGCGCTCGGTGGTGCGCAGAGTCTCTACGCGGCGGCAATCCCCGGCTTCGAGCCCGACATCAGCGTGTTCGGTAAGGTGATCGGCGGCGGCATGCCGCTCGCTGCATTCGGTGGCAAGCGGTCGGTGATGAGCCTGCTTGCGCCGCTCGGTCCGGTCTATCAAGCCGGCACGTTATCGGGCAATCCGGTTGCAACCGCGTGTGGTCTCGCGACGTTGAAGGCCGTCGCCGAGCCGGGTTTCTATGAGGCGCTTGCCGCACGCACAAGGTCGTTGGTCAGCGGGCTTTGCAGCGCCGCGCACGACGCCGGTGTCGCCATGGTCGGCGACAGCGAAGGCGGCATGTTCGGCTTCTTCTTCGCCGATCGGCTGCCCCAGAACTATGGCGCCGTGATGGCCAACGGAGCCGAGCGCTTCAATCGCTTTTTCCACGCGATGCTAGACCGCGGCGTGTACCTCGCGCCAGCGCTCTTCGAGGCTGCGTTCGTCAGCGCGGCCCACTCTGCGGCCGATATCGAGCGCACGGTCTCGGCGGCGACGGAGAGCTTTTCAGACAACGGCTGAACGATAGGATCGGTGATCACGCACGCGACGCTGCGTGCGCCACCCGTCACCAGCGGCACCCGTCACCAGCGATCGGACCTCGTGAGCGGCACCCACTTGCCGTCGCGCTTCTGGTAAATCGCGATCGCGCCGTAGCGCTGCTCGCCTTCTGGGGTGAAGCGCATCGTGATGGTCACCGGCGCGATCGCATCGATGCTGGCGAGCTTGCTGCGCAAGACTGCGGGGTCGATGGAATTGGAGCGGCGCATCACGTCGGCCAGCACAAATATCGCGTCGTACGCATAGTGCGCGGCCCAGACCGGCTCCGACGAATAGGCCGCGCGAAAGCGGGCCAGAAATTCGGCACCGCCCGGGTATTCGATCGGCTCGAGCGTGCCCGACGAGACGAACACGTTGGCCATGTCCTTGCCGGCGGCGAGCTTGGCGGTCTTGGAGCTGCCTGGAACCATGACCGGGATGTTGCCGAGGCCGGCCGCGCTCATCTGAGCGAACAGCGGCAGCAACTGGTTGTCGCGCAACACGCCGATCAACGCATCGGGCTGCAAGACCTTCAGCTTGGCGACGAGGTCGGCGAAATCGGTTTTCTTGTTGCTGACCGCGACGTTGAACTCGACCTTGTGATTGGCCTTCGTGAGACCGGTGACGATATCGGCCGTCAGCGGGTTGCCGTACGACGTGTCCTCGCGAATGATCGCGATCTTGGTCGCTTTCATGGTGCCGCTCACGAAGGCTGCAATCGCACGCGCCTGCAAGCTGTCGTTCGCGATCAGGCGAAACCCATTGCCACCGGCAAGTTTCACCACGTCGACGGCCGAAGACGTGAAAAGCTGGGGCACGTTGCCAGCCTTGTAGATCGGCACCGCTACCTCGGTGACGTCGGTGCTCAGATGGCCGATGACCGCCACGACGCTTTGGTCGACGAGCTGCTGCGCGACGACCTTCGCCTCGTCCTTGTCGGCCTTGTCGTCGACTGCGACGATCTCGATCCTGACCGACTTGCCGCCGATTTTGAAACCGTGCGCATTCAGCTCGGAGGCCGCCATCTGGGCACCGTTCACCAAGTCTTGTCCGCGTGCAGCCGACGGGCCCGAGAGGGGCTGCGCCACGCCGATCTTGATCGTGTCCGGCACACGCGGCCCGCACGCCACGAACAGCAACGACGAGGTGGCGATCAACAGGGGCTTCAGCATCGACCGGCGACTTGAGGTCATGAAGTGGCGACCGTGGCCGCGCGAGCAGCCAGCATGGGTCTGAGTGAAGGTGCTGCACTGTACCGACGTGTGCGAAATGCACAAGATCGAAAGCGCAACAGCGGCCCTTGAATGTCAATTTTGCATCGCGCATGGTTGCGTTCTGCGGGTTCTTAGAACTGAGCGCGTCGACGCGTGAAGCGCCTGCCGTCGGTGCCGGTGAACGCAGCGTGCGGGCCAACGCGTGCATAGAATCGGTCGATGCACCTGCACATCCTGGGTATCTGCGGGACCTTCATGGGAGGCATCGCCGCGCTAGCCCGTGAATCGGGCCACACGGTCACCGGGTGCGACAGCGACGTCTACCCGCCGATGAGCGACCAATTGCGTGCGCTCGGCATCGAGTTGAACGACGGCTACGACGCGCAACAGCTGTCGGTCGCGCCTGACGTGTTCGTGATCGGTAACGCCATCGTGCGCGGCAACCCGTTGCTCGAAGCAATTCTCGATGCCGACCTGCCTTACACGAGCGGCCCGCAATGGCTCGCCGAACAGGTGCTCAGGGGCCGTCACGTACTCGCGGTGGCCGGCACGCACGGCAAGACGACGACGACCGCGATGCTCGCGTGGATCCTCGAGCGGGCCGGCCTGCAACCGGGTTTCCTGATCGGCGGCGTGCCGCTCGACTTCGACGCGTCGGCGCGACTCGGTGGCGCGGGCGACGCACCGCACGCACCGTTCGTGATCGAGGCTGACGAGTACGACACCGCCTTCTTCGACAAGCGCAGCAAGTTCATCCACTACCGGCCGCGCACGCTGGTGCTCAACAACTTGGAGTTCGACCACGCCGACATCTTCGACGACGTGGCCGCAATCGAGCGCCAGTTCCACCACCTCGTGCGCACGATCGCCGGGCGCGGCCGGCTGATCGTCAATGCGCGCGACGACAGCCTGCGACGCGTGCTCGCGATGGGCTGCTGGAGCGAGGTCCTGCGCTTCGGCGCCCGAAAGGAAGAGCCCGGCACGTTGCGCGCGCGCGGCGAGCCCCATGCGTTCGATGTGTTGCGCGGCGCGATGAAGATCGCGCGCGTCGAGTGGCCGTTGATCGGCGAGCACAACCAGTTGAACGCGCTCGCCGCGATCGCCGCGGCCGAGCACGCCGGCGTCGCGCCCGATGCCGCGGCCAGCGCGCTCGCGGGCTTCAACGGTGTGAAGCGCCGGCTCGAGGCGCGTGGCGAGATCGGCGGCGTGACCGTGTACGACGACTTCGCTCACCACCCGACCGCGATCCGCACCACCCTCGAAGGGCTGCGTCGCAAGATCGGTGGCGCACGCATCCTGGTCGCGTTCGAGCCGCGCTCGAACACGATGAAGCTCGGCAGCATGAAGGCGCAGCTGCCGTGGTCGCTAGAAGACGCCGACCTCGCGTTCTGCAGCAACGCGTCGCTCGGCTGGAACGTGGGCGACGCGTTGGCGCCGATGGGTGAACGCGCGATCGTCACGGCCACCTTCGACGACCTCGTCACGCGCTTGGTGTCGGGCGCCTGCGCCGGCGATCACGTCGTCTGCATGAGCAACGGCGGCTTCGGTGGCATCCACCAGAAATTGCTCGATGGCCTGACCCGGCGCGTCGAGGTCGGTTCGCTCGCGAACCAAGTCGCCACCCGCACGCGGGCATGACCGCCAACGAGCTGCCGCCGATCACGCACCTGCTCTACCTGCACGGCTTTCGGTCGAGCCCGCAGTCGAGCAAGGCGCGCATGACGGCGGACTGGGTGCGCACGCATCGAACCGACATCGAATGGCTGTGCCCGCAGCTGCCGGCTTCGCCCGGCGCAGCAATGCGCGGCCTGTTCGACGCCATCTCCACGTGGCCGAAAGATTGCATGGCCGTGATCGGCAGCTCGCTCGGCGGCTACTACGCGACGGCGATCGCCGAGCGCACGGGCTGCCGCGCGGTGATGCTGAATCCGGCCGTGGACCCGGCACGAGACCTCGATGCGCACGTCGACGAGGCGACCGAGTGGCACAGCGGCGAACCGTTCGTGTTCCTGCCAGGCTACGTCGACGAGCTGCGCGAATGGCAGATGCCGGCGTTGCGACACCCGGAGCGCTACTTCGCGGTCATCGCCAAGGGCGACGAGCTGCTCTCGTGGCAGGAGATGCTCGGGCGCTACGCGGATGGCGAAGTGAAGCTGCTCGACGCCAGCGACCACGGGCTCAGCGACTATGACCGGCACCTGCCCGATGTGATCGCCTTCCTCGGCATCGATCGTCGGATGGGGTGACGGCGTCGGTGCTGGCATGACCTGTCGTCGCGCAGCGCGGCGCAGACGTCACCAGTGGATCAAAGTGCGAATCACCGAGCCCCACACCTCGACGTTGAACCACAGCAGCACCATGAGCCAGGCGAAACGGCGCAAGCGCCGCGCCCGTTCCAGCCAGTGCTGCAGGTCGTAGACGATGAAGATCGTGAAGCTCGCGGCTGCGCCGAGCGCGAACAGTGCGAGCAGGACACCGACGATCCAGCGAAAGACGACCATCGTGCGGCGCTCCAGTCAGCGCAGGTGGGCGATCGGCGTGGTGTTCACCAGGCCGGTGCCAGTTCGGCGAAGCCGGTCGGCGCGTCGAAGCTGTTGTCGAACGTGACGAGCTCGTAGGCCGACTCGTCGGCCAGCAGCTGGCGCAGCAACCGGTTGTTGAGCGCGTGCCCGGACTTGAACGCGCTGTATGCCGTGAGCAGCGGATGGCCGGACAGGTACATGTCGCCGATCGCGTCGAGAATCTTGTGCTTCACGAACTCGTCGCCGTAGCGCAGGCCCTCGCTGTTCAGCACCTTGTAGTCGTCGACGACGACGACGTTGTCGAGGCTGCCGCCAAGGCCGAGTCCACGCGACCGCATCATCTCCACTTCCTTCGTGAAGCCGAAGGTGCGTGCGCGCGCAATCTCGCGCTTGTACTGCCCGCTGCCCATGTCGAAGCCGACCCGCTGCCCGGTCTGGTTCACGGCGGGGTGATCGAAGTCGATCTGGAAACTGAAGGTGTAGCCCTCGTGCGGCTCGAGCCGGGCCCACTTCAGCGAAGCGCCCTCGCCTTCGTGCACCTCGACCGTCTTCGTCACGCGCATGAAGCGCTTGGGCGCGTTCTGCAGTTCGATGCCTGCGCTTTGCAGCAGGTACACGAACGACGCGGCCGAGCCGTCGAGGATCGGCACCTCCTCGGCGGTGATGTCGACGACGAGGTTGTCCAGCCCGAGCCCCGAGCAGGCGGACAGCAGATGCTCCACGGTCTTCACCTTTGGCCCGTCGGCGTCGCCATCGGCCGAGAGCGCGGTAGCCATGCGCGTGTCGCAGACCGAGAAGGCGTTGGCGCGAATCGCCTTCGACTTCGGCAGATCGACGCGGCGGAACACGACGCCGCTGTCGACCGGCGCCGGCCGCAGCGTGAGCTCCACGCGCTGGCCGCCGTGCACGCCGACGCCGACCGCGCGCGTCATCGCCTTCAAAGTGCGTTGGGCAAGCATCACGGATTGTCTGCGATGCGAAGTGGCCGGGTCCGGGTGCGGTCGGAGGCGACGCGCCGCTCTTCGGCAGCGCGTCGCCTTCGTTTCTCAGTCGGCCTGCTTGCGCAGGAACGCCGGGATCTCGATCTCTTCCATGCCGTTGCTGGCGAGCGCATCGACCTTGGCCGCGGCGGTGCGGCTGGTCCGCCACACGCTCGGCGTGCTGAGCGCGGCGTAGTCGTGCGTGGTCTGGGGTGTCGAGTGGACCTGCTGGTTGAGGATCGGCAGGTTGTCGGTGCCGGTGCGCTGGGCCGGCGCGCTGTGCACGACGCTGATCGGCGTCTGTTGGCGCTTCGCGGGCGAGAGCCCGGTCGCGATCACGGTCACGCGCAACTGGTCGCCGAGCGATTCGTCGTACGCGGTGCCGTAGATCACGTGCGCATCTTCCGACGCGTAACGGCGGATCGTGTTCATCGCGTTGCGGCTTTCCGAGAGCTTGAAGGTGTTGCGGTTGGCCGCGATCAGCACCAGCACGCCACGCGCGCCCGACAGATCGATGCCTTCGAGCAGCGGGCATGCCACGGCCAGTTCAGCCGCCTTTGTCGCGCGATCGGGGCCGCCAGCGCTCGCGGTTCCCATCATCGCCTTGCCGGGCTCGCTCATCACCGTCTTCACGTCCTCGAAGTCGACGTTGACGAGGCCCGGGATGTGGATGATGTCGCTGATGCCGCCGACCGCGTTCTTCAGCACGTCGTTGGCGTGCGCGAAGGCCTGGTCCTGCGTGACGTCGTCGCCGAGCACGTCGAGCAGCTTGTCGTTCAGGATCACGATCAACGAATCGACATTGGCTTCGAGTTCGGCGAGGCCGGAGTCGGCCGCCTTCAGGCGGCGCGGGCCTTCGAAGTCGAACGGCTTCGTGACCACGCCCACCGTCAAGATGCCCATCTCGCGCGCCACGCGTGCGATCACCGGCGCCGCGCCGGTACCGGTGCCGCCGCCCATGCCGGCGGTGATGAAGAGCATGTGCGCACCATCGATCGACTGGCGGATGCGGTCGACCGCCTCTTCGGCCGCGGCCTTGCCGGCCTCCGGCTTGGCGCCCGCGCCGAGGCCGGTGGAGCCGAGCTGAATCAACTGATTCGCGCCCGACCGGTTCAACGCCTGCGCATCGGTGTTGGCGCAGATGAAGTCCACGCCCTGCACGCCCTGATCGATCATGTGGTCGACCGCGTTGCCGCCGCCGCCGCCCACGCCGATCACCTTGATCTGCGTACCCATGCTGAACTCTTCGATCATTTCGATTGCCATTTGCTTCTCTCCAGTCTTCAGTGCAGTTGCCAGTTTCTGATTCGGGTGAATGTCAGTCTTCTTGAAAGCGTCGCCGCGCTTTCGATCGGTCTCGGTGTTGCCGATCGGTGTCGGCTTGCGAGGTCTTCGACGGTGATCGTCGCCGCGGTGGATCGCGACTCGCGCAACGCTGCCGGTGGATCGGGGTGGTGTTCATCGTGTCGTTCGGGATGCGTTCAGAAGTTGCCGAGAAACCAGTCCTTGGCGCGGCCAACCCAGGTCGTTACCGAGCCCGCTTGTTGCGCCGCACGTTGCCCGCGCGTGCGCCCGAGGCGCGCTTCTTCGAGCAGGCCCATCACGGTGGCCGAGCGCGGGTTCGCGACCATGTCGTGGAGCGCGCCGCGGTAGGTCGGCAAGCCCTTCCTCACGGGTTTGAGGAAGATGTCTTCGCCGAGCTCGACCATGCCCGGCATGACCGCCGCGCCACCGGTGATGACGATGCCGCTCGACAGCAATTCTTCGTAGCCGCTCTCGCGGATGACCTGGTGCACGAGCGAGTAGATCTCCTCGATGCGCGGCTCGATCACGCCGGCGAGCGCCTGCCGGCTCAACATGCGAGGCGGCCGGTCGCCGAGGCCCGGCACCTCGAGCTGCTCGCTCGGGTCGGCGAGCAGCTGCTTGGCGACGCCGTACTCGATCTTGATCTCTTCCGCGTCCTTGGTCGGCGTGCGCAGCGCCATCGCGATGTCGCTCGTGATCAGGTCGCCGGCGATCGGGATCACCGCGGTGTGGCGGATCGAGCCGTCGGTGAAGATTGCGACATCGGTGGTGCCCGCGCCGATGTCAACCAGTGCGACGCCGAGGTCCTTCTCGTCTTCGGTCAGCACCGCGTGGCTCGACGCGCTCGGGTTCAGCACCAGCTGGTCGACCTCGAGCCCGCAACGCCGAACGCACTTCACGATGTTCTCGGCCGCGCTCTGAGCGCCGGTCACGATGTGCACCTTCACCTCGAGCCGCCCGCCGCTCATGCCGATCGGCTCCTTGACCTCGTGGCCGTCGATCACGAACTCCTGCGGCTCGACCAGCAGCAGGCGCTGGTCGTTCGGGATGTTGATCGCCTTCGCGGTCTCGACCACGCGCGTCACGTCGACGGTGGTCACTTCCTTGTCGCGCACGATCACCATGCCGGTCGAGTTCTGGCCGCGGATGTGGCTGCCGGTGATGCCGGTGTAGACCCGCGTGATCTTGCAGTCGGCCATCATCTCGGCCTCTTTCAGCGCCTGCTGGATCGACTGTACGGTCGCATCGATATTGACGACCACGCCGCGCTTGAGGCCATGCGCCGGTGCGCTGCCGAGGCCGGCGATGCGCAGCTCGCCGTCGGGCATCACCTCGGCGACCACCGCCATCACCTTGGCGGTGCCGATGTCGAGGCCGACCACGAGGTCCTTGGTCTCCTTGGCCATGTCAGCGGGCGCCTCCGGCGGCGTGAACGATCAGGTCGATGGTTGGGTGCATCACGTGCGCCTATTTTCGGGCCGGCTTGTCGCTCGCCGACGCCGTCGTTGTCGTGATGCCACGCAATCGAACCGCGTAGCCCTGGTTATGGCGCAAATCGGCATGCGCAAGCGTGCGGTGGTATTGCGCGGTGACGTCGGGCACGCTCGCGACGAAGACGCGGGTGCGTGCCAACACGTCTTCGGTGCTGCCGCGGCCGAGCTCGATCACCGCGCCGTTCGAGAGCTGCGCCTGCCACGAGCCACGCGCCGAGAGCGTGAGCGCGGCCACGCGTGTGTTGAGCGGCGCGAACACCGGGCCGAGCTGTTTCCACATCGCCAGCACGTCGGCCGAGCTGTCGTCGGGTCCTTCGAGCGTGGGCAGCTGGTCGTCGTCGACATCGCCGGTGTTCGCCTCGAAGACCTCGCCGTGATCGTTGACGAGCTTCTCGTTCGCGCTGTCGGAAGCCCACAGCGCGACCGGCCGATGCTCTTCGAGATGCACCGCCAAGCGGTTCGGCCAGACCCGGCTCACGACGGCCTTGCGCACCCACGGCACCGATTCGAACGCACGCCGCGCCGACGCGAGATTGATCGTGAGGAAGTTGCCCGCCAGGTTCGGCGCGGCGTTGGCGCGGATCGTCGGCACGCTGTTGCGGCTCACGTCGCCGTCGATCGAGATCGCGCGGATCGCGAACATCGGTTGGCGCACGAACCAGACCATCGCGACGCCGCACAGTGCGATCACGCCGAGCAGCGCGAGCGCGCGCGCGCTGGTGTTCATCAGCTTCACGTCGGGCGGCAGCTCGATGCGCTGCGGCGAGGCGGGTGCAGAGGTCAGAGCCATCGCGTCAGATCGCTCCGCGCACGCTGGCGGCGGCGCCGGGCGCCGCGCTCTGTGCGATCGCGGCCGGCGTGGCATCGAGCGAGGCCTGCGCGAGGATCGCGACGCAAAGCTGCTCGTAGCTCATGCCGGCGCAGTGGGCCGACATCGGCACCAGCGAGTGCGTCGTCATGCCGGGCGAGGTGTTGATCTCGAGCAGGAAGGGTTTGCGATCGCGCTGGCGGATCATCAGGTCGGCGCGGCCCCAGCCGCGACAGCCGAGCGCGCGATAGGCCTTCAAAACGATGGCCTGGATCGCTTCTTCTTCGACCGCCGGCAGGCCGCTCGGGCAGCGGTATTGCACCGCGTCGGTGAAGTACTTGTTGTGGTAGTCGTAGGCGCCTTCAGGCGCGTCGATCTGCACGATGGGCAAGGCGATCGCGTTCGCGCCCTGGCCGAGCACCGGGCATGTCACTTCATCGCCTTCGACGAATTCTTCGCAGAGCACGTCGGCATCGAAGCGGGCGGCCAGCTCGATGGCGGCCTGCATGTCCGAGTATCCAGTCACTTTTGTGATGCCGATCGACGAGCCTTCGCGCGGCGGCTTGACGATGAGCGGCAGGCCGATCTCATCGGGCGCCGCGCGCACGAACTCGTGCGTCTGCTGGTGCGCGTCGAGCCGCACGTAACGCGGCGTCGGCAGGCCCTCGGCGAGCCATACGCGCTTGGTCATGACCTTGTCCATCGCGATCGCGGAGGCGAGGACGCCCGAGCCGGTGTACGGCACGCCGAGCAGTTCGAGCGCGCCCTGCACGCTGCCGTCTTCGCCGTGGCGGCCGTGCAGCGCGATGAAGGCACGCGCGAAGCCGTCGCGCCTCAGCTCGGCCAGGTCGCGTTCCGAGGGGTCGAACGCATGCGCGTCGATGCCCCGAGACTGCAACGCCGCGAGCACGCCTCGCCCCGACATCAGCGAAATCTCGCGCTCGGCCGAGGTGCCGCCCATCAGCACGGCGACCTTGCCGAACGACGCGGCGTCGGGCAGATGGTCGACGAGCGCCGAGATCGTGCCGATCATGTCGCCCCCCGCATCAACTCGACCACCTGCGCCGACACGCTGCCGATCGAGCCGGCGCCCATCGTGATCACGACATCACCGCCGCGCGCATGCGTCGCGATCGCTTCGGGCATGTCGGCGATGTCGTCGACGAAGACCGGATCGACCTTGCCCGCCACGCGCAACGCACGGGCGAGCGCACGCCCGTCAGCCGCGACGATCGGCGCTTCGCCGGCGGGATAGACCTCGGCGAGCAATACCGCATCGGCGTGGCCGATCACCTTCACGAAGTCTTCGAAGCAATCGCGCGTTCGCGTGTATCGGTGCGGCTGGAATGCCAGCACGAGCCGACGACCCGGATAGGCGCCGCGTGCGGCGGCAAGCGTCGCGGCCATTTCGACCGGGTGGTGCCCGTAGTCGTCGACCAGCATGAAGGTTGCGGCGTCGCCTGGCTCCAGTGAAGGTTGCGTGCGCTCGTCATCGGTCTCCCCTGCGGTGGCGCGAGCGGGCTGCTCGCCGTGATGCTGGAAGCGTCGGTCGACGCCGTTGAATTCCGCGAGGCCCTTGACGACGGGCGCATCGGGAAGTTCGAGTTCGGTCGCGACCGCGATCGCGGCGAGCGCGTTGAGCACGTTGTGGTCGCCCGGCAGGTTGAGCGTCACTTGCAGGTCGGGCATCTGCACGCCGTTCTTGCGCTGCACGGTGAAGTGCATCGTGCTGCCATGCGCTTCGACGTCGACGGCCCGCACCATCGCGTCGGCACCGAACCCGTAGCTCACGATCGGGCGCGAGATCATCGGCAGGATCGAGCGGACGCCGGCGTCGTCGATGCACACGATGGCCGCGCCGTAGAAGGGCATGCGGTGAATGAACTCGATGAAGGCCTGCTTCAGTTTCGCGAAGTCGTGCCCGTAGGTGTCCATGTGATCGGCGTCGATGTTCGTGACGACGGCCATCACCGGCAGCAGATTCAGGAACGAGGCATCCGATTCATCGGCCTCGACGACGATGTAGTCGCCCGAGCCGAGCCGCGAGTTGGCCCCGGCGGCGCTCAGGCGGCCGCCGATCACGAAGGTCGGGTCGATACCGGCTTCGGCGAGCACGCTGGTCACGAGCGAGGTGGTCGTCGTCTTGCCGTGCGTGCCGGCGATCGCGATGCCCTGCTTGAGGCGCATCAGCTCGGCGAGCATCACCGCCCGCGGCACGACTGGGATGCGCCCGGCACGCGCGGCCGTCACTTCGGGGTTCGACGCGGCGACGGCTGTCGACGTGACCACCGCTTCGGCACCGGCGATGTGCGCAGCGTCGTGACCGATCGCGATGCGAATGCCGAGGCTCGCGAGGCGGCGCGTCGTCGCGCTCGCCTGCGCGTCGGAGCCTGTGATGCGGTAGCCGAGGTTATGCAGGATCTCGGCGATGCCGCTCATGCCTGCGCCGCCGACCCCGATGAAATGGATCTGCTTGACGGCGTGCTTCATGCGGCAGCCCTCACCCCAGCCCTCTGCCGCAAGCGGGAGAGGGAGAAATTCAGCAACGTGCCGTGGGCCTTGCACCCTCTCCACCCAGGAGAGGTTTGGGATGCGGGCCGCGTACTCATCGTGCGCTGCTTCATGCCGACACCAACCCTTCGATCGCATCGGCGACCCGCGCCGCGGCTTTCGGCTTCGCGAGCCTGTGCGCGGTCGTTGCCATCGCGAGCAAGGTCTCGCGCGTGAACGCGGCGATCGTGTCGGCGAGCCGTTTCGGCGTGAGCTCGGCCTGCGGCAGATGAACGCCGGCACCGCGAGTCGCGAGCCAGGTGGCGTTGTCGCGCTGATGCGAGGTGGTGCTGACGACCAGCGGCACCAGCACCGCGGCGACCCCCGCCGCGCACAGTTCACTCACGGTGACGGCCCCGGCACGGCAGACGATGAGGTCGCACTCGGCGAGCCGGGCGGCCATGTCGTCGATGAAGGGCAGCACGTCGGCCTCGACGTCGAGCGACTCGTAAGCGGCCTGCACCCCCGCCTGCGCGCTGGCGCCGGTCTGGTGCGTGACGCGCGGCCTCGTGTTCGCATCGATCAGCGCGAGCGCTTTCGGCACGCAATCGTTCAGCACCGAGGCGCCGAGGCTGCCGCCGACCACCAGCAAGCGCAACACGCCGTCGCGACCGGCGAAACGATCACGTGGCGACGGGAGCGCTTCGATCTCTCGTCGCACCGGGTTGCCGGTGACGAGCGCGTGCGCCGTGGCACGGGCATCGGTGCCGTCGAAGCCGAACGCGATGCGATCTGTGAAGGGCAGCAAGGCCTTGTTGCTCATCAGCAGCGAGGCATCGGCATTGACGAGCAGCAAGGGCTTGCGCAACAGCCAGCTCATCAAGCCACCGGGGAAACACACGTAGCCGCCCATGCCGAGAACGGCGGCAGCACGGCGTTTCCGCAAGATCGACAGGCAGCGCCCGAAGGCGGCGACCATGCTTAGCGCACCTTTCACGTTGCCGCTCAAACCCTTGCCGCGAAGGCCGGCGAACGCGACCGTGTCGAGCGCGATGCCGGCCGCGGGCACCAGACGGTTCTCGATGCCGTGCGTGGTGCCGAGCCAGCTCACGCTCCAGCCGCGCGCGCGCATCTCGTGCGCGACCGCGAGGCCGGGGATCACGTGGCCGCCGGTGCCGGCCGCCATCACGACGAGGTGGCGCGCCCTCATGCGCGGCCTCCGCGCATGAGCTGTCGGTTTTGCCTGCGGCCCGCCCACTGCGTGGGCTTCACATCGCTGCGCGAAGTGAGCCTGCGCAGAACCAGACCGCGGTCGCTGCGCGCCCTGGCCACGCTTCCGCTTCGCTGCAGCGCGGCCCTCATGCGCGGCCTCCGCGCATGAGCTGTCGGTTTTGCCTGCGGCCCGCCCACTGCGTGGGCTTCACATCGCTGCGCGATGTGAGCCTGCGCCGAACCAGAACGCGGTCGCTGCGCGCCCTGGCCACGCTTCCGCTTCGCTGCAGCGCGGCCCTCATGCGCGGCCTCCGCGCATGAGCTGTCGGTTTTCGATGTCGATGCGCAGCACGATGGCGAGCGCCACCATGTTCATCACGATCGCCGAGCCGCCGTAACTCATCAACGGCAGCGTCAAGCCCTTGGTCGGCAGCACGCCGAGATTCACGCCCATGTTGATGAAGGCCTGCCCCGCAACCCAGATGCCGATGCCCTGCGCGTACAGGCCCGCGAACACCCGGTCGAGCGCGATCGCCTGGCGGCCGATGTGGAAGATGCGGCGCGCGAGCCAGAAGAACGCGACGATGACGACCGCGACGCCGACGAAGCCCAGTTCTTCTCCGATCACCGCGAGCAGGAAGTCGGTGTGCGCCTCGGGCAGGTAATGCAGCTTCTCGACGCTCGAGCCGAGACCCTGGCCGAAGATCTCGCCGCGGCCGAACGCGATCAACGAGTGCGATAGCTGGTAGGCCTTGCCGAGCGTGTACTTCTCGTCCCACGGGTTCAGGTACGCGAAGATGCGCTCGCGCCGCCACTCGCTCAAGGAGATCATCAGCACGAACGCGCCGATCAACACGCCGGTGATGAGCAGGAACATGCGGCCGTTGACGCCGCCCAGGAAGAGGATGCCCATCGCGATCGTCGCGATCACGAGGAAGGCGCCCATGTCGGGCTCGGCCAGCAGCAGAAGGCCTACGACGGCGATCGAGACCGCCATCGGGAACACGGCGCGCACGAAGTTCTCCTTCACGTCCATGCGGCGCACCATGTAGCCCGCGGCGTACATCGCGATCGCGAGCTTGGCGAGTTCCGACGGCTGGAAGCCCATGATGCCGAGCGGGATCCAGCGGCGCGCGCCGTTGGTGGTGCGGCCGATGAAGGGCACGAGCACCAGCACCAGCAGCAGGAGCGACGCCACAAAGATCCACGGCGACAACTTCTCCCATACGTTCACCGGCACTTGCAGCACGATTAACGCGGCGACGAACGCGACAGCGATCGAGAGGATATGGCGCACGAGAAAATAGGTCGGCGTGTAACGGGCGAACTTCGGCGCGTCGGGCAACGCGATCGAGGCGCTGTAGACCATCACGATGCCGAGCGCGAGCACCGCAACCACGACCCACATGAGGCTGCGGTCGAAGCCGAGCAGCCGGGCCGGCGGGCCGCGACCGACGTTGATGAACTCGCGCACCGGGATCGCGGCCGCGGCGCGTTCCTTGCGCGACGACACGCGCTCGGGGTCGCGTGAAAAACCGCCGACGACCGCATCGACGGCCGCGGCGGCGCGGGCATTGGCCTTCGAGCTTCGGCTCGCCTGCGCCGGCGACGGAGCGGGTCGTGATGAAGCCGATCCACCTCGAACCCCGCCCGACGCGAGACCCGCGACGCGACCCCAGAGCGCCAGCCAGCCGTTGACGAGTGCCGCGTTCATGCGTGGGCCTCGGTGCGCTCGACTTGCAGCGCATGCGCGGCGGCCACGAACACCGATGCGCGATGCGCGTAGTTGTCGAACATGTCGAGGCTGGCGCAGGCCGGGCTCAGCAGCACGGCATCGCCCTCCTCCGCCTGCTCGAAGCACCAACGCGTCGCCGCCTCCAGCGTGTCGTGCCGTTGCAGCGTGATGCCGGCCGCGCGGATCGCGGACTGGATCTGCTCTTCGATCGACGCCGCATCGCGACCGATCGTCGCGATCGCGCGCGCATGGCGGGCGAGCGGCGTGTCGAGAGGCGTGAAGTCCTGGCCCTTGCCGTCGCCGCCGAGGATCACCACCAGCTTCGCCGGCGCGCGATCGGCGCCGAGGCCCTCGAGCGCAGCGATCGTCGCGCCGACGTTGGTGCCTTTGCTGTCGTCAAAGGCGTCGATGCCGTCGATGGTCGCGACGAGCTGCACGCGATGCGGCTCGCCGCGGTACTCGCGTAACGCATGCAGCATCGGTGCGAGCGCAGAGCCCACCGCGTGGCCGAGCGCGAGCGCCGCGAGCGCGTTCAATGCGTTGTGCCGGCCACGCACGTGCAAGGCGTCGACCGGCATCAGGCGCTGGATCACGAGTTCGGGCGATGGGTCACCCGGGCCCGGCTGCTTGCCGCCGTCGAGCTCGGTCTCCCGTGCACGCGCGAGCCAGGCCATGCCCTGTTCATGGACGATACCGAAGTCGCCCGGGCAACGTGGTGCGCCGGCGCCGAAGCGGACGAGGCGGCGTTCGATTCGTGATGCGCGTTTCAACGCGGGAACTTTGCTCCGATGCTCCGGGGCTTTGACCTCACCGCCGCGCTTCGCTGCGGAACTTGGCGCAGCCACGAGCGCCGAGGCCAGCGCCTCGACCTGCGCATCGTCGCGATTCACCACCACGACCGCCTGTTTGCCGAACACACGCGCCTTTGCGGCGGCATAGGCCTCGAAGCTGCCGTGCCAGTCGAGATGGTCTTGCGTGACATTGAGCAGCGCGGCCGCATCGGGCTCGAAACCCTGCACGCCGTCGAGCTGGAAGCTCGACAGTTCGAGCACCCACACATCGGGCAGCACGACCTGCCCAGCATCGAGCTCGTCGGCGAGGCTCTGCAGCATCGTCGGGCCGATGTTGCCGGCGGCGATCACGTGCCATCCGGCGCGTTCGACGAGCAGCGCGGTCATCGCCGTGGTCGTGGTCTTGCCGTTGGTGCCGGTGATCGCGATGACTTTGGGCGCGTACGCGCGCTCGGCCTTCAGCGCCGCGAGCGCTTCGCCGAACAGATCGAGCTCGCTCTGCAGCGCGATGCCGGTGGCACGTGCGCGCGCCAGCACCGCCGCGATGCGCGCATCGCCGGGCGCGAGACCTGGGCTCTTCAAGACCAGCTGGACGCCGTCGAGCGCCTCTGCATGCAACTCGCCGTGCAGACGCCGGGCCGTCGGCACCTGCCGTGCGAGTTCGGCATCGCGCGGTGCGCCCGGGCGCGAGTCCCACACGCTCACGACCGAACCGTGGCGCGCGCACCAGCGCGCCATCGCAAGGCCCGAGTCGCCGAGGCCGAGCACGAGCACTTGGAGCTTGGAGAGTCGTTCGATGTTCATGTCAGCGCAACTTGAGGCTCGCGAGGCCGATCAGACAGAGCAGCATCGTGATGATCCAGAAACGCACCACCACCTGCGTCTCCTTCCAGCCCGACTTCTCGAAGTGATGGTGCAGCGGCGCCATCTTGAAGAAGCGCCGGCCTTCGCCATAGCGCTTTCGCGTGTACTTGAACCACAGCACCTGCGTCATCACCGAAAGCGCCTCGACGACGAAAACGCCACCCATGATGCCGAGCACGATTTCCTGGCGCGTGATGACCGCGATGGTGCCGAGCGCGCCGCCGAGCGCGAGCGCGCCGACGTCGCCCATGAAGACCTGCGCCGGGTGCGTGTTGAACCACAGGAACGCGAGGCCGGCGCCGGCCATCGCGGCGCAGAACACCAGCAGCTCGCCGGTGCCCGGGATGTACGGGAACAGCAGGTAGCGGCTGTAGACCGAGCTGCCGGTGACGTATGCGAACACGCCAAGGGCCGAGCCCACCATCACGACCGGCATGATCGCGAGGCCGTCGAGGCCGTCGGTCAGATTGACAGCGTTGCTCGCGCCGACGATCACGAAGTACGTGAGCGCGATGAAGCCGAACACGCCGAGCGGATAGCTGATGGTCTTGAAGAACGGCACGATCAGGTCGGCCTTGGGCGGCAGGTCGTTCGAGAAGCCGCTCTGGATCCAGCGGATGAAGAGCTCGAAGACGCGCAGATTCGACGTTTCCGACACGCTGAACGCGAGGTAGAGCGCGGCGACCAGGCCGATCAACGATTGCCAGAAATACTTCTCGCGCGAGCGCATGCCCTCGGGGTTCTTGCCGACGACCTTGCGGTAGTCGTCGACCCAGCCGATCGCGCCGAAGCCGATCGTCACCACCATCACGATCCACACGAAGCGGTTCGACCAGTCGAACCACAGCAAGGTCGAGACGCCGATGCCGAGCAGGATCAGCACGCCGCCCATCGTCGGCGTGCCGCTCTTGGCGTGATGCGTGTCGACGCCATAGGCGCGGATCGGCTGGCCGATCTTCATCTCGGTGAGGCGCCGGATCACCCACGGGCCGAACGCGAGGCCGATCAGCAGCGACGTCAGCGCCGCCATCACCGCGCGAAACGTCAGGTACTGGAAGACGCGCAGGTAACTCAGCTCGGGCGATTGCGCCTGCAACCATTGCGAGAGGCTAAGCAGCATGCGAAGCCTCGGCCGGCGAGCCGGTGAGCGCGGCGACCACGCGCTCCATCTGCATGAAGCGAGAGCCTTTGACGAGCACGCTCCTGAAGTCGGGCGCGTCGCCGATCGCGGCGACGAGGTCGGGCACGGTGAGAAAGTGCGTCGCACGACCGAACGCGCTGGTGGCGTGCCCGCTCAGGTCGCCGACGGCCCACATCGATTCGATGCCCCTGGCTTTCGCGTACCGACCGACTTCGCGGTGAAACGCCGGGCCCTGGTCGCCCACTTCGCCCATGTCGCCGAGCACCAGCCAGTGCGGCGCCTCGAGCGCGGCGAGCACGTCGATCGCGGCGAGCACCGAGTCGGGGTTGGCGTTGTAGGTGTCGTCGACCAGCGTGACGGTGGCGTCGTGATGCCGAAAGCGCTTCACGTCGGAGCGACCCTTCACCGGCGCGAAACGGTCGAAGCCGCTCGCGATGCGATCCAACGGGCAACCGATCGCGAGCACGCATGCCGCGGCGGCGAGGGCGTTCTTCACGTTGTGCAGGCCGGGCGATCGCAGTTTCGCGTCGAGGTGGCCCTGCGGCGTGTCGATTGCAATGAGCCATCGGTCTTCGAGCCACTCGGCATGGCCGATCACGTCGGCGGCGTAACCCTCGAGCGCGAAGGTCAATACACGGCGCGTGCCCGCGAGCTCGCGCCACATCGCGGTGTACGCGTCGTCGGCGGGAAACACGGCCGTGCCCTGCGAGCCGAGCGCGGCGATTGCGGATCCGTTCTCTGCAGCCACGGCCCTCACGTCGGCCATGAATTCGAGGTGCTCGCGCTGCGCGTTGTTGACCAGCACCACGCTCGGTGCCACGCCTGCTGCGAGCGACGCGATCTCGCCGGGGTGGTTCATGCCGATCTCGACCACGCCGGCACGCAACGTCTCGGTTGCGCCGTGCCGCATGCGCAGCAAGGTGAGCGGCACGCCGATATGGTTGTTGAAGTTGCCCCGTGTCGCGAACGAGGCGTCTGCCAGCCAGCTCTGCAGGATGCTCGCGATCATCTGCGTGACGGTGGTCTTGCCGTTGCTGCCGGTGACGGCGATCACGTCGACATCGAAGCCGCGTCGCCACGCGCGGGCCAGCTGGTCGAGCGCGGCCATCGTGTCCGCCACCTCGATGCCGGGCAGGCCGGCGGCGGCCAGACCGTGTTCGGCGATCGCGGCCACCGCGCCGGCCGCTTTCGCAGCGGCGAGCATGTCGTGGCCGTCGAAGCGCTCGCCCCGCAGCGCGACGAAGCAGTCGCCCGGCTGCACTGTGCGCGAGTCGGTGTGCACACGAGCGATCGAGACGGCCGGGTCGCCGAGCAGACGGCCCTTCGGTAGCATCGTTGCGGCCGCCGCGAGCGTCATCATCGTCGTCATGCCGAGCGCGCCCGCAACGCGTCGCCGGCCACGGCCACATCGGAGAACGGCAGATTCACGCCGCCAATCTCCTGGTACTCCTCGTGGCCCTTGCCCGCCACGAGCACCACGTCGTTCGCACCCGCGCTCGACACGGCGTGGCGGATCGCATCGGCGCGGTTCTCGATCACGTCGACATCGTCGGCGCCGACCACGCCGGTGAGCACCTGCGAGATGATGAAGTCGGGCGCCTCGAGGCGCGGGTTGTCGCTCGTGATGACAACGTGGTGCGCCAACCGGCGTGCGAGCGCGCCCATCAACGGCCGCTTCGACGCGTCGCGGTTGCCCCCGCAGCCGAACACGCACCAGAGCTTGCCGCCGCGTTCGAGCGCGAGCGGCCGTAGCGCGTCGAGCGCCTTCTCGAGCGCGTCGGGCGTGTGCGCGTAATCGACCACGACGTCGGGCTGCATGCCCGTGTCGTCGGCGTCGAGAGCGGCCGGCTCGAAGCGGCGTTCGCTCACCACGCGCTGCATGCGGCCGGGCACCGGCATCAGGCGGCTGCAGGCGCTGGCCGCGTCTTCCAGCGGGACACCGCTCGCGCGCATCACACCGATCACCGCGAGCAGGTTCGAGACGTTGTAGCTGCCGATCAGTCGCGTGACGACGACGACGCTCGCCTCGCCTTCGCGCACCGAGAAAGCGAGGCCCGTCGCAATGTTGCGGATGTCGACGGCCTGCAGGCGCGCGGCGCGCCGCGCCGAATAGGTCCACAGCGCGACCGTCGATGGGACCGGGCCGGTGTTGAAGCCGCTCAAGCCCGGCATGTCGGCCGAGACCGATTCGGCCAGCGCGACGCCGCGTTCGTCGTCGATGTTGATGACCGCGGCACGCAGCCCGGGCCACGCGAACAGCTCGGCCTTGATCTGCCAGTAGCGCGTCATGTTGCCGTGGTAGTCGAGGTGGTCTTGCGTGAAGTTCGTGAAGACCGCGATGCGAACCTGCGTGCCCGACAAGCGATGCTCGGCGATCCCGATCGACGACGCTTCGAGCCCGCACGCCGCGAAGCCGTCGTCGACGAAGCGCCGGAACGCCGCCTGCAACGTGAGCGCGTCGGGCGTCGTGAGGCCGGTCGGCACGATCGGGCGATACGGGCTCCGCGCGGCGAGCGTGTCGTCGGTGCCGGTGACGAGGTCTTCGAGCCGCACCACCGGTGGCGGTTCGCCGATGCCGAGCGTGCCGACGACACCGCAGCGCTGGCCCTGGCTCGTCAGCGCTTGCGCGATCCACCACGAGGTCGAGGTCTTGCCGTTCGTGCCGGTGCACGCGATCACGGAGACGCGGTCGCTCGGCGTGCCGTAGAAAAGGCTCGCGATGCGGCCGGTGGCGGCCTTGAGGCCGCTGTAGGCGGCGACGCCCGAATCGACATCGAAGTCGAACTCTTCCACGCCGCGCCGCTCGACGAGACAGGCGATTGCACCGGCACGCAAGGCCGCGCCGACGTAGCGACGGGCATCGCGCTCGTGACCGGGCCACGCGAAGAACACGTCGCCGGGCGCCACGTAGCGGCTGTCGAGCGTGAGGCCGCGCGTGCCTTGCAGGCGCAACCACGCGTGCACGGCTTCGACGGTCGCGAGCTCGCGAATCGGCATCAGAAACTTTCCTCGGTGGCCGGAACGTCGTGCGTGACGATGTGCTGGCGCACATCGAGGTCGGGCGCCACACCCATCGTGCGCAAGGTCTGCTGCACCACTTCGCTGAAGACCGGAGCCGCGACGTCGCCACCGAAATAGAGACCCGCCGTCGGCTGGTCGACCATCACCGCGACGATGATGCGCGGGTGCGCGATCGGTGCGATGCCGACGAACCACGCGCGGTATTTCTTTTCCGCGTAGCCCTTGCCTTCCTGCTTGTACGCGGTACCGCTCTTGCCGCCGACCGAGTAGCCCATCACCTGGGCCTTCGGCGCGGTCCCGCCCGGCAACGTGACGAGACGCATCATCTCGCGCACCTCGGCTGCCGTCTTCGACGAGACGATGCGCACGCCGCTGACAGGTGCTGGAGGCGGCGCGGCGGGCGTCGGTGCGCCGCGCAACGTCACGTTGCCGGTCGGTGCCCGCGGCATAGTCTGCGTGAGCTTCACCGGGATCAACTGGCCATCGTGCGCGAACACGGTGTAGGCGTGTGCGATCTGGAACAGCGACGCCGAGAGGCCGTAGCCGTAGCTCATCGTCGCCTGCTCGATGGGCAACCAACTCTTGTAGCCACGCAGACGCCCGGTCGCGAGGCCCGGAAAATCGAGGGCAGGCTTCTGGCCGAAGCCGACCGCGCTGTAGAGCTCCCACATCTCTTTCGGCGTGAACATCATCGCCATGCGGGTCGCGCCGACGTTGCTCGATTTCTGGATCACGCCGCTCACCGTGAGATCGCCATGCGGGTGCGAATCGGTGATGAGCGAGCCGCCCAGGGTCATGCGGCCCGGCGCGGTCTGGATCACCGTCGTCGGCCGGACCCTGCCAGTCTCGAGCGCCCACGCGGCGATGAACGGCTTCATCGTCGAGCCCGGTTCGAACGTGTCGACGAGCGCACGGTTGCGCATCTGCGGGGTGCTGAACTTGCGCCGGTCACCCGGTGCGTAGCTCGGGTAGTTCGAGAGCGCGAGCACGTCGCCGGTCTGCGCGTCGAGCACGACGACGCTGCCCGACATGGCCTTGTTCGCGAGCACCGCATCGCGAATGCGCTGATACGCGAAGAACTGCACCTTCGAATCGACGGTGAGCGCGACATCGCGACCGTCGACCGGCGCGACGCTGTCGCCGATGTCCTCGATGACCCTGCCGAGCCGGTCCTTGATGACGCGGCGCGTGCCGTCGCGTCCCGCCAGCTGGTTCTGATAGGCCAGCTCGATGCCCTCCTGCCCATGCTCCTCGTTGTTCGTGAAGCCCACCAGATGCGCCGCGGCTTCGCCCTCTGGGTACTTGCGGCGGTACTCGCGCACCTGGTGCACGCCCTTCATCTGCAATGCAGCCACATGCTGCGCGAGGTCGTCGTCGACCTGCCGACGCAGCCACACGAAATTCGGGTTGTCGGCCAGGCGGTCATCGAGTTCGCGCGCGCTCATGCCGAGCAACGTCGCGAGTTGCGCGTGCGTCGTCGCGTCGTCTTCGACGTCTTTCGGAATCGCCCAGAGCGACGGTGCCGTCTCGCTCGCAGCCAGAGTCAAGCCGTTGCGATCGACGATGCGGCCACGAATCGCGGGCAACGACAGCGTGTGCGCATAGCGGCTCTCGCCCTGCTTCAGGAAGAACGACGAAGCGACGATCTGCACGTACACCGCGCGAGCGAGCAGCACGCAGAAACTGAGGCCGACCAGCGCGACCAGGAACTTCGAACGCCACGGCGGCGTGCGCGACGCGAGCAGCGGGCTGGTCGAATAGCTCACGCTGCGAACGGTCGGGCCGGTCACTCGGTGGCGGGGGGCTCTCGGCGGCGTCATGGCGTGCGTGGCGGATGGTTGATGGCGGGGCCGCCGTTCACCACGGTCCGGGTGCTCGATGCGGGCCCGGCCAGGCGGATCGGCAGGTAATCGGCCGGGGTGGCGGTGCGCATCGAGAGGCGCTCGCGCGCGGTGCGCTCGACGCGCAGCGGCGTGGCCTGCGTGCGCAGTTCGGTGTTGAGCCGTTCGCGGTCGTGCTCCAGCGTGCGGCCATCGCTCTGCGCCTTGTCGAGCTCGGCGAACAGGCGCCGTGTTTCATACGACACGCGCACGAGGTACATGCAGCTCAGCATCAGCGCGATCACCAGCACGAGGTTCAGCCGGCTCATGCCGCCACCTCGGTGCGTTCGGCCACCCGCATCATCGCGGAACGCGCACGCGGGTTCACCGAGACTTCATCCGCGCCCGCCCTGACCCGCCCGATCGACTTCAAGCGGTGCGGCATTTCCGCCGCGAACGGCGCGCGCCGATCGAACTCGGTCTTGCTCTCGCGCACGATGAAGGTCTTCACGATCCGGTCCTCGAGCGAGTGGAAGCTGATGACGACGAGCCTGCCGCCCGGCGCCAGCAGCGCCACCGCGGCGCTCAGCCCTTGTTCGAGCTCCGCAAGCTCGGCGTTGACGAAAATCCGAAGAGCTTGAAATGTGCGCGTCGCAGGGTTCTGCCCCGCTTCGCGGGTCTTGACCGCGCCAGCCACGACCTCGGAAAGTTGCCGTGTGGTTCGAACAGGGTTCCCGCTTGCGCGCCGAGCAACAAGCGCCTTTGCAACCTGGAGAGCAAACCGTTCTTCGCCATAGTCGCGTATCACCTCTGCAATGTCGCGCTCGTCGGCGCGCCCCAGAAATTCGGCCGCGCTTTCGCCGCGGGTCGTGTCCATCCGCATGTCGAGCGGTCCGTCGAAACGGAAGCTGAAGCCACGCGCCGGATCGTCGATCTGCGGCGACGAGACGCCGAGGTCGAGCAACACACCGTCGACCTTGTCGACGCGGAGCGGGCGAAGAGTCTCCGCCATCTGCGAGAAGTTGGCGTGGTGGACCGTGAGGCGCGAGTCGGCGTTGAGCGCTTCGTCGGCAGCGGCCGAAGCGATCGCCTGCGGGTCGCGATCGATCGCGATGACGCGCCCTCGCGGCGAGAGCTTCGCGAGCACCGCGCGCGCGTGGCCCCCGCGACCGAACGTGCCGTCGACGTACACGCCGTCGGGCGCTGTGACGAGCGCATCGGCCGCCTCGTGCAGCAAGACGGTCGTGTGCAGGAGCGCTGCCGGCGGAGGTGTCATTCAGAAGCTGAACGTCTTCAGCGAATCAGGCATCGGCGACTGCATCACCGCCGTCTCGTGGGCGGCGTGGCGCTCGGCATCCCACAGTTCGAAATGGCTGCCCATGCCGAGCAGCATCACGTCACGCGTGAGGCCGGCCGAGGCGCGCAATTCGGGTGCGATGAGCAGCCGCGACGAGCCGTCGATCTCGACGTCCATCGCATTGCCGAGAAAGACGCGCTTCCAGCCGCTCGAATCCATCGGCAGCGCGGCGACCCGATCGCGAAAGTTCTCCCACGCCGGACGCGGGAAAATGAGCAACGAGCCTTCTGGGTGCTTGGTGACGGTGAGCTGGTTCACGCCCATCGCGGCCAGCAGCTCGCGGTGCCGTGCCGGCATCGCGATCCGGCCCTTGCTGTCCAACGTGAGCGCTGCGGGGCCTTGAAAGACAACGGTTGCCACAAAATCCCACAAAAGTGCACTTAGCGCCACTTTAGCGATGAGGGTGGTTCAGGTCAATCGGATCGGCTCATAAAATTCAATGGAATCAACGACTTAGATAGCGCCGCCCGAAAGCAATGTCGGTTCGGAAAAGTGTTTATAAATAAGGACTTGCGCAGTGAATTGCATGTCGGAAGTGAAGAGCGGCGCCGCAGCACGGGCGACATGCCACCCCGTGCTCCGCGCGGATCGGTGGCGAAAGCGTTAATTCGTCACGAGGCGTGCATCAGCCGGCCATGGCAAGAGGTGCGACGCCGAACAACCAGCGGTGCAACCCCACGAGGAACGCTGCGTAAATCGCGAGCCCGACAGCGATCGAGACGATGTCGTTGACCGGCTTGAACGGCAATCCGGGGCCAGACCGTGCCGGCCGTCTGCGAGCCGATGCCAGGTCGAGCACGGCCCAGAGCAGGACACTGCCGAACAGCACGGTGTCGGCCACGCTGCCGTTGGCAAGCAGATGCGCCACCGACCACAGGATCACCGCGATCAACATCGGGTTGCCGACCGTGCGCTGGATGCGGCCGCGCAGGTAGGTGGCGATGAGGAGCGGGAAGACTGGCAGCATCAACAGCAGCGCGAGATGACGCATGCCGCTCGGGAGCACGTAGAGCGCACTCGACGAAGCGCGCGCCGCCCCGTAACCCCACACGATCAGCCCGAGGCCCACGGCCGAGGCCAACGAGTAGAGGCCTTTCCAGGGCCCTTCGCCGATGCGTGCCACCTGCGCGTTGCGC
Organism: Caldimonas sp.; assembly: GCA_965246805.1. GTDB lineage: Bacteria > Pseudomonadota > Gammaproteobacteria > Burkholderiales > Burkholderiaceae_C > Schlegelella_A. The sequence goes on along the minus strand of CBDFFO010000006.1, from coordinate 754,670 downwards.
CAATCGGGCGCGATGACCGACACCATGTGCACGCCCAGAAAGACGACGAGTCCGACGATCAACCAGGCCATGCTCGAACTTTCGCTTGGCGCCGCTGCAGCGCGGCTGCAGGCGATTATCGGAGCAAGGCCGCGCCATCCGCGAACGCGTGGCGTGGCGGCGGTCGACCGCCGTCACCCGCGCCTCGACGGCTCAGTTCGATTCCTTGACGAGACGCGACGAATCGGCCTGCAACGGCCGTGCGTTCATCGGATAGAGGCGAGCGAAGATCGCAAGCTGGTCGGCAGAGACGCCGACCGGTTGCTTCATCACCATCCACAGCACGCCCTCGCTGCACGGCGGCGTGGTGAGCGAACCCATGTAGGTGTAGTAGCCGCGCTCGGCCGGCAGCAGCGCGGTCGGATCGAGCGGCACGCCGGCTTCGACCTCGTCGCCTTTTTCGAGCGGCAGGTGGTTCCACACGGACTGCACCACGCCTTGCGCGCTGCCTTTTTCGAGCAGCACCGCCACGACGGCGAGCTTGCCGGTCGAGTCCTTGTGCACCAAGTGGACGACCATGTCGAACGGCTTGCCGTCGACGCGTTCCTCGGCCGGCTTGTGGAAGTGGAACTGCAAGAGCTCGTAGCGGCGGCCGCTCACCGTGATCGCGTTGCCCGGCGGCAGGTTGACCAGGATCGTGTGGCCAGTGTCGACCACCGTGAACGCGCTCGGCCGGTATTCGAAGCGGATCGCTTCGAGATCGACCTTGATGCCCTGGTGGATGTCGATCGGGCTTTGCCGCTTGCCCTTCGCGCACGTCGCCCACTCGGGGCTCAGTTGCGCCCATTGCCCGGGCGAGTGGTCGCCGTCGTAGCTCCAGCGCGGCGCGGCGCCGGTCTTGGACGACACATGTGCCGCGCCGAGGCCGGGCATCGGCAGGCGCGCGCTGCTGGCGGTGGCCGCCAGCGAAGCCGACAGCGACACCGATCGAGGGCCGGTGGCCGCCAGCTTCGCTTGGGCCGAACCGACGCGCAGCAAAGCGTTGCCCTCGGTGTCGACTCGCTTTTCCACGCCACGGTTCGAGAGACGCTCGCGGATCGCATCGATCGCCCGCTGCGGATCGGCCGACGGCCGGATGCGCATCGTGCCGTCGTTCATCGTTTCGATCGGCGACGGCTTGGTGGCTTTCTGTCTCATATCGGCCGAGGCCCCGTTATCAGCCGATCCGCGCTTGCCGTCGGCCACTTTCGCAGTGCCCGTCGCCGCTGCGGCGCCCCCAGGTCCCTTCGGCTCGGACGCGGCACTCGATTCGGCGGCCAGCCGAGCCAGCTTCTGCTGTCGCTCGGCGCTTTTCGCTTCGGCACGCGCAAGGTCGAACGTCTCCGACCGCTTGCCGGGCACCATGTCGAGCGACTCGCCGGGTCCGCCCGCCCATGCCGGCGCCGTGAGTGTCGGCGCACCGGTGATCGCGCACAGCGCCAGACATGCCAGTGCATGGCGGACCGGTCGGCGGGAGGTGAAAAATGGAGTCACCCCTTCATATCGACTGCGCGGCGCCGAACTTGACGAGGCTCACCGCGCCAGCAACAGCGCTTTCAGGTGCGGCTTCACGAGGACCCAAGCGACGAGGCCGACCGCCATCATCGCGATCGACGTGACGGCGAGCGCGCGGGTCGAATGCATCACCAGCGGGGCGATCACGCCTGCGACGAGACCGTTCGCCGCGCTGCTGATGAACGCCTGGAACGACGAGGCCATGCCACGGCGTTCGGGTACGAGATCGAGCACGAGCAGCGTGACGACTGGCACCATGAGTGCCCAGCCGAACGAATACAACCCGATCGGCAACATCGCCCACCACGCGGCGGGCTCGAACAGCAGGTTCGCCACCAGGTTCACGACCGACACCAGGGTCATGATCACGAAGCCCCAGCGGATTTGCCGCGTCGGCTTCACGCGGCCCGCCATACGGCCGGAAAGAAACGCGCCTCCCATGATGCCGGCGATGGTCAGCAGGAAGAACCAGAAGAACTGTTGGGGCGCGAGGCCGAGGTGCTGGCCGAGAAAGACCGGCGTCGACAGCACATAGAGGAACATGCCGTTGAACGGAATGCCGCTCGCGAGCGCGAGCGGCAGGAAGCGCGGGTTGAGGGCGAGCGATGCATAGCCATCGAACAGGTGGGTCGCGTTGAACGGCTGCCGTTGCGAGAGGTGCAGCGTCTCGGGCAGCAGTCTGTGGTTGGCGGCGAAGAGCAACGCTCCGAGGGCCGTCAGGAACCAGAAAATGGCATGCCAGTCCGCGTGCACGAACAGGAAGCCACCGACGATGGGGGCGATCGCCGGCGCCACGCCGAAATAGATCGTCACCTGCGACATCACGCGTTGCGCATCGGCGGGTGGAAACATGTCGCGTATCACGGCGCGCGACACCACGATGCCGGCCCCCGACGACATGCCTTGCAACGCGCGAAAGAACACCAGCGCGCCGATGTGCGACGAGAGTGCGCAGCCGGCCGACGCCAGCGTGAAAACGGCAAGCCCCACCAGCACCACCGGCCGACGGCCGAGGCTGTCGGACAGGGCGCCGTGGAACAGGTTCATCACAGCGAAGCCGAACAGATAGGCCGAGAGCGTTTGCTGCATTTCGACCGGCGACGCGCCGATCGCCTGCGAGATGCCGGTGAAGGCCGGCAGATAGGTGTCGATCGAGAACGGCCCGAGCATGCCGAGGCAAGCGAGCAAGGCCGCCAGAGCCCAGCGCGGTGCGCGCCAGATCGTGAGTGCGTCGGGATTCAAATCAGATGCGCTCGGTGAAGGGTCATCGATGGCGTGCCACCAACAAACCGGACGTGATCAGTGTGAAGCGAGCCGATAGGCCGGATTCTGTGCGGCCGTCTCTCTTGCGAAAGCCGGCCGTGACCGCCATTCCTCTGGGCCGCGCATCGCTGCGCGGCTCGGTGCTACCTACCCGCCGGCTCGTGCGGAGCCACACTTCGAACGGTGTCGCCACCGTGTACGCCGGCCTATTTGGTATTGCTGCGCGTAGAGATTGCCCGTTTCACCCGAAGCGCATTCCTTGAACGCGCACCGACTCGTCTCTGTTGCTCTGATCCTCACCTCGCGGTGGACAGCCGTTAGCTGCTACGCCGCCCTGTGCAGTCCGGACCTTCCTCCCGCGCCTCGCGGCACCGGCGGCGGTCTGGCTCGCTTCACCGCCCGATTATCGGCTGCGCGCCGCTTGCCCGGGTCGCCTGGCTTGCTGGGCGACCGTGAAAGGCACGGGACGGCCGCACCGGTGAGACCGGATAAACTCCCCGGTCGCCAAGCGGATGCCCATCGGTGCGACACGTCAACCGTTGTTCGCTGCGGCGCGTTTTCTGTGCAGGCCGCGCGATAGGGAGTTGTTTTCAGAACACACCGACCCGTGAAATGCCCGTATCAACTCAACAAAGCAGGAGATTCCAAATGAAGACCAACCTCGTTCTGAGCGCCATTGCCGCAGCCTCCATCGCCGTGTTCGCGCAAGCCGCATCGGCCCAGGGCGCGAATGAAAACAAGCCGACGAAATCGGGTTCGCTCGCACCGGCGGGCGTCGGCCCGATTGCGTCGACCCCGAGCACCATGTCTGACAAGACTCGCATGGAGCGCAAGGACACGACCAAGGCCGACCGCAAGGCAGGCGAACTGCGGTCCGCCGGCGACGGCGCCGGTGAACGAATGGACGACAAGGCTGACAAGATGAAGCCCTCGACCACGACCCGGGCCGAGCGCAAGGCCACCACGAAGGCAGCCGTGAAGAGCGGCACCGTGCAGCCTGCTGGCGAAGCGGCGACGCCTTCGGCCGAGCCGGCAAAGAAGTAAGAACGGCTGGCGCCTAGGTCGGCTTGCGCCGGCCTAGGCGCTGCGTTGGAAAGGCGACTCCCGGGTCGCCTTTTTTCTGGGCAGACTCTGTGCGTCAAACGCCATCGCGATTCGGCTATCGGCCGCTGATTTTCCCGATGCGCTTGTCGCGCAACACCACTTGGCTGCCGCGCCGATCGATCTCGAACAGCGTGCTCGCCTCGAACAGATCGATGAGCTTGCGGTAGCCGTAGTTGCGGGGGTCGAACGACGCCTGGTTGCCGATCTGCTGGCCGACCGCGCCGAGCGCCGACCAGCCGTCTTCGGCCGCGGCCGATTCGACGGCGTTGCGCAACAGCGCGACGAGGCGCGCGTCGCGTCGCAGCGCTACGCTGTCGAGACGCAACGGTGCACCCTCGTTGCCCGATCCCGCCGCCTGGCACTTGCTGCCGGAAGATTCCTGACCGGCGGTCACGTCGGCGATGTCGTTCAGCGTGTCGCCGTTCGTGAGGTCGACATCGATCGTCGCCGCCCGCGACTTGCCCGACCCTCGCGATCGCCGCGACGCCTTGCGCGCCGGCGACGTGGCGGTCTCTCTCTTTTCCGCTTTGTTGGCGGCCGCCCGTTCCACTTCCTCGACTTCGATCGACCGGCCGAGGTTCTCGAGATAGAGGAACCGCGTGCACGCGTTCACGAACGGCATCGGCGTCTTCTTCGCGCCGAAGCCGAACACCTGCGCGCCCTTGGCCTTCAGGTGCATCACGAGCGGTGTGAAGTCGCTGTCGGACGAGACGATGCCGAACGCGTCGGGCTGGTCGGTGTAGAGCAGATCCATCGCGTCGATCACCATGCCCATGTCGGTCGCGTTCTTGCCCTTGCTGTAATCGAACTGCTGGATCGGCCGGATCGCGTACTCGTGCAGCACCGCTTCCCAGCCTTTGAGGCCGTCCTTCTTCCAGTTGCCGTAGGCGCGGCGCACGTTGGTGACGCCGATCTTCGCGAGCTCGGCGAGGATGACGTCGATCTTGCTCGAAGGCGAGTTGTCGGCATCGATCAGCAACGCGATGCAATCGGGGCGTTCGGTCATGCGGGGTGGTCCGTGAGAGTCGACATTTTCCACGCGACGGTTTCGCCCGCGCGCAAGGGTTTCAGGTTTGCGTCGCCGAAAGGAACCGATTCGGGCAAGGTCCAGGCAGTGCGGCGCAGCGTGATGCGCCCGGTGTTGCGCGGCACGCCGTGGAACGCCGGGCCGTTCCAGCTCGCGAACGCTTCGAGACGATCGAGTGCGTTCGCCTGATCGAAGGCCTCGGCGTAAAGCTCGATCGCTGACAGCGCGGTGTAGCAACCCGCGCAACCGACCGCGTGTTCCTTTAGCGCGGCCGCGTGCGGCGCGCTGTCGGTGCCGAGGAAGAATCGGTCGCTGCCGGAGGTGGCGGCCTTGACGAGCGCCGCGCGGTGCACCTCGCGCTTCAGCACCGGCAGGCAGTAGTAGTGCGGACGCACGCCGCCGAGGAACAGCGCGTTGCGGTTGTAGAGCAGGTGGTGCGCGGTGATGGTCGCGGCGGTGTGCGAACCCGCTTCGGCGACGTATTGCGCTCCTTCGCGCGTGGAGATGTGCTCGAGCACGATCTTCAACGAGGGAAAATCGTAGCGCAGTGGCACGAGCACGGTGTCGATGAAGACCGCTTCGCGGTCGAAGAGATCGACGTCGGGATCGGTCACTTCGCCGTGCACCAGCAACGGCATGCCAACCCGCTGCATCGCGTCGAGCGCCGAGTGAACGCGGCGCAGATCGGTGACGCCGGCGGCGCTATGGGTCGTCGCCCCCGCCGGATAGAGCTTCACCGCGGCGATGCCGGCATCGTGCGCACGCACGATCTCGTCGGGCGGCAACGTGTCAGTGAGGTACAGCGTCATCAACGGCTCGAAGCGGCTGCCGGCCGGCAGCGCGTCGACGATGCGCGCACGGTAGTCGAGCGCCGCCTGCACCGTCGTGACCGGTGGCCTCAGGTTCGGCATCACGATCGCGCGGCCGAACTGCGCGGCCGAGTGCGGCAGCACGGCGCGCATCGCGGCGCCGTCGCGCAGGTGCAAGTGCCAGTCGTCGGGCGTGGTGATCGTGAGCACGTCGGTCATGGGGCGCGATTGTCCCATTCGCGACGGGCGGCCGCGGGCGACGGCCCGCACTGTCGGCCGCGCAGCGCAGGCGCCTGCGTCAGTGCGCGAGGATGCGCGACAGGAAATCGCGCGTCCGCGGCGAGCGTGCTTCGGTGTTGCCGAAAAACTCGTCGCGGGTGCAGTCTTCGACGATCTTGCCCGCGTCCATGAAGATCACGCGGTTGCTGACCTTGCGCGCGAAGCCCATCTCGTGGGTCACGACCATCATCGTCATGCCTTCTTTGGCGAGCAGCACCATCACGTCGAGCACCTCGCCGACCATTTCGGGGTCGAGCGCGGAAGTGGGCTCGTCAAACAGCATCACGATCGGGTCCATGCTGAGAGCACGCGCGATCGCGACGCGCTGCTGCTGGCCGCCCGACAGCTGGCCGGGGAACTTGTCCTTGTGCGCGAGCAGGCCGACGCGGTCGAGCATTTTCAAACCACGCGTCTTCGCGTCGTCGGTGCTTCGGCCCAGTACCTTGATCTGCGCCAGCGTGAGGTTTTGCGTGACCGTGAGATGCGGGAACAGCTCGAAGTGCTGGAACACCATGCCGACGCGCGAACGCAGCTTCGGCAGCTGGGTCTTCGGGTCGGCGATCGAGATGCCGTCGACAACGATGTCGCCTTTCTGAAACGGCTCGAGCGCGTTCACCGTTTTGATGAGCGTCGACTTGCCCGAGCCCGACGGGCCGCACACGACCACGACCTCGCCCTTCTGGATCGCGGTGCTGCAATCGGTCAGCACCTGAAAGCTGCCGTACCACTTGGAAACGTTTTTGATGTCGATCATGGGCACTCCTGTTTGACGCGGGGCTCGGATGAGCGCCGGGCCGCCCCATGCCATCTGAGCGCCCCCGCGGGGGGCGGAACGGTACGCCGTCCGGGGGCTGACATTCAGCGGATGATGGCGATCTTCTTCTGAAGCTGCCGAACCAGCAGCGACAGCGAGAAGCAGATGACGAAATAGACGACGCCCGCGACGAGGTAGGTCTCGATCGGCCGGTTGAAGTTTTTGCCCGCGACCTCGAAGCCCTTCAGCAGGTCGTATTCGCCGACCGCGTAAACGAGCGAGGTGTCCTGGAACAGGATGATGGTCTGCGTGAAGAGCACCGGCAGCATGTTGCGGAACGCTTGCGGCAGCACCACGAGTTTCATGCACTGGCCATACGTCATGCCGACCGCGTAGCCCGCGCCGACCTGGCCGCGCGGCACGCTCTGGATACCGGCACGCATGATCTCCGAGTAGTAGGCTGCCTCGAAGAACGTGAAGGTGATGATGGCCGAGAGCTGGCCGCCGAGCGGATGGCCGATCACCTTCGGAATCAGCAGGAAGAACCACAGGATCACCATCACGAGCGGTATCGAGCGGAAGAGGTTCACGTACAGCGCCGCCGGCGTCACCAGCCACGGCTTCTCGGAGAGCCGCATCAACGCCAGCACCGTGCCGAGCGCAATGCCGCCGATCATCGCGATCAGCGTCAGCTGCACCGAGAAGATCAATCCCTTCAGGACGAAGCTCTGGATCACGCCCCATGTGAGGAACGAAAAATCGAGCGTGCTCAACGGCCGCCTCCGATCATGCCCGGCACACGCGTGCGCTTCTCGATCACCCCGGCGATGCGATTGATTGCGAACGCCGAGATGAAGTAGAGGAAGGTCACCGGGATGAAGATTTCTTCGAAGCGCGAGGTCTCCTCAGAGGCCTGCAACGCGAACTGCGTCAGTTCGGCGATGCTCACCGCGAACGCCACCGAGGTGTTCTTGAAGATGTTCATCGACTCGCTCGTGAGCGGCGGTATGACGATGCGATAGGCCATCGGCAGCAGCACGTAGCGATACGTCTGCGGCAATGTGAGCCCCATCGCAAGGCCGGCGTAGCGCTGACCCTGGGGCAAGGCCAGGATACCGGCCTTCACCTGTTCCGAGATGCGCGCCGAGGTGAAGAAGCCGAGCGCGAACACCACCAGCACGAAAGGCGAGACGCTTTTCAGCGACGGGAAGATGCCCGGGATCACGTGGTACCAGATGAAGATCTGCACCAACAGCGGGATATTGCGAAAGAACTGGGTCCACGTGTCGCCGACGATGACCAGCGCCTTGCTCGGCGTCGTCCGGAAGATACCCATCATCGAGCCGACGGCAAGCGCGACGACGAGCGCCATCACGGCGATCGACAGGGTCAGGCCCCAGGCCGCCATCAGCCAGGCGAAGTACGTCTGGCCACCGCCGGTGTCTTGCAGATAGAGATGCCAGTCCCACTTGCCCACTGCAGACTCCTGGTGTGGTTCGTCGAGAGCGATGCGCCCGTGAAAAGCGCGGCGAGGACAACAATCCGCGCCGCGCCGGTCACTCGCTCAACCGCCTGATGGCAAAGGTCTGCGCGCGGGATCGAAGCCCACGCCGCGCGCCGCCCTCAGGGCTGTGTGTATTCCTCGAGCGGCTTGTCGGTCGGGTTGGCCCAGGCCGCCTTCGTCAACTCGATCGCCGGCAGGCCGACCTTGCTGCCGGTCGGCGGAATCGGCTGCAGGAACCACTTGTCGTAGAGCGTGGCCGCTTCACCGCTCTTCGCCATCGCGCGGACGCTGTCGTCGACGGCCTTCTTGAACGCGGGGTCGTCCTTGCGATACATGATGCCGATCGGCTCGACCGAAAGCGGTTCCCCGACGAGCTTGTAGTCGCCAGGCGTCTTGGCCTTGGAGATCGCGGTCGAGAGGATCTGCCCGTCCATCACGAACGCATCGGCACGACCCGACTCGAGCAGCAGGAAGCTGTCGGCGTGATCCTTGCCGGTGAGCTCCTTGAAGTCCATGCCGGCGGCGCGCTTGTTCTTGCGCAGCAACTGAACCGAGGTCGTGCCCGTCGTGGTGGCGACGGTCTTGCCGTTCAGGCCGGCGATGCCGGTGATACCCGAATTCGCTTTCACGGCGATGCGCACTTCCTCGACGTAGAGCGTCGGCGCGAACGCGACGTCTTTCTGGCGCGTGGCGTTGTTGGTCGTCGAGCCGCACTCGAGATCCACCGTGCCATTGGTGACCAGCGGGATGCGGTTCTGCGAGGTGACCGGCTGGTACTTGATCTCGAGCTTGGCCATGCCGAGCTGCTTCTGGAGGTCGGCGATGATGTGCTGGCAGACGTCGTAGTGGAAGCCGGCGTATTTGCCATCGCCGAGCGTGAACGACAGAGCGCCCGACGATTCGCGTGTGCCCATCGTGATGGCGCCTGAGTCCTTGATCTTTTTCAAGGTGTCTTCGGCGTGCGCGGCGCCCATGGCCAGCAGCGCCGACCCGACGAGGGTCGCTGAACACAGAAACGATTTTTTCATAAGAGCTCCTGAAGAGAGGGAGGACACCGACGGTGCCCGATGAAGTGTGAACGCGATTCTAGGCAGGCGGGTGCTAGGCGTAAGCCCTAGGACGCTGACGTGACGCATCGGTGCAGCGCGCTTGCAAGAAGCCGGCCAAGGGTGCGAGGACGAGAATCGGCGCGTCACCGCACGCTCGTCAGGCTTCGGCCTCGACCTCGTCGCTTGCTTGCTGCAAACGCCACATGTCGGCATAGCGGCCGCCTTCGGCGAGCAGCTGCTGATGGGTGCCGCGCTCGACGATGCGGCCCTGCTCCATCACGAGGATCTGGTGCGCGTCCACCACCGTCGAGAGCCGATGCGCGATAACCAGCGCGGTCTTGTTGCGCGCCGCGCTCTGCAGCTCGGCCTGGATCGCTCTCTCGTTGGCGGAATCGAGCGCCGACGTGGCCTCGTCGAAGATCATCAACGGCGGGTTCTTCAGCAACGTGCGCGCGATCGCGACGCGCTGCTTCTCGCCGCCCGAGAGCTTCAGCCCGCGCTCGCCCACCATCGTGTCGTAACCCTTCGGCGTCGACGCGATGAAGGCATGGATGTGCGCGGCACGCGCGGCGCCTTCCACCGCGCCGCGGTCGGCGCCGGTGCGGCCATACGCGATGTTGTATTCGACCGTGTCGTTGAAGAGCACCGTGTCCTGCGGCACGATGCCGATCGACTGGCGCAGGCTGGTCTGCGTGACCGAGCGGATGTCCTGCCCATCGATCTGGATGCTGCCGGCATCGACGTCGTAGAAGCGGAACAGCAGGCGAGCGAGCGTGCTCTTGCCCGAGCCCGAGGGCCCGACCACCGCCACCGTTTTGCCGGCCGGGATCTCGAAGCTCACGCCGTGCAGGATGGTTCGGTCGGCGTCGTAGCCGAAGCGCACGTGGTCGAAGCGCACCGCGGCGCCACGGCTGACGAGGGCCTTCGCGTCCGGGGCATCGGCAATCTCACGGCCCTGGCCGAGCAGCACGAACATCTTTTCGAGATCGATCAGCGACTGCTTGATCTCGCGGTAGATCACGCCGAGAAAGTTAAGCGGCACGTAGAGCTGGATCATCAGCGCGTTGACGAGCACGAGATCGCCGAGCGTGAGCGAATGGTCGACCACGCCGACCGTCGCGCGCCACACGAGAAGCGTGACGGCGCTGGCAATGATCAAGCTCTGGCCGAGGTTCAGCAGAGAAAGAGAGGTCTGCGACTTGATCGAAGCGCTCTCCAGCCGGCGCAGGTTCTCGTCGTAGCGCTGTTGCTCGAACCCTTCGTTCGAGAAGTACTTGACCGTCTCGTAGTTCAGCAACGCGTCGAGCGCCTTGGTATTGGCCTTCGAGTCCTGCTCGTTCATCGCGCGGCGGAATCCGGCCCGCCACTCCGTCACGCTCACCGTGAAGGTGATGTAGACCACCAGCGTGCCGAACGTGATCACCGCGAACCAGCCGTTGAACTTGGCCGTCAGCAGGATGATGACGAGCGTGATCTCGACCAGCGTCGGCAGGATGTTGTAGATCGTGTAGTTCAGCAGCGACTGGATCGAACGCGAGCCGCGCTCGATGTCGCGCGAGACGCCGCCGGTCTGGCGTTCGAGGTGAAAGCGCAGGCTGAGCGCGAGCAAGTGCTCGAACGCCTCGAGCGACACGCGCCGCGCCACGCGCGCGGCCACCGGATAGAACAGGAACTCGCGCATCTCGGTGAAGAGCGTGATCGAGAGGCGCAGCGCACCATAGCCCACGAGCAGCGCGACCGGCACGACGATCACCGCCAGCGGATCGCTCGGCCTCGGTGTGAGCGCGTCGACGAGGTTCTTCAACACCAGCGGCACGCCGATGTTGGCGAGCTTGCCGCCGAGCAGGAAGAGCAGCGCCGTGGCGACGCGCCAGCGCCATTCCCACACGTACGGAACCAGCTTCTTCAGCGTGGCCCAGCTCGAGGTGCGAGGCGCGGCAGGCGTGGCGTCGGCGACCGGAGGCAAGGGCAGGGAAGAAGGGCGCATGAGAACCAGAAGTGGCGACCGGTCGACGAGAATCAACCCACAGTCACCGAGAGCCCGCGAATATGCCCGACATTCCGACACCCGACGTGCCGTCATCGATCGCACCGCTGCAATTGCCGAACGATCGGCAGCTCGTGATGCGCGTGATGCCGATGCCGGCCGATGCCAACGGCAACGGCGACATCTTCGGCGGCTGGATCATGGCGCAGGTCGATCTCGCCGGCGCGGTGCTGCCGGCGCGCATCGCGCGCGGCCGCATCGTCACCGTCGCGGTGAATCAGTTCATCTTCAAGCAACCGGTCTCGATGGGCGACCTGCTGAGCTTCTACGCGAAGGTCGAGCGCGTCGGCCGCACATCGGTGACCGTGAATGTCGAGGTGTTCGCCGAACGCGATCCGGAAAACCTGCACGTCGTGAAAGTGACCGAAGCGAACCTGACCTATGTGGCGATCGACCGAGACGGCAAGCCCCGCGTCATCCCGACCGATTGACCGGCGAGCCGGCCCGCCGACCATGAACCTGCCGGCAGCGCGTGGCCCGGCCGCGCGTGAAGATCGAGCGATGCCCAGCGAGCGCGCCCTCGGAGACACCGGCCAGCCAGACGGCGCACCGACGCCCACGCCGCGTTCGCGGCTGTGGCAGATTGATGCGGTGCGCGGCCTGATGCTCGTGCTGATGACCTGCACGCACGTGCCGACGCGATTCGTCTCTCCGCTCGGCCAACCCTTCGGCTACGTCTCGGCAGCCGAAGGCTTCGTGTTGCTGTCGGCCTTCATGGCCGGCTGGGTCTACACCGGTCGGCACCAGAAGAGCGGCGCCCCCGAGATGCGCAACGCCGTCCTGAAGCGCGTGCTGAAGATCTACCTGAGCCAGGCCGCACTGCTCTTCTTCCTGTTTTCCGCGGTCTCGGTGATCGGGCTCGCGTCGAAGCAGAGTGCGGTCACCGACCTGGTGTCGTTCTACCTGAGCCACCCGGTCGAAGCGATCGCGGGTTCGCTGCTGCTGGTCTACAACCCGCCGCTGCTCGACATTCTGCCGATGTACATCCTCTTCATGCTGGCGAGTTCGGCGGTGCTGGTGTTCGCGGCCCGGCACGGCTGGATCGGCTTGATGGCGGTGAGCGCCGCGCTCTGGATCGGCGCGCAGTTCGGACTCGGCCACGCGCTCTACGCAGCGGTCGTCGCCGCGACCGGCCTCGACATCCCCCTCGCCGAAACCGGCGCGTTCGAGATCCTCGCCTGGCAACTGCTGTGGATGGTGGGCTTGTGGATGGGCACAACCTACGCGACGAAGGGCACGCTTGGCCGCATCCCGCGCGCAGCGGTGGCTGCGGCCCTCGTGATAGGCGCGGCCGGTTTCGTCTGGCGCCACGCGATCGGCCAGGCGGCGTTCCCCGGCCACGCGTGGCTCAACCTGCTCATCGACAAGTGGCGTCTCGGCCCGCTGCGCCTGATCGACCTGTTTGCGCTCGTCGCACTCGCGATGCATTTCGAGCCGTGGCTGACCCGTCGCCTGCCCCGCGTGAAACCGCTCGAACAACTCGGCGCCGCCTCACTGCCGGTGTTCTGCACCCACCTCGTGATCGCGTTGCTCGCCCTCGCGGTGCTCGGAAACCCGACACCCGATCGACCGGTCGGCAGCGACATCGGTCTCTTGACCGCGAGCTTCGCGTTGCTCTATCTGGTGGCGTTGGTGAGCGAGCGCATCGACCGGCACGCCGCGCGTGTGAAGGCGGGGTTCGCGGCCGCCAGGGCGGCGCGCGAAGCGCGTGGCGCGGCGCGACGCTCGGCGGTCAATGCAGGTGTTCGGCGATCGCCGCTTTCCAGATGGCGTAACCGGCAGCGTTGAGGTGCAGCGAATCGGCGAGGAAGAGGTCGGCGCGCGGCCTTCCCTTCACGTCGAGCATCTTCGAGTAAATGTCAATGTAGTCGAGCCTCGGATCGGTTTTCACGTGGTTCGCGATCAGCTCGTTGGTCTGGATCGCCGCCGGCATGAGGCTCTCGCGCGACGGGCTGGGCTTGATGGAAAGAAACGCGATGCGCGTCGCCGGCAACGCGGCGTGCACCTGCTGCACGAAGCTCGCGAAACTCGCGGCCACGTCGGACGGTTTCGCGCCTTCTGCCAGGTCGTTGTCACCGGCATAGACGACCACCATGCGCGGTTTGTACGGCAACACGAGGTTCGGCACGTAGCGCGAACAGTCGGACATGCGAGAGCCACCGAACCCGCGCTTGACAATGCCTTCGGTACCGAATTCGCGTTCTAGGTCGCCCCACAAACGGATCGACGAGCTGCCGACGAAAACGATGCCGCCTGGCGCGGGCGCGTGCTCGCGATCGAAGGTGGCGAACGCGTCGAGGCTGTCGCGCCAGCGGGCGTCGATGCCTTGTCTCGGCGTCGAACCTTCGGTGCCGTCCTCGCGCACGGTCTGCGCGTGCGCCGGCGACACGGCCCCCATCGCCAACCCGAACACGGCCACCGCCGTGCGCATGCGACGGCGCATGCGCGACCGCAGTGGCGGGCGATCCGGGCGGTGAGCGAGGCGATTCATGTCGTGACGTCGGTTGGGGCCGGTGCATCGCCGACCTGCGGCGATGATCGAACCCCAACCAGTTTCGCTCAAACGAGGTCGCGCCGCACCGGGGCACGCGTTCCGCCCTAGAAGGCGCGTGACCGCACTCCCCACAGGAACTGAGCGAACTGAGAGGCCGTCGGCAGATCCTCCGGCGTCGCCTTCAGCGCTCGACGTGCAGGCTTCCAGCGCAGTGCGGGCATCTCGATGACATGTCGGGAGAGCCACGCGACGATCAGCACTTGCGGCAACACCACTGCGAGTTCCACCGCGACCGGCCGGTGCGAGCTGAGCCACAGCAGGTTCACCTGCTGGATGGGCCAGGCCCACAGGAAGATGCCGAGCGAGAGATCACCGAACCGGCTGGCCGAGCGCAACACCGGCCACGAGCGCAAGCCGACCCAGACCAGCACGGCCGGCACGAGGAACATCAAGCCCGTCGTGTGTTGCCCCAGGGCCAGACACAGGCCACCGATCATCGCGAAGACGGCCAAAGCCGACGGCAGCCACCCTTTGCTCAACAAGCGCAGCATCATGCCGGCACTGAAGAAGCCTCCGAAGTAGAGCGTCCAGGTCGAGTCCCACGCCATCGGATCGATGTCTTGGACGAGGGGTGCCCCGGTGCCGAAGCGCGCAGCGACCCAGATCATCACGACACCGGCCGCGACCATCAGCACGCGCTGCCCCAGCACGCCCACGAGCGCCATCAGCGCGTAGCAGTACACCTCGAACGGCATGGTCCAAATCGACACGTTCATGGCCGGCCACGGGCCCCTGAAAAAGCTCCAGTCGAAGCCGCGGAAATAGAGGTTGTTGAGATAGAACATCGCGGCCAGGCGATGCAGATTGCTGGCTGCGTACGCATACGCGAACGAGGCGCACACAAGGATCATCACGGCATAGGCCGGCCACACGCGCAGGAAGCGCCGGACCAGGAAGCGCCACGCGTGAGGGTCGGCCTGCCAGCTGCCGGCGACGAGGAATCCGCTGATCGCGAAGAAAGCGAGCGTGCGCATGCCCATGGTGCCGCTGCTGTCGGCACCGCCCGTCATTTGGCCCTGGTGGCCATACATCACGAGCAACGCGGCGACAAGGCGCAGCCCGTCGAAATTGTTGGCTGATCTGGACGCGGCACCGATGGAATGACCGGCGGAGCCAGCCGAAGCGGCAGCGAAGGGGCTGGGGCCCATGAATCCGGCACGCCGGACCAGGGGGTGTGCGGCGAGCGCCGCGATGGATCTTGCAAGGTCCACAGTCGTTTCCACGGCTTGGTTTCGACCGTCGATGCGCGGTCGAATGCGTGAAGTTTGGCACGGGCCAAACCGGCTTTGGTGACCGATTGCACGGCCGAACGACGAACGGCGATGTCGACGCGGTCAGGTGACCCCTCGAGCGAACCACGCTCAGCGCGGATTCAACGGACGTGCGGCAGCAGCGCCGAATTCCACAGCGCATACCCGGCGGCACTGAGATGCAGCCGGTCGGGCGCGAACAATTCGAGCCGCGGTTTGCCGTTGCCATCGAGCATCAATGAATGGATGTCGATGAAATCGACACCCGTGTCCGTCTGCGCGTGCTGTTCAATCAGGCGGTTCGCGGCCTGCACCTGTGGCAGCAGGTTCGCGCGCGAAGGGCTCGGCTTGATCGCGAGGAAGACGACGCGCGTGGCGGGCAACTGCTCGTGAACCGCCTGCACGAACGCCACGTACCGATCGAGCACCTGCGTCGGCGACGCGCCGCCGGCCAGGTCGTTGTCGCCCGCGTACACCACGACCGCGCGTGGCTGAGACGGCGCGATCAGTGCGTCGACATGGCGCGCGCAATCGGCGAGCAACGACCCGCCGAAGCCGCGCCGCACGACAGCGCCGATTCCGACGACGCGTTCCAGCTCCGGCCAGAGGCGGATGGACGAGCTGCCGACGAAGACGACGCCGCCCGCCTCGACCGGATGCTCGAGGTCGTCGCGCGCGAACGCTTGATAGGTCTCGCGCCAGTACGCATCGGCCAGCTCGGGGTCGTACGGTCGCGCCTGGAACGACGCGAGCGACAGCGTCGGCTCGATGTCGATCGGCGGCAGCAGCGTCGCGGTCACGAAGGCCGGCGCCATCAGCGCCAGTAACATCCCCTGTATCGATCGAACGCTCGGCCTCGGCACACCACGCTCCCTGGAACGCCGGCGCCACGGACGAGCGAACGCTCATCGGTGGCGCCGGTGTTGCAGGAACCTTCGGCCGCGGGGGACGCGACCTTAGCGCTGTGCCGACGAGCGGAGTCGGCGTGGCGGCAACGATCGATCGATCGCGCAAAATCACCGCCCTCACGAGAGCGATTCGATCATGGACTCAGCCGGCGCGACTTTCAGCGCGCTCGCTTCGACCGTCAGAACTGCGAGAAGTCGGGCTTGCGTTTCTGGAAAAACGCACTGAACGCCTCTTTGGCCTCCGGGCTGCGCAACTGTTCGGCGAACGCCTTGGCCTCGACCTGGATTGTCTCGTGCGCCCATGTTTCGCGGCCGCGCCGCATCAGGCGCTTGCTCTCGCGCACCGAGGTCGGCGGCAATGCGTTGAAGCGCTCGGCGATGCGACGCGCGTGCAGCACGACCTCGTCGGCAGGCAACACCGCGTTCGCGATGCCGCACTCGACCGCTTCGGCACCGGTGAACGGATCGCCGAGCAGGATCTTCTCGGCCGCGCGCACGTGGCCCATCAACTGCGGCACGATCACGCTCGACGCGAACTCGGGCACGAGGCCGAGGCTGACGAACGGCATCGCGAGACGCGCTTCGTCGGACACGAAGACGAAGTCGCAGTGCAGCAGCATCGTCGTGCCGATGCCGATCGCGGCGCCCGTGACGGCGGCGATCACCGGCTTGTCGCAGCCCATCAGCGCTTTCATGAACACGAAGGCCGGCGACTCGGTCGAGCCGGGCGGACGCTGCATGAAGTCCTCGATGTCGTTGCCCGACGTGAAGATGCCGGGCTGCCCGGTGATCAGCACCGCACGCACGGCGGGGTCGGCCTTGGCCGCATTGAGCGCGTCGGCCATCGCCTGGTACATCTGCATCGTGAGCGCGTTCTTCTTCTCCGGGCGCGCGATCTCGATCGTCGCAACGCCGTTGACGGTTCCAGTCTTGATGGTCATGTCGATTCCCTTGCTTTCGATGCGTTGCTTGGGCGCCTCGTGGCGATGCCCTGCTGTCGGCCCGCCATCAAACGCGCTCGAAGATTCCCGCCGCGCCCTGGCCGGTGCCGACGCACATCGTCACCATCCCGTACTTCAGGTTGTGGCGTCGCAGCGCGTGCACGACAGTGGCGGCGCGGATCGCGCCAGTTGCACCGAGTGGATGGCCTAGCGCGATCGCGCCGCCCATCGGGTTCACCTTGGCCGGGTCGAGCCCGACGCTCTGGATCACCGCGAGCGACTGCGCCGCGAACGCCTCGTTGAGTTCGATCCAGCCGATGTCGCCGATGCTGAGACCCGCGTAACGCAAGGCCGCAGGAATCGCCTCGATCGGGCCGATGCCCATGATCTCCGGCGGCACGCCGCGCGCCGCGAAGCTCACGAAGCGCGCGAGCGGCCTCAGGTCGTACTGCTTGACGGCCTTCTCGCTCGCGAGGACCAGCGCGCCGGCGCCATCGCTGGTCTGCGAGCTGTTGCCCGCGGTGACGCTGCCCTTGGCGGCGAACACTGGTTTCAGCTTCGCGAGGCCTTCGAGCGAGGTGTCGGGGCGTGGGCCTTCGTCGAGCGTGACGGTCCGGGTCTTCGTGCCCTGCTCCCCCGCTTGTCCGTTGTTCTCGAGATTCGGGAAGCGATCGACGACATCGATCGGCGTCATCTCGTCGGTGAACTCGCCCGTGGCCTGCGCCTTCATCGCGCGCAGATGCGACTCGAGCGCGAACGCATCCTGTGCGTCGCGGCTCACCTTCCACTGCGCCGCGACCTTCTCGGCCGTGAGACCCATGCCGTAGGCGATGCCGATGTTCTCGTCGGCCTCGAAGATCTTCGGGTTGAACGACGGCTTGTTGCCACCCATCGGCACCAGGCTCATCGACTCGGCGCCGCCGGCGATCAGCACGTCGGCCTCGCCGACGCGGATGCGATCGGCGGCCATCTGGATCGCGGTGATGCCCGACGCGCAGAAACGGTTCACCGTCACGCCGCCGATCGGCTTCGGGAACCCGCAGAGCGCGACTGCGATGCGCGCCATGTTCATCCCCTGCTCGCCCTCGGGGAACGAGCAGCCGATGATGGCGTCCTCGATCGCGCCGGCGTCGAGCGTCGGCACCTGTTTCATCGCGCTCTTGATCGCCGCGATCAACAGATCGTCGGGCCGCGTGTTCTTGAAGAATCCGCGCCCCGAACGCCCGATCGGCGTGCGCGTCGCCGCGACGATGTAGGCCTCTTGAACCTGCTTGCTCATGCTCCGCTCCTTGTATTCGCGCCCTTTCCCGCTGACGGGACAGGGCTGGATGTATTCGCCCCCTCTCCCGCTTGCGGGAGAGGGCTGGGGTGAGGGTGATGGGCCTGCAGCCACTGCAGGATGGCGCTCAAGAGACCTTCCCGCTCGGTCAATACCTGGTGGTTATCGAAACGAAGGACTTGGAAGCCGGAACGCTGCAATGCCTCGCTCCGTCGACGGTCCGACTCGATCGCGTCAGCTTCGAAATGCTGCCCGCCATCGAGCTCGACGATGAGCCGGGCTTCGACGCACGCGAAGTCCGCGAAGAACATGCCGACGGGGTGTTGTCGACGGAATTTGTAGCCGTCGAGCTGGCGGTTGCGCAGGGCGGACCAAACGGCTCGCTCGGCTTCGGGGGACGTTTGCCGCAGTTCACGCGCCCTCACCCTAGCCCTCTCCCGCGAGCGGGAGAGGGGACTGATGGCGGTGCGTTCGAAGGTCATGTGCGACCTCAATTCCTCACCGGCTTGCCGGTCTGCAACATGCCCATGATCCGTTCCTGCGTCTTCGGGTGTTCGAGCAAGGCACAGAAGTGCTTGCGTTCGAGCGCCATCAGGTATTCCTCGGTCACCATCGATCCGGCATCGACGTCGCCGCCGCACACGACGTCGGCGATGAGCGCCGAGATGTGGAAATCGTGCGGGCTCGCGAAGCCGCCGTCGCGCAGGTTCACGAGCTGGCCCTTGATGGTCGCGATCGCGTTGCGGCCGGCGACCGGGAACAGCGCGCGTGCCGGCGCCCGGTAGCCGCTCTCGAACATGGCCTTGGCTTCGCCGAGGGCGACGTGCAGCAACTCGTCCCGGTGCGCGACGATCACGTCGCTCCACAAGAGGAACCCCATCCTGCGGTCTTCGATCGCGCTGGTGCCGACCTTCGCGGTCGCAGCGCTTGTGAAGCCGTCGCGCAGGAACGCGAAGAGGTCGGTGTTGGCATTGCCGGCCGCCGCCATCTCGGCCGCGCGGCGCGCGATGTACGTGAGGCCGCCACCGCCGGGCAGCAAGCCGACGCCGACTTCCACGAAGCCCATGTAGCTTTCCATCGAAGCCACCCGGCGCGCCGCGTGAACCGCCAGCTCGCAACCGCCGCCCAGCGCAAGCCCTCGCACCGCGGCGACCACCGGCACCGAGGCGTAACGCAACTTCAGGAACGTGTCCTGCAGCCGCTTGATCTCGGGCTCGATGCCCTTGGCGCCGGTCTTCATGAAGACCGGCATCAGCGCCTCGAGGTTCGCGCCGGCCGAGAACACGTCGTCGGGCGACCAGATCACGAGGCCCTGGTAACTCGCTTCGGCGAGATCGACCGCCTTCTGCAAACCCTCGACCACGTCGGGGCTGATGAGGTGGAGCTTCGACGTGATGCTCGCGATCAACACGTCGCCGTCGAGCGTCCAGCAGCGCAGGTCAGCGCTCTTGAAGAGTTCGGTGCCCGACTTCAGCGGTTCGGGTGCGCCTGCGCCGACAAGGCTTTCGCGGAAGCGCTGGCGTTCGTAGACCGGCAACGTGCTCGGCGCGACGAACCTCGCATGCGCCGCACTCCACGAACCTTCGGACCGGTGCACGCCGCCGTTCTCGGCGACCGGGCCCTCGAACACCCACGCCGGCAGCGGCGCGCGACTCAACGCCTTGCCGGCATTGATGTCCGCCTTCACCCATTCGGCGACCTGCTTCCAGCCCGCGGCCTGCCACAGCTCGAACGGCCCTTGCAAGACGCCGAAGCCCCAGCGCATCGCGAAGTCGATGTCGCGCGCGCTGTCGGCGATCTCGGCCAGGTGCACGGCTGCGTAGTGGAAGCCGTCGCGCAGGATCGCCCACAGGAACTGCGCTTGCGGGTTGGTCGAGTCGTGCAGCAGCTTCAGGCGCTCGGCCGGCGGCTTCTTCAGGATGCGCGCGACGATCTCGTCAGCCTTGCCGCCGCCCGTCACATAAGAGCCCGTCGCCGCGTCGTAGCGCTGGATGTCCTTGCCGACCTTCTTGTAGAAGCCCGCGCCGGTCTTCTGGCCGAGCGACTTCGCGTCGATCAGCGTCGTGAGCACGGCGGGCGTCGCATAGCTCGCGTAGAACGGGTCGTTGCCCTTGTCCGGCCCGAGGTTGTCCTGCAGCGTCTTCACGACGTGCGCCATCGTGTCGAGGCCCACCACGTCGGCGGTGCGGAAGGTGCCCGAACTCGCTCGGCCGAGCTTCTTGCCGGTCAGGTCGTCGACCACGTCGTAGGAAAGCCCGTAGGTCTCGGCCTCCTTGATGGTCGCCAGCATGCCGGCGATGCCGACGCGGTTGCCGATGAAGTTGGGAGTGTCCTTGGCGCGCACCACCGACTTGCCGAGCGTCGTCGTGACGAAGGCTTCGAGCTGGTCGAGGATCTCGGGCGTGGTGGTCGGCGTCGCGATCAGCTCGACGAGCGCCATGTAGCGCGGCGGGTTGAAGAAGTGGATGCCGCAAAAGCGCGGCTTGATGGCTTCGGGCAGGCCTTCGGAGAGCCTGGTGATGCTCAGCCCCGAGGTGTTGCTCGCGACGATCGCGTGCGGCGCGATAGAGGCCGCGATCTTCTCGTACAGGTCGAGCTTCCAGTCCATGCGTTCGGCGATCGCTTCGATCACGAGGTCGCAGCCGGCGAGCAGTTCGAGGTGGTCGTCGTAGTTGGCGGCGACGATGCGGCTCGCCTCTTCCGGCACGCCGAGCGGCGCCGGCTTCATCTTCTTCAGGGCTTCGATCGCCTTCGTGACGATGCCGTCGCGCGCCGCGCCGGTGAGGGCCTCGCCGTCCTTGCCCTTGGCAGCCAGATCGAACAGCACGACGGGGACGCGCACGTTGACCAGGTGCGCGGCGATCTGCGCGCCCATCACGCCAGCGCCGAGCACGGCGACCTTGCGAACGTTGAATCGATTCATCGGATGTCCTTTCATGTCGATCATGTCGTCGGCGCGTCGCCGATCAGGAAGCGCAGCACCGCCGGCCAGTAGACCTCGGGCTCGTCGCGCATGCCATGGGTGTGTTCCGCACGCTCGAGGACCAGTCGCTCCACGACTGCGCCGACGGGCGCCGCCGCAGCGAGCTCGTCGCCGTGGGTCACGGGTGTCCACCGATCGGCGCGGCTGTGCACGAGCAGCACGCGCACGCCGGCCGGCAGGGCGCAGAGCGCGGCCGTGGGCCGGAGGCGGCGCTCGACCGCCGGCGCGACCAGCCGGCTCAGCTGCAGCATGACATGAGCGAGCGGGAAGGCCTTCCAGAATTCCGGCAGGCTCGGCGGGCAGCCTTCCGCCACCACGCTCGCGTACGGAAACCGGCTGCCCGCCGCGACGGCATTGAGCGTCTGCATGGCACCGAACGACGCCGTCAGTGCATGGACCGGAAGTGCCGGGTAGCGGGCGCGCGCGCAAGAGCCGGCGGCCAGCGCATCGGCCGGCCAGTCGAAGTTGGTCGATGGGCTTTCGCCGAAGCCGTTGAAGTCGTAGGCCAGCACGTGGAAGCCCGCCGCCAGCAAAGCGTCGGCGTGGCCATTGCGGAGCCAGAAGCCCTTGGCGGCCAGGCCCATCGGATGCGCGCAGACGACCACGCCGCGCGGCTCAGCACGATCGGTCTCGCACAGCACCGCAGCCAGTCGAGAGCCGCT
The DNA here is from genome assembly GCA_965246805.1 of Caldimonas sp. Taxonomy (GTDB): domain Bacteria; phylum Pseudomonadota; class Gammaproteobacteria; order Burkholderiales; family Burkholderiaceae_C; genus Schlegelella_A. Next base: position 732,724 of record CBDFFO010000006.1, on the reverse strand, counting down.
CGAGCTCTCGATCGTGAGCCGGTTCCAGCCTTCCTGCGCAACCCCTTGCGGCCAGCGCCAGGGCTGCATGAACCGCCCGAAAAAGGGCTTCTTCAGCTGCCGGTGCCACCACCATCGGGCGCCCGAATGGCCCGCGGTCACATGCCTCCACACCATGCCAACGGGCTCACCCATGTCCATCTCCCACGCTGAATGACATTCGGGCTGCTCCCGTCATTCGGCACGAACCCAGGTCTGTGTGCGGCCGAGCAGCGAGAACCCGATGTAGCCCCGCACCTCGAGCTTGCTGCCGTTCTCGATCGGCTTCAGCTTCACCTTGTAGACCTTGCCGTTGTTCGGATCGAGGATGTCGCCGCCATCCCACACCGCCTTGTCGTCGGCGTTCTGCTTCACGTTGCGGATCACGGTCATGCCGAGCACAGGCTTGTCTTTGCGCTCGTCGGTACAAGCCTTGCAGGTTTCGTCGGGTGGCGTCGCCGGGTCGAGGAGCTTCTCGATCCTGCCGCTCAGCACGCCGCCGGTCTCGGTGATGCGGATCAGCGACTTCTCCTTGTGCGAGTCGTCGTCGATGGTCTTCCAGACGCCGACGGGCGTGCTGGCCGTCTGCGCGACGGCGTTCGGCATCGCGAGGGCGCTGCCGGCGGCGACCGCTACCGCGGAAGTGATGCGACGAAGGGTTCGATTCATGGGCTGTCTCCTGGAGCCTCGGATGTCAGAACAGTTCGGCCTCGAGTTCCATCAGCGTCGCCGAACCGGCGCGCGCCGATCGGATCAACGACGCCGTCTCGGGCAACAGCTTCGCGAAATAGAAGCGCGCGGTCGCGAGCTTCGCCTTGTAAAACGGGTCGCCGCTGCCGACCTTCTCGAGCGCGACTTTCGCCATGCGAGCCCAGAAATACGCGAACACCAGATGGCTCACGACGCGCAGATAATCGACCGCCGCCGCACCCACCTCGTCGGGATTCTTGAACGCTTTCATCGCGAGCTCGGTCGTGAGCTTGGTGACCTTGTCGCCCAGGTCGGCCAGCGGGTTCACGAACTCCTGCATCGCCTCGTTGGTGCCTTCGTCTTCGATGAACTGCGTGACGAGCGCGCCGAACTTCTTCAGCTTCGCACCGTTGTCGCCGAGCACCTTGCGGCCGAGCAAGTCGAGCGACTGGATCGTGTTGGTGCCTTCGTAGGTCATGTTGATGCGCGCGTCGCGCACGAACTGCTCCATGCCCCACTCGTGGATGTAACCGTGGCCGCCGTACACCTGCATGCAGTGCGAGGTCGCGATCCAGGCGTTGTCGGTGAAGAAGGCCTTGACGATCGGCGTGAGCAGCGCAACGAGGTCGGCAGCTTCGCGCTTCTCGTCTTCGTCGGCGCTCGAGAGCTCCTTGTCGAGCTGCAGCGTCGTGTAGGCCGCAAGGGCGCGCGCGCCCTCGGCGTAGGCGCGCGCCGTGAGCAGCATCTTGCGAACGTCGGGGTGCACGATGATCGGGTCGGCCGCTTTGTTGGGTGCCTTCGGGCCCGACAGCGAGCGCATCTGAAGGCGGTCTTTCGCGTACGCCGCGGCGTTCTGGTACGCCACCTCGGTGAGCCCTAGCGACTGCATGCCGACACCGAGGCGCGCCGCGTTCATCATCACGAACATGGCCGCGAGGCCCTTGTTCGGCTGGCCGACGAGCGTGCCTTGCGCGCCCTCGAGCACGATCTGCGCGGTCGCGTTGCCGTGGATGCCCATCTTGTGCTCGAGTCCGGCGCAGAAGATGCCGTTGCGGGTGCCGAGCGAACCGTCGGGGTTCACGTTCCACTTCGGGACCGCGAAGAGCGAGATGCCTTTCGAGCCGACCGGCGCGTCGGGCAAGCGCGCGAGGACGAGGTGAACGATGTTCTCGGCGAGGTCGTGTTCACCGGCCGAGATGAAGATCTTCGCGCCGGTGAGCGTGTAGGTGCCTTCCGGGCCGCCATCGACCGGCACGGCCTTCGTGCGCAGCAGGCCGAGGTCGGTGCCGCATTGAGGCTCGGTCAGGCACATGGTGCCGGTCCAGTGGCCACTCGTGAGCTTGGGCAGGTAGAGCGACTTCTGCTCGGGCGAGCCGTGCGCGTGCAAGGCTTCGTACGCGCCGTGAGACAGGCCGGGGTACATCGTCCAGGCCTGGTTTGCCCCGTTGAGCATCTCGTAGAAGCACTGGTTCACGAGGTGCGGCAGGCCCTGCCCGCCGTACTCGGGATCGCAGCTCAACGCCGGCCAGCCGCCCTCGACGTATTGCGCATACGCGGCCTTGAATCCCTTCGGCGCGGACACCTCGTGCGTCGCCTTGTCGAGCGTGCAGCCTTCGGCGTCGCCGCTGAGGTTGATCGGCAGGATCACCTCGCTCGCGAACTTGCCGCCTTCTTCGAGCACGGCGTTGATGGTGTCGGCATCGATGTCGGCATGCGCTGGCATGCGCTTCAGTTCGTCGACGACATTCAGCACCTCGTGAAGCACGAACTGCATGTCGCGAAGGGGCGGCGTGTATTGAGGCATGAAAGGCTCCTTGAAATTGGATCAGCGGACTCGCGGCGCCGTCCGATCCGCGGTCGGTGGCTTTGGTGACTTGGCCGGCTTCGCGGTCGGCAGCGTGAAGTTCGATGCTGGCGTTGCGCCGACCGCGTACTGCTCGAGCAGGCGCTCGAACGCCGTCGCCGCGCGCGCTTCGGCGCCGGCATGGCGGAGGAAGCGCGCGTCGTGGTGCAGCGCCAGCACGAGGCCGTGGATCTCGAAGAGCAGTTGGCGCGGGTCGGCATCGGCGCGCAGATGCCCCTCGGCCACCGCGGACCGGATCGCGCGCTCGAGCGCCTGTTGCCATGCGCGCACCATCGCGACCAGCGCGTCTCGCACGGGGCCCGGCCGGTCGTCGAACTCGACGGCGCCGCTGATGTAGATGCAGCCCGAATCGATCTCGACCGATACGCGCTGGATCCAGCGCACGAAGAGCGCGCGCAGCCGCGGCAGGCCGCGCGGCAGTTCCAGCGCAGGCACGAACACGTCTTCCTCGAAGCGCGCGTGGTATTCGCGCAGCACCGCGATCTGCAGCCCCTCGCGTGACCCGAAATGGGCGAAAACGCCCGACTTGCTCATGCCGGTCAGGTCGGCGACTTCACCGATCGAAAAGCCTTCGAGCCCGATCTGTGACGCCAACGCCAATGCGGCGTCGAGGATGGTGGCACGCGTTTGCCGGCCTTTCAACATCGCCTTCGCCTGCCGCGCAGGCACGCACGGCGGCGCCCTGGCGGCAAGCTTCTTCGGCAGCGTCGGTGTGACAGAGGGCATCGGGCGGCAAGCCAAAAACGAACGACCGTGCTATTTTGCAGACTTTCGCGGATTTGCCAAATACGTCCGATCATCAATAGGCGTGAACGGCGACACCTTTTGGCAACGAGTCGCCCCTCGGTTGGACGCCGACGGTCGATGCATCCGGCATCGTGACCTCGCCATGACTGTGGCGGCCACGCGGCGCCAGGCCCCTGTCCACGGGCAAAAGCTTGAGCGCTCACCGCGCGATGCATTACGCTCGTGCCTCATGGAAGTGTTGCAACTCGACATGTCGGGCCGGCCGCAATCGTGGATCTCGGCGAAGGAAGCGGCGGTGATCTACGCCAGCGACGGCGTGGCCTGGACGCTCGGCAGTGCGTTCTACGTGCTGCGCGGTGGCACGCAACGTCGCACCGGGTTGCAGTCTCGCATCGAGGTGCACCCGATCATCGCCGTGCGCGGCGCGGTGCCGAGCCGTGCGTGGCGGCGGACGCCCGCCCTCAGCAACCCGAAGCTGTTCGCGCGCGACCGCCAGGTCTGCGCGTATTGCGGCACGCAGTTCCACGTCGACGACCTGACGCGCGAACACATCGTGCCCACCTCGCGCGGCGGCCTCGACACGTGGATGAACTGCATCACCGCCTGCCGCTCTTGCAACGGTCACAAGGGCAACCGGCTGCCGGAAGAGGTGAACCTCTCGCTCCACTACCTGCCTTACGTGCCGAACCTGCACGAGGACATGATCCTGCGCGGCCGTCGCCTGCTCGCCGACCAGATGGAGTTCCTGCTCGCCAGCGTGCCCAGGCACAGCCGTTTGCACGGTTAGCTTGAAGCCGCCGAGCTGACCCGCATCGCCTGCAGGGACACCACCGTCTGTCGGGGCCGGCACTGCCGGCGTGCGATTGCCCCGCTCCGCCGCGGGCCATCACGCTTCTTTACCCAACGGCGGGAATCAATGCGTGACACTGGCAGCGTTTGCCGTCAACGACGTGAGGTCTCGCGTCGTTTCATCCGTCGGCAGAGCACCCGCTGGAAGAAGGAGTAACGACATGAAAACAGTTCTGACCCTGATCATGGTGGCGGCCCTGTCGGCTTGCGCCTCGAGCAACCCCGATGTGATTCAGCGCCGCGACACGCAGCGCATGTCGCTCGTCGAAGACGCAACCGTGCTCTCGGCGCGCCCCGTCACCGTGGAAGGCAGCCAGAGTGGCGTCGGCACGCTGGCAGGCGGCGTCGTCGGCGGTGTCGCTGGCTCGAGCGTCGGCGGGCATCGTGAATCGATCGTCGGCACGGTGCTCGGCGCGGTGATCGGTGGCGTCATCGGCAACGCGGCCGAGCGCGCGGGCACGAAGGAAAACGCCGTCGAGATCTTGGTCCAGATGCGCAATGGCGATAGACGCGCGATCGTGCAGGCTTCGGCGAGCGAGATCTGGCAGCCCGGCGATCCGGTCGTGCTGGTGACCAGCGGCGGGCGCACGCGCGTCACGCACGCGCCAATCGCAGCGCCGCAAACGATGCCGATGTCGGGGCCGGTTCCGAAGAGCTGAGGCCCCTCCCGCCTCTGCAAAACGCGCCCGCCGAGGCGCGCTTTTTTCAGGCGCGAGGCGGCTTGTAGGCGCCGAACGCGACGCCGAGCGCGGCGATCAGGTCCTTGCGAAGGCGTGGCCATGGCGCGCCACCCTGCTCGACGTAGCGTTGGTTCACCTCGAGCTCGAGGCCCATGTAGCGATCGACGTCGTGGCGGCGGCGCAGCAGCGTGGTGAGACCGTCCTCCTTGCCGAGATACGGGTAGTTGCGGCGCAGGCGCAGGTCGGCCCGGCGCGCTTGCAAGGACTCGAGCCACGCGGTCGAAAACGCGACCTCGCCCGGCCGTGACGGGTCGTACAGGAAGCCTATGTCGGCCGTTCGCACGACGCCGTTCAGCACCGGCGTGAAGCTGTGCGACGCCACATGCACGACCGACGCGCCACCCCGGATCGCATCGGCCACCGCGCCTTCGATCGCATCGCGATGCGGCCGGTAATGCGTGGCGACGATGACGCGGCGTTCACGCTGGGGCAGGCCGCGCACCATCTCGCCGTGCAGCGCCGGGTTGCCGACCGAACGGTTCGCGTCGATCAGGAGTCGCGTCGTGGCGGTGGCGTAAAGCGGCGCACCCAAGCTCTTGCAGATTTCGCGCGCGAGGAGCAGCGCGCCCGGATCCCAGCCGCGATGGGTTCGCAGGTGATGCTCGTGGCCCAAGAAATGCTCGCGATAGGCGGCCGGCACGACGTTGCCCGCGTGCTCGCACGACACGATGAGCTGGAGCGGCCGCGCCTTCATGTAGCGCGCGGGTAGAGCCCGTGCACCTGGCCGAACAGTCGCGCGAGACCGAACAGTGCATCGATGTTGGGGATCGGCATCTCGAGACGTTGCGCGATCTCGCGCACCACGCCGACGATGCCATCGAGCTCGAGCGGCCTGCCGGCCTCCACGTCTTGCAGCATCGAGCTCTTGAACGAACCGAGCCGCTTCGTGATCTGGTGGCGGTCTTCCGGGCGCTGCTCGATCGCGCAACCGATGCGCGCGCCGATGGCCGAGGCTTCGCGCATTGCCGCCGAACAGAAGCCGAGCACCAGCGGGTCGGCCAGGATCAAGTCGATGGTGGCGCCCGTGATCGCCGAGACCGGATTCATCGTCAGATTACCCCAGAGCTTGTACCAGATGTCGCGCCGGATATCGCACGAGACCGTGGCGTCGAAGCGCGCGCGCTTGAGCAACGCGGCGAGCGCGTCAACGCGCGCCGACGTGCCGCCGAGCGGCTCGCCGACGATCAAGCCGCGGCCCATCTTGTGCTCGACCAGGCCGGGCTCCGAAGTCGACGTGCTGATATGCACGACGCAACCCACGACATGCGCGAAGCCGATCGCCGCAGCGACCTCCCCGCCGGGGTCGACGCTTTCGAGAGGCGCCGTGCCCATCGCCGGCACACCGTTCCCGAACCACCAAGGCACGCCGTTCATCGCGGGTAGCACGAGGGTGTGGTCGCCGATCAACGGCGCGAGCATCGAGGCGATGAACGGCAGCGCGGGCCCTTTCACGGCGAGCACCAGGACATCCTGCACGCCGAGTGTGGTCGGGTCGTCGGTCGCGCGTGCGGGTGCTCGCAAGAGCTCGCCGCTCTCGCGTACGCGCCAGCCCTCGTGCTGCAGCGCCGCGAGCGTCGCGCCGCGTGCCACGGCGCTGACTTCGGCTTCACCCGCCAGTGCCAGGTGGCCGCCGATGAATCCGCCGATCGCGCCAGCGCCGTAGACGCAGACTTTCAAGTGGCGCTCAGGTCGTGACCAGACCCGATCGGGCGAATGGCAGGCGCCGCACGCGCGGCCCGCCGAGGCGCGCGACGGCATTCGCCACCGCCGGCGCCAACGGCGGCACGCCCGGCTCCCCGACGCCGGTGGGCGCGACCGTGCTATCGACGATGTAGACCTCGACCTTCGGCATCTCGTGGATGCGCAGCGACCGATAGGTGTCGAAGTTGCGTTGGGCCGCGCGGCCGCCCTTCACCTCGATCTCGCTGTAGTAGAGCGCCCCGAGAGCGAAGCCGATGCAGCCTTCCATCTGCGCGCGGATCACGTCCGGGTTCACGGCAACGCCGCAGTCGACCGCGCACACCACGCGCTCGACCTTGACCTTGCCGTCGACCATCGAGACCTCGGCCACCTGCGCGACCACCGAGCCGAACGACTGGTGCACCGCGAGACCCTGCGCCAGTCCGGCCCGCATCGGCTGGCCCCAGCCGGCCTTCTCGGCGGCGAGCTTCAACACGCCGGCGGCTCGATCGTTCTTGTCGAGCAGCGCGAGGCGGAACGCGAGCGGGTCCTCGGCCGCCGCGGCGGCCAGCTCGTCCATCATCGTCTCCATCACATAAGCCGTGTGCGTGTTGCCGACCGAGCGCCACCAGAGCGGGCGGACCGCGAGCGCTGGCGAGTGAAGATCACCGCTCATCATCGGCAACGCATAAGCCGACGGCAACACGCCTTCGACCGAGGTGTCGTCGACGCCGTTCTTGATCGTCATCGCCATCGGGCCACCGGCCATGATCGACTGGCCGACCACCGTGTGCTGCCAGCCGCTCACCTGGCCCCTGGCATCGAGACTCGCTTTCACGGCGTGCACGTACATCGGCCTGTAGAGGCCGGCGCCGGTGTCGTCTTCTCGCGTGTACTGCAGGCGCACCGGCGCCTTGCCGCCGATCGCCTTGGCGACGTGAACCGCGGCGACGGTGAAGTCGCTCCAGCCGTTCGCGCGGCGGCCGAAGCTGCCGCCCGAGATGAGGGTGTGCAACGTCACCTTCTCCGGCGGCAGGCCCGCGGCTTCGGCCGCGAACTGCTGGTCGAAGCTTGGAAACTGATGCCCCGACCAGGTCTCGAGCCGGCCATCGTGCAGCCACGCGATGCAGTTCATCGGTTCCATCGCGGCATGCGCGAGGAACGGGAATTCGTAGACCGCTTCGATGGTCTTCACCGACGCGGCGGGCGGCGGCTGCGTCGCGGCGGGCCGCGTGAACGGCGTCCCCGGCGTCTTCGCCTGTTCGCGGTACTGCACGAGCAATGCGTCGCTGTCGAGCGTGGCGCTCTTCGATTCGTCCCAGACCGTTTTCAGCGCACGACGGCCCTGCAGCGCAGCCCAGGTTCCCTTCGCGACGACGGCCACGCCTTCGGGCACCTTGACGACGTGCGTGACGCCCTTCACCTTCTTCGCCTCGCCGGCATCGAACGACACCAGCGTGGCGCCGAAGCTCGGCGGCCAGGCGATCACGGCCGTCAACAGGCCCGGCAGCTTCTTGTCGATGGTGTAGACCGCGGTGCCGTTGCACTTGGCCGGCGAATCGACGCGTGGCGTCGAGTGGTCCTTGCCGATCAGCGTGAACTGGGCGGGTGTCTTCAGCTGCGGGTTGGCGGGTGGCTTCTGCCGGGCGGCGGCCGTGGCCATCTGACCGTAGGTCGCGCGCCGGCCGGAGGCGTGAGTCAAGGTGTTGTTCGAGGTGCGGATCTCGGTGGCCGGCACCTGCCACGCATCGGCCGCGGCGGCAACGAGCATCGCGCGCGCGCTCGCGCCAGCGGCGCGGTACTGCAGGAACGAGTTGGCGATGGCCGACGAGCCACCGGTGCCCTGCAGGTCGCCGAACATCAGGTTCGCGTAACGCTTCGCGTCGGACGGTGCGTATTCAGTGCGCACCAACGACCAATCGGCATCGAGCTCGTCGGCCACCAGCGACGCGAGGCCAGTGGTGTTGCCCTGCCCCATCTCGTGGTGCTTGCAGACCACCGTGACGAGGTTGTCGGTGCCGATGCGGATGAAGGCATCGGGCTCGAACGGACCGGTGGCGGAGCCGTCGGCGCGCGGTAAGGCGGCATGCGCGTCGTCGGGCGTGAGCCAGCCGAAGCCGAGCACAAGGCCGGTCGCGCCGGCGCTGTGCAGCACCATGCGGCGGCTGAGCAATGGGCCGCCGCCAGCGGGCCGTGGCGAGGCGGGCGCGGAAGCGTCGCCAACGGCGACAGGCGCGCTGCCGAGCGCGCGCGCCTGGTTCGACATCTGTTTCATCAACGGGTGCATCGCGCGCTCCTCAAACGGTGAGCTCAACCGACGCCGCGTGGATCGCGGCGCGGATGCGCTGATACGTGGCGCAGCGGCAGATGTTGCCGGCCATCGCATGATCGATGTCGGCGTCGGTAGGCTTAGGCAGCTTCTCGAGCAACGCGGTCGCCGACATGATCTGGCCCGACTGGCAATACCCGCACTGCACGACGTCGAGTTCGACCCACGCTTTCTGCACCGCCTTCGCGGCACGCGACGACACGCCTTCGATGGTCTGCACCTCCTTGCCGACCACGGCCGAGACCGGCGCCGAGCACGAGCGCACCGGGTCGCCATCGACGTGAACGGTGCAGGCGCCGCACTGCGCGATGCCACAGCCGTATTTGGTGCCGGTGAGGCCGAGGTCTTCCCGGATGACCCACAACAACGGCGTGTTCGGATCGACGTCGAGAAGGCGCCTCGTGCCGTTGACGTTCAGCGAAAGAGACATGCATCACTCCGGGAAAAATCGACGCCGCGAGTATGCTCGCGCCGAAGAAAACGTGGAGGACACGCATGAAGTCGTTGAGAGCGCTCTGGTCGATCCTGGCCACGACGGCAGTGGCGTCGATGATCGCTGCGACACCGTCGGCGCGCGCGGTGGATCTGAAAACGGTCGAGAGTTTCGCCAACATCAGCGACCGCTCGGAACGCTCACGGGCGCTCTTCGTCGAGGCCGGCAAGGTGATCCAGCACCCGCGCTGCCTCAATTGCCACCCCGTCGGTGAGCGGCCGACGCAAGGCAATGACAAGCACCCGCACAGCCCGCTGGTGGTGCGCGGTGCCGACGACAAGGGCGCGGTGGCGATGCGTTGCACCACGTGCCATCAGTCGGCGAACTTCGAACCCTCGGGCGTGCCCGGTCACCCGCTCTGGCATATGGCGCCGGTCGGCATGGCATGGCAGCAGCGAACGCTGGCGCAGATCTGCGAACAGGTGAAGGACCCGGCCCGCAACGGCGGCAAGACGCTCGCGCAGATCCAGGAACACATGGCCCACGACTCGCTCGTCGGCTGGGGCTGGAAGCCGGGCGGCACGCGTGAACCGGTGCCGGGCACGCAGCAGCAGTTCGGCCAGCTGATCGGTGCGTGGATCGAGACCGGGGCGTCCTGCCCGGCCCGGTGAAGTCGATTCAGCCGTCGACCGAACGCACGTTGAGGCAGCGCGCGACGGCGGCCTGCAGCTGCAAGGGCGCGACCGGCTTGGCGAGGAATTCGTTCATGCCGGCGGCTGCACACCGCACGCGTTCGTCGCCGAGCGTGTTGCCGGTGAGCGCGATGATCGGAACATGTGCGGTCAGCGGGTTCGCTCGGATGAGGCGCGTGGCCTGCAAGCCATCCATCACCGGCATCTGCACATCCATCACGATGCAGTCGAAGCGTTCCATCAGCAGGCACTCGAGCGCGTCGAGCCCGTTCGACGCCACGCTCACCTGCGCGCCGGCTTGCTTGAGCAGCGTGACGCCGACGGTGCGGATCAACGCATCGTCGTCGACCCACAACACGCGCGCGCCATCGATGGCCGTGTCGGCCACGGCCTGATCGGGCGAATGGTGGGATCGGCGGGCGTTGGAAGACGATGACGGGTTCACGGCGACGAGACGTTCCGGGATGCGGGACCACCACGTCGAACACGACGCGGGCATTCGAAGCAATGTAGGCCGCCGCGGCGCAGCGGGTGGCGCGGAAGTGGCGTGCTTTGGGCCGCCTTTTGCGGCGAACGCGCCCAACGGGATACGGCCGGCGGAAGGGCGATCCGTCGATCGGTTCGGCCGTGCGGTCGGGCGAGGCATGGCCTGCCGCGGCGCGGCGAGCGCCCGCTGCGGGATCAGACGGCGAGCGTCGTTGCGCGTTTCAAAACCAGCCGCAGCAGCGCGTAATAGACGACGCCGAGCACCAGCCACGCGCTTCCGAAGCTGAGCGCGAGCCGGTCCATCTCATAGACGACGAACGCGATGATCGCGAATCCGAGCAGCGGTGCGACGACGTGCACGAGCCAGCGCGTCGAGCGACCGCGTCGCGCGAAGTGGTTGACCACGGCCACGTGCAACAGCAGGAAGCTCGCGAGCGCGCCGAAGTTGACGAGGCGGGTCAGATCTTCAAGCCGGTCGGAGAAGGCGAGCCCGACCGCGAGAGAGACCAGCGCGACCACCAGAGTCGCCACGTACGGCGTGTTGAACCGCGGATGCAGTCGCGCCAGCGCCGCTGGCAGCTTGCCGTCGCGCGCCATGGCGTAGAGAACGCGGGAGGTGGCGGCCTGCGCAGCCATCGCGTTGGCGATGCCGGCGGCGACAACGGTCGCGGCGAGCGTGAGCTGCTTCAGCCACGAGCCGCCGGCCGCATCGGCGACGTCGTAGAACGCGGTGTCGAGCACGTCGAAGCGGCGGCCAACGGCGAGCTCGGCCGCGATCCACGTCTGCAACATGAAGAGCACGCCGACCAACAACAGCGAGAGCAAGGTCGCCCGTGCCACGCCGTGCGTTTGGTCCTTCGCTTCCTCGCCGAGCGTCGAGATGCCGTCGAAGCCGAGGAACGACAACACCGCGATCGACGTGGCGCCGAGGGCCATCGAGACGCTGAACTGGCTCGCGTCGTAGAACGGCTTGGTGGTGAGCGCGCCCGAGCCGACGCCGCGATGCAGCGCCATGAGGCCGACCGTGACGAAGATCGCGAGGACGACGAGCTCCCCGGCCAGAAGCCACCGGTTCGCCTTCGCGTTCATCTGTACGCCGAGCACGTTGATGCAGCCGTTGAAGGCGATGAAGCCGACGATCCACACCCAGGAAGGCACCTTCGGCAGGATCGAGCCGAGCGCGGCCGCACTCACGATGTAGAGCAGCGCGGGGATCAGGATGTAGTCGAGCAGGATGAGCCAGCCGGCGAAGAAGCCGGCCGCCTCGCCGAGCCCGCGCTGCACATAGGTGTAGACCGAGCCGGCGCTCGGGAAGGCCCGCGCCATGGCGGCATAGCTCATCGCGGTGAACACCATGCAGACCATGCCGATCAGGTAGGCCAGCGGCACCATGCCTTTGGCGTCGTGCCAAACGAAGCCGAACACCGCGAACGGCGCGATCGGCACCATGAAGATCAGGCCGTATATCAGCAGGTCGGCCGTACCCAGCGCGCGCGACAGGTGAGGCTCGGCGCCGTCACGGGAAGCGGCGGCACCTGACGCTTCCAAGCCCGTGGTCAAGCCTGCCGCCAACGGCGCGCTCGGTGCGGCCATCAAGCCGCCTCCGCGTCGCGATCGACGTCGCGCAGGAACGCGATCAGGCCGTTCATGTACGTGAGCTGGTCGTCGTACATCGACATGTGGCTGCCGGTCGGGCAGTGCAGATGGCGGCCGTTCGGCAGCAGCGTGGCCATCTCGGCCATATGCGCAGGGTCCATGGTGTCGTGGGCGCCGCCGATCGTGAGCGTGGGCACGGTGATCTGTGCGAGGTCGGCCATGCGATCCCACTCGAGCAGCTTGCCGCTCGCACCCAGTTCGCTCGGGCCCTGCATCGGGATGTAGACCTTCGGATTCAGGTTCGCGAACGCGCGCAACACGGGGTCGGGCCATTCGGCGTGGGGCAGCCGCAGCACGTGGTGGACGTAGTGGTGCTCGATCAGCAGCGCCATGTAGCGCGGGTTGTCGTAATCTTGAGCGGCTTCAAGTGCCTTCAGTTCGGCGAGCACGGCGATGTCGATGTGCGGCATCAACGCCGTCTCAGCGTATCGGTTGTAGGCCGGGATGCTCGCCATCATGTTGGAGACGACGAGGCCCTTCAGATGCTGCTGGTGCCGCAGCGCGTATTCGATCGCGAGGATGCCGCCCCACGAATGGCCGAGCAGGAAGAAGTTGCCGGCGTCGAGCCCGAGCGCGAGGCGTACCTGCTCGACCTCGCTGACGAAGCGTTCGATGTCCCAGAGCGCGGGCTCGTCGGGCTGGTCGCTGCGTTTCGAGCCGAGCTGGTCGTAATAGATGTACTCGATGCCGGCCTGTGGCAGGAAGCTGTCGAAGGCTTCGAAGTACTCGTGCGTCGCGCCCGGGCCGCCGTGCAGCAGCAGCAGGCGGATGCGCGGGTTGTGGCCGACACGCTTGGTCCAGACGTGAAACCGGCCGTGCGGCGTCTCGATCGGGATGCGGCGGGAGCCGCCGCTGTAGGCGTCGCTCAGGTGGGGGGTCGATGGTTCATTCATGCGGCGAGGACTCGCAAAGATCGGGCCGACGGTGCGGGCGAAGTCGATTCGCGTCGGGCGAGATCATCGGGCATCGCGCTGCGGGGGTCCGGTGGTGCGCGACAGTTGATCGAAGAGCGCGACATGGCGGTCGAAAGCCTGGAGCGCCTCGTCGACCACGGCGTTGGTCTCGTGCTCGTCGATCTCGATGCGGGCCAGCCCCGAGCAGAACGCGACCCGCAGCACGTCGACCTGCGCCGGATTGCCGAAATCGTAGAACGCGATCGGCGCACCGAGCTTGTCGGCCACGATGCGCTGCAGCAGCTGGCCGCCGCTCAGGTCGCCGAGAAAGCGCACGTAGGCGTGGGCGATGAGGCGGCGAGGTTCGCCGTGGCCGATCTCGAGCAGTCGGTGGGCGTATGCGAGCGCGGACGGCCGCATGCTCGACGCATTCGACGCGGCGGGCAGTGCGGCCAGGTCGCTCTCGATGGCCCGGGTTCGCGCGAGACCCGGGAACCAGATCGCCGCGATGGCGGGATCGGCTCGGTGGCGATCGAGCTCGCCTTCGAGCGACCGGTAGATGACGTGCAGGTTGACGAGTAGCTCGCGATACGACGCCACGCCGAGTTGGCCGCGCAACAGCGCGGCCATGAAAGGCGCCCGCTCGGCCACCGTGTGCAACGGCCGGGTCGCGGTCTTCAGGCGTTCGGGCAGCGGCGACAGCATGGCTTGGCCATTCCACGCGCGGCCGGCACGATCGCCGTGCCACGCGCCTCCGCCTCATCAGTGACTCGCAAGGTCTTCGACGCGGCGATCTGCGGAAAAGGATTCAGCGAGTCACCCGGTCAGTGAGTAGCGGGTGCTAACGCGGCATCGAGATAGAGCCGACCGTTCGAACCGAGCAGCAGATGCGCCGCACTGGTGCCGAGCTGCCGTGCATCGGCGTCGCTGGTGACGCGCGCGAATCGGTTGGCGCGCAACAGCGGCGCTGTGGCGTGATGCGCGTGTCCGAACACCACCTGAACTTCGAGCGATGTGCCATACCAGCTCGCGTGGGCTCCGAGCGGCATGCTGCAACTGCCGCCGAGTGCGCGCGAGACTGCGCGTTCGGCCTGCACGGCGAGCCACGTCGGACGGTGGTTGAGGTCGCGCAGCGAGCGGCAGATGTCGTGGTCGTCGCTGCGCACCTCGATGCCGAGAGCGCCCTGCCCGGCGCACGGCAACATCTCCGACACGTCGAGCACGCACGCGATGCGAGGGCCGAGCCCGAGCCGCTTGAGCCCGGCCGCCGCGAGGACGATCGCGTCGTAAGCCCCGTCGTCGAGCTTGCGCAGCCGCGTGTCGAGGTTGCCGCGAAGGGGTTGCACATCGAGGTCCGGCCGCAACGACAGCAGCTGCACGACACGTCGAAGGCTCGACGTGCCCACCCTTGCCTTCAAGGGCAACGCACCGATCGACCCGTATTTCGGCGAGACCAGCGCGTCGCGCGGGTCTTCTCGTTCGAGCACCGCGGCGAGCTTGAAGCCGTCGGCGAGGTCCATCGGCACGTCCTTGAGCGAATGCACCGCGAGGCGTGCGCGACCCTCCTGCAGCGCACTTTCGAGCTCCTTGACGAAGAGGCCCTTGCCGCCGACCTTGGCCAGCGTGCGGTCGAGGATCTCGTCACCGCGCGTGGTCATGCCGAGCAACTCGACCGGCGCATCGATCCGGTCGCGCAGCAACGCGCGCACGTGTTCGGCCTGCCACATCGCGAGGCGACTCTCGCGCGTGGCGATGCGGAGCATGTCGCTCATGCCCGTCGGCGGGCGGCGAACGTCGACGTGCGTCCGGCTACTTGCTGACTGCCACCTCCACCGCAGAACCCGTCGCGCTGATCTGCACCGCCGAAGCGGCCGCCGGCACCGCTGCCGCTGCATCCGGCTCGGCCATCGACGGCCGTTCGCCCGCCAGCTCGGGGTGTGTCGCGAGCAGCTGCGCGCCATACAGCGGCTTGAATGCACCCTGGTGGCACGTCGTGCAATTGACCTTGGGAACGTCACCCGTCGGCCCGAGCCGGTTGCTCGGCAACACGGCGGCGACCGATTCGAGGTATTGCGTGTTGAGGTCTCGCGCCATGCGGATCCCGTACCAGGCCGTGCCGCGTTGCGGGGTGCTCGTGTCCCATTCGGCGAACGAACGCGAGTTGTGGCAATACGTGCAGTTCACGCCGAGCGCCTTGCTCATGTGCATCATCAGGCCGTAGGTGTACTCGGTCTGTTTGGTCGAGCGCCGGTTGCCGGTCTGAAGCGCCGTCGGGCCGATCACGCGGATATCGTCGTTCAAGCCGCTCTTCGGGGTCGTGAGGAACGGCGTGAAGGGGTCGAACGGCAAGGATGCGAGAGCCACCGAGAGCTGCGGTGAGTTCTGACCGGCGTGGCTGCCGGCGAAGCTGTTGGCATGCGGGTCGGCGGGCGGCGCGAACCAGATGTTGGCCGGCACCGGCTGGCCGCGGTGGCACGTGTAGCAGGTGACGCCCGTCGCAGCGACGTGGGTTTTCCAATTGGTGTTGATGTGCCGCGTCATCTGCAGCATGCGACGCGCCACCACTTTGGTGTAAAGCGCGTCGGACGAGAAATCCTCACCCGCCTTGTGACAGTAGGTGCAGCCTTGTTCGGGCGACACCCAGTTCGTCATCGACACCATCAGGCGCGTGAACTCGCCCACGCTGATGTCGCCGACGACCTGCACATTCTTGAAGATCGTCTTGGCGCGAGGGCCGTCTGCAGGCGCCATGGGCAGATCGGCGGGCGCGGCATTGAGCGGCCCTTGTGCAGCGAGCGTGCGCGGGTTGTAGACCTGATCCATCCCGGTGCCGCGATAGCCGCGCTGCACCACGTCGATCGGCGGCCTCTCGCAGCCCGCGACGAGCGCCGCCACGGCTACCAAGCCGATGCGCGCGATCCATGGAAGGTGGTTCATGGCTTGACTCCCTGCAGCGTGGCCGGGTCGATGACCGGCGCGAACACGGCTGGATAGATCGGTGCGACGTGGTGCTTCACCGCCCAAAGATACCAGTTGTCGACGACGGTGCCGGTGAGCAGGATGCCGATGCCGCCGACCAGCGGGCACAGCACCGCGAACCACCAGCTCCAGCGGTGGATCGATTCCATCGTCGCGTTGAAGCCCATGGTCCAGCGCCAGAACAGCGCAGCGCGTTCCGACGCGGTGCCCCGATCGACGATCTGCTCGATCTCGCGCTCGCCGCCGAAGCGACTCACCGCGAGGATCGTCGCGCCGTGCATCGCGAACAGCAGCGTCGCGCCGTAGAGGAACGCGATCGACAGCATGTGGAACGGGTTGTAGAAGAGGTTGCCGTAGCGGATCGAGAACGCGGCGGTCCAGTCGAGGTGCGGGAAGATGCCGAACGGCACCGCTTCGCCGAAGCTGCCCATCAGCAGCGGTCGGATGAAGCCGAGCACCAGCATCAACCAGATCGCCGCGGCGAAGGCCCAGGCCACGTGCGTGCCCATGCCGAGCGCGCGCGCGCGGCGGTACATGCGCACCCACCACAGCAGCACCGCGCTCGTCATGAAGAAACCGGCCATCAGCCACCAGCCGCCCTGGTTGAGTGGCGGGAAGAGCTTGATACCCAGGCTCGGCGGCGGCGGCTCGAGGGCGAGCCACGGCAACTGGCGCACGAACTGGATCGGGTTCCAGTTCACCGACGCGAGCATGTTGAGGCCAATGATCTCGATCGCGATGAAGCCGCAGATCAACGACGCGAGGCCGAACCAGCCGAGGTAGATCGGACCTAGCTGCGCATCGCCGAACTTGCCGAGCCAGTACGCATGCACCGGCGGACCCTCGCGTTCCTTGTTGTCGCTCGCCAGAGGGATGCCCACGTACGCCGGCCCGTAAGCCTGTACGCGGGTGAAGATGTTCTGGTACTCAGCAGCCATCAAGGTCTCCTAGGGCTGTGTCGATGTCGTGTCGAGAAGTGCGTTGCGCGCCGCTCGAAGCTGATCAAAAGAGGCGCCGGGCCGCCCCAAGCCTCTTTTGCTCCCCTTGGGGGGCGGACGCCGTAACCGGCGGCCTTGGGGCCGTCATTCATCTCCAAATGGGAAGGTTCAGCCACCAGCTCCACCATTCGGGCCAGCCCCGGGTCCAGAAGGGCCCGCTGATCACGATGCAAACGGCGCTCCAGAAGCCGGCAGACAGCGCGAGGAACAGGCCGAGGCGGTGGATGCCTAGGGTCCCGATCGAGTAGCCGATGGTGTCGCGGAAGAAGGTGTTCTCGTGCTCCGCGGTCTTCACCGTCTGGCCCTTTGCCGGGTTGGTCGCCGAGAGGATGAGCGCGCCATGCAGCGACAGCGCGAACGTGGTCGCGAAGAAGAAGCTCACCGCCAACATGTGAGCGGGGTTGTAGTGGAAATGCAGGTACTGGTAGCCGGTATTCGAGACCCAGTCGAGGTGGCTCATGATCCCGTACGGGAAGCCGTTGCCCCAGGCGCCCATCAGGATCGGTCGTACCACCGTCAGCGTGACGTACGCGAAGATCGCGACCGAGAACGCGAACGGCACGTGGTAGCCGATGCCGAGCTTGCGACAAATCTCGACTTCGCGCAGCGCCCACGAGACGAACGATCCGACCGCACACACGGTGACCAGTTGCCAGAGGCCGCCCTCCATCAGCGGCGCCATGCCGAGGCCGTATTTGAGGTCGGGTGGCGCGATCGAGATCTGCCACAGGTTCCAGGTATGGCCCTGCGACGCGCCCCAGACGATCAGCAGCGTGCCGATCACCGAAAAGAAAGCGGTCGTCACGCCGAAGAAGCCGACGTAGAACGGCCCGACCCAGAAGTCGAACAGGTCGCCGCCCACCAGCGTGCCCCCGCGGACACGGTATTTACGCTCGAAACTCAGCATCGCCATGATCGTTCCCCGGGACAGAGCGCGGCTCTTGCGAAGCCGCGCTCATCCTCGTTGCAGTGGTCGGGTGCGGCGCATCTCGCAGCGCCGTGCCCGCCGTCTTCGTTGCCTCTACTTCGCCACCGGCGTTGCCATCGGCGTCGCCACCGGCGCTGGCATCGGCGACATCTGGCCGGCGACCATGCCGGTGCGATGCGGACCTTCCAGCCAGTTGAAGCGATCGGTGCTGAGCAGGATGAAGTGGATCACCAGCGCCAGCACGAACAGGAAAGTGAACAGGGCGATCAACGTCCTGCGGGGGTCGAAAAGCATCCATATGCGCCACATGTGTTTGGCCTCCTATGCGTTGAAAGCGAGTGCGATCGTCGCCATCGCGACTTCCTTGGCGTCGTGCACGATCGACGCGTAGCCGCTCGCGCCTGGCAGCCACGGACGCCATTGCCACGCCAGGAAGTGCGCAACGATCGCGATCAACGTGAAGATGATGAAGCTCGTCATGAAAATTCCGTGGAACTCCTTGGCTTCCTGCTCCGTCAAGCCGGACAGGGAGCCTTGCCTCAAGTCAGCCATGGTCTCTACTCCTTCTGGGTCTTTTGACCCCTTGCGGCCTTTCGGCCAACACCGCGCGACTCCCCCGCGGCGGGGCTTGGTGGCGGCGGATGCCGCACCAAAATGTGGGCCCGGAAGATCCGGGCGATGCGATGGACGTGGTCGCGAGCGGGCTCATGCCGGCTCGCCTTGTCTGAGGGCGTCGCGCGAGGCCGCGACACGCGCGGCACTAACGCGCTCTTCGCCCGCGCGTTTCGCGTCGCGTTCGGCGCGGTCGCGCAGGCGCTTGGCCGCTGAGATCTGAACCAGCACCGGTTCGGTCTCGACGAACTCGCCGAGGAGCTGCTGGGCTTCGTCGTCCCATTCGCGGGCGGGCTCGTCGCCGAGCCGGGCCGGAGTCGGGTCGACCCGATCCAGGTCGGTGCCGAGCGGCAGGATGTGGAAAAGCGCGTCGAAGAGCGCGTTGCAGAACTCCTGGATCAGGTACGTCGCGCCGGCATAGCCCATGAACGGCGTGCCGGTGTGACGCCGGATGATCGGCAACGGGAACGACGCCGGGATGAAGCTCGTCTTCATCATCCCGCCGCCACCGCATTCGGCGAGGTACATGCGTTCGTTGTAGCTGCCGTACAGCACCAGCGGCGTCTTCTCCTTCACGAGGCGACGCACCTCGGCGTTGTCGGTCTTCGCGCCCGGCGTGCGGGCGATGGCGAAGCTGCACGGCAGCCCCATCTCGTCTTCGAGGAAATGCTTTATGCCGCGCGTGTAGGTCTCGTTGGCGACGATGCCGAAGGTCGCGGTGCCGAAGAAGTCCTGCGTGACCGAACGCCACAGGTCCCAGATCGGCTTGATCGTGCTGTGCTTCTCGCGCTCGATGAACGGCTCGGGGTCGAGGCCGAGCAACTCACCGAGGGACCGCAGGAATTTGGTCGTGCTGTGCAGGCCGATCGGCGCTTGCAGATAGGGCCGGTCGAGCGCTTCGCAGAGCATGCGACCGAACTCGCGGTACAGGCAGACATTGACATCGGCCTCGACCAGGCGCGACACGTCGGCCAGGTGGCTGCCGAGCGGGAACACCATGTTGATCTCGGCGCCGATGCCCTGGACCAGGCGGCGGATCTCGGCCAGATCGCTCGGTGAGTTGAACGTGCCGTAGCTCGGGCCGATGAGGTTGACGCGCGGTTTCTCACCCGCCGGTCGATCAGCGAAGGGCTTGCGAGCCGGCACCTTCTTCAGCCCGTACTCCGACCACAGCCAGAACATCGCGCGGTTCGCGCACTGCCACTGGTCTTCGTCGATCGTGCGCGGCAGGAAGCGCTGGATGTTGGTGCCCGACGGGGTGACGCCGCCGCCGATCATCTCGGCAATCGAGCCGGTGACGACGACCGACGGCAGGTCCGGATCGAGAGCGGCATGCGCGCGTCGCATCGAGCCCTCGGTGCCTTCGCGGCCGAGCTGTTCCTCGGCCAGGCCGGTGACGACGATCGGCAATTCATGCGGCGGCAGCGCGTCGGTGTAATGCAGCACCGACGTGACCGGCAGGTTCTCGCAACCGACCGGGCCATCGATCACGACCTGCAGGCCCTTGATCGCGGTGAACACGTACACGGCGCCCCAATAGCCGCCGGCGCGATCGTGGTCGAGTACTAGCATGCGGACCTCGATGGAAACGCCATGGCGATCTTCATCAGATCATCTCCTCGGCCTTGCGCTTCTTGATCATCTTCTCGACCTGCCGCCTGGTGTCGGCCTTGAACTCCGGGCGGTCTTGCGGCACGCCGTGGGCGGCTTCCCACACACCGGCCGAGTGGCGGGTGCCCGTGTCGCCGAAGAAAGCCTTCATCTGTTCGAAGCGCGCCTTGTTGCCGATCGCCGCGTTGATCACCGTCGCGAGCGAACCGGCGCCGGCCGGACCCATCAACGGGCGGGCCGAGATCAGGTTGGTGAAGTAGAGCGACGGCGTGGTGAGTTCCTTGGCCGCCTGCACGACGGGCGTGGTGCCGATCGCCAGATCGGGCTGCCATTCGCGCATCGCCGCGAGGTCTTGTTCGAGTGATGCGCGGAACTGCACGTGCACGCCCCTGGCTTCGAGCCACTGCCGATCGGCGTCGGACCATGGCGTGCGCGGACAAGCCGTGCCCACGTAGCGCAGGTCGGCGCCACTCTCGACCAGCAGCCGGCCGACCAGCAACTCGGAACCTTCGTAGCCGCTCAAGGTGATGCGGCCGCGGATCGGTGTCTTCGACAGCGCGCCCTTGATCGCGGGCAGCATGCGGTTCTTCGCGGCATCGATCGACGCCTGTGCGACGTTCGTGGCGTTGCCGATCGCCTGCAGCCACGCTTCGGTGCCGTCGTGCCCGACCGGTGCCGAGCCAACGATCGCGCGCCCGGCGGCTTCGAACTCGCGGCAGCTCGCGGTGTAGAACGGGTGGATCGCGGCGACCACCGCGCCATCGAGCGCGGCGTAGAGCTCGCGCCATTCGCGTGTCGGCACGACCGGGCCGGCCGCGAGGCCCATCGGCTCGAGCATCGCGCCGATGATCATCGGGTCGGCCGGGAACATCTCGCCGAGCAGCGTGACGGTCGGCTTTGCCGAACGGCCGGCGCGCGGCGCCTGCACCGGGCCGGCTTCGATCTCCGAGCGCGCGTATCGGAGCATCGCGCCGGCGAGCACGTCCTTCGCCTCGGCGTGCGTCGGCACCCCGAACCCGGGCACGTCGATGCCGATGATGCGCACGCCGTTGATCTCTTTCGGCAGGATCTGCAACGGCACGCCGCTCGCGGTCGGCACACACAAGTTGATGATGACGATGGCGTCGTGGAGCGCCGGGTCGGCTTGCTTGTGCACGGCCTCGCGGATGTCTTCGAAGAGCTTGCCGGTGACGAGCGATTCGGAATTGAAAGGCACGTATCCCACACTGCGTTTCGCGCCGTAGAAATGCGACGTGAACGTGAGCCCGTAGACGCAGCACGCCGAGCCCGACAGGATCGTCGCGGTGCGCCGCATGCGCAAGCCGACGCGCAGCGAGCCGAAAGCCGGGCACATGCTCTGCGGCTGGTCGTGCGGGCCGGCTTTCTCGGCTCGCGGGTAGTCCTTCGCGTACTGGTCCAGCACGTCCGACTTGCCGGCCGATTTCGCGGCGGCAAGCATCGCTTCGCCGCCGGAATGGCATCCCATGCCGTCGCCTTCGATGGCGGTGGCCACTTTCAGCGGGACGATCGGAATGGTGGCACCGCTCACGGATCAGGCCTCGTCGTACACCACTTCGAGCGTCGGCTTCGCGACCTCGGTCTTGCCGCACATGTCGAACTGCGTGGCCGGTTCGAGCACCACGTCGCGGCCGACCGACGCGGCGGAGAAGAGGCTGAGCAGGCCGTCCTGCGTCATCGGCTTGGGCCGCATCGGCGTCGACGTGCCGACGTTCTCGGCGAGCTCCGCGAACATCGGGCCCCACGGCGAATCGGGGCGGCCGATGATCTCGTAGCTCGCGCTCTTGCGACGGATGTCCTCGTTGGCCGGGATGGTCGAGAGCACCGGGATGCCGACGTGTTCGGCGAAAGCGGCTGCCTCACCGGTGCCGTCGTCGCGGTTGATCACCATGCCGGCGACGCCGACGTTGCCGCCGAGCTTTCTGAAGTACTCAACCGCCGAGCAGACGTTGTTGGCGACGTAGAGCGATTGCAGGTCGTTGCTCGCGACGACGATGACCTTCTGGCACATGTCGCGCGCGATCGGCAGCCCGAAACCACCGCAGACCACGTCGCCCAGGAAGTCGAGCAGCACGTAGTCGAAGCCCCACTCGTGGAAGCCGAGCTTCTCGAGCAGTTCGAAGCCGTGGATGATGCCGCGCCCGCCGCAGCCGCGGCCGACCTCGGGGCCGCCGAGTTCCATCGCATACACGCCGTCGCGCTTGAAGCAGACGTCGCCGATCGCGACCGCTTCGCCGGCGAGCTTCTTCTTCGACGAGGTCTCGATGATGGTCGGGCAGGCCCTGCCCCCGAACAGCAGCGACGTGGTGTCGCTCTTCGGGTCGCAGCCGATCAAAAGCACCTTCTTGCCCTGCTGCGCCATCATGTAGCTGAGGTTGGCGAGCGTGAAGCTCTTGCCGATGCCGCCCTTGCCGTAGATCGCGATGATCTGCGTCTCCTTGGTGACGGGCAAGGTGGAGACAGGCGCCGGCTCGACGGCCGCTTCGGCGCGCAGGTCCTTCATCATGAAGGTGACGGGCGAGGGCTTGGCCGCAGCCGGGTTCGGTGTGGCGACGGTCATGAGCAGTTGCTCCAGTCGAGGGTCATCTTCAGGCAGGCGGGGTCGCCGAAAGCGGTGCGGTAGGCGGCGTCGGCGTGCGCCGCGTCTTGGGCGTGCGTGAGCAGGCCGTCGAGCGACAAGCTGCCGGCTTCGGCCATGTCGCGCACCGCGACGAGATCGGCCGGCTGCCATTGCGCGGCGACTCGGATGCGTGCTTCGCGCATGAAGGCCGGCGCGAACACGAACGAGAGCGGCTTGTCGTAGAAGCCGGCGAGCACGACCTCGCCGCCGGGGGCGAGGCGAGCGATCAGCGCGTCGAGCAGCGATTCGTCGCCGCTCACGTCGCAGATGCTGCGGTAGTCGCGACGGGGATCGGCGGATGGGTCGACGACGGCATAGCCGGTCGCGCCGTGGTGTCGATCGGGGTTGGTCTCCCACACGGTCGGCGACGCACCCGCAGCCACCGCGAGGCGCGCGATCATTCGGCCGAGCACGCCGTGACCGATGACGAGGTCGGGCTGCCGTTCGCGGGCACCGCCCGCGACGTGATACGCGGTCGCGGCGAGTGCCAGCAACACACCGCGCTCGCCCAGGTGATCGCTGATGCCGATGGTTCGCGCACCCGGCAACACCACGCGCGACGCCGCGCCACCAAACAGGCCCCGCACGTCACCGAAACACTTGGCGCCGGGCACGAAGACGCGTTGACCGACGTTGACGCCGGCACGCGCGCCGGCGTGTCGCACGCGGCCGACCGATTCGTAGCCTGGCACCAGCGGATAGCCCATGCCGGGGAACATCGGCATGCGGCCGGTCCACAACAGGCGCTCGGTGCCGGTGCTGATGCCGCTCCATTCGATGTCGACGACGACGTCTTCATCACCAGGGGCCGTCAGCTGGAGGCGCTGGACCTTCAGTTGCTCCGGCTGATGCAACACGACCGCATGGGCGCTCAGCAGATCCGCATCCATGGCGGTGAGACCGGGTGGTCGGATGTCGTTCATCACGAGTGTCATCTTATGCTTACTACGTGTACTGTCAATTTGCATTTACATCGACAGGTTCGGTGTTTACACCAGTTGCTCTCGCGGCCAGCAGGCCGGTCTGCAACGGCATCGTGGTGCGCAGCGGGCGCACCTGCTCGAAGCCGGCCGCCGCAAGCATCTGCGTGAGGCGCGCGGCACTGCGCGGGCGGCCGTGGCCCATCGCGAACAGGTAGATGCCGAAGTACGCATCGCCCATCGCTTCGGCGCCCGGCGTGTCGGCCATCGGTTCGGCGAGCAGCACGGTGCCGCCACGCGGCAGCGCGCGATGCACGGCTCGAAGGATGGTCATCGCGGCGGCGTCGTCGTGGTCGTGGATGACACGGATCAAGGTCGCGATGTCTGCGCCTCGTGGCAGTGCATCGGCGAGAAAGCTGCCGCCGTGCACTTCGGCCCGCGCCGTGATGCCGGCGTTGGCGAAGCGCGTGCGCGCGAGCGGTGCCACGGCCGGCAGATCGAACAGCTGCAACCGCAGGTCGGGAACGCGTGCGGCCACGGTTTCGAGGAAGCGGCCGTCGCCACCGCCCACATCGAGCAGGCAGTGGTGCGCGTTCATGCGATAGGCGTCGAGGATCTGCTCGGCGACCAGCGGCTGCGAGGCGGCCATCAACGTCGAATAGGTCTGCACCCGCGCCTTGGCGCTGTCGCTCTTCGACGTGTCGTGGGCTTGGTCGTACGCCCAGTAGCGCGCCAGCGCGCCTTCTCGGCGCTCGCGCTCGCCCGCGCGCAGCATTTTCAGCGGGTCGGCCAGGTCGGCGTAGAGCGCCGAGTGGTGCCGCACCATCGCCGCGACCGCCGCGTTGCCGACCATCGGCGCGCCGCGCCGGCCAAGACCATAGCGGCCGTCGCTGCGCCGCTCGAGCAGGCGGATTGCCGTCGCCGCCGCCAGCAGGCGCTGAGTCGGTTCGAGCGGCACATCCAGGCGGGCCGACAACTGCTCAGCGCTTTGCGGCCCGCGCGCCAGTCGTTCGAAGAGCTCGAGTTCGACGCACGCCGAGAGCACCTGTGAATAGACAAAGCCGGCGACCAGGTCGAAGAGTTCGCGCGCGTGGCGGCTGGCCGTCGGGCGGGTCAGCGCGAAGGCTGACGCGCGGCGCTGAAACGCCGGGCTCGCCAACCAGCGGTCGCGCCAATGAAGCCACCCGTCATGCAGGCGGCCCAGCCACCGTGCCCGACCGGACCACACGAGTTCGCCGGTCGGCGGGTTCATCGGGACGACTCAGGCGACGACCGCCGGCACGCCGTCGACCATCGCCCTTGGTACAAGCCGCTCGGCTTCGAGCCTGACCATCGCACGCAGCATCTCGGCACCGCCGCACTCTGGCACCGCGGCAACCGCACTTTCGACGAGCCGGTTGAAGTGTGCGATCGCGCCTTCCAGACCGAGTTCGCTCGCCGCGCTGGGGCGCAGCAGCGCGACGTCGCGGCCGGTCGGCTTGCCGAGCACGCGCGGGTCGCCGACCACGTCGCGAATGTCGTCGGCAGCTTGATAGGCTTCGCCCAGCCATTCGCCGAGCTCGCGCCACGGTTTCGAGCAGGCGCCGGCTGCTTGCGCACCCGCCATTGTCGAAGCGGCGAACAACGCGCCGGTCTTGGCGCGCTGGTATTGGGCGAGCGACACGCGAGGCTCACATTCCCAGGCCTGGCCCGCGACGATGCCGTGCGGCATTCCAACGCCGGCCGAGAGTGTGGCGATGAGCGGCGCCAGCCGCGCCGGCGATGCCGCAGCGCTGGCCGCTAGCGTCTGGTACGCCAGCACGATCAGCGCGTCTCCCGCGAGCACCGCGAGGCTTTCGCCATACGCGTAGTGCACCGAGGCACGGCCGCGGCGCATCGGCGAATCGTCGAAGCACGGCAGGTCGTCGTGGACCAGCGACGCGCAATGCAGCAGCTCGATGGCCGAGGCCGTCGCTTCGGAAAGCACTGGGTCGTCGTCGCCGCACGCCTGCGCGACGGCCAGGCACAGCTGAGGTCTGATGCGCGCACCACCGGGAAAAACCGCGTGCCGAATGGCACCCGCCAGTTTGGGCGGGCAACCCGGTTGCTCACCGGATGCAATCGCGGTGGCAAGGGCCTGTTCGATGCGGGTCATGGTCTTCATCGGCGGCGCCGCGGGACGGCGTGGAAGCTGCGGGAGGGGCTTCTTCAAGGCCTGGCGCCTTCAAGAAGTGTCACGTAGGATAGACACGTGAAATTGACTCGTCAACCTGACACACCAGCAGTTCGCGCTGAACGTGGCGTCCGCGAGGTCGGCGCGTGGCGGTAACACCGCTCCCGGTCGTCGTGATCGGCGCCGGTATCGGTGGGCTGGTGAGCGCGCTCGAGATCGCTGCATCGGGCACGCCCGTGGTCGTGCTGGAACGCGCGGCCGAGCCTGGCGGCAAGATGCGTCGGGTCACGCTGGGCGGAGCCGCGATGGACGCCGGCCCCACCGTCTTCACGATGCGCTGGGTTTTCGACGAACTCTTCGACGCGATCGGCGCGCGACTCGACGATCACCTCGTGCTGCACCGGTCCGACGTGCTCGCGCGCCATGCCTGGGCCGACGGGGCGAGGCTCGATCTGTTCGCCGACCGCACGCGCTCGGCCGCTGCCATCGGCACGCTGGCCGGCAGCGCCGCCGCCCGCGGCTACGACGCGTTCTGCGAACGCGCCGCGCGCATCCACCGCACGCTCGATCGACCGTTCCTGCGGGGCTCGCGCCCCAACCCGATGTCGCTCGCGAACCGCGTCGGCCTGCGCCACCTGCCCGATCTGATGAGCATCTCGCCGTTCGCGACGCTGTGGGACGAGCTCGGCCGTTACTTCGTCGACCCGCGCTTGCGGCAGCTGTTCGGCCGCTATGCGACCTATTGCGGCGCTTCGCCCTACCTCGCGCCCGCCACCTTGATGCTGGTGGCCCACGTCGAGCAGGAAGGCGTCTGGCGGGTCGACGGCGGCATGCATTCCGTGGCTCGCTCGCTGGCGTCGCTCGCGGTGCAAAAAGGCGCGACGCTGCGCTGCGGCGCCGACGTGAAAGAGATCGTCGTGAACGGCGGACGCGCCACCGGCGTGCGTCTCGTCGGTGGCGAGACGATGGCTGCCAGCGCGGTGGTATTCAACGGCGATGTGGCCGCGCTCGCGAATGGATTGCTGGGCCCATCGGCGATCGGATCGGCACCATCGACGCCGCGCGAAGAGCGCTCACTGTCCGCGCTGACCTGGAACCTGCTGGCGCGCGCCGAGGGCTTCCCGCTGGCCCATCACAACGTCTTCTTCTCGAACGACTACCGGCGCGAGTTCGAAGACGTGTTCCGCCATGCCAGGCTGCCCACGGCGCCGACCGTCTACGTCTGCGCGCAGGACCGCTCCGACACCGATCGCCCCGAGCTCGGCGCACCGCAACGGATGCTGCTGATCGCCAACGCGCCCGCCACCGGCGATGCGCACCCCTTCACCGACGAGGAACTGACCCGATGCGAATCCCAGGTGTGGAAGCTGCTGTCGAGCTGCGGCCTGACGCTTCAGAGCAAGCCCGAACACTCGCAGCGCACGACGCCGCAAGACTTCGAGCGCTTGTTCCCGGCGACGGGTGGAGCGCTCTACGGCCGGGCCTCGCACGGCTGGATGGCGTCGTTCAGCCGGCCGGGCGCGCGCAGTCGGCTGCCGGGTCTCTACCTGGCGGGCGGCTCGGTGCATCCGGGGCCGGGGGTGCCGATGGCGGCGCTCTCGGGCCGACAGGCCGCAGCGAGCGTCCTGCACGACCTGACGCGGCGATCTCGACGGACTTCGATGCCGATGTCGCGCCCGGTGGCTACGCCTGGTGGTACGTCGATGCGCTGAGCGACGACGGCGAGCACGGCCTCGCGATCATCGGCTTCGTCGGCAGCGTGTTTTCGCCGTACTACGCGGCGGCCCGGCGGCGCGACCCGAACGGCCTCGCCGATCCGCTCGACCATTGCGCGATCAACGTCGTGCTGTACGGGCGTGGCGGTTCGCGCTGGGCGATGACCGAACGCGGCCGCGCGCGAGTGGATCGAAGCCGCGACCACTTGCAGATCGGGCCGAGCGCGATGCGCTGGGAAGGCGATGGCCTCGTCATCGACATCGACGAGCTCACGGTGCCGTGGCCGCGCCGGTTGCGGGGTCGCGTGCAGGTGCGGCCGGTCGCGCGCATCGCGCACGCGGTGAGCCTGGCGCCCGGGCATTGGTGGTGCCCCATCGCGCCGGTGGCCCACGTCGACGTCGATGTCGGTGGCCATCGTTGGTCGGGTCGCGGCTACCTCGATTCGAACCAGGGTCGCGCGCCGCTGGAGCGAGCCTTCAGGCGCTGGGACTGGTCGCGCTCTCATCTGCGCAACGGTGATTGCGCGGTGTTCTACGACGTCGAGCGCGTCGATGCTGAACCGCTGCACGTCGGCCTGCGTTTCGGCATCGACGGCCGCGTCGCCACCGTCGATCGGGCGCCGGCCGCCGCCCCGGTGGCGAACACGCGTTGGCGGGTCGCACGCGGCGCGCGCAGCGATCCGCACGCATCGGTGCAGGTTCGACGCACGCTCACCGACGCGCCCTTCTACGCGCGCTCGCTGCTCGGTGCCTTGTGGTTCGGCGAACCGGTGTCGGTGATGCACGAGAGCCTGTCGCTCGACCGCTTCGACAACCGGCTCGTGCAGGCCATGCTGCCGTTTCGCATGCCGCGTCGCGCGCGCTGACGCGCACGCGCTCCAATCAATCCTTCGCTTCGACGGTCGTCGACGTGTCGTCTGCGGGCGCGGGAGGCTTGCGCCGGTCGCGGCGCAACCGCAGCAACTCGAACACCGCCAGTCCCAGCACGCTGCCGAGCACCAGC
Source organism: Caldimonas sp. (assembly GCA_965246805.1). Lineage (GTDB taxonomy): Bacteria > Pseudomonadota > Gammaproteobacteria > Burkholderiales > Burkholderiaceae_C > Schlegelella_A. The sequence continues at coordinate 704,091 of CBDFFO010000006.1, read as the reverse complement.
AGCACCTCGAGGCCGACGATGAGGCCCGAGCTCATGTCGTGAGGCCCGCGTGCCGCCCCCGGCCCGCCGCCGCGCGATGGCGGTCGCGTTGTTCGAGCCTCGCGAAGAGCTCGGCCGCCCACACCACGCTGCCGCCGATGCCGCGCTTGCCCGGAACGGCCGCGGGCGCGTCGTGGCGCGCGCTGGCCTCGACCAGAAACCGCGTCGCCGCGAGCGGTGGCGAACGCCGCGCCGCGGTGGAGGGTGCGAGTTGCAGCACCGAGCGCAACAACAGCAGGGCCTTGCGCCGGCCGGAGACGTGCGCCCGGGCGCACACCGAATCGTGGCCGCGCCGCGCGACCTCGCGGCCGATCTCGGCATACATGAATCGCGCCGCGTTGATGCCCGGCCGGCACGCCACCGGCAACGTCGCGACGCCCGCGCCGACCCGCGCGTAGAGCGCTTCGGCCTCGTCGAGCAAGCGTTGCACCACCCGCGCGAGCGCAGGGCAGAACTCGGGTCGACGGAGCCATGCGTCGGCGTCGAGGCCGGCTTCGGCCATCCATTCGCGCGGCAGGTACAAGCGCCCCATGCGCGCGTCTTCGCCGACATCGCGCGCGATGTTCGACAGCTGCATCGCGACGCCAAGATCGCACGCGCGGGCCAGGCCCTCGGCCGAGCGCTCGCCCATCAGCAACCCCATCATCGCGCCGACCGTGCCGGCGACGCGTGCCGCGTAGGCATGCAGGGATTCGATCGTGTCGTAGCGGCGGCCTTCGACATCCCATTCGAAGCCTTCGAGCAACGCGTCGAAGAGCATGGCCGGGATGCGGTGGCGCGCCACGACGACGGCCAAAGCTCGATCGGGCGCATCGTCGAGCGGCGTTCCGGCATAGGCCAGCCGCACGCGTCGGCGCAGTCGCGACACCGCACCGGCTCGTGTCGTGGCGTCGTCGACAGCGTCGTCGGCGAGACGACAGAACGCGTACAGCGCCGAGGCAGGCTCGTGCACGCGGCGCGGCAGCAGCAGCGACGCGACCATGAAGGTCTTCGAGCCTTGCCGAAGCGCGGCGCGGCACGTGGCCAGATCGGCCCGGGCGCGCGCCGCGAGATGCTCGGGCGCGCGCGGCCCGAACAGCGTGGCACTAGGCGCGGGGAACGGCGACGAAAGGGGCGGCGGCAGGGGCGACGGGAGCGGCAACGATTGCATTTGCATGAGGAACCACCGAGTCGAGGACACGGGCTGAAGAGAGCACACCGGGCAAGCCGGCGCCCGGATGGGTGCCGGCACCGACCAGGTACAGGCGATCGAGTTCTTCGCTCCGGTTGTGCGGGCGAAACCAGGCGCTCTGCGTCAGCACCGGCTCGAGCGAGAACGCCGCGCCGCGAAACGACGACAGGCGGTCCTGGAAGTCTTGCGGCGTGAGCAGGCGCGAGGTCACGATCTGCTCACCGAGCCCGGGCAGCAAGGTCGCCTCGAGGCGCTGCTGGATCGCCAGTCGGTACGGTTCGGCGTGCGTCGACCAATCGGTGCCGCTCTGCAAGTGCGGCACCGGCGAGAGAACGTAGAACGCGTCGCAGCCGTCGGGCGCGAGCGACGGGTCGGTTGCCGTCGGCCGATGCAGGTAGAGGCTGAAATCGTCGGCGAGCACGTGCCGATCGAAGATGTCGGTGAGCAGCTCGCGGTAGCGCGGCCCGAGCGCGATGGTGTGGTGCGCCACGTCGTCGTAGCGGCGCCGGGTGCCGAAGTACCAGACGAAGAGGCTCATCGAATAGCTCGCGCGCTCGATGCGCCGGTCGGTCCATCGCTTTCGATGTTCGGGCGCGACCAGGTGCTTGTAGGTCCACGCCGAGTCGGCGTTCGAGACGACGACGTCGGCGCTCAAGGTCTGGCCGTCGGCCATGCGCACGCCGCTCGCGCGGCCGTGGTCGACGGTGATCTGCGCGACCGCCTGGTTGCAGCGCACCGTGCCGCCCTGCCCTTCGATCAGGTCGACGAGCCCGGTGACCAGGCTGCCGGTGCCGCCCATCGGAAAGTGCACGCCCCAACGCCGCTCGAGAAACGCGATCAGGCAATAGACCGAGGTGGTGGAGAACGGGTTGCCGCCGACCAGCAGCGACTGGAACGTGAGCACGACGCGCAGGCGCGCGTCAACCACGTGCTTGCAAGCCAGCGAGTACACCGTTCGATAGCCTTCCAGCTTCAGCAACGCGGGCAGCACGCGCGCCATGTCGGTCCAGCTGTCGAAGGGCACGTCGCCGAGCTCCTCGAAGCCGACCTTGAAGATCGCTTCGCTCGCTTTCAGGAAGCGCTCGTAACCGGCTACGTCGTTGGGCGAGAAGCGCGCGACTTCCGCGCGCATCGCCGCCGCGTCGCCGCTGTAGTCGAAGCACTCGCCGTCGTCGAAACGGATGCGATAGAACGGCGCGACCGGGCGAAGATCGATGTGATCGGCCATGCGCTTGCCGCAGAGGGCCCACAGCTCCTCGAACATGAACGGGGCGGTGATGACGGTCGGGCCGGCGTCGAAGGTGAAGCCGTCTTGCCGATGCACGCAGGCCCGGCCGCCTGGTTCATCGAGGCGCTCCAGTACGGTGACGCGATAGCCGCGCGCGCCGAGGCGCACGGCAGCCGCCAGCCCACCGAAGCCGCTGCCGATGACGATTGCGTGCGGCTTCGCAGCGGTGGCCGCGGCGGCTGGCGTCGCGACGAGGGCCGGTGTCAGCATGCGCTGATCGTAGAGGTGTCAGGCTGGCCTGACAACTCCGGCAGCACCCGGATCAACCCTTCATCATCGACCCCATCGCCGTCGCGACGTCGACCGCGCGTTCTTCCTGCACCAGATGGCCGCCGGGGATGGTCGTGATGCCGCCGCGCATCGCCACCGGCAGCGAGGCCGAGACCCGGCGTGCATCGCCGGGCGGCACGGCCCGATCGTGGCTGCCGACGATGAAGGAGAGCGGCGTCTTCAAGTGCGCGAGGTCTCGTTGCAGCGGCTGCAGATCCCAGTGCGCCATCATGTCGAGGGCGGCGGCTGCGTGAGCGGCATCGCGCATCAAGAGGCCGTAGAGCGCGCAGCCTTCCGCATCCAATGCGGAGCCGGTGCCGCGGATCAGCCGCTCGACTTCGGCCGCCGACCAGTGGCGCCGCGCGAAGAGTCGAGCCGCCAGCGGGGTCGCGGCCATCAGCCGGGCAATTGGCGGAAAAACCAGGCCCGACAAGCCGGGCAACGGCAGGAAGGCGCCGTTGATCGCGATCTGCATCGAGGGTGCGAGGGCACCGTCGAGCACCATGCGCGCCGCGATCGCGGCACCGGCCGAATGACCGATCACGGTCTTCACGTCGATCGCCATGCGCGCGACGAGCGCGGCCACCAGCGCGGCCATGGCCGGCAACGAAAGGTGCCCGCCCGCTGGCGCGCGCGTGAAGGCATGGCCCGGCAGATCGAGCGCGACGACCGTGGCGTGCCGGGCCAGCAACGGCATCAGGTGCCGCCACGAGTGCGTCGCCGAGCCGGTTCCATGGAGCAGCAACACGACCGGCCCGGCGCCCATTTGCTGCACGTGCCACCGCAAGCCGCCGGCATCGACGAACCGGCTGCTGGCGTGATGCGGCCACGACGCGCCGTCGCGCGCCCAGTCGAGCGCGGTGCTCATCGCGAAGGGGTGGCGCCGGCCGGCGTCGCGGCGGCGCCGGCCGGCATGCGGCCCGCCGTTCGCACCGCTTCGGACATCGCCGCGGCCCCGGCATACGGCAGCGGCAGGTAGCGCGCGCCCATCGCGTCGGCCAGCAGGCGCGCCGGCTCTTGCGCTTGTGGCGACGTGTCGAGCAGCAGCGCGGCGACCTCGAGCAGCCGCAACTGTCGCGCGGCCGCGTGGCTGTCTTCGCTGGCCTTGATGCGCCCCGGCGAGCCGTCGCGTGCGATGTTGGCGCGGCCATCGGTGAGCAGCACCACGACGGGTGTCGCGCCCTTGCGGCGCACCGCATCGGCGAGCGTGCCGGCCGCGGCGATGCCGGCCGCGAGCGGCGTGCCGCCCCCGCCCGGCAGACCCGCGAGGCCTCGCTTGGCACGCACGAGCGAGCGCGTTGGCGGCAGCAGGAGTTCGGCGCCGGCGCCGCGGAACGCGATCACCGCGACACTGTCGCGCCGCACATAGCAGTCGGCGAGCAGCAGTTCGACGGCGCCCTTGGTCTCGGCCAGCCGATGCAACGCCGCCGAGCCCGACGCATCGACGACGAAGATCGTGGTCGTCTCGCTGCGTTGCTTGAATCGCCACAGGCGGAAATCTTCCTGCCGGACGTGGATGCGATCGACCTGCGCCTGGCCGGCGCGCGCCGCTTCTTCGCGACGCAGCGCCTGCCACGGCGCGGCGGTGCGCAGCGTTTCGATCAGGTTGAGCCGCGCACCGCCTTGCAGGCTGGCGCGCCGCACACCCATCGGCCGGCCGCGTTGTTGCGCCATCTTGGCCGCGCCGACGCGGCCCGCGGCGCCGTGGCGGCGCTCTTTCGCGCGGCCGAGGGCGATCGACGCAAGCAGGCCCGGGGGAATGGCCGCGAGCGCCGCTTCAAGCACGACGTCGTCGACCGCGTTGGCCTGGCTCGGCTCGGCAGAATCGTCGGCGGGCGTGTCGGAGTCGACGGGTGGCTCGGGCGGCGTGCCGTCACGTGTCGGCGCCAGCTCGGTCGGGTCGGATGCGTTTTGCTCGGCGACGTCATCGGCCGACGGGGCAGCGGGCACCTGGGTGGCGCGCGGCGCCAGCACCAGCGCGGCGGCGATCGAAGCGTCTTCCGCGCTCACGTCGAGCCGGCCATCGAGCGCCGCCATCGCGCGTGCGGCGCGACAGGCGAACAGCGTGGCACGCGGCGAATCGACGCCGAGTGCGAGCGAGGCCGCGCAGAGACTCTCGACTTGCTCATCAGTCAGGTGAACGTTGGCGAGCCGTGCCCGCGCGGCGACGATGTCAGCGCGTGAGATGGCCAGCATGCCCTCGGCGACGGGCGCAAACCGAGGACGTGGATCGAGCGCCACGTGGAACGCGAGTCGGTCGCGCAGGCGCGCCGGCACCTGCTCGTCGTCGCCGATGCCTTCATCGAGTGCGACGACGCCGAGGCGGCTCGGATGGCGCGTGCCGATGCCGTGCCGTTCGACGATGACCTGGTGCGCGTCCATCACCGCGGCGAGCGCGGCGGCGGTCGACGCGGTGACACGCTCGGCCATCGCGACCACGACGATGCCGCCATCGGCCTCCGCGAGCAGGCCGCGCATCGCCACGGGCGCACCAACTCGCAACGTAGCGGCGAGGTCGAGGCCGCCGAGCAAGCGGTCGTCGTTGATGTGCAGCGGAATCCGGCGCTGGCGTTGCTCGAGCGGCAACAGCGCCGTCAAGGCCGCGAGCCAGGCGTCGCGTGCGTCGCCGGCACTACTGCGCAACACGACGCCGCCGAGGCCGATCGGGTCGACCGCGAACAGCGCCGCGACGAGCACCTGCGACGTGCCGGCCGACGGCACGGGCGCCGAGCCGTCGCTCACGGCCCGAACAACTCCGCGACGGCGCGATCGACCCGCACCGTAGAGCCCGCGTCGTCGAGCGGGTTGCGCCGCAAGCGGTGGCGCAAGGCCGGCGGCGCGACGCGCTTCAGGTGCGCGTCGCCGGCGACTGCATCGCCATCGAGCGCGGCCAGTGCGCGCGCTGCGCGAATCAGCGTGAGCTCGCCACGCAGGCCGTCGGTGCCGAGCGCCATGCAAAGCTGCGCCGCGCGTTCGAGCGTCGCGTCGGGCACCGAGACGTCGCCGATGCGCGCACGCGCCGTGACGATCTGCTTGCGCACCTTGGCTTCGGCCCGCGCCCACGATGCGACGAAGGCCGCGCTGTCGCGCTCGTACGCATCGCGCCGCTTCACGACCTCGACGCGCGAGGGCAGGTCTTGCGGCGTGCGCACCTCGACCGAGAGCCCGAAGCGGTCGAGCAGCTGCGGTCGCAGCTCGCCCTCCTCCGGATTGCCGCTGCCGACCAACACGAAGCGGGCCGGGTGCCGCACGCTCAAGCCCTCGCGCTCGACCACGTTCTCGCCAGATGCCGCGACGTCGATCAGCAGGTCGACCAGATGGTCTTCGAGCAGGTTGACCTCGTCGATGTACAGGAAGCCGCGGTGCGCGCGGGCGAGCAAGCCGGGCTCGAACGCCTTCACCCCCTGCGCGAGCGCGCGTTCGAGGTCGAGCGCGCCGACCACGCGATCTTCGGTCGCGCCGAGCGGCATGTCGACGACGGGCACCGGCACGAGGTGAGTCTTCAGCGCGCCGAGACGCTTGCGCGCCTCGCACTCCTCGCAAGCGACCGTGGCTGCCGGGTCGCATCGGTAACGGCAATCGACCACCGCGCGCATCGGCGGCAGCAACGCGGCCAGCGCCCTGACGGCCGTCGACTTTCCCGTGCCGCGGTCGCCGAACACCAGCACCCCGCCAATGCCTGGATCGATCGCGGCGACGAGGATGGCGAGCCTCATCTCGTCCTGGCCAACGATGGCCGAGAAGGGAAAAACCAAGAGCGCGCTCCAAACTTGATGCGTTTGCTGCGGATTGCGCGCTGTCATGCGCAGCCATGCGGCGATATGTCAGACTATTTTGACGGGTCGCGGTGATCCGATCAAGGATTCGTTCAATGAGCAACCCCAACCGTCGTGCCTTCGTGATGAGCATCGTCTCTGCCGGCGGCGCCTTTGTCGCCGCTCGTGCCTCGGCCCAGGCCGCCGTTGCCGCGCCCATGCTTTCCGAGGCCGATCCGCAGGCTGTCGCGCTCGGCTACAAGGCCGACAACACCAAGGTCGACAAGGCCAAGTACCCGCAGCACGTGGCCGGCCAGATGTGCAGCGGATGCAATTTTTTCCAGGGCAAGCCCACCGATGCGATGGCGCCGTGCCAGCTCTTTGCCGGCAAACAGGTCGCCGGCAAGGGTTGGTGCACGGCTTACGCCAAGAAGGCCGGATAGCGTGACGGCGCGTAGCTGACCGCAGCGTCAGCCACGCGCTCGAATCGGTTCGCAATTCCTACAGTTGTGACCGGTGCCTGCCGATGGTTGCGGAGAGCCATGGACAGCAGAGTCGGCTGCATGCATTCGATGTTCTCGTCACGCCGGTGGGTCGGCCTCGCGCTCCTTCTGATCGGTCCGCAGCTGGTCACGAGTGTGAACTCGGCGCCGTCTTCCGACGTCGTCGCTCGGGGCGCCTACTTGGCAAATGCCGCCGACTGCGTCGCGTGTCACACCGCCAAAGAAGGCAAGCCCCTCGCGGGCGGCCTCGCGATGAACACGCCGTTCGGCACGATCGTGACGCCTAACATCACGCCCGACAAGGCCACCGGCATCGGCTCGTGGACCGACGAGCAGTTCTACCGCGTGATGCACGAGGGCGTCGGACACCGGGGCGAGTATCTTTATCCCGTCATGCCGTTTCCCTGGTACACGAACGTCACCCGCAATGACGTGATGGCCATCCGCGCGTGGCTTGCCGCGCAGCCCGCGGTCAGCCGCAAGCGAGAGCCCAACCACCTGACATTCCCCTTCAGCGTCCGCGCTGCGCTGCTGGCGTGGCGCACCGCGTTCTTCAAAGTCGGCGCGTTCACGCCCGACCGTTCGCAACCGACCGATGTCAATCGTGGCGCGTATCTCGTCAACGGCTTGGCGCATTGTGGCGAGTGCCACAACGCCCGCAAGGTGGTCGGCGCCTCGCAATGGCAGGGCGCGCTGCAAGGAGGCGTGATCGACAGTTGGTACGCGCCGAACATCACGTCTGATGTGCGTGACGGTATCGGCGCGTGGTCGACCGATGAAATCGCAACTTATTTGAAGACGGGTGTCTCGCCCGGCAAGGGAATCGCGCTCGGGCCGATGGCCGAGACCGTTCACAGCCTGAGCAAACTCGATGACGACGACCTCCACGCCATCGCGGCCTACCTGAAGTCGACGGCGCCCGTCGCGAATGGCGACAATCAGAAGAAATCACTGTTCGCGGGTCGCGATGCGCGAGGAGGCGAGGCGTACCTCAACCACTGCGCGTCATGTCATGGCGACAATGGCAAGGGGCTCGAGGGTGTGATTCCACCGCTCGATGGCAACGGGGCTGTCGTCTCGAAGGGGCCGCAAAACGTCATCAACGTCGTGCTGGGTGGCGTGGCAGCGCGCGACCGCTACGCACCGATGCCCGCGGTCGGCGCCGGCATCAGCGATCAGGACATCGCCGACGTGACGAACTTCGTTCGCCAATCCTGGGGCAACGCCGCACCCGCGACGGCCGAATCCGGCATGGTCGGCACCATGCGCGGCGCCATCGACTCGGTGATGAACGTGTTTTCGACCCAAGCGTGCGCGCCGATCATGCCTTCCGCACTGGCGCAGGCATTCACGACCGATCGCGACGGCGTGCGAAGCCGAGTCGCCGCGCTGACACCCGCCAACACCGCCGACCGCACGAACGACATCGTCGCCCTTGCACGCAAGATCAGCCCCGAGGTGCCGTTGGCCGATCTCGTCAATGGCCTGACCGCGGCTTATTGCAGCGTCGTGCGAGCCGACCCGTCCATGACCTGGCAGCAGAAGACCTTGCAACTTGGCCAGTTCAGCGAGCTCGTGTATGCCGCCGCTAGCGGCAACCTGACCGGCCTCACCTCAGTTCCCGGCTCCCGCTCTCGCCGGACAGCGCAGAAATAGGCGCGTGAGCGTCTGCGACAGCGCGGCGCGTTCGTCGCCTTCGCTGTGGTGCAGTCCGGCCACCGGGCCATGCAGCATCTTCTGCGTGAGCCCGCGCGACAACGCCTCGAGCACCGATTCGATGTCGTCCCCTTTCGCGAGCAGCTTGCGGGCGCGTTGCAGTTCGGCGGCCCGCCAGCTCTCGGCCTGGGTCTGCAAGGCCTGGATCAGCGGCACGTTCTCGCGGGTGCCGAGCCAGCGCACGAACTCCTGCACACCGGTCTCGATGATGGTCTCGGCCTTGCCGACGGCCGCCGCGCGTTGGCCGCTGCCCGACTGCACGATGTCGGCGAGGTCGTCGATCGTGTAGAGGTAGACGTCGCGGCATTGGCGCACTTCGGCCTCGATGTCGCGCGGCACGGCCAGGTCGATCATCAGCATCGGCCGACGACGCCGCGCCTTGATGGCACGCTCGACCGCGCCGAGTCCGATCAGCGGCAACGGACTCGCAGTGCACGAGACGACGACATCGAACTCGGCCAGCCGGGCCAGCGCTTCTGGCAGGCCGATCGCTTCGGCGCCGCACCGCAGCGCCAGCAGGCGGCCACGATCGATGTTGCGGTTGGCGATCGTCATCTGCCTCGGGGCGCGCGCCGCGAGGTGGTCGAGCACGGGGCCGGCCATGTCGCCAGCGCCCAGCAGCAGGATCTTGAGTTCGGCAAAGTCGTCGAACACTTTCCCCGCGAGCTGCACGATGGCTGCCGCGAGGCTCACCGTGTGACGGCCGATATCGGTGTCGGTGCGAACCTCTTTCGCGACCGCGAACGAGCGCTGGAACAACTGGTGCAGCGTGGTCCCCAGCGTGCCCGCGGTGCCGGCCTCGCGCACCGCGTGCTTCATCTGGCCGAGGATCTGGGTCTCGCCAACGACCATCGACGACAACCCGCTCGCGAGTCGAAACGTGTGGCGAGCCGCACCCTCGTTCTCGAGCACGTAGCAATGCTGCCGCAGTGCGGGCACCGCGACGCCGCCGAGATTCGCGAGCCACCCCATCGCGTCGCTGGTGACCGCGCCGGTGTCGTTGTCGGCGCCACCGACGTACAGCTCGGTGCGGTTGCATGTCGAGACGATCGCGACTTCGGACGACCGGCGAATCCGTTCGCGAAAAGCCAGCAGCGTCGGCGCGAGACGATCGGCCGGCAGCGCGAAGCGCGCACGCAGGTCAAGCGGCGCGGTGTGATGGTCGATACCGAGGGCGAGGACGCTCATGCAGGCGCTCCGTGGGTGCGACGATGGCCGCTGTCGCGACGCCATCGCATCAGGATGTCGGTGCCATGCGCCGCTCCGGCGGCCATCAACCACGCGCACGCGACGACGGTGCCGGCATCGAGCGCCACGCTGCGCAGCGCGAACATCAGGCAGAGGCCCGCCAACATGTTCGCGAAGAAGTCGCGCAGCGCGATGCCCCGGCCGGTGACACGCCGGTAGGCGATCAGCAGCGCGAACTCGGCCACGGCGATCGTGATGACGAGATCGACCAGATCGACCAGCTCGACATGCATGCTCATGCGCCCTCGGTTCCCGTCACGAGCCGCCGAACGGCCCGTTCAGTTGCACCGTGCCCGCGTTCAGCACCGTGGCGATGGTGACCCACACGAGGTACGGCACCAGCAGCCACGCGGAGGGGCGCGCCGAACGCCACAACAGCACGATCAGCGCCAGCACCGAGAGCCACAGGAGCGGCACCTCGAAGAGCGACCAGTCGGGCCGGTGCAGCCGGAAGTAAAGGAGGCTCCACAACGAGTTGAGGAAGCCGTTGAGTGCGAAGAGCGCGAGCATCGCCTCGCGCTGGGCGCGCGTCGGCAGACGCCGCCAGCCAATCACGCCGGCAGTGGCCGCGAGCGCGAAGATCGTGGTCCAGATCGGCCCGAATGCCCAGTCGGGAGGCTTCCATGAGGGCTGCTTCAGGTTCGCGTACCACGGGCCGAGGTCGGTCATCAAACCGCCGAGCACCGACACGAACAGCGCGGCCGCCGCGGCGACCACGATCGGTTTCCAGCGGCTCGGGCGAGCGTGGCGCTGCGGGCTGGCCTGACCCAACGGGGGCGGAAGCGGCGACGTCATTTCATGGGCTCTGCTCATACACGGGCCACGCCGAACAGATGCGCGAGGTCCTTGAAGAAGATACGGACGTGAGCCATGGGCTTGCGCCGTGTGAGCTCCTTGTTCATGTATGACTCGAAGGTCAGCTGCTGCACGTCGCGGTCCTTGCAGATCGCGACGAAACGTTCGCGCAGGCGGTCGTTCGAATACCAGAACCACTGCATGATGCCGAGCACCCTGAAGACCGTGCCATGGGCTTTCATGAAGCGCTTGCGCGCGAGCGCGAGCGACTTGACGTTACCCGTCTCGAGCAATGCGTGCACGGCTTCGGCGGCGAGCCGGCCGCCGTACATCGCGTAGTAGATGCCTTCACCGGACGCCGGCGCGACCACACCGGCGGCGTCGCCGGCGAGCACCACGTCGCGCCCGTTGTCCCAGCAGGGCAGCGGCTTCATCGGAATCGGCGCACCTTCGCGTCGCAGTGTCTCGGCCGTGCCGAGGCCGGCTGCTTCTCGCAGCGCGCCGACCGCGGTGCGCAACGAGAAGCCCTTGTCGGCGCTGCCGGTGCCCACGCTCATCGTGTCGCCGTGCGGGAAGACCCAGCCGTAGAAGTCGGGCGAGAGCGTGCCGCGGTAATACACGTCGCACCGGCCGCCGTCGTATCCCGGCGGCGGCGCGAGCGGCGTGCGCAGGATCTCGTGATACGCGAACACGTACTTGGTGCGGCTGGCCCCGGCCACGTTCTGCCGGGCCACCTCGGAGCGCGCGCCGTCGGCGCCGACGACGGCACGTGCCCGAACGCTGGCAGCGGTGCCGGGCGATTTCTCGGCGTGCTGGCGCGCTTCGAAATGAACCCGGCTGATGCCGTCGGCGTCGCGGGTAATGCGCTTGAAGGTGCCGACGCGACGGTGCGCGCCGCTTTCGGCCGCTCGCGCGCGCAACCATTCGTCGAAGCGGTCGCGATCGACCATGCCGACGAAGCCGTTGTCGATCGGGATGTCGACGCGCACGTCCTTCGGCGAGATCATGCGCGCGGCCGTCGCGTGGGCGACCAGCAACGCATCGGGGATCGCGAAGTCCTTGATGAGCCGGGGCGGGATCGCGCCTCCGCACGGCTTGGTGCGACCGGCGCGGTCGAGCAGCAAAACGGTGTGGCCGTCGCGCGCGAGATCGTGCGCGGCGGTGGCACCGGCGGGTCCGCCGCCGATCACGACGACGTCGTACGTGTCGAGTTCGCCGTCGAGCGGTCTCACGCAACGGCCCTCAATGCGAACGCGCTCACCATCATGCCGATCACGAACAGCGGCACGCCGAAACCGCTGTACCAGATCGCGCGCTCGGTGGGCTGCTGCAGGAAGCGCCGCATCAACACGAGCTGCAACCCGACCAGCGCGATGACAGCGACGGCATACGCCGGCTGGTTCCACCGGAGCAGCAGGCCGATCACGCACAGCTGCGGCAACACCATCACCCAGCACGCGGTGCGCGCCGCCCTGCCAACGCCGAGCTGCACCGGCAACGACGCGATGCCCATCTGCCGGTCGCCTTCGACCGACTTGAAATCGTTGAGCGTCATGATGCCGTGCGCCGACACGCTGTACAGCACCGCGAGTGCGAGCGAGTGCAGGTGCGGCATCGCGCCGCCCGCCATCACCGCCGCACCCGTCACCCACGCGAGCCCTTCGTAGCAGAGGCCGCAGGCGGCGTTGCCCCACCAGCCGTTCTGCTTGAGGCGCATTGGCGGCGCGCTGTAGGCCCACGCGAGCAACAGACCCAGCGCGCCGGCCGCGAACCCCCACGGGCCGAGGAACCACGCCACAAACAACGACAGCGCGGTCCAGAGGATGGCGATGCCGAGACCCCAACGCCCCGGCATGCGACCGGACGGGATCGGTCGCTGCGGCTCGTTGATGGCATCGACTTCGCGGTCGAACCAGTCGTTGACCGCCTGGCTGCTCGCGCACACCAGCGGGCCCGCGAGCAGGACGCCGATGACGATCGTCGGCCAACGCCCAGCGAGTGCGACGCCCGATGCCACCACGCCGCACGCGAAGGCCCACATCGGCGGGAACCACGTGATCGGCTTCAGCAACTCGGCGACGGTGGACAAGGCGGGTCGGGCCATGGTGGCAATATGGCACCGACGTGCTGCCGGCGTCAACCTGGGTTTACACCTTTCGCGTAACCCGATCCAGACACTCAGGAATCGTCACCAGGGATCGCGGTGAGGTCGCCGATGTTGAAGCGGCGCAGCTTGACGTAGAGGCTCTGGCGCGAGAGACCGAGCATTTCCGCGGCCGAGGCGCGGTTGTCGTGCGTGAGCTCGAGCGCTGCTTCGATGCAGAGCTGCTCGATCAGGTCGGTGGTGTCGCGAACGATGTCTTTGAGCGGCATGCGCCCGACGAGTTCGGTCATCTGGCCGACAGAGCGCGGCATCTCGCGACCGGTGACGGTCGTGCGTGGCTCGCCCTGCAGGCGCCGGCTCACATCGCGGATCGTGAAGCCGAGGCAAGGCAATTCGCCATCGGCGACGGCCACGCCGGAGATCTCGACCTCGGTGGTGGCGCCGTACTCGCCCCGAACCACCGTTGCGAACAAGCGAACCGCGCCGCGCTGGCGCAGGTTGCTGATCAGCACGTTCAAGTCGACCCCCGTGCGACCGAGCCAGCGCTCGAGCGATTGTCCGCGCGCCTGCGTCTCGGTCGAGAGCTGCGCGAGATCGGTGAACGCGTGGTTGGTCGTGAGGATCACGCCGTCGAGATCGGTGACGACGAAGGCGTCGGGTGCGCTCTCGATCAGGCGCAGCATCGCACTCTTGCCGGCATCTGTGGAGATCGGCTTCGCCGCATCGAGCGAGGACACGCGCACCAGCAGGTGCGCCGTTTTTTCTTGCCGGAACAGCGAGGCCGACACGGCATGCGTCTCCGTGCCTCCCGCGAGTCGGGCAAGCGTGCTCTCACCGTGCCCTGTGGCGCTGACGCGACCGAGCATGGCCGGGACACTCGCGGTAGCCTTGGCTGACGACTCACGCTCGAAACTGTCGGAGAGCATCCAACCGGGACGCGCGCTGTCCGGGCCGAACAGCGCAAGCGCCGCCGGGTTCGCTTCCTCGAGACGGCCCGTCACCGAGTCGAGAATGATGACGGCCTCCGAAGCCACCTGGAACAGCGAGCGGTAGCGTGTCTCCATGTGACGAAGGCGCCAGTAATCACGCTCCATCGCCTGTTGGGCGCTGATGAGGCGCTGCTGCAGCGCGGCGTTCGCGCGCAGGTCGCGGCCGAACACCACCGACCGATTGCCCAATTTGCTGCGTCCCTGGGCCGGCAACGCGACCGCGGAATACGAGAGCGCCAAGCCGGCGCCATCGGCCGAAGGATGATTGATGTGACGCCATCGGGGCGGCGCGTTCGCACGCGAATCGCGCAGGAGAGCCTCGACTTTCGGCCGGCTCTCGACCGTGACGGTGTCAGCCCATGGCTTGCCGAGCCAGTCGTAATAGCCTTCGCGAAGAAGGTCTTCGCTGCCGAAGGCCAGGTCGCGGATCACGCCCTTCTCATCGATGATGAGTGCGACGTCGGCGGCGGCGGCGATGATCTTGCCGGCCACGTCAGCAGTCAGGTCGCCGAGCGTGCGCGTCGGCGATTCAAACTCTCTCATGCAAGGCGCTTTCCGGGTGACTGACGCATGGCTACCTCATCTTTCAACATCGTGCCCCCGGATTGGCGATAAGCATCAACCTCGGGAAGATTGCTGAAGCAGCTTGCGGGTGATCAAACTCTCGGCCAGGACCGGTGCTTCGCGCCCGTCGATTGTCATGCCATCGGCGCCGACCTGATCGGCGAATTCCGGATGCGAGCCGAAGATAGGCCCACCGACCAGCACGGCAAGCTCGCGATTGCAAGTGGAATGCCTGACAGCCGCCACCACCGCGGCCAATCCTTCCATGCGAGTTTCCGCACCGAGCGAGAAGCCCACCACGTCGAACCACTCCTGCGACACCATCGCGGCGGCGTCGGCACCCGCGGCCCAAGCGCCGCCCACCACATCCCAGCCCGCGCTTCGAAAGAATTCGGCCACCATCACCAGGCCGAAGGTGTGCTGTTCACCAGGGCTCGGCAACAAGAGGATTCGACGCCCGCCGTTCGCATGCTCGACACCTTGGCCCATGTGGGGGCTCAGCTCGCGCAGCACGCGTTGAAGACGTCCGAGACCGACCGTGACTTCGGTGAAATCGCAGAGGTCGTCGTCCCAGAGCGCGCCTAGATATCGGGCAGTGGGTGCGAGCAGATCGAGATAGATCTTCTCGACCGACACGTCGCGCGCGCGCAGCGAATGAATCGACGAGAACGCGGCGTCCTCGTCGGGCGACAACACCAGCTTGGCGAACGCTTCGACGTCGGCAGCCGTGATCGCGCCGTGCACGCCGTTCGGTCGCGCCACCGGCTCAGGCGCCGCGCGATGCGCGAGCATCAAGCGCGGGATGATCTCTTCTTCGATCGTTCGCGCCAAGCGCGACATTCGCAAGTCATTGGCCGCGTCGTCTGAGCGACCCACCGGGAGCTCCATCTCGCACTGGAAGGGCGCGGTGCCTCGCGCCCCGGTGTCTCTCGCAGAGCGTTCCTGCGGCATGCTTTCCATCGGCGATCTCCCCTCGCGATACCTGGGCGGCACCACACAAGCCTGTCTGGTATGCCACCAGTGCCCGGCCATGGTCGGGCTCGTTTGCGATTGCGAAACTTGTCTCGTTTCGTCAAGCGCCCGCAAGTTCTACTGCCGCACCGACGACGCGTCAATCGGGACTCGCGAAGAATTTCAATGGCGGTGGTGGGTCCTTCGATGCAACAGAGACCCTGAAAAAAGTGTCATGCTGCGTTTACGTCTAGCCTGATTGACATACGCGCGGCACGGGTCTAGATTCACTTCGGATGCAAGCAAGGACCTCGATGCCAGCACGTGAGAAAGAACGCAAGGCGCAGCGACCGCTCTACACCGCAGAAGAGCGCCGCCGCCGCGATGCGTCGGGTTGGACGCTGGTGCAAGGCGTGCTGGCCCCGATCCAGTTCGTGGTCTTCCTGGTCAGCCTCGGTCTGGTGTTGCGCTTTCTCGTCACGGGCCTCGGGCACGACGCGGCGGTCATCTCGGTCGTCACGAAGACGCTCACGCTCTACACGATCATGGTGACCGGCTGCATCTGGGAAAAAGTCGTCTTCGGGCGCTACCTGTTCGCGCCGGCCTTCTATTGGGAAGACGTGTTCAGCATGCTGGTGCTGGCGCTGCACACCGCTTACCTGGTTGTCGTCTTCACCGGCGTGCTCGACGTGCGGTCTTCGATGTACCTCGCTCTCGCGGCTTATGCCAGCTACGCGGTCAACGCGACGCAGTTCATCCTCAAGCTGCGCGCTGCGCGGCTCGATCAGGTCCGGCTCGGCTGTACCGAAACCCGGCCGGCGCCGCACGATGCATCGCGACGCACGGAGCTTGCGGCATGAAGGTGCTCCAGTGAGCGTGCAGGTCCGTCCGGTGAGCGAGGTCATTCCCATCCAGGCCGCGGCCGCGGGATGCCAGGACGCGCCGGTCATCCGCGAGCGCGGCCAGCGCGAGGTGTTCTGCGGTCTCACCGGCATCATCTGGCTGCATCGCAAGATCCAGGACGCTTTCTTTCTCGTCGTCGGTTCGCGCACATGCGCCCACCTGATCCAATCGGCAGCCGGCGTGATGATCTTCGCCGAGCCGCGCTTCGCCACCGCGATCATCGACGAGCGCGATCTCGCCGGCCTCGCCGATGCGAATGTCGAACTCGACCGCGTCGTCACGCGCCTGCTCGAGCGTCGCCCGGAGATCAAGCTGCTGTTCCTGGTCGGCTCGTGCCCCTCGGAAGTGATCAAGCTCGATCTGTCGCGTGCCGCGTCGCGACTGTCCGCACGCTTCACGCCAGACGTCCGCGTGCTCAATTACTCCGGCAGCGGCATCGAAACCACGTTCACGCAAGGTGAAGACGCCTGTCTCGCGTCGATGGTGCCGCAGCTGCCAGCCGCCCCGCCGGACACGCCCGCCTCGCTGATGATCGTCGGCACGCTGGCCGACGTGGTGGAAGACCAGTTCTCGCGTCTGTTCGCCGCGCTCGGCATCGGCCCGGTCGCCTTCTTCCCGCCGCGTCAAGCCCACGCGATGCCGTGGATCGGCCCGAACACGCGGCTGCTGCTGGCGCAACCGTTCCTGGCCGAGACCGCCCGGCTGCTCGAAGCACGCGGCGCGACTCGCTTGGCCGCGCCGTTCCCGATCGGCGTCGAGGGCACGACGCAATGGCTGCAGGCCGCGGCGTTTGCCTTCGGCATCGACGCCGAAACGTTCGATCGAGTGACCGCGCCTGGGCGCGAACGCGGCCGCGCAGCGCTCGCCCGCCACCGCATGGAGCTCACCGGCAAGCGGGTGTTCTTCTTTCCCGACTCGCAACTCGAAGTGCCGATCGCGCGCTTTCTGGCGCGCGAGCTGGACATGCAACTGGCCGAAGTCGGCACGCCGTATCTGCACCGGCAGCACCTCGCCGACGAACTGGCGCTGCTGCCGGCGGGAACCGTGTTGTCCGAAGGTCAGCATGTCGAAAACCAGCTCGATCGCTGCCGCGCCGCGCAACCCGACATCGTGGTCTGCGGCCTCGGCCTCGCGAACCCGCTCGAAGCCGAAGGGTTCACGACCAAGTGGTCGATCGAGCTCGTGTTCACGCCGATCCAGGGTTATGACCAAGCCGGCGACCTGGCCGAACTCTTCACGCGGCCGCTGCGGCGGCGCCTGAAGCTCGTCGCCTGAAGCTCGTCGCCTGAATTTTGTCGCTCGAAGCCGCCATGCAACTCACGCTCTGGACGTATGAAGGCCCGCCGCACGTCGGCGCGATGCGCGTCGCCACCGCGATGCAAGACGTGCACTACGTGTTGCATGCGCCCCAAGGCGACACCTACGCCGACCTGCTCTTCACGATGATCGAGCGCTTGCCGAAGCGGCCGCCGGTCACGTACACGACGTTCCAGGCGCGCGACCTGGGGGGCGATACGGCCGAGCTTTTCAAGAACGCCACGCGCGAAGCCTATGAGCGCTTCAAGCCGAACGCGATGCTGGTCGGCGCGTCGTGCACGGCCGAGCTGATCCAGGACGATCCGGGTGGGCTGGCGAAAGCGCTGAATCTCCCGGTGCCGGTGGTCGCGCTCGAACTGCCGTCGTACCAGCGCAAGGAGAACTGGGGGGCATCGGAGACGTTCTATCAACTGGTGCGAACACTGGCCGGCCCCCAGGCGCCTACGAAGGGCAGCGCACCTGCCACCCGACCTGCGCGCACCGAAGGCACGCGTCCGAGCTGCAACATCCTCGGGCCGAGCGCGCTCGGCTTTCGTCACCGCGACGACGTCACCGAGATCACCGCGCTGCTGAATCGCATGGGCATCGACGTGCGATGCGTCGCGCCGCTCGGCGCCAGCGCCGAAGACCTGTCGCGCCTCGGCGACGCCGATTTCAATGTGCTGCTCTACCCCGAGGTCGGCGCGCTCGCGGCCACCTGGCTCGCGCGCAACTTCGGGCAGCCTTCGACGACCGTCATCCCGATCGGCACCGGCGCGACGCAAGACTTCATCGTCGAGGTTGCGACACTCGCCCGGCTCGATGCGACCACGGTCCTCGCCGACGCGAACGCCCGCTCCCGCTGGTACGCACGTTCGGTCGACTCAACCTATCTCACGGGCAAGCGCGTCTTCATCTTCGGCGACGCGACGCACGCCGTCGCGGCGGCGCGAGTCGCGTCGAAAGAGCTCGGCTTCACGGTAGTCGGTCTCGGCACGTACAGCCGCGAGTTCGCACGCGAGCTGCGCGAGGCGGCCAAGCTCTTTGGCATCGAGCCGCTCATCACCGACGACTACCTCGAGGTCGAAGCGAAGGTCGCCGAACTGCAACCCGAACTCGTGCTCGGTACGCAGATGGAACGCCACATCGCCAAGCGTTTGGGCGTGCCGTGTGCGGTGATCTCGGCACCGGTGCACGTGCAGGATTTTCCGGCGCGCTACTCGCCGCAGATGGGGTTCGAAGGCGCGAACGTGTTGTTCGACACCTGGGTCCATCCGCTGATGATGGGGCTCGAGGAACACCTGATCGGCATGTTCCGTGGCGACGCGGAGTTTCACGAAGACGCGGCGCCGTCGCATCTCGGGGGGGCGGTTCGTCAGGAGCCCTCACCCCAGCCTTCTCCTGCAAGCGGGAGAGGGGGCCAGACATCATTGGCGACAGGGCCCGACGGGCTGACCTTCTCTCTCGTGTCCGAGAGCGGGGCGCTGGCGCCCTCTCCCGCAACGCGAGAGAGGGCGGGGGGTGAGGGAAGCACCCAACACGCCACGGAAAGCGCCGACCCGATCACCGCCGCCTGGGCCCCCGACGCCGAACGCGAGCTTCGCAAGATCCCTTTCTTCGTGCGCGGCAAGGCACGTCGCAACACCGAGGCGTATGCGCTCAGCAAGAGCGTGCCACTGATCACCGTCGAGACGCTCTATGACGCCAAAGCGCACTTCAGCCGCTAGCACCGTTGCTACCGCGCCGGTCGTGATGCATCCGACCGTGCGCGTCGTGATCGTCACGATGGACAGCCACCTAGCGAGCGCCGCCGAGCGGGCGAACCGCACCTTGGCCGCGTCGATGCCAGGCTTGAAGCTCGTGGTGCATGCCGCGGCCGAATGGGGCGGCGACGACGCGGCACTCGAACGCTGCCGCAACGACATCGCGCAAGGCGATCTCGTGATCGCCGCAATGCTCTTCATGGAAGAACACTTCCTGCCCGTGTTGCCGGCATTGAAAGCACGCCGCGACCACTGCGACGCGATGGTCTGCGCGATGTCGGCCGGCGAGGTGATGAAACTCACGCGCATGGGCAAGTTCACGATGGACGCGCCGGCCACCGGGCCGATGGCGCTGTTGAAGCGCTTGCGCGGCAAGCCGGAAGCCAAAAGCAACGACACGGGCGCGAAGGCCAGCGCTGGCGCGCAGCAGATGAAGATGCTGCGCCGCCTGCCGAAGATCCTTCGCTTCGTGCCCGGCACGGCGCAAGACGTGCGCGCGTATTTCCTGACACTGCAGTACTGGCTCGCCGGCTCGGAAGCGAACGTCGCGAACATGGTGCAGTTCCTCGTCGACCGCTACGCCGACGGCCCGCGCCGTTCGTTGCGCGGCATCGCGAAGACCCAAGGGCCGGTCGAGTACCCGGAGGTCGGCGTCTACCACCCGCGCATGGCGCAGCGCATGTCGTCGCTGCTCGCCGACCTGCCCCGCGTCGCCACCTCCGGCAGGCGCGGCACCGTCGGTCTGTTGCTGATGCGCTCGTATCTGCTTGCCGGCAACACCGACCATTACGACGGCGTCATCACCGCACTCGAGGCACGGGGTCTGCGCGTCGTGCCGGCCTTCGCGACCGGCCTCGATTCGCGGCCGGCGATCGAGCGCTTCTTGCTGCAGGACGGTCGCCCGACGATCGACGCCTTGGTCTCGCTCACCGGCTTCTCGCTGGTCGGCGGCCCGGCCTACAACGATGCGAAGGCGGCCGAAGACATCCTCGCGACGCTCGACGTGCCTTACCTCTCGGTCACGCCGGTCGAGTTCCAGACGCTCGACCAATGGGGCGGTTCGCCGCGCGGCTTGTTGCCCGTCGAAGCGACGATGATGGTCGCGATCCCCGAGCTCGACGGCGCCACCGGCTCGATGGTGTTCGGCGGCCGCGGCAGTGCCGCGCACATCGCTTGCACCGGTTGCGCGCATGGCTGCACGTTCAAGAATGTGGTCGACAGCCACGACATGCACAGCTGCATCGAGCGCGCCGACCTGCTCGCCGCACGAGTCGGCAAGCTGGTCGACCTGCGCCGCGCCGAGCGCGCCGAGCGCAAGGTCGCCGCAGTCGTCTTCAACTTCCCGCCGAACGCCGGCAACACCGGCACGGCCGCGTTCCTGTCGGTATTCGAATCGCTCTTCAACACGATGGCCGCGATGAAACGCGCGGGCTACACGGTCGAGATGCCGGCGAGCGTCGATGCACTGCGCGAACACATCATCGGCGGCAACGCGGCGCGATACGGGGCTGCGGCCAACGTGCATGTGCGCATCGCGGCCGACGATCACGTGCGGCGCGAGAAGCACCTGAAGGAAATCGAAGCGCAGTGGGGCCCGGCGCCCGGCCGCCAGCAGAGCGACGGCTCGAGCCTCTTCGTGTACGGCGAACGCTTCGGCAACGTCTTCGTCGGCGTGCAGCCGGCGTTCGGCTACGAAGGCGACCCGATGCGCCTGCTGTTCGAGAAGGGCTTCGCGCCGACGCATGCGTTCTCGGCGTTCTACCGCTGGATCCGCGAAGACTTCGGCGCGCACGCGGTGCTGCACTTCGGCACCCACGGTGCACTCGAGTTCATGCCCGGCAAGCAGAACGGCATGTCGGCGTCGTGCTGGCCGGACCGGCTGATCGGCGACCTGCCGAATATGTACCTGTACGCGTCGAACAACCCTTCGGAAGGCACGATCGCGAAGCGGCGCGCGGCCGCCACGCTCATCAGCTATCTGACGCCGCCGGTCGCGCAAGCGGGTCTTTACAAGGGCCTGGTCGACCTGAAGGCCGCGCTCGAGCGCTTCCGTGGCCTCGAACCCGACGCGGTGGCCGAGGCCGCCGAACTGGCGACGATGATCCAGGCGCAGGCCGCCGAGCTCGAGCTCGCGGTGATCGAGCCGGCGTGGGGCAGCGACGCGATGGCGCGCATCGCGGCGCTGAACGACGCGGTGCTCGAGCTCGAATACACGCTGATCCCGCACGGGCTGCATGTGGTGGGTCAGGCGCCGTCGCCCACCGAACGCGTCGACCTGCTGCTGTCGCTCGCCGAAGCGTCGCACGGCATGCGGCCCGATCGGCAACTCGTCGAGGCGCTGGTGGCGAGCGGCTCGCCGGAAGCCGCGCTCACCGCCAGCCACATCGCGAGCCGCGTTGTCGACGGCAGCATCGTCGCCGACAACGCCACCGTGACGCTGCTCGGCGAGCTCGCCCGCGCCGACGCGCTGATGGCCGACGACCACGAGATCGACGGCCTGCTGCACGCGCTCGACGGCCGCTTCCTTCGACCGGCACCGGGCGGCGACTTGCTGCGCACGCCGGCGATCCTGCCGACCGGGCGCAACCTGCACGGCTTCGATCCGTTCCGCATTCCCAGCGCCTACGCCGTTCAAGACGGCGCGCGCCAGGCCGCGCGTCTGCTGAAACGCCACCTGGCCGACGGCCACTGCTATCCCGAATCGATCGCGCTGGTGCTGTGGGGCACCGACAACCTGAAGAGCGAAGGTGGCCCGATCGCGCAGGCGCTGGCGCTGATGGGGGCGATGCCGCGCTTCGACAGCTACGGTCGCCTCGCGGGCGCGCAACTGATGACGCTCGCCGAACTCGGCCGGCCGCGCGTCGACGTGATCATCACGTTGTCGGGCATCTTCCGGGACCTGTTGCCGCTGCAGATCAAGCTGCTCGCCGAAGCCGCCTTCATGGCCGCGAGCGCCGACGAACCGCTCGAACAGAACTTCATCAGGAAGCACGTGCTCGCCTACCAGGCCGAGCACGGCGGCGAGCTCGAGACGGCGTCGTTGCGCGTGTTCGGTAACGCCGAAGGGGCCTACGGTTCCAACGTCAACAGCGTCATCGACAACAGCCGTTGGGAAGATGCCGATGAGCTCGCCGAAACGTACACGCGCCGCAAGGGCTTCGCGTACGGCCGCAACGGCCGCGCCGTGCAGCAGACCCAGTTGCTGAACGCGGCGCTCGCGGGCGTCGAGCTCGCGTATCAGAATCTCGACTCGGTCGAGCTCGGCGTCACCACCATCGACACCTACTTCGACACGCTCGGCGGGATCAGCCGCGCGGTGAAGCGTGCCAAGTCGGCGCGCGACGGTGCCGACGCCGAAGTCGCGCCGGTCTACATCGGCGACCAGACCCGCGACGCCAACGGCGGCGGCACGGTGCGCACGTTGACCGAGCAGGTCGCGCTCGAAACGCGCACGCGCATGCTGAACCCCAAGTGGTACGAAGGCATGCTGAAGCACGGCTACGAAGGCGTGCGGCAAATCGAGGTGCACGTCACCAACACGATGGGCTGGTCGGCCACCACCGGCCAGGTGCAGCCGTGGGTCTACGAGCAGTTGAGCGAGACCTTCATGCTCGACCCCGAGATGCGCAACCGCCTCGCGCGGCTCAACCCGACGGCTTCGGCTCGGGTGGCCAACCGGCTGCTCGAAGCCTCCGACCGCCAGTTCTGGACACCCGACCCGAAGATGCTCGAAGCCTTGCGCCGCGCCGGCGAAGAACTCGAAGACCGCCTCGAAGGTGTCTACGCCGAGCCGCTCGAAAAAGCCGCTGCGTGAGCTGCATCCGCTTCGCACGCACCCGTCCTCACGACATCACCCACCGCAAGGTTCACCCATGAGCACCACCGTCATCCCGATGCCCGACATCAAGAACCCGGGCGTTCGCAAGAACCTGCGGCTCGACGGCGAGGGCAGCCTGCAGGTCGAGCTCGACCCGAGCGTCAAGATCGGCACCGCGAAGGTGTTCGCGATCTACGGCAAGGGCGGCATCGGCAAGAGCACGACCTCGTCGAATCTTTCAGCCGCGTTCTCGAAGATGGGCAAGCGCGTGCTGCAGATCGGCTGCGATCCGAAGCACGACTCGACGTTCACGCTCACGAAGAAGATGCTGCCGACGGTGATCGACGTGCTCGAGACGGTCGACTTCCACGCCGAGGAGCTGCGCCCCGAGGACTTCGTGTTCGAGGGCTACAACGGCGTGATGTGTGTCGAGGCCGGCGGCCCGCCGGCGGGCACCGGCTGCGGCGGCTACGTGGTCGGGCAGACCGTGAAGCTGCTGAAGGAACATCACCTGCTCGAAGACACCGACGTCGTGATCTTCGACGTGCTGGGCGATGTGGTCTGCGGCGGATTCGCCGCGCCGCTGCAGCACGCCGACCGCGCACTCATCGTCACCGCCAACGACTTCGATTCGATCTTCGCGATGAACCGCATCGTGCAGGCGATCGGCGCGAAGGCGAAGAACTACAACGTGCGGCTCGGCGGCGTGATCGCCAACCGAAGCGCGGCCACCGACCAGATCGACAAGTACAACGACAAGATCGGCCTGAAGCTCGCCGCGCACTTCCCCGACCTCGACGTGATCCGTCGCAGCCGCTTGAAGAAGTCGACGCTCTTCGAGATGGAGTACTCGCCCGAGCTCGAGGCGGTGCAGAAGGAATACATGCGGCTTGCCGCGTCGCTCTGGCTCGGCACCGAGCCGCTCAATTGCGTGCCGATGAAAGACCGCGACATCTTCGACCTGCTCGGATTCGATTGAGCCCGACGGCGCAACAGATCACCGACATGACACCGCTTTCCTACACCGAACGCCGCGGCGAGATCGAGACCTATTTCGATCGCACCGCCGTGCAGGCCTGGGCACGGCTCACGTCCGACGCGCCGGTCGGCCGCGTCCGCGCGAGCGTGCGCGCGGGCCGCGACCGGATGCGTGCGACGCTGCTCTCATGGCTGCCAAGCGATCTGCGCGGCATGCGTTTGCTCGATGCCGGCTGCGGCACCGGCGCGCTCGCTGTCGAGGCGGCGCAGCGTGGCGCCTCGGTGCTCGCGATCGATCTTTCGCCGACGCTTGTCAACCTCGCGCGCGAGCGCCAACCGGAGCTCGCGAACGGCGGCTCGATCGATTTCCGCGCCGGTGACATGCTCGACCCGGCACTCGGCCGCTTCGACTACGTCGTCGGCATGGATTCGGTCATCCACTACGAAGCGGCCGATGCCGTGCGCGTGATCTCGGGTTTGGCCGAGCGCACCGAGCGCGCGGTGCTCTTCACGTACGTGCCGAGCAACCCCGCGTTGATGACGTTCCGTGCCGTCGGCAAGTTGTTCCCGCGCGGCGACCGGTCGCCGTCGGTCGTGCCCGTGGCGCAGCGCGCCTTGCATCGCCAGATCGCCGAGAACCCGGCGTTGAAGGGCTGGTCGCTCGGCCGCACCGAACGCATCTCTAGCGGCTTCTACACCTCGCAAGCGCAGGAGCTGTCGAAGACATGAACCCTGCCCGCGCCGTTCTGCGTCTCAACGCCACGCTGGGCAGCCAGTGGGCGAAGGTCGGCACCCGCTTCCTGCCGTTCGCCGATGCGGCGACGAAGGAGCTGCCGCTCGGCCGGCTGCTGCGCCTGTCGCTGTTCCAGGTCACGGTCGGCATGGCGATGGTGCTGCTGATCGGCACGCTGAACCGCGTGATGATCGTCGAGCTCGGCATGGCCGCGTGGCTGGTCTCAGCGATGGTCGCGTTGCCGCTCGTGTTCGCGCCGTTCCGTGCGCTCGTCGGCTTCCGCTCCGACACGCACAAGTCGGTGCTCGGCTGGAAGCGCGTGCCCTTCATCTGGATCGGCACGCTGCTGCAGTTCGGTGGTCTCGCGATCATGCCGTTTGCGTTGATCGTGCTGTCGGGCGACACGCACGGCGCGAAATGGATCGGCCACGCCGGTGCCGCGCTCGCGTTCCTGCTAATCGGTGCCGGTCTGCAGACTGTGCAGACCGCGGGCCTCGCGCTCGCCACCGACCTGGCGCCCGCCGAAGCGCGGCCGCGCGTGGTCGCGTTGATGTATGTGATGTTGTTGCTCGGCATGGTGGTGAGCGGTCTGCTCTTCGGCCTCGCGCTGCGCAACTTCAGCCAGATTCACCTGATCCAGGTCGTTCAGGGGGCGGGCCTCATCACGATGGTCGTCAACCTCGTCGCGTTGTGGAAGCAGGAAGCGCGAAACCCCGCCAACCGATCGCGCAACGACGAGCCGCGGCCTTCGTTCGGTGAGAACTGGGCCCGCTTCGCCGGCCGCCGTGGCGCGATCCGATTCATGGTGGCGGTCGGTCTGGGCACCACGGCCTTCAACATGCAGGACATCATCCTCGAGCCGTACGGCGGCGAGATCCTGCACCTGCCCGTCGGCGCGACCACGTTGCTGACGGCGATGATCGCGTGCGGTGCGCTCGCCGCATTCGCGGTTGCCGCGCGCGCGCTCAGCCGCGGCACCTCGCCGCACAAGCTCGCGGCATGGGGCGCTGTCGCTGGGCTGCTCGCGTTCTCTTGCGTGATCTTTGCGGAACCGCTCGCGTCGCCTGGCCTCTTTCGCGTCGGCGGTACCCTGATCGGCTTCGGTGCAGGCCTGTTCTCGGTCGGCACGCTCACCGCGGCCATGAACCTAGAGAACGACGGCTTCAACGGCCTCGCGCTCGGCGCATGGGGCGCCGTGCAGGCCACCTGTGCAGGCGTGGCGATCGCCGCGGGCGGTGCGATCCGCGACATCGTGTCGAGCCTGGCCACCCACGGTCTGCTCGGCAGCGCGCTGTCGAGCCCGGCCACCGGCTACAGCTTCGTCTACCACCTCGAGATCTACCTGCTGTTCGCGACGCTGATCGCGATCGGCCCGCTCGTCAGAACCTCACGGAGGCCGCTGCAAGTGGCCGTGGATTCATCACCCCAGCCTTCCCCCGTCACGTCGTTCGGGCCCACCGAACTCGTGCATTGCGAACTCGCGCACTGATCCGTCGCGACACCCCCACCCAGCCAGGAGCCACCCATGGGAACCGGAGCCATCACCCAATACATCGACGTCGCGCAGATCGCGCTGTACGCGTTCTGGATCTTCTTCGCCGGCCTCATCTATTACCTGCACCGCGAAGACAAACGCGAGGGCTATCCGCTCGAGTCGGACCGGTCGGGCGGCCGCATTTCGGTGCAAGGCTTTCCGGCCGTTCCCAGCCCGAAGACCTTCCTGCTGCGCGATGGCCGGACCGTGATGGCGCCGAACTTCCGCGAGTCGCACCAGGTGCTCGGAGGTTCACCGAGCGTGAACCATCTCGGCTCGCCGCTCGAGCCGATCGGCAACCCGATGCTCGCGGCGGTGGGCCCGGGTTCGTATTCCGATCGCGCGGACATTGCCGACACGACCGTGGAGGGCGATCTGCGCATCGTGCCGCTGCGCAGCGCGCCGACCTTCGAGGTCTCGTCGCACGACCCCGACCCACGCGGCCTGCCCGTCATCGGCTTCGACGGTGCTGTCGCGGGCACGGTCACCGACCTTTGGGTCGATCGTGCCGAGGTGATCTTCCGCTACCTCGAAGTCGCGGTGCCGACGCCCGCCGGCGCGCGTTCCGTGTTGCTGCCGGTGAATTTCTCGCGCATCGGTTCGAAAAGCGTCAAGGTTCGTTCGATCCTCGCGAGCCAGTTCGCCGACGTGCCCGGCACGCGCAACCCCGATGCGGTCACGCTGCTCGAAGAAGACAAGATCATGGGCTACTACGGCGGCGGCACGCTCTACGCCACGCCGCAACGCCAGGAGCCGCTGCTGTGATCGCTTACGACACGGGGCCGGAGCACGAGTTCGAGGCCGAGCGCGGCCTGCCGCAAGCGCTGCCCGCGAACGAGCGCATCGTCTGGCAAGGCGCACCGGCGTGGCGCCTGATGGCGCGCGAGGCGATGCACACGCGCATGCTCTCGATCTACTTCGCGGTGCTCATCGTGTGGCGTGGCGTGAACGTGCTCGCCAATGGCGGTGGCGCCGTGGATGCGGCGGTCGCGATGACCTGGTTGCTGCCGCTCGCGGTGATGGCGATCGCCGCGCTCACGCTGATGGGCTGGCTCGTCGCGCGTACCAGCGTCTACACGATCACCGACAAACGCGTCGTGATGCGCATCGGCGTCGTCTTGAGCATCACCTTCAACTTTCCCTTTTCGAAGATCTCCGCAGCCGCACTGCGTGCCAAGGCCGACGGCAGCGGCGACATCACGCTGTCGCTCGCCGACACCGATCACATCGCCTACGTGCACCTGTGGCCGCACGCGCGACCGTGGAAGCTCGCGCACACCGAGCCGATGCTTCGCGCCCTGCCCGACGCACAGGCGGTCGCGCAGCTGCTCGCGACGGCGCTCGCCGATGTGGAGCTGCCGATCAGGGCAGCACGAGTCGCCACGACCGCACCGGCACCCATCGCCTTGCCCCCTCTCCCGCTCGCGGGAGAGGGCCGGGGTGAGGGTGCTCGCGAGGTACTGGCGAGCACCGCGCTGACCCTCGCCCCAACCCTCTCCCGCCAAGCGGGAGAGGGGGCCAGTCATCCGGCCGCCGACTCCGGCCGGCAAGCACTCGCGGCATGACGACCATGGACAGCACCGCCGCCGGCCCCTCCCATTTCATGCGCGCGCCGCTGTTCGCGGCGGGCGCGCTCGTCGTCGGCTCGTTGATCGCAGTTGCGGCCGTGCGCACCACCGGCTTCGGCGCGATGCACGAGCCGGATGCGCCGGCCGTCGAGGTGCGCGAGTTTCGTTTCGAAGACCGGCCCGACGGCAGCATCGTCGTGCTCGACAAGAGTGGCGAGCACGTCGTCGACACGGTCGCGCCCGGCACCAACGGTTTCCTGCGCGGCACCATGCGCGGCCTCGCGCGCGAGCGCAAGCGCCAGGGCGTCGGCCCCGAGCTGCCGTTTCGCATGGTGGGCCGCGCCGACGGCAAGCTCACGCTCGAAGACCCCGGCACCGGCCGCCGCGTCGACGTCGGCTCGTTCGGCCCGACCAACGCCGCGGTGTTCGCCGCTCTCATGGCCCACCATGGCCCGATCCGCGATGTCACGCGCCCTTGAATGGCATGCATGACGTTCGCCTGCACGACATTCGCCTGCACTGCGTTCGCCGGCACGACAGTCACCCACATGCCGCCTGACCAGAGAGACCCGACATGAGCACCCTCGCCCACCCTGCTGCCGATCGCGCCGTCAACGAAGCGACGCACACGGCGCTGAAAGACACGGTCCTCACGCCGCGCTTCTACACGACCGACTTCGACGCGATGGACAAGATCGATGTCGACGCGATCCGCCCCCAATGGGAGGCGCTGATGAACGAGTTCCGCGCCGACGTCAACACCGATCACTTCCAGCGCCCGGCCGACATGAGCGCCGACTACTCGACGCTGCCGCCCGCGCTGCACGACGAGTTCTCCGACTTCCTGATCAGCTCGATCACCTCCGAGTTCTCTGGCTGCGTGCTCTATGCCGAAATCAAGAAGCGCGTGCAGAACCCCGACATGAAGGAGCTCTTCGGCTTCATGGCGCGAGACGAGTCGCGCCACGCCGGCTTCATCAACCAGTGGCTGAAGGACTTCGGCATCGGCGTTGATCTCGGCTTCCTGGCACGTGCAAAAAAGACGACCTACTTTCGCCCCAAGTTCATCTTCTACGCGACTTACCTCTCCGAGAAGATCGGCTACGCGCGCTACATCGCGATCTATCGGCAGGTCGAGAAGCACCCCGAGCTCTGCTTCCATCCGATCTTCAAGTGGTTCGAGCTGTGGTGCAACGACGAGTTCCGGCACGGCGAGGCGTTCGCGCTGCTGCTGCGCGCGAACCCGCAGTTGCTGCGCGGCGTGAACAAGCTCTGGATCCGCTTCTTCGTGCTCGCCGTGTTCGCGACCATGTATGTGCGCGATCACCAGCGGCCCGAGATGCACAAAGCGATGGGGCTCGACCCCTCGGCGTACGACTTCGAGGTCTTCCGCATCACGTCGGAAATCACCCGGCAGGTGTTCCCGCTGACGCTCAACCTCGACGACCCGCGCTTCCACGCCGGCCTCGAAAAACTGCGCCGCCTGTCGATCGCGATCGATGCGGCGCGCGCGAAGGGTGGCGTCGTCGGTGGCTTGAAGCGGCTCGGTCTCACTGCCGCGGCCGGCATCACGTTCCTCAAGCTGTTCCTACTGCCGGCACGCCACCACGCGCTGCCCGAGAACCCGCGACTTCGCCCGGCCTGGTAGGTCCATGTCGACCTACGTGCTGCCGGTCCTCTACACGCTTTTCGTGTGGTGGTTCAGCACGGGCGTGATCCTCTACCTGAACGGGCTGCCGCGGTGGACCCACCCGTGGACCATGCTCGCGGCGACCGTGCTGCTCGGCGTCGGCTTGGTCGGCCTCGCGGTCACCCGAGACGACACGCGCATCACCGGCGCGTACCTCGCTTTCACGTGCACGCTGCTGGTGTGGGCCTGGCAGGAGGTCGCTTTCCTGCTCGGCTACGTCACGGGCCCGCGCCGCGTGCCGTTGCCGCTTGGCTCGACCGGCTGGCCGCGCGCCGGCTACGCGCTGCAGACCTTGCTGCACCACGAGCTCGCGCTGATCGTGCTCGGCATCAGCGTGGTCGCCATCACGTGGGATGGCAGCAACCCGACCGGCGTTACCGCTTTCATGATCTTCTGGGCCATGCGCCAGAGCGCCAAGCTGAATGTGTTCCTCGGCGTGCGCAACCTCAGCGAAGACTTTCTGCCGACCCACCTGCGTTATCTGCAAAGCTACTTCCGGCGCGCGCCGATGAACGCGCTGTTCCCGGTCTCGGTGGCGGTGTCGAGCTGGCTCGCGGTGCTGGTGTGGCAGTCGGCCGCGGCCGACGGCATCAGCCGCTTCGAAGCCACCGCGCTCACCTTCGCCGGCACGCTGCTCAGCCTGGCCATCCTCGAGCACTGGTTCATGGTGTTGCCGCTGCCGTCGCAGGCGCTTTGGAACTGGGGTTTACGCTCTCGAGCCACTGGCCCGCCTCTCTAGAATCCGCGGCCATGATGGTCGTGCTGATCCCCGCTGGGCCCGTCGTGTGAGCGCGCCACCGGCCGCCCACGTGGACCTAGGCCCGCTCTCGTCGCTCGCGCCCGAACTCGCGAAGACGTTCGTCTCGCTGGCCAGCGACATCGCGCTCGTGATCGACGAGGCCGGCGTGATCCGCAACGTGGTCGTGCAGGGCGGAGCCGACGGCGTGGCACCGGGCGCCGACGGCTGGGTCGGCAAGCGATGGGTCGACACCGTCACCGGCGACACGCGGCCCAAGATCGAGAAGCTGCTGCGCGAGCTCACGGAGACCGGCATCGCGCGCCGCCGCGAAGTCAATCACCCGCTCGGTGGCGACCACTGCGTGCTCATCGCCTACACCGCGATCCGCCTCGGCGATCACGGCCCGGTGCTGGCGGTCGGGCGAGACCTGCGCGCCATCACCGCGATCCAGGACCGCTACGTCGAGTCGCAGCAGGAGTTGGAGCGCGGCTATTGGCAAGCGCGCCAGGTCGAGAGCCGCTACCAGCTGCTGTTCCAGGTGGCGACCGACGCGGTCGTCGTCGTCGATGGCGAGACGCTGACCATCGTCGAAGCCAACCGGGCCGCCGCCGCGATGTTCGAGCTGCCCGCCGAGGCGCTGCAAGGTCGCCACGCGTCGGCCGGTTTCGAGCACCACTCGCGCGGCGCGGTCAACGAGCTGTTGCGTCGGGCCTGCGGCACCGGCGCGAGCGCCGAGATCCGTGTGCGCTTGCAAGGGATCGCAACCAGCGCGAGCCTGCTTGCCACGCCGTTTCGAACCGAAGGCCACATGCGGCTCCTGATGCGGCTTCGTGCGTTGCCGTCGGCCCCTCCCTCGCAAGCGCTCAACGAGACAATGTCGCGCCTCGTCGACAACACCAGCGATGGCGTCGTCGTCACCGATTCGAGCGGCCGCATCCTGCTCGCGAACCGCGCTTTCCTGTCGCTCGCACGCCTGTCGGTCGAGGCGCAGCTGACCGGCCAGCCGCTGATGAACTGGCTCCGGCTCGCCGGCTGGCCGCTGGCGGCGCTGATGGCGAAGGTGCGGCGCGACGGCATCGCGCGCCATGTCGAGTCGTGGGTCGTGGCCGGCGGGTCGCTGCTGGAGCCGATCGAAATTTCGGCCGCGCTGTTGACGGAAGGCGACCAGGAATGCATCGGCTTCACGATGAGGTCGATCGGGCGCTTCGAGGTTGACCCGCCGGCGGCCGATCACCTGTTGGGCGGCGTCCCGTTGCATTCACTGCAGGCCGGCATCAACGAGCTCGCGCTGCACCTGGGCGAGCAGAACCTCGACGCACTGGTCCGTGCGGCGGCGGCGCTGGCCGAGCGACATTTCGCCGAGGTCGCGTTGCATCGACATGCCGGCGACATTGCGTCGGCCGCGGCCATGCTGGGCCTCGCCACCGAGCGCCTGCAACGCACCCTTCGAGCCCCGAACGGCGGCGCCTGATGCAGATGAGCCCCGCGTTCGGGCAGGCCGACCTCACCAACTGCGAACGGGAGCTGATCCACCTCGCGGGCTCGGTCCAGCCGCACGGCCTGATGCTGACGGTACGCGAACCCGAGTTGCGCATCGTGCAGGCGAGCGAGAACGTGCTGGCGCTGCTCGGTGTGCATGCCGAAGCGCTGTGGCGGCAACCGCTTGCCGAGCTGGGCGGCGATCTGCATGCTTGCGTGGTCCGCTCAGTGGCATCGGCTCCATCGTTGGCCGTGCCGGCGCCACTGCGCTGCCGGATCGGCGTGGCCGGCGAGCCGCACGACTTCGAGGGAACGATGCACCGCGTCGGCGGCAACCTGTTGTTGATCGAGGTCGAGCCGATAGCGACGGCCCTTCCCGGCGTCCCCATGGTCGACATCTCTGGCCCCGATCTGCGCAGCATGCTCGGCGCCGCGTTGCAGCGCATCAGTGCCGCGTCGGCGATCGGCCCGCTCGCCGATGGCGCGACGCGGAGCTTTCGCGACATGCTCGGTTACGACCGGGTAATGGTCTACAAGTTCGACCCCGACGGCCACGGCAAGATCATCGCCGAGGCGCGCGATCCGCGGCTCGAATCCTTCCTCGGTCACCACTACCCGGCCTCCGACATTCCGCAACGCGCCCGCGAGCTCTATCTGCGCAACCGGCTGCGTGTGCTGGTCGACGTGCACTACGAGGCTTCGCCGCTGCTGCCGCGCCGGGTGCCCGGCGCCGACGACGAGCTCGACATGTCGATGTGCCATCTGCGCAGCATGTCGCCGTTGCATCTGCAGTACCTGAAGAACATGGGCGTCACCGCGACGCTCGTGGTCTCGCTGGTGCGCGAGGGCAGGCTCTGGGGCTTGATCGCGTGCCATCACTACAGTCCGCGCAACCTGCGCTTCGCGGTGCGCGCGGCGGCCGACCTGCTCGGCGAGGTCATCGCGACGCGCATCGGCGCGATCGAAAACTACGCTCATGCGCAGGTCGCGATCCAGGTGCGCCGACTCGAGCAGCGGCTCGTCGAGGCGACGTCGACCGAAGGTGATTGGCGGCTCGCGCTCTTTCGCAACCCGCGCACGGTGCTGCAACCGCTCGAAGCCACCGGCGCGGCGCTGTTCCACGACGGCGAGCTGATGACCGCCGGCGAAGCACCGTCGAACGCGGAACTGCGCGCGTTGCTGCAATGGGTCGATCGGCAGGCGAGCGACGGCATCTTCAACTGCTCGTCCGTCGCGCGGGCGAACCCGGCGCTCGACTCGCTCACGCCGACCGCGAGCGGCGTGCTGGCGGTGAAGCTTTCAGCCACGAGACCCGACTATCTGATGTGGTTCCGCAAGGAGCAGCTGTTGACGGTGACCTGGGCCGGCGACCCCTCGAAACCGATGGTCGCCAACAACCCGATGGAACTGTCGCCGCGTAGTTCGTTCGCCGCGTGGTCCGAGATCGTTCGCAGCACCGCGCTGCCGTGGTCGAACGGCGAGCTGGCCCTCGGCCGGGCTTTCGGGGCGTCGCTGATCGACATCATCGTGCAGATCAACGCGGTTCGGCTGCTGATCGCCGAGCACCAGCTCGCCCAGATCAGGACCACCGTCGGCAGTTCGGTCGAGCCGGTACTGATCGGCGATGCCAAGGGCCGCGCGCTGTTCGCGAACAGCGCGTTCTCGTCGCTGGTCGGGCGCGAACTGGTGAAGGTCGATCCGTCGACCGACGAGCTTGCGCACCTCTTCACACAACCGGTTCTGGTCGGCCAGGTGCTGACCTCGCTCGGCAAGGAGCGGCAACCCTGGCGGGGCGAACTCGCGCTGATGATCGGAGGGGGCAAGACCCTGCCCGTCTCGGTGCGCATCGAGGTCGTCCCCGCGCGCGATGGTTCGGTGCTGGGCTTCTTCCTGATCCTCGTCG
The DNA here is from genome assembly GCA_965246805.1 of Caldimonas sp. Taxonomy (GTDB): domain Bacteria; phylum Pseudomonadota; class Gammaproteobacteria; order Burkholderiales; family Burkholderiaceae_C; genus Schlegelella_A. Next base: position 670,295 of record CBDFFO010000006.1, on the reverse strand, counting down.
ACCTCACCGATTCAAAGCGCGCGGCAGAAGCCCGCCAGCACCTCGAAGCCTCGCTCTCGCAAGCCGTCGACCGGACCGCCAGGGACGACACGACGCCGACCAGTGCGGGCCTTCGCGAAGACGTGATGGGCGCGATCCTCGCGAACGCGAGCCTGGCCGCGATGGACATCGCCGATGGCAGCACCGCACCCGACATCGCGCCGCTGCTCGAAGAGCTCGAAGAATCGACGCGACGGGCGACCGAGCTGTACGGTCGCATCCGTCTCTTCTCGTCTTGATCGCGAGTCGGGCCAGCGCGCTCGCGCGCCTGGTCCTGCGCCCTGACTGCCTCAGCGCAGGAAGCTTCGAAGCGCCTGCAACGACACGTCGGGGGCCTCTTCCTGCGGCAGATGACCCGAGTGCGCGATCGTGACGAGCCGCGCATCCGACATCGCCTTCAGGTAGTCGGTCGCGTTGGCGATCGGGATCATCGCGTCGCTCGCGCCCCACATCAGCAACGTCGGCGCTCGCACGCGCGCGAGGACGGGCACCGGATCGACCAGCACGGTCTGCGCCATGCGGGCGAGCATCGCGTCGCGCGCGCCGGGTGCGAGCATCAGATCGTGGTATCTCGTCACGAGGGCATCGTTCAGCACAGCGGGGTCGGCGTACGCCGCGGCGAGGTTCATGCGCAGAATCGACTTCGGCAACGCATAACGCATCCCCTTGAAGAGGGCCGGCACGTCCGGCGTGCGGCCGTAGTCGAAGCCGGGGCTTGCAAACCCGTCCGGGGCGACGAGCACCAGCTTGTCGACGCGCTCGGGGTGCGCCGCGGCGAATGTCCACGCGATGCGGCCGCCGATCGAATGGCCGACGATGCTCGCGTGCGCGATGTCCAGTCGATCGAGCAGCGCCGTGAGCAGCGCGAGGCTGCGCCGGTCGGTGTAGTCACCCGTCGGGTCGGGCGGGCTCAGGCCGTTGCCGGGCAGGTCGATGCGGACGACGCGGTGATCGGGATCGAGGCCATGAGACCACGCGTCCCAGGTCTGCAGGCTCGACCCGAAGCCGTGGATCATCAGCAGGGCTGGCGCGCCTGTCGGGCCGCTCTCGCGCACATGGAGCGCGGCGCCATCGACGACAACGAAGGCATCGCCCGGCGCGCGGTAGCGGCGCTCCAACTCGGCCAGGCTCTTGTCCGGCGTCCAGAGCCAGTAGAGCGTCGCGAGCATGCACATCACGATCGCGGCGGCGGCGAAGAGCTTCATGTCGATGCCTTCGCAAGTGATCGACGCGCTTCCGAGAGACCCGACCCTCCTGTCGCATTTCCAGCTGCCGCAAGCGCCCGGCGCATACTGTTCATACCCAAGTCAGCCCTCACGAAAGGAGATCTCCCCATGGCCCAATTCGAACCCTACCTCAGCTTCGACGGCAACTGCGCCGAGGCAATGCGCTTCTACGAGAAGACGCTTGGCGGCAAGGTCGAGATGTCGATGACTTACGGCGAAGCGCCGCCGATGCCCGGGCAGCCGGCCATGAGCGGCGACGCCGCCAAACGCATCATGCACGTGTCGATGGTGCTCGATGGCCACCGGATCATGGCCTCAGACATGCCGCCCGGGATGCCATTCGAGGGCATGAAGGGCATCACCGTCTCGCTCGCCTATCCAGACACCGCCAAGGGCAAGTCGATCTTCGATGCGCTCGCGGCCGGCGGCCAGGTGAAGATGCCCTACCAGAAGACGTTCTGGGCCGACGGGTTCGGCATGTGCACCGACCGGTTCGGCACACCCTGGATGGTCAACGCGGGCGACGAAGGCGGCGGCGCGAAGACCTGACCCGTGTGACGGTCGGCGAGGTGACGCGCGTTCGCGCCTCGCTTGCTCCCGCTTTCGCAACGAGGGCGTCGCCTATTGCAGCGTGTGCCTCGGCAGAGAGATCGTGAAGACGCAACCGACGCCGGGCGAATCGCGGACCGTCAGCTGGCCTCCGTCGGCCTCGATCGAGCGCCGAGCGATCGAAAGGCCGAGACCGACGCCGGTCCTGTCGCTGCCTTGCTGGAAGAAGGGCACGAACATCTTCTCCGGGTCCCCCGGTGGCAGCCCACCGCAATGATCGCTGACGTCGATCATGACCTTCGCGCCGACCGCGAAGGCGGTCATCGTGACCTCGGTGTGCTCGTGCGTGAACTTGAACGCGTTCTGCAAGAGGTTTTCGAGCGCAGCCAGAACCAATGCGTAGTTGACGTTGATGGCCAACGACAGATCCACGTCCGACACCGTCAAGGTGCAGCCCTTTTCACCCGCACGCAATTCACCGGAGGCTTTCGCCGCGGCAATCAACTCGGCCAGCGCGAACGTGCCCGCGAATGGCGCGAGGACGGTGCGGCTGCTGACCTCGCCGATCGTGCGATCGATGAGAGCGCCCATCGTGGCCATGCTTCGCTTGAGGACCACGCCGGTCGCACCCGAAAGCGAAAGGCTTCCGAGTTCGATGGCTCGGATGGACAAGATGCCGGTCTGCAACGCGTTTCGCAATTCGTGCACTAGAAGCCCGAGTTGCTCGTTGGCCTCCACCGACCTCAACTCGTCGAGCGACGCGTCTCTGTGAAAACTGAACTCCCTGACGGCATCGGCGATGGCATTGTCGAGGCATCGGTTCAACGTTCCGAATTCGGCGATCTCGAAGGGTGCATCGCGCTCGAACGCCAGATCGGTGACCGACTGGCACAGGTCGCCGTAGTCATGGACGACCTGGTCGACGGTGTAGCCGAGCTTGAGCAGGTCCTTGCCATGCGCCGTCGCGGTGGCGCTCATCTCGGACAGCATCGGTCCCACGCCGTCGGCGACGCCCGAAATCCGTTCGCTCGTGGCGTGCTCGCCGGCCTGGTTGGCTGCCAGCGTCCTGATCAGCTGATCGAGGAAGTTCGGGATCCCGTCTTGCAGCTGGGCCACCGTTGCCGCCCGGCGCGGCCTGCGCGACACCTTTTCCTTGCATCGACGGATGAGGTCATCGCGATTGTTCGAGAGAAAGGTGTGCATCATGTCGTTGGCTCTTGAGCGGGTCGTGGCCGACGAGCGCTGTCGCCTCGAATATTGCCGCTCTCCTGCCCGGAACTCTGTACGGCAACGCACAGTGGATCGGGTTTTCGTCCGCGTTCACGGTCGACACGGCGCGCTGTCGACCGGCCCGCGTGCGGCACCGCCATCGCATGCACTGGTAGGCCGTGTTGGACTTGAACCAACGACCAAAGGATTATGAGTCCTCTGCTCTAACCAGCTGAGCTAACGGCCCACGGCCGAATTGTAGAAGCCACCCAGTGCCAGCCAGATGGGGCCCCCTCGCGCAACGCGATGCGCCCGTCGTTCACTTCTGCGACAGCGCGTTAGACACCAGCCGGGACGTGATGTCGACGATCTGGATCATGCGGTCGTAGGCCATGCGCGTCGGGCCGATCACCCCGAGCGTGCCGACGACGATGCCGTTAACCTCGTACGGTGCCGAGACGACCGATAGCTCTTCGAACGGCACCACCATGCTCTCGCCGCCGATGTAGATGCGAACGCCTTCGGCGCGGCTGCTCACGTCGAGGAGCCGCATCAGCTGCGTCTTCTGCTCGAACAGATCAAACAGCTTGCGCAGGCTGCCCATGTCGCTAGAGAAATCCTGCACCGCGAGCAGGTTGCGCTCGCCGGCTATGACGACGTTGTCCTGGCCCTCGGCCATCGCCTCGCTGCCCGCCTGCACGGCCGCTTGCATCAGCGCCGCGATCTCGCCGCGCAACGCGTCGACCTCGGTCTTCAGGCGCTCGCGCACATCTTCGATCGAGAGCCCCGCATAGTGCGCAATGAGGTAGTTGCTCGCCTCCTGCAGTTGCGTGGCGGTGTAGTCCTGCGCGGTGAAGATCACGCGGTTCTGCACGTCACCGTCGGGCGCGACCATGATGACGAGCACGCGCCGCTCCGAGAGGCGCATGAACTCGATGTGGTGGAACACGCTCGCCTTCTTCGGGGCGGTGATCACGCCGACGAAGCTCGACAGGTTCGAGAGCAGATTGGCGGCGTTCGCGATCACGCGTTGCGGCTGCTCGGCGTGCAGCTGCGGTTCGAGATGCGGCGCTGCTGCCGGCGGCATCGGCTGCGCGGTGAGCATGGTGTCGACGAAAAGCCGGTAGCCGCGCGCGGTCGGCACGCGGCCCGCGCTCGTGTGCGGGCTCGCGATGAGCCCGAGCTCTTCGAGGTCGGCCATCACGTTGCGGATCGTCGCCGGCGAGAGCTCGAGCCCGCTCGCGCGCGAGAGCGTGCGCGAGCCCACCGGCTGCCCGTCGGCGATGTAGCGCTCGACGAGCGCTTTCATCAGTGTTTTGGCGCGTTCATCCAGCATGTTCGTGCAGCGATGATGAGTGCTTTTCGAAGCCCGTGCGACGAGACCCCTGTGGTGTAATCCCGCGAATGTCGACCCGTTTCCGCCACGCTGCGCTCGTCGGAAAGTACCAGGCCGACGGCATTCGCGACGTGCTCGAACGCATCGCTGCGTTTCTGGTCCAGGAGGGGCTCACGGTCTCGCTCGAAGCGGCGACGGCCGCCAAGACCGGGATCACGGAATTTGGCGCACACGACATCGACGACCTCGGCGAGCGCTGCGACGTCGCGATCGTCGTCGGCGGCGACGGCACGATGCTCGGCATCGCGCGCCGGCTGGCGCGTCACGGCACGCCCCTGATCGGCATCAACCAGGGCCGACTCGGCTTCATCACCGATGTGGCGCTTGACGATTTCGAAGGCGCGCTGCGCCCGATGCTGATGGGCGATTTCGTCGACGAGTCGCGCGTGATGCTCGAAGGCGGCGTGTGGCGCGACGGCGTGTCCATCTTTCAGAGCGTCGCGCTGAACGACGTGGTGTTGAGCCGCGGTTCGGCGACCGGCATGGTGCAGTTGCAGATCGAGATCGACGGCGAGTTCGTGTCCACACAGCGCTGCGACGGCCTGATCGTCGGTTCGCCGACCGGCTCGACCGCGTACGCGCTTTCGGCGGGCGGGCCGATCCTGCACCCGAGCGTCGGCGGCTGGGTCGTGGTGCCGATCGCTCCGCACGACCTCTCGAACCGACCGTTCGTGGTCTCCGACAGCAGCACCATCGCGATCGAGATCGTCACCGGCCGCGACGCCAGCGTGAACTTCGACATGCAGTCGTTGACCAGCCTCGTGCCCGGCGACCGCATCGAGGTGCGGCGCTCGTCGCACCACGTGCACTTCCTGCACCCGCGCGGCTGGAGCTATTTCGCGACGCTGCGCGGCAAGCTGCACTGGAATTCCGGAGCGATCTGAATGCTGCGCCGACTCAGCGTGCGCGATTTCGTCATCGTGAGCGAACTCGAGCTCGACCTCGCAGGTGGCTTCACCGTGCTGACCGGCGAGACCGGCGCGGGCAAGTCGATCCTCGTCGATGCGTTGCAGCTCGCGCTCGGCGGCCGTGGCGATGCCGGCGTGGTGCGCGAGAGCGCGGCGCGCGCCGACATCAGTGCCGAGTTCGACGCGCCGGCGAGCCTCGTGGCATGGCTAGACGAAGGCGGCTTCGAGAGCGGTGTCCAAGACGAAGGCCGTCTGCTGCTGCGCCGGACCGTCGACGCGCAAGGCAAGAGCCGCGCGTGGATCAACGGCAGCGCGGCGACCCTCGCGCAGCTGCGCGAGGCGGGCGACCACCTCGTCGACATCCATGGCCAGCATGCGTGGCAGAGCCTGACGCGGCCGGCCTCGGTGCGCGGGTTGCTCGACGCGTACGCGCGCCTCGATCTCGCGCCGCTGGGCGCGGCGTGGGCGACGTGGAAGTCGGCGAGCCAGGCGCTCGCCGCCGCGCAGGCGCAGCAGGGCGATCTCGATCGCGAGCGCGAGCGGCTGGTCTGGCAGATCGGCGAAGTCGATCGGCTTGCGCCGGGTGACGACGAATGGACCGCGCTCGACGCCGAGCACACGCGGCTCACCAATGCAAAGTCGCTGATCGACGCGACACGCGGCGCCTTCGCCGCGATCAGCGAGGCCGACGAAAGCGCCGAAGCGCTCACCGGTCGCGCGCTCGACGCGCTCGCTGATGTCGCCTCTTTCGATGCGCGTCTCGTGTCGACGATCGAATCGCTGCAAGGCGCGCAAGCGCAGCTGCACGACGCCGCGCACGCGCTCGGCGGCTATCTGCACGCGATCGATCTCGATCCGGCGCGTTTGCAGGTGCTCGACGAACGCATGTCGGCGTGGCTCGGCCTGGCACGCCGCTATCGGCGGCCGCCGGCCGAGCTGGCCGCACTGCTCGCCGAATGGAGGGCCGGGTTGAAGGAGCTCGACGCCGCTGCCGACATCGACGGACTGCGACGAGCGCTCGCTGACGCGGCCGCTGCATACAACGCGGCGGCCAACGTCGTGTCAACGGCACGCCGCGATGCTGCACCCCGTCTCTCGAAAGCCGTCACCACCGCGATGCAGCAGCTCGGCATGGCGGGCGGGCGATTCGACGTCGAGCTCACGACGCAAGAGGCCCCGCAATCGTTCGGCCTCGAGTCGGCCGAGTTCCTGGTCGCTGGCCATGCCGGCAGCACGCCGCGGCCGCTCGCGAAGGTCGCCTCGGGCGGCGAACTCTCGCGCATCGCGCTCGCGATCGCGGTCACCACGAGCGAGCTCGAGCAGGGCGACGCCGCCGTCGCGTGCTTGATCTTCGACGAGGTCGATGCGGGCGTCGGCGGCGCGGTCGCCGAGACGGTCGGGCGCCTGATGAAGCGCCTGGGCCGCGACCGCCAGGTTCTCGCCGTCACGCACCTGCCCCAGGTGGCCGCTTGCGCCGATCACCACGCCGTCGTGTCGAAGCGCACCGACGGCAAGGCCACCCAGAGCGGCATCGCCTTCGCGACGGGCGAGACTCGGGTCGGCGAGGTCGCACGCATGCTCGGTGGCGGCCGGCTCTCGAGCACCAGCCTCGCGCATGCCGAAGAGATGCTCACGATCGGCGCGAGCACCGATGCCGGCACGCCAACCCGGGCAGAGGGCGCGACCGAACGCGAGAAGCCGGCTCCCGCCCGATCGGCGCCGCGCGGCGCGAAACGCCCATGAGCAGCGACGCCGCACCGACCCCGGGCGCGCTGCAGGAGGTGGTGCTCGTGACCGGCATCTCGGGGTCGGGCAAATCGGTCGCGCTGCACGCGCTCGAAGACGCCGGGTTCTTCTGCGTCGACAACCTGCCGCCCGAACTGCTGCGCGAGTTCCTGCAGCTCCAGAGCCAGCGGCCCGACCGCCGCGTCGCGATCGCCGTCGATGTGCGCAGCGCCGGTTCGCTGCCGCACCTGTTGCCCCTGCTCGCCGAGTTGCGCAGCGAAGGGGTCGCTATCCAGGCGGTGTTCCTCGATGCGAGCACCGATGCGCTGCTGCGCCGCTTTTCCGAAACGCGCCGCCCGCATCCGCTCTCCGACGAGCCCGGCACGGTGCCGGCCGATCTCGCGACCGACCGGGTCGTCGAGGGCCGACGTGCCTTGAGCGATGCGATCGAGCTCGAGCGCGAGTTGCTCGCGAGCCTGCGCGAGCTGTCGACGGTCATCGACACCAGCCAGCTGCGACCCGCGCAACTGCGCGCTTGGGTGCGCGAGCTGGTGCGTGCCGACGACAGCCCGCTGACGCTGGTGTTCGAGAGCTTCGCGTACAAGCGTGGCGTACCCCTCGACGCCGACTTCGTGTTCGACGTTCGCGTGCTGCCCAACCCGCATTACGTGCGCGAGCTGCGCGCGCTCACCGGTCGCGACGCGCCGGTGGCGGCGTTTTTCGACGAGCAGCCCGAGGTGCTCGAGATGATGACGCAGATCGAAACTTTCCTCGCGCGCTGGCTGCCCGCGTTCAAGGCCGATCAACGCAGCTACCTGACGGTCGCGATCGGCTGCACGGGTGGCCAGCACCGGTCGGTGTACCTCGCAGAGCGCCTGGCGATGCGCTTCAGGCCGTCGATCGTCACGTTGATCCGCCACCGAGAGCTCGCATGGTGATGGAGACGACCAGCCGCGAGCTGCCGCTCTTTCCGCTGCAGACGGTCTACTTCCCGGGCAGCCTGCTCGCACTCAAGGTGTTCGAGTCGCGCTACCTCGACATGGTCTCGACCTGCATGCGCAGCGGCACCCCGTTCGGCGTGATCGGCCTCGCGACCGGCACCGAAACGAAGTCGGCCGAGGGTGTGTCTCTGCGCCCGGTCGGCACGTTCGCCGAGCTCATCGATGTCGACGCCACGCAGCCCGGCATTCTCGAATTGCGCTGCGCTGGACGGCAACGGTTTCGGCTCGTGTCGAGCCGACAACAGGCCGACGGCCTCTGGCTCGGCACGGTCGAGCCACTGCCCGACGATGAGGTGACGGCGCCCGGCCCGATGTTCGAGAATGCCGTCGACACCCTGCGCCGCGCGATCGAGAGCATCGAGGCGCAAGGCGCGAAGCCGTTCCTCGCGCCCTACCGCTTCGACGACGCGGGCTGGGTCGCCAACCGCTGGTGCGAGATGCTGCCGATTGATCTCGATGGCAAGCAGATGCTGATGGAGATGACGAACCCGCTCGAGCGGCTCGGGCTCATCGACTCGGTGCTGCGGCAGAACGCGGTGTCCATCTCGAGCTGAGCACGACGCGAAGCGGTGCCGGCAGAGCGGCCGCCAGCGCCTCGTCGCGCATGAACCATCGGCCGGCAGGCCAGCGCTCGGTGATCGTCGCGACGCGCGCTGTGGCGGTCTCGGTCGGCAGGGTCCAGCGCAATGGGTGCAAGGTCCAGTCGAGGTGCGTGAGCGTGTGCGTGAAGCTCGGCAGGCTTGCGCCGAAGCCGGGCCAGCCATCGTTTGCGTCGGCGAACGCGGCGATGTCGTCGAACTCGGGCAGGCTCCAGAGACCTGCCCACACGCCGCGTTGCGAACGCTGCACGAGCCAAGCCCGGTCGCGCCATTCGAGCCAGAGCCACACGTGCTCGCGACGGCCGCGCTTCAGGCGCCGCGACTTGATCGGGTACCTCGTCTGCGTGCCGGCCTGGGCGGCAGCGCACACCGGCTCCATCGGACACAGCAGGCACGCCGGCGCTCTCGTGGTGCAGACCGTGGCGCCGAGGTCCATCAAGCCTTGCGTGTACGACTCGATGCCTTCGCCGGCGGGCAACAGCGCGGTCGCGCGATCCCACAACGCGCCGAGCGGCGCGGCATCGGCGAGATCACCTTCGAACGCGAGCACGCGCGCGATCACGCGCTTGACGTTGCCGTCGAGGATCGCGACGCGCTCGCCGAAGCAGAACGCGGCGATCGCGGCGGCCGTCGAGCGCCCGATGCCGGGCAGCGAGCTCAACGCGTCACTGGTGTCCGGAAACGCGCCGCCATGTTCGGCGACGACGATCTGCGCGCATCGATGCAAGTGGCGCGCGCGACTGTAGTAGCCGAGCCCGCTCCACTGCGCCAGCACGTCGTCCTGCGACGCCGCGGCCAATGCGGCGACGTCGGGGAAGCGCTCGAGGAAGCGCGCGTAGTAGTCGATCACCGTCGTCACCTGGGTCTGCTGCAGCATCACTTCGGAGAGCCACACGCGGTACGGGTCGCGCGTGCGCTGCCACGGCAAGGCGTGGCGTCCGTGGCGGCGTTGCCAGGTGATGACGCGCTCGGCGAAAGGAACGTCCGTGCTGCGGTTCAAGGGCAGACGGGAATCGAGGCCGCGCGGCTGCGGCGAGCAGGCGCGAAAACGTCTTGTCGAACGATCGCGCCGCGCTCAGGCGTGCGCGCGCACGCGCTCGACCGGCACCGCGTCTTCGAAGAGCGGCAGGTCGACGGCCTGGTAGGTGTCGTTGCCCGAGACCGGCACCGAGCACGCGAGCTCGCGGAGTGCGGCCGCCAGATCGCCGGTGCGGCCGTGGAACGACTGCAGGCGCGTGTCCTGCGCCTCGATTTCGCCAAGCCGCGTCTCGAGTTCGCTCGACGCCGACTGGATGCGCTCCAACGTTTCGCGGCGCCGCTTGAAGCTGCGGCGCCGTTCGCGCAGCTGCGAATCAACCTGCGCCGACACGGCCTTGTTCCAGAGTTCGAGCTCACCGCTCGCATTCTCGAACACGATGCGCAGCTTCGACAGCAGCATGCGCCGGAACTGCTCCATGAACTTCGGCTGCGAGAGCCGCAGCGCGAGCGTGAGCCCGAGGTACTGCACGTAGTTCGTCTCGATCAGCCGGAGCTCGGCTTCGAAGCGGCTCAGGTCGAGCGGCTTGCCGACCGCAAGGCTGAACCCGTATTCGGCGTTGAGCTTGCTGAACGAGGCGGTCAGCATCTCGCGGATCTCGACGCTGCGCTTTTCCGACTTTTCGAGCAAGCCGCGCAAGCGCGCGCCGAGCGCGATGAACGCTTTCTTCGAACCGAGGTTGAAGATGGTGTTGCCCATTTCTGCCTGCATCGCCGCCACTTCGTCGCGCAGGCGATCGGATGAAAGCGCCACGAGCATCTCCTTCAGCATGCGCGCGTGCACCGAGCGCATCGCCTGCAGGATCGACGTGCACGCTTCGAACTCGGCCGTTTCGGCATCGATGCGCTTCAACATCAGCCGCACTTTCGCGCCGCTCTTGCCGCGCAGGCCGCGCAACTCGAGCATCTGTTCCGCCAGTTGCCTCCGGTTGTCGCCGAGCTTGCGAGCGACCTGCGTTTCGATCTGCAACGCGCCTTCCAGCACCACCTGCTCGAGCACCGACCGGCGTTGCGGCAACAGCTGCTCGCCGAGTGCGGCTTCGAGCGCCGGCAAGCGGCTCTTCTCGAAGCCCTCGGCATCGCGTTGCACGCGCGCCGTCAGCGCGAGGCGCGCCGAGAGCGGAAACACGCGCTCGACGTCGATGCCGAGCGTGCGCGCCGTGTCGGCCTGCTGCATGCGGATCTGCGCGTCGATCTGATCGGTGGTCGCGAGCGGGTCGGCGAGCGCGTCGATTTTGTTGAGCACCACGAAGCGGGTCGGTGCATGGGCGCCCAGGTGGTCGCGCCAGATCGACAGGTCGGATCGGGTGACGCCAGTGTCAGCACCGAGGATGAAGACCGTCGCGTGCGCGCTCGGCAGCAGGCTCAACGTGAGTTCGGGCTCGGCACCGATCGCGTTCAGGCCCGGCGTGTCGAGCACGACCAGGCCCTGCTTCAGCAACGGATGCGGGTAGTTGATGAGCGCGTGACGCCAGGCCGGCACCTCGACCTTGCCGGTCTCGTCGACAGGCGGGTTGTCGTCGGGGTTCTGGTCGTCCCAGAAACCCAGCGCACGCGCCTGTGCTTCGGAAACCCATTCGGTTCGCGTCACGGCCTCGAGCGATTTGGCGAGCTCGTCGGGGCTGCCCACGTCGAGCGGAAAGCGGCGCCATGCGCGCGGCTGGCCGCGCAGCTCGCCGAGCGAGAGGCCTTCGAGCCTCGTTTCGATCGGCAGCAGCAGCAGCGTGGCGGCCTCTTCGCCGTTCCATCCGAGCTCGACCGGGCACATCGTGGTACGGCCCGGCGTGGCCGGAAGGATGCGCCGGCCGGTGTCGGCGAAGAAGATCGCGTTGATGAGTTCCGACTTGCCGCGTGAGAACTCGGCGACGAAAGCGACGACTAGCTTCTCGTTGCCGAGCCGATCGCGCATCGCTTCGAGCTGGGTGTCGATCGAGGGGTCGGCCAGATCGTGTTCACCGAGGAATCGGCCGAGGTCTTCGAGGCGACGGCCGAGCCCGGCGCGCCAACCGCCCAAGGCATCGAGACTGGTCGCGAAAGAGGCTTGCATGGGCGGCGATGCGGAGCCGGAGGCTCGAGTCACGAAGGATCGGGGCATGGTATCGCAAGGGTCGACGCGTCTCGACCTTCAAGCGCCGCATGTCGATGCGCAGCGTTCATCGTGTGAGAAGCTGCCGTGACGTTGCACACGGCGCACCAGGCATCAACGCTTCTGGCACACCGGGCAGAAGAAGGTCGCGCGCTGGCCCTGCACGATGCGACGCACGGTGCCTCCATCGCCGCGCACGCAGGGCTCGCCGGCGCGACCGTATACGCGCGCCATCGCCTGGAACGCGCCGGCCATGCCGTGCGCGTCGCGGAAGTTGCGCAGCGTAGAGCCGCCGGCGCCGAGCGCGCGGGTCAGCACGTCGGGCACCGCTTGCGCGAGCCGGGCTGCACGGGGCTTGCTGATGCGGTCGCTGCGCGTGCGCGGGTCGATGCCGGCATCGAAGAGCGCCTCGCACGCGTAGATGTTGCCGGCGCCGACGACGATGTCGCCGCCGAGCAGCGCCGTCTTCACCGCGACGCGCCTGCGCTTCAATGCGGCGTGCAGATAGGCGCCGTCGAAGCCGGCATCGAATGGCTCGATGCCGAGCTTCGCGAGCAGCTTCGCGGCCGGCCCTTCGCTCTGGCTCGGCGACCAGACGACCGCGCCGAAACGCCGCGGGTCGTTGAGCCGCAGCGTGCCGCGCGTGGTGACGAGGTCGAAGTGATCGTGCAACGACGCGTCGCGCACCCCGCCGTCGAACGCGATCGAACCCGACATGCCCAGATGCATCAACAGCCCACCATGGTCGAGCGCGACCCACAGATACTTGCCGCGCCGCGTGACCTCGCCGACGCGTTCGCCGACGAGCGTCTGCGGATCGACCCCGAGCGGCCAGCGCAACGGCTTGCCGACGCGCACGGCCGTGACCTTCGCACCGTGGATGCGTTCGGCAAAACTCCTTCGCGTGACTTCGACTTCCGGCAACTCGGGCATGCGAGAAGCATGCATCAGGCGCCGGGCGGCTCGGGTCAGAGCCGACGAGGTCCGTGATTTGCTCGTGGCCTTCAGTCGTTTTGCATAGCCCTCGCAATCTCCCGGAACGCCACCCCGACACTAGAATCCAGTTCGCTTCAGGAGCCTCCGATGTCGCCCTCTTGTTTCACGCGACGCCCGGTCCGTGCGCTGACCCTCGCCGTCGCTGTGGCGATCGGTTCATCGGTCGTCGGCTCGGCCGCGTTGGCAGCGCCACCGGCCGCGCAACAGACTTCGTCTCCAGCCGCCGACGTGACGCCGCCGGTCACGAATTCCGCGCTCGACGCGCCCTTGTTCTATCAATTGCTGATCGGCGAGATGGAACTGCGGGGCGGCGACGCTGGCACCGCGTTCCAGGTCATGCTCGACGCGGCGCGCCGCACGAAAGACGAGCAGCTCTTTCGCCGCGCCGTCGACATCGCGCTGCAGGCACGTGCCGGCGAGCAAGCCTACAACGCGGTCGCGGCCTGGCGCGAAGCGCTGCCGCAATCGCAGGAGGCGTTGCGATACCAGGTCCAGATGATGGTGGCGATGAGCCGAAGCGGCGAAGCGCAGGAGCCGCTCTCGAGACTGCTCGAACTGTCGGCGGCGGACAAGCGCGCCAGCATGCTCGAGTCGTTGCCCGGCCTGCTCGCACGCAACCCCGATCGGATCGCGACCGCGGCGTTGGTCGAACGCGTGGCCAAGCCGTATGCCGACGCGCCCGCGACCCGTACCGCAGCAAAGGTGGCGATGGGCCGCGCGTGGCTCTCGGCCTCGGATCCGGTGAAGGCACTGGCTTACGCCCAGAGTGCCGCAAGTGACGACGCGGCTGCCGATGGCCCCGCATTGCTCGCGCTCGACCTGATGCCGTCAATCAGCGCGGCCGAATCGATCGTGCGGGCGCACCTCGCGGCCAGGCCCGACGACACCGGCGTGCGCCTCTATTACGTGCGCGCGCTCGCCACGACGCAGCGCTTTGCCGATGCCGCCGTGCAGCTCGATTCGCTCACGAAGTCGCAACCCGACCTCGCGCCGCCGTGGCTCACGCTCGGCGCGCTCGAGCTCGAACTGAAACATCCCGCCGAAGCGACGGTGGCGCTGAAGAACTACGTGCGGCTGATCGAAGCCGGCGGCAACATCGGCACGCCGTCGACGCCAAGCGTGAACGACGATGACGACGATGCGCCGGCGAGTCCGGCGCAGGCGTTGACGCAGGCTTGGCTGCTGCTTGCCCAGGCGGCCGAGCAGCAGAAGGACTTCAAGGGCGCCGAAGCCTGGCTCGCGAAGATCGAAAGTCCGCAACGCGCACTCGAGGTGCAGGCCCGTCGTGCGTCGTTGATGGCACGCCAGGGCAAGGTCGGCGAGGCGCGCGAGCTCATCCGCAAGGTGCCCGAGCAAGGCCCGAACGACGTGCGTGCCAAGCTCGTCGCAGAGGCCGACCTGCTGCGCGGGTTGAAGCAATGGAACGAGGCCGAGAAGGTGCTCGCGAAGGCGTCGCTCGCGTTCCCGGGCGACACCGACCTGGTCTACGAACGCGCGATGGTCGACGAAAAGCTCAACCGCCTCGACGACATGGAAGTGCTGCTGCGCAAGGTGATCGAGCTGAAGCCCGACCACCCGCACGCGTACAACGCGCTCGGCTACTCGCTCGCCGAGCGGAAGCTCCGCTTGCCGGAAGCGCGCCAGCTGATCCAGAAGGCACTCGAATTGAGCCCCGGCGAGCCGTTCATCACCGACAGCCTGGGCTGGGTCGAGTACCGCCTCGGCCACAAGGACGAAGCGATCCGCCTGCTGCGCGGTGCCTACCAGTCGCGCCCCGATCCAGAGATCGCCGCCCATCTCGGCGAGGTGCTTTGGAGCGCCGGCATGTCGGACGAAGCGCGCCGCGTGTGGCGTGAAGGGCGCTCGAAGGATTCGGCCAACGACGTGCTGCGCGAAACGCTGGCGCGGCTTCGCGTCGATCTGTGACAGTGGCGTCGCCGACGCGAGCGGGCGTCGGCGGTCGGTGGGGGCAGTGCGCGTTCGCGTTCGCTGTCACGACCGTGCTGCTGGTCGGCTGCGCAACGGCGCCGCCGGCACTGACGAGCGTCAAGGGCCAGACCTATGCCGGCCGGCTCGTCTTGCGCATCGATGCGTCCGACAGCGGTCCCGCACGGGCAGTGACGGCCGCTTTCGAACTGCGCGGCGACGCCGAGCGCGGCGGCCTCGATCTGTCGACGCCGCTCGGCAGCGTGCTCGCACAGGCGCGCTGGGCACCGGGCGAAGTGAGCCTCAACACGCCGGGGCGCGTCGATCGGTTCGTCGACCTCGACGCGCTGACGCAGACCGTGCTCGGCGAAAGCGTTCCGGTGGTCGCGCTCTTCGATTGGTTGCAAGGGGCGCCCTGGCGCGGGGCGCCGAGCGCGCCGCTGCTGGCGAGCGTGTCGACCGAATCCGGCCCATCAGGCACCGCGAACCCCGATGCACGTGGCTTCAGGCAACTGGGTTGGGCGGTCGATTTCGGCCGGTTTGCCGAGGCGTCGTCGCTGGTCGCCAAACGCGAGACCGAACCCGCGGTGACACTGCGCATCCAACTCGAAAGGCCGTGACGCGCCGTGGCTCTGCACGCCCTGTTCGACGTGGCCGCGCCGGCCAAGCTGAACCTCCACCTGCATGTGACCGGCCGTCGCGCCGACGGCTATCACCTGCTCGACACCACGATGGTCTTGATCGACTGGTGCGACACGCTGAATTTCGAAAGCCGCGCCGATGGCCAGCTGCGCCGCCACGATCTGGGCCCGCCGTTGCCGGCTGACGACCTCTGCCTACGCGCCGCACGCGCGCTGCGCGCCACCACGAACGACGCGCGCCACGGGGCCGACATCTCGATCGACAAGCGCGTGCCCAGCGGCGCCGGCATGGGCGGCGGCAGTTCCGACGCCGCGACCACCCTGCTCGCGCTGAATCGCCTCTGGGGGCTGGGTCGCTCCGCCGCGGAACTGGCGCGCATCGGCCTCGCGCTGGGTGCCGACGTGCCGTTCTTCATTTTTGGGGAGAACGCGCGGGCGCGTGGCGTCGGCGAAGAATTGCGCGCGGTCGTCATAGAACCCTGCGCATTCGCTGTCGCAAAAGCGCCGACAAGCCTCGACACCCGGTCCGTGTTTCTGCGCTTCGCGAGCCTGCGGCAAAACGGCGCTGATATAGTCGAGGGTTTCGCCGAAGCGGGTTTGGCAGGGTCGGGTCGGAACGACCTGCAGGCTGCAGCCGAAGCGATGAGCGATGACGAGACAGGTGGAGGCACGGGCGTGCAGGCCGTTGCCGTGTGGCTCGAGGGTCATTTCGGCAACAGCCGCATGACGGGTTCGGGCAGCGCGGTCTTCTCGCGCATCGAACGAGATAGCCCGCAAGCCGCCGTGCTGCCGACACTGCCAGAGGGCTGGGTCGGCCGCATCTGCCAAAGCCTCGCCGTGCATCCGCTGCACGGCTGGGCCACGCGGCAGCCGTCGTCCGGCTAAAGATCGACGCAGAGCACGAGCGAAGCGCCATGTTTGAGGTGGTGTGCACGAGCACATCACCGGTGTAGGGGAGTCGCCAAGTTGGTTAAGGCACTGGATTTTGATTCCAGCATGCGAAGGTTCGAATCCTTCCTCCCCTGCCAGACCGAGGTGCTGGATTTCCAGCGCTGAGGCTAGTCTCGGAGTCGTCGTGCTATTCAACACCGTCCTCTTCACCGGCAACGGCAACCCTGGGCTCTCGGCCCAGATCGCGTCGCACCTCGGCATCGAGCTCGGCAAGGCGAAGGTCGGCCGCTTCTCGGACGGTGAGGTCGAGGTCGAGATCGAACAGAACGTGCGTGCCCGCGACGTGTTCGTGGTGCAGCCCACCTGCGCGCCGACGCACGAAAACCTGATGGAGCTCTGCATCATGGTCGACGCGTTGAAGCGCGCGTCGGCCCGGCGCATCACGGCCGTGATCCCTTACTTCGGCTACGCGCGCCAGGACCGCCGCCCGCGATCAACGCGGGTGCCGATCAGTGCGAAGGTGGTCGCGAACCTGCTGGAAGCCGTCGGCGTTGAGCGCTTGCTCACGATGGACCTGCACGCCGACCAGATCCAGGGCTTCTTCAACATCCCGGTCGACAACATCTACGCGTCGCCGGTGCTGCTCTCCGATCTGCAGTCAAAGCGCTACAACGATCTCATCATCGTCTCGCCCGACGTTGGCGGCGTGGTGCGTGCACGTGCGCTCGCCAAACAGGCCGGTTGCGATCTGGCGATCATCGACAAGCGCCGTCCGAAGGCCAACGTCTCCGAAGTGATGCACGTGATCGGCGACATCGAAGGCCGCACCTGCGTGATCATGGACGACATGATCGACACCGCCGGCACGCTCGTGAAGGCGGCCGACGTGCTGAAGGAACGGGGTGCGCACGCGGTGTATTCGTATTGCACGCACGCGGTCTTCTCGGGCGGGGCGGTCGAGCGCATCATGAGTTCGCAGATCGACGAGGTCGTCATCACCGATACGATCCCGCTGCGCCCCGATGCGCTGGCCTGCCCGAAGATCCGGCAGCTGTCGGTCTCGTTCCTGTTCGCCGAGACGATCCGCCGCATTTCCGACGGCGAATCGGTGACCTCGCTTTTCGCGGAGCAGAACAGCAACTTCTGAGGATCGCGCCAGTGCCGCGCGCCTCCACCGAATGCCTTCGAAAGAAGGTTCCACCGGGTCGCAAGACCTCTACACGGGCAACCTGGTCGCGGGTGCCCATCACTTCTGGAGTCATCAATGAAATTCGTCGCCTATGAGCGCACGCTGCAGGGGACCGGAGCGAGCCGCCGCCTGCGCAATGCGCAAAAGGTTCCTGGCATCGTCTATGGCGCAGGAACGCCAGCCATGATCGAGCTCGATCACAACGCCCTCTTCTTCGCGCTGAAGAAGGAAGCGTTCCACTCGTCGCTGCTCGAGATGGAGCTCGCCGGCAATACCGAACAGGTGTTGCTGCGCGACTACCAGATGCACGCGTTCCGGCCGATCGTGCTGCACGTCGACTTCCAGCGCGTCGATGCCACCACCAAGATCACGAAGAAGGTGCCGCTGCACTTCATCAACGAGGAGGTGTCACCGGCGGTGAAGACCGATGCGTGCGTCGTCAATCACGTGCTGAACGAGCTGTCGATCCAGTGCCTGGCTTCGCAGCTGCCGGAATTCATCACCGTCGATCTGGCCAACCTCACGAAGGGCCAGTCGCTGCACGTCGACGACATCGCGCTCGGTGAAGGCGTGAAGGTCGTGCTGCACGGCAAGAAGAACCCGGTGATCGCATCGGCCAACGTCGCCGCCGCGGAAGAAGAAGTCGTCGCCCCGGTGGTGGTGGCTCCGGTCGCCGCGGCTCCGACCAAGGCGAAGAAGACCGAGAAGCAGAACAAGAAGTAAGCGCTGCGCGCGGTGGTTCAATCGAGCCGGTTGGGGTCATGCCCCAACCGGCTTTTTCATTCAACCAGCGGCGAACGCTCAGTTGGCCGGAGCCCTGCCACCGCGCACACCGAAGCTTTAACCCCGTGCGCTCGCGTCAGACGTATCACGACGGTCTGATCCCTCATCTGAAGCCCGGAGCCTTTCATGTCGAACCTGTCCAAGACCCCCGTCGCCATCGCCGCACTGGTCATGCTGCTCGCCTCCGTCGACACACCGGCACAAGCGCCGGAGAAGTCGCGTTCCGTTGCGGCCGTGACGAAACCGGAAGCCGGAGAGCAACGCAGCACACTCGACGATCAGCAAAGCGTCTCCGTCACGATCTACAACAGCGACCTCGCCCTCGTGAAGGACACGCGGCGTCTAACGCTCGGCAGCGGCATGCAGCGCATCGCGCTGCGCGACGTCAGTGGGCGCATGCGGCCCGAGACCGCCCAGTTGCGCAGCCTGTCGAACCCCGGCGCATTCGAGCTGCTGGAACAGAACTTCGACTTCGACCTGCTGACGCCGGCGAAGCTGCTCGAAAAATACGTGGGGCGCGACGTGCGCGTCGTCAAAACCAATCCCGCGACGGGTGCCGAGACGGTCGAGTCGGCGCAGGTGCTGTCGGCCAGTGGCGGCGTGGTGCTGAAGATCGGTGACCGCATCGAGACCGGCCTGCCGGGCCGCATCGTCTACGACGGCGTGCCCGCGAATTTGCGCGACCGCCCGACGCTCGTGACCGAACTGCGCAACCGCCAGGCCGGCGCGCAGACGCTCGAGCTCTCGTACCTGACCGGCGGCCTCTCGTGGCACGCCGATTACGTGGCCGAATTGAACGCCGACGACAGCGCGCTCGACCTGAACGGCTGGGTCACGCTCGCCAACCAGAGCGGAGCGAGCTACACCAACGCGAAATTGCAACTGGTGGCCGGTGACGTGAATCGGGTCGCGGACGAAAACCGCCGCGACGCGCGCAAGCCGATGGCCGCGCCGGCGATGATGGCGAAGTTGCAGGGGCCCGATGCATTCGCTCAGGAGTCGCTCTTCGAATACCACCTCTACTCGCTCGGCCGCACCACCACGCTGGCCGAGAACCAGACCAAGCAGGTTGCGTTGCTGAACGGCAGCGGCGTCGCGGTCCGCAAGGAATTGCTCATCGACGGCAGCGACGGCTATTACCGCTCGGCAGCGGTCGGCAGCATCGGCCAGAAGCTCAAGGCGAGCGTCAACGTCGAGTTCATGAATCGGGAAGGTGCCGGCCTCGGCGTGCCCTTGCCCCATGGCGTGGTGCGCGTCTACAAGCGCGACAGCGCCGGCAACGCGCAGTTCGTCGGCGAAGATCGCATCGACCACACGCCGAAGAACGAGAAGGTGCGACTGCACCTCGGCGAAGCCTTCGACGTCACCGCCGACAAGACGCAGACAGATTTCAAGCGCCGGGAGCCGTACCTGCGGTCGACCTACCTGTACGAGAGCGCGTACGAGATCGTGCTGAAGAACGCGAAGACCGAGGCGGTGACGGTGACGGTGCGAGAACCGGTGCCGGGCGAATGGAGCATGCTCGAGCAATCGGCGCCGCACACGAAGGCTTCGGCGGGTGCGGCCGAATGGCACATCGCGGTCCCGGCCGGCGGCAGCACGGCGTTGAAGTACCGGGTTCTCGTGCGGCTCTGAGCGATCACGGCACGCGCCGTGCGTGCGGCGAGCGGCGGGCCGCGGCCGCCGCGAGAATCTGCAGCCTCTCGTGTCAATCGATCGGGCGCCTTCGAACCGAGTCCTGACCCATGGCCACCAGCAACACTTCAAGCGACGCGCTCGACTCGACGCGCCGCGCCCTCGTGCTGTTCTCGGGCGGCCAGGACTCGACCGCGTGTCTCGCGTGGGCGCTCGACCGCTACGCGCACGTCGAGACGATCGGCTTCGACTATGGTCAGCGGCACCGCGTCGAGCTGACCCAACGCGTCGTCGTGCGCAGCGCGATCGCGGAGCGCTACGCCGAATGGGCAACACGTCTCGGCGACGACCACGTGCTCGACGTGGGCGTGCTCGGCGCCATCAGCGACACCGCGCTCACCGATGGCCGCGCGATCGAGATGCAGGCGAACGGCCTGCCCAACACCTTCGTGCCGGGTCGCAACCTGCTGTTCCTCACGCTCGCCGCCGCGCTGGCCTACCGGCGTGGCATCGACGTGCTGATCGGTGGCATGTGCGAAACCGATTTCTCCGGCTACCCCGATTGCCGCGACACCACGATGCGCTCGCAGCAGATCACGCTCGAGCTCGGCCTCGCGCAGCGCATGGACATCGTCACGCCGCTGATGTGGCTCGACAAGTCGGCCATCTGGGCGCTCACCGACGAGTTGGGCGGCTCCGCGCTGGTCGACATCGTCATCGAGGACACGCACACCTGTTACCTCGGCGAACGCGGCACGCGGCACGCGTGGGGTCATGGCTGCGGGCAGTGCCCGGCGTGTGCGTTGCGCGCGGCCGGTTGGGCGCGCTGGCGGGCGGGCGTCGGCGCTGGCGACGGCTAGCGGCTTGCACGGGGCGGGTGGTTGCGTCAACAACGCACACCCGCCGGATCCACCCGTTCGAGCGGGCGCACGACCCTGCGCCGGCGCGCATCGCCGCTCGATAATCGATTCATGATTCGATTGATCGTCGGCCTCGGCAACCCGGGCCCTGAATACGAAGCCACCCGCCACAACGCGGGTTTCTGGTTCGTCGATGCGGCGGCCCGCCAGCTGAAGGTGGCGCTCGCGGCCGACCGCTCGTATGCCGGCCGCGTTGCGCGCGTGAATGTCGGCGGGCGGCCGCTCTGGCTGCTGCAGCCGACGACCTACATGAACCTCTCGGGCAGGTCGGTCGCCGCACTCGCGCGCTTCTTCAAGATCGAACCGGCCGACGTGCTGGTGGTGCACGACGAGCTCGACCTGCCCGCGGGCCAGGTGAAGTTGAAGCTCGGCGGCGGCCACGCCGGTCACAACGGCCTGCGCGACATCCACGCGCAACTGGGCAGCGCCGACTACTGGCGCCTGCGCATCGGCATCGGCCATCCGGGCGTCAAGCACGAGGTGGCCGATTTCGTGTTGCGCAAGCCCGCGGCCGACGAGCTCGACGCGATCGAAAAGAGCATCGCGCACGCGTTGACCGCGCTCGATGAGTTGATCGCCGGAGAGATGCAGAAGGCGACGATGAAGCTCACCGCGAAACCGCCGCGGCCGAAGACACCGCGACCCGTGCTGCCGACGGTCCTGCCGCCGACCAATGGCGCGTTGCCGACCTCGCCGCCAATGCCGCATTCACCCCACCCGAAAGCCGAACCATGAACCCACGCCGAATCCTCGCGATGCTGTTGCTGGTGCTTCTGCCAGCGTTGACCCTGAGCGTCGGCACGGCCGACGCCGCGCAAACGGTCTACCGGTGCGGCAACACCTACTCGCACGTCAGCTGCTCGAACGGCAAGCCCGTGACCGCAACCTCGCCCGTGAGCGCGGGAGACCGCAAGGAAGCCGAACGCATCGCTTTGCGCCAACGCCAGCTCGGCCGCGAGATGGAAAGCGATCGGCGTCGCGACGAGGCGAGCATCAAGCCGGCGAAAGCCGGCACGTTCAAGGCCGCGATCGCGTCGCGGGCGGCGGCATCGGCCCCGCGGAGGGCGGCCGCGAAGAAGCACAGGGCGCTTCGCGACACCAACCTCGCGAGCAGCAACCAGCCCGAGGTCTTCTCGGCCCGCGTGCCGCCGACACCTAAGACGAAGTGACTGCGCCCGCCGCCTCCTGCAGACCGCGGTATTTGGCCCAAAGCGATTCGCGCGACTCGATGTGCGCAGGGTCGACCGGAATGCACGCGACCGGGCACACCTGCACGCACTGCGGCTCGTCGAAGTGGCCGATGCACTCGGTGCACTTGGCGGGTTCGATCACGTAGATCGCCGCGCCCATCGAGATCGCCTGGTTCGGGCACTCGGGTTCGCAGACATCGCAGTTGATGCATTCGTCGGTGATGAGCAACGCCATGTCTAGCGCCTCATCGCGACGAATACGGCAACCGCTTGCAAGCGGTTGCCGCGCATGCCGGCGCAACGCATGCGTTGCGAAATCCCGTCATGCGTGTCGGTGATGAGTAATGCCATGTCTAGCGCCTCATCGCGACGAATACGGCAACGGCTTGCAACGCATGCGCGTCGGTGATGAGTAATGCCATGCCGGTCTTCAAGCCTCGCTGGTCCCGACCCGCTTTTGCAGCCGGCCGAGGACGGAGCCTGACACGAACTTCGAGACATCACCGCCGAGGCTGGCAATCTCGCGCACGAAGGTGCCGGAGATGAACTGGTATTGGTCGCTCGGCGTCAGGAACACGGTCTCGACATCGGGCATCAACTGCCGGTTCATCCCCGCCATCTGGAATTCGTAATCGAAGTCGCTCATCGCGCGCAGGCCGCGCACCACGACCTTGCCGTTCTGCGCCACGACGAAATCTCGCAGCAGTCCACTGAAAGGCACTACTTCGGCGTTCGGGTGCTTGGCCGCGAGCTCGGTCGCGATCTCGAGGCGCTCGTCGAGCGTGAACATCGTGTGCTTGTGGTGGCCCGCCGCCACCGCGATGACGAGCCGCTCGAAGAGACGGCTCGCTCTCCGCACCAGGTCTTCATGGCCGAGCGTCATCGGGTCGAAAGTGCCGGGATAGATGGCGGTCAGTCGTGTCACCGAGGTCATGCGCGCTCCTAGGGTTGGCCCGACACATCCGGCCCGTGACATGGGGCGGCAAGCCGGCGCCGCAAGGCCGGCCGGGGCCGCGATGTCGGCGCAGTGTAGCGGCCGGTCCTCATGACGTCGGCTTCACGGCGAAAGCATCGCGACAGCGCCATCACGACGCTGTGACTCGCCTCAGCAACTGAAAGTGCACCGCGCCGGCACGCGACTGGCGAAAGAGGGTGAAGCCCTCGGGCACCGCATCAGCGGCGAGTGCGCTGCCGGACTCGAGGTAGATGTAGCCGCCCGGCACGACGACGCGAGTGGCCGCCACGAACGCGGGCGCCGCCAGATCGGAATCGAACGGCGGATCGATGAAGATCACGTCGAACGACGCACCCGGCGCGCGCGCCATCCACGCCAGCGCGTCGGCATTCTCGATGCGCACGTTCTCGGCCTTCAGGCGCACCTTGGTGTCGTCGAGCTTGCGTGCGAGGTGGCGGTCGCGTTCGATCAGTACCGCGCTCGCCGCGCCTCGCGAGGCGGCTTCGAAGCCGAGCGCGCCGGAGCCGGCGAAGGCGTCGAGGCAGCGCCAGCCGGTCATCGTCTGGCCGAGCCAGTTGAAGAGCGTCTCGCGCACGCGGTCGGGTGTCGGGCGCAAGCCCGGTGCGTCGGCGACCGGCAGCTTGGTGCGTTTCCAGTCGCCGCCGATGATGCGCACTTCTCGCGGCAAATCGTGGCGCGAAACGTCCCTGCCCGAGATGGCGCGGCGCGCTGTGTCTCGGCGCGGCGCTTCACGTTTCATGGTCGAACCGGAATGCCATCGCGCTTCAGCAAGGCCTTGGCCTGCTGCACCGTGAATTCGCCGTAGTGGAAGATGCTCGCGGCGAGCACCGCGTCGGCGCCGCCGATGCGGATACCGGCCGACAGATGTTCGAGCGAGCCGACGCCGCCCGAGGCGATCACCGGCACCTCGACCGCGTCGCTCACGGTGCGGGTGAGCGCGAGATCGAACCCGGTGCGGGTGCCGTCGCGGTCCATGCTGGTGAGGAGAATCTCGCCGGCGCCCATCGCGGCCATCTTCGTCGCCCACTCGACCGCGTCGAGGCCGGTCGCGGTGCGGCCGCCGTGGGTGTAGACGTCCCAGCCCATGTCGTCGGCGCGCCGCTTGGCGTCAATCGCGACGACGATGCATTGCGCACCGTAACGTGCCGAGGCTTCGGCGATCACCATCGGGGTGGCGACCGCGGCCGAGTTGAAGCTCACCTTGTCGGCGCCGGCGTTGAGCAGGCGGCGCACATCGGCCACCGTGCGCACGCCGCCGCCGACCGTGAGCGGGATGAACACCTGCGACGCCACCGCTTCGATGATGTGCAGGATCACGTCGCGGCCATCGCTGGTCGCGGTGATGTCGAGGAAGGTGATCTCGTCGGCGCCCTGCTCGTTGTAGCGCGCGGCGATCTCGACGGGGTCGCCCGCATCGCGCAGCTCGACGAAGTTCACGCCCTTGACGACGCGCCCGCGGGTCACGTCGAGGCACGGGATGATCCGTTTGGCGAGCACCTCGTCGGTCGATTCAGGTCGCGCTCGCCAGGGCGTCGGCGCGCGCCTGCGCCGACGCGAAGTCGAGGTCGCCGGTGTAGATGGCGCGGCCGCAGATCACGCCGCCGATGCCCTGGTCCTCGACCGCGCAGAGCTTGTCGATGTCGTCCATGCCGGCCAGACCGCCCGACGCGATGATCGGAATGGTGACCGCCTTCGCGAGCGCCACCGTGGCTTCGACGTTGATGCCCGAGAGCATGCCGTCGCGGCCGATGTCGGTGTAGATGAGGCCGTCGACGCCGTAGTCCTCGAACTTCTTTGCCAGGTCGATCACCTCGTGGCCGGTGAGCTTGCTCCAGCCGTCGGTCGCGACCTTGCCGCCCTTCGCGTCGAGACCGACGATGATGTGGCCGCCGAAGGCCGAGCACGCATCGCGCAGGAAGCCCGGGCTCTTCACGGCCGCGGTACCGATGATGATGAACGAGAGGCCGTCGTCGAGGAGGCGCTCGATGGTGTCCAGATCCCGGATTCCGCCGCCGAGCTGCACCGGAATCTCGTCGCCCACCTCCGCGAGGATCGCCTTCACGGCGACCTCGTTGACCGGCTTGCCCGAGAACGCGCCGTTCAGGTCGACGAGGTGCAATCGCCGGGCCCCGGCGTCGACCCAGCGTCGCGCCATCGCGGCTGGGTCTTCGCTGAAGAGGGTGGCGTCGTTCATGTCGCCCTGCTTCAGACGAACGCAGTGCCCGTCTTTGAGGTCGATGGCCGGGATCAGCAACATGGTTCGACGATCACGGCGTCCAGCGCAGGAAGTTTCGGTACAGCGAGAGCCCGTGTGCGGCGCTCTTCTCCGGATGGAACTGGGTGGCGAAAATGTTATCCCGCGCCAGCGCGGAGGTAAAGCGGCTGCCGTACTCGGTTACACCGGCGCTGTGGCGCGGGTCGGCGGGCTGCGCGTAGAAGCTGTGCACGAAGTAGAAGTAGGCGCCGTCGGGCACGCCGTGCCAGAGCGGATGCACCGTGCCGCCATGCGCCTGCTGCGCCACCTCGTTCCAGCCCATCTGCGGCACCTTGTAACGGCTGCCGTCGGGCTGCAGCTGATCGGCGAGCCGGAACCGGACGACACGGCCGGAGATCACGCCCAGACCGGGCGTGGCCGTGGCTGTCGCGCTCTCGTCGCTCTCGTCGAGCAGCATCTGCATGCCGACGCACACGCCCATCAGCGGCTTGCTCGCCGCCGCCTCGCGCACGGCGGCTTCGAGGCCCGATTCGCGCAATTCGCGCATGCAGTCGGGCATCGCGCCCTGGCCGGGCAGCACGACGCGCTCGGCCCGCATCACGTCTTCCGGCAGCGACGTGACGATCACCTCGAACGCTTCGTTCGACGCGGCTTCTTGCAGCGCGACATGACGCACCGCCTGCGCCACCGAGCGCAGATTCCCCATGCCGTAATCGACGACGGCGACGGTTCGGCTCAACGCAGACCCTTCACGGCGTTCACGTCAGAGCGTGCCCTTGGTCGACGGGATCACACCGGCCATCCGCGGATCGATTTCGATCGCCTGCCGGAGCGCACGCGCGAACGCCTTGAACACCGTCTCGCATTGGTGGTGGGCGTTCTCGCCGCGCAGGTTGTCGATGTGCAGCGTGACGAGCGCGTGGTTCGAAAAACCTTGGAAGAATTCGTACGCAAGCTGCGAATCGAATTCGCCGATCATGCCGGCCTTCCACGGCACGTGCATCACAAGGCCCGGCCGGCCGGAAAAGTCGATGACCACGCGCGACAGCGCTTCGTCGAGCGGCACGAACGCGTGGCCGTAGCGGCGCAGGCCCTTTTTGTCGCCTACAGCTTTCGCCACCGCGAGGCCGAGCGTGATGCCGACGTCTTCGACCGTGTGGTGGCCGTCGATGTGCAGATCGCCTCTCGCATCGATGTCGAGATCGATGAGCCCGTGGCGCGCGACCTGGTCGAGCATGTGATCGAAGAAGCCGATGCCGGTGGCGAGCTTCGAGACGCCGGTGCCGTCGAGGTTCAGCTCGACGCGGATCTGCGTTTCCTTGGTGTCGCGCTGGACGGTGGCGGTGCGGGGTGCGGTCATGGGGCTGAAGCCTACAGGCTCGCCGCGAGCGCGGCGATCATCGCGCCGTTCTCGGCCGGCGTGCCGACGGTGAGGCGCAGACAGTTCGCGAGCAGCGGGTGCTGCCGCGAGACGTTCTTCACGAGCACGCCGCGCGCTTTCATGCCGTCGAAGGCACGCGCCGCGTCGGGAACCCGCACCAGGATCATGTTGGCTTCGCTCGGATAGGCGGTCACCCGTTCGAGTTCGGCGAGCAGGCCCTGCAGGCGTGCCCGTTCGGCGCGCAAGGTCTGGGCCTGGCGCGCGAACTCGTCGGCGTGCTCGAGCGCGAAGAGCGTCGCCTCGGCGTTCAGCACGCTCACGTTGTAGGGCGGCCGCACCTTGTCGATCTCGTCGATGAGGTCGGACCGGCCCACCAGGTAGCCGAGTCGCACGCCGGCGAGACCGAACTTGCTGAGCGTTCGCATCACGAGCACGTGCTCGTGGTCCGGTTCGATCAGACGGTGCAACCAAGTCGTCGACGAAAACGGTTGATACGCTTCATCGAAGACGACGAGGCCGTCGTGCCTCGCCACGGCGCCGACCACCGAGTCCACGGCGGCGTTGTCGAAGAGATTCGCCGTGGGGTTGTTCGGGTACGCGAGGTAGGTGATGGCCGGGCGCTCGGTCTCGATCGCCGCCCGCATCGCCGCGGCGTCGAGCTCGAAGTTCGCGGTCAGCGGCACGCCGACGAAGCGCAACCCCTGAAGACGCGCCGACATCTCGTACATCACGAAGCCGGGCACCGGGGCGAGCACGGCAGCGGGGGCACCGGTCGATGCGGCGGGCGGCCGATCGCACGCGATCGCGAGCATCGAGATCAGCTCGTCCGAGCCGTTGCCGAGCATCAGTCGGCAGCCCACCGGCAAGTCGATGTGCGCCGACAACTTTTCGATCACGTCGGCGATGCGCGCACCGGGATATCGGTTGATCGCGACCCGACCCAGGCGCTCGCCGAGCTCGCGCTGCAAGGTGCCGGGCAATGCGTATGGGTTCTCCATCGCGTCGAGCTTGACGAGGCCGTCGCTCGGCTGCAC
Organism: Caldimonas sp.; assembly: GCA_965246805.1. Lineage (GTDB taxonomy): Bacteria > Pseudomonadota > Gammaproteobacteria > Burkholderiales > Burkholderiaceae_C > Schlegelella_A. The sequence continues at coordinate 642,745 of CBDFFO010000006.1, read as the reverse complement.
GGCATACGCGTGCGTCGACTGCACGTCCTGTCGGATCACGCGGCGGAAGCGTTCGACGAGCGGCATCACGTCGGCTCCGGATCGCCGCCCGGCAACCGCAGCCGCGCTGCCAGTGCGTGCGCCTCCAGCCCTTCGCCGAACGCGAGTTCGACCGCGATGGGCCCGAGCACGCGGGCTCCCTTCGCGCTGACCTCGATCAGGCTGCTGCGCTTCTGGAAGTCATAGACGCCGAGCGGCGACGAGAAACGCGCGGTGCCCGACGTGGGCAGCACGTGGTTCGGGCCGGCGCAGTAGTCGCCGAGGCTTTCGCTCGTGTAGGCGCCGAGGAAGATCGCGCCCGCGTGGCGCAGCAGCGGCTCCCATCGGTGCGGATCCTTGGCGCTCACTTCGAGGTGCTCTGGCGCGATGCGATTGCTGATTTCGCAAGCCTCCTCCATCGAGCGCGTGTGGATCAGCGCGCCGCGGCCTTCGAGCGAGGCGCGGATCACGTTTCGGCGCGACAGCGTGGGGAGCAGCCGCTCGATGCTTTCGCGCACGCGGTCGAGGTAGGCCGCATCGGGGCAGAGCAGGATGCTCTGCGCCAACTCGTCGTGCTCGGCCTGGCTGAAGAGATCCATCGCGACCCAGTCGGGCGGGGTGCTGCCGTCGGCGAGCACCAGGATCTCGCTCGGCCCCGCGATCATGTCGATGCCGACCAGCCCGAACACGCGGCGCTTCGCGCTCGCGACGTAGGCGTTGCCGGGGCCGGTGATCTTGTCGACCTTCGCGATGGTTGCCGTGCCGTAGGCCAGCGCCCCAACGGCTTGCGCACCGCCGATCGTGAACACGCGATCGACGCCGGCGATCGCAGCCGCGGCGAGCACCAGCGGGTTGCGCTCCGCGTGCCCGGCGCTCGACGCACCACCGGCTGCCGAAGACGACGTGAGCACGGATGCGAGCGGCGTCGGCACCACCATCACGATCTCGCCCACGCCGGCCACCTTCGCCGGCACCGCGTTCATCAGCACGCTCGACGGATACGCCGCCTTGCCGCCCGGCACATAGATGCCGACGCGGTCGAGCGGCGTCACCTTCTGGCCCAGCAGGCTGCCATCGGCATCGCGGTATTGCCAACTGCGGCCGCCGGCGTCGAGCTGCCGTTCGTGGAAGTCGCGGATGCGCGCGGCGGCGTCTTCAAGCGCGCGACGTTGCGCCGGCGTGATGCGCGAGAGCGACCGCTGCAGTTCGTCGCGGCCGATCTCGAGCTCGGCCACGGTGGCCGCGTCGATGCCGTCGAAGCGTTTCGTGTACGCGAGCACCGCGGCGTCGCCTCGCGCCAGCACGTCGCCGAGGATCGCGGTGACGCTCGCTTCGATCGCCGCATCGGCAGCGGCCGAGTGATGCAGTACGCGTTCGAGCGCCGCGTTGAAGTCGGCGTCGGCCGTGCGGAGCTGGCGCAGCGCGAGCGTCATCGCGAAGACCCGGCTCGATCGAGGCGCATCGCGATCACGTCACGAGTCCCCCACGGCCTGCGGCTGCGCCGCGGCGATGCCGTCGATCAGCGCCCGGATCGCCACGCGGTTCAATTTCAGCGCCGCCTTGTTGACGACCAGCCGCGCCGAAATCGGCATGATCCTCTCGACCTCGACCAGCCCGTTGGCCCGCAAGGTGTTGCCCGACGCGACCAGGTCGACGATCGCGTCGGCCAGGCCGGTGAGCGGCGCGAGTTCCATCGAACCGTAGAGCTTGATCAGATCGACGTGCACGCCCTTGTCGGCGAAGTGATCCCGCGCCACGCGCGTGAACTTGGTCGCCACGCGGATGCGCGAGCCTTGCTTCACGGCGCTCGCGTAATCGAAATCGGCCCGCGCCGCAACGCTCATGCGGCATTGCGCGATCTGCAGATCGAGCGGCTGGTAGAGCCCTTCGCCGCCGTGTTCGAGCAAGGTGTCGCGGCCGACGATGCCGAGATCGGCGCCGCCGTACTGCACGTAGGTCGGCACGTCGCTCGCGCGCACGAGCACGATGCGCACGTCGGGGCGGCTGGTCGCGACGATCAACTCGCGGCCGCCTTCGCTTTCGGCGGCGAGCTCGATCCCGGCGCTGCGCAACAACGGCAGCGCCTCGTCGAAGATGCGGCCCTTCGAGAGTGCGAAGGTGATCACGGCCGCGTCGCCCTCGCGCGTCGGGGGTCGGGGCTCATCGGAATCGTTCGATCGCCGCGCCGAGTTCGCGCAGCTTCACTTCCATCCGGTCGTAGCCGCGGTCGAGGTGGTAGATCCGGTCGACGATGGTCTCGCCCTCCGCGACCAAGCCCGCGATGACGAGGCCTGCCGAGGCCCGCAGGTCGGTCGCCATCACGGTCGCGCCCGACAGCTTGGGAACACCTTGCACGATCGCCACGCGCCCGTCGACCTCGATCTTCGCGCCGAGGCGCATCAACTCGTTGACATGGTTGAAGCGGCTGTCGAAGATGGTCTCGGTGATGGTCGCAGAACCTTCGCCGACGCAGTCGAGCGCCATCAGCTGGGCCTGCATGTCGGTGGGGTAGGCGGGGTACTCACTGGTGCGAAAGCCGACCGCGCGCAGCCGGCCGTCGCTGCGGACGCGGATCCAGTCGTCGTCGGCGTCGATGGTGGCGCCGGCCTCGCGCAGCTTGTCGATCACGGCGCCGAGATGGTCGGCGCGGGCCTGCCGCAGCACCGCGTCGCCACCCGCGGCGGCCACCGCGCACAGGAAGGTGCCCGCCTCGATGCGATCGGGCACCACGCGGTGGGTTACGCCACCGAGCGACCGCACGCCCTCGATGCGGATGCGGCTCGTGCCGTGGCCCTCGATGCGCGCGCCCATCGCGATCAGCATCTCGGCGAGATCGGGAATCTCGGGCTCCTGCGCGGCATTTTCGAGCACTGTGTCGCCGTCGGCGAGCGTCGCGGCCATCAACAGGTTCTCGGTGCCGGTCACGGTCACCATGTCGGTCGTGATGCGCGCGCCCTTCAGACGCGTCGCCTTCGCGACGATGTAGCCGTGCTCGACCGTGATCTCGGCGCCCATCGCCTGCAAACCCTTGATGTGCTGATCGACCGGCCGCGTGCCGATCGCGCAGCCGCCCGGCAGCGAGACCTTCGCTTCGCCGAAGCGCGCGAGCAGCGGCCCGAGCACGAGGATCGAGGCGCGCATCGTCTTCACGAGTTCGTACGGCGCTTCTAGCGTGGTGATGTCGTTCGCGCACAGGGTCAGCGCGCCGTCGGCGTCTTGGGTCGTGACGAGGCCCATCACCCGCAACAGCTTCAGCATCGTCTCGACGTCTTGCAGCTTCGGCAAATTGGCGAGCGTCACGCGTTCGGGCGTGAGCAACGCGGCGCAGAGCTCGGGCAGCGCGGCGTTCTTCGCGCCAGAGATGACGACCTCGCCGTTCAGCCAGCGGCCGCCGTGGATGCGGAGTTTGTCCATTAAATGTCGATCTCGTGCGGGGCTTGTGGTGACCAAGCGGTGGGTGCGGTGTCGGTCTGGATGCGGCGTCGGGGGCGGCGGGTCTCGAGGGCCGGGCTCTGCAACGGAAGACGGCGCGGGCCGACCGAGCTTTGCGAGCCGCGGTCAGTGCCCGGCCGAACGATCAGTGGTGGTGGTGCGGGGCGGGCGCGGCGTCGGCCGAGGCCAGCTTCCATTCCGACGGCGTCAGCGTCTTCATCGAGAGCGCGTGGATCTGCTCGCGCATGCGGTCACCGAGCGCGTGGTACACCCGCTGGTGGCGTGCGATGCGGCTCGTGCCTTCGAATTCGATCGACACGACGGTCGCGAAAAAATGCCGGCCGTCGCCTTCGACCTGGACGTGCTCGCACTGAAGCCCGGAGGCGATAAAGCGCTCGACGTCGGCGGGGGTCGGTTCGGCCATGCGGCGCATTTTAGCGGCGGCGCGCCGGCTTTGGAACCTTCATGGCAAGGCGCGGGGTCCTCTGGACAGAACGCCGCCAAGAGAACGAATTGTTGTAACACACAAGCATCGACATGGAGGCGATCGTGGGCAAGATGTTTTCGAGTCGGGAATTCACCCGCGATGTCAGTGCGGCCAAGAAGGCTGCCTCACACGGCCCAGTTTTCATCACCGATCGCGGCCGGCCCGCGTACGCGCTGCTGACGATCGAGGATTACGAGCATCTGAGTGAACCCGGTCGTTCGCTCGCCGACATGCTGGTGATGCCGAAGGGCGATGACATCGAATTCGACCCCCAGCCGCTGCAGGTTGATTTCCGGCTCCCGGAACTCGACTGATGTACCTGCTCGACACCAACGTGGTTTCTGAGCTCCGCAAGACGAGCGCCGACCGCCACGTCCGCCACTGGGTATCCCGGTTGTCGGCAAGCGTGCTCTACATCTCGGCCATCACGCTGCTGGAACTGGAAAAGGGCGTGTTGCTGGTCGAACGTCGCGACAACCGTCAAGGCAAAGCGCTTCGCGCCTGGCTCACCAACCACGTGCTGACGGCGTTCACCAACCGCATCGTCCCGTTCGATTCGACCACGGCCGTGCGGTGCGCGACGCTTCTCGTACCGAATTCGAGACCCGATCGCGACGCGATGATCGCCGCGACTGCACTCGTACAAGGCTTCGTGGTAGTGACGCGCAATGTCGACGACTTCGCGGGTTGCGGCGCACGCGTCATCAACCCGTTCGCCGCGGTGCCGGGCCCCTGAATCAACGCTCAGTGCCGGATCTTGTAGCCGATCTTCAGCAAATGGAGGCAGAGCCCGCACGCCACGAGGAGGCTCGTGCCCACCACCGCGAGGCTCAGCCACGGCGACACGTCGCTCACGCCGAAGAAACCGTGGCGAAAGCCGTCGATCATGTAGAAGAACGGGTTGAGGTGGCTCACGGCCTGCCAGAACGGCGGCAGCGACTGGACCGAATAGAACACGCCCGACAGGAACGTCATCGGCATGATGATGAAGTTCTGGAACGCGGCGATCTGATCGAACTTCTCGGCCCAAAGGCCCGCGACCAAGCCGAGCGCACCCATCAACACGGCGCCTGCGACCGTGAACACCAGCACCCACAACGCATTGGCCATGTGCAACGGCGCGAACCAGATGGTCACGACCATCACGCCAGTGCCGACCGCGACGCCGCGCACCAGCGACGCACCCACGTAGGCCGTGAACCAGGCCCAGTGCGAGAGCGGCGCGACCAGCAGGAACACCAGGTTGCCGGTTATCTTGCTTTGGATCAACGAGGAACTGCTGTTCGCGAACGCGTTCTGCAGCACGCTCATCATCACCAGGCCGGGGATCAGGAAGCTCGTGTAGCCGACGGTCTCGAACACCTTCACATGCCCTTCGAGCACGTGGCCGAAGATCAATAGGTAGAGCACCGCCGTCAGAACCGGCGCGGCGACGGTCTGAAAGCTCACCTTCCAGAAGCGCAGCACTTCCTTGTAGAGCAAGGTGCCGGTGCCGGAGAACAGGTGCGTGCGACGCGGCGCGACCGACATCGACGGGTTGACGGACGACGCCGCGGTGGTCAAGGCCGCTTTCCGGTCGACCGCCGGCGAGGCGACGTTCGCGCTCATGCGGCCGCCCGCTGTTTCGGTTCGCCTTGCATGATCTCGAGGAACACGTCTTCGAGGTCGGCGCGACCGATCTCGAGGTCTTCCGGTTCGCAGCCGTTGGCATGCAGGGTCGCCAGGAGCGATTCGACCTCCCGCGCGTCGTGCGCCTTCAACTGCACGATGCGCCCGGTGACGCGCGCTTGCGGCATCAGACTCGCAGGCAGTGGCTTGTCGAGCTTGAAGCGCAGCATGGTGCTCGCGGTGCCGGCCAGCAGCGCGCTCGTGCTGTCGAGGGCGACGATGCGGCCCTGCTTCAACATCGCGATGCGGTGGCAAAGCGCTTCGGCTTCCTCGAGGTAATGCGTGGTGAGCAACACCGTGTGGCCTCCCTTGTTGAGGCGCGCGACGAACTGCCAAAGCGTCTGCCGCAACTCGACGTCGACGCCCGCGGTGGGTTCGTCGAGCACGATCACCGGCGGTCTATGCACCAGGGCCTGCGCCACCAGCACGCGGCGCTTCATGCCGCCCGAGAGCTGCCGCATGTTCGAGTCGGCCTTGTCGGCGAGACCGAGGTTCAGCAGGAGCTCGTCGATCCAGTCGTCGTTCTTCGTCACGCCGAAGTAGCCGCTCTGGATGCGCAGTGCCTCGCGCACGCTGAAGAAGGGGTCGAACACCAGTTCCTGCGGCACGATGCCGAGCGAGAGCCGGGCGGCCGGGTAGTCGGTGACGACGTCGTGCCCCAGCACGGTGATGCAGCCGCTGGTGGCACGCGCCAGGCCGGCAAGGATGGAGATCAGCGTCGTCTTGCCGGCGCCGTTAGGGCCCAGCAGGCCGAAGAACTCGCCGGGCTCGATGTCGAAGCTCACATCGTCGAGCGCTTGCGTGGTGCCGCGGGCGGAGGTGTAGGCCTTGGCGACGTGCTGGAACGAGATGGCGGGCATGGGAGCGAGGATTGTAGGGAGCAGCCTCCTCAAAAAGCGGCGGCTCTGGACACGACCACTCCTGGGTATGTGCTGCGCGCACGAGTCGTGGGCACGGAGTGGCCCACCACTCGCCGAGCTGTCTCCGTTCAATAGCCATCTGTCGGCTGGTTGCTTTCGAATACCTTTGGCGGCGCGTCGCGACGGATGGGCGTGGGCCCGGCGGTGGCTTCACGGGCGCGTTCTGCGGCGACGACGCGGGCGCGCCAGCGCACCAGGCCGATGGCGTACGTGATGTAGTAACCGGCCAGCACGCCGAACACGGCGAGCGTGAGCGGGCTGCGGCCGAAGTCGGCGCCGCTGGGCGGCATGCTGCCGCCGGTGGTCACGACTTCGAAGATCCGCCAGGCGACGCGGCCGATGAAGAGCACCGAGAGCGCGATGCCGATGGGGGCGCTCGGTGTGTAGAAGAGGCCCTGTGGCGTGGGCTCGAAGACCGTGTGACGCAGGCCGTAGACGCCGAGCACGGCACCACCGGCGAGGCCCGCTGCGAGCGAGGCGAGCGAGACCGGGTGCGCGAGTGCCGTGACGACAAGCAGCGCGACCAGCAACGGAAAGACGACGAGCGTGATCCACGGCCGGATGCGTGATGCGCGCTGGCGCCCGACCATCCGGCGCACGCGCGAGTACATGCGCCACGCGATGAGCGGCACCACCATGATCAAGACGAGGGTCGAGGTGGGCAAGGCTTGCATGGACGATGCTCCGAACGTGTGCGGATCTGGTGCCTGTGCGACAAATGGATCGAGGAAGTGAGGAAAGGGTCGAGCCAGCGACGACACCGCGTCAGTGCGATACGGCGATCTCGATCTCGGCCTCGATCTCGACCGGGATGTCGAACGGCAGTTCCGCCATGCCGACGGCACTGCGGGCATGAGCGCCGACCTCTGGCCCGTAAAGCGCGAGGACCAGGTCGGAGAAGCCGTTGATCACCGCCGGCATCTGCGTGAAGCCCGGCGCGACGTTGACCATGCCGAACACGCGGCCCCAGGCGACGACGCGGTCGAGGTCGCCGAGCGCGCGTTGCAGGCTGCCGAGCATCGAGAGCGCAGTCAGTCGCGCGGCCACATAACCGTGCGCGACGCCGAGGTCGCGACCGAGCTTGCCGAGCGGCGTGGCGAGCGTGCCGTCGGCGTTCTGCGGGCCGTGGCCCGACACGTAGGCGCGGGTGCCGACGACGCGCACGGCCTCGAACGGCAGCACGACTCCCGGTGGCGGCACCCTCGGCGGCGGCAAGGTGAGCCCGAGGGCGCTCAGGCGTTCTTCAACGGTGGCCATGGGTCGACGAATGCAAGCTTCACGCCTGGGCCCGCGGCCCGAACCGAGCGACCGATTTCTCGCGGGCCCGCGCGGCTTCGGTCTCGCGATCCTTTGGCTCGGCGTGCGTCACCAGCGCACCGATCAGTTCGCGCGCCGCGAGCGAGATGTCGAGCACGGCCTTTTCGAACACGGCTTCGTTGGCTCGTGATGGCACGCTGAAGCCAGAGAGCTTCCGCACGAACTGCAACGCGGCGTCGCGGATTTCGAATTCGGTGGCGGGCGGTTCGAAATTGAACAGGGTCTTGATGTTTCGGCACATGACGGTGGTTCTCGCTCGATTCGTGTTTGCTCGATTCGGGTTTGCTCGATCGACTGGCTTTGGCTCAGGTTTGCAATGGCGGCTGGTCGCCGCCATCGACGCGACGAGGCGGCGCGCCTTGCGGGTCTTGCCTATATACACGACCGGTCGCCGCGCCTAGATTGGCCCGGCGCCGTTTCCGCGCGCTCATCACCGCCATGTTCACGTCGACCGTCCACGCGCCTCTCGTCGCGCCTTCAAACCATGCGACGCGCGCCAAGCCCGAGCCGGCCGCGCGACGAACCGTCAAGGCCCCGCGCCGCACGGCCGAACGCATCCTCGACAGCGCGCTCGCGATGTTCAACCGGTTCGGCGAACCCAACGTCTCCACCACCGCGATCGCGGCCGAGCTCGGCATCAGCCCCGGCAACCTCCACTATCACTACCCCGCGAAGAACGGGCTCATCGACACGCTCTTCGATCGCTACGACCGTTCGCTTACAGCACTGCTCGGCGCGGCCGAAGGCGTCGCCGATGTCGAAGACGCGTGGTTCTTCTTCCATTCCCTCTTCGAAGGGATCTGGGAATACCGCTTCCTGTACCGAGACCTGAACGACCTGCTCTCGAACAACCGCAAGCTCGAGGTCGCCTTCCAGCGCCTGCTGCAGCACAAGACGCAGGCGGTCCGGCAGGTGCTGCGCGGCATCTCGCGCCGCGAAGGCGTCGCCATCGAGGAACAAGACATGGCGCCGGTAGCCACGTCGATGGTGGTGGTGCTCACGTACTGGCTGAGCTTCGAGTACGTGCGCGACCCGCGGCGCGCGCTTGAGCCCGAAGGCGCCGGCGCCGCACTGATGCGCGGTGCGTTCCACGTGCTGAGCTTGCTGCTGCCCTACCTCGAGCCCGCACAACGCGCGCACCTGCATGCGCTGGCGGGCCAATATGCCCGTTAGCACATGGGCCGCATCACCGCATCTGACCGAAGGATTCCCATGGCCGATCTGCAAGCATTGTTCGCGCAAGCCGTCGCCGACTCGAAGACCCTTGACGAGAAGCCCGACAACACGACGCTGCTGAAGCTCTACGGCCTCTACAAGCAGGCCAGCAGCGGCGACGCGACCGGCGAGCGGCCCGGCGCGTTCGACATGATCAATCGCGCCAAATGGGATGCATGGGAGGGGCTCAAGGGCCAGTCGACCGCGGACGCGATGCAGAACTACATCGACTTGATCGAATCGCTCAAGTAGACGAGGTGAGCGCGGCCAGCGCTGCGCGCCGCTCCACCGCCGGCAACGACGCGATCGCGCGCACCTCGGCGTAGAAGCGCTTCCAGTCGCGGCCGTTTCGGTCGAACAGTCGCTCGAAGGCCGGCACCCACTCGTTGTAAGCCGCGAGCACGCCGATCGAGGCGTTGTTCGCGGTGGCGAACCAGCGGTCGTAACCGGTGTACCCGTTCCAGCGCTCGACTTTCAGTCTGGCGTAGTCGGTCGCCAACTGCGCCATGCGCGTGGCTTTCGCGGCGCGCTTTTCCCCCTCGCTCGCCGGGCTTTGGTAGAGCGCGGCCAGGTCGCGCCGCAGCGCGAACGTCAACGCGCGAAAGTCTTCGCGGCGGCCGCTCGTGCGTTGTTGTTCGGCGCGGGCGGCGGCGTTCGCGTGTTCGCTCAGCCAGCGCGCGCTGCCGAGGCGCTCGACCGCGGTCGCGAACGATTCGTTGAACATCGTGTCGCCGGGCACGTAGACGATCTGGTGCGCGAGCTCGTGGAAGATCACCGCCGCGAGGTCGCCTTCCGGCTGGTTGACGAAGGTGTTCAGCAACGGGTCTGCGAGCCAGTCGCCCGGCAGCCGGCCGAGGGTCGAGTACGCGGGCACGCCATAGACGGTCGCCTCGAACCCCTGGCGGCGCAGCTCGGCGCCCATCGTGTTCGCGTCGACTTCGTCGAAGTAGCCGCGATAGCCGACGCAACCGACCACCGCGAAGCACCATGTCTTCAGTTCGAGCGAGAGCTCGGGCGCGGCGACCACGTTCCACACCGCGGCGCTGCGCTTCAGGTCGGCGTAGCGACGGTAGCTTGCGTTGTCGGGCTCGCCGAGCTCGGTGACGGCAAAGTCGCGCATGCGCTGCGAGAGGGCGAGGCGTTCCTTGAGCGCGGGCGGCGTCGCATCGTCGGCAAGCCACTGCGGCACCGGCCTCGCGGCTTGCATGATGTTCAGATGGCCGATGGTCGACTGCGCGTAGTAACCGATCGTGCTGCAGCCCGACGTGAAGCACACCGTGCCGGCCGCCAGCAGCGCGGTGCAGGCCACGCCCGACAGACCGAACAGCGCCATGCGCGTTCGAGGCCTCACGGCGCGCCGTGAGCGAGCGCGGTTGCGGACGACGCGTCGGTGCCCGTCACCGTTTCGACCTCGACGAGGCAATCATAGAAGCTCGGCCCGCGGCCGATGTCGGTGAGCTTCTGGTGCGTGAGCTCGTTGACGTTGCTACCGCTCGCGCCGTATTTGCGCCACCAGACGCCGAGGCCGTTCACGACACCGGGCCGCGCGCGGCTGGTCACCTCGGCGCGGCACACGGTAGCGCCGCGGTCGTTGAAGAGCCGCACCATCGCGCCACTCGAGATGCCGCGCGGTGCGGCGTCGGCCGCGTTGATCTCGACCAGCGGTTCGCCTTCGGTGCGGCGCAGGCTCGGCACGTTGACGAAGGTGGAGTTCAGGAAGTTGCGCGCCGGTGGCGAAATCATCGCGAGCGGGTAGCGCGTCGCGAGCTCGGGCGAGCTGCGCACCGATTCGTGGTTCGGCACGTGATCGGGCACGCCGTAGAGCGGCGAGTCGATCAGGCACTTGCCGCTCGGCGTCGGGAACCGGCCGTCGGCCAGTGGCGCGTCGGGCAGGTCGAGCTGGGCCCAGCCTTGGGCCAGCAGCTCGCCGTGATCGACGCCGCCGTGCGCGCGGTCCCTCAAGGCGATGCGGGCGAGCACTTCATCGCTGTCGTGGAAACAGGCGTCGTCGAAGCCCATGTGGCCAGCGAGTTCGCGAAAGATTTGCGTGTTCGGTTTCGCCTCGCCGACGGGCGCGATCGACGGCTGGTTCAGCAGCACCGACGTGTGGCCGTAGCTCGTGTGCACGTCGAGGTGTTCGAGCTGCGTGGTCGCGGGGAGCACGAAGTCGGCGTGGTCGGCGGTGTCGGTCATGAAGTGCTCGAGCACCACCGTGAACAGATCGTCGCGCAGCAGGCCGCGCGCGACCTTCGCCGATTCGGGCGCGATCGCGAGCGGGTTGCTGTTGTAGACCACGAGCGCACCGATCTTAGGGCCGAAACGCCTGCCGTCGGTAAGCGGTTCGTCGGCCTCTCGCAGCAAGTCGTCGCCGATCGTGCTCATGTTGATCGTGCGCGGCCGGCGCGCGCCGAGCAGCTGTGGCATCTCGAGCGCAGCGTCGTTCCTCACGTGGCGGAACCAACCCGAACTCGACAGCAGCAAGCCGCCCGCACGGTGTCGCCACGCGCCGACCAGGCACGGCAGGATCGCGATCAGCCGGGTCGCGTTGCCACCGCCCCGAACACGCTGCATGCCGTAGTTGATGCGGATCGAGGCAGGCTTCGCGGTGCCGTAGTCGCGCGCCAACGAGCGCACCTCGTCAACACTGATGCCGCACGTCGCGGCGGCGCGGTCGGGCGGCCACTGCAACGCACGCTCGCGCAGCGCCGGCCAGCCTTCGGTGTGGCGCTCGATGTAGTCGTGGTCGAGCCAGTCGTTGACGATCAGCTCGTGCATCACGCCGAGCGCGAGCGCGCCATCGGTGCCGGGCTCGAGCGCGATGTGCTGGTGGCACTTGTCGGCGGTGTCGGTGCGGCGCGGGTCGATGCAAACGAGCTTCGCGCCGGCGCGCTTGGCCGCTTGCGCGTGGGTCCAGAAATGCAGGTTCGACGTGATTGAGTTGCTGCCCCAGATCACGATCAGCCGGCTCTCGGCGAAGTGCTGCACGTGCATGCCGATCTTCGCGCCGTAGGTCGCGGCGAGCGCCTCCCCGCCGGCTTCGGAACAGATCGTGCGGTCGAGCAGCGATGCACCGAGCTTGTTGAAGAAGCGACCCGCCATCGATTCGCCCTGCAGCATGCCCATCGTGCCGGCGTAGCTGTACGGCACGACCGCTTCGGCGTTCGCGCCATCCGGCCCCACGACCTCCTTCAAGCGCGCCGCGATCTCGTCGAGCGCCGCGTCCCAACCCACGCGTTCGAATTGCGCGCTGCCTTTCGGCCCGACCCGCTTCATCGGATGCAGCACCCGGTCCAGGTGATAGGTGCGCTCCGCGTAGCGCGACACCTTCGCGCAAAGCACACCCTGCGTCGCCGGGTGCTCGGGGTTGCCCTGCACCTTGACCGCGACGCCGTTCTCGACGGTGATCAACATCGAGCAGGTGTCCGGGCAATCATGCGGGCAGGCGGCGCGGACGATCTGGGTGCTCATTTCAGAGCGATTGTGCACAGCGCGCGCCGGAACGCTAAGCTAGCCGGCACAGGAGTTTGCGCATGAAACTGATCGAATCCATCCTCGCCGACGCGGCCGGCATCGCCGCCGTGCGACGCGACATCCACGCCCATCCGGAACTCTGTTTCGAGGAGAACCGCACCTCCGACGTGATCGCGAAGCAGCTCACCGACTGGGGCATTCCGATCCACCGCGGCATGGGCAGGACCGGCATCGTCGCGATCCTTCGGGCCGGCACGAGCGAGCGGGCTGTCGGCCTTCGGGCCGACATCGACGCGCTGCCGATGACCGAGAAGAACACCTTCGCGCACGCCAGCGTGCACCCGGGCAAGATGCATGCGTGCGGCCACGACGGCCACACGGCGATGCTGCTAGGCGCCGCCAAGCACCTCGCCAGGCACCGCAACTACGACGGCACGGTCTACCTGATTTTCCAGCCCGCCGAGGAAGGCGGCGGCGGCGCGCGCGAGATGATCGCCGACGGCCTCTTCGACAAATTTCCGATGGAGGCCGTGTTCGGCGCGCACAACTGGCCCGGCATGCAGGCTGGCCAGTTCGCAGTGAAGAGCGGGCCGGTGTTCGCGTCGAGCAACGAATTCAAAATCACCATCAAGGGCAAGGGATCGCACGCCGCGATGCCGCACTTGGGGCTCGACCCGGTGCCGGTCGCCTGCGCGATGGTGACCGCGTTCCAGACCATCATCAGCCGCAACAAGCGGCCGAGCGAGCCGGGCGTGATCTCGGTGACGATGATCCACACCGGCGAGGCAACCAACGTGGTGCCCGAACACTGCGAGTTGCGCGGCACGGTGCGCACGTTCACGCTCGAGCTGCTCGACTTGATCGAGCAGCGCATGCGTGCGGTGGCCGAGCACACCTCCGCCGCGTTCGAGACGAGCTGCGAGTTCGAATTCAAACGCAACTACCCGCCGACCATCAACCACGCGAACGAATCCGCGTTCGTCGAAAAGACGCTCGCGGGCATCGTCGGTGCCGACAACGTCCACGAGTTCGAGCCAACGATGGGCGCCGAAGATTTCAGCTTCTTTCTGCAGCAGAAGCCCGGTTGCTACTTCCTGATCGGCAACGGCGACGGCTCGCATCGCGACGGCGGCCACGGCATGGGCCCGTGCATGCTGCACAACCCGAGCTACGACTTCAACGACGAGCTGATCCCGCTCGGCGCGACGATGTGGGTGCAGGTGGCCGAAGCCTGGTTGGCCGAACCGCGCTGACCGTCGACACGGGCTCGCTCGCCGTTGTCGACGACGGCAAGCGGTCTCTCGCTCGCCATCGATGAGCTGCCCGCAGTGCCGCCCGTGCGGCACGCCATACCACCGCAAGCGACGAGGGCGGCGCCAAATTCAGCGTAAGCAAAGCGGGCAAGTTATCGGCGCGCTCAGGGCCGTGAAAAGTGATGCCTCTGGACTTGGAGCGACCTGCGGTCGTTCGACGCGTGGGGTCATCGCTCCCCTTCCATTTCACCCTGATCCGCAACTCGTAATTGCGAACGATTTGCATTTAGGTTAACGTCCGGCCTCCGACGACGGGGGCTTTGCGGCATGAATTTCAAACCAGCGCTGTTGCAAGGCGCACTTTCCTTCGGCGTGCTGAGCGCACTGATGGCTTGCGGTGGCGGAGGCAGCACGGAAGCCTCGCCGACCACGTCGAACCGCTACACCACGTCGACCTTCGTCGCCAACACGGCGACTTACTCGCCCACCATCGGCACTGAGCCGGGATTCGTCGATGCCTGGGGCATCGCGATCCGGCCACCCGGCGTTCCGGGTCACTTCTGGGTGCTGGCGGGGAACAAATCGTATGAGTACATCGGCGGTGTGACGGGCAAGACGGTGGCTCCTTGCACAACAGCCGGCGCACTCTGCGCCGACCTCGCGCCGCTGCTAGCGAACACGGTGAGCTTCCCCGACTTCCCGCTCGACGGCAACGGCCAGCCTGACATCGTCAACAACCACTCGACCGGCGTCGTCTTCAACCCGAACGCCGCGAGTTTCGTCATCACGCAGACGCCCGTGCCGCCGAGCAGCAGCCTTGCGCCGGTGACGGCGGGCGCCAAGTTCCTGTTCGCGACCAACTATGGCGCCATCTACGCGTGGACCGAACGCAAGCGCGCCGACGGCACCTTCGATCGCTCCGATCAAGCGGTGAAGATCTTCGACAGCCGCAGCGACCCGAACGATTGCGGCCAGTTCTACGGCATGGCGCTGAGCCCGGCGTCGGATCGCCTCTACGTCGCCGACTTCGGCACAGACACCAGCGTGTGCACAGGCGCCGCGGCGGTGACCAATGTCTCGAAGAGCTTTCGCGTACGCGCGTTCGACAGCGCGATTCAGCAGAACGGCACGCTGCGCGATATCACAGTCACGCTGAACGGCGGCGCCGCGTTCGCCAACCCGTTCGCGGCCAACCCGGCGCGCATCGTGGCCGGCGACTTCGTGCCTTGGAACGTGGGCCTGATCGGCTCGAGCATCTTCGTGGCCTACGCACAGGTGCAGCAAGACCCGAACCGCGCGGCGGGCACACCCCTTCCAGCCGCCGAGGTGCATGCGCCCGGCGCCGGCCGCATCGCCGAGTTCGATCTGAATGGCAAACTGATCGCGGTCTGGGACGACAAGGGACTGCTCAACGCGCCGTGGGGCATCGCGCTCGCACCTGGCAACTTCGGCGCGCTGTCGGGCACCTTGCTGGTCGGCAACTTCGGCGACTACGACGCCGGCGGCTCGCTGGGGGCAATCACCGCATTCGACGCAAGCGCGAAGCGCGCCGTGAACGTCGTGCGCGGCATGGACGGTGCGCCCCTTCTGGTGCCCGGCATCTGGGGCATGGTGTTCGGCAACAGCGACACGCTCGGCGATTCGAACGCGCTTTATTACGCAGCGGGGCCCAACGGAGAGCTCGACGGCACGTTCGGGTCCGTCCGCTACGTCGCGCCATGAGCCGCACCCCGATGACCCGTTCCCACAACGAACAAACCACCACCGCCTTCATGTACGCACGACCACCGATTTCGCCCCTGACCCGCACGCTCGCCGCCGCCGGGCTTGCCTGCGCCATGTTCGCGAGCGCCGCGGCCTCGGCGCAGACCGTCACGCCGTCGAGAAGGAAGGCGGCGCCGTCGGAGGCCAGCGCCATCGCCGAGCTCGCGAAGAAGCTCGATGCGCTCGAAAAGCAGAACGCGGCCTTGCAGGCCAAGGTACAGAAGCTCGAAGCCGCGCAGACTGCGCAGACCGCACAAGCCGCGCAGGTCCAGCAACAGACGGCTCAGGTCCAGCAACAGGTCACGCAGGTCCAGCAGCAAGCGGCCCGGGTGCAGCAGCAGGCCACGCAGGTCCAGCAGCAGGCGCAGGCAGTCGACAAGGCGCAGCAGGACATGGCGGCCAACGCCTCGACGACGAGCGCGTCCGCAGGCTTGGCGGCATCGACTACCGTGTCGGCGTACGGCGAGATCGGCTACTCGCATCCGACCAAGTCGCCGAGCGACACCCACGTCGATGCGCAGCGCGCGGTGCTCGGCTTGCAACATCGCTTCGACGACCGCACGAAGGTGATCGCAGAATTCGAGTGGGAGCACGCGATCGCGTCGGCCGGCGACCGCGGCGATGCCGAGGTCGAGCAGCTCTGGATCGAGCGCGAATTCGCGAACGGACTGCGCGGCCGCGCCGGCCTCTTCCTGATGCCGGTCGGCCTCGTCAACCCGAACCACGAGCCGACCGCGTATCACGGCGTGTTCCGGCCCGATGTCGATACCAAGATCGTGCCGAGCACTTGGCGCGAAGTCGGCGCCGGGCTCGCGGGCGACACCTCGTACGGGCTCAACTGGGACGTCGCCATCACGACGATGCCGAACCTCAGCAAGTGGGACCCGGCCTCGATAGAAGGCCGCGACCGCGGCCCGCTGCAGTCGATCCACGGCGAAGGACAATTCGCCGCGGCCCGCGACCTCGGTGGCGTGGCCGCGTTGAACTGGCGCGGCGTGCCCGGCCTGTTGGTCGGCGGCTCGGCGGTCTACGGGAGCATCGGCCAGCACCAGCCGGGCTTTCTCGGCAACGATTCGAAGCTCTTGTTGCTCGATGCGCACGCGCGATACCAGATCGCGGGTTGGGACTTCGCCGCCGAAGCCATCCGAGGCACCATCAGCCGGACCGAAGCGCTCAACAGCGTCTACGCCACCACCGCCGTCGCGAACCCGACCCTCGTGCCGCACCTGTTCTACGGCGGGTACGTGCAAGCGGCGTACGCGCTCTGGCACAAGGACGACTACACGCTGCTGCCCTTCGTGCGATACGAGGTGCTCAACACCGCGGCCGGCTTCGGCGGGCTCTCGGTGGCGGCCGGCGGCGTGAAGCAGCCGGACGAGAAGATACTGACGGCAGGTGCGACCTTCCGCATCGGCGAAGGCATCGTGCTGAAGGCCGACTATCGCAACTACCGCCGCAACAAGTTGCCCGATGCCGTCGATCACTTCAACCTCGGCAACTCGATCAACCTCGGCGTCGGCTTCGCGTTCTGAGGGCCACCGAATGCGCGTCGTTCTTGCGGCTTCGACCGTGCTGCTCGCCGCCGCACCGAGCAGCGCGTTCGCGGTTACGTACATGAGCGCCGAGCAGGCGGCGACGCTGATGTTCCCGGACGCCGATGCCTTCGACGATCGCACCGTCACGCTCGACGCGGCGCAGCTGAAGCAGCTCGACGCGCAGGGCGTGCGTGGCCGCTCGGCGGCGTGGTCGGTGCGGGTCGCGCGCAAGGCGGGCGAAACGCTCGGCTACGTCATCGTCGACGACGTGATCGGCAAGTTCGAGCTCATCAGCTACGCCGTCGGCATCGGCAACGACGGCACCGTGAAGCAGGTCGAGATCCTCGCGTACCGCGAGAGCCACGGCTTCGAGATCCGGTTGCCGGCGTGGCGGCGCCAGTTCGTCGGCAAGGGCGCGAGCGCGTCGATGCGCGTCGGCGACGACATCGCCAACATCAGCGGTGCGACGCTCAGCTGCACGCACGTGACCGATGGTGTGCGGCGAATCCTCGCGGTGGTTGCGATGGCGCGCCAGAACGGCGCCTTGCGCGCGTGAGCGCCACGACGCCGCCCGACCCCTGGCTGCGGCGGGCGCGGCCGTTGCTCGGCACCCTGGTCGAGATCGGTGCAGCGTCGTCGTCACCACTTGTGCAACGCGCCGTCGATGACGCATTCGAACGCATGGCTCGCGTTCAACGCCAGCTGTCGCGATTCGACGCCACCAGCGACATCGGGCGCTTCCATGCGTTGCAGGCCGGCGAGTCGATGCCGGTGCAGGCCGATACCCGCGCCGTCCTCGACGCGGCGAGTCGCTTGCAGGCCGAGAGCGGCGGCCTTTTCGACGTGACGCTCGGCACCGGCCCGCACGGCTGGCGCTGCCGCGATGGGCGACTCGCCAAGCGGCTCGACGGCGTGCGGCTCGACCTGGGCGGCATTGCCAAGGGCTACGCGGTCGACTGCGCGGTGCAGGCCTTGATCGACGCCGGCGTCCTGTCGGGCTGGGTCAACGCTGGCGGCGATCTGCGCAGCTTCGGGCCTGCCGAGGTGTCGGTGAACCTGCGCGACGAGCACGACGGCGGCGTGCGGCCGTTTGCACGGCTATCGGAGGGTGCCTTCGCCACCAGTTGCCGCGACGACGGCAGATCGATGCGCGCACGGCACGTCAGCGTGGCCGCGCCGCTCTGCGTCTGGGCCGACGCGTTGACCAAGGTGGTCGGGCGGAGCGGTCGGGCAACGCATCCGCTGCTTGCCCGTTTCGAAGCACAGGCTTGGATTCATTGAAGCCGACCCGCGGGACTGTGGCTCGCGCGCCGACCACGCTCTTGCATCGCTTGCCGGCCTGGCAGCGAATCGGCGTGTACGCCTCCGGCGCCTTGCTGATGTCGACCGGCGCGGTGTGGCTAGCCGTGCACTATTCGATCGGGTCCGGCGCGGGCGAGTTGCCGCATCCGCTCGAGATCTGGTGCCTGCGCCTGCATGGGTTGCTCGCGTTCGCTTCGCTGTTCATGTTCGGCGCTCTGGCCGGCGCACACATTCCGCGAGGCTGGCGCCTGAGCATGCGCCGCGGCCCGACCGGCGAATATCAAGGCGGGTTCCACCAGCGGCAGTCCGGTGTGATGTTGTGCGTCACCGCTGCCTTGCTGGTGCTGACGGGCTACGTGCTCTACTACTTCGCGTCGGAGTCGCTGCGGCCATCGATCGGCTGGGCGCATGCGGCGATCGGTGTGCTGCTGGCGATTCTGGTGGCGGGCCATCGCCGAGGCGCTTGACGGCGAGCGGCCCCGCCGCGCCGCGCCTGCGGGCACTCTGAACTCGACTGGCGTCACATCGGTGTCCTGGTGCAGCACTGGAAGTACGCGTGCTGACCGTTCGTGCCGGGCTCGCCCCACACCACGGGCGACGTGCTGCGCACGAGTTGGCCGCGGCACGAACGTGATGCTTGGCATTGACGGCTTGGCGTCTCGATGCCGCTGCCGCTTACGCGAGGTCTAAAAAACTCCGGGAGAGCAATGGAGCCGTTGCCTTCGGCCGTGTTGCCCCCTCGCCTCCAGCGCCAGCGGTGACATCGAATTCGAGCGCGATCGGGCAGAGGGCCGATCGCTACGATAAAAAGACATCGAAACGATTGCGTTCGGTCGAGTCGCATCCGAGGCAGGAAATAGACTATGACTGCAGACTTCTCTGGTGCCGAGCCGCTGTCGCCATGACTGATCCTTTTCGCAGGCGGTGTTGTGCCTTGCTTTGACGCCTCGAAAGACTTCGTGGCCACCCTGTACCAGCAGGAGAGCCGGCGCGTGTTCTCAACGCTGGTGCGGCTGCTCGGCAACTTCGACCTGGCCGAAGATGCCTTGCACGATGCTTTCGTGGCAGCCGCAGAACAGTGGCCCACTCAGGGCGTACCCGCCAATCCGGTGGCCTGGCTGGTCTCTTCGGGGCGATTCAAGGCCATCGACCGGATCCGTCGCGACAGACGTTTCGTCGCTGACGTTGAGGCGGGTGCGGAGATGGAGGCGATGGCAGACAGCGCCGCCGGCTGGGAGCAGCAGTGCGAGCAACGTGACTCGATCGAAGACGACCGCCTGCGCCTGATCTTCACCTGCTGCCACCCGAGCCTGGCCGAGGAAGCACGCATCGCGCTGACGCTGCGAGAGGTATGCGGTCTCACGACCGAGGCCATCGCCGGCGCCTTCCTGATTTCCACACCGGCATTGGCACAGCGGATCGTTCGCGCCAAGGCGAAGATCACCGCGGCGCGCATTCCCTACGAAGTACCGGAGCCGGCTGAACGCCGCTTGCGGCTGGCGAGCGTCCTGCGCGTCGTGTATTTGGTCTTCAACGAAGGCCACTCGGCGCATGCCACGGGGCTTTCGGAGGAAGCGATCCGGCTGGCCCGGCTGCTGATGACCCTGCTGCCCGAAACAGAGGTGATAGGCCTCCTGGCGCTGCTGCTGCTGCACGACGCTCGACGCGACGCGCGGCTCACCGCCGCAGGCGACCTCGTGCCATTGGAAGAGCAGGACCGCTCACGGTGGAACCGCACGGCCATCGCCGAAGGCTGCGCGCTGGTCGAGGCGGCACTGTCGCGGCCCGGCTTCGGTTCCTACGCCTTGCAGGCCGCGATCGCCGCCTTACATGGAGAAGCGCCCAACGCCGCGGCCACGGACTGGCCGCAAATCGTGGGCCTCTACGACGCGCTCTTGCGCGTCGAACCGAGCGCGGTGATCGAGCTCAACCGTGCCGTCGCGGTGGCGATGCGCGATGGCGCCGAGGCCGGCCTCGCTCTGATAGAGCCGCTCCTGTCTGCGTTGCCGGGGTACGTCGCAGCCGCTGCGGCTGCCGCGGACCTGTGCCGCCGCGCAGGCAGGCGGCAAGAAGCCCAAGCGCATTACCGCGCCGCCGCCGCCCTGGCGCGCCAGGAGCCCGAGCGCAGATTCCTGCTGCGCCGGCTGGCCGAGGTCGGTGGCTGAAACTTTTTTGGCAGAGCCTGTCGAAAGTAGTCGGAGCCGTTCGACTATGTCATGCCGGCACATGAATGCCGTCACAAGCAACCCCAAGGAGCCGTACATGCCCAGCACCCTGACCCCGTACCTGAGCTTTCGCGACAACACCCGCGAGGCTTTCGTGTTCTACGAGAAAGCACTCGGCGCGAAGATCGAAGCGATGATGAGCTACGCCGACATGCCTGCGCCAGCAGCGGCCGATGTCGGTTGCGCCGAGAGTGGGCGCCGTACCGGCGACGGCATCATGCATGCGCGCCTGGCGCTGCCGGGCGGCGCCTTGCTGTTTGCGGGGGACACCCCACCGGGCATGCCTCACGAGGGCGTGAAAGGCGTCATGCTCGCGCTCCAGTACGACACCATCGACGAAGCACACAGCGCCTTCCACGCCCTTTCGCAAGGCGGCCAGGTGACGATGCCGCTGATGCCTGCGTTCTGGGCCAAGACCTTCGGCATGCTGACCGACCGCTTCGGCGTGAGCTGGGCCGTCAACGGCGAGCCCATCGCTTTGCCGGCGGCACGTTGAAGTACCTCTGTCTCGTCTACCTCGATGCCGCGCACTGGGACGCGTGCAGCGATCAGGTGTGCGCCGAGTATGCGCAGCAGCTGCAGGGCAGCCGACGCCTGCTGGCAGCCGAGCCGCTGCACGCCACGCACACGGCGACGACGGTGCGCGTTCGCAACGGCGAGATGACGCTGTTCGACGGGCCCTTCGCCGAGACCAAAGAGATGCTCGCCGGCTTCTATCTGGTCGAGGCCAAGGATCTGAACGAGGCGATCCAGCTTGCCGCCGGCATCCCGCCCGCACGCTACGGCAGCGTCGAAGTGCGCCCGGTGCGCGAGCTTCAAATACAAGGAGAGACCAATGAACTACGTTGATGGATTTGTCATTCCTGTTCCGAACGGCAATCGCGACAGTTACCGCGCCGCTGCGGCCAGGGCTTGGCCGCTTTTCAAGGAATTCGGCGCGACGCGTCAAGTCGAGTGCTGGGGCAACGACGTACCCGCCGGGACGACGACGGACTTTCAGCGCGCCGTGAAGGCAGAGGAAGGCGAGACTGTCGTCTTCTCGTGGATCGAGTACCCGTCGAAGGAGATGCGTGACGCCGCGAACAAGAAGATGGAGAGCGATCCGCGCATGAAGGAGATGTTCAAGGACATGCCGTTCGACGCGAAGCGGATGATCTTCGGTGGTTTCATGCCGATCTTCGACGAGCGCGGGTGATGCACGCAGTTGACCACGGGAGCTGAAGATGAAGTTCATGATTTTGGTGAAGTCCAATCCCGATCTCGAGACTCGTCTTGAACGGACGAGCGATGCGCAGATGAAGGAGCAGATGGCCGCGATGGAGGTCTTCAACGAAGAGCTCAGGCGGGCCGGCGTGATGAAGGACTGCGACGGCCTGCGCCCCACCAGCGAGGCAAAGCGGGTGCGCTTCGAGGGCAAGTCGCGCACCGTCGTCGATGGGCCGTTCACAGGCGATCTCGTTGCGGGCTACTGGCTTTGGGAGCTGCCGTCCATCGACGAAGCAGTGGCCTGGGTAGAGCGCTGCCCGAACCCGATGCCCGTGCCGTCGGAGATCGAGATCCGGCCGATTGAAAGCTGATTGATGTGAGGCGTGCCCGACGGAGTCGAGGCGAGACAGGACAAGGTGAACAGCGCATCTCTTACACATTCGCAATTCGAAAGCGCATCGAGGGCCGACCGTACAGACACCGACATCTGGGCGCGGTTCACGGCGTGCCTGGAGCGACGATTCGGCGAATGGATGATCGTGCACGAACACCAGTCGTTTCCGACCAGGATGGACGGAAGCGGGATGTCGGCATGCGATCTTCAGCCATGACCGTCGAAACCCTAGGACTCGCGTTGCACTGCTTGGAGGCAATTCGATGACTCCGACGATCACTGCGTTTGAAGACTCCCCTGACGGCGGCAAGGGATTGGCCCGGGACATGCGAGTGCGTTGGGCGCTCGAGGAGGTGGGGCAGCGGTATGCCGTTCGTTTCGTTTCCATGGCCGCGCTGAAGGGGGCCCAGCATTTGGCACTCAATCCCTTCGGATCGATTCCGACTTATCAGAAAGACGGTTTAGCGCTGTTCGAGTCCGGGGCTATCGTTTTGAACATCGCCGATCGCCACGCCGCTTTGTTGCCGAAGGATGCGAACGCCCGCAATCGCGCGATCATGTGGATGTTCGCCGCGCTCAACACGGTCGAGCCACCGATCGTCGAGCGGGAAATGGCCGAGATGCAGCGCGACGTGCCCTGGTACGAGGCACGCCGGTCCGGCATCGACGAGCGGATCAGAGAGCGATTGACCCGACTGTCCGACCGTCTCGGCGATGCCGAGTGGCTCGACGGTGCGTTCAGCGCGGGCGACCTCATGATGATCGAGGTGCTGCGTCGGCTCAAGGGCGCGCTGCTGGATAAATTTCCGAGCCTCATTGCCTACGTCGCCCGCGGCGAGGCACGGCCGGCTTTCCAGCGAACCTTTGCCGCTCAGCGGGCAGCCTTCGAGCGCAAGAATCCCTCGGCTGATTTGCCTGCAGACTTATCCTTTTGACCCTTGACAATTAGCCGGTCAGTTTTCGCAGCAAGCCTGCAGTTGACGCATCGAGCTCGGCCGGCAGCGGTCCTCCTCGACCCGTCTCGAACAACGGCAGCAACTCGTTGCTGAGGCTCTTGCCGAGCTCGACGCCCCACTGGTCGAAGCTGTCGATGCCCCAAACCACGCCGCTCGTGAACACGCGGTGCTCGAACATCGCGATCAGCGCGCCAAGTGCGTGCGGCGTGAGGTGCTGCAGCACGTGCGTTACGCTCGGGCGATTGCCGGGAAAGGTCCGATGCTTCGCCAGGCGAACGGCGGCTTCGTCGCCGGGCGAGCCGGTTTTCTCGGCGAGCGCCTGGTCGGTCGTCTTGCCCAGCATCAGCGCCTGCGATTGCGCGAGGCCGTTTGACAGCAGCATCCGATGCTGGCGTTGCAATGGCTCGGCCAACGCCGCGCCGCCTTCCGACGACGCCGGTTCCTTGACCAGGATGAACTCCACCGGCGTCACGTCGGTGCCCTGGTGCAGCATCTGGAAATAGGCGTGCTGGCCGTTGGTGCCCGGCTCGCCCCACAACACCGGCGATGTGTCGTGAACGAGCGCCTCGCCGTCTAGATCGACGCGCTTGCCGTTGCTCTCCATCTCGAGCTGCTGCAGATACGCGGGCAGGCGCGACAAGCCCTGGTGGTAGGGCGCGACACAACGCGTCGTGAAGCGGTGGAAGTTGCGGTACCAGACATCGACGAGCCCGAGCAACAACGGCACGTTGCGCTCTGGCGGCGTCTCGGCGAAATGCCGGTCCATCGCATGCGCGCCCGCGAGCAGCTCGCGAAAGCGCGCGCTGCCGATCGCGATCGCGATCGGCAGCCCGATCGCCGACCACAGCGAATAGCGCCCGCCGACCCAGTCCCAGAAGCCGAAGGTGATGTCGATGCCGAACGTTGCGGCGCCCTCGACATTGCTGGTGGTCGCGACGAAGTGGCTCGCGATGTCGGTGCCGCCCTGCGCCAGGAACCACGCCTTCGCGGTGGTCGCGTTGGTGATCGTCTCCTGCGTCGTGAAGGTCTTGCTGGCGACGATGAAGAGCGTTTCGTTCGGCACGAGGCAGCGCAAGGTGCTCGAGAGGTCGTGGCCGTCGACGTTCGAGACGAAGTGCGACGTGATCTTCCGGTGCGCGTACTCGTCGAGCGCACGCACCACCATCTGCGGCCCCAGGTCGCTGCCGCCGATGCCGATGTTGACGACATGACGGATCGGCGAGGCGCCGCTGTCGATCCGGGCACGCAACGCATCGACGAACAGGCACAGCCGATCGAGCACCGCGTGCACCTCGCCGCTGAACGGTGCGGCGCCGCGCGGCGCGCGCAGCGCGGTGTGTAGCACCGCGCGGCCCTCGGTGATGTTGATGATGTCGCCGCGGAACATGGCGTCGCGCTTCGCCTCAACGCCGCTCTCGGCCGCGAGCTTCAACAGCAGGTCGAGCGTGGCCGAGTCGATGCGGCACTTCGAGAGATCGGTGAAGACGTCGGGGGCCGCGAACGTGAACGCGGCGAAACGGTCCGCGTCGGCGGCGAACGCGTCGCGCAGATCGAAGCGGTGCCCACTGTCGTCGAAGTGGCGTTGCAGTGCCCGCCAGGCTTCGGTCTTGTCACCACGCGGTGCGTTCATCGTGCTGCCTCCATGAACATCGCTAAATCCTCAATGACTCATTCTAGGAACGGCTCGCAGCGCCGGCGCGCACGCCTGATCGCGTGAAGCATCGTATGCTGCGGCGATGTCATTCGATCTCGTCATCTTCGGCGGCACCGGCGACCTCGCTTGGCGCAAGCTCATGCCAGGTCTGTTCCAGGCCTTTCGCCACGGCAAGCTACCGGCGGGGGGCCGCATCCTCGCGGTGTCGCGCTCGGAGCAGAGCGACGACGACTACCGCAATTGGCTGAAGCAACGCATGGCCGAGGTCGACGACGCCAAGCGGCCGAGCGACGAGGAGTTCACGCGTTTCGCCGCGCTCGTGCAATACCTGCGCGTCGATCTCTCGCAAACCGCCGATTACGGTCGGGTCAAGGGATGGCTCGGCGAGCGGCCGGCCGACGTGGTGGTGCTCTTTCTCGCGATCAGCCCCGACCTGTTCACCACTGTGACCGCGCAGCTCGGGGCGGCCGGCCTCAATGCGCCGAATGTCCGCGTCGTGCTCGAAAAGCCGCTCGGCTCCGATCTCGCGAGTGCGCAGGAGATCAATCGCGTCGTCGATTCGGTGTTCACCGAAGAACAGGCCTATCGCATCGACCACTATCTCGGCAAGCCCTCGGTTCAAAACTTGATGGCGCTGCGCTTCGGCAACGCGCTTTTCGAGCCGCTCTGGCGGCGCGAATGCATCGCGAACATCCAGATCACGCTGGCCGAAGACATCGGCGTGGGCACGCGCGGCGATTTCTACAGCCACACCGGCGCGCTGCGCGACATGATCCAGAACCACGCGCTGCAACTGCTGACGATGGTGGCGATGGAGCCGCCCTCGCGCAACGATGCCGACGCGATCCGCGACGAGAAGCTGAAGGTGTTGAAGTCGCTGAAGCCGTTCACGGCGGAGAGCGTCACGCGCGACGTGGTGCGCGGCCAATACCGCGCCGGCAACGCGGCGGGCAAGCCTGCGAAGGGGTATCTCGAAGAAGACAAGGTGCCGCCCGACAGCCACACCGAAACGTTCGTGGCGCTGCGCACTGAAGTGCAGAACTGGCGCTGGTCGTCGGTGCCGTTCTACCTGCGCACCGGCAAGCGCCTCGCGACGCGCGACGCGCAGATCGTCGTCAACTTCCGGCCGACGCCGCACAACATCTTTCCGGGCCTGAACCCGCCGAACAAGCTGGTCATCAACCTGCAGCCGGAAGACGGCCTGGAGCTTCACTTGCTGGCCGCCAAGGGCAATAGCCAATCCGAAGCCTTGAGCCCCGTGTCTCTCGATCTCGATTTCGACAAGGCCTTTGCCGAGAACCGTGTCGGCGCCTACGAGCGCCTGCTGCTCGACGTGATCGCTGGCCGCCTCAACCTCTTCGTGCGCAGCGACGAGCAGGTGCAGGCGTGGCGCTGGGTCGAACCGATTCTCGATGCGTGGGAGAGCGACGAAGCAGGCCCCCGGCCGTACATGGCGGGCACGTGGGGGCCGGCGGCGGCCAGTGCGCTGGTCGCGCGCGACGGGTTCGCCTGGTCGGAAGAGCAGTGACGTCGGCGCGGCATCGGCGCGACGTCGCGGTTGGCTAGGTCGAGGTCAAGCCTCGGGTATCGACCAACCGCACAGTTCAGCGACGCGACGGACGACCCAATCGGCTTCCGCTTCGCTCACCTGCACCGGCTCGGTGAGCAAGCCCGCCTTCGCGAGATCCATCGCTTCGCGCTGGCCGCGCGCGTCGTCTTCCGAGACCGCGCTCGCCATCTCGCCGATGTGCATCGCCAGATCTTCTGCGAGCTCGTATCGCGCCTCGAGTTCGTCGCGCTTTAAAGTCGGCCGGCCATGGCGTGAGTGGATCGCCATGAAAGAGTCGGGAACCAGCGTCTGGTTGTGGTCGTACATGCCGGCATCGTACGGTGCGGCGCGTTCACGCTGTCCGATGCGAGCCCGGCACTTACAGTACGAGTACGTACCGCATGACCCCCATCGCCCCATAACGAAGTAGGAGACCACGTCATGCAACGACGTCGATGGCTGCAGGCCGCGTCGGCTCTGCTCGCCGTTCCGAGTATCGCGCGGGCCCAGGCCTACCCAAGCAAGCCGATCCGCTACATCGTGCCGGTCGCGGCCGGCGGCGGTGCCGACATGATCGCGCGCGTGGTGACCGAACGCTGGGGCAAGATGCTCGGCCAGAGCTTCATCGTCGACAACCAGAGCGGCGGCGGCGGCGTGATCGCCTCCCTGACCACGGCCCACGCACCGCCCGATGGCTACACGTTGATGCAGGGCTACGTCGCCACGCACGGCACCACGCCGGCGACCCGCAAGGTGAACTACGACCCAATCAAAGATTTCACGCCGATCGGCATGATCGGCGCGACGCCCAACGTGCTCGCGATCAACGACAGCGTGCCGGCGAAGACCATGAAGGAATTCATCGACTACGTGAAGCGCAACCCGGCCAAGGTGAGTTACGGCTCGTCCGGGCCGGGCTCGCTCACGCATCTGACGATGGAACTCTTCAAGCAGGCCACCGGCTGCTTCATGGTCCACATCCCTTATCGCGGCATCGCGCCGGCCATCAACGATCTGCTCGGTGGGCAGACGCAGGCGATGTTCCCGGGCCTGGCGGCGGCGTTGCCGTTCCTGCGCTCGGGCCGCATGCGCGCGCTCGCCGTCACCGGCAAGCAGCGCAGTCCGCAGCTGAAGGACGTGCCGACGATGGAGGAGCTCGGCTTCAAGGGCTTCGACGCGATGCAGTGGTACGGCTCCGTCGGTCCCGCGGGCATGGCGCCCGACGTGGTGACACGCCTCAACGAAGCGCAAGTCGCGGTGCTGAAGGCGCCCGACCTCGCCGAGAGGCTCGCCGGCGAAGCGGTCGAGCCGTGGCCGATGACGCCGGAGCAGTTCGGCCAATACATCCGCTCCGAGATTGCACGCTGGACCGCGCTCGCGAACGCCCGCAACATCCGCCTGGAGGAATGACCCCGTGGCCACGAACAAGCAGATCGCTGCCGACACCGCGGCGCCGCCGATCACCGAGATCCTGTCGCGCTTCGTCGCGAGCCACCCGTCGCGTGGGTGGAGCGATGCCGTTGAGCACGAAGCGCACCGCACGTTCTACAACTGGCTCGGCTGCGCAATCGGCGCCGCGCATCACGAGGCCGGCCATGCCGCGGTCGAGGCGGTGCAGATGCTCGACCCGGCGCCGCAGGCCACTGTCCTCGGACGCGCCGAGCGGGTCGACATGGCCAGCGCGGCGCTCGTCAACGGCATCACCTCGCACACTTTCGACTTCGACGACACGCACCTGAAGACCATCATCCATCCGGCCGGGCCGGTGGCGTCGGCCGTGCTCGCGCTGGCCGAACACCGTGGCGGCACGGGGCGGCAAGTCATCGATGCGCTGGTGCTCGGCATCGATGTGGCCTGCCGCGTCGGCAACACGATGTACCCCGACCACTACGACCGCGGCTGGCACATCACCGGCTCGACCGGCATGCTCGGCGCGGCGGCCGGCTGCGCCCGGTTGATGGGCCTCGACGCCGGGCGGACGCAGATGGCGCTCGGCATCGCGGCGTCGCAGCCGATCGGCCTGCGCGAACAGTTCGGCACCATGACGAAGCCGTTCCACCCTGGCGCCGCCGCCCGGGCCGGCCTGTTCTCGGCCTTGCTCGCGAGCCGCGGTTTCACGGCCAGCCCGCGCGCGCTCGAAGCACCGCGCGGCCTCGTGCAGGTCGCGTCCGACAAACGCGCCTGGAACGAGGTGACCGACGAGCTCGGTAGCCGGTTCGAGATCTCGTTCAACAGCTACAAGCCGTTCGCCTGCGGCATCGTGATCCACCCGAGCATCGATGCGTGCGTGCAGTTGCGCGGCCGCGGCGTCAGCGCCGAACAGATCGAGCGAATCGACCTGCGCGTGCACTCGCTGGTGCTCGAGCTCACCGGCAAGATGGAACCGAAGGACGGCCTGCAGGGCAAGTTCAGCGTCTATCACGGCGCGGCCGCGGGCCTCATCCGCGGCCAAGCGGGCGAAGACGAGTTCTCCGATGCCTTCGTCACCGACCCGGCCGTGGTGGCGCTTCGCAGCAAGGTGCATGCGACGGTCGACGATGCGATTGATGAAGACGCGGTGACCTTGACCGCGACGCTCAATGATGGTCGTCGCATCGAGATCCATGTCGAACATGCGATCGGGTCGATGCTGAAGCCCTTGACCGACGCGCAACTCGAGGCGAAGTTCGAAGGCCTCGTCGCCCCGGTGCTCGGCGCCTCGCGCTCGGCGGGGCTCACCTCGCAATGGCGGGATCTCTCGGCGATGACCGAGATGCGGTCGTTGACGGCGCTCTGTCGGCCGTGAGGTGTGCGGATCGCCTCTGGCTGATCCCTGTTGCTAGCGTTTCGGTGCGTGAGGGTCACCTCGACTTCGGATCCAACCCCTTGATCGGCGCCTGATCCTTCGGCCGATCGGGAATCGCGACCACCTTGTCGGTGACCGCTTCGTTTTTGAAGCTTCCGGGCATTGGTTCCGCCGCGCGCTTTTCGGACTGCATCAAGGCGTCGCGTTGCTTCGATTCCTGCACCGGCGTCGGTGGTTTGGATTGAGCCATGAGGATCTCCTTCGTTGTGTCCGAAGTACAAACCTGTGAACGATTGGGCGCAGCCCACGAAGCGCCCGTCCTGATGTCGGAAACCGCTGGCATACGCAGCCTTTCGAATCGCCGAGACTCGAGACTTGGCGCAGCTTGCGCTGAACAGACGGAACGCCGCGCCCATGTCATCCATCGACCCCCGCCGCAGCGACGCGCTGCCGGCTGCGCAACTCGACCCTCGCGTCACCGCCACTCAGGGGGTGGGCGACTCGCGCCAGCCGGCTTCGGCGGCGCCCTCGTGGTCGCCCGATTCCAAGCTCGCGCCCTTCACGGCCGACGGTGCGCCGCCGAAAAAGCGCTACTTCTCGATGGTTCGGGAGTTTCACCTCGCCGACTTCCTCACGCTCGGCAACGCAGCCTGTGGCGTCTTCGCGATCCTGCTCGCAATGAGTTTCGCCAACACCGGTGTCGTTGCGCTGTTGCTGTGGTCGGCGGCGCTCGGCCCCGCGGCGCTCGGCTTCGATGTGCTCGATGGTCGCGTCGCGCGCTGGCGGCAGACCTCCTCGGCGCTCGGCCGTGAACTCGATTCGCTCGCCGACATCGTGTCGTTCGGCGTCGCGCCCGCCGCGCTCGCGTTCGCCTGCGGCATGGACGGTGGCTTCGACGCGATCGTCCTCGCGTATTTTGTGTGCTGCGGCGTCTCGCGGCTGGCGCGCTACAACGTCACTGCCGAGGCGCTCTCGGAAGGGGCCGACAAAGTGCTCTACTTCGAGGGCACGCCGATCCCGACCAGCATCGTCCTCACCGGCGTGATGGCGTTCGCCGCTTGGCGTGGCCACATCGGCGATCAGCTGTATGGCGGCGTCTCGACCTTGGTCTGGCAGTTCCATCCGCTGGTTCTGATGTTCGCGCTATCGGGCACGCTGATGATCAGCAAGACCTTGCGCATCCCGAAGCTCTGACGCGCCGAGGTGCATCGGTGCGGAAGTCCTGATGGGCGGGAGGGTCCGCGGCCCCGCGTGACGCGATCATCGATTCACGGCTGCAGCTTCCAGGTCCCGTTCTCGATCTTCACGAGCACCTGGCTGCGCGCATCGACGCCGTTGTGGTCCTTCTCGCTCATGTTGAAGACGCCTTCGGCACCGACGAACTCTTTGAGGTTCTCGAGCGCATCTCGCAACGCGACGCGGAACTGCGGCGTGCCGGGCCGGGCCTTTTTGATCGCTTCGCGCGCGGCGAGCTGGATCATCAGCATCGAGTCCCACGCGGTGGCACCGAACAGCGAACGCGAGCCTGTGCCGAATTTGGCCTCGTAGCGCTGCACGTAGTCGGCCGCGACCTTCTTCACCGGATTGCTGTCGGGCAGTTGCTCAGGCACCAGCGCCGGCGCCACCGTCATGTACCCGCCTTCCAGATCCTTGCCCCCGACGCGCAGGAAGTCGTTGTTCGCCACCCCTTGCGTCTGATACACGATGCCCTTGTAGCCGCGCTTGGCGAGT
Source organism: Caldimonas sp. (assembly GCA_965246805.1). GTDB lineage: Bacteria > Pseudomonadota > Gammaproteobacteria > Burkholderiales > Burkholderiaceae_C > Schlegelella_A. Next base: position 611,863 of record CBDFFO010000006.1, on the reverse strand, counting down.
TCGATCTGCGGCAGCGCGCCCGGCGTGCCGGCCGCGAAGATGTAGACCGCATCAGGATTGGCCGCCATCACCTTCACGACCTGCGCGGTGACGCTCTGGTCGGTCGGGTTATAGCGCTCGACCTCGACGATCTTCACGCCCTTCGCCTGCGCGAGCGGCTCGAACGCCTTCTGGAATCCTTCGCCATAGCTGGTCGCGAAGACGATGGTCGCGACCGTCTTCACCTTGTTCTTCGCCATGTGGTCGAGCACCACCACGCTCTGGAAGTACTCGGTTGGCGACAGCTTGAACGCCCACTTGCGCGGGCCGTCCTGCGGCAGCACGATCGCGCCGCCGCCGGCGAGCGAGATCACCGGCACCTGCGCCGCGCCAGCGGCCTCCACGACCGCGAGAGACGGCGGCGTCACCGATGAGCCGATGATGATGTCGACCTTGTCCTCGGTGATCAGCCGGGCCGCGTTCTTCGCGGCCGTGCCGCTGTCGGACGCGTCGTTCAGGACGATGAACTTGACCTTCTCGCCGGCGATGTCGGCGGTCCACAGTTTGAGCGTCGCTTCGGCCGGAATGCCGAGCGAGGCGCCCGGCCCGGTCGTCGAGAGCGTAACGCCGATGGTGATGTCGGCGAGCGCGAACGGCACCGCGAGAAGACAGGCCGCGCCGACGACGAGTCGCCCTGCGATCGAGCGGAGCGGCGTGGCAGCGAGCGGTCGTGGCAGCGGCATGAGGAACCCCCGGGGCAGTGTTGAGACAGTGCCGGATTTTCGGGAATAGCCGCTGTTCGCGCCTCCGCAAAAACGCGACAGTGCCGCGATGCACAACCCGCTTTGCCCTAGCCTCGAAACTGCTGGTACGTGATCGCGTCGGACCACGAGGTGCCCGCCGATGGTCTTTTCGCGCGCACGGTGCTCGGCCAAGCGATCGACATGTACCGCCCGGACGACGGTCGCGCCGTCGCGTCGTCGCGCTGCGCGACCGCTGCTGTGACCGATTCGCGCCGCTCTCAAAAGATCGCAAGGCAGGCGACTGCGTGCGCTGCGGCTATCACGGCTTGCGCTTGGACGAGAGCGGGCGCTTCGTCGAGATCCCGAGATCGACGACGATCAAGGCGAAGGCCTTCGTGCAGGCCTATCCGATCGCCGTGAAGAACCAGTGGGTCTTCGTCTGGATGGGCGATCCGGCGTGCGCCGACTAATCGATGCTGCGCGACAATTTCTCGTCGGTGCGCGACGCGAGCCGGCTGCCGGCTCGGACCGGCCAAACGGTCTCGCGCTAGCTGCGCCGGCGGCGCGCTGCAAATCGCAGCATGCCGGCGCCGCCAACCAGCATCAGCACGATCGCGGACGGCTCTGGGACCGGCGTCACGACGGCGGAGATGTTGTCGAAGCCGACCACGTTGGCACTGCCGGTCAGGTCGAACGAACGGGCAGCCCCGGCGAATGCGAAGCTGGCTGCCGTCCACGTGTTGTAGGCGTCGGTTTGGTCGTTGCTTGCCAGGTTGTACGTGCCGAGCAGCGCTCCGTCACCGTTGAGGCCCGAGTAGGCGCGGATCGCACCGGTGACGGCGGTCGGCGTCGAATAGAAGAAGTTGAGGGCGCCGGCGATGCTGCCGTTCACGACGTTCATGAACGAGCGGTCGGTGGTGTTCGCGCTCTGCACGAACGCTGTGCCGAGCGGCGAAGGCGCGCCGCTGTAGTAGGTGAAGTCGGCGTCGTTCGAAAGTCCGAGCACGTTAACGAACGAGACGCCGAGTCCGGAATAGGTGTTGTCGACGGGTTCGCCATAGTTCCACTGGCGTTCAAAGTCGACCAGAAACCCGTCCGCGGCGGCAAGCGCCGGCGACAGGGCCAGAAGGGCTGCGGCCGCAGCGGATGTGAACTTCATCGTGAACTCCTCGGGTGGTTGGATGGGGGAGCCCGCCTGCGGCGCCGCCGGCGGGACGTTGAGACAGGACGGTGACTGAGGGGAGAGGCTATGTGGCCTTTGCGACACGCGCGTGACACGCCGACACGACCGCTCCTCGGCCAACCGATCGGGAGAGTCCCCGCGTGCGCCCCGATGTTCGGAAGACGTCACGACCCCGGGCTTGTCGCACAGCCGTCACATGCGCTTTCTACGATCCGTCGAAGGAAGTTGCGATCCGTGCGTCTGGAGCGCGGCACCGCACGTCACGCCCCCAACAACGAGGAGATTTCTATGGCAACCCGGTTCGTCAAGCATCCCATGGCCCTGGCGGCGCTCGCCGCCCTGGGCACCGTCAGTGTCGCCGGCGCGCCCACCACCGCATCGGCGGCCAAGGTCGCCGGCAACTACGTCGCCGGCGACTTCCACAACCACACCACCTGCTCCGACGGCTCGATCTCGATGCAGAAGCTGGTCAAGAAGTCGACCGACAAGACCGACACCCCCTGGGGTCTCGACTGGTTCGTGCAGGCGGGCCACGGCAACAGCGGCGGCACGCGCAATTGCACGCTGGTGGAAGACGCCACGCTCAGCACGCCGGCCTATCCCTTCCTATCCGGCCCGACCCCTTTCGGCGTGACGGGCACGAACCCGAGCGGTAACTACAACGGCCCGTCGACCCAGTGGGCCGACAGCATCGGCGTGGCCAACGTCAAGGGCGATCTGCAGCCCGGCAACAACCCGATCGGCTACATGTGGCGCTGGCAGTCGATGCAGGAATACCAGTACCCCGTGATCGAGTACTTGAGCGCGTACAAGAACCTGCCGCTGTTCCTGGGCAACGAATCGATCGTCCCGGGGCACGAGCATTCGTCGATGTCGGTCATCACCGGCCAGATTCCTGCCGCGCTCGACACCGCCACGCTGCCGACTGCGCCGGGCCCGTTGACCGCGCGCTACGCGCCGCTCGGCAATGCGAACGCGCTCTCGCAGTGGAACTACTGCTTCGACCTCGGTGACACCGACACCAGCCGCGGCGCTGCGAACAACTGGCAGTGCGCCGTTCCCGGCAGCCCGAACTCGACCGATCCGTCGCTCGGCTTCAACGCCACCGCGCAGAAGCTGATCCCAGCCGGCGGTGCCGGCACCGGCACCCGCGGCCATCTGAAGACGCTCGAGGGCATCAAGTGGATGGCTGCTTTCCACCCCTCCGCCAGCTACTACGTGCCCGCCCACCTGGAACGCGCCGGCCCGTTCAACCCGGACGGCAACAACGGCTTCAACGTGGAGCACCTGCGGGACTTCAACAACACCGCGCCCAAAATCGGCATCGGCATGGAGACGCAGCCAGGCCACGGTGCCTCGTCGAACCGCGGCGAGTACCAGGTGCGCCGCAACAACATCGCGGGCGTCCTGACCGACAGCGTGGGCGGCACGACCTACGGCGGCACCGGCGTCTACGGCTCGCTGGTCGGCGGCGTGTGGGATGCAATGCTCGGCGAGGGCCGCAACTTCTGGTTCTTCGCCAGCAGCGACTGGCACAACCGCGGCTCCTTCGGCCCGGATGACCGGCGCACGACACAAGACTTCTATCCCGGCGAATATCAGCGCAACTACACGATGGTGCGCAACGGTACCGACAAGCTGCGTCCGCAGACGATCGTCGACGGCCTGCGCACCGGCAACAACTGGGCCGCGAGCGGCCAGCTCATCGACCGCCTCGCTTTCATCGCCTGCGCCTCGTATCCCGGCCCTGCCACGCGCAGCAGCGCTGCGGTGCAGGCCCTGGCAGTTCGGGCAGCCGCCGGCAACACCGACATCGACACCAGCGGTTGCGCGACGATGGGCGAGAAGCTGATCGTGCGCCCCGGGGCCGAGATCGTCGTCGCGATCGTCGTGCGCGATCCGGACGGCACGAACTACTCGCCCTACACCTTCCCCAACCCGTCGCTGCTGCAGATCGGGACGAACCAGCCGCTCAACCGGCCGGTCCTCGACCACATCGACCTGATCCGCGGCATGGTCACAGGGTACAAGACCCCCGGCGCCGCCGACTACGCGGGTGAATGGCCGCGCAACACCGCCTGGCTGCACGCCGACGGCACGACCGGCGACTTGTCCATCGTGCCGGCCGCGGCCAAGAACACCACGGCGGCGGTGATCCGGACCTTCAGCGGATCGAGCCCGACACCGTGGGCCCAGGTCAGCTCCAGCGTCGACGGCACGGCGCTGCTGGCGATGACGTACCGCATACCGTCGGTCACGAGTTCGCAGTACGTGCGGGTGCGTGGCACCAACATGCCACCGGCCGTGCCCTTCGAGACCGACGCCGACGGCAACCCGCTGGCCGACGTGTACACCAACGCCAGCGACCTGACGCGCCTTCGCATCCCCTGCACCACGGTGCACTCGGCCGGCAATCAGTTCGATGGCTGCCCCGACCATCTCGCGACGGCGAGCGGCGCCGGGAACCCGATCGCCGGGCAGAGGGCGGTGTCGTTCGACGTCGCCGCTTGGGCCGACCTCTGGTTCTACGGCAACCCGATCTACGTCGAAGTGGCGGGCTCCACCGTCGTCGCCGGCGTGAAGTGATTTTTCTTGCTCCAGCGCAGGCGCCGCGCGGCCACGCGCGGCGCCTTTCTTTGTTTTCAATCCGCGAGAGCGCCATGACCCATCAGATCGACCGACGACTCGTGATCAAGGCCGCCATCGGCTTCGGGGTCGCGCTGGTCGTGCCGTCGGCGCGTGCCTGCGAATTTTTCTCGTCGACGATGCGCATCCTGCACCCGTGGTCTAGGGCATCGGCGGCCGGTGCGAGCACCGCGATCATCTCGATGACCTTCGACCAGGTGCTGCAGACCGACCGCCTCATCCATGCCGAGACGCCGGTGGCAGAGGGCGCGGAGATGGGCGGCCCTGGCGCGTTGCACCGCGTCGACTTCGCCATTCCGGCAGATCGAGAATCGAATCTCTGCGAGACCGGAACGCATCTGCGCCTGGTCCGCCTGCGCCACCCGCTTGAAATGGCACGGGCCTACCCGCTCACCCTCGTGTTCGAAAAGGGCGGCGTGGTCCAGGCAGACTTCGACATCGACTACGCATGACCACTCGCCCCCGACATGACCACTGCTTCCGTTTCCACGCCCCTGCCCGGCGCCGATCCTTCCGACCGACCCTCAGAATCCGCGCGACGCCCGTTGCCCGGCTGGCTGCGCGAGCCGCTGCTCCACTTCGTGCTGCTCGGTGGCGCGCTCTTCGCGGCTGACCATTTCCTGCTGGCCAGCGCCGGCGATCCGCGCACCATCGTCGTCGGTGCCGATGTCGATCGTGAAGCCCGCGAGGTCTTCCAGTCCGCGCGCGGGCGTGCTCCGAATGCCGAAGAGCTCGTGGCGCTTCGCAAGGTCTGGCTCGACAACGAAGTGCTGTACCGCGAAGGCTTGGCGATGCAGGTCGACAAGGGCGACACCGGGATCCGCGAGCGCGTCATCTTCAAGGCACTCAGCGTGGTCGATGCGAACGTCAAGCTGCCGCCGTTCGACGACAAGGTGCTGCGCGCCTGGTTCGAGCAGCACCGCGTGAAATACGACGAGCCACCGCGCTTCGATTTTCTCGAGGCGGTCCTCTCCGGCGACACCTCGGAAGGCGCGGTGCGCGGCTTCGTCGCCGCGCTGAACGCCGGCACGCCGGGCGACGCCAAGGCCGGCCTGCGGGTGTTCAAGGGCCGACCGCATGCCAATCTGTTGCAGAGCTACGGGCCCGAGTTCGCCCAGGCGCTCGAAACGTCGGTGCCGGGTGAGTGGCACGCGCTCGCGTCGCGCGATGGCTTTCGGGCCGTGCGGCTCGAAGCCACCACGCCGGCTCGTCCGGCCGACTTCGAGCCCCTGCGCGGCGTCGTCCTGCAGGATTGGAAGGACGCGGTGATGTCGGAGCAGCGCAGCGCCGCGGTGCAGAACCTGGCCCGCAAGTACGTGGTCCGGACCGAGAACACGCGGTGAGTCGCTGGCCGATGCTCGTGCTGGCCGCGCTGCTGTGGCTGCCGGCGATGGCCGCTTCGGCACACGAGATGTCGATGGCCGAAATGCAGGTGCGCGAAGTAACCCGCGGCGAATTCCTGTGGCTGTGGACGGCGAGCGAGAAACGCGCCGCCGAGGACGACCTGACTCCCGTCTGGCCGGCGGGCTGCCGCGCCGATTCGAACGTCGTGCACTGCGGCGAAGCGGGCATGCAAGGCACGCTGTCGGTCAAGGGCGTGGGCGAGCGCTATTCGGCCGCGCTGGTGAAGATCTACTGGCTCGACGGGCAGTCGCGGGTCTACACGCTCACGGCGGGCCAGCCGACGGTGCAGCTGTACGGCTCGGCCGAGGACAAGCGCGGCGTGCTCGAGATCGGGTCGGCCTATCTGGTCCTCGGCGTCGAGCACATCCTGAGCGGCATCGATCACCTGCTGTTCGTGATTGGCCTGTTGTTCCTGGTCGGCTTCCGGCGCAAGCTGGTCTGGACCATCACCGCTTTCACGGTCGCTCACAGCCTCACGCTCGCCAGCGCCGCGCTCGGCTGGCTCACGTTGCGCCCCGCGCCGGTCGAGGCCTGCATCGCGCTCTCGATCGTGCTCGTCGCCAGCGAAGCCATGCGCGATCGCGTGACGCTGGCGCGGCGCCTGCCGGCACTCGTCGCCTTCATCTTCGGTCTGGTGCACGGCCTCGGTTTCGCCGGCGCACTGCAGGCGATCGGTCTCCCCGAGGCTCACCTGCCAATCGCCCTCGTGAGCTTCAACGTCGGGGTCGAACTCGGGCAATTGCTCACGGTCGGCGTTGCCTGGATGCTCGTGCAGGCGGCACATCGCCTGGCCTGGGCCTCCCGCATGAAGACGCCGACGCTCTACGCCATCGGCACGCTCGCGGCTTACTGGTCGTGGCTGCGTGTCGCAACCCTCTTCGCCTGAGCCGGCATGGACGAGGTCTTCGGCCTGTTCCCGATCCCGCTTTCGCGCGTGCACGCCGTGCTGCCGCTCTCACTCACCGCAGGCCTGGTCGCGCACTTCAGCGCCATCGCGCTGCGCGACAACAACACCTCGCCCAAACTCACGCACACCGAGATGCTGCGGCCGGGCGACAGCCCCTTGTTCGTCGAGGCCGCGACGCTCATCACGCCGAAGCTGCTCGAGTTCGGGCAGCACCTCTTCGGCGAGCGCATGGGTTGGTCTATCAAGGAGATCTGGGTCAACGTGCTCGAGACCGGCGGCCACCAGGCCATGCACAACCACGCCAACAGCTTCATCTCGGGCGTGGTCTACCTCACCGAAACGCACGCCTCGTCACAGACCGTCTTCATGAAGTCGCCGGGCGGCACCGACTTCGTGTTCAAGAATGATCACACCGGTGTCGCCCCCAGCCCCTATAGCGCCGACAAATGGATCAGTCCGGCGCCAGACCCCGGCGACATGGTGCTGTTCCCGAGCTACCTGATGCATGCCGTGCCGCCGAACCAGGGCGGGCGCCGGGTCACGCTGGCATTCAACGCGATTCCGACGCGACTGGACTCGTGGGGTTACTCGATCGGCTTCAGCGGCTGAGCCACGGTGTCGACGATCGATCTCGCATCGTTGCCGACCACGCCGGCGGTCCGCGTGCAGTCGCACTGGCCGGTTTCGCTCGCGCTGATGTTCGCGTCGGGCTTCGCCGGCCTGGGCTATCAGGTCGTCTGGACTCAGCAAGGTTCGCTCTGGCTCGGCCATGAAGCGGCGGCCGTGCTCGCCGTCGTCGCTGCGTTCTTCGGCGGCCTGGCCGTCGGCGCCTGGGTGTTCGGCTCCCGGATCGAACGCAGCCCTGACGCGAGGCGCTGGTACGCGGCTTGTGAACTCGTCATCGCGGGCTGGGGCGTCGCCCTCGCGGTGCTCATGCCCCAAGTCACACGCTTCCTGCTGGTTCTCATGGGCACGGCGCCGGGCGCGTGGCGGCAGTGGGGCGTCGCGTTCGTCGGCATGACGCTGCTGCTGTTGCCGGCGACGCTGGCGATGGGCGCGACGCTGCCGGCGATGGAGCGCATCGCCGCTGGCTGGCGCGGCGCCGGCCGCTCGATCGGCGCGCCCTACGCCGCCAACACGCTCGGCGCGATGGTCGGCGTTCTGGTGGCCGCGTTCTGGTTCGTGCCGGCGTTCGGCCTGGTGCGGACGGCGAGCCTGTGTGCGCTCGTCAACGTGGCCTGCGCCGGCGTGGCGCTGTTCGCGTTGCCGCGCGGAGCCGGGCATGCCGCGCGGGCTGCCGGAGACGACGCCCGGCTGCAGCGCGGTCGGCTGGGCCGGCTGGCGTTGACCGGCTTGCTCGGCGTGGGCTATGAGGTGCTGGTGATCCGCGTGCTCAGCCAGGTCACCGAAGACACCGTCTACACCTTCGCGATGCTGCTGGCCGTCTACCTCGCCGGCACCGGCCTCGGCGCCGCCGCCCACGAGCGCTGGTTCGCGCGCGACGCGGATGCCGATCGGCTCGGCGACCGCCTGTTGCGCGCGCTGGCCGTCGCCTGCCTGCTCGGCCTCGGCGCGTTGTGGGGAGCCGACGCCATCAAGCAGCTCATGACAAACCTGCTGGGCGACGGCATGGCCCCGGCGATCGCGATCGAGGCGACGCTTGCCGTCGCTGCGTTCGCGCTGCCGACCTTCGTGATGGGCGCGCTCTTCAGCCACCTGAGCGCACAAGCCCATCGCGCGGGCGCGAGTTTCGGACGAGCGCTCGGCGTCAACACGCTCGGCGCCGCGTTCGCGCCGCTGATCTTCGGCGTCTGGCTCGCGCCCGCGATCGGGCCGTCGCGCGCGCTGCTCGTCGGGGTGCTCGGCTACGCGCTCCTGGTCTCGCGCGATGGCTTGCGGAAGCCCTCGACATGGCTGCCCGCCGGCGTCGCCGTTGGGCTTCTCGTGCTGGCGCCGCCGCTGGCCTTCATCGACATCCCCGCTGGCGGCCGACTCGTGCATTACGCGGAGGGGGCGAACGCCGCGGTCAGCGTCGTCGAAGACGCGGCGGGCGTGTCGCGGTTGCGCATCGACAACCGGCAGCAGGAGGGCAGCAGCGCCACCGGTCTGGTCGACGGTCGGCAAGCCTTGCTGCCGATCCTGCTGCATCCGCGCCCGAAGCGTGTGCTGTTCCTGGGTCTTGGAACGGGCGTGACGGCGTCCACGGCTGCCGCTGACCAGACGCTGCAGGTCGAGGCGGTCGAGTTGCTGCCCGAGGTCATCGAGGCTTCCGCCTGGTTCCGACGCGGCGCTTCGCTGCCGACGCCTGCGGGCGGCGGCCTTCAGGTCGTCGCGGTCGACGCACGCCGCTTCGTCGTCGTCACACCGGCGCACTACGACGTCGTCGTCGCCGACAACTTCCATCCGGCGCGCAGCGGCTCGGGTGCGCTCTACACAGTGGAGCACTTCCGTGCGGTGCGGGAGCGCCTGGCGCCTGGCGGCCTGTTCTGCCAATGGCTGCCGCTGCACCAGCTCGATCTCGCAACGGTTCGCAGCATCGTGCGCTCGTTTCTGGCCGCGTACCCCGATGCCACGGCCATGCTCGCGAGCAACAGCCTCGACACGCCGGTGCTGGGCTTGATCGGTCGACGCGATGCCGAGCGGCTCGACGTTGAGACCGTCGCTCGCCGCCTGGCCGACACCGACTACCCGGTCCCGCTGGCCCGCTTCGGCATCGACGACGTTCATGCCTTGCTCGGCAGCTTCGTGGCCGGTCCGGCGTCGCTGGAACGATTCGCGAACAGCGCGCCGCTCAACACCGACGACCGCCCAGTCGTCGCCTACGACGCACCGCGCATCACCTACGCACCCGACTCACGCCCGCGCGACAGGCTGGTGGCGTTGCTGCACGAGTGGCGCGTCACGCCGCTCGACGTGCTGGCGGCGCCTCCCGATGCCGCCGCCGCCCAGCGGCTCGCCGCCTACTGGAGGGCACGCGACGCGTTCATCGAGGCCGGGCTCTATGTGCAGCCCACAGCCAATGCCGCCGATATGCTGGCTCAGGTCCGCGCGCCGCTGATGAACGCATTGCGGATCAGCCCCGATTTCAGGCCCGCATACGACCCGTTGCTCAGAATGGCCGAGGCGCTCGCGACGACCGATCCGAACGCCGCGAGGCAGCTGTTCGACGAGCTGGCGACGGTCGCGCCTGAACGCACCGAAGCGGCCGCTCGATGGCGCCGCCTGGCTGACTCGCACTGATGATCGAACGGGCGTGCTGCGGACCCGCCGGCGGACACCGGCGCTTGCGTCAACCCGCCTTCGGCGGCTGGTGCGCGATGCGAGCCAGCCACTGGCTCGTCAGCATCTCGCTCTGCACCGACTTGTCGAGCGGCGAGCGCGCGAGGCCGGACGTGTCGTAGTGCATGTTTTCGTACAGCTCGGCCGCGGCCGGGTGTGCACCGAGCACGGCGTTCAGCGCTTGGGTCGGCAGCTCGACCCCGAGTGCCACCTTCAGCTGAACGACGAGCGCTCGGTACTGATCGGCACCGACCGGAACCGGGCTGCCTTCGACGCGCTCAAGCAGCCGCGCGAGCGCGATCACGGTTTCGAGTTTGCTCTTGACGGATTCGGCGCGATACATGGTGGGAGCCTTCTCGCCGCTTGACCGCGGCATGCCTCACAACTTGGGCGTGACGGCGTCATTTCAAGCCAAGACCCGACCGTGATCAGGGTTCGCCCCCTCGCCACGCCACGTCACAACCGACTGACTCGGCTAGCCGTCGCGGCCAGCCGCCCGCCTCATTCTTTGCCGTTCAACCGGCGATGTCTTCGAGCCGGATCTTCGCGCGTCGCAGCATCGCATCGAAGACCAGTTGGCCCGGCCGCGCCTGGCCCGCCATCATCGGCTTCTGCTGTTCGGGAATCACGCGCAGTACGTCGTCGCCAATCGGGTGGTTCGGGCCCGGCATCGCCGAAGCGGCGACCTGAACCTCGCAGGCGCGCTGCAAGGTCCACATGCGCATATAGGCCTCGGGCACGCTGCCGCCGACCACCAGCAGGCCATGGTTGCGCAGGATCAGCGCGTTCTTGTTGCCGAAGCTCTTCACCAGACGATCCTGCTCGTCGACATCGGTCGAGATGCCTTCAAAGTCGTGGTAGGCCACCTTGTTCCAGTACTGCGCGGCGTAGAAATTGTCGAACGTGAGCCCGCTCTGCTTGCAAGCGACCGCGATGCCGGCCGTGGTGTGCGTGTGGATCACGCAGAGCGCGTCGTGCCGATGCGCGTGGATGGCGCCGTGGATCACGAAGCCGGCGGGGTTGATCGGGTAATCGGAAGAGCCGATCACGTTGCCCCTCAGATCGATCTTGACGAGATTGCGCGCCGTCACCTCGGAGTAGTGCAGGCCGTACGGATTGATCAGGAAGTGCGCGTCGCCGCCCGGCACGCGCATCGTGATGTGGTTGAAGATCATCTCGGCCCAGCCGAGATGATCGAAGAGCCGGTAGCAGGCCGCGAGCTCGAGGCGGAGCATCCATTCGTCCGCGCCGATGTCGGCGGGCCGGGACGCGGGGGCGAGATCGCGGAGAGGTGCATTCATGGCGGGGTCCTTTTGACCGAGGCGTGTGCCGTCGAGAGCAGCTTGCCGCGCATTCTGACCCTTGCGCCCGATGCCTGCCGCCTCTCGGCGGATACCGGCCTCAGAGCGGCGCCGGCACCGCGGTCCGGTTGCCCGGCACGATCTGCTGCTGGTACGAAAAGACCTCGCGACTGCGCGCATCGACGGTCACGCGCAACCAGTTGACGTCGTTGGTGCCATTGGCCTGGTTGTCGCCGAAGGTTTCGACCCGCGTGAAATTCTCGATGCGGCGACCCGAGGCGTCGAGCAAGGGTTTGTCGATCCGGTGGTAGTGCGAGTCGCCGTGCACATAGGCCACCGGCCGGCGAAAGTTGACGACCTCCTCTCGCAGCGCGATCAGGTACTCCTGAAATCCGTCCGGCTGGCCGTCGGTCTGAGCGAGCGTCTTCGGGTCGCGCAAAGGCGCCCGCGTGCCGTCGGTGACATCCCAGCCGGGGTTGGCCTGCGCGACGATCATCACAGCGACCGACTGGCGTGCGGCCGCCAAGCGAAAGGATTCCCGCAACCAGGCGATGTTGGCGCGGTTGCGCGCCATGAACTCCGGGACGTCGGGGGCGGTGTCGCAAAGGTTGTTGCAGGAGCCTTGAACGTTGAGCGTCACATAGGTCACACCACCATAGTTCCAGCGCCGATTCTCGACGCAAGGGACAGAGCCGCTGACGCCCAGGCAAAGCGGCGCCGTCGTCTGAACCTCTTGGCGCATGCGGCGATGGCCCAATGAAAACGGCGTGCCGAAGAACACCTGGCGTTCGTGTTCGAGCCGCTCGCGCGACGAGTAGCTGCCGTTCGACGGGCGGTCGCAGTCGGTCCAGTCGTTGTCGCCCGGCGTGAGCATGGCGGGCGCCCGCAACGCATTGAAGAACGCAGCAGACTGCACGTACAAGGCGTCGCTGCAGGTCGTCGGTGTGACCGACCCTGGCGTCCCGTTGCCCGCCTTCAGGTCGCCATCGTGGATCGTGAACGCCAGGTCCTGCCGATTCATGTCGGCGATCAGGTTGGGAACGCCGACCAGCGCCTGCACGTCGGAGTAAGGCAGGTCGCCCCAAAGGCCGATCGCGTAGGGCTCGTGGCGTTCACGCCGCTCATCGAAGTCCTGCGCTAACGCGCTCGCCGTGACCGCTGCCAGACACAGCGCCGCGAGGGCCGACGTCACGGAGATCGTCTTGAAGTTCATGGCGTTCCTTTCCATGTTTAGGTTGGCGGAGGCCCGGCGTTTAACCACGGCCTCTGCATCGACGTTACGAACGGCATGTGACCGTTGGATGACCCGAGCCGCCCGCGCGGCCGAAACCATCGCCATTCAAAAGCGCCGAGTTCGGGCTGTCGCATGCCTTCTGACGGCACCGGCACGTCAGAATCGGGATCCGGCGCGGCGCCCCGCCACACCAGCCTTCCCGCACCAAGGTTCTCGAATGACGGAACTCTCGTTAGCCCAGGCGAATCGACTCATCGATCTCGCTTTGCAACGCTCGTCGGAAGCCAGCTACGCGCCGATGGCCGTGGTCGTGCTCGACAGCTCGGGCTGCGTGAAGGCGGTGCAGCGGCAGGACGGCGCCAGCATGTTTCGCGTCGATGTCGCCACGGCCAAGGCGTGGGGCGCGATCGGGATCGGCGTCTCCAGCCGCACGCTGGCCGAGCGCGCCAAGGACAACCCGAACTTCTTCGTCGCCCTCGCCGCCACGGCCAACGGGCGCTTCCTCGCTCATCCCGGTGCCGTGTTGATCAAGGACGGCGAGGGCCAGGTCATCGGTGCCGTGGGCGCGAGCGGAGGCACCGGCGACGAAGACGAAGACATCTGCGCCTCAGGCGTCGAGCGGGCCGGCTTCAAGACCTGACCGGCTCACCGATCGTCGCCCGATGTCGAAAGCCGGTCAGGCGAACCGGAACGAGACGGTCCCCATCGGACCGTAGTCGATGTGGAAGTTGTCGCCGGCCACTGCCGGCGTCGGGCGCGTAAACGAACCGGCGAGCACCACGTCGCCTTCGTGCATCTGTTCGTCGTGCGGCGCGAGTTTGTTGGCGAGCCAGGCCACGCCGGTCGCCGGGTGGTTAAGCACGCCGGCGGCCAGCCCCGTCTCCTCGATCACGCCGTTCTTGAAGAGCATCGCGCCAACCCAGCGCAGGTCGATGTCGTGCGGCCGCATCGGCCGCCCGCCGAGCACGATGCCCGCGTTGGCCGCGAAGTCGGAGATGGTGTCGAACACCTTGCGCATCGCCTTGGTGTCGCGGTCGAACTGCTCGATGCGGGCGTCGATGATCTCGATCGCGGGCGTGACGTACTCGGTGGCGGCGAGCACGTCGAACAGCGTGATGCCCGGGCCCTTCAGCGGCTTGCCAAGAATGAACGCAAGCTCGACTTCGACGCGCGGCGCGATGAAGCGGTCAAACGGGATGTCGCCGCCCTGCGCGAAGAACATGTCGTCCATCAGAGGCGCGTAGTCGGGCTCGGTGATCTGCGACGACAGCTGCATCGCGCGCGAGGTGAGGCCGATCTTCCGGCCCTTCACGGTGCGGCCGTCGGCCAATTCGAGCGCGACCCACGCGCGCTGGATCGCGTAGCCGTCGTCGATGGTCATGGCCGGATGCGCCTTCGAGAACTGGCGCAGCGCCGTTCGCGATTTGCGCGCGTCGTAGAGCTGGCGCGCGAGCGCTTCGATCGTGTCTTGGGAAAGCATGCCGAGTGGTCGCCGTTCAGGCCGTGGGTTTGAAGCGCGCGTGCAGGTTGTTGTGCTTCCAGGTGCCGGTCTCACTGAACTCGGCGATCTCGAGCGAAAGCGCGAGGCCCCGGCTCGCGAACTGTTTTTCGAAATGCCTCTTCATCACGTCGAAGATCGCGTCGCCGGCGGCATTCTTCGCCGCGTCGCTGCGCCCCGCGCCGATCGCAAAGCGGCCGTGCACGTAACCGGCGTCGGGCTGGCCGTTGGCGATGCACCAGGCCTCGGCTGCGATCGCACGGACGCGGACGCCGGCGATTGGGAACACCGGCTTGCCGTCTTCACGTTGCGCGATGACGGTGTCGGCGAGCGCTTTGCAAAGGCCGGGGAAGTCGCCGTTGGCCCGGAGGTTGGCGGAGTGGTCGAGCGTGAGGTGCGGCATGGTGTGGGCTCGATTCGTTTCGTGGAGCGCGCGGGCTGCGTCCGATCAGGCGACCTGCATCGTCGCGATGGTGCAGCCGACCGAGAAGATCGGAATCGGCGCGTAGTGCTGCAGTTCGCCCTGGCCTCGCGCAGCTGCGGCGACGCTGATGAAGGTGCGGATCTCGAAGCCGCCCTGGCCAGCGTCGCGGTAAGTCGCTTCGTCTCCGTAGTCGAGCAGCGCGGCGCGATCGTTCCTGACCCACCGGCGCAGGAATTCGCGATCCCAGTCGGCGTTGATCTTGCCGCTGTCGGGCGTGGCCGGCCAATGCGAGATGCCGCCGGTGCCGACGATCGCGATGCGCTGCGGCACCCGGTCGCACGCCGTGCGCAAGGCCTCGCCGAACGCCCACGAGCGCGCCAGCGGCGTGAGCGGCGGGCCCTGGCAGTTGATGTTGCAGGGGATCACGGGGATGTCGTAGCGCGGCGTTAGAAAGTGGAGCGGCACCATGATGCCGTGATCGAACTTCCACTCTTCGGCGAACGAGACGTCGACGGTCTGCATCACTTCGGTGATGAGCGATTTCGACAGCGCCGCGTCGCCCGGGACGCGCGTGCGCGCGATGCCGAGCCACGCCGGGTCTTCGATCGGGCCTTCGTAGTGGTCGGCCATGCCGATCGCGTAGGCCGGCATGTTGTTCATGAAGAAGTTCGCGAAGTGCTCGGCCGCCACGACGACGAGCGCATCGGGCCTAGCCGCACGGAGCTGTTCGCCGAGCGACTCGAAGGCGGCGTGGAACGGATCGGCCAACGCCGGGTCGGCTAGCTTCGCGCGGCCGGTAATGCCGGGGCCGTGGCTGCACACCGCCGCAAAGACCAGACTCATGAGGCGAGGCTCATTGGGGTACCTCGGCGCTGCGCGCTTCGGTATTCGCCCGAGGACCCGAAGGGGCCTCTTCGTGGCCCTGGTCGGCCGGGCAGGCTCATACGCCCGCGACCTTTTCGTCGGCGCCGGTCGTCATCGCGTAGATGCCGGCACGCACCGGACCATGCGTGACGACGCCTTCGCGCATCGCGGCGATGTAGTCGGCCCAGGGCAGCCCCAGGAAGGCGGCGTGGTGCATCAACAGTTGACCGTTCGCGCCGAGCACGTACATCAGGCCGATGTCGCCGCGCTCGACAGCGCTGCGTTCTTCGTCGTTCAGGTCGAAGCGCGCGATGACCTCGTCGGGTGCCGCGCGAAAGCGCTCTTGAGTCGACGGGTCCCGGTTCATCTCGAACAGGAACTTCTGCATCGCGTAGAGGCTCATCGGGCTGCCCTGCGCGCTGCGCGCTCGGGAAAGCGCGCTGGGGAGCGGACCGGCGCGCTCACGCGCGTTTCTCTCCGCCCTCGCCCAGCCCCCAGCGCGGGATGTGGTGCGAACCGAGCGAGACCGCGATGTTCTTCGGTTCGAGGAACACCTCGTAGCTCCAAGTGCCGCCTTCGCGGCCGGTGCCCGAGGCCTTCGTGCCTCCGAACGGCTGGCGCAGGTCACGCACGTTCTGGCTGTTGACGAAGCACATGCCAGCTTCGACCGCCGCCGCGACGCGGTGCGCGCGGCCCAGGTTCTCGGTCCACACGTAGCTCGAGAGGCCATACATGATGTCGTTCGACTTCGCGATCGCATCGGCCTCGTCGTCGAAGGGGATCAGGCAGGCGACCGGGCCGAAGATCTCTTCCTGCGCGATGCGCATGCGGTTGTCGACGTCGCCGAACACCGTCGGCATCACGAAGTTGCCTTTCGCGAAAGCGGCCGGCAATGCGGGTGCATCGAGCCCGCCGCAGAGCAGCTTCGCGCCTTCCTTCGGGCCGAGCTCGATGTAGCTGCGCACCTTGGCCAGGTGCGCCTGACTGATCATCGGGCCGATGGTCGTCTTCTCGTCGAGCGGGTCGCCGACCACGATGCGCGTCGCGCGCTCGACGAAGCGTTTGGCGAACTCCGGGTAGATCGACTTCTGCACCAGGATGCGCGAGCCGGCGGTGCAACGCTCGCCGTTGTTCGAGAAGATCATGAACACCGCCGCATCGAGCGCGCGCTCGAAGTCGGCGTCGTCGAAGACCACGAATGGGCTCTTGCCGCCGAGCTCCATCGAGAACTTCTTCAAGCCCGCCGACTTGACGATGCGGTTGCCAGTCGCGGTCGACCCCGTGAACGAGATCGCGCGCACGTCGGGGTGCGCGCAGAGCGGCTCGCCGACTTGCGAACCGTAGCCGTGCACGATGTTCAGCACGCCGCGCGGGATGCCGGCCTCGAGCGCGAGCTCGCCGAGGCGGGCGGCGCTCATCGGCGAAAGTTCACTCATCTTCAGCACCACGGTGTTGCCGAACGCCAGCGCCGGCGCGATCTTCCATGTGGCGGTCATGAAGGGCACGTTCCACGGGCTGATGAGCGCGCACACGCCGACCGGGTGGTAGAGCGTGTAGTTCAGGTGGGTCTCGGTCGGGTAGGTGTGGCCGTCGACGCGCACGCACATCTCGGCGAAGTAGCGGAAGTTGTCGGCCGAGCGCGGCACCAGCTGCCTCTGCGTCTGGCCGATCACCTGGCCGGTGTCCTTCGTTTCGATCGCGGAGATCTCGGGCACGTGGGTCGTGATGAGCTCGGCGAGCTTTCGCATCAGCGCGGCGCGTTCGACGGCGGGCTTCGCGGCCCACGCGGGGAACGCCGTCTTGGCCGCGGCGACGGCCGCGTTCACCTCGGCCTCGCCGCCGCGCGCCACTTCGGCGAGCACCTCCTGGGTGGCCGGATTCACGGTTTCGAAGTAGCCGCTGCTTTCGACCGGACGGCCGTCGATGAGGTGTTGGATGCGCATGGGGTGAAGGGTTCAGCGAGGGGTGTCAATTGGCCTTCGCGCCGGTGCGCTTCACCAAGTCGGCCCAGCGTGGCAGATCGCGGCGCAGCATGTCGTTGAATTCGATGGTGCCCATCGGTCGAGCCTCGAGACCGACCTTCGCGAGCTCTTCGCGGAACTCGGGCTTTTCGAGCGCCCGGTTGATCTCGTCGTGCACGCGAGCGACGATGTTCTGCGGCGTGCCGGCCGGCGCGGCGATGCCTTGCCAGGCCGAAAGGTCGAGCTTCGGGTATTTCTCGGTGATGGCCGGCGTGTCGGGCAACTGGCTCGAGCGCTTCAGCCCGGTGGTGGCCAGCAGCTTCACCTTGCCGGCCTTCACCTGCGGCAGGCCGATCTGCATGTCGATCAGCATCAAGTCGATGCGGCCGCTCATCAGGTCGGTGAGCGCCTGCCCGCTTCCCTGATACGGCACGTGCGTGAGCGAAAGGCCTTCCTGAGCCTTCAGCATCTCCATCAGCAAATGGTGGACGGTGCCGCTGCCGGGCGACGCGAAGTTGTAGCCGTCGGGCTTGGCCTTCACCAGCGCCACGAGCTCTTCGGCGTTCTTGGCACCGAAGTCGAGCCGCGTGATGAGCAGCAACGTGACGTCGCCGAGCATCGCCACGCCGGTCAGATCGGACACCTTGAAGGGGTTGCTTTCATAGAGCGCGGGCGCGATGCCGAGCGTGGTGCTCGTCGCCACCATCAGGGTGTAGCCATCGGCAGCTGCCTTGGCGACCGCGTTGGCGCCGACCAGGGTGCCCGCGCCCGGCCGGTTGTCGACGATGAAGGGCTGCTGCAGCGCCACCCGAAGGCGCTCCGCGACCATGCGGCCGAGGATGTCGGTGAGGCCACCCGGCGGGAACGGCACGACGATGTGGATCGGCTTGTCGGGGTACTCGGCGGCAAAGACGCGGTCGGTCCAGCCGAGCGTGCCGGCCGCAGCGCTCATGGCCACCGCAAGCGTCGACGTGCCGAACTGGCGGCGGCCGATGCGGCGCTCGTCAGTGGCCGCGCGGTCGTCGTTCGCGTCGTTCGCGTCCTTCGCGTCCTTCGCGTCGTTCGTGTCGTTTGTGTCGTTTGTGGTCATGCCGTGATTCGTCTTCATTGCCGTTTTCTTGACAGAGCCCATCACTGCCGCTCGAACTCGCGCACTGCGCGTTCACCGGTCGACGTGCGCTTCGCACCGCGCCCGTCGGGCAACGGCTCCACGCCCTGCTCGGGCGTGTACGCGCCCGTCACGCCCTCGACCGGCTCGCCGGCGATGGTGATGCGCTCCATCGTGCGGCGCTGCGGGTAGTAATCGTGCGGCGCGTAATGCTGTACGGAGCGGTTGTCCCACATCACCACCGTGTCGGGCTGCCACTTCACGCGCAGCTGGTACTCGGGCGTCTTGGCGCGGTCGTACAGGTAGTTGAGGAGCATGTCGCCCTCGTCATGCTTAAGATCTTTCAGCTTGACGACGAACTGCGCGTTAACGTTGAGCACGCGTCGCCCGCTCACCGGGTGGATGCGCACCACCGGGTGCCACGGATTCGGAAACTGCTGCTCGATCTCGCGCAGCTTTGCCTGGTGCTTTTCCGAGCTCGTGAAGAGCGGCCGCCACGGTTTGAAATCGTGCTGTGCCTGCATGCCGTGGATGTACGACTTCATCCGTTCCGATAGCCCCGTGTAGGCCGCCGTCATGCTCGAGAACAGGGTGTCGCCCCCGTAGGCCGCGACCATTTTCGCGTGCAGGATGGTGATCGACGGCGGCTCGAAGCGGAAGGTCTCGTCGGCGTGCCACTGGTCGGTGAGCGAGGGCGGGTTCTCGGCCGAGTAGTCGAGCACGATCACTTCGCGCTTCTCTTCGAGGTTGGGCGCGAACGGGTGCACCGAGAGCTCGCCGAAGCGGCGGCCGAAGGCCATCTGCTGGTCGAGCGAGATGTCCTGGTCGCGGAACACCAGCACCTCGTGCCGGATGAACGCATCGTGGATGAGCTTGAAATCGTCGGCCGCGATCGGCCTGGAGAGATCGGCACCGCGGATCTCGGCGCCGATGTTGCCGCCGAGGCGGACGATCTCGATAAGGCTGCTGCTGGGCATGGTGTGGTCTCTGCAAGAGCGCGGGGAAGATCGCTTCACGATGGCCGCCCGTTTCGATCGCGCAAGTGTCGGTTGCGGATCGATCCGACCCGGCCCGCGAATTGTATGAATGGCCCGAATCCCGTGGTGTCGGGTTTGCCAGCGCCGCAATGCCTACCATCGCAGCCATGACGATCCAGCCCGCCGCGCCGCGCGTGCCTTTCAACCCGGCCGCCACGCACCTGCAACACGCCTGGTACGTGGCCTGCACGCCCGACGAGATCGCCGCGAAGCCGCTCGGCCGCACGATCTGCGGGCAGCGCATGGTGATCTATCGGGGCGTCGATGCCCAAGTGTCGGCGCTCGAGGACTTCTGCCCCCATCGCGGCGCGCCGCTCTCGCTCGGCCATGTGCGCGACGACGGCAACCTGGTGTGCGGATACCACGGCCTCGTGATGGGTGGCGATGGTCGCTGCGTGAGCATGCCGGGGCAACGCGTGCGGCCCGCGATCAAGAGCTATGCCGTCATCGAGCGTTACGGGTTCATCTGGGTCTGGCCGGGCGACAGGTCGCTGGCCGTCCCTTCGAAGCTGCACCACCTCGCGTGGGCCGAGAGCCCCGAATGGGTCTACGGTGGCGGCCTCTACCACGTGAAATGCGACTACCGCCTGATGGTCGACAACCTGATGGATCTGACCCACGAGACCTACGTGCACGCCTCGAGCATCGGCCAGCGCGAGATCGAGGAATCGGCGCCCGAGACCCGCGTGGAAGGCGACAGCGCCATCACCAGCCGCTTCATGCGCAACATCATGGCGCCGCCGTTCTGGCGCGCCGCGCTGCGCGGCAACGGCCTGGCCGACGACGTGCCCTGCGACCGTTGGCAGATCTGCCGCTTCACGCCGCCAAGCCATGTGCTGATCGAAGTCGGCGTCGCACACGCCGGCCGGGGCGGCTGCGACGCGCCCGCCGACGCGAAGGCCTCGAGCATCGTGGTCGACTTCATCACTCCCGAGACCGAGACGTCGATCTGGTACTTCTGGGGCATGGCACGCAACTTCAACATCGCCGACCCAGTGCTCACCGAAACCATCCGCCGCGGTCAGGCCGAGATCTTCGGCGAGGATCTGGCCATGCTCGAACGCCAGCAGCAGAACCTCAGCGAGCAGCCCGGGCGCAAGCTGATGCGGCTCAACATCGACAGGGGCGGCCATGAGTCGCGGCGGATCATCGAGGGACTGATCGCGGCAGAGCGGGCAACGCGCATCAGTTGACGTGACTGTCGTGCAGGCATTGATACCAATTGCCACGCATCGTGGGCCGATCGATGTCAACAGTGACGCAACGGGGCGCCGGGCAGGCCAGATGGCAGCCCCGCGCTTTGCCTTGGGCGATTGAGCGGCCGGATCAACGCGCCAGGGTGACCGCGGGCTTCAGGCCCAATCGCTTCGCTCGCCGCGCGAAACCGCGATCATCGAAGGTTAGGAAGGTTTGGCAATCCCGACTGCAGGCCCAATGCAACGCATCGGCGAAGTCGAGTCCCTGCCGATGTCTGGCAACTGCATCGCTGACCGCTTCCCAGCGCTCGACGGTGACGTGGGCCATGCCGAGGAGGTGATCTATGGCATCTGCGAACTGAGCCGGTGCCAATTCGTAGAAGCCGCGTATCACCCATTCCAGCTCCAGCACGACCGTGAGCGGCACGAACAGCGCTGCCGAGTCGAGGACCAGCCGCCGCGCCGCGGGGCGTTGCCGCCTGGCTTCAGTGTCTGACAGATCTTCGCAATAGAACCGGGCGAGCACGTTTGTGTCGACGGCAATCATTTGCGCGATGTCTTTTTTCCTCGCAGCAGTGATGCCGGGTCGAACTTCGAGAGCCGCCTCGAGGTGCCCTCGGCGGGTGCTTCGATCCGGAACATCCCGTAGCCCGCGGCCGGGTCGGTGGCCGCGATTCGGCGCCGCACCCGCAGTCGAATGACGCCGCCTTCATCGACGAACTCGACCTGCGTGCCTGGCGTCAGTTCGTGTCGAGCCCGAATCTCTGCAGGAATGACGATTTGACCTTTGGCGGTGAGGGTGGCGATGGCCATGGCTGACCTTTCGGTGAACATCAGACGGCCACAGTATCAGATGTTGGCTTACCTGGTAAGCAAGCCACAGCAGACTCGGTCGTGCCCGTGTGCGTTTTCGGGCAACAGACCCCCAGCCCCGACGCGTGATGGATCCATCGGGTACAACGCGATCGATTCTGCCGCAGCGACGGCGTACGGCATCCTTAGCCCGGATCTCCCATGCACCTCGTCTGCCCCCATTGCACCGCCACCAAACGCTTTCCCGACGAGAAGCGGCACGACGCGCCCGTGTGCGGCAAGTGCAGCACCGCGCTGATGGCGCCGACACCGGTCGCGATCAGCGACGCCGCGTTGCCGAAGTTTCTGTCGGCGACGGAGCTGCCGGTGGTCGTCGGTTTCTGGGCCGCGTGGTGCGGTCCGTGCCGGCAGATGGCGCCGCAGTTCGAGCGCGCGGCCTCTCAGTTGCCCGAGGTGCGCTTCGCGAAAGTCGACAGCGACGCCGCGCCGCTCGCCAGTGCGGCCTACGGCATCCGCAGCATCCCGACCGTGGTGCTTTTCGACAAAGGCAAAGAGGTCGCACGGCTGGCCGGCGCGAGGGCAGCTGGCGACATCGTCCGGTGGATCCGCGCCCACGTGTGAGCCGTCACCGCTCGAGGTTTGCCCTCTGCATGATCAACAGGCACGCGCCCCAAGCGATCGCCGTGCAGAAGCCGAGGCCGGCGAGCGCCTTCATCGCGATGGCCCAGCCACGCGCGTGGGGCAACTGACCGTAGCGGTCGAAGAGGAACACGAAATCGTGAAAGCTGTCGGCGCCGGTGCCGCCGCCGATGAGCGGCAGCAACGGGTCGAACGCGTCGTACGCGTAGACCGACGCGTCCATCAGGCTCATCGCCATCCAGACGCAGGCGATCGACGCGCCGAAGTTGTCGCCACGCCGATGCAGCGCGACGGCGCACACGAACGGCATTGCCACCTGCCCGAGCGTGCCGCCCGCCACGTGCAGCGCTTCGCCAAACGGCGAGAAGAACACGTGGCCGGCCTCGTGGAAGAGGATCACCGTGAGGTGAAGCACATCGGGCGTCTCGGTCATCCTGCCGAGCAGGACGCTGGTGCCCCAGAACAGCATGACCAGCCAGGCAGCGACCCGGCCCTGCCACGCGGCGCGCGCGACCTCCCACGGCACCTCAAAGAAACGTTCACGCAGCATCGCGCTGCGGTCGTCGGTGGCTGGGTGACGCGCGGCCATCCGCTCGATCATCGGTTCGGCCGAGCCGCACGGATGCATTCATTGATGGGTCTCGGAAAACGCTCAGTCGTTCGCAATGGGCGGAGCGACCGTGAGTCGTCAGTCGTTGTCGGCGGCTTGCCGATCGACTTGAGGCGGGATTGCAAGGGCCCGGCCGGCGAGCCGTCCAGTGCGCCACGCTTCAGAGCGCGGCGCGCGGCTGGGCTTGCGCCACTTGCACCGGGTGCTGCGCCTGCGTCTTCGCGATCAACACGCTGCGCTGCGGTTCGCTGATCGAGATCACCGCGCTGAACAACACCAGCGTGGTGGCGATGGCGGTGGCGGCGGCGACGAGGCGGGCGGTGCGGGACAGGGTTTGCATGATGAGGTTCCTGGTGAGGGGTGAGTCGATGGATGGACTGTCTGCCAGGAGAACCTCTTCAGTCCTTTAACGCGATGAAGGAAAGCTGAAGCGTTGTGAAGGGTGGGCCGATGCGGCGCGGAACGCGAGCATCAGGTTGTTCGCGGGCATGTCCCAGCGGCCCTCGAAAGTGAGGCCGGCATGGAAGGCTTCGGCGATGACGTCGGTGAGGCGGCGCAGGCCCCACGTGGCGTCGCGGCGGCGCAGGTCGGCATCGAAATCGGCGTTGCTCGCCGCGAGCGGTTCGCCGTCGACGATGTAGGGGCCGTACGTGATCAGCAGGCCATGGGGAGCGAGGTGGGTTGCGGCGCCGCGCATCAGGGCGGCGCAGGTTGGCCATGGCGCGATGTGGAGCATGTTGGCGCAGAAGATGGCATCGAAGCGACCTTCGATCGGCCACGGTGACGACAGCACGTCGAGGCGCCACGGCATGCGGACGTTGGAGAGGCCGCGCAGACGACTTGCGATCGGCTCGAGGTCATCCTCGGCCGCGTCGGTCGGAAACCAGACCCAGGAGGGGCGCGACGTTGCGAAGTGCTCCGCATGCTGGCCCGTTCCGCTCGCGACTTCAAGAACCGACGCGTTCGCGGGCAGCAGCACGTCGAGCACTGCAAGGATCGCCGCCTTGTTGCGGTCGGCGGCCGGGCTGAACGGCCCTGTCACCACACGGCAAAGTCCGTTGAAACCGACGTGCATGGGTCGCGTCGACGAATGCTCGCGGGTTTGATGAAGGTCGAAGCAGGCACCGAGCTATTGTGCGATCACGCGGGGCACTCGACCGTGTCGGGCGCGCAGCGCACGGCTGTTCGCGTGAGCGCGCAAGCTCCACAATCAAAGCATCCGATGGGAGCATTTCGAGATGGACGACCAGAAAATCACGTTCGACGACGGCGCCTCCTACGAGCAGTTCATGGGCGTCTGGAGCCGACTTGCCGGCGACGTCTTCCTGAAGTGGCTGGCCCCGGGCAAAGACTGGCGTTGGGCCGACGTGGGCTGCGGCAACGGCGTGTTCACCGAAATGTTGATCGACCGGTGCGCGCCCGCGGAGGTCCAAGGTCTCGACCCGTCGGAGGGCCAGCTGTCGTTCGCGCGCACGCGGCTCGTCGACAGCGCGGCGCACTTCAGTCTGGGCGACGCCATGGCCCTGCCCTATGCCACCGATGCGTTCGATGCAGCCGTGATGGCGCTCGTGATCTTCTTCGTTCCCGACCCGGCCGTCGGTGTGGCCGAGATGGCTCGCGTCGTGAAGCGCGGTGGCAGTGTCTCGGCCTATGCATGGGACATCCTCGGCGGCGGCTTCCCGTTCGCCGCCGTGTGGGAAGAACTGGACGCGATGGGCGTGGCGCCAATCTGGCCCCCGAGCGTGGGAGCGTCGCGCATCG
This sequence comes from Caldimonas sp., assembly GCA_965246805.1. Taxonomy (GTDB): domain Bacteria; phylum Pseudomonadota; class Gammaproteobacteria; order Burkholderiales; family Burkholderiaceae_C; genus Schlegelella_A. Next base: position 587,276 of record CBDFFO010000006.1, on the reverse strand, counting down.
AGGCGATGAGAGCGCTCTGGGAAGGTGCCGGCATGAAGCAAGTCGATACCCGCGAGATCACGATCGAACGGACGTTTCCCGATTTCGAGACCTTCTGGGCCATCGCTCAGACCGGCCCCGGTCTCGCGCCGTGCATCGCGATGATGGCGTCGGGCGCGGCCGATGAGTTGAAGGGGCGCTTGCGCCAGCGCATGGCCATGCCGGGTCAGGCGTCGATCAGGTAAGGCGCGCGCGCCAACGCGGTGAAGGGAATCGTCGCGTAGCGCGGCTGCCTCTTCGCAAGGATGGCGGTGACTGTGCAACGTTATTGACGCCGAAGGCGAGGACGACATACCGGCGCGATGCGTGGGGCGCCCGCCCTCGCGATCGGTTCGCAAGGCAGCCTCTGTGCGGACGAGGACGATCCCGCCGAACTGCATCGCAGCGGCACGTTGTCCGACATTGAATTCGCGAACGCACAAGCGCAAGCGATCCACGGGGCGCCGCTGAGCCGCCCCGACGCGATGTTGCGCGACCTGCACGCAGTGCACCGCAGTCGCACCGACTGCTGGCTCGGCGGCGTGTGCGGCGGCTTGGGCGAGACGACGGGACTTCCGTCATGGATCTGGCGCCTGATCTTTGCCGCGCTCATTCTTTGCGCGGGCACCGGCGCGATGCTCTACATCGTGCTGTGGATCCTGCTGCCGCAAGACAAGCGCGTCACCAACATTGGGCCGGGCGCCTATGGGCCGGATGACGCGCGCTACGCACGCCCCGATCGCCGGCTTCTCGGCTGCAACTTGTCGACCTCGGCGAGCTGCTGCTTGAGCAGGATCAGCAACGAGCGTGCGTGCTCGACCGGCAGTCGAATGCGGCTCTGCTCCGGTTCGTCGTCTCGCGACGGGCGCGGCAGCACGGCCGCGTCAACGCCGAGTTCGATCATGCCGAGCGCGTGCGTGGCGGATTTGAGGCGCTGCACTTCGATGTCGTAGGTCTTCACGCGGGTTCTCCGTCGGGTGGGGCGAGTGGCGATTGTCGTGGCCGTGCGATGCCACGCGGCCATGCGCGAGACGCGTCTTGTCATCGAAGATGTGCAGAGGCGACACACCATCGTCACCGCGGGCTGCGATGCTGCAAGTCCATGGACAGAGACTCTTTGTTCTTGCGTGCATGGACTGAAGCTTCAGGGGGCCGGAGCGATCCTCCCATCGTTCCTCCTGATCCGTCGGCGGGCGGACTTTCGGCGCCGCTCAAGCTGCGGACGATATGGATCTCCGATGTGCATCTCGGCACACCCGGCTGCCAGGCCGGGCCCTTGCTCGACTTTTTGCGCCAGACCGAGTGCGACACGCTGTTCCTGGTCGGCGACATCATCGATGGCTGGCAATTGAAGCGCCAATGGTTCTGGCCGCCGTTGCACAACGACGTGATCCAGAAGCTCTTGCGCAAAGCCCGAAAGGGCACGCGCGTGATCTTCGTGCCGGGCAACCACGATGAATTCGCGCGCCGCTATTTCGGCAATCAGTTCGGTGGCATCGAAGTCGCCGACGACTGGATTCACATCACCGCGGATGGCCGTCGCCTGTGGGTGACGCACGGCGACTTGTTCGACGGCGTGGTGCAGTGCGCGAAGCTGCTCGCGCTGGTGGGCGACAGCTTGTACGGATTCACATTGCGCCTGAACCGCGGACTCAACACCGTGCGTGCGCGCATGGGGCTGCCGTATTGGTCGCTGTCGAAATTTCTGAAGCACAAGGTGAAGCGCGCCGTCAGCTACGTGGGGCACTTCGAAGAAGCGGTGGCACGCGAGGCCCATCGACGCGGTGTGCAGGGCGTGGTGTGCGGGCACATCCACCATGCCGAGATGCGAGACATCGACGGCATTCTCTATGCCAACGACGGTGATTGGGTGGAGAGCCTGAGTGCACTCGTGGAGCATGCCGACGGTCGGCTCGAATTGATCGATTGGAGCCGGCATCCGCTCGCACTCGGCCAGGCGCACGGCGCCGCGCGACGAGAGGCTCAGAAGAAAGACCGCCGCGCGCAAGCCGCGGCAAAACCCGTCACCGCACCTGCGAGCACGGAAGCGCTGACGTGAAGATTGCCATCGTCACCGATGCGTGGATTCCGCAGGTGAATGGCGTGGTGACGACGTTGGTGGATTTGAGCGAGCGGCTGCAGCAGCTCGGCCATGAAGTGACGCTCGTCGAGCCCTCGCTGTTCAGGCGTTGGCGTTGCCCGGGGTACGAAGAAATCGAATTGGCGTGGCGGCCGCGCGCGCTGCTCGACCGCTTGCTCGATCAGGCTTTGCCGGACGCGATTCATATCGCCACCGAAGGCCCCCTCGGCTTCGCAGCTCGAGCCCATTGCAAACGCAGGCGCATGCCTTTCACGACCGCGTTCCACAGCCGCTTCCCCGACTTTCTGCACACCGTCACGGGCATTCCGGCTCGTTGGGGTTATGCGTGCCTGCGCCGCTTCCATGCGCCCTCGGCCGGCGTGATGGTGCCCTCCGAAGGGACGGCGCGCATCCTGCGCCGCCACGGCTTTGGCCATGTGCAGCGCTGGTCGCACGGCATCGATCTCGACGAGTTTCGCCCCACCCCGGGCGCAAGCCTGAGCCTGCCCCGACCGGTGTTCCTCTATGTCGGTCGCGTCTCGCCCGAGAAGAATCTCGAAGACTTCCTGCGCCTCGATCTGCCTGGCTCGAAGGTGGTGTGTGGCGGCGGCCCGATGCTGGAACGCCTGCGTCGACAGCATCTCGACGTGCACTGGCGGGGTTCGGTTCCACGCAATCAGTTACCCGCTATCTACGGCGCCGCCGATGCGTTCGTGTACCCGAGTCGCACCGACACATTCGGCCTCGTGATGCTGGAGGCGATGGCGTGCGGCACGCCGGTGGCCGCATACCCGGTGGACGGCCCGCTCGACGTGGTGGGCGACTCCGATGGGGGGGTGCTGCATCAAGACTTGCGGACCGCCGCGCTGCGCTCGCTCGACGTGCCGCGTGAACGTGCCCGCGCACGCGCCGAGATGTTCGACCGCGACCAGGTGTGTCGAGACTTCGTCTCCTACTTGGCACCGATTCGACGTTGGCGCGCCGACCCCGGCATTCCCGCCATCGCGCGGGTTGGCTGGTGACTGAACGCCACACGGCGCTGAACGTCGTCGACGTCGCTGTCGAACGTCAGGCGGCCATCAATTTGTCGAGCGTGATCGGCAACTCGCGCAGGCGCGTGCCGATCGCGTTGTAGATCGCGCGGGCCGCCGCGGCGCCGACGCCGGTGAACTTGATCTCGCCCACACCCGTGTGCGCCCATCGGTCGTCGCTACCACCGAGCGCACCACCCGACGCACGCTGGAACAATGCACCGCATGCCGACACCAATGCAATCAGCTTCGCCGCATCCGATCGGCATACCCGGCACGCCATGGGGCGCCACCGAAAAGGCCGCCTGGCTGGCCTTGCAGCACGTGAAACGGAGTTACGTCGGCGAGGTGGTCGCGCCGCTCGAGACGCGGCGACCGGCCAGCGCCGAGCTGTTTCGCTACGGTGTGCTCGACTACTCGACGATCGGTTTGGGCACCTACCCGCTCTGGGCGGTGCGCAGCCGGGTGTGGAACCCGGCGCTGCCCGTGGTGTTGGTGACCGGTGGCGTGCATGGCTACGAAACCAGCGGTGTGCAAGGCGCCCTGCAGTGGATGGCCGAGGACTTCGATCGTCACGCGGGGGTGCTCAATCTGCTGGTGCTGCCGTGCCTCAGTCCGTGGGCCTACGAGACCATCAACCGATGGAATCCGCACGCGGTCGATCCGAATCGTCAGTTCAAGCCGGACGGTGAAGCGACGGAGTCGGCGCTGGCCATGGCGTGCGTCGGCAGCCATGGGGGGCGCGTCGACCTGCACGTCGACCTGCACGAAACCACCGACACCGACAACAGCGAATTCGGCCCGGCGAAAGCGGCACGAGACGGCGCGGCGTTCGACTGGCACGAGATCCCGGATGGCTTCTACCTCGTGGCTGATCGCGCGCGGCCCGAACCCGATTTCCAGCGTGCGGTGATCGATGCCGTGCGCCGCGTGACCTCCATCGCCAAGCCCGACGCGCAGGGGCGCCTGATCGGCACGCCGTTGCAGCAGGAAGGCGTGATCAGCATGGGCAAGCGGGCGTCGGGCTTGTGCGGCGGCATGACCGACGCGCGCTTCGTGACCACCACCGAGGTGTACCCCGACAGCGCCACCACGACGCCTGCCGAATGCAACGCGGCCCAGGTCGCGGCGGTCCGGGCCGCGATCGACCATTTGCGAAAACCCTGAACGTCCGGGCCGCGACACGCGCGTCATTCATGTGCGGAGCCGACGCCCGGCAGGCGCCGGCTCAAATCGGCGCGGCGGGGCCCGGCACGAACACGTCGTTGAAGAAGTGATGCGGGTCGAGCCCGCACTCGACACACGCGGACTTCACGGCTGCCACCATCGCGGGCGATCCGCAGCAGTACACCTCTCGCCCTTTCAGTGCGGGCACGTTCACCCGCACGGCATCGTCGACGCGGCCGTGAAAACCGCCCAGCGCCGATGCCTCTTCAGCGTCTTCCAGCGCAGCGATGAACGTGAAATCCGGCATCGCCTTCTTCCAGCGCTCCACCGCCGACATCAGGTAGAGCCCCGCCCGGTTGCGGCCGCCCCAGATCAGAGTCACGGGCCGCTGCACGCCCTTCTTCAGTATGTCATCGACGAGAGACTTCACCGGCGCGAAGCCAGTGCCGCCGACCACGCACACCATCGGCGCGACGCTGTCCTCGCGCAGCTCGAAGCTGCCGAAAGGAAGCTCGACCTGCAGCAGGTCGCCCGCCTTCAATTGCGGCAGGATCTGCGTGAATCGCCCACCGGGAACATGGCAAACATGGAGCTGGAGCATGTCGCTCTCGTGGGGTGGATTCGCCATCGAATAGGAGCGCCGACTGCCGTCGGGGAGGGCCACCTGCAGATACTGGCCCGCCTTGAAACGCGCGCGCTGGCCGGCGGGCAAGCGCAGCTGCAGCACGCTCACATCGTCAGCCGCAGCCGTGTGGCGGAACACCTTCACTGAAAAAACCTTGCGCGCCGAGGCGTCGATCCGGCGCCAGGCTTCGGGTTCGATCTCCAGGTCCGAGAGCGGTCGGCACTGGCAGAACAGATGCTTGCCGAGGGGTGTGGCCTCGCCGGCCGGCGGGCACGCCACCTCACCCGACAAGACGCCACCGGCGCAGTTGCCGCAGACGCCTTTGCGACATGAATTCTTTAAGAATTGGCAGACACCTTCTATGTAGCGAAGTGATTTGCTAGTAAGCCCGCCAGCCAAAGAGTAAAACCAAGCCCACTGCCTACAGCTGTTATTGGTGTTTCTCGCTCTGACAGTTCCATAAGCATAATAGAAAAAGTCACGCAGTCTACGATGTACTTTTTGAGATGCGTACAGCCTCCTAAAACATGAGACATAAACCGCACCCCTCTGAGAAAGCGGCAAATTCATGATTCAATAAGCTTGCTGCTGCCCAGACAAGAGATGCGAGAGCGCCCGCAATGAACAGCCCTGCCAGCAAGAACTCCGATATTTCGTATTCCGGATCGTCTCTCATTTTAGCCGGCGAGGGTGGCTTCCGTAATACTAACGTTTCAAATTCGCGACATGATTTTAGCAACCTACTCAGAAACTAAGCCGCCTTGCTCAGTCTTCAAGAGCAAAAACGAGTGCGACTCGGGCTTAAGCTGCGAATACTGTCTTGAATGGTCGATGTGCATACCTTACAGGTTGGGTGTTGCACTTCAGATTTAAGGCCGCCCCGATTACACGGGTAAGAGTAATTTGATAATTGAATCAGTCCCATCTTTGAATATGTTATTCCGGGAGCTCATTGCTTTCATCGTGAATTACTGCAATCATATGCTGCGCACGGCTATCTCCCTGATCAGCGGCCTTTTTAAGCCACTCTGTAGCGCATAGATTGTTTTTCTGAAAGCCATCGCCGTGATAATACATTAGACCCAAGTTAAATTGAGCATCGACATCACCTAAATCTGCTGCTTTCAAATACCATTTTGACGCTTGGGCGATGTCCCTGATTAAACCTTCTCCATTGGCATATTGCACAGCTAGCTGGTATTGGGCAAAAGAATTCCCCTGCTCTGCAGAAAGCGCGAACCATTTAGCAGCCTCAGAGTAATTCTGCTCAACGTCCTCACCACGTCGATATATTTCACCTAAGTCCGACTGGGCCTTCGCGTTGCCTTTATAGGCTGCCCTCAAATACCAACGCAAAGCTTTTTTAACGTCCTTCTTTGCGCCACGCCCGTTTATATAAAATACTGCTAAGCGCTCCTGCGCAGTGGCGTCCCCTTGCATGGCGGCCATTGCAAACCACCTGAACGCTTCAGTATCGCTATGTGCGAGCGTCTTTATCGGCCCACCTTGTTGGCTGTACGCGATGCCCAATATTTTCTGCGCCAGCACCTCTCCTTGGCCAGCGGCAGCGGTCAACCACTTGAGCGCTTGTTGATCATCTTTCGTAACCCCCTCTCCGTAGGCGTACATGTACCCAAGATCAAGTTGCGCTCTGGTCTTGCCTTGAAAGGCGGCCTTCTCATACCACGAGACTGCTTGTGCGGTATTGACTGTTAGGGTTTCGCTGGTTCGATACAGGTAAGCCAAGTTGCATTGGGCATCTGCATCACCTCGCAGTGCAGCTCTCAAATACCACTGCTCGGCTTCAGCTTCATCCTGATCAACCCACCGACCCTCCTCGTAAAAATGGCCCATCCAATACTGTGAAATCACATCGCCCAGCGTTGCTGCCATCCGGTACCAATGCGCCGCCTTTGCGCCATCCTGTTCGACCCCAGACCCCTCCCGATACATATCCGCCAAATTTCTCTGCCCACGGGCGTGGCCCTGCTCGGCGGCTAAGCGGAACCACCTGACAGCTTCAGCTTCATCTTCCTGGATATGTTCACCGTTGGCATACATCGCACCAATGCTGTTTTGCGCTCTAGGGTTGCCCTGCTCCGCCGCCGTTATATACCACCGCATCGCTTTTTCGAAGTCTTGCGCCAAACCTTTGCCCGCATGATGTAGAGCCCCCATGCTGTATTGGGCGATTGCATCACCTTGCTCTGCAAACGCCAGCAACTCAGCAAGCGCCGTCTCGTCCCCAGATTGTGCAGCTCGTAGCAGCCTTTCTGCTTCATCACTGGCGAGTGGCATCTTTAAAAGTTCTCGGTCCAAAAATACAGATGCGTTCTGCAACGCCGAAAAGACTTCGGAACCTTAGTTTCCGCACTCAATGCCCCACGTCGGCAACGTCATGCAAATCAACACAGAATCATGCTGCCTCATGCTCGCCAAGTACTTGATGCCAGCCGTGATGCCAAGGAATACGGTAATGGCATAGGCCCGGACACCGCAGCGCCGGCCGTTGCGAAATCTGTCGGTGTCGTCACTCGCTGCGCAGGGATGAATTCCGCAGGGCCGACTATATCGTTCGCATACCGAACTCTGTGAGTAGCGCGCATGACGCCCGAACCACCGCCGCCATTGGAGAAGGAGTACGTGATGGGGCTCGAGAAGGGGCTGGCCATCATCGAAGCCTTCGGCATGAGTCGCGGGCCGCTGACGCTCACGGAGGCCGCGGACATCACCGGGCACACCAAGGCCGCCGTGCGCCGCAGCCTCTTGACCCTGTGCGAGCTCGGGTACGTGGTGCAGAGCGGGCGGCAATTCCGGCTCGCACCGAGATCGCTGCGGCTCGGCCGCGCGTACGTGGCGTCGGACCCGCTGAGCAAGGTGGCTCAGCCCATTCTGGAGATGACGAGCGAACGAACCCGCGAGTCGGCGTCGATCGCCGTGCTCGACTCGCAGGACGCGGTGTTTGTCGCCCGCTCCACGCATCGGCGCAGCCTCTCGAGCGGCCTGGGCGTGGGCGCACGACTGCCTGCTTATTGCAGCGCCACCGGCCGCGTGCTGCTCTCGGAGAAGACGGCGACGGAGGTCGAATTCATGCTCAGTCGCATGTCGCGACCTTCGTTGACGCCGCACACCCGCACCGGAATACGGGAGATCCAGCGCGAGATCGCGCTGGTGCGATCGAATGGCTATGCCGTCAGCGACGAAGAGCTTGAACTCGGATTGCGCTCGCTTGCAGTCCCCGTTCGGAGCGGCCGAGGCGAGTTGATCGCGGCGATGAGCCTTTCGGTGTCGACCAGCCGCATGACACGCGATCAGGCCATCGAGCGTCTGTTGCCGGAACTGGAAACGGCGCGCCGAAGGTTCGCGTCACTGCTTTAGTGAGCTGTCACACTGAAATTGGAAGTCGCTGTCCCTCCGACGTCGCGGAGACTCGGCGAGCTCAAGTCGGAAGTACGCCGTCGCTCCAGCATGTCTTGCTCCATCTCCACGCGCGCCGGCTCGGAGCGCGGTCGGGCAGTGCATGTGCTCGGTGCCCAAGGGCGCATGCAAGGAAACGGTTTCCGGTCGCAGCCCCGACCATAGCCCGCAGGCTGCCAATGCCGCAGGGTCCCCATGCCACCGTCGCCTTGTCTTACAACCACTTGGGCCACCTACGGGCTGCGTGCTGCCCAGCGGCGGGCTAACTTGCGGTGCACGGCGAAAAGACCTTGCGGCCCAGTTGACCACGCTGGCGACAGCCCCGGTGAGTGCTGCGCGGCGGAGACCTTCGCGCGGCCGCCAACAACCCCAACCACAATCACAAACGTCCCTCATGAACATCCTGATGGTGTTGACCTCGCATGACCAACTCGGCGATACCGGCAAGAAAACCGGTTTCTGGCTGGAAGAGTTCGCTGCGCCGTACTACGTTTTCAAGGACGCAGCCGCTAAGGTGACGCTGGTGTCGCCCAAGGGTGGGCAGCCGCCGCTGGACCCGAAGAGCGACGAGCCGGACGCCCAAACTGAAGCCACTCGGCGCTTCAAGGCCGATGACGACGCCCAGCACGCGCTGGCTCACACTGGCAAGCTGGCCGATGCGGATGCGGCCGATTACGACGCCGTTTTCTACCCGGGGGGTCACGGCCCGCTGTGGGATCTGGCGCAGGACCCGCACTCGCTGCAATTGATCCAGCAGATGCTCCAAGCCGACAAGACCGTGGCTGCCGTGTGCCATGCACCCGGTGTGTTGTGGCGTGCCAGGGGTGCCGATGGCGCCTCGGTGGTCAAGGGCAAGCGTGTCACCGGCTTCACCAACTCCGAAGAAGCCGCCGCTGGCCTGACCCAGGTGGTGCCGTTTCTGGTGCAAGACCTGCTTGTTGAAAACGGCGGTGTGTACAGCAATGACGCCGACTGGCAGGCCTACGTGGTGACCGACGGGGCGCTCATCACCGGCCAGAACCCGGCCTCGTCGGAGCCGGCCGCGCGAGCGCTGCTGGCCCGGCAGACCACGCGCTGAGCCATCGGAACCGCACAACACCCGCCGAACACGGAGCCCCCATGGCCTACCGCAGCACAAACCCCTTCACCAACACCGTGGAGAAGTGTTTCGACGAGCTGAGCGACCAGCAGTTGCAAGCCGAGCTGCAAGCCGCCCAGGCGTGCTTTGTCAGCACCTGGCGCGATCAAAGCTTTGCGCAGCGAAAGGCCGTGCTCAAGCGCGCAGCGGCCTTGATGCGCGAGCGCCAGCAAGCCCTTGCCGAGCTGGCCACGCTAGAGATGGGCAAGCTCATCGGCCAGAGCGCCGGCGAGGTGGCGCTCAGCGCCGCGATCATCGACTACTACGCCGACCACGCCGAGGCGTTTCTCGCACCCGAGCCCCTGAAGACCGACAAGGGCCAGGCCGTGGTGGAGAGCAGCCCGATCGGCGTGCTGTTCGGTGTGGAGCCGTGGAACTTTCCGTACTACCAGGTCGCTCGCTTCGCCGCGCCCAACCTGATGGCCGGCAACGTGGTGATGGTCAAGCACGCGTCGAACGTGCCGCAATGCGCGCTGGCTTTCGAGCAGCTGATGCACGACGCTGGCCTGCCCGCGGGCGGCTACACCAACCTGTTCGTGTCGAAAGACCAGGTGGCTGCGCTGATCGACGACGAGCGTGTACGCGGCGTGGCGTTGACCGGCAGTGAAGCAGCAGGTGCCGTGGTGGCCGCGCGGGCCGGCCGGAACCTGAAGAAGTCGACCATGGAGCTGGGTGGCAGCGACGCCTTCATCGTGCTGGAAGATGCTGACATGGCGCGCGCGGTGCGGCAGGCCGTCAGTGGCCGCATGGGCAATGCGGGTCAGGCCTGCACCGCGTCCAAGCGGTTCATCGCGCTGGACGCCGTGGCCGATGCCTTTCTTGATCAGTTCAAGGCGGCGATGGTGCAATTCAAGCCGGGTGACCCTATGGACGAGCGCAGCACCCTGGCGCCGCTCAGCTCGGCCGACGCGCTGGACAAGCTCGAGCAACAGGTGCAAACCGCGGTGCGCAACGGTGCCAAGCTGGTGCTGGGTGGCCAGCGGTTGGCGGGCATGCAAGGCAACTTCATGCAGCCCACGATCCTGACGGATGTCGCCGAAGACAACCCGATGTTCAGCGAAGAATTCTTCGGCCCCGTGGCGTTGTTTTTCCGCGTGCCCGATGAAGCTGCCGCCGTGGCGCTGGCCAACAACTCGCCCTTCGGACTGGGTGGGTCCGTGTTCACCCAGGACGTCGAGCGCGGCCGCCGAGTGGCGCGCCGCATCGACACCGGCATGGTGTTCGTCAACTCGGCCGCAGTGTCGATGCCCGACCTCCCGTTTGGCGGCATCAAGAACTCGGGCTATGGCCGTGAACTCTCGGCCGCAGGCATCCACGAGTTCGTCAACAAGAAGCTGATCCGCGTGGCCTGATGTCGGGGTTGGCCGCGCGGCGGACCGCTCACGGTTCCCGCAAACCGAAAATTGCCCTGCTGTGTGGGGCCTTGCGCGGCATGCAGGACGCTGTGGACCAGAAAGACCCCAAGGCCTGCTTGGTCGACGCCTGAGGACCACATGAGCAAGAGCAAGCCCGTCATCGAGTTCGACGTCGCCGTGATCGGCGCTGGCCAGGCCTGACCGACCCTGACCATCAATCTGGCTGGAAGCAGTGAAAAGGTCGCCCTGATCGAAGGCGGGCTGGTCGGCGGCTCGTGCGTAATGACGGGTGCACGCCGACCAAGACCCTGCGCAAATGCGCGCGGGTCGCGTACTTGGCGCGTCGTGCGGGCGACTTCGGCATCCAGGCCGGGAAGGTCGAAGTCGGTTTCGCGGTCGCGATGGGGCGGAGGCAGCATCGGGTCGACGAGTCGCGCGCGGGGCTGGAAGAATCGATCACCGGCCAGGACGGCCTGACCTTGCTGCGGGGGTGGGGCGGCTTTGCGGGCCGGTCCGGTGACCGGGTCGAGCTGACCGCCGAAAACCAAGTGCTGCGGGCAGCACGGGTCTTCCTCAACACCGGCACCCGCGCGTTCATCCCGCCGCTGCTGGGTATCGATGACGTGCCGCACCTGGACACCGAATTTTCAGATGAAGGACGCCAGCCGGGCCAAGGAGGAGAGCGAGACCGTGGGCCTGATGCAGATCCTGGTCGACCAGCAAAGCGAAGAGATCGTCGGTGCGTCGCTGCTGGGGTTCGGGTGCGACGAGGTGATCCAGGTGATCAGCAATTTCATGGCCGCCGGCGCCCGCTACCAGGTGCTGCGCGATGCCTTGCCGGTCCATCCCACGGACGCCGAATTCGATGGGCAGTAACAGCACCCACTGGCGCACCGGCACATGAGGGATGACATGGTCGAGCCCCCGGTTACATGCTCCACGAAAGGACCCATGTCCTACAGACGCCAGCCGTGCGTTGGTAGAAGCTTTTGCGCTGCATGTCGCCGGGCAAGGGCCGGGGGAGCACTCTCACAGTGGAGATTTTTAATGACAGCGCACCCACATCCTTCCCGCCAGGCACTATGGAACGACATCAAGGGCTGCAAGTTCGCGATGTTCACCACCCGCCATGCCAACGGTCGTCTGCATTCGCGTCCGATGACGATGCAGAACACGACGATCGATGCCGACGACAGCCTCTGGTTCTTCATGTCCAGAAGAAGCGACCCGGTTGCCGAACTCGCCGCCGAGCCCTCGGTCAACGTCGCCTACTCGCCCCCAGGCGACGCCTGCTGGATCTCGATCACCGGGACGTCGCTGGTCGTCGAGGATGGCGACAAGGCCAGGTCCTTGTGGAGCCCATCAGCCGACAGCTGGTTTCCCGGCGGCCCGACCGATCCCGATCTCGCCGTCGTGCAGGTGCATATCGTCCATGTCAGCGAATGGGGGCCCGGCGCCGAGTCCGACTCCCGGCCGGCGTTGCGCAGCGAAGAAGTCGGCTTCCGCCCGCCCGATCACTTGCCGACGGAAACCACCCCCGCGAGCGAGAACGCGGCCTTGTTGTTCGAACGATCCTGAGCTTCCCCGCGCCACGCCAGTCCACTCCCAGGAGCATCAATGAGCACCACGACACGCATCGCAGCGGGCAGCCCTTTTCCGACGATGACCTGGCCACTGGCGGGTGGTGGCGACCTCACCGTGACCGGCGATAAAGGATGGCGCCTGCTCGTTGTCTATCGCGGCAAGCACTGCCCGCTCTGCAAGAAGTATCTCGGAACCCTGAACGACCAACTGCAGGAATTCGAAGCCGCAGGCATCAAGGTCGCCGCGGTTTCCGCTGATCCGCGCGAGAAGGCCGAGACCGAGGTCAAAGAAGAAGGCTGGCGCTTCCCGGTAGCCTACGGCTTGAGCTTCGAGCAGATGCGCGAGCTCGGCCTTTACATCTCCGATCCGCGTTCGCCCCAGGAGACCTACCGGCCTTTCGCCGAGCCCGCGACCTTCGCGATCAATCCCGAAGGCAACGTGCAGGTCGTCGACATCTCGAACGCGCCGTTTTCGCGGCCGGACCTCGCGTCACTGCTGTCCGGGTTGAAGTTCGTTCAGGAAAAGCAGTACCCGGTCAGGGGCACCAAGGCTTGACGCCACGACGCGACGCCGGGCTCGCTATACCAGGGCCAATATCAGCGTCCGCGGTTATGGAGCCAACTGATCGACGAATCGTTCGTCAACGCGGAACCACGAGGTCCGTGCCCGTATGTGCGGTACCGCCCCACTCCGCCATTCAAAGCATCGGCAACGACATCGGCCGTGTCGGCTTCGGAAAGGCTCGATCGATCTCCGCCAGGTCGGCGTCGCCGAGCTCCAGCGCGGCCGCTGCGAGGTTCGCCTGCAGGTGCGAGGCCTGAACGGCTTTCGGGATCGCCAACACGCCGCTGTTCGCGATGAGTCGCGCCAGGGCGACCTGGGGCGCGGTCGCGCCGAGCCGATCGGCCACCACCTTCAACGGGCCTTTCGGCGAGACGGCACCCTGGTCGAGCGGGCTGTACGCCATCAACGGCATCCGGCGTGCTTGCTGCCACGGCAGCAGATCGAACTCGACGGCGCGTTGGTTCAACGAGTAATAGACCTGGTTGGCCGCGCATGCCCCGCCCACCGGTGTTCGCTCGAGCGCAGCCATCGCGGCCGGACCTTTTCGGCACCGCCATCGCCATACATCTCGGCGGTGTCGATCACACGGTAGCCCAGTTCGAGCGCGAAGCGGATCGCGGCCACCTCGGCCGACCGGGTGCTCTTCGATTCGCCCATCTTCCAGGTGCCGAGGCCGATGGCGGGCCAACGACTTCCGTCGCGCAAATCGACCGACTTCATCGGGTTCACCAGGAGATGTCTATCGATGCTCAGTCGATGCCTTTGTATTCGCGGCTGCCGGTCACTTCTTGCGCTTCTGATCGCCCTTGTCGCCCTGCCCCGCTGCCACGGCTTTCTTGGCGGGCTTCCTCACATCGACCGCGAGCGACTTGCCGAGATCGTCCGACTCCTTGATGCGGCCTTTCTCATCGCGACGGACCAGTCGCTTGTCGCCGTTTGGCGCGATCAGTTCGCGCTTCGCAGCGGGTGCCTTCTTGGTTGCCATATCGCCTCCTGTGGATGATGCGCGGCGAGGCAAGCGATGTGCCGCTCGCGATGGCCGGCCGTGCCATCGGGCCTCGGCTCAACGCCGGGCGGCCTGCGCCGCAGTGCCTGCCGACGTGCGCAACTGGCACTGCTTGGAGACACCGACCAGCGGGTCGGTGCCGAAGAACGCGTTCGTGCAGGCGCCGCTGGTGGTCACGCTGCGCGTGATCCAGGCCGGCTCGCTGCCGTAGCGAACCGTCTGCGTGCCGCTCACGGTGAACGACTCGTTCTCGTTGGCAATCTGCGACCACTGGACGGCCGGCGCTGCGGCGCCGAGCAACTCACAGTGCTTGTAAGCACCGAAGACCGGATCGTTGCCGAAAAACGCGTTGCTGCAGGTGCCGCCGTTGGTGACGCTCAGCGTGATCCAGCTAGAGCCGCTGCCGTAGCGCACGGTCTGCGTGCCGCTCACGGTGAAGGTCTCGTTCTCGTTGGCGAGGAACGACCACGTGGTCGCGGCAGGCGGCGGCACCGTCGACGACACCTCGCATTGCTTGAACACGCCGACCAACGGGTCGCTGCCGAAGAAGGCATTGGTGCAACTGCCGCCGTTGGTGACGTTCAACGTGATCCAGGACGTGCCGCTGCCATAGCGCACGGTGCGGGTTCCGCTGACCGTGAAGTTCTGGCCTTCGTCGGCGATCTTGCTCCAGGTCGGCTCCACCGCGCCGAGGCCCGCAAGGCTAGCCGCCGCGTCGACGATGCCGGCGCCGCAAAGCGCCGTCGTGCAGTCGGCGCCGGTGCCGCTCGGAAACGCGCGAGCCGTGGTGCGCAGGCGCTGCAAAACCTGCGCCGGCGTGAGCGACGGGTCGAGCGACAACATCAACGAGACCACGCCGGCCACGTGCGGCGAGGCCATGCTGGTGCCCTGATAGAACGCGTAGCTGTCGGCGCCAGGGGTGGTGCTGCCGCTGTTCAGCGTCGACAAGATGCCCGTGCCGCCACCGCCGCCGGGCGCCGCGATAGCGACCTTCGAGCCGTAGTTGCTGAAGCTCGCGCGGCCGCCGTTGCGCATCGTCGCGGCCACGGCGATCACGCCGTTGCAGCTGGCGGGCTGCGCGTTCGCCGCGTCGGCGTTGCTGTTGCCTGCAGCCACCACCACCACCGTGCCACGCGCGACCACATCGGTGACCGCGCTCTGGAAGGTGGACGAGCAGGGGCCGTCACCACCGAGGCTCAGGTTCTCGACCCGCGCCGGCGTCGGGTTGACGGGCGCGCCCGCCACCGCGATGCCCGCGGCCCAGCGCATGCCGTCGGCGATGTCGGAGGTGTAGCCGCCGCAGCGGCCGAGCACACGCACCGGCAGGATCTTCGAGACCCAGTTGATGCCGGTGACGCCGACGCCATTGTTGCTGGCGGCCCCGATGGTGCCAGCCACATGGGTGCCGTGCCAAGTGCTCGCGGAGCCATTGCAGCCGTAGTCGCCGGGGTCGCTCGCATCGCCATCGCGGCCATCGCCATCGTTCGACGCCGTGGCGTCGCTGATGAAGTCGTAGCCCGCAGTGAAGCGGCCCGCCAGGTCGACGTGCGGCCGGGCCCCGGTGTCGATGACCGCAACGGTGATGTTCGGCGAGCCGGTCGTGATGTCCCATGCCGCCGGCAGGTTGATGCCGCCGAGCGGCTCGTAGTAATTCCACTGCTGGCCGTACATTGTGTCGTTGGGCACCAGCTGTGGGTGCATGAGCTCGTCGGGCTCGATCAGCGCGATGCGTGGGTCAGCGGCCAGGAGGCGTGCGATCTGGCGCGCCTCGGCCTGGAACACCCGGCGGCCGAGCCGCACCACGTGCGCCCCGCCCGACATCCCACGCAGGTATTCGAAACGCTCGCCGAAAGTGCCGCCAATGGCAGCGAGCGCCGGCCGCGGGTCAGCCCGCGAATCGCGCAGCACGACGATGAAGCGGTCGGTCGTTTCGGTGACGCTGGCGGCCCTGGCCGGCGCGGCCGTGTCGATGCTGGCACCGGCATGGGCCGGCAAGCCAGAGAGCAGCGTGGAAAGAAATGCGATCGAGCCGACGAGACGATTCACGTGGGACGCCCTCTATGACATCGCGCGCCCAAAAGGGCTTGCGCGGAAGCGATTCTGTGCCCGCGCGTCACCGGCTTTGGAACGGCTCGACGTTTATCGTGCAGGAATTCTCATGTCGTGCCGCACCAGATAAACCCTTTGATCCGACCGAGCTCAATAGACCGCCTTTCTGGGTCGACCCGATGGAAGACGTGCGTGTCGACTTTATGACCCAGCTGATGCCGTCGAGCGCCTATCCGATCCGCCGCGAGTTGCAGACGGTGGTCAATGCGGCGATCGTCGATAGGGCATGACCGCTCACGCGCACTTGGTGGCTACTTCGGAAATCGCTCGAGCCGCTTCGCGCCCTTCGGCGGCTCGTAGCCGGCCATGTTGAGCTGCATCGCCAGCAGCGTGTAGTAGGCGTTGATGCCGGTCAGGTCGACGACGCCCTGCTTGCCGAAGCGCTTGTCGGCACGAGCGAAGGTCGCATCGGAGACGCGCTTGTTGCGATGCAGTTCGGTCGAGAAGTCGTAGACGATCTCCTCGTCGTCGCTCATGCCGGTCGGACGGCGACCATCGGCGATGGCGTCGATGATCGCCGCACCGATGCCCTGTTTCGCGGCGATCGGCTGGTGCACGTACCACTCGTAGTCCTGACTCCATTCGCGCGCCGTGACGAGGATCGCCAGTTCGCTCAGCGTCGTGCCGATCGCCGACCGGTAGCGCAGGTAGTCGCCCATCGCGCGGGCCTGCGACATGACCTGCGGGCTGTACATCAACGGCTCGAACGGGCCGAACACCGGCGTCTTGCGCGCCGCCTCGAACTCGACGGCGGCCTGCGCTTGCTCGGGGCTGTACTGGGCAGGCGGAATCGTCGGCAGACGCGGTTGTGCTGCCGCGGCCAGAGCGACGAGCGCGCCCGACACGAGAGCGGCGACGCGGAAACGGCGAAGCGAATGAGAGCGTGTCATGGTGGCTGGGCCGCGGGCGGCACGTGGTGAAGGGGTTGGTGAGGATAGCTGCGCCGCAGCGGCCGAGGACTGTCGGCCGGCGACGACCTCGGCTCGCTGCAGGACCCCGCAGAGCCGTTCATCCGATGCGGCATGCCGGCCTCATCCCACAGGCCTGCCCCGAGCACCGCCCTAGTCTTGCTGATTCCGACCACCCTTTGCATCGAGGATCGATTTCATGTCCAGCAAACCAGCTCCCGACAAGACCCGTCGCCACAAGGAAACGGTGCCCTCCAGCCAGGAAAAGAAGACGCCCAGTGGCGCGAAGAAACGCGGCGGCAAGGGCTGAGACGGGCCGGCCGCGATGAGCCCCGCCGGGCTCCTCTGCGCCGCCGTACTGGTCGCCGCGGCACCGCTCGCCGTGGCCGACGGCCCGTGGCCCGACAAGCCGATTCGCGTGATCGTGCCGCTGCCGCCCGGCGGCCCGAGCGACATCGTGCTGCGCAGCGCGGCCGAGACGATGCAGGTCGCTCTCAAGCAGACGGTCATCATCGACAACAAACCGGGCGCCGCCGGCAACCTGGGCGCTGCTGAAGCGGCGCGCGCTGCACCCGATGGCTACACGTGGCTATGGTCGACCGACACCTTGATGACCGTCAACCCGCACGTCTACCCGAAGCTAAACTTCAAGCCGGAAGATTTGCAGCCCGTGATGCGCGCCAGCTCGTTCAGCCAGACGCTGGTGTGCAACCCGGACGTCGGCGTGAAGACCGTCGCCGAACTGGTGAAGCGGGCGAAGCAGAAGCCGATGACGTATGCCTCCGGGGGTGCCGGCTCACCCGGCCACCTCAGCACCGAACTCTTCAAGAGCGCGGCTGGCATCGACATGACGCACGTGCCGTACAAGGGCCCTGCCCCGGCGATGCAGGACATGCTCGGCGGCCAGGTCGATTGCGGTTTCCTGGCGGGGCCGACGGTGCTGCCGATGGTGCGCGCGGGCAAACTCGTCGCACTCGCCGTGTCGGGCGCGCGACGCTCGCCGCTTCTGCCCGAAGTGCCCACGGTGGCAGAGTCGGGCTATCCAGGCTTCGACGCCACGTTCTCGCTGGTGCTGTTCGCGCCCAAAGGCGTGCCTGCAGCGACGCTCGACAGGATGCAAGCGGCGCTCGCCGCGGCGCTGAAGAACCCCGATCTCGTCGAGCGGCTGCGCCAGACCGACCAGCAGGTCGTCGCGGACCCGCCGTCGGCCAGTGCCGCGCGTCTGGCGGCGGACTCGAAGGTCTGGGGCGCGGTGGCACGCAAGATCGGCCTGCAGATGGATTGAAGGCCGCTGAACCCGGCGGCACGGCAATGCGTTCGCTGTCGGACGAGTTCCGTCGTCAACCGATGTCAGAAGGCATTGCCACGCTCGCCCGCCAGCGCGCCACCTGAGAGCAGCGGCTCGACCGCCTCGAGAGTTACCTCACCAGCCTGAAGGAGCCAGGGACATGAGCCTCTACCCCACCTACCGCGCAGACCCCAAGCTCGACCTGGTGCTCGAACGTGTCGTCGACGTGCCGCTGGAGCTGGTCTGGAAGGCCTGGACCACGCCCGAGATGATGGTCAAGTGGTTCACGCCAGCGCCCTGGACCACGCCCGAGGTCGAGATCGACCTGCGGCCGGGCGGCATCTTCCGCAACGTGATGCAGTCACCCGACGGCAAGAAGATGGAGAACGGCGGCAGCTTTCTAGAGGTGGTGCCGAACGAACGCCTCGTGTGGACCAGCGCACTGCTGCCGGGCTTCCGACCGGCTCCGCCACGCTTGGGCTTTCCGCACATCACGGCAGCGATCTTGTTCGCGCCGTTGGGAAGCGGCACGAAGTACACGGCCGTCGTGATGCACCCGAGCGAGGAAGGCCGGCAGATGCACGAGAAGATGGGCTTCCACGACGGCTGGGGCACCGCGCTCGATCAGCTGGTGGGGCTGATCAAGTCGGCTTGAAATCACTCAGTGGTGATGCGACAGCAGCTGATCGGGAAATGCCCGACTGTCGAGACCGCCGTCATCGATCCACCGACGCGTCGAGAGCCGCGCCGCGGCAACCAGTGCCGTGCCGTGCGAGTAGTCGTAAGAAGAGTACGCGAGCGGACAAAGCGGCGGTACCACGCACAGCTGCGCATGCTCGGCGTAGCGCGAGAAATCGGCGCGCAGCTGGCGCGCACCGAGCAACGTGATCGCATGCATGGCCAAACCCATGGCGTGCCGAGGTACGGCACTCTGCACGCACGTGAAGCCGCAGGGAATGATCGTGAGGTGCGTGCAGCCCAGCGCCACGGCCGCCGATATCGGCGTGCCCGCGGCCACGACACCATCGACCAGGGTTCTGCCACCGAGCACCACCGGTGGGAACACTCCCGGTATGGCGGAGCTGGCGAGAATCGCCTCGACGACGTTGCCTTCGGAAATCAGCACCTCCGCGCCGGTTCCCTGATCGGTCGCGATGATGTGGAGAGGGATCCGCGTGGCGGAGAACTCGCTGAACGGCAGCTCACGTTCCAACAAGCGGCGGACCCCGTGCGACTCGGCCAGATAGCCACGCCGCCCGATCAGGGCCAGCAGCGATCCGATCGAAACGGGGAGGATGTCGCGCGTGCGCACGCGACCCCAGAGCGCGCTGAGCCGGTCCATCGCCGACACGGTGGGCTCGTGGGCCAGGAACGCGCCGTTGATCGCGCCGGCCGACACGCCGACAATGAGATCGGGAGATCGTCCGGCGGCGACGAGCTCCGCCAACATCCCTGCCTGCACCGCACCCAGGCTGCCGCCGCCGGCGAGCACGAACGCATGCTTCGGACTCGGAAGGATGGGTTGCTGATTCATGGCGAATTCGAAGGACGCAGCACAACCGCTTGCGAACGCGAGTATCAGCCGCAAGAAATCAGTCTCAATGGCCTCTCCGACATTACGACTGTGATCGCTGATCGGCAAGATTGGCCGAGCCAGCGCTCGGCGAGCGCTGGCCAGCGCTTCACGAAGGTGGTGAGTCGCCGCTCAAGCAGCAGCGCCGAGAACGCAGCACGCCGCTGCCACCACGGTGAGCCTCAGTCGCATCGGAAGCCACGCCGCCAGTCCTTCGTCCGGATAGAGACGCCGATCGGCCACATAGCACGCGACGATCAGCGCAGCGCATGTGAGCAGGCCGGGTCGGGTGGGCATGAGCAACGCGAGCCAGCCCACGAGTTGCGGTAGCACTCCCCAGATCAACGTGATCGGCGTCGGCCCGCCGGTGCGCAACGCGGGGCCCCAATGCACGCCGCCGAGGAAAGCCGCGATCGTCGCCGCATAGGCCGTCAGCGCCACGCCGGCGTATCCGGAGAAGGCCGAATCGCGGAGCACCCACACGGCCGCGCTGCCGGCAACGAATGGCGCCAAGCCCGCTAGGCCGAGGCGTTGCGCCCAAGAAAGAGATGAAAACGTCGGGTTCGCCGATCGGCGTTTCGTGGAGATGCCCATCACGGACGCACGCCGAGCCCCAGGTGCAGCACGGCACGCAACCCGTGAACCAGCGTGCTGCCACCGATCGGAGCCAGCAGCATGGCCGACACGAATGCGACGATCAGCCAGAGCAAGACGGAATCGCTTCGGCAGGCCGGTGGCCCGGCCTGCGGGTCTTCGGGCTTCGGCCCGGCGCTGCGTTGCTCAGGCGGAACGAACATGAAAAAAATCGGTCGAGGCTCGAACGCGAGGTGCCGAAGTGTTGAAGTGTCGATCAGAGCGAGATTGTCGAGTCGACGCGAGCTTTCTAGTCGCGCCGGTCTGCGCCCCGAGCCGTCTTCACCACAGCGCTCCGAGGCTCTGCACGCCGACGCCACCGAGCCGCCGATGCCAGCCCGGTGACGACGATGTTTCAAGCGTGCGCTTGACCAGACGGTCGAGTTTCGTGCACGGCGGTTTGCTACTTGGGGATCAGCACGGTGTCGACGACATGGATCACACCGTTGTCGGCCACGATGTCGGCAGAGGTGACCTTCGCCGCATCGACCTTAACGCCGCCTGCCGTCGTGATCGTCAACTCGCTGCCCTGCACGGTCTTGACCTTGCCTGGCTGGACGTCTTTCGACATGACCTTGCCGGCCACCACGTGGTACGTCAGCACCGAGGTCAGTTTGGCCTTGTCTTTCAAGAGCGCATCGAGGTCAGCCTTAGGAACCTTGGCGAAGGCTTCGTCGGTCGGTGCGAAAACGGTGAACGGGCCTTTGCCCTTCAGCGTATCGACGAGGCCGGCGGCCTGCAGCGCGGTGACGAGTGTCTTGAAGCTGCCGGCGGCCACCGCCGTTTCGACGATGTCCTTGGCCTGCGCAGAAAGGGAAGCCGCGGTGACGACCGCGGCGATGAGAATTTTCTTCATGGGATGAGTGTTCCTAAACAATGGAAATCAAGGCGCGGCGAGGTTTCAAGCGGGCAGCAGCACGGAATCGATGACGTGAATGACGCCATTGGTGCATTCGATATCGGTCTTCACAACAGTCGATGCGCCATTGAGCTTGACGCCGTCTTTGGTGCCGATCGAGACGGTTGCGCCATTCACCGTCTTGGCCGACTGGCCGTCCATCTTCATCACGTCGGCGGCCATCACCTTTCCTGCGACCACGTGGTAGGTGAGGATCGCGCTGAGCTTGGGGATGTCCTTCAGCAGGCTTTCGACCGTCCCGGCCGGCAGTTTGGCGAAGGCCTCGTCGGTCGGCGCGAAGACCGTGAACGGTCCGGCGCCCTTCAAGGTGCCGACCAGATTTGCAGCGGTGAGCGCAGCCGCTAGGGTCTTGAAGCTGCCAGCCGCAACGGCGGTGTCGATGATGTCGTGCATGGTTGTGCTTTCGGAGAGTAGGTGGGTTGGGGAGGGAGGTCGGTGCCCCGGCTCCACGCTCGACAGCGCGTTCGCACGTCGCAGAGGAGCCATGTTGCGGGACGGTGGATCATACGTTTTGGGACTACATGAAACGGATATGTGACGTATTCACGGGGTGTTTGTGGGAGAATATCGTTTCAACAACGTGTCATATGGCACATCACTATGTCTGCTCCGCCTGCTGCGATCGGCTTCACTCCCGAGGGCTTCGACGTCAACGACGGCCTGAGATCGCTCCTGCGCAGCGGCGCAGCGGCACGATTGGCGGGCCTCTCCGTGGCCACGTTGCGCGTCTGGGAACACCGCTACGGCGTGGTATCGCCGCCCAAGTCGGCGTCGGGCCAGCGGATGTATTCGATGGACGACGTCGAGCGGCTGCGCCTCATCAAACGGCTGACGATGGAGGGTCACGCGATCGGGACGGTTGCGAGCCTCGATGTCGGCACGCTGGTTCGGTTGTCGTCGAGCCCGCAGCCGTCGCTCGCGGGCGAGCAACGGGTCGTCATCGTCGGTGCGACGCTGGCCGACAAGCTCGCGCAGCGGTTGCACCCCGCCGCCGCTGTGGTGTTCTCGGACCTTGCCGAGGCGGCGAACGAGGTCGCCGGCTGCGGCGCCGCCGATGTTCTGGTGGTCCACGCCGCTTCGTTGCACGCTCCGATCTCCGAGCAAGTTCTTTCACTTCGAAACCAGCTGCCGGCGCGCGCGGTCATCGTGGTCTATTCATTCGGAGCGGAACGGGCCGCAGAGGCGCTGCGGGCGGCTGGCGTCACGGTTCGTCGCGAGCCGATTTCGGGCCGTGAACTGGCGAAGTTGATCGTCGCATCGACGCCGATCCCGGCGCCCGATGTCGGTACGGTCTCGAACGGACCCAGGCGCTACACCGACCGGGAGTTGGTCGCCCTCGCGGAGACACCGTCGGGCATTGCTTGCGAGTGCCCCCGGCATCTGGCCGAGATCGTGACACTGCTGGTGGGCTTCGAGCGTTACAGCGCCGAATGCGCGTCGCGTGACCCGAAAGATGCCGAGCTGCACCGGCACCTGCAACAAGTGAGTGGCTTCGCGAGGTCGATGTTCGAGCAGGCCCTCGCCAGGGTGGTGGTCGACGAAGGGATCACGGTTTGAATCTCGGCCGTCTCCCCTCGGGCTGAACTACCCAGCCCGCGATCACCGACCGCCGAAAGCGCGGCGGTTCCGACACACCATCACACCAGCCGCACCAGCACGCAGCCCGCTGCGACGATGTGGGCAAGCGTGACCAGCACCGACAGGCCGTGAAGCCATTTGAAGCGCTGCCGCTCGCCGCTGTCGGTTGCACGATTGATCGCAGGCATCAAGATCTGGCGGGCCGGCAGCGCCGTGATCGCCACCAGGGCCATGAGCCCACCTGCCCAAGGGTCATGCGACCACCACAGCGCGCAGGCCAGCGCCGCCGTGGCGATGACGAACAGGTAGAAGAACGGGAACGCCCGGCGCAGCGCGAGACGCGCGGTCTCGGCCGGCAGAGCGTTGAACAGGAACGCGGCGAACCCGAACGAATAGAGGGTCATACCGCCGAACAACAGCGAGGTGATCAGCAGGGCGAGCGACAGCGTCATGAACAACCACGCGATAAAGCCCGATTCTCACGCGCTTCGGCGGACCCGAAGGCGGTGAGGGCATGAGTCGCGCGGTCGCCGCGTGCGGGCTTATTGACAGCTGGGGTACTTGAACGACGCGATCCGCGTGCTCCAGTTGAACGAGCCATTCGTCTTCAGGTATTCGGTCGTGTACCAGAAGGTGCAATCGTCGACCGGGTCGACGGTCATCGCGCTGTAGTCACCCCAGCGGTGCAGGGTTCCGGTCTGCGAACCGCCACCGGCCAGGATGCTGTTCTCGGACTGCATCGTGCCCAGGGGGTCGCTTACGAGCCGCCCGGTGTAGCGAATGCTCGGCGCGATCGAGCCACTCGAGGCGCTGTAGCCGAGCGCCATGTTGCCGGCCTTGTCCATCGCGATGCTGCCCATCCAGCGATGCACGCCATCGGCAGTCCCCAGCGTGCCCTGCTGGTAGACCGTCGGCGTCGCATTGGGCGAACGCACCTCGTACCAGCGCACGCTCGTGATCCCGTTGCGCTTGGTGCCGACCGTGACCGACTGGTTGACCACCAGAGACTCCGTGCCGCCCCGGTTGCGATAGGCCAGGCGATACATCAGCCGATCGGCCAGCGAGTCGAGCTTGTTGCTCGTGCCCGGCTGCGGGATGCAGGCCCCGCCGCCGGAGCACGCCGCGTTGAAGGCCGCCACCGGAATGGTGGTCGGACCGGTGAAGGTGGAAAGCGCCGAATTGGCGAAGTCCACATGGAATTTCCACAGGTTGAGCGAATTGGCGCCGAAGTTCATCACGAAGTTCGGCGAACCCGCGGGAGGCGCCGTCGTGCCGTCGAGGTCGGACGGCAGCAGGCCGCCGTAGCTCGTGCTCAACTGGAAGCATTGCTGCGTGGCAGCCGTGCCGGCGAGCATCGCGGCGCGGTCGAACGCGCAGACCTTGCTGCCCGCGAACGTTTGCCCGTTCGTGAAGATGTTGTACGTCATGTAGTAACCGTCCGGCCAGACGCCCAACTTCGGTTAGTCGTTGAACTGGTTGCCGTAGTTGAACTGGTAGCGGTTGTAGGTGCCGGTCGCGTCCGCCGTGGTGGAGACGGCCACGCACTGCGTGTAGGGCGTGGTGCTCACCGAGAACTGCGTCAGGATCCGCGATCGTGCAATCGGCATCGGCCCGACCGCAAATCACGGCCCCGTCAAACGAAACACCGATAGGACATTCGAGGCCGCGACCGCGAGCACACCGTGCCCCGCGGCGATGCCGGTGAGTGGCGGGGCCAGATCCACCTCGTCGGGCGACACCAACGGCGCCCCAGCTGCAGCGCTCCACACCAGGTTGCCGTTCGAGCCATCGTAGGCTTTGACCATTCCGCTGGCCGTTCCAGTGATGACGACGTTGTTCACGACGATCGGAGCAGTGACCAGCGAACCCGGCTCCTGAAGACTCCACAAGCCGACCCGGTCCGCCAGTCTTTGCGCCTTCAACGTGTGCGTCGAATCCAGGTAATAAACGGCGCCATTGCCGAACGTCGGGATGGTCGAACTGACATAGGCACCCGTGGTGATACTGGTCTGCGAATCGAAGATCAGATTCGGCGCCCCGCCAAAGTCCCGCATGTAAAGCTGATTGCCGTAAAGCGCCGTGGTGAATTGGCCGCCGCCGTAGCCCGCGCCCACGTAGTGCCACAACGGCACGCCGGAGTACGGATCGAGCTTGTAAGCCTGGAGGTGGCCGCTGACGTAGACACCGTCATCGGTCACGGCGGGTGCGGTCCCGCTGCCGAGGATCTTCGTGGACCACAACAATTTGCCGGTCGCGATGTCCATGGCGAAAACCGTGCTCTCGACACCCGATCCGACGGCATACGCGATGCCGCGATAGACCGTCGGAACGGAACCGCACTGCGATACCGAGGTGTTCGTCAAATCGAGCGTCCAAGCCTGGTTGCCCGTCGTCGCGTCGAACCCCTTGGCCATGCAGCTCCGGTGCACCGTGATCAGGCGGCCCTGGCCGTAGGCGAAGTTGACACCGGGATTGGTCGTCAACACCACGGGGCCCCATTGAAGGTTGCCGGTCGTCACGTCGAAGGCATACATTGCGGCCCCGGCGTTGCCGGCGGTCGTCCCTTGCGTCGCTAGGACGTAGACGCTCGACGTGGTGATGATCGGATACGACACCGATTGCGGAAGCGTGACAGACCAGGCGGCAGCGTTCGGGAATACCAACGGTGTCGGGAAAGTGGTGTTACCCGAGTGGCTCGCGTTGATTTGATAGGCGTAGGCGTCGCCGGCCAACGGCACCGCGCCCGGCTGAAAGACGGTGACCGTCTGCGTGGTCGAGACGCCATTCAATTGCGCTGTGATCGTCGCGACGCCACTCGACACCGATGTGAGCAGGCCCGTCGCGGTCACGCTGGCGATGCCCGGGGCGCTCGACGACCACGCGACACGGTTCGTCAGATCCTGGAACTGCGCGGACGTGTTCTGTTCGACCAATCGCCCGACGACGGCCAACTGCACCTGCTTCTGCATGCTCATGGAGACGGGCGACGGCGTGATCGCGAGCGACGTCAACGTCAACGCGGGCTCGGTGCCTGCCGCATAGATCATGGAATTCGAAAACGCACCCATCGTCAACGTCGATCCCGAGGCAGCGCCGGCGATGTTCAACGACTGCGCCGTCCCCGTGGCGATGAACGGAAAGGTCGGTGGAATGCTGGCCGCCGGAATGCTGATCGACTTCCCGGCCACCGGATTCTCCAAACTGCCGTTCGCCGGCCAGACGAGATCACCAGTTTCGTTCAATACGGCCACGGCGTAATGAAAGTTGGCGTTAGGCAATTCGCCGTTCCACGATACGAATTCATCCTTCGACCTATCGAAGTGCACCATGAACACATCGATCGTCGGGGTGCGTGGCGACTGAATCTGCGGATAGCTGGGAGGTACGTTCCCGACGACTTGGTAGACGGTTTGACCTACCGTGGCCGAGAGCGTGACGGAATTTCCGCTCGACAGGATGAGCCATCCTCGATAGGCCTTGAGACTGGCGACATACGGCAGTGATACGCCGTTCGCTGCAACCGTGGCCGTGGTGAATGGCGCTGCACTCTGAGCGTCGACGACGTTCACGACTAAAAGGGAATTGCCGCCGGCGGCGAGCACCGGAGCTGGCACGCTCTCGACCTGAAAGGTCATCACGTTCGCGGTGATGCGCGGTACCCCGCTTGGCGTGGTTCCCGTCACCGGGCCGGTGCTTGATGGGCTATCGCCGCCACCGCCGCCTCCGCAGGCGCACATCATGAGTGCGAGCAGCCATAGCACGCAAGTGCGGGAACACCGCGCAAAGCCGGTTGTGTCTTCTCTCATTTTCTCTCATTTTTTAACTGCTTATCAATTCCGCGCCGAACCATGGCGACGGCGGCCATGGAGCGGCGCAATTGTGCATGCTGATGCACATTCTGACAGCGCGTCTTGTCTCGGCTGGCGTACTGAACCTGCCTCCCCCAACAGGCCGGCTGGCGCACCCATGTCTCTTCGCATCAGGGCGCGGCGTAGGAAGAGGAAAAAACCGTAAGCCCACGATCAGATCCCCTCCATCCCGGACTCGGGCCGGTCTCCGAGCCATGAAGGCAACACCGTTCGATCCGGCGCTGCATTCATCTTGTCGCCGAACAGCTCACCGACCCCCATTGCAAAGGCACCGTACTTGACCACCGGGTGATCGAGCAGCACCAACTGCCCAGGCGTTTTGCGCCCCGCAAGTCGCGCGGCCGCGATGGTGGCCATGGGTGTCATCGATCGCGCACTGGCAACGGCGCCAATCAACGCGGAGGAAAGCAGGCTGGGGATCTTCATGCCCAAGCCCGAGCAAGCAACGCTCCCGGACACGAGCGCGAGCAATCCCGCGCCCGGGTTCGCCTCACGCCTGCCGACCCACCCCCTCACTCCCCACCAACTCCCGCGCCTTCAACGCGTTCATCAGCGCCAGCATCGTGCTGAACGCAGTGCCCTCGCTGCCGCTGCCGCCACCGAGCTGAATCTGCGGCACCAGCGGCACCTTCGCGGCCTCGAACGCATCGGCCAGCCGCAGCATCACGGTTTGCATCAGCTGCTTGTCGGCGCCTTCGCCTTCGAGCGCGTTCGACTTCGCCTTGATGGCCGCGGCCTCGGCTTCACCGACGGCCTGGATCGCGAACGCGCGGCCGGCGCCTTCGTTCTCCTGGCGAAACTTGTCGGCTTGCGCGAGCAGTGAAACCTCCTCGCGCCGCCGCGCGGCCGCCTTCACGAGCGCAGCGCCGTTGTTGTCCTTGATCGAGATGTCGACCAGCGACGCGGTGAGCTCGGCCTGCTTCTGCGCGCGCTTCTCGGCCTCGTTCAGCTCGCGCTGCTTGTCGGCAGCAATCTGCTTCTGCCCGAAGGTCTCGACCTGCTCGCGCGCGATCTGGCGGTCGCGCAGCTGCGACATGATGTTCTCGATCTGCGTGTCGCCGGCCTGCGGCTTCGGCGTGCCGATCAGCACCTCTTGGAACTCGAGCGAATAGGCGCGAAAGCGCTCGCGCATGTCGACCGACGCACCGGCCTGCAACTCGCTTCGCGACTGGATCAGCTCGATGAACGTGCGCGTCTGCGACACGTTCTTGAAGTACGACGAGACCATCGGGTCAAGTGTCTGCTCGACCAGCTGCTTCACGTTGCCGAAGCGCTGCACCACCATCGGCGCCTTCGTGTAGTCGATGTGCACCACCACCGAGAGCGGCAGCAACGGCTCGAACGCATCCCGCGTGATCAGCGTGATCTCGCGCAGGTTCGAATCGAAGTTGGAGCCGGTGATGCCGCTCTGCCACATCAGCACGAAGTTGGTGGTGGGCACGAGCTCGATCTTGCCGGCGTAGGTGTTGAATGCGTACTTGCCCGGCATCATCGGGTCGCGCCACACGCCGCGGCAGCCGGTCTCGACCAGCTCGCCGTGCGTGTACTCGGTGCCCGACGTGTCTGTGCCCTTGTGCCCGGTGTACGAGACCACCACGCCGACGAAGCCCACCGGGATCGTCGTCTTGCGGATGAGCTCGACGGTCGCGAACAGGCGGTTGATGTAGTAGGTGCCCTCGACCAGCACGCGCTCCTGCCGGCCACGGCGGCCCCCGGCGGCGAGGAAGTCTTCCGGCTCTTGGAACGAGTTGTGGCCGTCGCCCACGTCAGGCGCGAGCAGCTCGTCGCGCGGCAGCGCGGGGCCGTCGTGCACGGTCACGACCGCGAGCAAGTCGGACTCGGCCGCATCCCCCGCAGCCGCACGGATCACGACCGGCGTGAACGCACGGCGCTGGTCGAGCACCTCGCGCATCTTGGCGTAGTAGGCCTCTTCCTGCGCGTCCATCGACATCGAGTAGGTTTCCTCCTCGGTCATCACGACGAACATCGCGGGGTTCATGATGTGCGTGCCCTCGCGCAGCACCTTGCGCTGCGGGCCCTTCTGGCCGCCGCCGGCGATGAAGGCGCGCACGTTGCGGAAGTCCTTCACGCGCGCGTTGTCGGCCAGCGTTTGCCCCGCGAACAGGTCGAGGCCGTCGCGCGCGAACACGTAGCCGATCTTGCCTTGCGTGACAGAGATCATCCGGCTGATGTGCACGCGGTACTGGAACGGCGCGAACGAGTGGAAGCCGCCGCGCAGCACCTCGGGTTGAAGGCCGGCTTCACCGTTCAACGCGAGCAAGCCGTTCTGCACCGAACCGCTCGAACTCCAGAGTTTCTCGACCACGCCGATGCGGTCGTTCGGGATGTATCGGACCATGCCCGAGAGCTTGATGAAGAGCGCGACGAGCGCGACGGCGGCGAGGCCGCTCGTGAGAATGATCAATGGCAACGTGAGGTTGCCGAACAGATCTTGGAACATAACGTCCTTCTTTCTTGGAGATCAGGAGCACACGGCCAGCGCTCCGCGCGCCTTTGTCGCGCAAGGCGCCCGCGGTCACAGGCCGACCAGCCGTCACGCGTGAGCGCGAGCGCTCTGCGCGCGAACGGCAAAGTTCAGGGGTGGCGGCGCGAGGCCGTCAGTGGTGGAGGTGTTGCCGCCGTCGGCGCGCGGGAGGCGCTAGACGAAGCGAGGACCGCTGCAAGCGGCAGCCGGAGGGGGCTTGAGCGGCGGCGTGCGAGACGCCGCGATGGCAGTGAAAGGTCACGATGGACTCTCTTCGGTCAGCGGCCTGACGAGGCATGACGGAGAGGGATGCTGCGCTCGGTTGACGTATACGTCAAGTGGGTGCCGGCGGCACCCCAAGGGTCGAGCATGGCGGCACGTTCCTACGAACCTTGCACGCCGTTGCCCGAGGCCACGAGCAGCGCATCCAGCTGCCCGAACGATTCGGTGAGTCCTTCCTCCATGCCCATCGACCGGTCGAGCGCTTCCTTGGTGGGAAAGCGTTCGTGCATGGTCAAGAGCGTCTCGCCATCCCGTTCCTCGAAGGTCAAGGTGGTGACGGAACCGCCGGCGCTTTCCTCGTTGGTCCACACGAGGCGCGAGTGCGGCGTTACTTCGATGTATGTGCCGAAAAACGCCATCGGCGCCTCGGCGCCGCGGTCGAACTCGAGGCGGTAGCGGCCACCGACACGCGCATCGACCTCGCACGACAGCAGCACCAGGCCCGAAGACTTCGGCACCCACCACCGCTTCATCAACTCGGCCTTCGTCCACGCCTCGAACACGATGCGCGGCGGCGCGTCGAAGGTTCGCGTCACGACCAGTTCCTGATCGGAGGTCCGCTCCGCCGTCGTGCGGTTCTTCATCGGGGTGGGTTCAGGTGTTCCTCTTGCGTCCATCGGTCTTCTCCTTGCGTTGCAGTTCCTCGACCACCTGGTCCAGCGCGTCGAAGCGGGCGCTCCAGAGCTGGTGGTACTTTTCGATCCAGGCCGCCTCTTGCGCCAGCCGGCGCCGGCCGAGCGTGCAGGTGCGCACCCGCCCAATCTTTTTCGTGGTGACGAGCCCCGCTCGCTCCAGCACATCGACATGCTTCTTCATGCCCGTGAGCGTCATGTGGAACCGCTCGGCGAGTTCCGTGATGGAGGCATTCGCACCGCCCAGCTGCTCGAGAACACCGCGCCGGGTGACGTCGGAGAGCGCGGCGAAGGAGGCGTCGAAGCGGGGCTGGTGATACTGAACCATGTAGTTCAGTATACGCCTCAGTCGACGCTATGCCAACCCCACCGACAGATAGCCGCGGACCGGCGGACGCCGTCGAACCAGCCTTCGTCCGACAGGGGCCCACGCGGTCGCCCGATGGGCGGGACGGAGCCGTACGCTAGTGTCGATCGACCAGAAAAAAGGAGACGACATGCGCGTTACAACCAACGCTTTGAAAGGTGCGGTCCTCGCCGCGATGGCTGCCGGCGTCACCGGGTGCGGTGGGGGCGGCGATGTGGGCAGCGCCGGTGCTGCCGGGTCGATGCCGATGTCGGTATCCGCGTCGACTTCAACGGAGACGGCCGCTTCGACCCAAGCCGTCGCACTCGCCACCACCAATGCCGCGAGCACCTCGGTCGTCCATCTGCAGCGCTACCAGATCGACCCGGCCAAGGTCTTCGTTGCCGGCATTTCTTCGGGCGGGTTCGCGGCCGTGCAGATGCACGTCGCGCACTCGTCGACCTTCAAGGGCGCGGCGGTCTATGCCGGTGGCGTTTACTGGTGCGCCGGTGCCGGCGGCGCCGCGACGGCACTCGCGAACTGCGGCGGCGAAACATTGCCGACGGGCCAGGCCTCGTACAACAGCACGCTCGCCGTCTCGGAGCTCTACCTCGCGCAGCAGGCGTCGCTGGGCACGATCGACCCGCCCTCCAATCTGCGCAACCAGCCGGTCTACCTGTGGTCGGGCACGCGAGACACGGTCGTCAACCCGCTGGAGATGCGCGACCTCGCCACCGAATACAACGACCTCGGCGCCAACGTTCGCTTCGACGACGGGTTCCCGGCAGCTCATGGCTGGGAATCACCCGCCGGGGAGCTCGCATGCGGCACCCTCGGCAGCCCTTACATGGTGAACTGCTCGACGGCCAGCGGCCCTTACGACTCCGTCAAGACATGGCTGACGATGTTCCTCGGCACACTCAAGCCGCGCAGCGCCTCGAAGCTGTCTGGCACCCTGTCGGCCTTCGACCAGACCGAGTTCGGCGCCACGCCGAACGTGTCGATGAGCCCGACCGGCAGCGTCTTCGTTCCGAAAGCATGCGCCCAAGGCCAGACCTGCGGCTTGGTTTTCGCGATGCACGGCTGCCTGCAGGAAGCGTCGCTGATCGGCGACCGCTGGGTCAGGGAGGCGGGCATCAACGAATGGGCCGATACGAACAAGCTCGTGGTGGTGTATCCCGACACGATCGGATCTGTCGCGCCGGGAGTGACCAACCCGAACGCCTGTTTCGACTGGTGGGGCTACTCGAACCAGGACGACCCGAACTACGCGTTGAAGAGCGGGCTGCAGATGAAGGTGCTGTATGCGATGGTGCAGCGCGTGACGGGAAGGCCGTAGCGGGTGCCGCCGCCGACGACCCGCGGCGGCGCGGTCGGCCTCACACGTAGCAAGGCCCTTCGATCAACGGATGCTCGGCGATGAAATCGAGATCAACTTTCAAGCCGATGCCCACGCCTTCGAGCGGCCACACGCAGCCATCGTCATCGAGTGCGTAAGGCGCGTTGCCGGCCAGATGGTCGCGGAACGGGTTGAGGCCGGTAACGTCGCCCTCGAAGTATCCGGCGTTGTCAACGGCGCAAAGGTAGTGGATGGTCGTGGCCATGTTGACCGCGGTGGCTGACGTGTGCGGGTTCACCGTGAGCTTGACCGCGCTGGCCATGGCGGCGATGCGCATCGCCTCGGTCACGCCGCCGGTCTTGGACAAGTCGGGCTGCACGACCTGAACGTGGCCATCGTCGAGCAGGGTCGCGAACTCGTATCGCGTGAAATGATTTTCGCCGGCAGCCAGCGGCACGCGGCCGAGCGACGCGGCGATCTTGTACGCCCGCCGATCCTGCGGCGGAAACGGCTCTTCGAGCCAGGCGATACCGGCCTCCTCGAAGGCCGGCATGACGCGGCGCACGTCGTCCAGCGTATACGCGGTGTTGGCGTCAACCATCAGCTCGATGTCGGCACCGACCGCTTGCCGTACCGCGCGCACGCGAGCGATGTCCTTCGCGGCGGTGTCGCCCACGCGAAGCTTCAGCGCACGGTAGCCGCTGCCAATGTGACGCAGCGCTTCTTCGGCCAGCGCGCTCGGCTCCTGATAGCCGAGCGCAATGCCGCCGGCGTATGCCTTGATCGGCTTGGCGGTGCCGCCCAGCAGCCGGCACAACGGCCAGCCGGTGAGCTGGCAGCGCAGGTCCCACAAGGCCATGTCGATGCCGCTCAGCGCGAGCGCTGCGGCAGCACCCATGCCATGGCTCGCGAGTTGCATCTTGAAGACCCGCGCCCACACGCCGGCAACGTCGCAGGCGTCCATGCCCAGCACCAGCTCCCGCGTGGTGGTGTCGATGAGCCGCGCGATCGCGCCGGGTGCGCGGCCGTGATGCGCCTCGCCCCAGCCGACGTGGCCTTCGTCGGTCTCGACGCGAACCAGCACCGCATCGCGCTTGACGCTGCGGCCGATGCCGAGCGTGACCGACTTGTCGGAAGGCACGGGGAACGAAATCGGAACGGCACGGAGATCGGCGATGCGCATGGCGGCTTTCGGGGCGGAGGCGGTTCGGTGCGGATCGGGCTTCAGCAAAAGAACATCAACGGAAGATGTCAGCGAAAGACTTCCGGGTTCACGACGTTCGGCGAACGCTCGCCGCGCAACAGGGCGATCAGGGTCTCGACGGCGCCGCGGCTCATGCCTTCCATGCTGGTCGCGGTGATGCCGGCGACGTGCGGCGTGAGCAGCAGTCGCGGCGCGTCAAACGCCGGCTCGTTGCCCTGCAGCGGCTGGCGGTCGTGCACGTCGAGCGCCGCGCCGCCGAGCCGGCCCTCGCGCAACGCCGCGAGCACGGCATCGATGTCGACGACGGGGCCGCGCGACACGTTGATGACGATGGCGTTGGGTTTCATCGTCGCCAGCGTGGCGGCATCGACCAGGCCACGCGTCTCGTCGCTCAGCGGGCAGCAGAGCACGACCACGTCGGCTTCGGCGAACAGCTGTGCCTTGCTCACCGGTGCCACATGGGCCGGCAGCGCAGAGGGCCGACGCGTGAGGCCGACGACGCGTATGCCGAGTCCGGCCGCCGCCGCGGCGACCCGGGTCCCGACGCCCCCCACGCCGACGATGCCGCAGACGCTGCCACCGAGCTCGGAGCCACCATCGGCGAGCGCCCGCGCCGCGGCCCAGCCCTCGCTGCGAAGACGAGCGTCGATGGCGGCGAGGTTGCGCCGCAGGTGCAGCATCGCGGCGACGCAGTACTCGGCGACCGCCGCACTGTTCGAACCGGGCAGGTTGGCGACTGGAATGCCACGCGCGGTCGCGGCCGAGACCGGAATCATGTCGAGCCCGACGCCGTGGCGCACAACGGCACGCAGCCGGGTGGCGTGCTCGAACACATCGGGTGCCAGCTGCGCGCGCACGATCAACCCATCGACATCGGCGATGAGTCGCGCCAGCGTGGCGGGCGCGGCATCGGGAGCGACGACGACTTCGCAGTGCTCTTGAAGCACGGGCAGCCACTGCGGATGGATCGCATTGGTCAGCAGGACTCGGGGCTTATCGTTCAAGGAAGGGCACTCCTGCGCGAACGGGGTTCGAGAGGCGGCCGAGTCCTTCGAGCTCGACCGTCACGGTGGCGCCCGGCACCAGCCAGGCCGCGGGCGTGTGCATCGCCGCGATGCCCGCCGGCGTGCCGGTGGCGATCACGTCGCCCGGTTCGAGCGGCATGCGGTGCGAGATGAATTCGATCAACGCGGCGATGTCGAAGAGCATCGTTCGCGTCGAGCCGTTCTGCAGCAGGCGACCGTCAATGTCGAGTCGGATGCCGATGTTGTAAGGATCGGGCAGCTCGTCGGCCGTCACCAGCGCGGGGCCGAGCGGCGACGAGGCCGGCAGGTTCTTGCCGCGCACGAAGTTGCCGCCGTCGCGCTGCACCAGGCTGCTGCCGCTGACATCGTTGTGCACCGTGTAGCCGGCGACGCATCGCATCGCGTCGGCCTTCACCACGCTGAGCGCGCGGCGGCCGATCACGACGGCGAGCTCGCCCTCGTAGCCGACGTTGCCGACGTCGGGCGGCACCTCGATCGCGTCGCCCGGGCCGATCACGGTGCGACCCGACCGCACGAAGATCACCGGTTCGGTCGGCGCGGCCATGCCGCGCTCGGCCAGCCCGTCGGTGAAGTTGAACGCCGCACCGACGACCTTGCCCGGCCGCGGCAACGGCGCGAGCAGCGGCACGCTGGCGAGCGGACGCGTGGCATCGTCGTCGAAGCGTGCGACGGCGAGGCGTTCGCACCAGCCAGGAAGCCCGTCGTCGAGCAAGGCCTGCAACGTCGGGCGTGTGTCGCCGAGCAAGGCGCGACACGACCGATGCGAAAGATCGACGACGCTCTCGCCACGCAGCAGGCCGACGACCGGCTCGTCGGCGGGCCCGCGGAAGGTGATGAAGCGCACCGCTCGGTTCGCTTCAGCCGACGCGGTAGCGGTCGAGGATCTTGCGATCGATCTCGATTCCCAGCCCCGCACCGGTCGGGATCTGGACCTTGCCGCGCACCTGCACGATCGGCTCGGTGGCGAGCAGGTCGCGGAACGGGTTCTCGCACTGCTCGAATTCGAACATCGGCGGCATCGGCCGGAAGCTCGGCGGCTGATCGGGCAGCGCGGCCAGGAAGTGCAAGGTCGCGGCCACGCCGATCGCGGAGCCCCACGCGTGCGGCACGCATTCGACGCCGTGCGCCGCAGCGAGCGTCGCGATCTTGCGGCACTCGCTGATGCCGCCGGCCGCGCACACGTCTGGCTGCACGATGTCCATCGCCTTCCTCACGACGAGATCGCGGAAGCCCCAGCGCGTCATCTCGTTCTCGCCGCCGGCCACCGCCATGTCGAGCGCGCGTGTGACTTCGACGTAGCCGTCGATGTCTTCCGGCGAGATCGGCTCCTCGAACCATTCGACGTTCAGTTGCTCGAGCTCGCGGCCGATGCGGATCGCCTGCGGCACGGTCATGCAGTGGTTGGCATCGACCATCAGACGGGTCGCGCCGCCGACCGCCTCGCGCACCGCGGCCACGCGCCGGATGTCGAGCTTCGGATCGCCGAGGCCGATCTTCATCTTGACCGCGGTGAAGCCCTCCGCGACGTAGCCTTGCGCCTCTTCGACCGCTTCTTCGACCAGCCGGTCCATGTCGATGAAGTAGAGACCCGTGGCGTAGGCCGTGACCTCGGTGCGGTGCGCGCCACCGATCAGCTTGTGGATCGGCCGGCCGCACGCCTTGCCGATGATGTCCCAGAGCGCGATGTCGATGCCGCTCAGCGCCGCAGCCGCCATGCCCTTGCCGCCGTAGTCCTTGATGCGGTTGTAGAGGTCTTCCCAGATCACCTCCACATCGAAGGCGTCGCGGCCGATGATGCGCGGCGCGAACTGCGTTTCGATGTAGGCCCGGGCCACCGCCGACGGGCCGTAGCACTCGCCCCAGCCGACGATGCCGTCTTCGGTCTCGATCTCGACGATGCACGAGCCGCGCGTCTTGTAGAGCCAGCCGCGCGAGGACGTGAAGGGCCGCTCGACGGGTGCTGCGACAACGTGACAGGTGACTTGTCTGATGGGGCTGCGGTCCATGGTCGATCTCTTCACTTCTTTTCCGCGACGAACACTCGTTTGCCGACATCGTTCAGCGATTTCTGGACGTTGTCGATCTCCTTGCCAAGGGCATCGCCGGTCAGGTCGTCGACGACCGCGCCGCCCTTGTCGGACGACGCTTTAAAAGCGGCGCTCTGGATCGCCTTGTTGAAGATCTCGATCAGCCGCGCGCGGATCGGCGCCGGCGTCTTGGCGGGCGCCACGATGTAGGCCATCTGCACCAGAGGCCCGTACGGGAAGACGTCATATCCGAGTTCCTTGAAGGTCGGAACCTCGGGCATCGACTTCAGGCGCTCGTTGCTGAAGACGCCGATCGGCCTGATCAGCCCGCCGTCGATCTGGCCCTTGCTCTCGGAGGGTTTCAGCACCGCGGCATCGATCTGCTGGCCCGCGAGGTCGGTGATGACCTTGGAGCCGCCGGTATAGGGCACGTTGACGATGTCGACCCCGCCGGCGCGGCCGGCCATCACCGCGAAGATGTGGTTGAGGTTGTTGCTGCCCGGCGTGCCGATCGTCACCTTGCCGGGGTTCTTCTTTTCGTTGGCGATGAACGCTTCGAGCTTGGTGTACGGGGAACGCGCCGAGACCAGCAGGATCAGCGGGTCGAGTGTCACCCGCGCGATCGGCGCGAACTGGTCGTTGCGCAGCTGGGTCAGGTTCTGTGCGATCGATGCGAGCGTCGAGCTGGTGCCCATGCCGATGGTGTAGCCGTCGGGATTGGCGCTCGCCACGCGCTGCAGGCCGATCGCGCCGGTGGCACCGGGCGCGTTCTCGACGATGACCTGCACGCCGTCTTTCGCCAGCAGCTCGGCGAGGGTGCGCGCCGAGATGTCGTTCGAACCGCCCGCATTCCACGGCACGATGAAATGAATCGGCTTGTCGGGGAAGCTCTGTGCCGCAGCGGGCAACGCCACGCACAGACTTGCAAGCATGGATGCACACAGACGCGCTGCTCGAGCGCCGAAACGAAGGGAACGGTTCATGGTTGTCTCCTGGTCTATTTGACTTCGGCTGAATGTTATAACAAAGATTGGGGTGTGGCAACGCATGGCCCACGGCGCGTGGCCACGGGCTTCAGCGCAGCGGGCTCGGGAGTTGGCGTTCTTGCGCCTGGTCGAGCAAGGCCGTGATGTCGACACGCGCACTCTCGATATCGGTTCGCAGTGCATGCGCCGCGGCCGGCCCGTCGGCACGGCGCAGGGCGGCGAGCGTGTCGACATGGCACTGGAACCGCTTCGGGCCGGGGGCATAGCCGGGCAGCCTCAGGGTCAGCGTCGGACCGCAACGCAGCCATGCGGTCTCGATGATTTCCTGAACGATCGGCATGCCGCACATCGCGTAGATGCAGAAGTGGAAGCGGTAGTGCGACTCGAGGTAAAGGTCGCGACGCTGGTTCTTCACGGCAGACTTCATCGTCGCCAACTCGGCTGCCACCGCAGCCAGGGCCGCGCGCGTCATGCGGCTGGCCGCGACCTCCGCGGCCGACGGTTCAAGACTCGCCCGCACGATCATCAGCTGGGTGAACTGGTCGGTGTCGAGCATCGGCACCATCGCCCCGCCGGTCTGACCGAGCCCGCCGTGCTGCAGCACCTTCTCGGCGATGAGCCGGTTCACGGCGTCTCGAACGGGCGTGAGGCTGATGCCGAGTTGATCGGCAAGCTGGCGCAGCACGATGCGGTCGCCGGGTGCTCGTCGGCCGGCCATCAAGTCAGACTTGAGTGAGGCGTAGGCGCGGATCCAGAGCGAATGACGCTGGCCGCCGGCAGGTTGCACTTTCCGGTCCATGAGAGTGCCGCTATTGTGGGCTGGCGTGGGGGTCGTGACTGACCTCGGCTCACGGGGGCGAACCCATGGCGGCCGAAGGCCGCGACGGATCACGGCAGCCTCAATGCCTGAGCCAGGTGCCCGTAGACGGCGCCCACCCGTCGAAGATGACGTGACTCGGGATGCGTCAGCAGCCAGAGCTCGGTCTCGCATTCGTCGAGCGGCTCGCTCGCGCGAACCACATCGCTTCGTCCATCGGCCAAAAACAACGGAGCGATGCCCACGCCGAGTCCGAGAGCCACGAGTTCGAGCACCGAAAGAATGCTGTTGACCTTGTAGCGCGGGACCGCTTTCGGGTAGTGGCGTTTGCGCCAGACCACCGACGGGTGATCGGGTAGCGCGTCGTCAGGGGCGATCCAGTCGAGCTTGCCTGGGTCTACGTCTGCGCGCTTGCGTTTGCGCTGCGATTTCGCCCGGTACATCGCCACTCGAATCGACCCGATCTGCTTGCCGACCAAGTGCTGCGGCGGTCGCTTCGTCGCTCTGATGGCGATGTCGGCATCGCGCCGGGTCAGACTTGCAAGTTCGTTGCCGGTGTGCAGCTCGTAGCTCAAGAGCGGATGCGCAGACTGAAACCCGCGCAGAGCGGGAGCCACGAGGCCGTGCAAAACGGTGTCGGTGGTCGTGATCCGGACCACGCCGGAAATCTGCGTCGGCGACGCCTCGACGGCGGCCCGAGCCGCCTCGAGCGCCCACTCGACCCCCTCCGAATGCTCGGCCAACTGCAAGGCAAGCTCGGTGGCTGCGTACCCAGATCGCGTTCGGTCGAACAGCGACCGCCCCAAGCCCCGCTTGATGCGTTGCAGCGAGCGGAACACCGTGGAGGCATCGATACCGAGCCGATCACCAGCCGCGGCCAAGGTTCTGCCGCGAACCAGTGCGAGCACGACTTCAAGCTCTGTCGTGGTCAGTTTGTATTGCATTTGCGCAATCGAGGTTTGCTTCCACGCCTGTTTCCATGTCCCGGCTGCAATCCTATAGTCATCCCATCGAAGCCATCTTCAACGGCCATGGAAAACCACTCGTCATCAGTCAACCAGCTCGAAATTTGCAGTTCTGCGCGTGAGTCTCGGCACGACACGCACGGTCCAGTGAGCGCATCGCTG
This sequence comes from Caldimonas sp., assembly GCA_965246805.1. Lineage (GTDB taxonomy): Bacteria > Pseudomonadota > Gammaproteobacteria > Burkholderiales > Burkholderiaceae_C > Schlegelella_A. The sequence continues at coordinate 548,123 of CBDFFO010000006.1, read as the reverse complement.
GTGCTGGTCTCGCATGCGCTCTGCCCCTACGTGCAGCGGGCGGCCATCGTGCTGGCAGAGAAGGGCATCGCGTTCAATCGTCGCGACATCGATCTGGCCAACAAGCCCGACTGGTTCATGAAGGTTTCGCCGCTGGGCAAGACGCCGGTGCTGTTGGCGGGCGCCGAGGCGATCTTCGAATCTGCGGTGATTTGTGAGTACCTCGACGACACGGCACTGCCACGCTTGCACCCCGCCGATGCGTTGGAGCGCGCAAGGCATCGGGCCTGGGTGGAATTCGCCTCCGCGCTGCTGAACGCAATCGGATCGTTCTACAACGCACCCGACGACGCGGCACTCTTGGCGCGAGCAGGAGAGATCCGCTTTCGCCTCGGGCAGGTCGACGCCGTTCTCCGCGAGGGCCCTTATTTCGCCGGAGCACCTTTCAGCATCGTCGATGCAGCGTTCGGGCCGCTGTTTCGGTACTTCGATGTCTTCGACTCGATCGGCGAGTTCGGCTTTTGGAGCGGGCTCACCAAGATCAGTGCTTGGCGCAGGGCGCTTGCCGAACGCGACTCGGTGGCCGCAGCCGTGAGCTCAGACTATCCGGCGCTCCTCGAGCAATTCCTGCTGGCACGGCGCTCGGCACTTTCGCATCGCATGGCGCAGCGATCCGGCGTGCAAGCAGGGGCCAAGCCCCGCGGTTGATTTGTGGGCGGCGACATGGTCACGCAGCGGCCAGCGCGACAACTTCGGTTCTCGACAGCACCGGCCGACCGCCGTGAGCGGCTCGCTACGCAATGGCAGAGAGCGGCACCGCTTCGACTCGCGGAGCCAGCGAATAGCGCCGCTCGCCCGGGTAGACGACGTAGAGCCAGTCGAGCTCGAGATCGGCCGAGGCGATTCGCATCGAAGGCGTGAGTTGCGGGGCGTCGGCTCTCTTGAATTCGACGCCCACGCGTCGACCGTCTTTCATCATCAGCAGGTCCAGTTCAGCCCCGGCATGGGTGGCCCAGAAATAGGCCTCGTCGGGGCGCGCGATGCGCAGGATCTGATCGAGCGCGAAGCCTTCCCACGAGGCACCGGACTTCGGATGCCGTGACAGTGAACCTGCGTCGCCGATGCCCAGCAAGGCATGAAGCAACCCGGAGTCGCGCAAGTAGATCTTCGGGGCCTTGACCTGGCGCTTGCCCAGGTTCGCGAACCAGGGTTGCAATTGGCGCACGAGGTAAGCCTGCGTGAGCACGTCGAGGTAACGGCGCACCGTGCTCTCGTTGACTCCCAATGAGCTGGCCGGCGACGCCGCATTCCACACTTGGCCGTGGGAGTGCGCGAGCATGGACCAGAACCGATAGATTGCCGGCGCGGGCACGTTCAAACCGAGCTGTGGAAGATCTCGTTCCACGGTGGAACGTATGAATTCCCGGCGCCAGATGTTGCTGGCCGCATCGTCAGCCGCTGTGAAGGAGCGCGGAAAGCCGCCGCGCAACCACAGCGTTTGTGCCTCGACGGGGCCGGTCTCGTCGAGCATGAACCCGCCGACCTCGATCCGGCCGGCGAGCGATTCGCTCGATTGCCGCAGCAGCGTTGGAGACGCGCTGCCAAGCAGCAGAAATTTCGCGGGCTGCTCCGGGCGATCGATCAGCACTCGCAGCACCTTGAGGAGGTCGGGTGCATGCTGGATCTCGTCGATCACGACCAGACCCCGCAGGTCGCGCAGAGCCACCATGGGCTCGGCGAGCTGGGCTTCCACCTGCGGGTCTTCAAGATCGAACCAGTTGCTCGACTCGCTCGAAAGAAAGGTTCGCGCAAGCGTGGTCTTGCCGACCTGGCGCGACCCGACCAAAGCCACCGCGGGGCTGCGGGCCAGGGCTTGTTGGACGGCAGAAGAGAGGCCGGTTCGTTCCAGCATGGCAGGCCAGGGTACCTTGAAATTCCCGCTTTTCATGCGGGATTTTCAAGCTACAGAGAACCGCGGCGCAGGCCCTAAGCGGCGGCCAGCACTTCTGTGACAGCGGTTCGCGACAGCACAGACATCAAGGCTGCGCCGGTGTGGCTCTCGCTCACGCGCACCAAGTCTTCCGGCATCGCCTCGGCCACGACCCTCCCGCCGTTCACGCCGCCTTCGGGCCCGAGGTCGATGACCCAATCGGCTTCGGCGATCACATCGAGGTCGTGCTCGATAACGACCACCGAGTGCCCACCATCGACCAACCGATGCAGCACGCGGATCAAACGCTCCACGTCGGCCATGTGCAGCCCGACGGTCGGCTCGTCGAGCACGTAGAGCGTGTGTGGCGCCCTCTGGCCGCGGCGGCCGATCTCGTCGCGCACCTTGGTGAGCTCGGTCACGAGCTTCATGCGCTGCGCTTCGCCACCCGACAAGGTCGGTGACGGTTGGCCGATCGTCAGGTAGCCGAGCCCGACGTCCTTCAACAGTTGCAGAGGGTGCGCGATCTTCGGCATGCTGGCGAAGAAGTCGACGGCTTCGTCGACCTCCATCTTCAGCACGTCGCCGATGCTTTTTCCGCGCCAACTCACCGCGAGCGTCTCGGCGTTGAAGCGCTCGCCGTGGCACGCGTCGCACGGCACCTTCACGTCGGGTAGGAAGCTCATCTCGATGGTGCGCATGCCCTGCCCTTCGCACGCGGGGCAGCGGCCGTCGCCGGTGTTGAAGCTGAAGCGCGTCGGCGCGTAGCCGCGCGCCCTGGCTTCCAAGGTCTCGGCGAAGAGCTTCCGGATCGTGTCCCAAAAGCCGATGTAGGTGGCGGGGCAGGAGCGCGGCGTCTTGCCGATCGGCGTCTGATCGACTTCGAGCACGCGGTCGATGTAGCCCCAGCCGTCGATCTTGTCGCAGCCTTGCCAGTGTGGCTTGCCGCCTCGTACATTGATGAACGTGAGGTTGGCCAGCAACACGTCGCGCGCTAGCGTCGACTTGCCCGAGCCGCTGACGCCGGTGATGGCGACGAGCCGCCTCAGCGGCAGGTCGACCGTCACGTTCCTCAGGTTGTGCAGCGTGGCGTTGTGCACCGTGAGCAGCGCGTTGCTCGCACTCTCCTTGCGCACCGTCGCGGCCGTTACCGGTTCGACGAAGCGCCGCGCCTGCAGCGGGTGGATCAACGGGTGCGCGAGGAAGCGGCCGGTCACCGAGTCGTGCACCGACGCGATCTCGGTCGCGGTGCCTTCGGCCACAAGGCGCCCGCCGCGCTTGCCGGCGCCGGGGCCGATGTCGATGATGTGGTCGGCGCGGCGGATGGTGTCTTCGTCGTGTTCGACCACGACCAGCGTGTTGCCCTTGTCGGCGAGGTTCTGCAACGCGTTCAGCAGGATCGCGTTGTCGCGCGGGTGCAGGCCGATGGTCGGCTCGTCGAGCACGTAGCACACGCCTTGCAGATTGCTGCCAAGTTGCGCGGCCAGACGGATGCGTTGCGCTTCACCGCCCGAGAGCGTCGGCGCCGCTCGATCCAGAGTCAGGTAACCGAGGCCGACCTCCTCGAGGAATTCGAGCCGGCTTTTGATCTCGGTCACCACGTCGCGCGCGATCTCGGCTTCTCTGCCGTGCAGGTGCAGCTGCTCGACCCACTGGCGCGCGTCGCTCACCGACCACTGCGCGATCCACGCGATCGAGTGCGTGTCGAAGGTCACGAGGCGCGAGACCGGGTTGAGGCGCGTGCCGGCGCAATCGGGGCACGGCTCATCGATCAGGCCTTCGACTTCGGCTTCTTCGGACGGGAAGCTCTGCTCGCGACCCTTGTCGTCGTCGTCGCGCACCGAGTCGTCGTAGGCCTTGCGCTGCTCGCGCGTGAGCGCGAGGCCGGTGCCGACGCAGGTGGTGCACCAGCCGTGCTTGCTGTTGTAGCTGAACATGCGCGGGTCGAGCTCGGGGTAGCTGGTGCCGCAGGTCGGGCACGCGCGCTTCGTGGAGAACACCTTCACCGCGCCGACCTTGCGCGTCGGCGTGCCGGCGAGCATCGCGCCGTGCAGGCCCGTCAACGGCGAGAGCAGGTGCATCACGCCCTTGCCGATGTCGAGCGCCTTTGCGAGCAGGTCGCGCAAGGCCGCTTCGTTGCTGGCGCTGATGACAATGTCGCCCACCGGCAGCTCGAGCGTGTGCTCCTTGAAGCGGTCGAGCCGCGGCCACGGGTCGACCTTGATGAACTCGCCGTCGACGCGCAGGTGCGTGTGGCCGCGTGCCTTCGCCCACTTGGCGAGGTCGGTGTAGACGCCCTTCCTCGCCACCACCAGCGGCGCGAGCAGGCCGACGTGCTCGCCCATGTGGTCGCGCAGCAGCTGCGCGGCGATGCTCTCGGCGCTCTGGGGTTTGACCGGCGTGTTGTCGTTGACGCAGTGCTGCAGGCCGAGCTTCACGTAGAGCAGGCGCAGGAAGTGCCACACCTCGGTGGTGGTGGCGACGGTGCTCTTCCTTCCGCCGCGTGAAAGGCGTTGTTCGATCGCGACCGTGGGCGGGATGCCGTACACCGCATCGACCTCCGGCCTGCCGGCCGGCTGCACGATGCTGCGCGCATAGGCGTTCAGCGATTCGAGGTAACGGCGCTGGCCTTCGTTGAAAAGGATGTCGAATGCGAGCGTCGACTTGCCGGAGCCGCTCACGCCGGTCACGACGGTGAACTTGCCGCGCGGGATCGAGACGCTCAGGCCCGATGACGCGCGCTCTTCAGCAGTCTCGGAAGTGGCGGCCATGGTTGCCGATGCGGATATCCCGTCGGTCTCTGCCGATGCGGCGATGCGGGCCGCCCGTGCCGCGATTTGCTCGGCGGTGCGCAGCGGACCTTTCAGGTTGTGCTCGCGCGCGTTGACGATGCGGATGTTGCCGTCGTTGCCTGAACCCCGTCTGGTCCCCTCTCCCCCTTGCGGGAGGGGGTTAGGGTGAAGGCTGATCGCGCCACGCCGCGCTTCAAGGAACTGCGTCTGCATCGGCAGGCCGCCGCCCTCACCCCAGCCCTCTCCCGCCAGCGGGAGAGGGGGCCGTTCGCGCGCCTCGAGAGGCGGGAGCGTCAGGCCGAGTGCGATGTCGTAATCCGCGAGCGCCTTGCCGGTGTGCGAGTTGGGATGCCGCTTCACCGCTTCCGGCGTGCCGACGGTGACGATCTCGCCGCCGCCCTCGCCGCCCTCGGGCCCGAGATCGATGAGCCAGTCCGACGCGCGGATCACATCGAGGTTGTGCTCGATCACGACGATCGAGTGGCCCGCGTCGAGGAGCTTGCGGAACGACTTCATCAGCTTCGCGATGTCGTCGAAGTGCAGGCCGGTCGTCGGCTCGTCGAACATGTAGAGCGTGCCCTTTCTGGCCACGGCTTGCCGGCTCATCGAAACGCTCTGCGCCGACTCGGCCAGGAAGCCCGCGAGCTTGAGGCGCTGCGCTTCGCCGCCCGAGAGCGTCGGCACCGGCTGGCCGAGCTTGAGATATTCCAAACCGACGTCGACGATCGGCTGCAGCAAGCGCACGACTTGCCGGTCGTTGCGGAACAGTTGCACCGCTTCGGCGACCGTGATCTCGAGCACATCCGCGATGCTGAGCGCGCGGTTAATAAGGTCCCTACGCTCGCTTCGCTCACTGCCCCCCGAGGGGGCGTCGCCGGCCTTGGGGCGGTCCGGCGGACGACGATCGTCGTCCGGCAAACGCCGCTCGATTTTCACGTCGAGGATCTCGCCGCGGAAGCGTCGCCCATCGCAGTCGGGGCAGCGGAGATACACGTCGGAGAGGAACTGCATCTCGACGTGCTCGAAGCCCGAGCCGCCGCACGTCGGGCAGCGGCCGTTGCCGGCGTTGAAGCTGAAGGTGCCGGCGCCGTAGCTGCGCTGGATCGCCATCGGCTCGAGCGCGAAGAGCTTCCGGATCTCGTCGAATGCGCCGACGTAGCTTGCCGGGTTCGAACGCGCGGTCTTGCCGATCGGCGACTGGTCGACGAACACCGCATCGCTCAGCCAGTCGGCGCCGAGCAAGCGGTCGTGCGCGCCCGGCGTCTCGGTCGCCTTGCCGAAATGGCGCGCCAGTGCGGGCGCCACCACGTCCTGCATCAACGTGCTCTTGCCGGAGCCCGACACTCCCGTCACGCACACCAGGTGCAGCAGTGGGAACTCGACCGTCACGTGCTTCAGGTTGTGGTCGCGCGCGTTCTCGACGATGAGCCTGGGCGTGTTCTCGCCCACCAGGCGCTTGATGCCCATGCCGACCTGCTTCCTCGCGCCGAGGTAGTCGCCGGTCAGTGTGTCGGCTTGGCGGATCGCATCGGGCGTGCCGTCGAACACGATCTGGCCACCACGTTCGCCGGGACCGGGGCCCATGTCGATGAGGCGGTCGGCGGCGAGCATCACGGCGGGGTCGTGCTCGACCACCACGAGCGTGTTGCCCGCGTCACGCAAGCGGTGCATCGCCTCGATGATGCGGTTCATGTCGCGCGGGTGCAGGCCGATCGACGGCTCGTCGAGCACGAACATCGTGTTGACGAGCGAGGTGCCGAGCGCGGTCGTGAGGTTGATGCGCTGCACCTCGCCGCCCGACAAGGTTCGGCTTTGCCGGTCGAGCGTGAGGTAGCCGATGCCAACGTCGCACAGGTACTTGAGGCGCGTGCGGATCTCGTCGAGCAGCAGCTTCAGCGCGTCGTCGAGCAGGCTGGTCGGCAAGGTGAGGCCGTCGAAGAACATGCGGATGCGGTCGATCGGCATCAGCATCAGGTCGTGCACCGTGAGGCCGGGCAACGTTGCGAGCTGCTCGCGCGACCACGCGGTGCCGTGCGGCAGGAAGCGCTTCTCGGCGGGCAGCACCCGGTCGGCGTCTTCGTGGTTGCCGAGGCGCCAGAGCAGCGACTCGGTCTTCAGGCGCGCGCCGCCGCACGCAGGGCACGGCGTGTAGCTGCGGTACTTCGACAGCAGCACGCGGATGTGCATCTTGTACGCCTTCGACTCGAGGTAGCCGAAGAAGCGCGCGATGCCGTACCACTGGTGGTTCCACTTGCCGGTCCAGTTCGGCGAGCCGTCGATGACCCAGTCGCGCTGCGCTTGGCTTAGGCCCGACCACGGCGTGTCGCGCGGGATGCCCGCTTCGCCCGCGTACTTCAACAAATCTTCCTGCGTCTCGGTCCACGCGGGCGTGCCGATGGTCTTGATCGCGCCGTTGCGCAGCGTCTTCTTCTCGTCGGGGATCACGAGGCCCCAGTCAACGCCTATCACGCGGCCGAAGCCGCGGCAGGTCTCGCAAGCGCCGTACGCGGAGTTGAACGAGAACAGGGCCGGCTGCGGGTCGGCGTAGCGGAGGTCGCTGTCGGGGCAGTGCAGGCCGGTGGAGAAGCGCCAAAGCTCTTCGGCGCCCTCAGAGCGAGTTGCCCCCTCTCCCCCCTGTGGAATGGCCCCCTCGCCCCCCCCCTGGGGTGAGGGGGCGATCGCCGCCTGATTCACAGGTTGTGCCGCACCGCCCTCACCCCTGCCCTCTCCCGGAGCGAGAGGGGGAAGCGCAGAGCGTTGCGCGTACACGTTCACACGCCCACTGCCGCGCTTCAAACACATCTCGATCGCTTCGAGCGCGCGCACCTTCTCGACGCCTTGAATGCGAAAGCGATCGGCGACGACATCGAGCACCTTGTTCGGTGCGTTCGCGGCCGTGGAGTCCGCGGCTTTCGCTTTCGCGGCCTTCGCCTTCGCCGCCTTGGTGGTCGCCGGCTCGACAACCTCGGCCCCCCGCGGCGCCGCCTCGCGCTCGCCATGCACGCGAGTAAAGCCGCTCGCCGAGAGCCATTGCTCGACTTCGGCTGCGGTGGTGTTGGCCGGCAGCTCGACCGGAAACGTGAGCACGAGTCGCGGGTCGCCGTCGACGGTGCGACGCATCAGCTCCGCGTAGATCGTTTCGGGCGAATCGTGCTTCACGCGTTGCGCGGTCTCTTTGTCGAAGAGCTCGGCCGCGCGCGCGAACAGCAGCTTCAGGTGGTCGTTCAGCTCCGTCATCGTGCCGACCGTGCTGCGCGAGCTGCGCACCGGGTTGGTCTGGTCGATGGCGATCGCCGGCGGCACCCCATCGACGCCATCGACGGCCGGACGGTCCATGCGCTCGAGGAATTGGCGTGCATACGCACTGAAGGTCTCGACGTAGCGGCGCTGGCCTTCGGCATACAACGTGTCGAAGACCAGGCTCGACTTGCCGGAGCCGCTCGGCCCGGTCACGACCGTGAGTTCACCGGTGCGGATGTCGAGGTCGAGGTTCTTGAGGTTGTGCTGGCGCGCACCGCGGATGCGGATCAGACCGGAGGACATGCAGGAGGCACCTGGCGAAGAGGGAGCGGAGCATTCTAGGGACGGGGGTAGGGCGGCATGCGATGCGCGCGCGATGTCCCGCCGCCGACGCGGCCTTCTGTTCAGTGCGGCTTCGGGAGCCGGCGCGGCACGGGCGCCGGACACGCGAGCTCACCGTTCGACACGTCGATGCCGCGCGATTCGTGATCTCATCGCACTGTCACCACAGAGTTCTCCACACCGGGCCGCGATGAGTACATCCTTGCACCACCGCATCTCTCGCACCGCGTCGTCGCGGTGGCTCGCGGCCTTCGCGCTCGCCGCACCGATGCTCGCGAGCGCAGCGCCGAAATGGGAGATGACCGGCGACTCCGGCAAGGTCTCGGTCTGGGTCGATCGCAACTCGATGAAACGCAACGGCAACGAGGTGCGCGCGAACCTCGAATGGCGCTGGGTCCAGCCGATCGAGGTGCCCGACACCCACGGCGCGAAGACGTACCGGCTCGAGCGCCAAGTGCAGATTTCGAACTGCAGCACGCAGAGCTTCGCGATCGTCGAAGGCACGCGCTACGCCGATGCCGGCGGGTTCGACGCGGTCGGCAGCTATCAATTCGACGACACGCTGCTGCGGTGGGGCGATGCCCCCTCGCGCACGATCCGCGGCGGGGTGATCGATCACGTGTGCCGCAACGCGCCGATGCCGGACGCCGCCAGGCGCTGAAGACCTTCGGCAGCGGCGGGTGGGCCGGGCATTGCCGGCAACAGTCCCCTCGCCCCTGCGCGCGCACCGCGACGCGCACCGCTCGGCACGCTCGATGAGCCCCGTTCGATGGCGCGGCTCTTGCAATTGACGTGCCTTAAGCTCGCCGGATGCAACAAGGACAGTTCACATGGGTTTGATGGCGCTCGAGCACAGCAAGACTGCATACCGCGCCGACTTCGCTTTCTACGGCACGCTGGTCGCCGGTCTCGGTGGGCTGATCGCGTGGCGCAGCCCGCAAGGCCTGCGCTGGGAGCTCACCGCGGTGGTGCTGGCCGGCTTCGCACTGTGGACCCTCATCGAGTACGCGTTGCACCGCTTCGTGCTGCACGGCCTCGAGCCGTTCCGCAGCTGGCATGCCGAGCACCACGACCGGCCAACGGCATTGATATGCTCGCCCACCGCGTTCAGCGCGTCACTCGTCGCGGTGCTTGTGTTCCTGCCGGCTCTCGCGCTGGCGGGGCCGTGGTTCGCGTGTGCCATCACGCTCGGCGTGCTTGCCGGCTATCTGATGTATGCCGTTGCCCACCACGCCACGCACCACTGGCGCGCCGACAACGAATGGTCGCGCCGCCGCAAGCGCTGGCACGCGATGCACCACCACGCGAAGGGCCCAGGCTGCTTCGGCGTCACCAGTTCATTCTGGGACTCGGTGTTCGGCACCGGCAAGGCCCAGACGCGCGTTGCGGTGAACCCGGCCGGCGAGGCTAGCGCATCGCATTGATCGCATGCGCCGCCGCGGCAGGCCGGCGCATCAGGCCGCGCGGGCCTTCGCTTTCGGCTTCACCGTTTCGACCCACAGCCACGCGCTGATCGCGCTGAGCAGCGCCAGCATCGCGCTCAACGCCATCACCCAGCGGAAGCCGAGCGCGATCGAACCGGCCGACGACACGACGACGCCGAACAAAGCCACCGCGAGCAAGCCGGCAGCGCGCGACACCGCATTGTTGACCCCCGACGCCACGCCCGACAGGTTCTGCGAGACCGCGTTCATCACGGTCGTGGTGAGCGGCGCGACGGTGATGGTCATGCCGAAACCGAGCACCAGCACCGCGGGCAGGAAGCCGATCCAGTAGCTCTCGTTCGCGCCCAGCCACGCGAAGAGAGCGAAGCCGATCGCGGCGATCGCGGGGCCGATCGTGAGCGGCCCGCGCGGGCCGAAGCGATCGACCAGTCGGCCAGCCCAGCCCGACAACGTGAACATCAACACCACGAACGGCGCGAGGGCGCCGCCGGCTGCCGTTGCGGAATAGTGGTGGACCTGGATCAGTTCGAGCGGCAGGTAGAACAGGCTGCCGCCGAGCGCCGCGTAGAGGAAGAGCGTGAGCACGTTGGCCGCGCTGAAGTTGCGGATCTTGAAAAGTGCGAGCGGCAACATCGGCGCGGCGACGCGCCTCTCGACCGCGATGAACGCGACACTCGCGACCGCGCCGACGGCGAGCGCGGCGATGACGTCGGCCGCGCCCCAGCCGCGCGTCGGCGCTTCGATGAGCGCGTAGACGAGGCCGCCGAGCGCCGACGTGGCGAGCCCCGCGCCCCACACGTCGACCCGGCCGTGATCGCTGCGGTTGCGGCTCTCGGGCACGCGCCACCACGCGATCGCCAGCACTGCGATGCCGGCCGGCACATTGATCAGAAAGGCCCAGCGCCACGACGCGTGGTCGACGAGTGCGCCGCCGATCACGGGCCCGATGGCCGCCGACATCGCGCTCCAGCCCGACCACGTGCCGATCGCCGCACCACGCGTCTTCGCGGGATACGCGGCGCTGATGAGTGCGAGGCTGCCCGGCGTGAGCAGAGCCGCGCCGATGCCCTGCACGGCTCGCGCCGCAACCAGCCATTCGATGCCCGGTGCGAGCGCACAGCCGACCGACGCGAGCGTGAACACCACGACACCGATCATGAACACGAGACGGCGCCCGAAGTGATCGCCGAGCGAACCGCCGACCAGCAGCAACGACGCGAGCAGCAGCGCGTACGCCTCGACCACCCACTGCATGTCGGCGAGCGAGCCGTGCAGCTCCTCCTGGATCGCCGGCAACGCGACGTTGACGAGCGTGCCGTCGACGAACGACATGCTCGACGCGACGATGGCCGCAACCAGCACCCAGCGCGGGTGCGCGGCGCCCGCAGGCGCAGCCCCCGTCTTCGTCATGACGCTCGCACGGCTTCCTCTCCCACCGGGAGAGGGCTGGGGCGAGGGCGAGTCGCCAGCTCGCGATAGAAAAAACTCGTCGAGCAATAAGACCCATCAGGAAACAGCGCGAACCTCGGCACCATGCCCACCAGCTGCCACCCCAGCTGCGTGTACACGCGCTCGGCGTCGGCGCTTGCGGTGTCGAGCACAAGCACGGTCTTGCCTTGCTCGCGCGCGACGCTTTCCAGCGCAGACATCAACGAGGCGCCGATGCCGCGCCTGCGCACGCGCCGCAGCACCAGCATCTTCGACACGTCGGCGCGGTGCGGCTGGTTGGCGGGCTGCTCGAGCACGAGCTGCACGGTGCCGACGATGCCGCTCACATCTTCGGCCACCAGCAGAGCGCGTGCGCCGCGCGCGACGCCATCGGCCACGCGACGCCAGAACGCGAGCGCCTCGGCTTCGTCGAACGGCTGCATGAAGCCGACCGAGTCGTTGCCGTCGACGATGTCGTGCAGCACGTCGACGAGCGCCTGCACCTGGGCGGGCGTGACGGTGGCGAGCCGGCGGATCGTGATGTCGTTCATCGACAGGCTCATGCGTGAGCGGGCCGGCCTTCGACGGGCGCGGCGCGTGCAGGCAGAAACACCAGCCCGAGCAACGCCGCGATGCCAGCGAACGCCGCGCCGACCCAGAACGCGAGCTGGTAGCCGCGCAGCAGCGCTGCGGGCGAAAACGCGGCATCGGCACCGCCCGTGCCGGCACCGGTGTTCGCGGCGGCGAGGCTCGCGAGCACCGCGAGGCCGAGCGCGCCGCCCATCATGAACGAGGTATTGACGATGCCCGACGCGAGCCCCGATTCGCTTTCGCTGACGTCACTCATCGCGGCGAGTAGCAAAGGATTGAACGCGATGCCGGCGCCCAGGCCGAGCAGCAGCATGCCGGGCAGCACGTGCAACCAGAGCGTGCCGTCGAGCGGCGCGAGCGCGAACAGCCCGAGACCGAGCGCCGCGCAACCAAGGCCGCCGGCGAGCGGTGCGCGCAGGCCGAAGCGAAGCACCACGCGCGCCGATAGGCCGAGCGAGCACGCGGCCATGACAATGTTCGACGGCAGGAACGCGAGGCCGACCTGCATCGCGCTGTAGCCGAGCACGCGTTGCAGGTAGAGGGCCGATAGGAAGAACCACGCGAACATCGCCGCTGACCACAACACGGCGATTGCATTGGCGGCGTTGAGCGTGGTGGAGCGGAACAGATGGAGCGGCATCAACGGCGCCGCGACTTCGGCTTCGATCGCGATGAAGAGCGCGAGCAGCACCGCGGCCGCGGCCAACAGGGCGAGCGTCTGCGTCGAGGCCCAACCAGCCTGGTTGCCGTTGACGATCGCGTAGACGGCGAGCATCAGCGCCGCGGTGATCGTGATGGTGCCGAACACGTCGAGCGGCATGCGCACGGCGCCCGCGGCGGACTTCGGCAACAGCGCAATGCTGAGGCCCAACACCACCAGGCCGATCGGCAGGTTGACCAGGAAGATCCAGTGCCAGTTGTAGGCGTCGGTGAGCACGCCGCCGAGCAGCACGCCGATCGAGCCGCCGCCCGCGCACACGAAGCCGTACACGCCCATCGCCTTGGCGCGGTCGCCGTCTTCGACGAACAGGTTCATCACGATCGCGAGCGCGACCGCATCGACGATCGCGCCCCCGATGCCCTGCACCGCGCGCGCGACCACGAGCGGCACCTGCGCCGTCGAGAGCCCGCACGCGGCCGACGCGACCGTGAACAGCACGATGCCGATCATGAACACGCGTCGATGGCCGTACAGGTCACCGAGGCGGCCGCCGAGCAGCAGGAAGCCGCCGCACGTGAGCAGGTAGGCGTTGACGACCCAGACCAGCGTGGTCTCGGTGAAGCCGAGGTCGGTGCGGATCGACGGCAGCGCGACGTTGACGATGGTGACATCGAGCACCACCATCAAAGTGCCGAGGCAGACCACGCCGAGGGCGATCCAGCGGTGTGATGAGGACAGGGCGACAGTGGTCATGTGCGGGCTGCGTCGAGTTCAGGCGGTGCGCGAAGGCTGCCGACCGGGGCAGGCGGCGAGCTGTCCGTGCCTCGACTATGAACGATGACGCCGTGGGAACGGGTTCCGTCGGTCCGAATTCTCCACTTTGAAAATTCGGATTGGCAGATTACGTTGATATCAACTATAGTCGGCCATGGCCACGCAGTTTCCACTCGAGCCCCACGCCGTTTCAGCGACGTGCCTTTGCCTCGGGTTGCGAAGGGCGGCACGCGCAGTGGCTCGTCGATTCGACGAAGCGCTGCGTCCTGTCGGCCTGACAAGCGGCCAGTTCTCGATGCTGACGGCCATTGCCGGAATGCAGCCTGTGGGCATGCAGGCACTCGCCGACCATCTGGCGATGGACCGCACCACGGTGACCGCGGCCCTCAAGCCGCTGCAACGGCGCATCCTCGTCGACGTCAGCGTGTCGACTGCAGACTTGCGCGTCCGGGACGCCCGGCTCACGACACGGGGGAACGCATTGCTTAGCAAAGCGATGCCTCTCTGGCAGCAGGTTCAGTCGGACGCCGGCGCGGCGATGCCCGCTGCCGAGTTGACGCGCATGCATCGTCATCTCACCGCGCTCGGTTGACCGATTCGCTTGCCGATTCCCTTTTGTTGTCAAGAACGTTGATATCAACTCTCTCGGGATCGTTCTTCAAGGAGATGCCATGACCCGTTCGACCTCGCGCCCGCCCCACTCCCCGCGTGCGCTGTGGAGCGCTGTCGGCCTTTGGTTCGCCACCGTCGTCTGGGCTTCGCTCAGCGGCGCCCTCGCCGAAATCGGCATGCGCTTGATGCCAGCCTTCGCATTGCTCGTCGCACTGGGCATCGCCATTCCGGTGGCACTCCATTTCGCGTTCCCCGCGGTGCGCCACCAGGTCGATGTCATCGGCCTTCATCGTTTGACACTGATGCACGTCTGGCGCATCCCTGCCGCACTCGTCTTCTTTTACTACGGCGTGCGCGGCCAGCTGCCGCCATTGTTCTGGGTTGTGGCCGGTGTCGGCGATCTGTGCGCCGGCAGCTATGCCGCAACCTTGCTCTGGCGCGAGCCTAGCATCGAGCTGTACCGGCGCATACACCGTTTCGGCCTCGCCGACTTCGTCGCAGCCGTCGCGCTCGGCCTTGGTTTCACTTTGATGCAAGACCCGAGGATGACGCTGCTCACCACCTTGCCAATGGCGCTGATCCCGCTCTTCGGGGTGGGCCTCTCCGGCGCGTCGCATGTGATCGCGCTGAACAAAATCTCGAAGCTTGCGCGGTCATGATGACCACGACCGCGGTGTTGTTCGAGAGCTTCACGGTGCTGGTCCTGCTGGCGGTATGGCTAGGCGGTGTCCGCTGGCTCGGAAGACGGGACGTCGTGCTTCTCGTCGTCGGCTCCACGGCCTGGCTTGGATACGTTGCGGGCCCGCGCGACGTCGAGCGGCGCAGTCGATGTCGTCGTTGATCCCGCCATGAGCAGCGTCGCGACGGAACGAACGGCACAAAGCTTGTCCTGACTGCGCTCCGCAATGCGAATGTCGGTCGGTTGCAGGACAGTTGGGCGCGCACGAACCCCCGCCGTCGATGTGGCTCGTCGCACAAGGTCACTTATGCTGCCGCCATGAATCGGCGCCCGGTTCTCGTCCTCCGACCGGAACAGCTGAATTTGCCGGCTGGAAGTTGCACGCCTTGAAGGGTCGCCTGAATGGCTCGTGGGCGGGTTGGGTCCCTGGCGATTGGCGCCTGGTATTCCGCTTCGCGGGAAGCAGCGCGACCGACGTCGACTTGATGGAGTGTCACGGAACGAGAATCGACCATGTCGATAAAAGAACCCCCGCTCAGTTCGGCAGCGAGATCGACGTGCCCGCGAACCCGATCGCATCAGCCGCCAGCGGTGCCGTGACCACCGCCGGCACGTTGGCCGCGGTGATCGCGGGCGCCGCGCCGGGCACACCGCCGCGCGGCGTGGCCCGCACGACCTGGCTCGCCGGCAACGCGGTGCCCGACTTGAGGTTCGCGTACATCGAGTCCATCGCGCGCAGAAAGTACAGGTGCAACGGCACGTATCGGTTGTCGAAGCCGCTGAACGGCAGGAAGCCGTCGAAGTGCTGCGCGTTCACGACCTCGATGTAGCCGACCTTGCTGGCGCCGCCCTCCTTCACCTTGTTGTAGGCGACGTAGGCGCGTGCGTTGTTGTTGACCGGCACGAGCGCATCGCTGCGGCCGGCGACGATCAGCGTCGGCTTGCCTTGCAGGTTGCCGTTCAGCAGCACCTCGGCGATGCCGGCCCGCGTCGCGTTGCTTTGCGCGAGCGTGGGCCGGGTCGAGGTCGCGCTCGCGCTGAGCGCGGCGCCGTTTTCGTCGACGCCGGTCACGAGCGCGCGCTGGCAGAGCGCGTTGTCGAGCCCGAAATCGGCGACGCCCGTCGAGACCGAGGTCGCGAAGGTCCATGAACGCGCGCCGCCGACCGAGTCGTTGTAGACCACCGAGGCCGGCGAGCCGTTGGCGGTGCCGTTGCCGATCGCGTAGCTCTGCGCCTTCGAGGCCGCGAGGATTGGAATCACCGCGCCGGTCGCGTCGACCTGCGCGAAGCTGGTGTTGCAGACGTTGTCGAGCACCGAGAAGCGGCCGTACATCACCGGATACATCGCCGACAGGATCGGCCCGTTGCCCAGCAGGTAATGGGCGTTGTGCATCTGGTCGTTGAAGGTCGTCCAGCCGTAGTTGCGCAGCTTGTTGAGCGCATCGAGCGAACGTGCGGCGGTGTCGGCGCCGGTCACCAGGCCCTTGGCGGCAAGGCCGTCGCAGCGGTTGGTGGCACGCGTGGTCTGTGCGGCCGAAATCACCGGGTTGAAGACCGAGACCTCGGTCATCGCCGCTGGCGCCGAGAGCGCGGCGCACGGCTGGTAGAGGTTGCCGTAGGTCGTGAAGTCGGCGAGCGTCTTGCCGTAGGTCGCGACCGCCGTGCCGCCGAACATGATGCCGTAACCGCTCGTCGTCGGCATTTCGGTGACCGGCTCGCCGGCGACCACGCCGTCGATCAGACCGGTCGTGTCCTGCTCGGCCGCGTGCAGCACCGCTGCGCCGCCGTTCGAGACCGAACCGGCGATGACGATGGTGTTGCCTGCGTTGTAGGGCAGCGTGTTGTCGGCGGTTCCAAAGCGGTCGTTGAGCGCGAAGAGCGCGTAGCGCGCCGCGGCGAGCGTGTCGTTGCCCCAATCCTTCTCGGGGTTGAGTTGCGAATGCACCTGCTTCAGCGCGAGCCGGTTCGGGAAGAGCGCGTTGTACGCGGTGCGTGCCGCTTCGGTGATGTCGGCGGCGAAGAAGTTGAGCGCGCCGGCCCCGCTGCGCGTGGCGCGGGTGCCGTCGACCCTGTTGACGCTGTCGTCTGTGAGGTCGTAGAGGCCCATGCCCTTGCCGGCATCGGTAAGCGCCACTGCGCAGCCGTGCTTCAGGCCCCACTCGGCGCCGGTGCCGATCGAGCCGTAGACGCCGCGCGAACCCGACGACGGGGCGAGCACGATGCATGGCGCTGCGGTGTTGAAGCTGTCGGGGATCTGCACGGCGATCGCGACGCGCTTCTTGCCGCTGCCGTCGTCCAGTGTCGCCAGGTACTCGCGGCCGGGGATCAGACCTTCGCTCGCGGTCGCGGCGTAGTTGATGTCGACGTTCGGGCCGTACAACGTGCCGTAGCCGCCGCCGGCGGTGTAGTCAACCAGGCCGCGGTAGTTGCTGTAGATCGCGTTGCGGCGCAGTTCGAGCGCGGTCGGGTTGAGCGGATCGACGTAGACCGGGGCGGCGCCGGCGATGCCCGATTTGCCGAGGCCCGCGGTCAACAGGTCCTGCGTGGCGGCGCTGGTGCCGGCACCGACGCCGGTGGCCGAATAGACCGCGACGCTCTGCTGCGTGACGTTTGCGGGCACGCTGTTCGGCGGCTGGTCGTTGTTGCCGCCACCGCAAGCGGCGAGCGTCATCGTGGCCGCGGCCACGCCGATCGAAACCCGGCTGGCGCGAACGGTCCGGTTGATGGAATATGGGTTCATGTGGATCGTCTCCCCGACGGTCGAGTTGTTGTTGGAGCGACCGCGATCAGAGCGCGAACCGCGGCTCCGCGCACCCGCATTTGTACCGATGCCGTCGAGCGATTTGGAGCGGGTGACGCACTGCCACCGAACCGCGTTCAGCCCGCTGAACTCTTGAAAACAACCGCCGTGAGCGATCTGAACGTGTCAAGGGCAGGTGCCGATCACGTAGTAGTTGGTGCCCGTCTGCTTCAACGTGGTCGTGATGTAAATGTTCCACAGGCCCATGTTCTGGTTCGAGCCGTTCGCAAACGTGTAGCCGCGATCAGAGCCCGAACGCGACGCGCGCACACGAGCGTTTACGCGGAGTTCATCGGTTGAATCGGAGCGGGCCAGCGATCCGCGTGCACGGTGCGCGGATGCGCTCCATGCGGGCTGAAGCCCGATGGATGTACGGCGTTCGTGACGCAGGGCCACTCGGCCGCGCGCGGCCCCGCAATGCACGCCGCTCCATATCGATGGCCGCCGATGATCGGTAGCCGCCCTTAGGATCAAAGGCCCTCACGGCACGGTCAGGGGACGGTTGCGATGCGCCGCCCCGCCGTTCCCCCGCTCCCGACCCCATGAACCCGACCTCCGCCCACCTCTACGCGGCGCTGCGCGCCGGCTTCCCGGTCGAGCTCGACCAAATCGCGGTCACGACCAGCGGCGCCGAACCTCTCGCCTACACCTGGCGCGACCTGGAACACGGCAGCGCGATGATCGCCAACCTGCTGCAATCGCTCGGCCTCGAACCACGCGCGCGCGTGGTTGTGGTGCAGGCCGAAAAGTCGGTCGAGCTCGTCATGCTCGAGCTCGCAGTGCGGCGCGCAGGTCTCGTCTATGAGCCGCTCGACACGGCATATCGCACGGCCGAGCTCGACCTTTTCATCGCCGACGCCAAGCCCGCCGTGGTGGTCTGCTCGAGCGCCGATTTCGGTGTGTTCTCGAAGATGGCGTTCCGCGCTGGCACGGGTCATGTGTTCACGCTCGACGCCGATCGCACCGGCTCGCTGCTGCAACGCGCGATGCACCACCCGCGCGTGCAGACGCCAATGGCGGGGTGGCTCGAGTGGCCGCCAGCATCTTCCTGACCGGCACCGGTGCCACGCGCATCGCAGCTGATCCGACGGCAAGGCTTAAAGAAAAAGCCGGCTCGTCTTGCAACGGCCGGCTTGGCGGGTGGCGGCCATCACGCACCCTTGCGGGCGCGTGGGTCTCGGCACTCAGTCGTCTCGATAGATGTCGCGGTCCTTCGTTTCCTTGACGAACAACATGCCGATCACGAAGGTGATCGACGCGAAGATGATCGGGTACCAGAGCCCGTTGTAGATGTTGCCGGTCTGCGCGACGATGGCCGCGGCCGTGGCCGGCAGCAGGCCGCCGAACCAGCCGTTGCCGATGTGGTACGGCAAGCTCATCGACGTGTAGCGGATGCGCGTCGGGAACATCTCGACCAGCATCGCCGCGATCGGTCCGTACACCATCGTCACGTAGATCACCATGATGGCGAGCAGCCCCACGATGCCCCACCACTGGCCGCTCATGAAGGGGATCGACTTCGCTTTCGCCGGATAGCCCTGGGCCTTCAGCGCGGCGACCACGTCCT
The DNA here is from genome assembly GCA_965246805.1 of Caldimonas sp. Lineage (GTDB taxonomy): Bacteria > Pseudomonadota > Gammaproteobacteria > Burkholderiales > Burkholderiaceae_C > Schlegelella_A. The sequence continues at coordinate 529,283 of CBDFFO010000006.1, read as the reverse complement.
TGCGGAACGCGGCGTCCTTCCCCTTCGCTTCGTCGGCCGACAGCGAGGCGGCGGCGAACGACTCGATGGTGGTGGCGCCGATCGTGACCTTCGCCGGGCCGGTGCCCGCAACGTTCTTGTAGTTCGCCGAATTGGCCGCGAGCACCGACTTCGCCAAGTCGCACGAATTGGTGAACTTCGCGGTGCCCACGGGGTTGAACTGGAACGAGCAGTCGGCCGGGTCGGCGATGACGGAGATGTCGGCCTTCGCTTGTGCCGCGGCGAGCTCCGGGTTCGCCGCCTCGGTGAGCATGTGGAAGATCGGGAAGTAGGTGAGTGCCGCGATCAGGCAACCGGCCATGATGATCGGCTTCCTGCCGATGCGGTCGGAGAGCGCGCCGAAGACCAGGAAGAACGGCGTGCCGATCAGCAGCGCCGCAGCGATCAGATAGTTCGCTTCTGTCAGGTCGACCTTCAGGATGCCGGTCAGGAAGAAGAGCGCGTAGAACTGCCCGGTGTACCAGACCACCGCCTGGCCCATCGTCAGGCCGACGAGCGCGAGGATCACGATCTTCGCGTTCTTCCATTCGCCGAACGACTCGCGCAGCGGCGCCTTCGAGGTCTTGCCTTCCGCCTTCATCTTCGCGAATGCGGGCGACTCGTTCATCGACAGCCGGATCCAGACGCTGATGCCGAGCAACAGGATCGAGACCAAGAACGGAATGCGCCAGCCCCAATCGGCGAACTCGGCCGGCGTCATGTTCTGGCGGGTCGCGACGATCACGATCAGCGAGAGGAAGAGGCCGAGCGTCGCGGTGGTCTGGATCCACGAGGTGAACCAGCCGCGCTTGCCGTTGGCGGCGTGCTCGGCCACGTAGGTCGCGGCTCCGCCGTACTCACCGCCGAGTGCGAGCCCTTGCAAGAGGCGCAGCGCGATCAGGATGATCGGCGCCGCTACACCAATCTTGGCGTAGTTGGGCAGGATGCCGACCACGAAGGTCGACGCGCCCATGATGAGGATGGTGACGAGGAAGGTGTACTTGCGCCCGATCATGTCGCCGAAGCGACCGAACAGGATGGCGCCGAAAGGCCGCACCACGAAGCCGGCAGCGAACGCCAGCAGCGCGGCGATGTTGCGCGAAGTCGGGTCGAGCGGCGTGAAGAACTGGGCGCCAATCACGGTGGCGAGCGTGCCGTAGAGGTAGAAGTCGTACCACTCGAACACCGTGCCGAGGCTCGACGCGAAGATGACCTTGCGCTCCTCCTTGGTCATCGGCTGCCCCACCCGCGAGCCGCTGCTCATCACTGTCGTTGCCATGTACTTCCCCGTTGTCTTGTCGTTCGTGGCTGGCATGACAGGTGCGCGTGGGCAGTCTCGCCGAGCCAGCGGTCGGATCATCCGGGGTCGGCATGTCTGTTTGACGCGACGTGCGCAAAAACCACACGTTAGCGAGATCGGGGTTTTCCCTTAACAGCGCGACGGCGCTGTCGGGTTGAGCGGTCTCAACCGCGCGACAGGCCGGGAGCTCGTTCGCCTTCGCGTTGCCAATGGGGTCCGTCGAACCACGGGTCGCCGCGCAGGGCGGCGACGATCATCTCCAGCGCGTCGAAACCCCAGAAGAGCCGGCCGTCGACACCGAGCGTCGGCACGCCGAACACGCCACGCGAGAGCGCGTCGGCCGTGGCATCTTTGAGACTTTGTTTGACGGCATCGCTCTGGCGATCCCGGACGGGTGCCAGCGCGGTCGCCAGCGCGTCGAGTCGTTCCGGGTTGTTGGCATCGGCGCCGCCCCGCCACACGTGTCGCAGCACGCGTTCGCACGCATGCCTGTTCGGTGTGCCGCCGGGCCGGGCCGTGGCCCACAGCAGGCGTGACAACGCGAGCGGGCTGAACGGGTGTTGCAAAGGCATCGCGAACTCGAGGCCTGCGCGGTGGGCGAGCCACACCACCTGCCGATAGGTCCACGCGCGCTTCGGTGCGATCTCGGCCGGGCCCTTGTGGTCATGGGCCGCGAGCAGCGCACCCAGCAGCACCGGTCGATAACGGACGTGATACGAGATTCCGCCGAGCGCTTCGGGCATGCGCTCGAACGCCAGGTACGCGTACGGCGAGATCGGATCGAACCAGAAGTCGAGCTGCTTCATCGCGGCGATTTCGGGGCTTCGATCAGCGCGCGTCGCTCGGGCAAGTTGTCGCAAACCCGTTGCCGGGCTTGGTCGTCGAGGCCGCTCCATTCGGCGATCTCGTCAAGCGTTCGCAGGCACCCCTCGCACCAGCCGCTCACCGGATCGATGCGACAGACGTCGATGCAGGGGCTGGCGACGGCGCTCTCGGACATTCGCGAAGTCTAGGTCGCGGCGCCGAACAGCGCTTTCGCGTCGGCCTCGGCTGACCGAGACTTAGGCGAGGATCGCGCGGACCTCGTCACACGCCCAGATGCGTTCGCTGCACCGCTTCGTCGTTCATCAGCTCGTGCACCGTGCCGGTGTAGGCGACCTGGCCCTTCTCAAGCAGCACGACGCGGTCGGCCACGAGCCCGGCAAAGTGCAGGTTCTGCTCCGCGAGCAGGATCGCGAGGCCTTCGCGCTTCAACGTGACGATCATCCGCGCCATCTGCTCGACGATGATCGGCGCGACGCCTTCCGACGGCTCGTCCAGCATCACCAGATGCGGGTTGCCCATCAGCGTTCGCGCGATCGTGAGCATCTGCTGTTCGCCGCCGCTCATGCGGCCGCCGGGGCGGTCGGGCATCGTGGCGAGGTTGGGGAAGAGTTCGAAGAGCCTCGCTACGGTCCAGCGCGGCGCGCCGTCGCGCGGCCGCTGCGTGCCGACCGCGAGGTTCTCGCGAACGGTGAGGTCGGTGAACACGCGGCGGTCTTCCGGCACCCAGCCGAGCCCGCTGCGGCTGATGCGATAGGGCGGCCAGGCCGAGATGTCCTGATCGCGAAACCGCACGAAACCGCGGCGGCGCGGCATCAGGCCCATCAGCGCTTTCATCGTGGTCGACTTGCCCGCGCCGTTGCGGCCCATCAACGCGACGCACTCACCGCGTGCGACGCTCAGCGACACGCCGAACAGGACCTGCGCCTGCCCGTACCAGGCATCGACGGAGTCGGCGTCAAGCATGGGAATCGTGCCGAGGCCACTCTCCCCCTCTCCCGCTTGCGGGAGAGGGCCGGGGTGAGGGTGATCGTGCCGCACGGCCCTCACCCTAGCCCTCTCCCGGAGGGACAGGGCACAGAACCGGCGCCCGCGACATTGGGCTTCGCGAACGTCGTGCTGCCGCCAAAATACGCTGCGCGCACCCGCGGGTCGTCGCGCACCGCGGCCGGGCTGCCTTCGGCGATGAGCTCGCCGCGCGCGAGCACGATGATGCGATCGGCATGCGCGAACACCACGTCCATGCTGTGCTCGGTGAAGAGCACGCCGATCGATTGGTCCTTCGCGAGCGACTTCGTGAGCGCCATCAACGCGTGGCGTTCGCCCGGGCCCATGCCGGCGGTAGGCTCGTCCATCAGCAGAAGGCGCGGCTGGTTGGCGAGCGCGATCGCGATCTCGACGCGCTTGACGTCGCCATACGCGAGCACGCTCGTCGCGCGCTCGGCCTGTGCCTGCATGCCGACACGCTCGAGCAGCGCGAGCGCCTCGTCGCGGCGCTGCGCGCGCGCCGGCCGCCACGCGCGCAGCACGTGGCCCGCGTGCGACAGCAACGCCAGCTGCACGTTCTCGATCACCGTCAACGACGAGAACGTCTCGGCGATCTGGAACGTGCGGCCGACGCCGTGCCGCCAGACCTGGTTCGGCTTTAAGCCAGTGAGCTCCACGCCGTCGAGCTGCACCGATCCCGCATCGGGCTTCAGCTGGCCGCCGACCATGTTGAAGCAGGTCGACTTGCCGGCGCCGTTCGGGCCGATCAGCGCGAGCATCTCGCCGGCCGCAAGCACGAAGCTCACGTCGTCGACGGCGAGGAGGCCACCGAACGCCTTGCGAAGGCCCTGAACCACGAGCAGCGGCACGCCTGTCACGCTGGCTCCTTGATCACGAGCCGCCGCAGGCCGCCCACAACGCCGAGCGGGAACACCAGCACGAGCGCGAGCATCGTGATGCCGAGCAGCGCGCGCCAGTAATCGGTCTGCCGCGCCACGGTGTCCTGCAGCCAAGTGAAGAGCGCGCCGCCGACCCACGGGCCCGACAGCGTCTGCACGCCGCCGAGCAGCACCATCACCAGGCCATCGACCGATTTGCCGACGCCGAGCGTCTCGGGCGAGATCGTGCCTTTCGCGAACGCGAAGAGCGAGCCGGCCACGCCGGCCATGCCGCCCGCGATCACGAACGCGAGCCATTGCAGGCGCGCCACGTCGATGCCGATCGCGCTCGCGCGCACCGGCGAATCGCGGCTGCCGCGCAGCGCGAGGCCGAGCGGGGCGTGCAGCATTCGCGCCATCAGTCCGCAACCGGCGATGGTGGAGGCGAGCGTGACGAGGTAGTACGCGGGCTTGCTCGCGAGCCACCCGGCCGGCCAGATGCCGACCAGTCCGTTGCTGCCGCCGGTGACCGAATCCCACTGGAAGACGACCGACCAGACGATCTGTGCAAACGCCAGCGTGAGCATCGCGAGGTACACGCCGGAGAGGCGCACGCAGAACCAGCCGAAGACGATCGCGCCGAGCACGGCCAGCGACGGCCCGAGCACGAGTGCGGCTTCCATCGGCAGCGCGAGGCCCTTGATGAACATCGCGGCGCCATACGCGCCGAGACCGAAGTAGGCGGCGTGGCCGAACGAGTGCATGCCGGCCGGGCCCATCATGAAATGCAGGCTCGCGGCGAACAGCACGGCGATCAGCATGTCGATCATCAGCACCACGACATAAGGTGCCACGCCCTGCAGCAGCGGCACGAGGCAAAGCGCGATCAACGCGGCGGCACCGGCCTGCTTCCAGACCCGCGGCAACGGCCGGAGCGGCGCATCGATGGCGGCGGTGCCGCGCACCGTCGCCTGCGGCTGGCCGAACAGGCCCCAGGGCCGACACACGAGCACCACCGCCATCACCAGGAACTCGGCGACGAGCGTGAGCTTGCTGAGCGGAAACGGCGTGCCGAAGAGATCGATGGTTCCGGCGCCGATGCAGAACGCCTTCACCATCGCAATCAGCACCGCCGCGACGAACGCACCCGCCACCGAGCCCATGCCGCCGACCACGACGACGACGAACGCCTCGCCGATCAACGCGAGATCGAGGCCCAGGTTCGCCGGTTCGTGCGGCATCTGCAGCGCGCCGCCGAGCGCCGCGAGGAAGGTGCCGAGCGCGAACACCGAGGTGAAGAGCCAACGCTGGTTCACGCCGAGCGCGCCGACCATCTCGCGGTCCTGGCTCGCTGCGCGGACCAGCAGGCCCCAGCGCGTGCGCGTGAGCAGCAGCCAGAGCGCGCCGAGCACGAGCGGCCCGACGGCGATCGAGAACAGGTCGTAGCTCGGGAACGGTTGCCCCGCGATGCTCACCGCGCCTGCCATGCCGGGCGCGCGTGGGCCGAGCAGGTCTTCCGGGCCCCAGGCCCAGAGCGCCGCGTCCTCAATGACGAGCACCAGCGCGAACGTGGCGAGCAACTGGTAGAGCTCGGGCGCCGCGTAAAGGCGCCGCAGGATCGCGACTTCGAGCACCGCGCCGAGCAGCGCCACACCCGCCGCCGCAAGCAGCACCGCGCCCCAGAATCCGAGCGGCCCGGCCGCGAACCAGCTCGCCAGCGACACCGCCGCATACAGCCCGAGCATGTAAAACGACCCGTGCGCGAAGTTGACGATGCGGGTGACGCCAAAGATCAGCGAGAGCCCGCAGCCGACGAGGAACAGCGTCGAGGCCGACGAGAGCCCGGTGAGGATCTGCAGCAGCGCGGAAGAGAGGCTCACATCGCCCCTTCGTGATGACGGAGATCCGGCGACAGCATCGAGTCCTTGCCGAAGCCCGGCAAGGCAAAGGCCGCGCGAGAACCGATCACTCTTGCGGCCGCAGCTTCTTCACCTCGGCGTCGCTCGGCAGGACCTTTGCGCCGTCGAGGTACACGTAGTCCACCATCACGCCTTTCGTCCCTTCGAGCTTGGTGCGGCCCAGATAGGCGCCCATCGTCGACTGATGGTCGATGGCGCGGTAGGTGATGGTGCCGAACGGCGTCATCAGGCTGAGGCCGCTGAACGCGGCGATGAGCTTCTCGGTGTCGGTCGACTTCGCCTTTCGCATGCCTTCGGCGAGCGACAGGATGGTGGTGTAGCCGACCACCGAGCCGAGCCGCGGGTACTCGTTGTACTTGCGGTAGTAGGCGAGGAAGAACTTCTTGTGCTCGGGCGTCTGGATGCCGTAGTACGGGTAGCCGGTGACGATCCAGCCGACCGGCGCTTCGTCGCGCAGCGGCTCGAGGTACTCGGGCTCGCCGGTGAGGAGGCTCACGACCTCGCGGCCCTTGAAGAGCCCGCGCGTGTTGCCCTCGCGCACGAACTTCGCGAGGTCGGCGCCGAACAGCACGTTGAATATGGCATCGGGCTTGGCGTCGGCGAGCGCCTGCGTCACGGCACCGGCATCGATGCGGCCGAGCGGGGGCGCCTGTTCGGCGACGAACTCCACGTCGGGTTGCAGACGCTGAAGCATCGCCTTGAACGTGGCCGCGGCCGACTGGCCGTATTCGTAGTTCGGGAAAACGATGGCCCAGCGCTTTTTCTTCAGCTTCGCCGCTTCGGGCACCAGCATCGCCGACTGCATGTACGTGTTCGGCCGCAGCCGGAAGGTGTAGTGGTTGCCGTTCTGCCACGTGACCTTGTCGGTGAGCGGTTCGGCGGCGAGGAAGAACACCTTGCGCTGCTTCGCGAAGTCGGTCACGGCGAGCCCGGTGTTAGACAGGAACGTGCCCGCGAGCACCGCGACGCCTTCGCGCGACACCAGCTCCTCGGCCACTCGCACCGCATCGCCCGGGCTGCCGTTGTCGTCACGCGAGATCACCTGGATCTTCTTGCCGAGCACGCCACCCGACCCGTTCACTTCCTCCACCGCGAGCTCCCAGCCCTTCCGGTACGGGTCGGTGAACGCGGGCTGCGCCTTGTAGCTGTTGATCTCGCCGATCTTGATGGTGTCCTGCGCGTGCGCGGCAACGTTCGACAGCGCGAGCGCGAGGCCGAAGGCGGCGGTGAGGCGGTTCAACATGCGTGCTCCTGGATGAAGGGGGTTCGCGCCGTGGCGAGGCTTGCGGTTCACGACGCGAAGTCGCTCGCCCGGAGGCGGGCGACGCCGGCTTCGCCCATCTTCGCCCACGCGGCGGCGAGCGAGCCGTCGAGGTCGATCGCGCGCGTCGCGTCGTCGACGACCGCGGCTTCGAAGCCGGCGCGGCGCGCGTCGAGCGCCGACCAGGCGACGCAGAAGTCGGTGGCGAGGCCGCAGCAATAAACCGTATCGATGCCGCGCGCCTGCAGATAGGCCGTCAGGCCGGTGGTGGTGCCGTCGGCCTCGGCGAAGGCCGAGTAGCTGTCGGTCGCGGCGTGATAGCCCTTGCGGATCACGAGTTGCGCCTTCGCGAGGCGGAGGTCGGCATGCAATTCGGCGTCGTGCGTGCCTTGCACGCAGTGGTCGGGCCACATCACCTGCGGCCCGTAGGCGAGCACTTTCGACGAGAACGGCGCCTGGCCGTGCGTGCTCGCGAACGAGATGTGCGCGGGCGTGTGCCAGTCCTGCGTAATGACGACGTTGTCGAAAGCGCCGGCGAGTCGGTTGATCACGGGCACGACCGCAGCGCCGTCGGCCACCGGCAGATGGCCGCCCGGCATGAAGCCGTATTGCACGTCGATGACGAGCAGCACGCTGGTGGCGCCGGGGTGGATCGGGGTGGCGGCAGTCGGGGTCATGCAGAAGCCTCCAGCGTCGCGTGCCGCGGCGGCACGCGTGTCGGGGGCTCGACGATGTCACATCGAAGGTCTGGGCGAACGCGCCAAGCGCGGGCACCGTGCGCTCGGCGATGCGTCATCGGGCGATTGTCGGCGCGACGGCCGACGCATCGAAAGTCCGGGGGCTTGCAGCGCCACCGTCGACCGGCACGGTGCGAGACCCCACCGAATGCCGGTCGCGCGGTCAACGGCAAAATGCCGGGCCCTCCACCACCGGCGCCTGCCGGGAAAGCGTTCCCCGCCATGGCCGCGTTCGACACTGAGAAAGTCCTCACCGTCCATCACTGGAACGACTCGCTCTTCACCTTCACCACCACGCGGGGGCCTAGCCTGCGCTTCGAAAGCGGCCATTTCGTGATGGTCGGCATCGAGGTCGACGGCAAGCCCCTGATGCGCGCGTACAGCATCGCGAGCGCGCACTACGAAGAGCACCTGGAGTTCTTCAGCATCAAGGTGCAGGACGGGCCGCTGACATCGCGCCTGCAGCATCTGCAGGTCGGCGACCCGGTCCTGGTGGGCAGGAAGCCCACCGGCACGCTGGTGATGACCGACCTGCTGCCCGGCCGCAATCTCTACCTGTTCTCGACCGGCACCGGCCTCGCGCCGTTCATGAGCATCATCCGCGACCCCGACGTGTACGAGCGCTTCGAGAAGATCGTGCTCGTGCACGGCGTGCGGAAGGTCGACGAGCTCGCATACGCCGAACTCATCGCCGACGACCTGCCGAAGCACGATCACCTCGGCGATCAGGTCGCGGCGCAGCTCGTCTACTACCCCACCGTGACGCGCGAGCCCTTCCGCAACCAGGGCCGCCTGCCCGAGCTCATCGACAACGGCAAGCTCTGCCGCGACATCGGCCTGCCGCAGATCGACCCGGTGCACGACCGCGCGATGATCTGCGGCGGCCCGGCGATGCTCAAGGACATGCGCGCCGTGCTCGATGCGCACGGCTTCGTGATCTCGGCGGGCATCGGCCAGGCCGGGCACTACGTGATCGAGCGCGCGTTCGTCGAGAAGTAAACGCCGGCCGTGGTGGCCGTCACGGCGCCTCACACCACCTCGTCGTCGATCGCATAGAGCTTGCACGGCTCGCCGGCCCGCGCGCAGTTGCCGCGTGCGCGGCCGACGGTCCAACAGGCCCAAGGAGGACATTCACGCGCGTCATCCCGCCTCAAGACTCTGCGACCAATCGCAACAACTCGCCGCCTTCGTCGACCTGATCGCCCACCGCGTACAGCAGCTCGGCCACGATTCCGTCGCGCGGAGCGGCGATGGTGTGCTCCATCTTCATCGCCTCCATCACGGCAAGCGGCTGCGCGGCGTTCACGCGGTCACCAGCTTTCACCATGAACGCGATGACCTTGCCCGGCATTGGCGCGGTGAGCCTGCCGGCGCTGGCATGCGCATCGGCGACGCCGCTGGCGTCACTCGCGAGATCGACCAGCGCATGGCCGCGCTCGCCGAAGAGCGTGAGTGCGGTGCCGGAGGCGTAAGCGTCGAGGGTGAAACGATGCTCGCCGAGCACGATCGCGTGGCCGCCGCCAACTCGCCCCGCCGCTTCGGTGTTCGAGTCGACGCGTGGCTCGAAGCTCGCATCGTCAGCGACCCGCAGCGGCCAGCGCTTGTCGCCGATCACGAGCGTCCGGGAACGCGGAGCGCCTTCGAGCACGAAGGCCAGACGCTCACCGCTCACAGCCACGTCGAACGTTCGACGGGGCGGGCCGGCGAGGCGGAAGCCATCGCGCCGCGACCACGGATCGGCATCGTCGAGCGCGCGCTCGCCGGCCAGAGTGTGCGCGATCACGCCGGCGGCCACCGCTTCAGAAGGCAGACCCGGCTGGTCGAACAGCGCCGCGCGCTCGCGTTCGATCAGTGCGGTGTCGAGATCGGCGCCTGCGAACGAACGGCTCTGCACCACGCGACGCAGGAAGGCGACGTTGGTCTGCACGCCGACGATGTGCGTCTGCGCGAGCGCGGCGTCGAGGCGGGCGAGCGCTTGCGTGCGATCGCGGCCCCAGACGATCAGCTTCGCGATCATCGGGTCGTAGTGCGGCGAGATCGCGTCGTCTTCGCGCACGCCGCCGTCAATGCGCACCGGGAATGTTTCGCTCGTACAGGTGAATTCGAGCGATGGGGGCAAGCGATACACGTCGAGCGTGCCGGTCGCGGGCAGGAAGCCGGCGTCTGGGTTCTCGGCACTGATGCGGGCTTCGATGGCGTGGCCGGTGATCGTGAGCTGCGCCTGGGTCAGCGGCAACGGCTCGCCGGCCGCGACGCGCAGTTGCCATTCGACGAGGTCGAGCCCGGTGATGGCTTCCGTGACCGGATGTTCGACCTGCAGGCGCGTGTTCATCTCCATGAAATAGAAGCGCAGGTCGCCCGGCGTGTGCGCGCTGCCGATAACCGGCTCGGCGATGAACTCGACCGTGCCCGCGCCGACGTAGCCCACCGCGCGCGCCGCAGCGATCGCTGCTTCGCCCATCTCGCGCCGACGCTCTTCGCTCATGCCGGGTGCGGGCGCTTCCTCGAGCACCTTCTGATGGCGCCGCTGCACCGAGCAGTCGCGTTCGAACAGCGAGACGATGTTGCCGTGCGTGTCGCCGAACACCTGGATCTCGATGTGGCGCGGCCGTGTGACGTAGCGCTCGATCAGCACCGCGTCGTCGCCGAAGCTGCTGATCGCTTCTCGTTGGCACGACGCGAGCGCGGCCGCGAATGCATCGGCCGACTCGACCATGCGCATGCCCTTGCCGCCGCCGCCCGCACTCGCCTTGATGAGCACCGGGTAGCCGATGCGATCCGCCTCGGCCTGCAGCAGGTCGGGCGATTGATCGGCACCGTGATAACCGGGCACCAGCGGCACGCCGGCCGCACCCATCAGTCGCTTCGACGCGGCCTTCAGGCCCATCGCGCGGATGGCCGACGGCGGTGGGCCGATGAAGGTCACGCCCGCGCCCGCACAAGCCTCGGCGAACGCTTCGTTCTCGCTCAGGAAGCCGTAGCCGGGGTGGATGGCTTCGGCGCCGGTCGCCAACGCGGCCTGCAGGATGCGATCGCTGCGCAGGTAGCTCTCCTTCGGCGCGGCCGGCCCGATGCGAACGGCTTCGTCGCAGGCGGCCACGTGCTTGGCGTTCTCGTCAGCGTCGGAATAGACCGCGACGGTGCGGACGCCCATGCGGCGCGCAGTCGCGGCGACGCGGCAGGCGATCTCACCGCGGTTGGCGATCAGGATCTTCTTGAACATCGTTGTCATCGTCGAATCAACCCACCGGCAGATTCGGTTGGGCCGGCGCGCCAGCCGCGAACGCGCGCGATGAGCCGGCGCAGAACCTTGATGAGCACCACGATCACGACCCCCATCGCGACCGTCGCCGTCGCGATGCCGACGATGGCGGCCAATGGGTGCTGGAAGGCGAGCCAGAGTGTCGCCGGCACCGCGGCATCACCAAGCAACGACATGCCGATGTTCGAGAAGGGTTCGGGCGAGGTGTTGAGGGCAGCGCGCGTCGTCGCTTTGGCGGCGTGGCTGGTGGCCGCCAGCGAACCGCCGAGCAACGCCGCGGCCGCGGTCACGCTCGTGGTGTCGGCACCGAATACGCTGGCTGCCAGCGCCGCGCCGGCCGGGATGCGGATCACCGTGTGGACCATGTCCCACACCGTGTCGAGGCCCGGGATCTTGTCGATGAAAAACTCGACGAAGAGCATCAAGCCGCTCGCGCCGAGCAGCCACGGACTCTGCAGCAGGTGCAGTCCGCTCGGAAGGTCGACCCACCCGACGCGGCCGGCGATGCCGGTCATGAATAGAACGGCGTAGAGGCGCAGTCCGCTCGCCCAACCGAGTGCAGCGGCGAGCGCGACGAGCTGCGTGGTGTCGAGGTTCATACGGCGCGGGCCTCGGCCTGCAGCATCTGCACCATGTCGAGCTCCGGGCTCGTGCCACCAACCAACGTCACGGCCGCGCTCACCTGGCCGCGGTGGTGCGTGGCGTGGTTGAACACGTGCGCGAGGGTCGACGCGAACGGCAGTGCGACCGAGCTGCCCTGGGTGGTCGTGTAGCTCAGCGTGCCGTCGAACCGGTCAGAGGGCCAGGTGGCGAAGAGCGCCGACCAGCGCGCCGCGGCGGTCAACAGGCGGGTGCGTAAGGCGGCGCGGTCGGTTTCAAGCTCGGTGTCGAGCGCGATGCGGTTCGACACATTCTCGGCGAAGCGCGGGTACCAGATCGAATGCTCGGCGAGCAGCAGGTGGTTGAGCGTGCCGTGGATGCTCTTGAAGAAGAGCCCGACGTCGCGCCGGTAATCGTCTTCTCGCAATCGATCGACGCTTTCGTACAAGCGCGACAAGGCCCACACGTTGTAGCGGGCCAGGCCAGCGAAGTGGCTGTGCCACGGCGACAGGGCGGCTGGCAGCGGAGCGCTTTCGTCCATGGTGGTTCGGCTTGGGAAGTACAACGTGCGACGGATCAGTGACAAGCGGCTGCCGACACGCGGAATCGCCCTTCGACGACCTCGGCAGCAGTGCGCAGTGTGGCCGATGCCGATCGATGCTGCTACGACCGGCCGCATCGGCTGCGGAGAGTCTCAGGCGAGTGCGTCCGCGACCCAGCGGGTGATCGCGTCAACCGTCTTGAACTCGTCGATCGACCGGGCCGGCGCCTTCGACGAACGCGCGGTCCACATGCGGCTGAGTGCTGAGCCCGGGCCCATCTCGAGCACGCAGCGAACGCCGCGCTCCTCGACCGCGTTCATGCAGTCGTCCCATCGCACGGTTTCGGCCAGCTGCGTCGCGAGCGCATGACGCAGGCGTGCCGGGTCGAACAGCGCGCCCGCTTCGTGATCGCAGACCAGCGGCGTGCGCGGCCGCTCGAAGTCAACCGACTCGAGCAGGGTCGTCATCGGGCCGACGGCGCCGGCCATCCATGGCGTGTGCGAGGCAGTGGCGATGGCAAGTGGCGTGGCCTTCATGCCGGTCGTTTCCGCTTCTGATCCAGCGGCCTTCAATGCACTGCTGCGCCCGCCCACGATCACGTGATCGGGTGCCAGGCGGATCGCCACGGCGAGCTGATGTCGGCTGCAGAGCACCGCGACGAGTGACGGCGACGCGTTTGCGAGCGACATCAGGCCGGTGGCGACACCCGCCGTGCTCTCGTCCATGAGTTCGGCGCGACGTTGGGCGATCATCATCGCGTCTGCGGCGCCGATGACGCCGGCCGCGTGAAAGGCCGCAAGCTCGCCGACGCTGTACCCCGCCAGGACGGCCGGCTTCGGCAAGCGCGGCGCCAACGCGCGCCACGCCGCGATGCCGATGCCGGTGAGCAGCGGCTGGGCGACCGGATTGCGCTGCGACCATGCCTCATCGACCAGACGCGCGCGCCAGCCGATCCCGAAGGCCGCCACCAGCATCTCGCAGACCACGGCCGTCTCGCTGTCGAGCCACGGCAACATCGCCGGGTGCTGCGTGCCCTGGCCCGGGAAGAGCAGCGCCAGGCTCACCCGCAGACCCGGACGGTCCAGATCGCTGCCGCGAGGACATCCGCGGCGCCACCCGGGGAAAGCCGACGCTGTACGAAGTCGTGGTGGATTCGTTCGCCGCGAGCAAGGGCGTCGGGCGCGTGCGCGCCGCCGTCGTCGAGAAATGCCCTGGCCTCACGCCGCGCATGACCGAGACCTGCGAGGCCTGCTCGGTGGACGAGGTTGGTGTCGTCGAGCTCGGCCATCGCGACGAAGAAGGCCTGCAGATGGGCGCGGCGCGCTTCGAGCCCCACTTCAAGGGCCAAGCGAAGTGCCGGCACGGCGTGCTCAAACAACACGGGGAAGCCGGCCGCGGCTTCGGCACGCGCGCCGCGCAAGCGATGGCCGAGGGCGGCTCGCTGGCCGTGCGAAGGCGCGTCGATGCCGACGCGGGCTTGCAGCTCTTCGCCCCATGACGCGAGCAGGCGTTGACGCAACTCCTCGGCTGACACGTGACCCTCACTGGCCGCGGCACACAGCAGGCCGATCGCGAAGATGGCGCCCCGGTGGGTGTTGACGCCGCTGGTGGCCATGAGCATGCGACGTTCCGCAGCGATGCCCAGCCGCTCGAGTGCCGCGAACCCTGGGTTCACGACACCGATGGCGGCCATCTCGTGGAAGTACCCGCGCAGCGAGTCGATGCTGCGCAGGAAGGTCGACGCCGACATGTCCGTATGGCTGCCGTTGTCGACGAACGAAACCAGGCCCGGCTTGGGGTAGAGCGACAGTTCCGCGCGGAGTGCGGCGGTGGCTGCCTCCGCGAGGTGATGCGCGCGGTCGTGGTCGTCGTGGACGTGCCTGTTCGACACGATCGGCGCATCGTCGCGCATCGGGCGCATTGGTCGCATCGGTCGCGTGGCGAGGATGACATTCATGCGGCCACCGGAATGCCAGCCGCAACCGCCGCGCTGCCCTCGTCGGTCAGCGTCGACAGATCGATGGCGAACGAGGGACCCTCGAGCCGCTTGACGAGAACCACGTCCGCGCGACCCGTCCGCCACTCGATCCACTCGCGCCAGGCGACGGCGCTGCCATTGGGGAAGCAGAGTTCGCCGTCGAGGCGTGGCCCGGCGACGTTCACCGTTGCCAAGGCGAAGGCCATCCGATCCGCGTGCATCGCGTTTGCAGGCTCGAGGAGGAGGTCGAGATCCGAGCCGTCGGTCACATAAGAAAGCCCCGTGAGCTGCTGCCAGCCAAAGCTCCCGTACATCCGAATGGTGTTCGCGTGTTCGGCCAGCCCCGCATCGAACGCAGCCCGCAGCGGCTCCGGTATCGACATCTGCCGGGCGCAGTCGTTCCAGCGTGGGAACGCGATCTCGCCGCAGCGCAAGGCCGACGCCGAAACGCGCAGCCCGATCCGGCGCCGACCCCACGAAGGCGGTGTCGCAATGCCCAGCGCCACGTCGTCTTGATGCGCGCCGTCGCGCCCTTGCGTCGCCACGACGGCGGGCCAGTCATGCGATGAACAGTGGGCGAGGCACTGCCTGATCGTCGCGTCGTCGTGTTGAGCGACCGCCTGTTGCCAACCCTCGGCGCTCAGGCGAACGAGGTCGTGCCGCCGCAGCCCCGCCATGTGGCTCAGGCCGCGTCGAGCACGCGTTGAACGACAGCTGCAGCCAGCCGGCGGCCGCCGCGTGCCGCCCCGTCGAGGGCGCGTTCGTCGCGGGTCGGCGAGCTTGCCAACGCATCGCGCAGCGCCTGAGCGAGATCGCCTGCCCACACCGCCCGAATGCCGCCCATCACCACGTAGTTCTCGACACCCGGCGCGAACACCGGACTCGAGCGCGAGAGCTGGGACAGCCGCTCTTCGGAAAGCTTGGTGACCCGCGCCATCGCCGCGATGCCCATCACGCGGATCTCGGCTTCGGGCAACGCGTAGCAGGCATCGGCGATGAGGCCGGAGGTGATGAACCCACCGGACAGCGCCTGTTCGTACACCAGGCCGATGACGCGATGCCCTTGCCGACGAGCGAGGTCCATGCAGCAACCGAGGTGCGCCATCGCGCGGTTGATGCCGAGCAGTTCGTCCCGTCGGCGCAACTGCTGGCCCTGGGTGTCGATCAACAGCAGGATCGCTCGACCCGGATGCTGCTTCATCGTGTCGAGCATCACGGCCGCCTGGTCGAGCGCGAGCGCGACGCCGATCGCGGCATGGTTCGTGGTGCCGATGACGGCGATGGTTTCGCCATCGATCACCGCGGTGCCGCTCAGCAGGTCACCCGTGGCCGCGATGCGGTGCGACTGCGGGAACAGCCGATCGGCGAGAACGGTCCAGTCCATTGCGATCTACCTCGCCGCATCGGCTTCGCTGTGCAACTCGCGCATCGCGGCGGCATCGAGATCGGCCACCTCGTCAGCGCGCACGATGCCGAGCTGACGCCAAAGCGCGACGGCATCCGCGCCCGGCGGCGCGTTGCGCAGACGGTGCGCCAGTAACTCGTGTTCGGCCTCCAAGGTCTCGAGCGTCGAGGGACGGATACGCGTGAGGCAACCGATCGCAGCCTCACGGAAGGCGGCCACGTCGTCTTCCACCAGCACATCGCAGTCAGCGCTCAGGAACCGATGCTTGCCGCCGGTGGTGCGCCAGACGAGTGCGCGGTCGCGGGCGTCGAATTCCTCGACGCCGTGAGAGGTCTCGATGACCTCGGGGCCCGACATGCCGAGGCGGCCGATGTCGCTCATGACCACCGTGTCGGCACAGCGCGCGACGATGCCCATGCCACCGAAGCAGCCGTTGGCGCCGCCGATGAGCACGAGCACCGGCAGGCCGGCGGCGCGAACGTCGAGCACCGCGCGCATCACTTCCGACACGCCGATCAGGCCCGCGTTCGCTTCATGCAGGCGCACGCCACCCGATTCGGCGAGCAGCACCACCGCGGTCGGCCGGTCGCGCAGCGCGCGGCGCAGCAGGCCGACGAGTTTCGCGCCGTGTACCTCGCCGACGCCACCGCCCATGAACCCGCCTTCCTGTGCAGCGACGAACACGGGGCGCCCGTCGAGCAACGCGCGGCCAACGGCGACCCCATCGTCGAACGACGAAGGGACGCCGAGCTGCGCGAGATGCGGGCTCGTCACGCGCTCGGCCGGTGGCAGCCACTCGTGGAAGCTGCCCGCATCGAACAGCCGCGCGATGCGCTCGCGCGCCGAGCATTCGGCGTAGCTGGCATTCACGACGTCGCCCCCGAGATGTCGCCTTCATGACGTCGCGCTGATGGCGTCGCACTCATCGAGCCGCGGTTCATGGCGTCGACCCCTCGATCGATGCGACGGCCTGATCGAGGCGAAGACTCACGACCGCAGGCGTCGCGCCCATGTCGTTGATCGACAGGCGCACGCCGGCCAGTGGGTGGCGCTCGTGGAAGTCGCGCAGCACCGCTTCCCAGATCTGGCCGAAGCCGCGTGCCGAGGTCTCGACCTCGACCGTGCATTTGAAAGCTTCGCCGGGCTCGACGAGCACCTCGAGGTTGCCCGACCCGACGACGCCGACCAGCACCGGTGCGAAGCCCGCGACCGGCTGGCCGCCGTCGAAATCGAAGCGCAATCGCTCCATGCCTGCAGACGTGCTCATGGCAATGCCGTCACCTCTCACCATCACCAGTTGCGAAAGCGCTTCGGTGGCCGATAGAGGCCGCCCGACGCACGCACGAGATCTCGCATGGAGCGTGCCGCGAGCAGGTTGCGGGTCGCGTTTCGCTGGTCGATGCCGAGGTCTTCGGCGCGGCGAATCACGCCGCGTGCGCGCAGCGCGGCGACGGCCTTGCGATCGCGGCCGAGGCCGACCGCGGTGTAGCCGGCCACGCCCCGAATCGCCTGCGCGCGCTCCTCGTCGTCACGGCAGAGCAGCAGATTGGCGATGCCTTCTTCGGTCAGGATGTGAGTGACGTCTTCACCGTAAATCATGATCGGCGGCAGCGGCAGACCGGCCTGCTCGGCGAGGGCCCAGGCATCGAGGGTCTCGACGAACGCGGGCTCCATGTGCTCGCGAAAGGTTTCGACCATCTGCACGACGAGCTTCTGGCCGCGCGGCGTGCCGCGCGCACCGCCGAGGCCGCTGCGCGCTTCACGGCCGGCGCGCAGCCACGGCGCGCTCGCATGCCGTCGGCCACGCGCGTCGGCACCCATGTTGGGAGCGCCGCCGAAGCCGGTGATGCGGCCGACGGTCGCTGTCGAGCTGTTGCCAGCGAGGTCGATCTGCAGCGTCGAGCCGATGAAGAGATCGCACGCGTAATGGCCGGCGGCCTGCGAGAACGCGCGGTTGCTGCGCAGCGACCCGTCGCGGCCGGTGAAGAAGACGTCGGAGCGGGCGCGCACGTAATCTTCCATGCCGAGTTCGGAGCCGAAGCTGTGCACCGACTCGACCCAGCCGGCCTCGATCGCCGGAATCAGCGCCGGGTGCGGGTTGAGCGCCCAATGCGTGCAGATCTTGCCGCGCAGGCCGAGCGATTCACCATAGGTCGGCAGCAGCAGCTCGATGGCCGCGGTGTCGAAACCGATGCCGTGGTTGAGCCGCTGCACGCCGTACTCGGCGTAGATGCCCTTGATGGCCATCATCGCCATCAGCACCTGGATCTCGGAGATCTGCGCCGGGTCGCGCGTGAAGAGCGGCTCGACGAGTGCCGGCGTCGGCGCGGGAATCACGAAGTCGACCCAGTCGGCCGGTATGTCGACGCGAGGGACGTTATCGACCATCTCGTTGACCTGCGCGACGACAATGCCGCCACTGAACGCCGTGGCCTCGACGATCGCCGGCGTGTCTTCGGTGTTCGGCCCGGTGTAGAGGTTGCCTTGGCCGTCGGCCGATTGCGCGGCGATGAGCGCCACGTTCGGCGTGAGGTCGACGAAGTAGCGGCCGAACAATTCCAGGTAGGTGTGGATCGCGCCGATCTGAATCCGTCGCTGGCCGACCAACTGCGCGAGGCGCCCGCCCTGCGGGCCGGAGAACGAGAAGTCGAGCTTGCTCGCGATGCCTGACTCGAAAACGTCGAGGTGTTCAGGCAGCGCCAGCACCGATTGCACCATGTGCAGGTCGTGCACCGCAGCCACGTCGACGGCACCCAATGTGCGGGCGAGGAAGTCGGCCTGCTTCTGGTTGTTGCCTTCGAGGCAGACACGGTCGAACGGCGCGATCACGGCCTCGAGCAATCGAACCGCCGAGTCGGCATCGACGCGCTTGCCCTGGAGCGAAGCGCCTAGCCGCTCGGCGGCGGCTTCGAGTCTGCGCGCGCGTCCGCTGGCTCGGCGTGCCCAGGTCGATCGAACCGGTGCATCCACGGGTTGCACGCGTCAGCGCGCCGCCGGCACCGAACCCATCACGGCATCAGGCAGTGCAGTCGCAATGGCTGGAAACACGCTGACGAGGACAACGCTGAACAGCATCAGCCCGACAAACGGCATCACGCCCCAGATGATGTCTCGCAACGAGATATCGGGCGCGATGTTCTTGATCACGAACAGGTTGAGGCCGACCGGTGGATGAATAAGCCCGGTCTCCATCACGATCGTCATCAGGATGCCGAACCAGATCAAGTCGAAGCCGACGGCCTTGAGCGGCGGCAGAATGATCGGCGTCATCATGAGGATGATGCTGACCGGTGGCAGGAAGAAGCCGAGGCCGATCACGAGCACCAGCACGGTCGCGAGCAGCAGCCACTTCGAGAGGCCGAGCGAAACGATCCATTGCGCGGCGGCCTGGCTGATGTGCAGGTAGCTCATCACGTACGAGAACAGCAGCGACATGCCGATGATGAACATCAGCATCGTCGATTCTTTCAGCGTCGCAGACAGGATCGGTGCCACATCCTTGACCCGCCAGACGCCGTAGACGCTGGCGATCAGCACGAGCGCGAGCAAGGCGCCGAGTCCGGCTGTTTCCGATGGCGTCGCGAAGCCGCCGTAGAGCGCGACCATCACGCCGATCAGCAGCACGACGAACGGCACCACGCGCGGCAGCATCTCGACCTTCTGACGCATCGTGAAGTCTTCGCGATCAAGCAACGGCGAGGCCGTGCCGTCGGCGGTGAACGCCGCCTGCGCGCGGCGAAATTCACGCTGGTAGTTGAAGACGGCGTAGCTCGCAAACAGAAAGACCAGCAACACCCCCGGTCCGATGCCGGCCAGGAAGAGCCGCGCCAGTGACTGTTCTGCGGCCACGGCGTAGAGGATCATCGTGATCGACGGCGGCAGCAGGATGCCGAGGGTGCCGCCAGCCGCGATGATGCCCGCCGCGAAGCCGGGCGAGTAACCGCGCTTGCGCATCTCGGGAATGCCGGCCGAGCCGATCGCCGAACACGTCGCCGGGCTAGAGCCGGCCATGGCGGCGAACAAGGCACAGGCGAAGACGTTCGCGATGCCGAGGCCGCCCGGCACCTTGTTCATCCACACATGCATCGCAGCGTACAGATCCTGGCCTGCGCGAGATCGTCCGATCGCGGCGCCCTTCAGGATGAACAGCGGGATCGCCAGCATCGTGATGCTCGACATCTCCTCGTAGACGTTCTGCGTCACGGTGTCGAGCGACGACGCCGGCATGAAGCCGAACATGAACATGATCGCTACGCTGCCGAGCGCGAACGCGATCGGCGCGCCCGAGAACATCAGCAGCAGCGTGACGACGCCGAACAGCAGGCTGATTGCAAGCATCGACATCAGGCGCCCCGATCGCGGGATAGCACGCGGCGAATGGACGCCGTCAGCTGAATGGCGAGCTGCAGGCTGAGCAGCGTCATGCCTGCAGCCATCAAGGAGTAGGGAATCCAAAGCGGCGGGGCCCATGACGACGATGTTCTCTGGCCGTCGACCCAGGCTTCGTGAAGCAGCGTCCACGACTTCCAGGCGAAGAACCCGCAGAAGAGCAGGCAGATCAGATCGACCAGCGCCTGGCGCACCCGGTTCACCAACGGAGGCAGCAGCGTTGAGACGGCTTCGATGCCGATGTGGCCACGGATCGATTGCACGAACGCGCCGCAGAGGAAGGTGGCGCCCACCAGCAGGAAGACAGCCGTTTCGTCCTGCCAATCGGTCGAAGCCTTGAACAGTTTCCGGGTGACCACGCTGGACGTCAATACCAGCGACGCACCCAGCAGCGCGATCATGCCGAAGGCCAGCATCGCCCGATTGATGTGAGCGAGACCGACTGCGACAGGAACGAGCCATGTCGGCGTTTCCGCGTCCACATGCGGCGAGGCCGCACCCGGGTCGGGCGCTGCGGCCAGGCCGACAGGCACATGCTGATCGATGCTTGCGCTCATGCAATGAGCTTCTGCGCCGCCGTCATCAAGGCCTTGCAGGTTTCGCTGCGATCGGTGTAGTCCTTCCAGGCCGTGTCACGGGCGATCGCCTGCCACTTGCGAACGGTGGCCTCGTCGAGGTCGTAGACCTTGGCGCCGGCCTTCGCATACACGTCGGCGGCCGCCTTGTCGTCGGCACGCGCCGCGTCGGTTGCGAACTTCTCCTGTTCAGCGCCAGCGGCCATGACGATGTCCTGTTGCGCCTTCGGCAGCTTCGCGAACACCTCCTTCGACATCATCAGTGGCTCGAACATGAACCAGTACGCCTTGTTGCGACCGGTGGTCAGGTGCTTGGCGATTTCTTCCAGCTTGAACGAGATGAAGCTGGTCGACGAGGTCATGGCCGCGTCCATCGCGCCGGTCTGCATCGCGGCGTAGATCTCGTTCGAGGGCAACGTGATGACCGAGGCACCGGCCTGCTTCAGCACGATGTCCATCTCGCGGCTGCCGCCACGCACCTTCATGCCTTTGGCATCGGCAG
Organism: Caldimonas sp.; assembly: GCA_965246805.1. Classification (GTDB taxonomy): domain Bacteria; phylum Pseudomonadota; class Gammaproteobacteria; order Burkholderiales; family Burkholderiaceae_C; genus Schlegelella_A. Next base: position 508,108 of record CBDFFO010000006.1, on the reverse strand, counting down.
GCGCGACCAGCGCCGCCGGCTTGCTGGCGACACCGCCGGCTTGCCAGATCCAGCTGACGACGACGATGCCCTTGTCGTCGAGCACTTTGGCCAGCAGCTTGCCGACCTCGCTCGTCTTCCAGGCCGTCCCGACTTCGTAGCTTGGCACCAGCGCGGGCATCAGTCCGATGTTGGTCTCGGCCACTTCGCCACCCGCGTACGACAGCGGCACCAGACTGAAATCGAGCGCGCCCTTGCGCAGCGCCGAGAACTGGGAGTTGGTCTTCATCAGCGACGAGCCGGGATAGACCTCGGCCTTCAGCGCTCCACTGCTGCGCTTCTCGATGTCGGCGGCGAAACGACGACAGAGGCGATCTCGGAAGTCACCTTCCGTCAGTGTGCCGCTTGGAAATTGGTGCGAGACCTTGAGCGTGCCGGCTTGTGCCAGCGGCGACGCCATCATCGTGGCCAAGGGCGCTGCTGCGGCAGCCTGAATAAGTTCGCGACGGGTGATTGGCATGGTGTGCTCCCAGGTTGCCGGATAAAAGATCGCTCGATTCCCAAGCGACAGAAGCAACAGGCGCCACGACACAGAGCAGAGTCGAGGTCGCGCCGGCTGTCGGACTCTCTGCAATCAAGACGACGAGATCACATCGCCTCGCGAGGAGCGCGCAACAGCAGGCCAGTCACAGACCGCGCCAGTGCTTCTTGCATTCATCGTAGTGATCGGTGTTCATGAAAGATTTAATCGTAATCCCTTGATGAGTTTGGCACATGTCGGCGAACACTTGAACCGCGGTGCGCTCCGAAGGCGTCGAAGTCGCGATCGTTGTGCAGCAAGAGGAAGCCGTTGTCGATGCAGAACGTGGCGACGAGCACGTCGACCGTGTTTCGGACAGTGATGCCGAGTGACCGCAGCCTGCGATCGTGCATGGCGGCCCGCTTGACGTAGTCGGCGCCGCCCGTCGCTTCGATCGACAAGCTCGCCATCAGTGGCTCGGCACGATGCCACGCTCGAAAGCGCGATGAGGGCCGACTGGTGTGTACTCCATGTTCACTTGGCGCACATCCCACATCACATTCGAAACACACCAAACTTCGGTTCGCCAATCGGGGCGTTGAGGCTTGCCGAGATCGCTAGCGCGAGCACTCGGCGTGTGTCGGCGGGGTCGATGATGCCGTCGTCCCACAGACGTGCGCTCGCGAAGTACGGGTGCGATTGGGTTTCGAACTGGTCGCGGATCGGCGCTTTGAAGGCCGCTTCCTCTTCCGCGCTCCAGCGGCCGCCCTTCGCCTCGATGCCGTCGCGACGCACCGTCGCGAGCACGCTGGCGGCCTGCTCGCCGCCCATCACGCCGATGCGCGCGTTCGGCCACATCCACAGGAAGCGCGGCGAGTAGGCGCGGCCGCACATGCCGTAGTTGCCGGCGCCGAAGCTGCCGCCGATGATCACCGTGAACTTCGGCACCTGCGCGGTCGACACGGCGGTGACCATCTTCGCGCCATGCTTGGCGATGCCCTCGGCCTCGTACTTCCTGCCGACCATGAAGCCGGTGATGTTCTGCAGGAAGACGAGCGGCACCCTGCGCTGACAGCAGAGCTCGATGAAGTGCGCGCCCTTCGCCGCCGACTCGGAAAACAGCACGCCGTTGTTGGCGACGATGCCGACCGGCATGCCGTCGATGTGCGCGAAGCCGGTGACGAGCGTCGGGCCGTAGCGCGACTTGAACTCGTCGAACGCCGAGCCGTCCACGAGGCGCGCGATGATCTCGCGCACGTCGTACGGTTTCTTGGTGTCTCGAGGGATCACGCCGTGCAGTTCGCTCGCGTCGAAGAGCGGCTCGCGCGCAGCAATGCGCCTGACCGGCACTTCTTTTTTCGAGTTGAGGTTGCCGACGATGGATCGCGCGATGCCGAGCGCGTGCGTGTCGTTGTCGGCGAGGTGATCGGCAACGCCCGAGAGGCGCGTGTGCACGTCGCCACCGCCTAAGTCTTCGGCGCTCACGACCTCGCCGATCGCCGCCTTCACGAGCGGCGGGCCGGCTAAAAAGATCGTGCCCTGGTTCTTCACGATGATCGACTCGTCGCTCATCGCCGGCATGTACGCGCCACCCGCCGTGCACGAGCCCATCACCACGGCCACCTGGCCGATGCCTTCGGCGCTCATCTGCGCCTGGTTGAAGAAGATGCGACCGAAGTGATCGCGATCGGGGAACACCTCGTCCTGGTTGGGCAGGTTCGCGCCGCCGCTGTCGACCAGGTAGACGCACGGCAAGCGGTTCTGCATCGCGATCTCCTGCGCGCGCAGGTGCTTCTTCACGGTCATCGGGTAATAGGTGCCGCCCTTCACGGTCGCGTCGTTGCAGACGACCATGCACTCGACGCCGGCGATGCGGCCGACGCCGGCGATGAGCCCCGCGCCCGGCGCGGCATCGCGACCGTCTTTCTCGGGGTACATGCCGAACGCGGCGAGCGGCGCCACCTCGAGAAAAGGCGAGCCGGGGTCGAGCAAGGCTTGCACGCGCACGCGCGGCAGCAGCTTGCCGCGCGCGACGTGCTTGGCGCGCGCTGCCTCGCCGCCGCCCTGTTCGATCTTCGCGAGCTGGGCGCGCAGGTCGTCGACCAAGGCGCGCATCGCCGCGGCGTTGGCCTTGAACTCTTCGGAGCGGACGGCGAGCTTCGACGCGATGACGGGCATGGGGATGGGCTTTGTGTTCAGCGCGCGTCGGCGCCGAAGACGTCGCGCTCGGTCCAGCCCAGCGCACTCAGGTCGTCGGTGCGGAAGCGGGCGTCGCTCGGCAACAGGAAATCGTCGAGCTGCGGTGGCGGGATGGCGGTCGACGACAGCATCGCATGGGCCTGGCCCCGATGGTGGGTCTGGTGCATGAAGAGGTGCGCGAGCACATGGCCGGCGCGGTCGGTTCGCGAAGGGCTGGGCGTGCGGTCCATGAAGATGTCGGCGTCGAGCGCGGGGGCGTCGAGGGTGGCGAGCAGCGCGATCAGCCGCTCGTCGCTCGCGCGTTGGCGGGCGGCCAGCGCGCCGACCTCAGTGCACGGCGCGAACCGTTCCCAGCGCGTCCTCATGTCGGCCTCGCGGTGCAGCGCGGCCACGTAGTAGATGTCGACCACGAGCACGTGGTTCAGCGTGGCGGCGAGGCTCGGAAAGAAGCCGGTGCGCGGCGCCGCGAACTCGGCTGCGGTCATCGAGGCCATTGCTTCGTGCAGCCGATGGTTGGCGAGCCGGTTCGCCTTCGCGCCGATGCGGACGTGGTCGAGGAGATTCATCGCGCCGTTAGCCGTTGGCGAGCGCGCGGCCGATCAGGATCTTCTGCACATCGGACGTGCCCTCGTAGATCTGGCACACCCGCACGTCGCGATAGATCCGCTCGACCGGGAAGTCGTTCACGTAGCCGTAGCCGCCGTGGATCTGGAGCGCCGCGCTGCAAACGCGTTCGGCCATCTCGCTCGCGAACAGCTTGCCCATCGCGGCTTCCTTAAGGCACGGCAGGCCGGCGTCTTTCAGGCTCGCCGCGTGGTGCACGAGCTGGCGCGCCGCCTCGATCTCGGTGGCCATGTCGGCGAGGCGGAACTGCAGCGCCTGGTGTTCGAAGATCGGCTTGCCGAACGCCACACGGTCTTTCGAATAACGCAGCGCCGCTTCGAACGCCGCACGCGCCATGCCGATCGCCTGCGAGCCGATGCCGATGCGGCCGCCTTCGAGACCCGACAGTGCGATCTTCAGGCCCTGCCCCTCCTCGCCCAGCCGGTTTGCGACCGGCACCTGGCAGTTCTCGAAGCGGATCTGCGCGGTGTCGCTGGCGTGCTGGCCGAGCTTGTCTTCGAGTCGATCGACGATGTAGCCGGGGCTCTTCATCGGCACGATGAACGCGCTGATGCCGCGCTTGCCGGCGCTGGCGTCGGTCACTGCCATCACGATCGCGACGTCGCCGTTCTGCCCGCTGGTGATGAACTGCTTCACGCCGTTCAGCACGTAGTGGTCGCCCTCGAGCGTGGCGCTCGTCTTCAAGCCGTCGGCCTGCGAGCCGACATGCGGCTCGGTCAGGCAGAACGCGCCGAGCATCTGGCCGCGGGCGAGCGGCTTCAGCCATTGGCCCTTCTGCGCGTCGTTGCCCCACATCATCAGGATCGAACAGACCGGGCAGTTGTTGACGCTGACGATGGTGGAGGTTGCACCGTCGCCGGCCGCGATCTCCTCGACGATCAACGCCAGCGCGAGATAGTCGAGGCCCGCGCCGTCGTACTCGATCGGCACGGCGACGCCGTAGCAGCCGAGAGCCGCCAGACCTTGCAGTTCCGCGGCCGGGAAGTGGCTCAGACGATCCCATTGCGCGGCCTTCGGTGCGATCTCGGCCTGCACATACGAACGAACCGCATCCTGCACGGCGACGTGGTCGTCGCTGAGCTTCATCGCGCGGCGTTCACGAGGTGGGCGTGATGCGGAGCAGCAGGATGCCCGTGGCGGTCAACAGCGCGCCCCGCACCGACGTCGCCGTGCCTTCGAGCTCAGCCACCCAGCCGGCCAGGCGGTCCTTGCGCGTGATCGAGGTGACGCGCCATGCCATGTCGATCACTTCGTCGGCGAGCACCACCGCCTTGAAGCGGATGTCGAAACGCATGCCGACCGCGAGCCGCGCATAGCCGTCGTTGGCCTGGCGCGAGAAGTGGCTTGCGGTCATCGCCATCAGCAGGCTGCTGATTTGCGTGCCGCTCGCGATGAGGCCCGGATAGCCCGCCGCATACGCCACCTCGAGTTCGTGATGCAAGGGGTTGCGATCGTCGACCGAGACCGCGAACGCGCGGATCTCGTTGGTGCTCAGCAGCACCTGCTTCGTGAACGTCTCGCCGACCTCGGCCGGCAGCTTGTCGCCGTTCGATGTCGGGTCCGCGCTGCTCGCATCGGCCAGAAAACCCGCTGCGAGTCGAGCCGCTTCGTCGTGGTCACTCACCATGCGATCACCTTGCCGTCGTAGTTGAAGAAGCTGCCGGTCTCTTTTGGCGAGAGCGAGGCGATGACCTTGCGCATGCCGCCAACGCTTGTCGCGACGTCAAGGTCGGCGCCGCTGCCGCCCATGTCGGTCCGGACCCAGCCTGGGTGAAAACTGATGCAGGTGAGCTTGCTGCCGAGCGTGAGGGCGGCGTCTTTCAAGACCGAGTTGACGGCCGCCTTCGACGCCCTATAGAGCGAGCTGCCCGCGGCGGTGCGCGAGCCGATCGAGCCCATGCGAGACGACAGCACCGCGAGCTTGCCACCGGGCGCCATCGCCTCGGCGATCTGCGGAATGACGCGCATCGGGCCGAGCACGTTGGTGCGCATGACCTTGTCGAACTCGTCTTCGGGAGGCGCACCGAGCCCGCGCGCGCGCTCGGCCTGCGGGTTGGCATTCACGCCGGCGTTGATGATCGCGACATCGAAGCCCGCACCTTCGATCTGCCACGCGAGGCCCGACGCGCTGGCGGCGTCGACCACGTCGAGCTTCAGCGCGGTGGCGCCGAGTGCGGTGAGGCGCGCGAGCCCCTTGTCGTCGCGCGCGGTCGCGGTGACGGTGGCGCCGTCCTTCCGGTATTGCGCGACGAACTCCAGCCCAATGCCGCGCGAGGCGCCGATCACGAGCACTTTCATGTCGAGGCCTTCAAATGAGTTCGACGGCCATCGCCGTCGCCTCGCCGCCGCCGATGCAGAGCGCCGCGACGCCCGTTTTCTTCCCCGCTTGACGCAATGCGCCGAGCAGCGTGACGACGATGCGCGCACCGCTCGCACCGATCGGGTGGCCGATCGCGACCGCGCCGCCATGCACGTTGACGATCTCGTGCGGCAGCTTGAACTCGTGCATCGCCGCCATCGTGACCGCCGCGAACGCTTCGTTCACCTCCCACAGGTCGACATCCGCGGCAGCCCAGCCCGTCTTCTTCAGCAGCTTCTCGATCGCCCCGATCGGCGCCGTCGTGAACCATGCCGGCGCCTGCGCGTGCACGCTGTGGCCGACGATGCGCGCGATCGGTGTGCAGCCGAGGCGCGCGGCCGTCGACTCGCGCATCATCACCAGCGCCGCGGCGCCATCGGAGATGCTCGACGAAGTCGCCGCGGTGATCGCGCCTTCCTTTTTGAAGGCCGCCTTCAAGCCCGGAATCTTGTCGAGCTTGGCCTTGAACGGCTGCTCGTCGAACTTGATCTGGGTGTCGCCGCCCTTGCCCGTCACGGTGACGGGCGCCATCTCCCAGTCGAAGCTGCCGTCTTCGTTGGCCTTCTTTGCCCGCTCGGTCGACGTGATCGCGAAGCGGTCCATCGCTTCGCGCGCGAAGTTGTATTTCGAGACGCACTCCTCGGCGAACACGCCCATCGCGCGGCCCTTTTCGTAAGCGTCTTCGAGGCCGTCGACCGCCATGTGATCGAGGAGCTGTGCAGCGCCGTACTTGACACCCTTCCTCATCATCGTCAGGTGCGGCGCGTTGGTCATGCTCTCCATGCCGCCGGCGATCAGGATGTCGGCGCTCTCTGCCTTCAGCATGTCGTGCGCGAACATCATCGCGCGCATGCCGGAGCCGCACATCTTCGAGAGCGTGACCGCGCCGGTCGATTGCGGAAGACCCGCGCCGAGCGCCGCCTGGCGCGCCGGCGCCTGGCCCTGGCCCGCCATCAGGCAGTTGCCCATCAGTACTTCGTCGACGGCATCGCCTGTGACGCCGGCACGCTCGACCGCGGCCTTGATGGCGACGCTCCCGAGCTGGTGCGCGGCCAGGCTGCTGAAGTCGCCGAGCAGGCCGCCGATGGGCGTGCGCGCGGCAGAAACGATGACGATGGAATCAGCCATGGGGACCTCCTGCGATCAAATGGGAATCTGGTTGGCGACGAAGCCGGTGCCTGTCGAGTTGGTTGACATCATGCACACGCCCATCTTGCCTGCCAAGCAGATGGCCCCTTCACGGACGGCAGCGGTGATGTCCTGATGAACGTTCATGCGCCATTCTCGCGTGAGCGCGCTTCACGGTTTGGCGAGTGGCTGTGGCCGCGCTCGTGAGCGGGCAGCGGCGCGGGCGAGTGGCTGTCGGCACGCAGCTGCTTCGGCCGGCGAAGCCGCGGGCGAGTGGCTGTCGGCGCGCAGCTGCTTCGGCCGGCGAAGCCGCGGGCGAGTGGCTGTCGGCGCGCAGCTGCCGCGGTCATCGCATTCGCGATGACTGCCCTCCGGTGTTCGGGTTCTGGGGGCGAGCGCAGAACTCGCCCTCGAACGGGCACCGAACGCTCCGGGCGAAGTCGAGCTCGTGGCTCAGACAACTGCGCTCGTCGTGCTCCACGTTTCGGGGTCCCCCAAAACCCGAACACCGGAGGCGCTTGCAGATACGCACCGACAGCCACTCGCCCGCGGCTTCGCTGAAGCGCAGTGCTCCGCCAGGTTCCCTCTCCCGCTTGCGGGAGAGGGTTAGGGTGAGGGTGCTCGCGTGAGGCAAAGACCCCTCACCCCAGCCCTCCCCCGCGGGCGGGAGAGGGGGCAGGCCCCGATGGGGCGCGAGCCCGGTATCGAGCCCCATCCAACCCCAGCAAAGGCGCAGCCGGTCGGCGGGCGGGGCGCATCGGAGGCGCCGGAGCTGCTCGGGTTTCGGGGGACCCCAAGACGTGAAGCACGACGAGCGCAGTTGTCTGAGCCCCGAGCCCGAAGAGCCCCGAAGCGCTCAGCGAGCCCTACGAGGGCGAGTTCTGCGCTCGCCCCCAAAACCCGGGCAGCTCCGGGAAGTCATCGCGGAACGCGATGACCGCCGAGGCTGCGCCGCGACCTCTGGCCGACTGCGCCTTTGCCGCGCCGCGCACTTGAAGCGCTGTGCCTTTGCCGCGCCGCGTCCTTTGACCACTCCGTGTGCCATTGCCACCGCGCAAGGCATAACGCGCCTTCACATGGTCTCGGCAAACAGTTCGCGACCGATCAGCATCCGGCGGATCTCACTCGTACCCGCACCGATCTCGTACAGCTTCGCGTCGCGCCACAGGCGGCCGAGCGGGTATTCGTTGATGTAGCCGTTGCCGCCGAACACCTGGATGCCTTCGCCGGCCATCCAGGTCGCCTTCTCGGCGCACCAGAGGATCACGCTGGCGCAATCCTTGCGCACCTGGCGCACGTGGTCGGTGCCGAGCATGTCGAGGTTCTTGCCCACGGTGTAGCAGAACGCGCGGCCGGCCTGCAGCACCGTGTACATGTCGGCGACCTTGCCCTGGATCAGCTGGAACTCGCCGATCGACTGGCCGAACTGCTTGCGGTCGTGCGTGTAGGGAATGACGTTGTCCATCACGGCCTGCATGATGCCGATCGGCCCGGCCGCGAGCACCGCGCGCTCGTAGTCGAGACCGCTCATCAGCACCTTCGCGCCGCCGTTCCGGGTGCCGAGCACGTTCTCGGCCGGCACCTCGACGTTGTGGAACACGAGTTCGCCGGTCGAACTGCCGCGCATGCCGAGCTTGTCTAGCTTCTGCGCAATGCTGAAGCCCTTCATGCCCTTCTCGATGAGGAACGCGGTGATGCTGCGGGCGCCGCCACCGGCCGCCCGGCCGCCCGAAGGCCCGTGTGCCCCCTCGGAGGGCAGCGCATCGTGGGGGTCGTCCGTTTGCGGCTCGGTCTTCGCGTAGACGACGAGCGTGTCGGCGTCGGGGCCGTTCGTGATCCACATCTTGGTGCCGTTCAGCACATAGAACCCGCCCTTCTCTTCGGCCCTCAGCTTCATCGAGATCACGTCGGAACCGGCGCCGGCCTCGCTCATCGCGAGCGCGCCGACGTGCTCCCCCGACACCAGTTTGGGCAGGTACTTCTTCCGCTGCGCGTCGTTGCCGTTGCGGCGGATCTGATTCACGCAGAGGTTTGAATGCGCGCCGTACGAAAGGCCGACCGACGCGCTCGCGCGGCTGATCTCCTCCATCGCGATCATGTGCGCGAGGTAGCCAAGGCCCGCGCCGCCGTGCTCTTCGCCGACGGTCACCCCGAGCACGCCGAGCTGGCCCAGCTTTGGCCACAAGTCCATGGGGAACTGATCGCTCGCGTCGATCTGGGCGGCGCGCGGCGCGATCTCGGCGGCGGCGAATTCGCGCACCGCGTCGCGCAGCGCGTCGATGTCTTCACCGAGCTGGAAGTCGAGGCCTGGCAGGTGGTTCATGCAATGCTTTCTCGGGTGGCCGGCCCGCGAACGAATCGGCGTGCGCGGCGGTCTGACATTCGATGTTCCCGGGTTCGAAAACCGTTGTCGATCATCCGGGCGTTCGCGCTGATCGACAAGCGGCCTCCCCCTAGGCTTTGAGCAATCGCCTGGCCTTGCGCTCTTCGGTCAGCACCTCGTCGAGCATCGAACGCAAGTCGGCCATGCGGTGCTCGAGCTGTGCGCGGTGGCGCGCCAGCACGAACAGAAACTTGTTCAATTGCGGCCGCGTGTCGCGCTTCGTCTCGTACATGTCGATGAGCGACTTCACTTCGGCGAGCTTCAGGCCGAGCCGCTTGCCGCGGAGCGTGAGCTTGAGCCGCGTGCGATCGCGGGCGCTGTACACCCGGTTCCTGCCTCGCCGTTCCGGCGCGATGAGACCGTTTTCCTCGTAGAAACGGATCGCGCGCGTCGTCAGGCCGAACTCCTCGGCGAGCTCACCGATCGTGAACGCAGGCTCGTCCGCCGACGCGGCCTTGCGAGGCTTGGGTCGATCGGCGGAAGCGGCAGCAACGCGGAGCATCGGCGTCTACACTCGTTCGATTGACGTTTACGTGAAGTGCCGGAAGGCAGATACGCAAAAGTGTAATGGCGCCGATGAACGATCAGGAACGCGAGCTCGAATACCCGTTCGGCGACACCATTCCGCCGCTCGGCAGCGCCGTCGAGGTGGCGCCGGGGGTTCGCTGGTTGCGAATGAGCTTGCCGTTCGCGCTGAACCACATCAACCTCTGGCTGCTCCGCGACGAAGAGCCGGCCGAAGACGACGAGCCAGCGCGCCAGGGCTGGACCATCGTCGACTGCGGCATCGCGAGCGACGACACACGCGCCGCGTGGGAGCAGATCTTCGCGGCCGAGCTCGGCGGCCTGCCGGTGCTGCGCGTGATCGTCACGCACATGCATCCCGACCACCTCGGTCTGGCGCACTGGCTCACCGAGCGCTGGGACGTTCGCTTGTGGATCAGCGCCACCGACTACACGACCGCGCGCCTCGCGATCGCGTCGACGGCCGGGTTCGGCGGACCGAAATCGGCGGCCTTCATGGCGAGCCACGGCCTGGTCGACGAAGACGCGAGATCACAGATCGCGCAGCGCACCACCTATTACTCGAACCTCGTGCCCTGCGTGCCCGACAGCTTCCGCCGCCTGCACGAGGGTGACGTGATCGCAATCGGATCGGGCGCCGACCGTGCCGACTGGTTCCTGCACGTCGGCCACGGCCACGCCCCGGAACACATGGCGCTCTACTGCGCGAAAAAGAACCTCCTGATCAGCGGCGACATGGTGCTGCCGCGCATCTCGACCAACGTGAGCGTGATTGACATCGAACCCGAAGCCGATCCGCTGACACGCTACCTCGCCTCGATCGCGCGGATGCGAACGTTGCCGGCCTGCACGCTGGTCCTGCCCTCGCACGGCCTGCCCTTCAAGGGGCTGCACACGCGCATCGACCAACTCGCGCAACACCACGCCGAGCGCTTCAGCGATGTGCTGAAGGCCTGCGCCGAAGCGCCGCAAAGCGCGGCCGATCTGCTGATGCTGCTCTTCAAGCGCAAACTCGATGTGCACCAGACGACCTTCGCGATGGGCGAGTCGATCGCGCATCTGAATGCGCTGTGGCTGGCGGGGCAGTTGCGGCGGGCATGCGTCGACGGGGTGTACCGGTTCACGACCCGGTAGAAGTCGCGGCGGGCTTGTTGCCGCGACGGCGGCGGCCGCTTATCGGAACGGGTCGACGACCCGCAGGCCGTCCAAGTCCTGCCCGTGCTGCAGGTCTTCGCTCAGCAACGTGGTGCAGCTGGCAGTGAGCGCGCCGGCCACGATCAGCGAATCGTAGAAGCTGAATCGCCAACGGCTTTGGACATCCAAGGCACGGTGGTAGAGCGCCGGACCGGGTGCCGCCTGCATCAGCGGCAACAGCACGACATCGAGATAAGCGCGCGCCGCCTCGGTCGGCAAAACCACCTTGGCCTTGCGCAGCATGACGTTCAGACACTCCTGAACCACTTGCCAACTGACGCAAGCGTTGCGTTGAGCGAGCGCGCCGCGAACGATCTGCTCCGCTATCTTGTGTTTACGCGAGTCGGTGCTGTCGAGCTGGTAAACGAATACGTTGGTGTCAAGGAAGAATTCAACGCTCATTCCGGGATTCCCGGGTGAGCTTGCCACCCACCTTCAAGTGCCCCCTCAAGCCCCGCATGACGGCCTCATAACGATCAAGCCGTTCGCGAGGCTGCGCATAGTCGGCGAGCCAGCCGCGGAATTGCTCGTTGAGTGTCGTGTGCTCGTTGCGAGCCCGTGCGCGTGCCGCCTCGATATCAGTGTGCACTGGCCACGCTGTCGGGTGACGCCGATTCGATGGACCGCCAACCCGTTCCGCTCAATCGAGCGCGGGCAACGCGTCGCTCTTCAAAGTACGCCTGACCTGCTGGTAATCGGGCACCACGGAGCGCACCACGTCCCAGAATCTCGCGCTGTGGTTCATCTCGCGCAGGTGCGCGAGTTCGTGGGCGACGACGTAGTCGATCGTCGGCATCGCGAAATGCACGAGACGCCAGTGCAGCCGGATGTCGCCGTTCGCGCTGGCGCTGCCCCAGCGCGTTTGCGCCGACGACAACGCCAGGCGCTTGACGCGCACGCCGAGCCTCGATGCGAACTCGGCGCAGCGCTCTTCGAAAATGCGCCGAGCCTGGCGCTGCAGCCAGCTCTGCACCGCGTCGCGAATCTGCGCGGGGGTGGCGGTGTGAGCGAGGGCGATGTGCAGCGTGAGGCGCGGCACGCCGGGCAGCGCCCTGGCGTCGGTGTTGAGCAACGCGGCACCAGGCGCGTCGCCGGCGCGCGGGTCGAGCACGACGATCACGGTTTCGCCGAGGAACGGAAAACCGGCGCCGTCGCGCCAGTCGATGCGGGTCTGTTCGAGCCGGCGAACGCGCTCCTGCTGCTCGGCGAGCTTGCGAATGATCCAGGCCGACTTGTCTTGCAGCGCCTGCTCGATCTCGCGCACGCCGACCCACTTCGGCGCGTTGACCGCGAGGCCGTCGCTGCCGACGATGAAGCCGATGCTGCGCCGCTTCGCACGCCGCAACGCGTAGCCGACGATGTGGCCGCCGAGTGCGATGCGGCGTTCGGCTCGCGGGTGCAGGAAGACCGTGGGTGCGAGCACGCTGTCGAGGGATGCGGGCGCTTCCGACGCGCTCGGGTTCGAACGCTCGGCCCTGCTGGCCTCGATCTCCGGCGCCGCTGCATCGAGGTCGGCGGCGGCCTCGATCCTGTCGATCACGGCGTGGATCACGTTGGCGCCATCGGCGACGTCGAACAGCGACGCCTGCGCTGGATCGACCGCCGCGGGCCTTCTTGCCATTACTTGGGCGCGGTCTGCGCCACGCGCGGCGCGCCGGCTCGCTTGGCGCCGGCATAGGCCTGCGGATCGAGGCGGCGCATCTCGGCCTCGATCCACGCTTCGACTTCGCGCATCAGATCGTCCGGCGTCCGTCCCTCCGACGAGATCGGCTTGCCGAACGAGACGTCGATGACCCCCGGCGAAAGCACGAACGACTTGCGCGGCCAGCAGCGCGCCGAGGTCACCGCGATCGGCAGCACCGGTCGGCCGGTCTCGACCGCCAGGCGCGTGCCGCCATTCTTGTACGCGCCTTTGCCGCCGCGCGGCGCGCGCGTGCCCTCGGGGAACATGATCACGCAATGCCCCTGGCTCATGAAGAGCCGGCCCTGCTCGGCGACACGGTTCCACGCCTCCGACCGCTTCGAACGATCGATGTGGATCATGTCCATGCGCGCCATCGCCCATCCGAAGAACGGGATGTAGAGCAGCTCGCGCTTGAACACGTAGGCGAGCGGCCGCGGCATCAGGCTCGGGAACGCGAGCGTCTCCCACGCCGACTGGTGCTTGGGCAGCAGCACCACCGGCGCGTCGGGCACGTTGGCGAAGCCGTGCAGGCGCGCGTGCACTCCGCAGATGGCCTTCGAGCCCCAGGTGGCGAGCCGGAGCCAACCCGCGCACATCCAGTAGATGCGATCGCCGCGCATGAAGATCGAGGCGACGACGACCGCGGTCGCCCACGGCACGACGGTCACCGTCAGGAACAACACGAAGATCGCGGAGCGCACGGCGTTCAAGGCAGGCATCAATCGAGGCTTTCGAAAACGGAATCGGTGACGCCTTCGCCGCCCTTGGCGAGCCGCTCGTTCCGCAGCAGGCGCGCCGCGAATCCCGCGAGGCTCGCATGCACCTGGGTGGCTGGCAACTGGCGCATCACGTCGTCGATCTGTTCGGCCGTGAAGCGGCCGGCGTTGCCGGTACGCACGAGGTGCGGCTGGCAACCGGCCGCGGCCCCCGCGAGCAGGTCGCGCAGCGAATCGCCGACGACCGGCACGTCTTTCAGGTCAACACCGTAGCGCTCGCCGATGAGTTCGAAAAGACCGGGCAAGGGCTTCCGGCAAGAGCAGCCATCGTCCGGGCCGTGCGGGCAGAAGAACACCGCGTCGATGCGCCCGCCGACGCGCGCCAGCGCCTTGTTCATCTCGATGTGGACGGCATTCAGCGCGGCCATGTCGAAGAGCTTGCGCGCCAGCCCCGACTGGTTGGTAGCGACCACGGTGTGCCAGCCGGCGTGGTTCAGGCGCGAGATGGCTTCGAGCGCACCGGGCAACGGCTTCCACTCGGCCGGCGACTTGACGAAGTCGGCGCGATCTTCGTTGATGGTGCCGTCGCGGTCGAGGATCACGAGCTTCATGGCGGGCTCCGTTCGATGCATGGCGGGTCGTACTCGGCGGCGGCTGGCGCTCAGCCCGCCAGGCGCGAGAGGTCGGCCACGCGGTTCATCGCGGACTGCAGCGCGGCGAGCAAGGCGAGTCGGTTGGCGCGCAGCGCCGGGTCGTCGGCATTCACCATCACGGTGTCGAAGAACGCGTCGACGGGTTCGCGCAGCGCCGCCAGCTGGGTCAGCGACGCGGTGAAGTCGCCGGCATCGAAATGGGCATCGGCCCTGACGCCGCTGTCGCGGAGCGCGCGATGCAACGCGTGCTCAGCGGGCTCGCTCAGCAACTCGTTGCTGACCGCCGCAGCCGGCACGTGCACCGACTTGCGCAGGATGTTGCCGACGCGCTTATTGGCCGCGGCGAGCGCGGTGGCGGCGTCGAGCTTTTGAAAATCACGCACCGCGGCGAGTCGTTTCGCCAGTTCCTGCAGCGGCGGCCGCAACGCGATCACGGCATCGACCGCACGCGCGTCGAAGCTCGCTGCCAGCTGGTTCGCCGCGCGTTCGTAGACGAAGGTCTCGACTTCGTCGAGCGTATCGGCCTGCAGCGCGATGCCGCCGAAGGTGTCGAGCGTGAACTGCAGCAACCCGTGCAGCGAGAGCGCGTGGGTCTTCAGGCCCCCGAACGTGTGGATCAACGTGAGCGCATGGCGGCGCAGCGCGTACGGGTCGCGCTCGCCGGTCGGCTTCAGGCCCACGCCCCAGATGCCGACCAGCGTCTCGACGCGGTCGGCGAGGAGCAGCGAGGCGCCGATGTCATCGCCTGCACCCGCAGCGTCGCGGCCCTCGTCGCCGCGCCGGTTCACGTACTGGCCGGCGATGGCGCGGGCGACGGCGGCCGGTTCGCCGTCGTGGGTCGCGTAGTAGCCGCCCATCACGCCTTGCAGTTCGGGAAATTCGCCGACCATTTGCGTCGTCAGGTCGGCCTTCGCGAGCTCGGCCGCGCGATCGGCCTCGGCCACGTCGGCTCCGATGCGCTCGGCGACCCAGCGCGCGATCTGCCGCATGCGGCCGACGCGCGCACCCTGCGTGCCGAGCTGCGCGTGATAAACCACCCGGTCGAGCGCACCCACGCGCGATGCGAGCGTCGCCCTGCGGTCCTGATCGAAGAAGAACTTCGCGTCGGCCAGGCGCGGCCGCACGACGCGTTCGTTGCCTTCGACGATGCGGCTCGCATCGGCCGGGCTGACGTTGCTGACGACGAGGAAGCGATCGGTGAGCGCGCCTTTCGCATCGAGCAACGGGAAGTACTTCTGGTTCGCCTTCATCGTCAGGATCAGCACTTCCGGCGGCACCGCGAGGAAGGCCGCCTCGAAGCGGCACGTGAGCACGTTCGGGCGTTCGACGAGCGCGGTCACTTCGTCGAGCAAGGCGTCGTCGTCGATCGGTGTAAGGCCAGCCGCCGAGGCGGCGTGCCCGAGCTGGCGCACGATCTCGGCGCGGCGTTCGTCGAAGCTTGCGATCACGGCGCCGTCGTCGCGCAGCTGCTCCGCGTAGCTCTCGGCGTCGCGCAAGGTCACCGGCGTGGTGGTCGCTTCGAAGCGGTGGCCGAGCGTGGTGCGGCCCGCCGCGAGGCCGAGCGCGGACACCTTCACGACATCGCTGCCATGCAACGCGACAAGGCCATGCGCCGGTCTCACGAAGCTCACGCTGGTCCAGCCGTCGGCGAGCTGGTATTGCATGTTCTTCAAAACTGGCAACGCCAGCGCGCGCTGCAACGCGATCTCGAGGCCGAAGGGGAGCGTCGTGCCCTGTACCGTCGTGTCGAAGAACAGCATCTCGGCCTTGCCGTCGAGGGCGCGGCGCAGGTCACCCGCGCGCGCCGCATCGGCGCCCAGCGATGCCAGCTTCTTCACGAGCGCCGCTGTCGGCTGCCCCTGGGCGTCGAGGCCGACGCTGGCCGGCATCAGCTTGTGCGAAGCGGCCCGTTCGGGCGCTTGCGTCAGCACGCTCGGCACCAGCACGCCCAACCGGCGCGGCGTGGCGAACGACGTGACGCCATGCAGGCCCCTCGCCGGAGCGCCGGCGATCGCGACGGCGAGCAGGCCTTGCTCTCGCAACGACTCGACCAATTTCGACGCGAACGCCGTGCCGAACGACTTCAACGACTTCGGCGGCAGTTCCTCGACCAGCAATTCGACCAGCAGCGGCTTCGCATGCGACATGGGCGACGCGATCGTCATCAAGCCGCTTTCTTCGCCTGCAGCGACGCGAGCGCATCGGCGGCCCACCGCCTGGGCGCGAGAGGGAAGTCGAGCTTCGCGCGGCTCTGCAGATAGCTCTGTGCCACGCCGCGCGACAGGTTGCGGATGCGCCCGATGTAGGCCGCGCGCTCGGTCACGCTGATGGCACCACGCGCATCGAGCAGGTTGAAGCTGTGCGCCGCCTTCAGCACCTGTTCGTACGCGGGCAGCGCGAGCTCGCTGTCGACCAGGTGCCTCGCCTGCGCCTCGTGCGCACCGAAGGCCGACAGCAGGAACGCGACATCGCTGTGATCGAAGTTGTACGTGCTCTGCTCGACCTCGTTCTGGTGGTACACATCGCCGTAGAGTAGGCCCTCGGTCCACGTCAGCTTGTAGACGTTGTCGACCCCTTGCAGATACATCGCGAGTCGCTCGAGCCCGTACGTGATCTCGCCGCTGATCGGCTTGCAATCGATGCCGCCGACCTGCTGGAAGTAGGTGAACTGCGTCACCTCCATGCCATTGAGCCACACCTCCCAGCCGAGGCCCCAGGCGCCGAGCGTCGGGTTCTCCCAGTCGTCTTCGACGAAGCGCACGTCGTTCGCCTTCAGGTCGAAGCCGAGCATCTCGAGCGAGCCGAGGTAGAGGTCGAGGATGTTCGCCGACGCGGGCTTCAGCAGCACCTGGTATTGGTAGTAGTGCTGCAGGCGATTGGGGTTGTCGCCGTAGCGGCCGTCCTTCGGTCGACGACTCGGCTGCACGTAGGCGGCCTTCCAAGGCTCGGGTCCGAGTGCGCGCAGGAAGGTCGCGGTGTGGCTCGTGCCGGCGCCGACCTCCATGTCGTACGGTTGCAGCAACGCGCATCCATGCCCGGCCCAATAGGCTTGCAGGCGCAGAATGATTTGCTGGAAGGTGAGCATCGGCTCGGGCTCTCGTGGGTTCTTGTCGACGCGATCGAAGACCGCTCCGGCGCGCCGCGCGATCAACGCCCTGCCGATTTTAGTGGGGCATGGCGGCGGGCCGTGGCAAGCGTCGCCAGCCACCCATCAACCCCACCAGCGCGATGGCCAGCAACCACAGCGGCCAGAGGTCGAAGCGGCCAGCCCACCAGGCGAACGGCGTGATCCCGCTGCGGCCTTCCACCCGCGCTTCAAGCACGCCTTGCGTGTACGGCACGAGCGATGCGGTGACCACCGCGCGATGGTCGATCACGACCGTCGCGCCGGTGTTGGTCGCGCGCAGCATCGGGCGCTGCAACTCCAGCGTGCGCATGCGCGAGATCTGCAGGTGCTGGCCGACGGCGATGCTGTCGCCAAACCAGCCGATGTTGCTGATGTTGGCGAGGATCGTCGGCGCCAACGTGGCATCGACGAAGCGTGCCGCGAGCTCTTCGCCGAACAGGTCTTCGTAGCAGATGTTCGGCGCGACGCGCTCGCCCTTCACCACGAACGACGGTTGCACCACCGCGCCGCGATTGAAGTCGCCGAGTGGGATGTTCATCATCTGCGTAAACCAGTGAAAGCCCTCCGGCACGAACTCGCCGAACGGCACGAGGTGGTGTTTGTCGTAGCGGTAGTAGCCGGCCGGCTGCGCTGCACCGATCGTCGACGCGGTCGCCTTCGAGACGCCGAGCGCCGAGTTGGTGTAGCCGGTCTCCATGTCGCCGAGCGGCGCCCCGAGTAGGGCGGCCCGATCGCCTCTCGTGAACGGCAGCGTGAGGTCGCGCCAGAACTCGGGGTCGAGTTGCGTCAGCAGCACCGGGATCACGGTCTCGGGGCCGACGACCAGTTCACCTTGGGAACGTTGCACCGCGGCGGCTGTCCATGCGAGCGCGACCGGCACGTTGTCGGCTTCGAACTTCTCCTCTTGCGGCACGTTGCCCTGCAACAGCGAGACGCTGAGCGTGCCGGTCGGCGCGGTGAAGTCGACGCGACCGAGTAGTGCGCCGCCGGCGAGCACCGTCACCACGAAGAGCATTGCCTGCGCCATCGAACGCAGCCCGCGCGTGAGGCCGGCGCGGGGCTCGACGATGTTGACGACGGTCGGCTGGGTCACGTCGGAGAGCCCCGCGCTAACGGAAGTCGAGCCCAAAGCGTCGTAGCCCGGCTCCCCGTTCAAATCACCCACACCGCTGATTCCCATCGACGCGAGCCGGCGGTACGCATCAGAGAACGCGACTCCGCGCAGCGCGAGCCATGCCGCGAGCGTCGCCACGACGAAGCCGATGCCGTACACGCCGACCCACGGCGCGAGGCCACCGAGCGGCGAATCGACATGCGCATAGCCGCTCGCGAGCCACGGAAAGCCAGTGAAGATGACACCGCGCGCGAGCTCGGCGAGCAGCCACAGCGCGCCGAACAGCAACGCTTGGCGCCACGCCGCGCCGCGTCGCCAGCGCGCGAAGAGCGCCATCGCGAGGCCGAGGTACAGCGAAAGGAACAGCGCGAGACCGACCACCGCGAGCACCGTCAGCAGCGCCGGCAAGCCGCCGTAGCGATGCATGCTGATGTAGAGCCACCAGGTGCCCGCAGCGACCCACGCGGTCCCGAAGCCCATGCCGAGCAGCATCGCGCGGCCGCCGCTGGCGCACGCGACGCGCCACACGAGCAACGCGACCAGCACGAACTGCAGCGGCCAGAGCGGGAGCCACACGAACGGCAGACTCTGCAGCGCGCCGAGCAACACCACCAGCGCAAGATCGACGCCGGCTCTCGGGCGCCACGCGCCGGTGGTCGCCACGGTGCGCGTCAGGCGCCGTCGGAGCCGAGCGCCTCTTCCGGTGCACGCGTGACCTTGAACCAGCGCACGGCGCCGCCGCGCGTCAGCATCACCGAGAACACCAGCCCGCCGACCGTCACCGATTCACCGCGGCGCGGCACGCGGCCGAGCTCGTGCGCGACCAAGCCGCCGATGGTGTCGAACGCATCGTTCGGCAACACCGCGTCGAAGCTCTCGTTGACGGCGTCGATCTCGACATCGCCGGCGACGCGCTGGCTGCCATCGGCCAGTGTGTAGATGCCCGATTCGCCGTCCTTGTCGTCGAACTCGTCCTCGATCTCGCCGACGATTTCTTCGAGCACGTCTTCGATCGTGATGAGGCCGGCCGTGCTGCCGAACTCGTCGATGACGATTGCCAGGTGGTTGCGGTTGGCCCGGAAGTCGCGCAGCAACTCGTTCAGGCCTTTCGATTCCGGAATGAACACCGCCGGCCGCAGCAACGTGCGCAGGTTCAGGTCGGGCGAGCGCTGCAGCTTTAGCAGGTCCTTCGTCAACAAGATCCCGATGACGTTGTCGCGCTTGCCTTCGAAGACCGGGAAGCGCGAGTGGCCGGTGGCGATCACGGTGTGCAGGAGATCGTCGTATTCGGCTTCGATGTCGAGTTGGTCCATGTGCGGTGCGGCGACCATCACGTCGCCCGCCGTCATGTCGGCCATGCGCAGCACGCCCTCGAGCATCATCCGCGACTCGGGCTCGATCAGTTCCTTGTGCTCGGCATTGGCGAGCGATTCGATCAGCTGATCCCGCGAATCGGGTCCCGGCAGCACCAGCTCGACGAGCTTTTGCAGCAAGGTGCGGCGTTCGGGAGGTGGTGGCGCAGGCTTCTCGCCGGCTTTCGAAAGGCGGCCGGGGACGGTGTCGGACATCGCGTCGGGCAGCAGGTGACTGCCCGGAGTTGGGTCGTGGGAGCTTACCTGAACCCTGTGACGAGGCCCGACACCGCATGGCCCTGGCGCGTCTGCTACCTTGTCTGCCGACGACGCCTCGACGAAGACGTGTGCCGCAGGCTTGAATGCAAGCCCGCCGCCCCCACTTCGGCACACCTGTCGAGCCGCTGCAATCCAATCCACTTTTCGAGCGCTGCCATGAGCCTGATCCCCGCCACCATCCTGACCGGCTTTCTCGGTTCAGGCAAAACGACCTTGCTGAAGCGCGTGCTGACCGAAGCGCACGGCCAGAAGATCGCCGTCATCGAGAACGAGTTCGGCGACGAGAACATCGACAACGAGATCCTCGTGCAGGACGCGAAGGAACAGATCATCCAGCTCAACAACGGCTGCGTGTGCTGCTCGATCCGCGAAGATTTGCGCACCACGCTCGCCGATCTGGCCGAGAAGAAGAGGAAGGGCGAGCTGAACTTCGACCGGGTGGTCATCGAGACCACCGGTCTCGCCGACCCGGGCCCGGTCGCGCAGACGTTTTTCATGGACGACGAGATCGCCGAGAGCTACCTGCTCGATTCGATCCTCACGCTCGTCGACGCCAAGCACGGCGACGAGCAGCTCAACACCCGCCAGGAGGCGCGCCGCCAGGTCGGCTTCGCCGATCAGATCTTCATCAGCAAGACCGACCTGGTCGACGACGAGACGGTCGAAGCGCTGATCCACCGCGTGAAGCATATGAACCCGCGTGCGCCGCAGCACCGCGTGAACTTTGGCGAGGTGGCGATCGCCGATGTGTTCGACCTGAAGGGCTTCAACCTCAACGCGAAGCTCGACATCGACCCCGAGTTCCTGAAGGACGACGGCCACAACCACAGCCACGCCGACCCCGGCCACGACCACGACCACGAGCATGACGGGCACGAGCATGGCGAACACTGCGACCACCCGCACCATCACGCTCACGACGACGACGTGAAGTCGTTCGTCTTCAAGGCCGACAAGGCTTTCGACCCCGCCAAGCTCGAAGACTTTCTCGGCTCGATCGTGCAGGTCTACGGGCCGAACATGTTGCGCTACAAGGGCGTGCTCTACATGAAGGGGGCCGACCGCAAGGTGATCTTTCAGGGCGTGCACCAGCTAATGGGCAGCGACATGGGGCCGAAGTGGGCGCCCGGTGAAAAGAAAGGCAGCAAGATGGTCTTCATCGGCATCGACCTGCCGCGTGAAATTTTGCAGTCCGGCATGGAGCAATGTCTGGTCCGATGAGCGGGTTGGCGACCCTGTGACCCCCGTCTTAGCGTGACTACAATCCGCGGCGGCCAAACGGCCGGGACGGCCCTTCGCCGTCACGAAAAAGCGCCACGATCGGTGGCGAGGAGAACCGCTTGAGCAAGCCCGCACCGTCGAAGAAGACCGCCACCAAGAAAGTGGCGACGCCGAAGTCTGCCGCGCCGAAAAAGGCGCCCGCAGGACGCAACGCGCCAGCGAAGAAGGCCGCGCCAGCGAAGAAATCGGCGTCGGTCAAGGCGCCGTCGAAGCCGGCGCCGAAAGCGGGCGGCATGCCGGCAGCGAGATTGCCGCCCCAGGCACCCCACAAAGTCCCCGCCCGATCCACAGCAGCGCCGAGCAAATCGGCGGCTTCTCCTGCGGCGCCGCCTTCGAAGAAGTCGGCCGCCTCCACCTCTTCCGCATCCAAGGCCCCTTTGACGAAATCCGAACCGAAGAGCGCCGCACCCGCGGCCGCGCCCCCCGAAGCCAAGCCGCCGATGGCCCCGGCCCCCGTGAGCACGCTGCCGCCCGGTCTGGTGCCGAGCACCCGCAAGGGTGGTAGGGCGGCCTCCAAGTATTTCGTCCAGCAGGTGCAGGCGCCGCTGCCCGCTCCGACCTCGCGCTTTGCCGACCGGTTCGCGCCGCCGCGCCCGCCAACGCGACAGATGGCCAACCTCGAGGTCGACACGCCGCGCCAGATCCACAAGGCCGATCCGAAGCTCGCCAATGCGTGGAAGTCGAAGTCGGGTCGTGACCTGACCGAGCCCGAGTTGCTGGCGATGCCCGAAGTCGAGTACATGAACGAAAAGCAACTCGACTTCTTCCGCGGCCGCCTACAGGCGCTGAAAGACGACCTCCTCAGCAACGCCGGTGAGACCACCGAGCACCTGCGCGAGGACACGTCGATCGTGCCCGACCCGGCCGACCGCGCGACCATCGAGGAAGAGCACGCGCTTGAGCTTCGAACCCGCGACCGAGAGCGCAAGCTCCTGAAGAAGATTTCGCAGTCGCTGGGTCGGCTCGATTCCGGCGAGTACGGTTTTTGTGACGAAACCGGCGAACCCATCGGCCTCGGTCGGCTCATCGCCCGACCCACCGCTACACTCAGTCTCGAAGCGCAACAGCGACGTGAACTGAAGCAAAAGATGTTCGGTGACTGAAGCGGTTGCAGCACATGACGTGAAGTGCCCGCCGCGCGAAACGGTGGCCACGTGCACCGGCCGATGACGTTGTCGCCGAAAGCGAACGAGCCTTCTAGATGGCGGACCCCAAAGACACGACGAGTTTCTTTCGAAAGGTGGTTCGCTTCGTGGCCAATCCGGCGACGGAGTGGGCCGAACTCGAAGCACCACTCGACGAGACCCGCGAGAACGAGTACGCCAAGGGCGAACTGAAGGCGATGATCGAGCGCAAGCGGCGCAACGACTTCGTCCGCAAACGCGAGTTCGACACGCTGCGCAAGGTGCGCCGAGAGGGTCTTTCGGGTGAGCAGCTGGCCGCGCTCGGCGGCTCGTCGCGCATCGACGATTCGGTGCCGCGCGAAAACCCGGCGCGCCAGGATGCGGGCGTCAAGGCCAAGATCGACGAGATCGAACAGCAGATGGTCGGTGGCAACGACAGTTACTCGACGACCATGCGTCGAGGCCCCGAGTTCTACAACGCGCCGACCCAGCCAGCCTCGATGGAGCTGCTCGCCAAGCAGCCGGGCGTACCGACCTCGCCGGTTTTGAGCGGGGGGCGTGTCGAAGACTTCCAGGCCGCCGAGAGCAGCGCGCCGGCGCAGCGCCGCCCGGTGACGGAGGCCCCGGCTGCACGCGTGTCGACGGTCTCTGCGGTCAACCTCGGCGTGCCGGCCGAGAATTTTGGCAACGCCTTCGCCAACGCGAGCACCGAAGTCACGCACGACCCCGATCTCGACGAGGCGGTGATCGCGTTCGCGAACGCCGACTTCGAGCAGTGCGAGCAGTCGCTCGCCACATTGACAGGCCCCGGCGGCGCGCGCGCGCAAGCGGCCGAGACCTGGCTGGTGTTGTTCGACCTCTACCGCGCCACCGGCCAGCACCACAAGTTTGAGAGCCTCGCGCTCGACTACGCGCAGCAGTTCGGCTGGTCGGCGCCGCAATGGTTCTCGATGCCGAAGCTCGTCGCCGAGGCGGCGAGCGAAGAGCGGCCGAGCAGTTCGCGCATCGAAGGGCAGGTCGGCTGGGTCTGCCCGACTTACCTCGATGCGGATGGCGTGGCCAAGCTCTCGTCGCTGGCCTTGCAGATGCCGCTGCCGTGGGTCTTCGACTGGAGCGCGCTCAAGGGCATCGATGCCGAGGCGTGCGCCCGGCTCTCCGAACTCTTCCGCAGCTGGATTCCGCAAGACGTCGACATGCGCTGGCTGATCGGCGAGCGCCTCTTCGCGGTGTTGCACGAAGCCGCACCGACCGGCGTTCGCGACGCCGACCCGGCCTACTGGCAGGTCCGGCTCGACGCGCTGCGCATGACGAATCGGCCCGACCAATTCGACGAGGCGGCGATCGATTACTGCGTGACCTACGAAGTTTCGCCGCCATCGTGGGAACCGGCGCGCTGCCAGGTCCGGATCGGCGGCTCGACCGCGATCACGACCCAGCCGCCGCTCTCGCTCGTGAGCGATGCGTCGACAAGCTTCGAGGAATCGCAGCTCGACGACAGCGGGGTGGTCGAGGTGGGCACCGTCGAGCTCTCGGGCCAGCTGATCGGCGACATCGGCCGCACGATGAAGAAGATGGACGACGAGCTCGGCGCGGCGACGGTCATCGTCATTTCGTGCACGCGCCTCATCCGCGTCGACTTCATCGCCGCCGGCGAGTTGCTGAACTGGGTGCTCGCGCGACGCGGCGAGAACCGCACGGTGAGCTTCGTCGACGCGCACCGCATGGTCGCCCTTTTCTTCGGCGCGATGGGCATCAACGAGCACGCCAACGTGAAGGTGCGCACCGTCTGACGCCGCTCGCGGCTGGCGGCCCCGCCGTCGCCGCCGGCATCGCCGCTGCGCCTTGAGCCACGAACCGACCGTTCGGGTCCATGCGCTCTTGAACTGAAGCCGCTCAGCCCGCAGCTCACGCGATGGAAAATTACCACGGCACCACCATCGTCAGCATCCGCCGCGGCAGCCTGGTCGCGCTCGGCGGCGACGGCCAGGTGACGCTCGGCAACATCGTCGTCAAATCGACCGCCAAGAAGGTGCGCCGCCTGCACCACGACCAGGTGCTGGCCGGTTTTGCCGGAGCCACCGCGGATGCGTTCACGCTTTTCGAGCGGTTCGAGGCCAAGCTCGAGAAGCATCAGGGAAACCTGATCCGCTCGGCGATCGAGCTCACCAAGGATTGGCGCACTGACCGTGTGTTGCGACGGCTCGAAGCGATGCTGGCCGTGGCCGATCGCGAGTCGTCGCTCATCATCACCGGCAACGGCGATGTGCTCGAGCCGGAATACGGCATCGTCGCGATCGGCTCGGGCGGCTCGTATGCCAGTGCAGCCGCGCGGGCGCTGCTGCAGCACACCGAGCTCGGACCGAAAGACATTGTCAAGCGCTCACTCGAGATCGCAGGCGACCTCTGCATCTACACCAACCAGAACCACACGATCGAGACACTCGAATGACGCCGCAGGAAATCGTTGCCGAGCTCGATCGCCACATCGTCGGGCAGGCCGACGCGAAGCGCGCCGTCGCGATCGCGCTGCGCAACCGCTGGCGCCGCCAGCAGGTGGCCGAGCCGATGCGGGCCGAGATCACGCCGAAGAACATCCTGATGATCGGTCCGACTGGCGTCGGCAAGACCGAGATCGCGCGGCGCTTGGCGAAGCTGGCCGACGCGCCCTTCATCAAGGTCGAGGCGACCAAGTTCACCGAGGTGGGCTATGTCGGTAAGGACGTCGACTCGATCATTCGCGACCTGGTCGAGACGGCGATCAAGCAGGCGCGCGAAGCCGCGATCAGGCGCAACCGCGCGAGGGCGGAGGAAGCGGCCGAAGACCGGATGCTCGAAGTGCTGGTGCCGGGTGTGCGTGCCGAATTTGGTCTGGCGCCATCGCCTTCGGCCGACAGCACCGCGCGCCAGGTGATGAGAAAGCGACTGCGTGAAGGCGCGCTCGCCGAACGTGAGGTGGAGATCGAAGTGGCTGAGGCGAGGCCCGCGATGGAGATCATGGGCCCGGCCGGCATGGAGGACATGGCCGAGCAGTTGAAAGGCATGTTTTCGTCGATGGGCGGCTCGAAGAAGACGCTGCGCAAGATGCGCGTCGCCGACGCGCACAAGATCCTGATCGACGAGGAAGCGGCCAAGCTCGTCAACGACGACGACGTGAAGGCGGCCGCACTCGCCAACGCCGAACAGAACGGCATCGTCTTCATCGACGAGATCGACAAGGTCACGTCACGCTCGGACGCCCAAGGCGCCGACGTGTCGCGCCAGGGCGTGCAGCGCGATCTGCTGCCGCTCGTCGAAGGCACGACGGTGAGCACGAAATACGGCCTCGTGAAGACCGATCACATCCTCTTCATCGCGTCGGGTGCGTTCCACTTGAGCAAGCCGAGCGACCTGATCCCCGAACTGCAGGGCCGCTTCCCGATTCGTGTCGAGCTCGGCTCGTTGAGCGTCGACGACTTCGAGGCGATCCTCACGCAGACGCAGGCGAGTCTCGTCAAGCAGTACACCCTGCTGCTGGCGACGGAGGGTGTGACGCTCGAGCTGCCGCCCGACGCGATCCGCCGCATCGCGCAAATCGCATTCGACGTCAACGAGCGCACCGAAAACATCGGGGCCCGTCGCCTGTCGACGGTGATGGAGCGGCTGCTCGACGAGGTCAGCTTCGACGCACCGAATCGGCAAGGGCAGACCGTGCGGATTGATGCCAGCGCGGTCGACGCGAAGCTCGCGGAACTCGCGCGCAACGAAGACTTGTCACGGTATATCTTGTAGTCGGCCGAGCGACGCGCCTGCTCGCGCCGCCTCGAGGGCTCCGGCCTACAGCACGAGCCGCTTCGACTGCAGTTGCAGCAGGCCTTCGAAGATCAGCGTGTCGACGGTCTCGAACCCGAGCGTCGTGACCGCGGCGAGCTTGGCTGCAGCGCCTCCGCTCATCAGGAGCATCGGGCGTTGTCCGGTGCGTGCTGCGAGCCGGCCGTGCATGCGCTCCACCGCGCCGGCGATGGCGTCGGTGCCGCCGCTCATCAGCGCATCGCTGGTGTTGGTCGGGAACGCGACCGATTCGCCGGTCGGCGCCTTGAGGCCGGCCGTCCCCATCTCGAGGGCACGCAGCATCAGGCCGAAGCCGGGCAGGATCAGGCCGCCGATGAAGACACCGTTGGCATCGAGTGCGTCGACGGTCACGGCGGTACCCACCATCACTACCAGCGCCGGACTCGGCTCGCGATGCGCGAGCACGCGATGGCGCGCGCCGATGAGCGCAACCCAGCGGTCGACGCCAAGCCGGCCGGGGTGGTCGTAGCCATTCGTGACGCCGCACGCCGATGCGCTCGATGCGACCCAGCGCGAATCGACTTCCCACAATTCGAGCTGCTCTTCGGTGCGCCGACGCACGCTTTCACCGGCCACCACGCAACCAAGGATGCTAGAGGGCGCCGCTAGGTTCTTCCATTCCGTTTCGGCGAGGCTGTCGATGCTCTCGAGGAACACCGCGCCCTGCGCGATCAATGCAGCGCCCGGTCGTGGCGCTGCGTATTGCGCCCACTTCAGCCGGGTGTTGCCGACGTCAATTGCCAGAAAGGTCATGCGCCCTCAGCGCGCGGCGTGCGAGGAATCGATCGGCCGGGCCAGCAGATCGCGCACGCTTTCGAGCGTCTGCGTCGCCGCGAGCGACCTGAACGGCTTCGAGATGCGCGCTTCGACTTCACCAAGCAAGCTGAGCAGATCGACGCGTGAACGCGCGCGCCGCAAGCGTCGCAAAGTCAGCGAGCCGCTCACCGGCGCCTCGGTGCGGACCGACCGCATCATCAGCTCGCGCGCCTGCATGAATGCGCTGTCGTTCACGTCGGCGTCCGGGTCGGGCTCGAACGACGCATCGTGACCCGTCGAGAGGCCACCGCGTGACATGTCGAGCGTCGATTCCGGTGGCATCGCGAGAGATGGCGGCAGCGGGGGCTCGCCGTCGCTGCCGCGCGGCCGTTCGTCGAACGGGGTGGGCAAGGTGGCCGGCGCGGTCGGCGCGAAAAGCGGCAGCTCGATGTGCAGCACGCTGGTGGGTCCGCTCGGCGGCACGCTTTCGATCGAAGGCTCGGAGGTCGACCGCGCGGCCTCGAACTGCGCGATCAAACCGAGGTTGAGGAGTTCGTCGAAGCACGCGTCCGGCGCGCCCGCCTTGGCGGCAAGCTCGCGCACCACGTGCTCAGGGCGCCGCCCGTCGACCAGGAACAGCACCGTGCGATGACGTTGGCTGATTCGAAGCTTGCGCGTCTGCAGTTCGGCCTGGCCTTCGGCGGTCTTGACGGGTACGGAAGCAGCGGTCACGGAGTCTCCAGGAACACGCGGCGTCGGAGGCGACGCGCGGCGCGAACCTTGGCTCGAGTGTTCGACGCGCGGCATTGTGCCGCCAAATTCGGGCCGATTGGGGCCCCGGTGGAGGCCGTTGTTTCAGGTCGATACGCCCTTTGCACGCGCAATCTGGCAGCCGCCGATCCGCCAGCTGTGATCGGTTTGCGGCTCCAGTTGGTAGATCGCGAGCCAGAGTGCGCCGTGCGAATCGGTGATGCTCACCTCCTGCACCAGCACGCCTGCCACCCATTCGGGCTTGGCGAAACTGGCCGCCGCATGGCGGTAGACGGCCGGGTAATGGGTGCGGACGAGCACCATGAACTGATCGGGCGTGCCGAACAGTTCACGCAGGCCGTTGGTCGCGAACGCGAAGGCGGACTTCGCGTCGTCGGCCGCGAAGGCATCGAACTGGGCCTGAATGACCTTGCGCGCCGCACCCGCGTCGGCCACAGAGACGGTGCCCGAAAGGCTTTGCGCCGCCGCCGGTGGCGGCGCAAGTGCGACCGTGGCAGCCACGCAAAGGGCGATCAACAGGGTTCGGCTTCCGGGGCGTGACACGTGGCGCATCGGTGGTTCCTTGGCAAAGGCGCGGCAAAGGCACGGCAAACAACTGTAAAGCCTGGTGCGGGCGGTCATCGCCCCGGGCGCGCCATCGGTTAAGGGAGGCATGTTCCGAGGAGACATCCATGGGTGAAATCAAGGTGTTGATCGTGGCGGCACTGGCCTCTGCCACGCTGTCGGCGTGCGTGGTCACGCCCTACCCGCGGCCCACATACGGCTATGCAGGAGGCGGCACCGTGATCGTCGCCGATCGCGCTCCGCCGCCGGTCTACGTGGAGACGGCGCCGCCGTTGCCGTATGAGGGCGCGGTGTGGCTCGGTGGCCACTGGGGCTTCGAAGGCGGTCGACACGTCTGGGTCCCCGGCCGCTACGAGCATGCGAGGGCGGGCTATGGCTGGGCCCCCCATCAATGGGTCGCGGGCGATGGCCGCTGGCACTTGCGCGGCGGCGAATGGACGCAGCGCCGTTAGCCGCGTGCCTCGATTCATCATCTATCGAAGACTCTCCATGCGGTACGCCAAAGCACTGGTGACCCTGTTGGGCCTGGCGAGCTTGTCGGCTTGCATCGTGGTGCCGTATCCGCGGCATGGCGGTTATGGCTATGGCTATGGCGGTCGTGGCGAGGCCGGAGAGCATGCGGGGCCGCGCGGCGGCCGTTGAAGGGAAACCCTGTCCGCTGAAGCTGGTGATCGCGAAGGGCCGGCGATACACTGCGGATTGACGTGTACGTCAATCGACGTGGATCACTCGCGGAGGCTCGTCTGGGCAAGAAAGAGGGGGCCATCGCCGGCCTGCGCTTCGGTACCGGGAGCCGGCCTTCGCCGGCATCGGCCAGCGGCAAGAAGACCGCGACCGCGCTTTCCAAGAAGTCGGGCAGCGAGACGGCGTGCGCCAATGTCGATCTAAAGAAGATCGATCCGTCTTCCAGACCTTTTTCGAGCGGCGACAAGGCGCGCGACAAGCGGCTCGCTCAGGCGATCGCAGTCGAGCTCGACGCCTTGCAGGAGCTGTTCTATGCGGATCGCCGATTCAAGCTGCTGGTGGTGCTGCAAGGCACCGACACCGCCGGCAAGGACGGCACCATTCGCGGGGTTTTCAGCGAAATGAGCGCGCTTGGCGTGCGCACGGTGGGCTGGAAAGCCCCGACCTCGCCGGAACTGGCCCACGACTACCTTTGGCGCATCCATGGCCAAGTGCCGGGTGCGGGCGAGATCGTCATCTTCAACCGCAGTCACTACGAAGACGTGCTCGTGCCGACCGTGAACGGCCACATCACGGCCGAGCAGACGGCGCAGCGATACGCGCAGATCAACGACTTCGAACGCCTGCTGAGCGAGACTGGCACGGTGGTGGTGAAGTTCATGCTGCACATCTCGAAAGACGAACAGCGCGTGCGCCTCCAGGAGCGCCTCGACGACCCGACCAAGCGCTGGAAGTTCGAGCAAGGCGACATGGCGGTGCGCCAGCAATGGGACGCTTACCAGACCGCTTACGCGAACGCGCTCAGTGCCACGGCCACGCCATGGGCACCGTGGACGGTGGTTCCGGCCGACTCGAAGACCCACCGCAATCTGATGATCGCGACCCTTCTCAAAGAAACGCTGCTCGGCCTGAAGCTGCGCTACCCACCCGACGATCCGACACTCGCGGGCCTGCGCATCGTGTAACGCGCCGCGAGGCGCACGTGGACGCGGCAACCAAGACCAAGAACGCCTGGGACGACGACCATGACCGACCTGACTGCCGAATACAAGGCGCTCGCGCAGTACCGACCCGGAAACAAGGTGCGCTTCGTCACCGCGGCGAGCCTTTTCGACGGCCATGATGCGGCCATCAACATCATGCGGCGCATCCTGCAAAGCATGGGTGCAGAGGTGATCCACCTCGGTCACAACCGTTCGGTCGACGAGGTCGTGACGGCGGCGCTGCAGGAAGACGTGCAGGGCATCGCAGTGAGCTCGTACCAGGGCGGCCATGTCGAGTACTTCAAGTACATGATCGACCTGCTGAGGGCGCGGGGCGGTGAGCAGATCAAGGTCTTCGGCGGTGGAGGCGGCGTGATCGTGCCGAACGAGATCGCGGAGTTGCACGCGTATGGCGTGACGCGCATCTACAGCCCGCAGGACGGCCAGCGCATGGGCCTTGCAGGAATGATTGGCGAAATGATGATGCGATGCGATGTCGATCTTTCGGCATTCGCGCCGCTCGAACTTTCCGCGCTGCAGGGAGCCGGCCGTGGGCCACGCCGGGCGCTGGCGCAGCTCGTCACCGCGCTCGAAAACGGTCGCGTGCCGGATCCGCTCAAGGCCGCACTGCACGACCACGCGAAGACCGTGACGACGCCGGTGATCGGCATCACCGGCACCGGTGGCGCCGGCAAGTCGAGCCTCACCGACGAACTCATCCGCCGCCTGCGCCTCGATCAGCGCGACACCTTGCAGATCGCCGTGATCTCGATCGACCCGAGCCGGCGCAAAAGTGGCGGCGCGTTGCTCGGCGACCGCATCCGGATGAACGCGATCGGGCCGTGGCAGCAACCCGGCGCATCGAATCTCGAGGCGACGAGCCCCGTCTTCATGCGCAGCCTCGCGACGCGCGACTTCGGCAGCGAGGTGAGCCAGGCGTTGCCTGATGTGCTGGCGGCGTGCAAGGTGGCGGGCTTCGACGTGATCATCGTCGAGACCTCGGGCATCGGCCAGGGCGCCGCGGCCATCGTGCCGCTCGTCGACTTGGCCATGTACGTGATGACGCCGGAATTTGGCGCCGCGAGCCAGCTCGAGAAGATCGACATGCTCGACTTCGCCGAGTTCGTCGCGATCAACAAGTTCGACCGCAAAGGCGCCGCCGATGCGCTGCGCGACGTCGCCAAGCAGGTGCAGCGCAACCGCGAAGCGTTCACCGCGATGCCCGAACAGATGCCGGTGTTCGGCACGATGGCGAGCCGCTTTAACGACGACGGCGTCACCGCGCTCTACCAGGCACTGCTGCCGCGCCTCGCCGCACTCGGCCTGCGCACCACGCCGGGCACCCTGCCCTCTGTCACGACGCGGCACAGCACCCACCAGGTGCCGATCGTGCCGGCGGCGCGAACGCGCTACCTCGCCGACATCGCCGATGCCGTGCGCGGCTACAAGGCCCGCGTGCGCGCGCAGGCCGCATTGGCGCGCGAGATCCAGCAACTGCGCGCGGCGGCGCGGATGCTCGGCGCCGAGGCCGAGAGCACGGCTGCCGCGGCGGTGATTGCACTGGCAGACGAGCGGGAGACCCGTCTCGATGGTCACGTTCGAGCGGCGCTCGACGGGTGGCCGGCATTGCGGCAGGCGTACGAGGCGGACGAGTTCATCGTGAAGGTCCGGGACCGCGAAATCCGCACCGCGCTCACGCACACCACGTTGTCGGGCAACCGGATCCGCAAGGTCGCATTGCCGATGTACGAAGACCACGGCGAACTCGTCAAGTGGCTCTTGCTCGACAACGTGCCCGGTCGTTTTCCATATGCGGCTGGCACGTTCGTCTTCAAGCGCGAAGGCGAAGACCCGACGCGCATGTTCGCCGGCGAAGGCGATGCGTTTCGCACCAACACGCGCTTCAAATTGCTGTCCGCCGGGATGCCTGCGAAACGCCTGTCGACGGCATTTGATTCGGTCACGCTGTACGGCAACGACCCGGCGCTCAGGCCCGACATCTACGGCAAGGTGGGCAACGCGGGCGTGTCGATCGCGACGCTCGACGACATGAAGGTGCTGTACGGCGGCTTCGATCTGACGAATCCGGCGACGTCTGTGAGCATGACCATCAACGGGCCAGCGCCGAGCATCCTCGCGATGTTCCTTTGCACGGCCATCGATCAGAAGCTCGACGCGTTTCAGGCCGAGCATGGGCGCGCGGCCGATGCCGACGAGACCGAGAAGATCTCCGCATGGGTCAAGCAGAACGTACGCGGCACAGTGCAGGCCGACATCCTGAAGGAAGACCAGGGCCAGAACACCTGCATCTTCTCGACCGAGTTCTCGTTGAAGGTGATGGGCGACATCGCCGCGTATTTCGTCGAGCACCAGGTGCGCAATTTTTACTCGGTGAGCATCTCCGGCTATCACATCGCCGAGGCTGGCGCGAATCCGGTGAGCCAGCTCGCCTTCACGCTTTCGAACGGCTTCACGTTCGTCGAGGCCTATCTCGCGCGCGGCATGCACATCGACGATTTCGCGCCCAACCTGAGCTTCTTCTTCAGCAACGGCATGGACCCGGAATACACCGTCATGGGCCGCGTCGCGAGGCGCGTCTGGGCCGTCGCGATGCGCGACCGGTACGGCGCCAACGAACGCAGCCAGAAGCTGAAGTACCACGTGCAGACGAGCGGCCGTTCGCTGCACGCTCAGGAGATCCAGTTCAACGACATCCGCACGACGCTGCAAGCGCTGATCGCGGTGTACGACAACTGCAACTCGCTGCACACCAATGCATTCGATGAAGCCATCACCACGCCTACCGAAGACAGCGTGCGCCGCGCGATGGCGATCCAGCTCATCATCAATCGCGAATGGGGCCTGGCAAAGAACGAGAACCCGAACCAGGGCGCGTTCATCATCGACGAACTCACCGAACTCGTCGAAGAGGCGGTGCTGCAGGAGTTCGAGCGCATCGCCGAACGCGGAGGAGTGCTGGGCGCGATGGAAACCGGCTACCAGCGCGGCAAGATCCAGGAAGAGAGCATGCATTACGAGATGCAGAAGCACACCGGAGAATTGCCCATCGTCGGCGTCAACACCTTTCGGAGCCCGCGTAGCGACGACGTTCCAGCGACGCTCGAACTGGCTCGCTCGACCGACGATGAAAAGCGGTCGCAACTGCAACGCCTCGCCGATTTCCAGTCACGCCATGCCGACGCGGCCCCAGCGATGCTCGAAACCTTGAAGCGTGCGGTGATCGACAACCACAACGTGTTCGAGGTGCTGATGAGCGCGGTGCGCGTGTGCTCGCTCGGCCAGATCACGAATGCGCTGTTCGAGGTCGGCGGGCAGTATCGGCGAAGCATGTGAGCGGCGGCGCGGCAGCGTCGCCGCGCCATGTCACCGGCTCGCCGGTGCTCGAATTCGAGGTAATCGGCACGGCGTCTGCCGCATGGCGAGGCGCGCCGACCGTTGTCAGCCCACTGGCGTCCACCGCCCGTCGTGCTCGAGCGCGGCGCCGTCATCGCGCAGTTTCAGCAGGTGCGCGCTCAAAGACCGCAACGCCATCTGGTGCAGCCGCGGAGGCACATCGGCATAGACGGCCGGCAACAGGTCGCCGATCGTCGACGGGCCCGCGGCCTGCAACGCGTCGATCACCTTGCGCTCACGCTTCAGCCGGTGCGCAATCACCGCCTCGATCGCGTCGTGGGGGCTAGACATCAGGAAGCCGTGCCCGGGCGCCAGCCAACGCAGCGGCATCGACAGCAACGAGCGCAGCGAGGCGAGGTAGGCCGTCATGTCGCCATCGGGCGGGTTGATGACGACGGTCGACATCTGCATCAGATGGTCGCCGGTGAAGAGCGTCTCCTCTTCTTCGAACCAATAGCAGAGGTGGTTCGACGCATGACCCGGCGTGTGGATCGCCTGCAGCGTGAGACCCTCGTCGAGCACCACGCGTTCGCCGCCCTGCAGCGCCACGTCGGGTTCGAAGCTCGCGTCTTGCCATTCGCGGTAACGCGCGATCTGACCGTGCACGACGGCGCCGGTGCGGCGCTTGAGCGACAGCGTGGCGGGTGAATGATCGCTGTGCGTGTGCGTCGCGAAGATGCGGGTGATGCGGCCCGGAGACGTGTCGATGATGGCTTGCACATGCGTGTCGTCGAGCGGCCCGGGGTCGATCACCGCCCATTCACCGCTCGCACCGCCGCCGACCAGGTACGTGTTCGTGCCGGGGCCGGTCATCTCGTTGCCATTGCCGGCGGTGACGCGGATCACATGGGGCGAGAGTCGCACCGGACGATCGGCCACGATGTCGTAGGAGCCGTGTCCGTGGCCACCCGGATCGATGCGGCGCAGTTCCGCATACGCGGGTTCACCAGGGAGTACCGGACGTGTGCCGTCCTTGCCCTGGCCCACTCGTGGCATCGTCATCGGCACGCTTCGTTCGGTCGAAGCCCAGGAAAGCAAGGCGGCGACGGTCGTGAAGTCGACGATCTGTTCCAGCGTCTTCTGCGTCGGCGTCATCAGCTTGAGCTCGGCGCTTCGACGAAGCACATCTGCCGGTCGAAACCATCGTTGCTCCAGCATTTCGGTGCCATCGGGCGATGCGGATTGCGCCGGCGGCACGCTCGCGATGAAGAATCGCGTGTCGAAGCGTTTCGGCCGACCGAGCGGCGTGAGCCAGTGGCTCAGGTAGATCAAGCGGTCGACCGCCAGGACCACGCCCGCTTCGTCGCACAGGTCGCCGATGTGCCGCTCGCCACGATGGAGCGGGCCGCGCCACGCGTCGACGGTGGAGGTGGTGTCGATGAACGTGTGGCCTGCCCTCACCGCGTAGAGCAGGCCGCATTCCTCGAAGCACTCGCGAACGGCCGCGACGTAGAAGTCGAGGCCGCCCGACGAAAGACCCAGTCGCCGGCTGGCTTCTCGATCGTCGAGGCCGTGGCACCAGCGATGCGCGTCTCGATCGCCGGCATCGACGATGCCACCCGGGAACACCCAGGCACCGCTGTTGTGATCGCCTCGTTCGGCGCGGCGGCAAAGCAAAACCTCGATGCCCTCATCGCCGTCGCGGACCACGACCAATGTCGCTGCGGCACGCGGCGGGTGCGCGCCTGCGGGCGCGATGTCGTCGGTCAAAAGGGGCGAGGGAATCGTCGGCACGCGGGCGATTTCATCACACGCACCTGCTCGTCATCACGACGATTTCAAGCCATCGATGAACGCCATCGCCGCGGCGGGTGCGCGCTCCTTCGCGCCGCTGATGAAGTAGATGAACACGTCACGGGGTTTCGGTGGCGCGGCAGCCTGTGCATTCGATGCGGGCGATGTCTCGACCCTCGGCAGATCCAACGGCTCCCCGCCAGCGGCCCATGTTCGCGCCGCGTCGGCCCATCGCTCGATGCCGCTCGGCGCATAGCCCGTCGGCTCATCCGACGAGGTGCGCATCAGGCGGGCATAG
This sequence comes from Caldimonas sp., assembly GCA_965246805.1. Lineage (GTDB taxonomy): Bacteria > Pseudomonadota > Gammaproteobacteria > Burkholderiales > Burkholderiaceae_C > Schlegelella_A. The sequence goes on along the minus strand of CBDFFO010000006.1, from coordinate 472,835 downwards.
ATGAAATCGCCGGTGACATCGGCGAACGAGGGGTACTCGTCGGAATCGGCGAAAACCGTGGCCACGCCGTGCTTGCGCGCGAGCGCCAAGTATTCCGGGCACATGAAGCTGTCGTGTCGAACATCGGTCGCATGTCGAAGTGGGACCCCGTCGACGTGGGCGGGCAACATGCTCAGAAAAGCGTCGAAATCGATTGACTCAAAACGCTTGGTGGTGGCGAATTGCCACACGATTGGACCGAGCTTCGGCCCCAGCTCGGACAGGCCGCTGTTGATGAATCGCTCGATCGATTCACCGGCGTCGGCCAGGACTTTCTGGTTGGTTGAATAGCGCGAGGCCTTGACTGAAAAGACAAAGTCCTCGGGAGTGGCGTCGTGCCACTTGGCGAAACTGGAACGGCTCTGTGTCCGGTAGTACGTGCCGTTGATTTCGATCGCCGTCAAATGTCGACTGGCATATTCGAGTTCACTGGTGTGTGCCAGTCCCTCGGGAAAGAAGTTGGCACGCCATGGTGCGTAGGTCCATCCACCCACGCCCGCGCGAATGCCGAACGGGTCGAGTGGCGCGCCAGCCGGATTCACGGTCACGGATCAAAGGGGACGCAACTGGCCGCGATCGACTCGGACCCGATCTCCGACCCGGAATTCACTTGCGTCTGCTTCGTTGAACGTGCGCGAGGAACCGTTGTCGAGCCGCACGTTGACGCGGTAACCTGCGATGCCTTCCCGGTGATTGCGCTCCAGATTGTTGCCGGCCACCGCACCACCAACGCCGCCCAGCACGGTGGTGACGGCGCGACCGCCGCCGTGGCCGAACTGGTTGCCAACGACGGCACCCAGCACGCCGCCGATGACGGCTCCGGTTCCGCTGCCCTCTGGCCGCGTCCGAATCGGTTCGATTGACCGAATTTCACCCAGGTGCGCACTCGCAACGGGCTGAGCGTTGTGAGCACGCGCTGGCGCTCGCGCGGGAGGCGCCACCTCGTCCTGCGTCGGCGCGTAAGGCGTCTGCGCATGAGATTGCAATGGCGCCTCGACAGGGCCCCTGTACCCTGTTGCCGGAGCCGGGTATGCGCTTCGCGCCTGCAAATCGGGTTCGTCATATCCGGGGTGGTTGCGGGCACCGATCGTCGCGGAACCCGGCACGGACTGACCCTGCCTCTCTGTACCCCCTTGCGCCGGAATCATCGGCCCCGCTGCATTCAGCGCGGGATCAGTTCCCGCTACTGCGGTCATTGGAACCGGATTTCCATTCGCTGCCACCGGCGCCCCCGACTGGGGACCGCAGGCGGCCAAAGACAAAGCGGCAAGAAGCGAAGCCGAAGCCCTCCTCGCGGCCCGTTTCTTGAATGACGTCTTCAGATGATTGATGTTCATTTTGATTTCCTAGGGCCGGCCCATGCGGATTTTCCAGCCGCTACCTTCGCTCACTCGCGTGCGAAGGCAAGCCCGATGCGGGCCCCGCTGACGGTCGGTGAGCGCCGAAAGGCATGTCGGAGAACCGGCCGTTCAGAAGCCCTGAGTTACAGACTCAAACGCAACCTCACGCATAACGCTCGATGCCTAGCCCTGTGAGGTCGATGGATGGTGCGCGGCCGCTAATGACCTCGGCCAGCACCCGAGCGGTACCGGCGGCCATGGTCCAGCCCAACGTACCATGGCCGGTCGCCAGATAGAGCTTGCGGAGCGCGGTCTTGCCGATGATCGGCGTACCGTCCGGTGTCATCGGTCGCAACCCGCACCAGAACTCGGCTCGCGACAGATCTCCACCTCGTGGAAACAAGTCGTCGACCACGTGCGCGAGCGTGTCGCGCCGCGGTTGGTACAGCTTCAGCGTGTAACCCGCGAGCTCGGCCGTGCCACCGATGCGGATCCGATCGCCGAGGCGCGTGACGGCGATCTTGTGGGATTCGTCCATCACCGTCGATTCGGGTGCACCGCTAGGGTCGGCGATCGGCACCGTGAGCGAATAACCCTTGACGGGATAGACGGGGATCTCGATGCCGACCGGCTTCAGCAGCGTGGGTGAATAGCTGCCGAGCGCGACGACGTACGCATCGGCCCGCAGCGTGTGCTCACCGGAAACCGGAGCCGGCGACGCACGCTTGCCGATGCGGTCCGCGGGCGAAGCCGCGCTCGTCGACGCCGATGATTCGCTCGTCACCCGAGCCACAGTCACGCCGTCGATCACAGCGCCGTGGCGATTGATGCGAACGACGTTCGTGTCGTGCATGAATGTCACGCCGCGTGCCGCGGCCAAGGCGGCCAGACGCTGGGTGAACTTGAAGCAGTCGCCCGTCTCATCGCCGGGCAACAACAGGCCGCCGAGAAATTTCTCGCGCACGTGCTCCAGTGCGGGCTCGTGGCGCACGCAACCGTCCCGATCAAGCAATTCGAAAGCGACCCCGCTTTCACGAAGTGCCGCGATGTCGGCCGAACTGCCATCCAATTGCTTCTGCGTGCGGAACAGTTGCAAGGTGCCGCGCATTCGCTCGTCGTAAGCGATGCCTGTTTCAGCTCGCAGTGCGATCAGGCAGTCGCGGCTGTATTCGGCAAGTCGGACCATCCGGCGTTTGTTGACCTCGTAGCGCGCCGTCGTGCAGTTGCGCAGCATCGCCAACGACCAGCGCAGCAACGCGAGATCGATGTTCGGCCTGATCACCAACGGGCGATGCCGCATCGCGAGCCATTTGATCGCTTTCAACGGCACCCCCGGCCCCGCCCACGGTGCGGAGTATCCAGGCGAGACCTCGCCGGCGTTGGCATAACTCGTTTCCAGCCCGGCTGCTGGTTGCCGATCGACGACGGTCACCTCGTGACCGTCACCAGCGAGCTGATGCGCGACCGACACACCGATCACGCCACTCCCCAGCACCAACACTTTCATCACGAAGCCTCGTTGATCGGTGTGTCGGAATCAACCCGCACACGTGGGAGTGGGTGGTTTCGGTCCACCACGGCGCCGCGGGGTCGGCTCCCGGGCGCTGCGGAATCATCCCGCTGCGCCGCAATTTTGCACTGGCGGCAACGGGCCGGACGTATCCTCGCCCGATCCCATCGATCGAATGCCCATGACGCCAGCTCTCCCCTTCATCGCTCCGGTTCGCTTTCAAGATCCCGCCGCTGCGCTCGCGCAAGTGCAAGCGATCTATGACGCCGGCATCGAGCACCTGCAGGCGGCGTTGCAGGCGTTCGTCGCCGGCGAAACCTTGCCCGGGCGCGTGCATGCGTTCTACCCGTTCGTACGTGTCCACACCGATACCGTCGCACGCGCCGACTCGCGTCTGAGCTACGGTTTCGTGGCTGGCCCCGGAACCTTCGAGACGACGTTGACGCGGCCCGATCTGTTCAGGTCCTACTACCTTGAGCAGTTTCGGCTGCTGCTCGAGAACCACAGCGTCTCTCTCGAGATCGGCACCAGCACGCAACCCATTCCCGTGCACTTCTCGTTCGCTGAGGGCGATCATGTCGAAGGCAGCCTCAGCCAGGAACGCCGCTTGTTGATGCGCGACATGTTCGACCTGCCCGATCTCGGCGCGATGGACGACGGTATCGCGAACGGTACATACGAGCCCGGCCCCGGCGTGGCTCAACCGCTGTCGCTTTTCACGGCGCCGCGAGTCGACTACTCATTGCATCGGTTGCGTCATTACACCGGTACGGCGCCTGAGCATTTCCAGAATTTCGTTCTGTTCACGAACTACCAGTTCTACATCGACGAGTTCGTGCGTCGTGGGCACGATGCGATGGCGAGTGGCCATGCTGACAACACCTATGAATCATTCGTGGAACCCGGCAACGTGATCACCCGCACCGTCGGATCCGCCTCTCGAGTCGGTGATGATCTGGGCGCTGCCCCGCCCCGATTGCCGCAAATGCCGGCTTATCACCTGGTTCGCGGTGATCGGAGCGGAATCACGATGGTCAATATCGGCGTGGGGCCGGCCAACGCCAAAACCATCACGGATCACATCGCCGTCTTGCGGCCGCATGCGTGGGTAATGCTCGGTCACTGTGCCGGGCTGCGCAACACCCAGCAACTGGGCGATTACGTGCTTGCGCACGGCTATGTTCGTGAAGATCATGTGCTGGACGAAGAATTACCGTTGTGGGTGCCGATTCCAGCGCTGGCGGAGGTGCAGGTCGCGCTTGAAGCAGCGGTGGCTGAGATCACCCAGTTGAAGGGCTATGAACTGAAGCGAATCATGCGCACAGGCACCGTGGCCAGCACTGACAACCGAAACTGGGAGTTGCTGCCCTCACGGATCCCAGGCAGCACACCGGAGCGCCGCTTCAGTCAAAGTCGGGCGATCGCCCTCGACATGGAAAGCGCCACGATCGCTGCGAACGGCTTTCGATTTCGCGTTCCATATGGCACTCTGCTTTGCGTGAGTGACAAGCCATTGCATGGGGAAATCAAGCTGCCGGGGATGGCAAACCACTTCTATCGGGAGCGCGTCGACCAACACTTGCGCATCGGCATTCGCGCGATCGAGCTGTTGCGCGACGCGGGTGTCGATCAGCTGCACAGTCGCAAGCTGCGCAGCTTTGCGGAAGTCGCCTTCCAGTAGAGGGCTCACGAAATTCAAGTGGCACGTGTATTCGCCGATATCACCTGCACGTGACTCAACCGGAGGTGCGATGACCAGCCCTTCGCTTCAACCATCGGCGATAACTTCGCCGCTGCGAGACCTGGCGGCATGGACGGCGTTTTTCAAAGACGCTGAGATTCCGGTTCTGCAGGAAACGGCAGATGCCTTGGAACGTCTTCGCGATAATCAAGATGCCGTCGACGCGAACAGCCTTGGCGAGGTGATCGCAGACGATCCCCTAATGACACTGAAAGTGCTCGCCCACGCTTCGCAGCACCGCGGTCGACGCGTCGTCACAGAGGTCGAGACCGTCACAGCTGCACTCGTGATGATGGGCATCCCGCCATTCTTCGACGCCTTTGGACCACAAAATTCCGTCGAGGACTTGCTGGCCGATCAGCCCGACGCACTCGCAGGCTTGCAGGCAGTCGTAAATCGCGCGCATCGCGGCGCAACGTTCGCGCTCGCATTCGCTGTGCACCGCATGAGCCCGGATGCCGCAGTGATCCATGCCGTGACGCTGATGCACGAATTCGCGGAGCTTTTGCTGTGGTGCTACGCACCCAAACTGGCGCTTGGCATTCGGGACGCCCAGCGCGCAGATCCGAAGCTGCGCTCGATTGTGGTTCAGCAAGACGTGTTGAACATCGAGTTGCCCGCGCTGCAGGAAGCTCTGGTGCGCTCGTGGCTTCTGCCGGAATTGCTTTCGCATGTGGGGAACCCGGCCTTGCGCGAATCGACGGCGGTGAAGACCATTGAGTTGGCCACGCGACTGGCTCGACACTCCGCGCACGGATGGAACAACGCAGCGCTACCGGATGACATCTCGGAAGCGGCCGTGCTGCTGAATCTGTCGACAGCAGCGGCACTCCACTTCGTCCAGGACGTCTAAAGACAGGGCCAAACTAATTCGAAAAAAAAGGCCCCAGTCGTGGGATTGGGGCCTTTGCATTAATAGCCTGACGATGTCCTACTTTCACACGGGAATCCGCACTATCATCGGCGCTGAGGCGTTTCACGGTCCTGTTCGGGATGGGAAGGAGTGGGACCACCTCGCTATGGTCATCAAGCTTAACCAGTCGCTCTCTTGCTTATGAGCAAGAAGAGCCAATTCGCAGAGTCGGGCCGAAGACGATTCTTCGACCATCAGATTATTCAATTGCGCGCACTGCCGAAGAACAGTACAACGTGTCTACCCAACTTGACTTGAAGTCAAAGTTATAGGGTCAAGCCTCACGAGCAATTAGTATCGGTTAGCTTAACGCATTACTGCGCTTCCACACCCGACCTATCAACGTCCTGGTCTAGAACGACTCTTCAGGGGGCTCTAGGCCCCGGCAAGACTCATCTCGAGACGAGTTTCCCGCTTAGATGCTTTCAGCGGTTATCTCTTCCGCACTTAGCTACTCGGCAATGCCACTGGCGTGACAACCGATACACCAGAGGTGCGTCCACTCCGGTCCTCTCGTACTAGGAGCAGGCTCTCTCAATCTTGCAGCGCCCACGGAAGATAGGGACCAAACTGTCTCACGACGTTTTAAACCCAGCTCACGTACCTCTTTAAATGGCGAACAGCCATACCCTTGGGACCGGCTACAGCCCCAGGATGAGATGAGCCGACATCGAGGTGCCAAACACCGCCGTCGATATGAACTCTTGGGCGGTATCAGCCTGTTATCCCCAGAGTACCTTTTATCCGTTGAGCGATGGCCCTTCCATACAGAACCACCGGATCACTTTGTCCTACTTTCGTACCTGCTCGACTTGTCAGTCTCGCAGTCAAGCACGCTTATGCCAATGCACTATCAGCACGATTTCCGACCGTGCCTAGCGTACCTTCGAACTCCTCCGTTACGCTTTGGGAGGAGACCGCCCCAGTCAAACTGCCCACCATACACTGTCCCCAACCCGGATAACGGGCCAAGGTTAGAACCTCAAACACACCAGGGTGGTATTTCAACGTTGGCTCCACGACACCTAGCGGCACCGCTTCAAAGCCTCCCACCTATCCTACACAGATCTGTTCAAAGTCCAATGTAAAGCTACAGTAAAGGTTCATGGGGTCTTTCCGTCTTTCCGCGGGGAGATTGCATCATCACAAACATTTCAACTTCGCTGAGTCTCTGGAGGAGACAGTGTGGCCATCATTACGCCATTCGTGCAGGTCGGAACTTACCCGACAAGGAATTTCGCTACCTTAGGACCGTTATAGTTACGGCCGCCGTTTACTGGGACTTCAGTCAAGAGCTTGCACCCCATCATTTAATCTTCCAGCACCGGGCAGGCGTCACACCCTATACGTCGACTTTCGTCTTTGCAGAGTGCTGTGTTTTTAATAAACAGTTGCAGCCACCGATTCTCTGCGGCCTCATTGGGCTCACCAAGTAAATGGATCACCTACTAAAGGCACACCTTCTTCCGAAGTTACGGTGTCAATTTGCCGAGTTCCTTCTCCAGAGTTCTCTCAAGCGCCTTAGAATACTCATCTCGCGCACCAGTGTCGGTTTGCGGTACGGTCGTGTGTAGCTGGAGCTTAGTGGCTTTTCCTGGAAGCAGGGTATCACTCACTTCAGCGGCAAGCCGCCTCGTTATCACGCCTCATCTAATCAGCCCGGATTTGCCTAGGCTGCACGACTACACGCTTGAACCGGGACATCCAACACCCGGCTGAGTTAACCATCTCCGTCCCCACATCGCACTACACATCGGTACAGGAATATTGACCTGTTTTCCATCAGCTACGCATCTCTGCCTCGCCTTAGGGACCGACTCACCCTACGCCGATGAACGTTGCGTAGGAAACCTTGCGCTTTCGGCGAGGGGGCTTTTCACCCCCTTTAACGCTACTCATGTCAGCATTCGCACTTCTGATACCTCCAGCAGCCTTCACAAGCCACCTTCACAGGCGTACAGAACGCTCTCCTACCACGTACGCTTTCGCGCACATCCGCAGCTTCGGTAACTGGCTTAGCCCCGTTACATCTTCCGCGCAGGACGACTCGATCAGTGAGCTATTACGCTTTCTTTAAATGATGGCTGCTTCTAAGCCAACATCCTGACTGTTTTAGCCTTCCCACTTCGTTTCCCACTTAGCCAATTTTGGGGACCTTAGCTGGCGGTCTGGGTTGTTTCCCTCTTGTGTCCGGACGTTAGCACCCGGTGCACTGTCTCCCAAGCTGTACTCATCGGTATTCGGAGTTTGCAATGGTTTGGTAAGTCGCCATGACCCCCTAGCCATAACAGTGCTCTACCCCCGATGGTAATACTTGAGGCACTACCTAAATAGTTTTCGGAGAGAACCAGCTATTTCCAAGTTTGTTTAGCCTTTCACCCCTATCCACAGCTCATCCGCTAGTTTTGCAACACTAGTCGGTTCGGACCTCCAGTAAGTGTTACCTCACCTTCATCCTGGCCATGGATAGATCACTTGGTTTCGGGTCTACACCCAGCGACTGAACGCCCTATTCGGACTCGATTTCTCTACGGCTTCCCTATTCGGTTAACCTTGCCACTGAATGTAAGTCGCTGACCCATTATACAAAAGGTACGCCGTCACCCGTTTCCAGGCTCCGACTGTTTGTATGCATGCGGTTTCAGGATCTATTTCACTCCCCTCCCGGGGTTCTTTTCGCCTTTCCCTCACGGTACTAGTTCACTATCGGTCGATTACGAGTATTTAGCCTTGGAGGATGGTCCCCCCATCTTCAGACAGGATGTCACGTGTCCCGCCCTACTTGTCGTACACCTAGTTCCACCAACAACTTTTTACATACGGGGCTATCACCCGCTATGGCCGGACTTTCCATTCCGTTTTGCTAAGCCAAAGGCTAAAGAGTACAAGGCTGTTCCGATTTCGCTCGCCACTACTTTCGGAATCTCGGTTGATGTCTGTTCCTCGAGCTACTGAGATGTTTCAGTTCACCCGGTTCGCCTCGCATGACTATGTATTCATCATGCGATACCCCTAAGGGTGGGTTTCCCCATTCGGAAATCTCCGGATCAAAGCTAATTTGCCAGCTCCCCGAAGCTTATCGCAGGCTATCACGTCCTTCGTCGCCTGTAATCGCCAAGGCATCCACCACATGCACTTAGTCACTTGACCCTATAACTTTGACGCCTCACCCGACTAAGGTTTACGAGGCATCGTCAAGGACTTTCTTTGAGTATTACGCGTTATGCCGTTCTTCAAACTTCTTCTCTTGCGAGTTGAATCTTGTTGACGCAATCAAATGTGTCACCGGCAGGACGGAACGCACGAAGCGTTTTCTGCCGGCAACTCTGATATTTCGACTCTACGAAATGTTAAAGAACAGCAGCCGATTCTTTCGAATCGCTGACGCAAGCGGCCCAGAGGCAGCTTGCGTCAACAAACCGATATAGATGAAGTGATGGTGGAGGATGACGGGATCGAACCGACGACCCCCTGCTTGCAAAGCAGGTGCTCTCCCAGCTGAGCTAATCCCCCTGTGAAGATGGTGGGTCTGGTTGGGCTCGAACCAACGACCCCCGCCTTATCAAGACGGTGCTCTAACCAGCTGAGCTACAGACCCTTCACTGTCGAAGTGTCGGGCCGGACTCGCAGACGGCCACCCGTACCAAAGCACGAATCTGCTCGGCGGTCAGCCGTTTCACGTTCACTTGCTGCGTTCAACTACAGCCGATAAGAGTGGGCGCTCAAATTTGAGTGCCATTTGTGGACTAGGCTCATCTGGTTCCGGCCTGCGCTTTCGCGCGTGGCTTTGCTTGCGCAAAGTCAGCCTTCACCGAAACGGCTTCGCCGTTTTCCAGAAAGGAGGTGATCCAGCCGCACCTTCCGATACGGCTACCTTGTTACGACTTCACCCCAGTCACGAACCCTGCCGTGGTAATCGCCCTCCTTGCGGTTAAGCTAACTACTTCTGGCAGAACCCGCTCCCATGGTGTGACGGGCGGTGTGTACAAGACCCGGGAACGTATTCACCGCGGCAAGCTGATCCGCGATTACTAGCGATTCCGACTTCACGCAGTCGAGTTGCAGACTGCGATCCGGACTACGACCGGTTTTCTGAGATTAGCTCCCCCTCGCGGGTTGGCAGCCCTCTGTACCGGCCATTGTATGACGTGTGTAGCCCTACCCATAAGGGCCATGATGACCTGACGTCATCCCCACCTTCCTCCGGTTTGTCACCGGCAGTCTCATTAGAGTGCCCTTGCGTAGCAACTAATGATAAGGGTTGCGCTCGTTGCGGGACTTAACCCAACATCTCACGACACGAGCTGACGACGGCCATGCAGCACCTGTGTTCTAGTTCTCTTTCGAGCACGAAACCATCTCTGGTAACTTCTAGACATGTCAAGGGTAGGTAAGGTTTTTCGCGTTGCATCGAATTAAACCACATCATCCACCGCTTGTGCGGGTCCCCGTCAATTCCTTTGAGTTTCAACCTTGCGGCCGTACTCCCCAGGCGGTCAACTTCACGCGTTAGCTTCGTTACTGAACAGCAAGCCGTCCAACAACCAGTTGACATCGTTTAGGGCGTGGACTACCAGGGTATCTAATCCTGTTTGCTCCCCACGCTTTCGTGCATGAGCGTCAGTGCAGGCCCAGGGGATTGCCTTCGCCATCGGTGTTCCTCCGCATATCTACGCATTTCACTGCTACACGCGGAATTCCATCCCCCTCTGCCGCACTCCAGCCATGCAGTCACAAATGCAGTTCCCAGGTTAAGCCCGGGGATTTCACATCTGTCTTGCAAAGCCGCCTGCGCACGCTTTACGCCCAGTAATTCCGATTAACGCTTGCACCCTACGTATTACCGCGGCTGCTGGCACGTAGTTAGCCGGTGCTTATTCTTCAGGTACCGTCATTACTCCAAGGTATTAATCCGGAGCGTTTCTTCCCTGACAAAAGCGGTTTACAACCCGAAGGCCTTCTTCCCGCACGCGGCATGGCTGGATCAGGCTTGCGCCCATTGTCCAAAATTCCCCACTGCTGCCTCCCGTAGGAGTCTGGGCCGTGTCTCAGTCCCAGTGTGGCTGGTCGTCCTCTCAGACCAGCTACAGATCGTCGCCTTGGTGGGCTTTTACCCCACCAACTAGCTAATCTGCCATCGGCCGCTCCAATAGCGCGAGGTCTTGCGATCCCCCGCTTTCACCCGTAGGTCGTATGCGGTATTAGTCCGGCTTTCGCCGGGTTATCCCCCACTACTGGGCACGTTCCGATGTATTACTCACCCGTTCGCCACTCGCCACCAGGATTGCTCCCGTGCTGCCGTTCGACTTGCATGTGTAAGGCATGCCGCCAGCGTTCAATCTGAGCCAGGATCAAACTCTTCAGTTCGATCTTGATTTTGCTCAAAGAATTGAAGTGAACTCACGCCGGCTTTGACACCGGCACGATTTCAATTCAGTGAGCGTTTTAGGTCCAGGAGACCTGAAGCCTTTCGACTTTGGCACCCGCCTTCAAACGCCCACACTTATCGGCTGTTAGTTTTTAAAGAGCTCGCCTTGCGGCCGGCTGGAGTTGAACTTCAGCCAAGACAACGATTCTCGCACGCTTTTGAAAGCCCTGTCAAGCCGCGCTCCGAACTGACTGCGCGGCGTCTCAGGATGTGCGCTCCTCGTCGTGAGTATTGCGGGGGACGTACTGTAGCACCGACAGCGATCCCCGCCTTGAGATGTCGCCATAACGAAGCTTCATCCAGCGTTCGACGCAACGCTACGCGCTGCTACGGATCCCGGCGCCGATGCTGGGGCTTGACTTCGCTACGTGGTGGCGATCCATGCAGCTGCCATCCGGTTCATGCTTTCGGGCTCGTCGGCAGCGAGGATCCGGTCGAGCCAATTCGCCCATTTGCGGGTATCCGCCTTAAGCAGGCGCTCCTTCACCGCAACCACCTGAGACGGATGCATCGAGAAGCTCCGCAGCCCCATCGCCAGTAGCAATTCACTGAACGCCGGGTCACCCGCCATCTCGCCGCAAACGCTGACGTCTTTTCCTGCCGCGCGAGCGTCGCGGATCGAGTTCGCGATGAGACGCAACACAGCCGGATGCCATGGATCATAGAGATGCGCGACGGTGTCATCTGCGCGATCGATGGCCAATGTGTACTGGATCAGGTCGTTGGTGCCGATCGACACGAAGTCGAAATGCTTCAGGAAGCTCGGCAGCATCAGCGCGGCTGCCGGCACCTCGACCATCGCGCCGATCTCGACGCGCCCGAACGGCCGCCCTGCTTCCGACAGCTGCTCCTTGGCGCGTTCGAGCGCGGCGAGCGTACTTGTCACTTCGCTCATGTGCGCGATCATCGGAATCAGGATGCGCACCTGGCCGTGCGCGCTTGCGCGCAGGATGGCCCGCAACTGCTTGCGGAACATGCCGGGTTCCGCGAGGCTCCAGCGAATCGCGCGCAGGCCCAAAGCCGGGTTAAGCACATGCTCGTGACGAAGTTCGTTGGCAGACATCCGGTCGAGCGCCTTGTCGGCGCCTATGTCCACGGTGCGGATCGTGACCGGCAATCCCTGCATCGCTTCGACCGCCGTTCGATACGCCTCGAATTGCTCGTCCTCGTTGGGCAGATCGCCGTCGCGATTCATGAAGAGAAATTCGCTTCGAAACAGACCCACCCCGGCGGCACCGGCCTGCAGCGCGGACGCGGCGTCGCCAGGCAGTTCGATGTTGGCGAGCAACTCGACCCGCTCCCCGTCCACCGTGACGGCCGGCGTGTGGCGCAGCCTCGCGAGCGCCTGAAGGACCCTGTCGCGTTCGCGGCGCAGCCCTTCGTATTCCGCCAACACATCAGATGACGGGTCGACGATGACCAATCCCGCGTCGCCGTCGATCACGATCCAATCGTCCTGGCAGATCAAGCGGCTCGCTTCGCGTGCGCCGACCACCGCGGGGATGTCCATGCTGCGCGCGACGATCGCGCTGTGCGATGTCTTGCCGCCGAGATCGGTGACGAAACCGAGGAAGACGCTCTTCTTGAACTGCAGCATGTCGGCCGGTGCGACATCGCTGGCCACCAGCACCAGCGGATCGCCACCCAGTTCCGTCGTGGACCGTGACGGCATTGCCGGCACAGCGGCGGGAGACGCCTCGCGCGCCATCGCCCGCAACAAACGCTCGACCACCTGCTCGAGGTCGGCTTTGCGTTCGCGCAGGTATTCGTCTTCCATTTCGTCGAACTGACGCGCCAGCACTTCAAGTTGAGCTGAGAGTGCCCACTCGGCGTTGTAGCGACGCTCCTGGATCCACTGCTTGGTCGCACCCGTCAGTGCGTCGTCATGCAGCAGCATAAGGTGCACGTCGAGCAACGCGGCCAGCTCAGCCGGTGCATCGGCCGGCATGTCGCGCTTCATGCCGTTCAGCTCGTCGGCGACGGCATCGCGGGCGCCGCGAAGACGACCGATTTCGGTGCCGATCTGCTCTTCAGCGATGAAGTAGTGCGCGACGTCGACGCGACTGGAAGCAATGAGCACTGCGCGCCCGATCGCGATGCCCCGCGACACCGGCAGCCCGAAGACTTGAAAGCTCATCGAGTCATCCTAGCAGCGCGCGACGCATCGCAGCAGCCGGAGTTCTACGCGCAGCTCGCTCGATTTATGTGACGTGCGTCATGGCCTCCGTCATTGACCTTCGCCGAACATGTCGTTCACCAATGCGCTAAGTGCGTCGACAGCGTGCTGTTCATCGACGCCCTCCGCGTCGACGACGACTTCGCTGCCCATTCCGGCGGCCAGCATCATCACGCCCATGATGCTTTTCGCATTCACGCGGCGGTCGTTTCGGCTCACGAAGATCTCACTCTGAAAGCTCGCCGCGAGCTTCGTGAACTTGGCCGATGCCCTGGCGTGCAAGCCGAGCTTGTTACTGATCTTGAGCGTCGCCTGGAGCATGTTCGCCGATGGTGCGGGACTGGTTTTGAGGTCGGGTGATGGCCACTTGCATGACACCCTGGGCGGCGCCCGCCATCGCGCGTGCGACCGCGGCATCGAGCGACTCGCCCTGGTAGCAGAGCGTGCGCCAGATCATCGGCACGTTCACGCCGGCGACGATCTTCACGTGCACGCCATCGGCCAGTCGCAACGCGATATTGCATGGCGTGGCGCCGAACACGTCGGTGAAGATCAGCGCGTCGGGCTTGCTGATGGCCGCCAGCAGCGCGCGCCCTTCTGCCTCGATCTGCTCGACGGGAACATCGGGAGCAACGTCGAGTGCCCGCAGTTCACGCGAGCAGCCCGGAAACGCGTGCTCGGCAACCGCCTTCAAAGACGATGCCAGAGGCGCGTGGGCAATGATGAGGAGTCCGGGCATCGCAGAGAAATTATCGACAACTCTGGCAGCGGCATGACTCTCGGACAAGGCCACCGCCGCGGGCCGACACAAAAACCACACGAATGCAAAAAGCGTTTGCTTTCGTTCAACGCGCGAGCGGGCCTGCGCGCGGACAGGCTTCGCGTGCGATCTGGTCGAGTGCTGTGCAAACCGGATCTCAGGGACGTCGGAAGGCCCTGCGGGTGTCCCTCCCGGCTATCTCCCGGTCACGGTCAGCGGGCCGGGAGCTCGAAACCCGCGAAGAAAAAATCCACGGCCTCTTGCGGCGGCGCCGGGCCGAGCACGCTCAGCCGATAGACCTTCGTGCGCGCGATGAGAGACGCTCGATGCTCGATCACCGTCGCGCTTTTTGGCCCGCGCCCATGGACCACGACGCGTTCCGCAGAGCGGGCGAACCCCTTCACGGTCCACGTGCGGGACGGCCCCTCATGTCCTTCGATGTTGGCGGTGCTTTTGGCACGCAGATCGGTGAGCGCTGCATCTGCCACGGAGCCATCGCTCACATTCAACTCGGCGAGTGCGAAGGTCGATCCACCGGCTTCGCACACCATCAATCGCATCGGCGTCTGCTGGTTGGCCAGTCGGATCGACCGCTCGAGTTGCTCGGGGCGGCATGGGAACACCGCGGCGGCGTCACCCGCGGGCAAGGCCACCGTGCGCCAGTTGAACGTGGGTGTGCATGCCGCCGCAAGACCGACGCCCCATGCCGCCAACAAGGTCCTGGCCCGTCGAATGCGTCTGCACATCGGCCGATTTTGACGTTCCTCGTCCACGCTTGCGTAGGGCGCACGCGGGACGCCGACGAGCGCGCATCGGCACCTCGCTGGGCCCCGATGCATCAGCCCTGTCGCACAATCTTTCCATGAACTCCTTGTTGCCAGCCGCAGCCGACGCGCTCGAGGGCATTCGGGTGCTCGACCTGTCGCGCGTGCTCGCCGGACCCTGGTGCACGCAGACGCTGGCCGATCTCGGTGCCGACGTCATCAAGGTCGAACGGCCTGCATCGGCCCACCACGTCGGCGGTGACGACACGCGCGGCTGGGGGCCGCCCTTCTTGAAGAACACCGACGGCAGCGACAGCGAGCAGTCGGCCTATTTCCTCGGCGCCAACCGCAACAAGCGGTCGATCACCATCGACATCGCGACCGCAGCGGGGCAGAGACTGGTCCGTGACCTGATCGCGCGCTTCGATGTGCTGGTCGAGAACTACAAGGTCGGCGACATGGCGCGCTATGGGCTCGACGCACCGACGCTGCTCGGGATCAACCCACGGCTGGTCTACTGCTCGATCACGGGTTTCGGCCAGACCGGCCCGTACCGCGAGCGCGCGGGCTACGACTACGCGGTCCAAGGCATGGGCGGGCTGATGAGCGTGACGGGCCCGTCGAAAAGCGAGATCGCGGACGACGCCTCCGGTGGCGGCCCGCAAAAAGTCGGGGTCGCGGTGGCCGACCTGTTCACCGGGCTCTATGCCACCACCGCCATCCTCGCGGCTTTGCGCCATCGCGACCGCACCGGCATCGGCCAAGCCATCGACATGGCCTTGCTCGACACGCAGATCGCGATGCTCGCCAACCTGGGCGCCGGCTACCTCGCCACCGGGGTTGCGCCCGAACGTGCGGGCAACGCGCATCAGAACATCGTGCCTTACCAGGTGTTCGAAGTGCAGGACGGTCACCTGATCCTCGCCGTGGGCAACGACTCGCAGTTCGCCAAGTTCTGCGAGGTGGCGGGCCTGGCCGACCTCGCCGTCGACGATCGGTATCGCCGCAACGCCGATCGCGTTCGCAACCGTCACGCGCTGGTGCCCTTGCTCGCCAAGACGATGAAACAACGCACGCGCGGCGCTTGGTTGGCAGACCTCGAGGCTGCGAAAGTGCCTTGTGGCGCGATCAACAACCTCGCTGAAGCGTTTGCCGACCCGCAGGTCCAGGCCCGCGAGATGACCATCGCGATGCCGCATCCTTCGGCAGGCGAGATCTCGCTGGTGGCCAGCCCGATGAGACTCTCGGCAACGCCGGTGCGTTATCGGATGGCACCGCCGCTGCTCGGAGCCGATACCGACGCGGTGCTCGCCGAATTCGGTATCGATGTCAGCGCCATCGGCCGCTTGCGTGGCGACGGCGTGATTTGACGCGGCCGGCGCCCCGCATCGTGCGGCTCCGTCGGTCGTGATCGTGGTGGCTCGCAAAACTACAATTTGTCACATGGATCGGCCGTATGTCGCGTTGCGACCAGCCGTCTGTCGTTCGCGTGCTGGCATTGCGTGCGGCCGCAGCGGACACTCCCCGGCCGTCAAGCGGCCGCCGGCGTCCGGTCAGAGAACGACGCCACACGCCGAATCGCTCTCTTCGTTGCATCGATGTCTCAAGGTCGTATCGCCCCGCCCCACCCGAACGCCGCCTCCGGAACAGACGAAGACGATCGATGGCATGACCTCGTCTCCCAGGTCGGAGCCGAGATCGCGTCACCGCTGACGGCGGCGCTCGAGCGCATCAACCAGCTCAGTGCCACCGGCAAGATCGATCGTGCCGGCCTGCGCGAGTTGCGAGACGAAGTCGAGCAGGCGCGACAGATCGGCATGATCGGGCAACAGCTCACACGCTTCGCATCCGGCCGCGTGCGTCAATCGCACGAGTCGCTGCAGCTCGAGGAGATCGTGACGAGCATGCTGGCCCATCGCGCGCGTGAAACGCAAGCGCGTGGCATCGAATTGAAGCCGCAACTGAAGCCGGCGACGGTGCTGGTCGATGCCTCGCTGCTTTTCAGCCTGCTCAACACCACGCTCGACTGGGCCCTCAGCAACGCAAACGACCGCATCGACTTCACGATCGACTTCCGATCATGGCCCGAGCGGGCCATTCTGCACTGCCGTTTCGGCCATCGCCCGCTCGAACCGCGCGACGACGTGGTGATGCCCGAAGCGCCCCCGCGGCTCGATTCGCTCGCCTGGCGCCTCATTGAACAGACGGCGTGGACGATGGGCTTGGTGGTCGAGCGCGAGGACATCAGCGGGATCACGCACCTCACACTCGAATTCCCGCACACCGTGACCGATCACAGCGGCGACGCGATGAGCGTGGCGGAGATCGACGACCCCGAATCCCAGTCGGGCAACTCGAAGGCACTCGCCGGCAGCCATGTCCTCGTGGTCGCATCGCGCCGCGAGATGCGCGTGTTGATTCGCGATTCGCTGCGCAACATGAACTTGCTGGTCGACATGGTGCGGTCGGTGGACGAAGCGGCGATCTTCTGCCGCGAAGGGTTGCCGCACGTGATCATCATCGAATCGATACAGCGCGGTGCGCGCTTCACATCGTTTCGCCAGGAGATCCTTGACGAAGTGCCCGACTTCGTCTTCATTGAAGTGCTCGAACAGGGCAGCACTTTCGAGATGGCGGGCGCGAACGGCGCGACGATGGCGCGCATCGGTCGCGACGTGGTCGTCAGCTCGTTGCCGGCCGCGCTGATGTTCGAGTTGTCGCGCGGCATCTAGCGGGTTTGGCGTTCCGCTCTGGCGCTGCGCGAGTTTCAGCGGCCGAACACCTTGGCGAGCAGCGCGCTGCCGGTGCCGATCGGGTCGCTTCGGATCTTTTTCTCTTCCTCGCCGATCATGAAATAGAGGCCGTCGAGCGCCTTGCCGGTGACGTAATGCTCGATGTCGGCGTCATCGCCTTTCACAAGGCCGAGGCTGGACGCTTTCCCAGCCACCGCGTTGAAGCGCGCCGCGAGATCGACCTTCGCAGTTTCCCGAGTCACGATCGGCAGGAACTTGACACCGAGCGGCGCGCGCGTCTTGTCGGAAAAGAACGTCGTCACCGAGTTGTCGCCACCAGTGACGAGGCGCTTCGCGTCGCCGACGCTCACCGCCTTCACGGCATTGACCAGCAGGCTCTTGGCTTCGGGGACGGCCGCCTCGGCGGCACGATTCATCGCCGTCGCCAAGTCGTCGACGCGCTTCTGTTGCCCGGTGAACTTGAGGATCTTCGCGGCCTCGGCAAGGAAACCCGGCAACGGGATGCGCACCTGTGGGTTGTCGAGAAAGCCGCCGGGCTTGCCGAGCAACGCCACCGCGGAATTCGCGCCGCGTATCAGCGCCTCGCGCATGCCGGACGCGGCGTCGAGCTGGTTGAGATCGGTTGCACCGGCGTGCCACGGCGCCAGCACGCCGGTTGTCAGCACAAGGATGAAAGGTCGTCTCTGCATCAGCCACTCTCCTGCTCTAGGTTGTCTCGACTTGATGGTGATTGTGCGGAAGGCCTTCGGGTCGTTTCAACGCCCCCACCCGTGCGCCCGGTCAATCGAGCCTTCAGGCCACGTTCGCAACGCCGGCCGCATGCGCCTGCCGATCGGCGTGGTAACTCGATCGAACCATCGGGCCGACGGCAGCGTGCGTGAACCCCATCGCCGCGGCTTCACGTTCGAACAGGCGGAAGGTGTCGGGGTGGACGTAGCGGCGCACCGGCAGGTGATGGCCGCTCGGCGCGAGATATTGGCCGATGGTGAGCATGTCGATGTGGTTCGCACGCATGTCGCGCATCACCTGCAGGATCTCGTCGTCGGTCTCGCCGAGGCCGACCATCACGCCGCTCTTCGTGGGCACGTCGGGCGCGAATTCCTTGAAGCGCTTCAGCAGGCTCAACGAATATTGATAATCGGATCCCGGGCGAGCTTCCTTGTAGAGACGCGGCGCGGTTTCGAGGTTGTGGTTCATCACGTCGGGCGGTGCGGCCTTCAATATCTCGAGTGCGCGATCGGCACGGCCGCGAAAGTCGGGCGTGAGGATCTCGATGCGAGTCTGCGGCGACAGCTCGCGCGTCTTTTCGATGCAGGCGACGAAGTGGCCAGCGCCACCGTCCCGCAGGTCGTCGCGGTCAACGCTCGTGATCACCACGTACTTCAATTTCAACGCCGCGATCGTCTTCGCGAGGTTCGCCGGCTCGTCGACGTCGAGCGGATCGGGCCGGCCGTGGCCGACATCGCAGAACGGGCAACGCCGCGTGCATTTGTCGCCCATGATCATGAAGGTCGCGGTGCCGGCACCGAAACACTCGCCGATGTTCGGGCACGACGCTTCCTCGCACACCGTGTGCAGCCTGTGTTCGCGCAGGATCTGCTTGATCTCGTAGAAGCGCGAGCTCGACGAGCCGGCCTTCACGCGGATCCAGTCGGGCTTCCTCAACGTTTCCGCGGCAACGACCTTGATCGGGATGCGCGAGGTCTTGGCCTGCGACTTCTGCTTCACCGTGGCGTCGTACGCGGGTGCATGCAGCGCGTCGGGCAGACGCGTAGCGCCGGACAGATCGGATTCGGGCGGTGAGTTCACGCTGGACATCGCGGCTTTCGGGGCGGGTGAGGTGTCGTGTCAGCAGCCGAGCGCACGGCTCAATCGGCGGCCCAGTTCGTCGGCCACGGTCGCTGGATCGACATTGACGCCCAGTGTAGCGAGCGCCACCGTCTTGAGCCCTGCATAACCGCACGGGTCGATGCGATCGAAGGGTCGCAGATCCATCGACACGTTGAGAGCGACGCCGTGATACGTGCAATGGCGCGACACCTTCACGCCGAGCGCGGCGATCTTCGCCGCGCCGCTGAAACGATCGGCACACGACGCGACCGGGCCGATGCGCGCCGCGTGACCGAACGGGTCGTCGAGCTGCACATAGATGCCGGGGGCGCCCTCGATGCGATGGCCGGTCACGTTCACCGACTCGAGCGTGCGCAGCAGCGTCTGCTCGAGACGAAACACGTACGCCTTGACGTGGAGGCCGAGCCGCCGCAGATCGATGAGCGGGTACGCCACCACCTGTCCCGGCCCGTGATACGTGACCTGCCCACCGCGATCGCTCCGAACGACCGGCACGTCGGCCGCATCGTGGATGTGCGCTTCGCGTCCCGCGACGCCGAGCGTGAACACCGGCGCATGTTCGCAGAGCCAGATCTCGTCGAAGGTGTCGGCGTCACGGGCCTGCGTGAAGGTGCGCATCGCATCGCACGTGGTCTGGTAGTCGACGAGGCCCAGATGCCTGATGCGTGGCGGGGTCGTCACCGCCGTCACCGCCGGTTCTATCACCGCGCTCACGGCCGCAACGCGTACACCGCGTCGAACGCATGCTCGAGGCCGGGATGCACCCCGCGCAAACCATCGATCACCTGCTTGGCCCAATCGAAATACTCGCGCCTCCGCTCGAGCGGCCAGCCGGCCGGCGGACTCTCGGCGACGTCGCGCACGTTGCTGATCTTGTCGGCCAGCTTGACGAGCTTGGCAGCACGGCTGATGTGCGGGGCGTGCGCGATTTGCAAGGCCTTGCGCTGCGCCTTCGGCAACTGCGTGTCGTCGGTCACCTCCATCACGACGCCGGCGACCTCTGCACCGAACTGCTGCGCGATCTCGGCCTCGGTGGTCTCGGTGTCTTCCACGGTGTCGTGCAGCAGCGCGGCGATGAGCGGCAACGCCTCGCGCACGCCGCCTTCCACCGCGAGCACGCGCACGAGCGCGATCGGGTGGTTGATGTACGGCGAGCCGTCGACGTCCTTGCGCCGCTGGTCGCGGTGCTTGTGCGCCGCGAACGCGAGCGCGTCGATCAGCCCCGTGATGTCGGGCAGCTCGACACCGCTCAAAGCACGACCTTCACCATCGGGTGCGTCGACAGCGTGCGATAGAGCTCATCGAGCTGCTCGCGGCTACGCGCGGTCACCGTGACGGTCACACCGAGGTACTTGTCGCCCTTGCTCGGTCGAAGCTCGACGGTCGCGGCGTCGAACGACGGATCGAACCGGCGCGCGATCGTGGTGATCGCGTGGACGAAGCCGTCCGCGTTCAAGCCCATCACCTTGATGGGAAAACGCGACGGATAGTCGATCAGCGAATGCTCGGGCGGGATGTCTTGCATCACGGTGTTTTCCATCAAGCCAATATGCGGACGACCCACCGACTTGCAAATGCCTGCGTGCGGACGAGCGTCGGCATGCGGGGTCAGATCGACTGCCTGGCCTTGGCCCGCTGGTAGGCCTCGAAAAGCTTGGCGTAGACCGGTCCCGGCTTGCCGCGCAGCGCGCCATGACCCACGCCTTCACCGTCGAGCGTGGTCACCGGCAGCAACTCCTTGGTGGCCGAGCTCAGCATCACTTCGTCGGCCGAGCGCACGTCGGCTTCGGGTATCGGGCGCAGGTTGTACGCCACGCCGGCCTCGTCGCAGAGTTCGCGGATCAGGTCGTATCGAATGCCTTCGAGCACGTGCTCGCTCTTCGGCGGCCCAAGCAACGCGCCTTCGTGCACCACCCACACGTTCGACGCCGCCGCCTCGGTCAGGTAGCCCTGTCGAAACAGGATGGTCTCGATCGCGCCCTTGTCGGCCGACATCTGGCGGGCCAGCACGTTGCCGAGCAGCGAGATGCTCTTGATGTCGCCGCGCTCCCAGCGGAAATCGCGTGCCGTCACGCAGGCGACACCCCGATGACGCAGTTCTGCCGAGGCCGGCTTCATCTCGTTGACCATCATGAAAACGGTAGGCAACAAGCCGTTCGGCATGACATGGTCGCGCACCGCCACGCCGCGAGTGACCTGGATGTAGACGAGCTGATCGAGCACGCCCTTTTGCGCCTGCAGCGCACTAACCAACGTGCGGCAGCGCTCCAGCCACGCGCCGTTGTCGAACGGATTTGCCATCCGCAGCTTGCCGCAGTTCCGGGCCAGGCGCGCCATGTGCGCGTCGAAGCGGAACAGCTTGCCGCCGTAGACCGGCACGACCTCATACACGCCGTCGCCGAGCAGAAAGCCCCGGTCGAGCACAGAGACCTTGGCGTCCCGCACGGGGCCGTACTGGCCGTTCAAGTAGCTCGGCGTGTCGGGCAATGCTTGCCATGCGGCTTCTCGGTCAGAGACCGACTCGACGCGGGACGCATCGAGGTGCATGGGTTCGACGGCAGGAGAGGCGGGCGACATGGGCTTACCAGGAAGGAAGTTCGGCTCGAAGCGGTGGCAAGCCTTTCAGCTTACTTGATCCAGAGCCGGATCGCGTCCCAGGCCCGGCCGAAGATGCCGGCTTGATCGATGTTCTCCAGCGCCACCAGCGGCACCTGCACCACCGGCTGGCCTGCACCCGTGCTTACCTTGATGCTGCCCACCCGTTGCCCCTTGCCGAGCGGCGCGACGAGCGGATCGGTGCGCTCCACCTGGGTTTGCACCTTGGCACCTTCGCCCTTCGGGACGCTCACGAACACGCCGCCGGCAGCGCCGAGCTTGACGGTGTTGGCGCTGCCTTTCCAGATGCGCGGCTCGACGATCGCTTTGCCGTCTTCGAACAACCGCACCGTGTCGAACGCCAGAAAGCCCCAGTTCAGGAGCTTCTGCGCTTCGCTCGCCCGCGCCTCCATCGAGGTGGTGTTCATCACCACTGCGAGCACGCGCCGCTTGCCCGGTGCTCCGCTGACGCCGAGATTCGGAAACTCGCGCTGCGCCGTTGCGAGCAGGCAGTAGCCGGCGGCCTCCGTGTAGCCCGTTTTCATGCCGTCGACCGTCGGGTCGCGGCGCAGCAGCAGGTTGCGGTTCGGCTGTGTGATGTGGTTGTACGTGTACTCCTTCACCGAGTAGTACGGGAAGTACTCGGGAAAGTCACGCACGATATGCGTCGCGATCACGCCGATGTCGCGTGCGGTACTGCGGTGGCCGGCTTCGGTCAGGCCGGTCGCGTTCTTGAACGCGGTGTTCTTCAGCCCGAACACTTGTGCCTGGCGATTCATCAACTCGACGAAGCTCTCGACACTGCCCGACACGCCTTCGGCCAACGCCACCGCCGCGTCGTTGCCGCTCTGCACGATGAGGCCGCGCAGCAACTCGTCGACCTTCGGCGTCATGGTCGTGTCGACAAACATCAGCGAGCCACCGCCTTTGCGCTCGGCCCATGCGCGCTTCGATACCGAGAGCGGCTGCTCGAGCGTCAGCTTCTTGTCGCGCAGGGCCTGGAAGACGACATACGCGGTCATCAGCTTGGTGAGCGAGGCCGGGTCGGCGGCGAGGTCGGCATCGCGTTCGGCGAGCGTCTGCCGCGTGGTGAGGTCGAGCACCAGATAACTCTTCGCCGCCACTTCTGGAGGCTGCATGGCTTGCGCCCAGGTCGGCAGGCCGGGCAGCGCGGTGAGCGCGAGGGCGAAAACGAAAGCGGGAACACGTGTCATCGGAAATTCGGGTCGTTGAGGTGGGAGCGGTTTGAGAAAGTCTCGGGCGGTGGATGCGCAGCGTGCCATCACGCCGGAATCGTCAGATCGGCCAAGCCGCGCAGAACGACCTTTTTGAGGGCCACCAGCGCGCCGTGGAAGAAATGGCCAACCCCCGGAAACACCACGACCGGCAGGCCTTGCGGCCGGGCCCAGTCGAGCGTCGAGGCGAGCGGCACGACGTCATCGGTTTCGCCGTGGATCACCAGAGTGTCGACCGGCGCCGGCGCGAGTTGGTGCTTCTGGGTCGACGGGCCAACGAGCACGAGGCGCTGCGGCTTGTCGCTGTCGGGCAGACGCGACGCGACTTCGCAAGCGACGTAGCCACCGAACGAAAACCCGGCGACCAGGAACGGCAACGCGGCCAGGCCCGACGACTCGCGATAGGCCTTCAACACCGCCAGCGCATCGTCGACTTCACCCCGGCCTTCGTCCCAGCCCCCTTCGGAAGCACCGGTGCCTCGGAAGTTGAAGCGCACGCTCTGCCACCCGAGTTGCACCACGGCACGCGACACGGTCTGCACTACCTTGTTGTCGAGCGTGCCGCCCTGCTGCGGATGCGGGTGGCAGATCAGCGCAAGGCCGCGTGGCGCACCCTCGGGCAGGTCGATCGCGCACTCGATGGCACCGGCCGGCCCGGCGATCGCCTGGCGCGTGGTCCGGTGCACCATCAGCGTCCCACGTCGGGCGGTAGCAGCAGACGCTCGACGATCTTGCCGCGCTTCAGATGCGAGTCGACGATCTCGTCGACATCGTCCTTGTCGACGAAGGTGTACCAGGTGCCCTCGGGATACACGACCGCGACCGGACCGCCCGCGCAACGATCGAGGCAGCCCGACTTGTTGACGCGAACGCCGCCCGGTCCGGCGAGCTTCTCGCCCTTGATGCGCGACTTGCAGTGCGAGTAACCGGCGTCGGCATCGTGCTTGCCGCACGAGTCCTCGTTGGGCTTGCGCTCGTTGAGGCAGAAGAAGATGTGGCGTTCGTAATAGCTCATCGCCGCATTTTAGGTGCCGCCCCTTTCATGCTGCGGCGTCAAGACCCCTCGGTTCGCGGGTGGCGACGCGAGCCAACAGATACGTGAGGGCCGCGTAGGGCCAGAGCCAGCCGACCCATTGCGCGGCGCCATGAAAGCGAATGAAGCGCCCCTGCTCCCAGGCCTGCAGGCTCTGCGCGAAATAAGGGTCGGCGGGGGCCTGCGCGACCAGCATCACCAGCGCAGTCAGCACGACGAGTCCGAAACCCGCTGCGGCGCGCCGGGGCAGCAGGCTCAGCATGACCGCCACGGCTGTGCCGATGGCCATTGATTGCAGCGTTTGCAGGGTGGCCCAGGCAAACGCGTGTTGCGGGCCGAAATTGAGCGCGGTCGAGAGCGTGGTCGCTGCCAGGCCGACGGCTACGCCGCCGATCACCAGCACCACGCGGCGCCAGCCACGCGTCGCGATCGTGAACGCGATGAGACACGGCGCCAACACGCCGAACACCACGACCGCCACCTCGATGCCCGCAGAGAGCCGCGTCGGGTCGGGCGGGGCGTCGGTCCAGTGGGCGGTCCAGTCCTCGAAAGGTGTGCCCTGCACCAGCGGCGCGACAACCTGCTGCAGGCGGCCCAGCACATGCCCGAGACCAAATGGCACGGCGGTCGGGAAGAGCAGGCCGACCGGCCACAGCAACAGCAGCGCCACGCCACCCGCGCTGCGGTCGACGAACCAACGATCGCGCGTGCGCTGCCAGCGATCGACACCCCCACGCACATGGATCAGCACGCCCAGCGCGATGCCGATCAACGCCCCGAGCGAATTCAAGCCCAGGTCGACGTTCGACGGCACCCGCTGCGGCACGAAGTTCTGCAGCGTCTCCATCGAGAAGGAAAGCAGCGTCGAGGCCACCCATGCGGTCAGCGCCGCGCGGCCGGTGCGCCAGCCGCTCCTCACCATCGCGCCGAACAGCAGCGCGCCGAGCGGCATGTAGCCGAGTAGGTTCGTGATCAGGTCGAACCAGGTCCAGTAGCGCGGCCACGGCAGCGTGACAAAATCGAAGACCGCGTTGCCCGGCACCGTCCAGCCCACGAACGGGTAGAGGCTCGCGTAGAGGATCAGCCCGACGACGAGCCAGGCCAGAGGGACGGCCGCGCTGCGATGGCGCGTCACGATCTCAGAACGGCTTGACGACCACGAGGATCACGATCAGCGCGAACAACAGCACGGCGGTTTCATTGAAGACGCGATACCAGCGCACCGAGCGCACGTTGGCGAAACGCTCGAACTTGCGCAGCAGCGTGCCGCACGAGTGGTGATAGCCGATCGCGACCAGCACCAGCGCCAGCTTGGCATGCAACCAGCCGTTGCCCGGCCCTTTGCCCACGCCGTATCCGAGCCACATCACGAGACCGAGGATCAGCGCCGGCACGGCCAGCAGCGTCGTGAAGCGCCAGAGCTTCCTCGCCATCATCAGCAAGCGTTCGCGCTCGGCGTGGCTGTCGGACGCGACCTGCGCCAGATTCACGAAGAGGCGCGGCAGGTAGAAAAGGCCAGCGAACCAACTGGCGACGAACACGATGTGGAATGCCTTGATCCACGGCAGAAGGGAAGTCATGCACCGATTATCATTCGCCGGCCTTGGCGCACGCCTGTTGCGGCGGCCTCCCCGAGCCTCTTACTGCCGTGCACTTCACTCCCCCCTTCCCCTCGAGCCGTCCGCGCCGCCTCCGCCGTGACGCGTTCACGCGTTCACTGGTGCGCGAGAGCCGGCTCGACGCGAGCGACCTGATCCTGCCGGTGTTCGTGCTCGATGGCCACGGCCGCAGCGAGAACGTGACGTCGATGCCCGGCGTGCAACGCCTCTCGCTCGACCTGTTGCTGCCGGTGGCCGAAGAGTGCGTGCAGCGCGGCATTTCCGTGATGGCGCTGTTCCCGGTTATCGACCCCGCCCTCAAGACCGACGATGGACGCGAAGCGCTCAATGAAAGCGGCCTCGTGCCGACCGTCGTGCGCGCGTTGAAGCAGCGTTTCCCGGAACTCGGCGTGATGACCGACGTCGCGCTCGACCCCTTCACCACGCACGGCCAGGACGGCCTCATCGATCCCGACCCGACCGCGCGCGGCTACATCCTCAACGACGAGACGGTCGAGATGCTGGCTCGACAGGCGCTCGTGCAGGCGCAGGCGGGCGTCGACATCGTCGCGCCGAGCGACATGATGGACGGCCGCATCGGCGCCATCCGCGACGCGCTCGAAGAGAGCGGCCACATCCACACCCGAATCATGGCGTACAGCGCCAAATACGCGAGTGCGTTCTACGGGCCGTTCCGCGAGGCGGTCGGCTCCGCGGCGCAACTCGGCAAGGCCGACAAGAAGGTCTACCAGATGGACCCCGGCAACACCGACGAGGCCCTGCGCGAAGTCGCCGCCGACATCGCCGAAGGCGCCGACATGGTGATGGTGAAGCCCGGCATGCCGTACCTCGACATCGTGCGCCGCGTGAAAGACGAGTTCCGCGTGCCGACCTTCGCTTACCAGGTGAGCGGCGAGTACGCGATGCTGAAGGCCGCTGCCGCCAACGGCTGGCTCGACCACGACGCGGTGATGATGGAAAGCCTCATCGCCTTCAAGCGCGCCGGAGCCGATGGTGTGCTTACGTACTTCGCGCTGCAGGCCGCGCGCCTGTTTCAGGCGCGCTGACTCGCGGCAGCGAAGACGGCGGCCGCACCGCACCGATGCGCACCTTCCACATCCATGGCGATCAGTTCGCCGAGCTCGATGCGATGCCCGAAGAAGCGCCCAGCTCCGGCTACTACTGGGTCTCGTGCAGCCGCGGCGAGTTCGAAAAGTGCATCGCCGACGTGCAGTCGGCGCTGCAACGCTGGACCGGCGGGCAGCTCGTCGACCTGCATATCTTCGACCTGCTCAACCCGCAGCTGCCGTCGGCTTACGACTACACCTCGTGGTACGACGTGCTGGTCTTCCGTCGGCTTGCCGCTGGGGCCAATGGCGGCAAGCCCAGCGACGACGGCAAGCTCACCACGCTCGCCGCTCGCGAAGCGCTGAAGGCGATCGATACCAGCCCGGTCGGGTTCGCGCTTTTCGACGCGGTGCTGCTCACGGTCCACCCGTCGGACTGCCAGGTGCGCGACTTCTTCGCCGCGCGTCTGCAGAACCAGTTGCCCGCGATCGACGGGCGCAGCGCCACGCGGATGCCTCCGAGCCCGGCCGACCTGATGCTGCGCATGGTGAACTACATGGTCGACAGCTATCTCGAGCTGCGCCGCCTGCTCACCCGGCAACTCGACTACCTGCAGGAAACGCTGTTCGACACGTCGGGTGGCTTCACCGGCCTGCAGATGCTGCTCGAGTCGCGCAACGCGCTGCACGTGCTCGAAGACGTGTGCGAAGACCAGCGCGCGGCCATCGTCGAGTGGATCGACGCGCTCGATGAATGGCCGACGCCGGCCGAGGCCGCCGCGCAGCGTGAAGGCGAGGTGCTGCGTGTGCGCTCGCGCGACGTGCTGGAACACATCGAGCGCGTGCTCACGCATGTGCGAAGACTCGAAGCCTCGACCGAGACCGCGGTGCAGATGCATTTCTCGGCGCAGAGCAACCGTGCCAACGACATCATGCGCACGCTCACCACGCTGACCGCCATCTTCCTGCCGCTCAACCTCGTGACCGGTTTCTTCGGCATGAACTTCGAAGGGCTGCCGCTGATTCACAGCCCGCGCGGCTTCTGGATCACATTCGGCCTGATGCTGGTGACAGGCATCGGCATGAGCGTGTATTTCTGGCGCAAGCGCTACCTCGGCAAAGCGCACTGAGCCGGCTTTCACGCTCTGCTGGGCGAGCCCGTCAGCGGCGCCGCGCGACGGCTCTGGCCGGACGCGTCGGGTGAGGGTCGGGAAGGCCCAGCGCCATCATGAGTGCCGATTCGCGAGCCTCCATCTGCGCGGCATCGCTGTCGAGGTCGTGGTCGAAGCCTTGGGCGTGCAACGTGCCGTGGATCAGCAGATGCGCGTAGTGGTCGGCGACCGAGATGCCCTGCGCGTGCGCTTCACGCTCGACGACCGGCGCACACAGCACCAGGTCGGCCAAGACCATCGGGCTGCGCGCGTAGTCGAACGTGAGCACGTTGGTCGCGTGGTGCTGCGCGCGGTAGTCGCGGTTCAACGCGCGACCTTCTTCGGCGCCGACGATGCGAACCGTGATCTCCGCCGGCGCCTCGAGTGCCACGCGAATCCAGCGCGCCACGCGATGGCGTTTCAAGACCTCGCGATGGCTCGCGTCGGCGAACTGAAGCGACAACGCGAGCGCCGGCTTCACGCGCGCGCCGGGTGCCGCCAACTCACTCGCGCTCGCGCGTCGCGGCCGCATACGCCTCAACGATGCGGCCGACGAGCGGGTGCCGGACCACGTCGTTCACGCCGAAGTACGTGGTCGCGATGCCCCGCACGCGGCGCAGCACCTCTTCCGCTTCGACCAGACCCGAGGTCGTGCCGCGAGGCAAGTCGATCTGGCTGACGTCGCCGGTCACCACCACCTTCGAGCCGAAGCCGATGCGCGTCAGGAACATCTTCATCTGCTCGGGCGTGGTGTTCTGCGCTTCGTCGAGGATCACGAACGCATGGTTGAGCGTGCGGCCACGCATGAAGGCGAGTGGCGCCACTTCCAGGGCACCCTTCTCGAACGCCTTCGCGACGCGCTCCATGCCCATCAGTTCGTAGAGTGCGTCGTAGAGCGGGCGCAGGTACGGATCGACCTTCTGCGCGAGGTCGCCCGGCAGGAAGCCGAGTCGCTCGCCGGCCTCGACCGCAGGCCGCGTCAGGATGATGCGTTGCACCGTGTTGCGCTCGAGCGCATCGACCGCGCACGCGACCGCGAGGTAGGTCTTGCCGGTACCGGCCGGGCCGATGCCGAACGTGATGTCGTGGTCGAGGATCTGGCGCAAGTAGGCGAGCTGGTTCGGCGTGCGGCCGGCCAGGCCGCTGCGCCGGGTCTGCAGCACGATGCCGTCGATCGCGACGGCGTCGTCGGTGGCCGCCGCGGGCTTGCGCTTCACACCCTCGTTCACCGCCGCGAGTTCGAGCCGCGGCTTCGTCACGCGGCGCGTCGGCGCCACCTCGTTCGCCATCGACTCGAGCACCCCGAGTTCGAGTTCCTCGTCGGAGATCGGTTTGGCGGCGCGGTGGTATTGCGCCACCAGCAACGCCAGCGCGCGTTCGGCGTTCGCCTTCGCGCCTTCGATCCGAAAGGCTTCGTTGCGGCGCCGGATCTTCACGCCGAACGCGGCCTCGATGGTGCGCAGGTGCTCGTCGAAGCTGCCGCAAAGGTGCGCGAGGCGTCGGTTGTCGGGCGGGGCGAAGGCGTGGGCGAGGATCAAATCGTCGGACACAAAGGGGCGTCTCGCGATTGTCGCTGGCGCGCGCCTCGCGTGCCTCAGCATGCCGCCGGGCCCCGCGAACCGCCCGCCATAATCGATCGATGATCGGACGACTCACCGGCACGCTCGCCGAGAAAACGCCACCGCAGGTGCTGATCGACGTGAACGGGATCGGCTACGAAGTCGATGTGCCGATGAGCAGCTTCTACAACCTGCCCGCGCTCGGCGAACGCGTCTCGCTGCTGACGCATTTCGTGGTGAGGGAAGACGCGCAGGTGCTGTTCGGCTTCCTCACGCACGAAGAACGCGCGACCTTTCGCCTGCTGGTGAAGATCTCTGGCGTCGGCCCGCGCACCGCGTTGTCAATTCTGTCGGGGTTGAGCGTCGACGAACTGGCCCGCGCGGTCGGCCTGCAGGAGAGCGGTCGCCTCGTCAAGGTGCCGGGCATCGGCAAGAAGACCGCCGAGCGCCTGCTGCTCGAACTGAAGGGCAAGCTCGGCGACGCGATCGCGCAGCCCGCGAGCGTCGCCAGCAGCGCCCAATCTGACATCCTGCAGGCGCTGGTCGCGCTCGGCTACAGCGACCGCGACGCGGCTGCGTCGCTGAAGGCGCTGCCGGTTGAGGTGGGCGTGAGCGACGGCATCAAGCTCGCACTGAAGTCGCTCGCGCGCTGACGCGGCGCGCAGCCGCTGCGCTCACTGCGGCCCTCAAGGCTGGGCGCACTGCGCCCGTACCTCAGTGCTTGTGTTCGGCCATGCCCGGCATCGATGCCATCGGTTCGGCCTGCGGCTTGTACGCCTTGACCAACACGCTCACTTCGGCTTTGCCGCCGCGCTCGAACTCGAGCGTCAGCGGAAAAGACTCGCCTGCTTTCAATGGCCGCTTCATCTCGACCAGCATCAGGTGCATGCCCGCGCCGGGCTTCATGCGAACCGGCGTGTGCGGCACCAGCGCGATGCCGTCGGCCTCCCGCATGCGCATCACGCCACGCGCATCGACCGCCATCGTGTGCAACTCGACACGCGCCGCCACCGGCGTGCTCGCGCGCAGCAGTCGATCGGGCTGCGCGCCCCGATTTTCGAGCGAGGTGAGGTAGACCGCACCGGTGCTGGTGCCGGCGAGCGACGGCGTCGCGAAGGGGTCGACGATCGCGATGTGGCCGACCTTCGAATCGTGCGCGCCGACATTGATCGCCCACGCGGCGCCAGCGAGCAGCGCGGCCAGAACTTGCAGGTTTTTCATCGTGATGATTCTCGGTCGCTCACACCTCTAGTGAGAGGCGATTGTGATGGCGCGGCACGGTTCCGTCTCCGGCTCCGGCCCGGTCGCCCGCAAGCGCGCCCTGCCGCGCCCCTTTGCTCGGCGACCCTGCTGTCTCCGATAATCATCCGATGTCGATCCAGACCGATGACTTCGAAGCGGCGCCACGCCGCACCAGCGCCGCCACCGACTCGCGCGTCGTCGGCGCCAACCCGACGTCACCGAACGAAGAGGCGATCGAACGTGCGCTGCGGCCGAAAGGGCTGGCCGAATACGTCGGCCAGTCGAAGGCACGCGAGCAACTCGAGATCTTCATCAGCGCCGCCCGCATGCGCAGCGAAGCGATGGACCATGTGCTGCTGTTCGGCCCGCCCGGCCTCGGCAAGACCACGCTCAGCCACATCATCGCCAACGAGCTCGGGGTGAACCTGCGTTCCACGTCGGGACCGGTGCTCGAGAAGCCGAAGGACCTGGCCGCCATCCTCACCAACCTCGAGCGCAACGACGTGCTCTTCATCGACGAGATCCACCGGCTCTCACCGGTCGTCGAAGAGATCCTCTATCCGGCGCTGGAGGATTACCAGATCGACATCATGATCGGCGATGGTCCGGCCGCGCGCTCGATCAAGCTCGACTTGCAACCGTTCACGCTGATCGGCGCCACCACGCGTGCGGGCATGCTCACGAACCCCTTGCGCGACCGCTTCGGCATCGTGGCCAGGCTCGAGTACTACACGGCCGAAGAGCTCGCACGCATCGTCACCCGATCGGCCGGCCTGCTGAACGTGCCGATCGACGACGCCGGCGGCTTCGAGATCGCGCGCCGCTCGCGCGGCACGCCTCGCGTTGCCAACCGACTGCTGCGCCGCGTGCGCGATTTCGCCGACGTGAAAGGCAACGGCCACATCAACAAGATGCTGGCCGACAAGGCGTTGGCGATGCTCGACGTCGATCCGCTCGGCCTCGACGTGATGGACAGGAAGCTTCTGGAAGCCGTGATCCACCGCTTCGACGGCGGCCCGGTCGGGCTCGACAACGTCGCCGCGGCGATCGGCGAAGAGCGCGACACCATCGAAGACGTGATCGAACCCTATCTGATCCAGCAGGGCTACCTGCAGCGCACGCCCCGCGGCCGCATCGCGACGCTGGCGGCTTATCGCCACATGGGCGTGGTGCCGCCGCAGAGCAACAGCGGCTTGTTCGGCGAGGGTTGAGCCAGCGCCGGCGGGCCGAACAGCACGCCGAGCCGTGCCATCAGCCCTTCGGCGGCACGCACGTCGACCCAGAGCCGCGCCCAGCCACCGAGCGCGATGCGCGCTGGGTTGAGGCTGGGCTCGACGCCGATCAACCCGTAACGCAGCGGCTCGTCGACAGGCGCCTCGGCATAAGTGCCGAAGAGGTGGTCGAACACCGACAGCACGCCGCCGTAGTTGCGGTCGATGCAAACCAGGTTCGATGCGTGATGCACCCGGTGCTGCGCCGGCGTGTTGAAGATCCGTTCGAGCACGCCGAGCCTGGGCACCAGCTCGGTGTGGATGAAGAACTGGTACAGCAGGTTGGCGCCGAGCATGCCCACCACGGCGATCGGTTGGAAGCCGATCCACACGAGTGGCAGAAAGAAGACAAAGGTGCCCGAAAGATTGCCGGTCCAGCCGAGGCGGATCGCCGCGGTCAAGTTGAGCCGCGTCGGCGAGTGGTGAACCGAGTGCGTGGCCCAGAACCAGCGCACCCGGTGCGATGCGCGGTGGTGCCAGTAGTAGACGAACTCGGTCGCGATGAAGAGGCTTGCCAGCGCGAGCGCCGTGGCGGTACTGAACTCGAAAAGTCGATGCGCGTGGACCCAGGCGAACGGGATCGCGATGAGGCCGGCCTCGAGCAGGCGAAAGATCGACTGGCCGATCGCCACGCCGACCGAGGCGGCGCTATCGCGCAGGTCGTGTGCGTCGTGGCGAGCCAGCCGAGCGAGGCCGTATTCGAGCAGCATGAAGGCGAGCGCGAGCACCGCGATGAGCGGGCGGTTGAAGGGATAGCTGGTCTGCGTGAGGAGGTGCATCGTGATCTCGACGTTCACACGGCGCTGAAGGCGTCGTCGTGATGAGAGATCGTCGCTCCATCACGTTGCCGCGACATGCGCGCCGCGCACGATGGCGTATCGGCAGGTCGGCCGTCGGTAACAGTGTGTCAAACGGCGCCGCTCGGGGCTTGACGCGATCTCGCGAATCTCCGACAAGCTCGACATGCCCGTGCCAGCCCGCATCCTGATCGTCGAAGACGACGACGACATTCGCCAGCTCGTGGCCGAGCTGCTGAGACGTGAAGGCTTCGCCGTCGAGACCGCTGCCGATGGCGCCGAGATGGATGCGGTCCTCACGCGGGTCAAGCCCGACGTCGTGGTGCTCGACCTGATGCTGCCGCTCGAAGACGGCCTCTCGATCTGCCGTCGGCTGCATGCGTCGCTGGTCGCACCGATCCTCATCCTCAGCGCGAAGAGCGACGAGGTCGACCGCGTGATCGGCCTCGAGATGGGCGCCGACGACTACCTCGTGAAGCCGTTCGGCTCGCGGGAACTGCTGGCCCGCGTGCGCGCGCTGCTTCGGCGCGGCGCCGGGTCGACGCGCCATGCCCCCGAGCGTCGCTTCGCATTCGATCGCTTCGTGATCGATCTCGATGCGCGCCAGCTCACAGACGGCGACGCGCAGCCGGTCGGCCTGACAACCGCCGAGTTCGATCTGCTCGCCTGCTTCGTCCAGCACCCGCGGCGCGTGCTGAGCCGTGACCAGATCCTCGACTGGACCCACGGCCGCTCGGCCGAGCCGTTCGATCGCACGGTCGACATGCTCACCTCGCGGCTGCGGCGAAAGCTCGAATCGTCGAGCCCGGGTTCCAACCTCATCACGACCGCGCGCAATCGCGGCTATCTGTTCACGGCTCCCGTGCGGGCCTCGCCATGAGGCTGCCGGTGCTGATGCGACTCACGTTCGCGACGCGCATCGGGCTGATCGTGTTCGCGAGCGTGGCCCTCGTCTGGCTAGGCGCGATCGCACTCTTCGTGCTGTCGTCGGCCGGCGACGCAAGCCGTACCGGGCCTTTGCCGAGGCAGATCGTCGCGGTGGTCGGCCTGCTCGAGCGGACGCGGCCGGAAGACCGGCAGTCGGTGCTCGAGGCGACCAGCTCGACGCTCGTCGCGATGCGCCTCGAAGCCGGTGACCAGGTCGACCCGCCTGCGACGCACCCCCGGCTGAAGCACAGCGAGCAGAGGCTCGACCACGACCTCGCGGCGCTCGGCGGGCGTCGACTATCGGTCGCGCAACCGGCCGGCGCGCGCCGCTTTCTTGCACGCTTCACGTCAGACGCGCTGGAATGGCGCATCGCGCTGAAGACCGCGCAGACCCTCGTGATCGACAGCCGCGGCGCGCCGCTCGTCACGTTGTTCGGCCTGCCGGTCGGCTTCGGCGCCGGGCTTTTCGGCGTCGTGGTGGCGTTGCTCGCGTTGCTCATCATGCACCGCGAGACGCGGCCGCTCGCGCGCCTCGCGGCCGAGGTCGACCGCATCGATCTCTCGACCCGTGCCGTGCCGCTTACCAACCCGCGCCGCAGCGCGCCCGAAATCCGCGCGATGGTCGAGGCTTTCAACCGCTTGCAGACTCGACTCGCGCTGCTGTTGAAGGCGAGGATGGCGATGCTCGGTGGCATGTCGCACGACGTGCGCACGTTTGCCACGCGGCTGCGCCTGCGCATCGACGCGATCCCCGAGACCGCCCAGCGCGAACGTGCGATCGCGGACATCGACGACATGATTCGCCTGCTCGACGATGCTCTGCTGACGACTCGCGCCGGCGCGGGCGAGTTCGCGCACGAGCTGGTCGAACTCGACGACGTGGTGCGAACGGAGGTGGCCGATCGGCTGGCCTCAGGCGCGAAGATCGGATGGCGCCGGTCGGCCACAGGCGGAGCGCCAGCGGGAATCGCGCCTTCGACGGAGCCCTTGCCGGGTCCGTCGATGACGGTGCTCGGTGATCGATTGGCGCTGCGTCGCATCAGCGCCAACCTGATCGACAACGCATTGAAGTACGGTGACCGCGTCGAGGTCGGACTCATGCGGGATGGTGGCCTGATCGAGCTCACATTCGACGACGACGGGCCCGGCATCCCGGCCGACCAGCGCGAGCTGATGTTCGAACCGTTTGCGCGGCTCGAGTCGTCGCGCAACCGTGGGACCGGAGGCGCCGGTCTCGGCCTCGCGATCGTGCGCACGCTGGCGGAAGCGCACGGCGGCACCGCGCACGTCTGCGGCTCGCCGCTGGGCGGTGCGCGGCTCGTGGTGCGGCTGCCGGCCTTCGGGCACTGACCCGACGACGTGACGCGTCAGACCAGGTCTTCGCTCGCGAGGCGCCCGTAATGCACGGCCGAGCGCGCGTTCAGCTGCTTCGCGACCGCGACCACTTTCTCGATCTGCTCTTCGTCGGGCGCATACACGACGACCCAGCCCGCGCCCTCGCTCGCCAACGTCATGTAGCGGCGCATCAGCGTGATCTCGTACCCGAACCCGGCCGCACCGCTCGCGTTTCGCATCATGTCGTCGAGCGTGGGGAAGAGCTCGGCGGAGGTCAGCGTGAGCACGTCTGCAGCCGCGAAGCCTGCCGCCTGGAGCGCCTGCGCGGCGCTGGCGGCGATCTGTTCGGTCTCGAACGCCAGGATGGCGCTGCCGACCGGGTTCAACGCCCCGAGCGTCTGCATCTCGGTGAGGTCGCTCCTCGTGACTCGCTTGCTCATGACCCTGGATCCTCGCTGACTGTTGGCTTCGAAGTGTAGTTCGCGCGGCGTTTCACGCCCCGCTCCAGACCCGCGAGCACCTCGCCGACGAAGCCACGCCGGAACGCCACGACGCAGGCAACGAAGATGCCGCCGATGATGACGTTGACCCACTCGCCGACCTTGTCGGCCAGTACGTTCTGCAGACCGATGATCGTGAAAGCGCCGAGCACCGGGCCGGCGAACGTGCCCATGCCGCCGAGCAGCGTCATCAGGATCACCTCGCCCGAGATGGACCAGTGGGCATCGTTGAGGCTCGCGAAGCCGAGCACCAGCGACTTCATCGAGCCGCCGAGGCCGGCCAGACCTGCGGAGAGCACGAACGCGAGCAATTTGTAGCGGTCGACGTCGTAGCCGAGCGAGATCGCGCGCGGCTCGTTTTCGCGGATGGCCTTCAGCACTTGACCATACGGCGAATGCACGACGCGGCGGATGAAGAGGAATGCCATGACGAACACGGCGAGCACGACGAAATACATCACCACGTCGGCGGGCACGGGCAGCACGCCGAACAGCTTCTCGTGCGGCGTGCTCTCGAGCGGCACCAACCCGAACAGCTTGCCGCGCGGCACGCCCTGCAGGCCGTCTTCGCCGCCGGTGAAGGGCGCTTGCAGGAATACGAAATAGACCATTTGCGCGAGTGCAAGCGTGGTCATCGCGAAGTAGATGCCCTGACGCCGGATCGCGATCGCGCCGACGACGAGGCCGAGCAATGCCGACGTGGCCACACCGGCCAACACACCGGCTTCAGGGGGCCACCCGGCCGTGCGAACCAGATAGCCGGTCGCGTACGACGCAGCCGCGAAGAACGCGGCGTGGCCGAACGAGAGCAGGCCCGTGAAGCCGAGCAGCAGGTTGAAAGCACACGCGAAGATCGCGTAGCAAAGTGCCGTCATTACCAGCCCGGGATAGATGCGCAAGAACGGCGCCGCAATCAGCAGCGCGAGGCCGATGACGACCGCGATCCGCTTCAGCTGCGGGATGTCGTAGGGCACCTCGGTCGGATGCCTCGCGGCGGGCACAGCGGTCGTCGTCATCACGCCTCTCGACCGAAGAGGCCCGCCGGCCTGATCATCAGCACGATCGCCATGATCACGAACACCACGATCGACGACGCTTCCGGATAGAAGACCTTGGTGAGCCCTTCGACGAGCCCGAGCGCGAGGCCGGTCAGGATCGAGCCGAGGATCGAGCCCATGCCGCCGATCACCACCACCGCGAACACGATGATGATGAGGTTCGAGCCCATCAACGGCTGGACCTGGATCACCGGCGCAGCCAGCACGCCGGCCAGAGCCGCGAGGCCAGCGCCGGCAGCATAGGTGAGCATCACCATGAGCGGCACGTTGGTGCCGAAGGCCTGCACGAGCGCCGGGTTCTCGGTGCCCGCGCGCAGCGTGGCGCCGAGCGGGGTGCGCTCGATCGTGAACCAGGTGCCCAGGCACACGACCATCGAGGCGAGCACCACGAAGGCGCGGTAGTTCGGCAGCGTCATGAAGCCGAGATTGGTCGCGCCCTGCAGCAACTCGGGCACCGGGTACGACTGGCCCGACACGCCGTACACGCGACGAAACGCACCTTCGGCGATCAACGAGATGCCGAACGTGAGCAGGAGCCCGTAGATCGGGTCGATCTTGTAGAGCCGGCGCAGCAGAACGCGTTCGATCGCCACGCCGAGTGCGCCCACCACCACCGGCGCGATCACGAGCGCGAACCAGAAATTGATGCCGAACGAATCGAGCGCGATGTAGGCGACGTACGCGCCCACCATGTAGAGCGCGCCGTGCGCGAAGTTGACGATGCCGAGCAGCCCGAAGATGACCGCGAGGCCGAGGCTCAGCAACGCGTAGAACGAACCGTTGACGAGCCCGAGCAGCAGCTGGCTCAGGAAGGCCTGCAGTGGAATGCCGAAGATTTCCATGCGTGTGCTGCTGCTCGGTGGTGGCTCGTCGAACGGTGGTCAGGAGACGAAGTAGCCTACTTCCAGAGCGCGCATTTGCTGTCGGCCTTCGAGATGAACGCGTCTTCGCCCTTGGTCGTCGCGACCACGTTGTAGTAGTCCCACGGCGTGTTCGACTGCTCCGGCGTCTTCACCTGCATCAGGTACATGTCGTGCACCATCGTGCCGTCGGCGCGGATGTAGCCGTTCTTCGCGTACATGTCGTTGACCTTGGCCTTGCGCAGTTGCGTCATGACTTTTTCGCCATCGTCGGAGCTGATGGACTTCACGGCGTTCAGGTAGAACTGAGTGACGGAGTAGTCGGCCGCCTGCAGCGACGACGGCATGCGCTTGAACTTCTCGAAGAAACGCTTCGACCAGGCCCGCGACTCGGCGTTCTGGTTCCAGTACCAGCTGTC
The DNA here is from genome assembly GCA_965246805.1 of Caldimonas sp. Lineage (GTDB taxonomy): Bacteria > Pseudomonadota > Gammaproteobacteria > Burkholderiales > Burkholderiaceae_C > Schlegelella_A. Next base: position 434,913 of record CBDFFO010000006.1, on the reverse strand, counting down.
GGTCAGGTACATGCCCTGAGTGGCCTTGAGGCCGAGCGAGTGCACGTCGTTGATGAACATCAGCAAGCCGGCGAGCTTCATCGTCTTCGTGATGCCGAACTCGTTCGCCGCCTTGATGGCGTTGATGGTGTCGCCACCGGCGTTGGCGAGGCCGAGGATGTCGGCCTTACTGGCCTGCGCCTGCAGCAGGAACGACGAGAAGTCGCTCGACGACAGCGGTGCGCGCACCGAACCGACGACGTTGCCGCCCGCGGCCTTCACGGCCGTCGTGGCGTCGGCCTGCAACGCGGTGCCGAACGCGTAATCGGCGGTCAGGAAATACCAGCTCTTGCCGCCCGACTTGACGACGGCCGGTGCCGTGCCTTTGGCGAGCGCCGTGGTGTCGTACGCATAGTGCACGGTGTAGGCCGTGCACTGGTCGTTGGTGAGGGCCGAGCTGCCCGCACCGACCGCCATGAACGGTTTCTTCTTCTCGGCCGCCACCTTCGCCATCGCCAGGCTGGTGCCGGAGTTGGTGCCGCCGATCAGCACATCCATGCCTTGCTGGTCGAACCACTCGCGCGCCTTCGCAGCGGCGACGTCGGGCTTGTTCTGGTGGTCGGCGACCAGCAGTTCGATCTTCTTGCCCGCGATCGCGCCGCCCATGTCGGCGATCGCCATGCGGATCGCCTCGGCACCGGCAGGACCATCGATGTCCGCATAGAGACCGGAGAGGTCGGTGATGAAACCGATCTTGACGACGTCGCCCGAGACCTGGGCTTGTGCAGGCGCCGCGGCCCCGAACGCCATGCCGACGACGAGCGCGCTGGCGGCGGAGATGGAATTGAGTTTCATGGAATGTCCTTCTTGATTGTTGAAAGGGAGGGCGACGGGAACTGAACGTTTTCGCGGCGCGCCGTCAAACGCCGAGGTATTCGTGAAGTCGATCGATGCGCGACGGCAGTTCGCTCTGCGTGAACTCCTGGATCACCTCGCCGTGTTCCATGACCACTAAGCGATCCGCGAGCGGCGCCGCGAAGCGAAAGTTCTGCTCCACCATCAGGACGGTGTAGCCGCCCTCTCGTAACGCGTGCACCATCTCGGCGAGCTTCTGCACGATGACCGGCGCGAGCCCTTCGGAGATCTCGTCGAGCAGCAGGAGCCGCGCACCGGTGCGCAGGATGCGGGCCACCGCGAGCATCTGCTGCTCGCCGCCCGAGAGTCGCGTGCCCTGGCTCGATGCGCGCTCGCGCAGGTTCGGAAACATCGTGTAGATCTGATCGATGGCCATGCCACCCGGGCTCAGCACCGGCGGCAGCAGCAGGTTCTCTTCGGCCGAGAGGCTCGAGAAAATGCCGCGCTCTTCCGGGCAGTAACCGATGCCGAGGCGCGCGATGCGGTGCGTCGGCATCGCGATCGTCTCGTGGCCCAACACCTTGATCGAACCTCGCCGCGAGCCGATCAGGCCCATGATCGCGCGCAGCGTGCTGGTGCGACCCGCCCCGTTGCGGCCGAGCAGGGTCACGACCTCGCCTTCGGCGACCCGAAAATTCACGCCGTGCAGCACGTGCGACTCGCCGTACCAGCCCTGAAGGTCGGTCACTTCGAGAAACGGGACAGCGCTCATCGGGGCACCTTCGTGCGGCGCATGGCCGTGCGAGCCCCGGAGCCCGGTGTCGCCGATTCGCGGCCAGTCGGCCAGGCGGCGCTCATCCGTGCGCCCCCGCGAGCTCGGTCTGCGCGCTGCCCATGTAAGCCTCGATCACCGCGGGGTTCTTCGACACGTCGCTGTACGGGCCTTCGGCCAGCGTCGAGCCACGCTGCAACACCGTGATGGTGTCGGCGATGCTCGCGACCACGCTCATGTTGTGCTCGACCATCAACACGGTGCGGTTCGCCGCGACACGCTTGATGAGCTGGCGAATCCGGTCGACGTCTTCGAGGCCCATGCCTTGGGTCGGTTCGTCGAGCAGCATCAGCTTCGGGTCCATCGCCAGCGTGGTCGCGATCTCGAGCGCGCGCTTGCGGCCGTAGCTCAACTCCACCGCCGGGATCTGCGCATACGGCTCGAGATCGACCTCGCGCAGCAGCGCGAGCGCATCGCCATCGAGCTGCGTGAGCGACTGATCGGAGCGCCAGAACTGAAACGATGTGCCGAGCTTTCTCTGCAACGCGACGCGCACGTTCTCGAGCACCGACAGGTGCGCGAACACGGCCGAGATCTGGAACGAGCGCACGACGCCCCGGCGCGCGATCTGCGCCGGCCTCTCGGCGGTGATGTCGGCGCCGTCGAAGACGATGCGGCCCGAGGTCGGGATCAGGAATTTCGTGAGCAGATTGAAGCAGGTCGTCTTGCCGGCGCCGTTCGGGCCGATCAGCGCATGGATGGTGCCGCGCTTCACGTGCAGGTTCACCTTCTCGACGGCGACGAAACCCTTGAACGACTTGGTGAGGTCGGTGGTCTCGAGGATGAAGGTCGATGCGCCGCCCGCACCCCGCCCGGCGTTGCCGACGGCGGTGCTCATGCGCCGCCTTTCGATGCGCCCGCGGCACGCACGTCGCCGCCCAGCCGCTTCGTCAGCGCCGCGGCGACGGCGAGCGCCGCGTCGCGATGACGCTGGCCGCGCGCGGCGCCACGCATCGCCTTGTTGACGCAGACCGCGACACCGGCGACGGCCGCGCCCGTCGCATCGAACACCGGCGCGCCGAACGAATAGACGCCCTCGCGCACGGCCTCGTCGTCGGTGCTGTAGCCGCGGCGCCGGATGAGCGCGAGCTCTTTCGTGAACGAGTCGAAATCGGCCGGCCCTTTTTTCGTCAGCCGTGCGAACGGGCCCTGGGGGCAGAGCCGGCGCGCCTCGGCGGCCGGGCGGAATGCAAGCATCGCCTTGCCGCTGCCGGACAAGTAGGCTGGCAACCGCATGCCGACGTTGAACGCGAGGCCGAACGGTCGGGCACTGTTGCGCACCGCAACGTAAAGCGCATCGCCACCGTTCAGCACCGAGAGCACCACGGTTTCCTCGGGCGATGAACCGGTGTCGGTCCACAGCGCGTTGAACTCGCCCGCGACGTCGGTTCCGGCCACGAAGGCTTCGGCCAGGCCCATCACGCGCGGGCCGATCAGGAAGGCGCCGTCGGCCTGGCGGCGCAAGTAGCCGAACGACATCAGCGTGTTGCAAAGCCCGTGCACGCTGCTCTTCGGCAACGCGAGTTCGGTCGCGAGCCGGCCGAGCGACATCGGTTCGCGAGCGACAGCCAGACGTTCGAGCAGCGAAAGCGCGCGCGACACCGAGGGCACCAGCGCCGTCGCGGCGCCGCTCCTGGCCGCGACACCCGTCGCCACGCCTGAGCGGGCGACACCGCGGGCTGGCGCGACTTGAAGTAAGGGCGACGAAGCTTGCATGAAACGCGATGGATTGCCGTGCGCGTTCAATCGGCTGAACTCGCTTCAGAGGGAAGGACGGCAGTCTACGGAGCAAACCGCTGGCGAAAACCCCGCGCGGGGGTAAGCCCTCACGGGATTTGCCCTAGCGCAGCGGCAACGCTCGGGTCGGCGTGAGCGGGTCGATCGGCCCATCGTTGCGCTCGTCGAGCCCCGAACGATCGAGGTGCTGCACGTCGCCCCAGCCGATCAGCGTGAAGCCCTGAAGCGTGTAGAGCAATCGGTTGATGCCGGCATTGCCGAGCTGCCAGGTGCGCGCCGTCTGAAGGTCGACGCGGGTGGCGGCGCGGTACAGGCAGTCGAGCACGCCGCCGTGCGCGACGATCGCGATCGTCGCGCCGAGATGCGCTGCCGCCATGCGGCTCGCGGTGTCGACGCTGCGTGTACAGAACCCGGTCAAGGTCTCGGCGCCCTCGGGTGCGAACGCCGGGTCACGCTGCCTCCAGCGCCGGCTCTGATCGGGCCAGCGCGTCTCGATCTCGGTGAAGGCGAGGCCCTGGAACACGCCGAAGCACCGCTCGCGCAACCCCGCATCGACGAGCACCGGCACACCGATCCGCGCCGACAGCGCGAGCGCGGTGTCGTGCGCGCGCGAAAGGTCGCTCGCGTAAATGGCGGTGATGCCCTCGCCCGACAACGCATCGGCGGCACGCATGGCCTGCCACCGCCCCGTCTCGTTCAACGGGATGTCGAGGTGCCCCTGCATGCGGCAGTCGGCGTTCCACGCCGTTTCACCATGACGGACCGCAACGACACGCGTGGCTTCGGAGGCATCCAACGCGCTACACGCCCCAGACGATGTCGGCGTTCTCGGCTTCGGCGCGCCTCATCATCTCGAGCATCGGCCACATCCGTTGGTGCAGGCGCACGCGGGCCGCGGCGTCGGCCGGCGCAGCCTCGGTGTCTTCGTTGCCGTGCTCGGCATGCCATTGCTCGTCGTGCGCGATCGCGGCTGCGAGCGCCGACATCGCGGCCGGCAGCGCCTTCGCTTCGATGATCCCTCGCGGGGCCGGCTCCTTGCCGATGATGCGCAGCATGTGGTCGCCATTCACGGCGAGCATCAGAAGGTCGCCGTGGGCCTTCGATCGGAATTTGTAAATCATCTTGATGGCGTTGCCGGGTACATGTAGTCCCGTTGAAAGGGGTAGACCGATTGTGCGCCGCGCATGGGACCGTCGGTGACTGAGCCGGTGCGTCTCGCACCGAGCATCTGGTAGAGCGAGATCCAGCCGCGCTCGAAACAGAGCGCACTGCCGGCCAGGTAGAGCCGAAAGGCGCGAATGGTTTCAGGCCGCGCGACTTTCGCGGCCGCATCGAGTTGCGCTTCGAGCGAGTCGCTCCAGGCCCAGAGCGTCTTCGCGTAGTGCGGACGCAGGCTTTCGACGTCGAGCGGCTCGAGCTTCGCTTCGCTCATCACCTTCAGCACGTGCGACACGTGCAGCAGCTCGCCACCCGGGAAGATGTTCGTCTCGATGAAGTCACCCATGCCGTTGCCGAGCTTGTTGTTGTGCGTGCCGCCCGCGGTGATGCCATGGTTGAGGAGAAGCCCACCCGGCGTGAGCAGGCGATCGATCTTTTCGAAGTAGGCCGGCAAATGCGCGCGGCCGACATGCTCGAACATGCCGACCGAGGCGATCTTGTCGAAGGTCTCGTTCTCCGGCATGTCGCGGTAGTCGAGCAGCCGCATCGAGACGCGGCCGCCCAGGCCTTTCTCAACGATCAGCCGATTCACGTGCGCATGCTGGTTGCGGCTGAGCGTGATGCCCTCGCCGCGCACGCCGTGGTGTTCGGCGGCCCACATCAGCAAACCACCCCAGCCGGCGCCGATGTCGAGGAAGCGCTCGCCGGGCTTGAGCATCAGCTTCTTGCAGATGTGTTCGAGCTTGGCTTCCTGGGCCGCTGCGAGGTCCATCTCGGCCGCGTGAAAGTACGCGCACGAGTAGAGCCGCTTCGGGTCGAGCCAGAGCGCATAGAACTCGTCCGAGACGTCATAGTGGAACTCGATCTGCTTCGCGTCTTCCTGTGGCTTGTGGTGGGCGCGGGATCGAGCGAGCAGCATCAGTTCGCGCACCCACGCGAATGGCGCACTCACCGGCGACGCTTCGCTCGGGTCGGCGCCCCCCATCAGGTCGGCGGCGACCGCCATCAGGTCACGCAGGTTGCCGTCGAAATCGACGCGGCCATCGACATAGTCCTGGCCGAACTTGCCGATTTGCCCGGTCGCGATGTGGACGAGCGCACCGAGATCGTTGACGCGCACCGTGACGGCTGCGTCGCGGGCACCGATCCGGCTCCCGCCCGGCAGCACCACGGCCAGCGGCAGCGCGAGTGAATCGACTTTGTCGGCGAGGATTCCGGCGATGGCGCTCATGACGCAGAGGCTCCCAAAGGAAAAGAATACCGAACCGGACCACGCTTTGCCAAGACCGGGGCCAGGATTTTTCGGAAATCTAGAGCATGCCTTGCCGATGGCGGCAAGGCGATCGCCGGCGAGGCGCGATCGGGACGAATGGCTGGCGGAACTGACCCGCCGCTCAAGGCTGCGGGAACACATCGCACCGCCGCCGGCACGCGCCGGCCCGACGACTCAGGCGGCTTCGAGCGCCCGGTTGATCGGCTCGAAGAAGTACGCCAGGCGTTGGGCCGGCGCAAGGTAGCTCAGTGCCGGAGCCGGCAACTGCATCGGCTTCAGGCTGCGGCGAATGCCCAGGCCGGCCATGCTTTCGAGATCGACCACCAGCGCCTCGTCACGCGGCACGCTCGGTTCGAACAGCAGCACGCTCGGCTTCAGCGGACGCGACGAGTTGACAGACACCACGAGCGCATAGCGGTCGTCGGTGAGCTGCACCGTCGAGCCGGGCGGGTAGACGCCCATCATCTTGATGAACGCACCCATGATCGACGTGTCGAACTTCGACTTGCCTTGCGAGAACAGCAGCGAAACGGCCTCGTGCGGTGTCATCGCGCGGCTGGCGACGTGCGGGTTGCACAGGTTGTCGTAGCGGTTGACGAGCGCGACGATGCGCGCGCCGATCGTCATGCGTTCGGCGGTGAGCCGGTTCGGGAAGCCGCTGCCGTCGACGTGCTCGTGGTGCTGCGCGATGATGGCCGTGGCGCCCGCGCTGAGCCCCATGCGCTGGGCCGCGGCAACGCCGCTCGCCACGTGCTCTTCGTAGGCGCGCTGCTCGTGGGGCTGGAAACTCTCCTCGCGGTGGCGCAGGCGCGACGGCACATCGACCTTGCCCATGTCGTGCAGCATCGCGCCGACACCGAGATCCAGCAGGTCGGCGTCGGCGAAGCCGAAGCAGCGGCCCATCAGCAGCGAGATGATCGCGACGGTGAGGCCGTGCGCCGAGGCCTTGTCGCCCGCCGATTCGGTGAGCAGGCGCACGCAGACGTCGCCTTCGCCGAGCATCTTGTCGAGCAACGCCTTGGTGAGTGCTTCGGTTTGTGCGCGCGCGTCCTGCGGGCGCATCTCGAGCAGCTCGGCGGCCTGGCGGCACGCGCGCGAGGCTTCCGCGAATTGCTTCTCGCAGACCCTCTGCGCCGCGCGTTGCTCGGCGAGGCGGGCCCGATGCGCTTCGCGCGCACGCATCGACAGGTTCTGCGCGGTCGCCGCCGCGGCCAACGCGGCGTGGTCGGCGGAGGGCGAGGCGGCAGGCGCGGTCGGGTGCGGTGCAAGCGCGACGCTGCCGAGCGACGCGGTGGCCGCGATGGCCACGGTCGGCGGCGTGGAGGGGGCTACCGGACGATCGGGTTCGGCCGGTGCAGCCATCGACGGCGCTGCACCGACCACGGGTGAGTCGATGCTCGCGCCATTCGCCGCTTCGGCGGTCGGCAGCGGCGCCACCTGCGAGACGGGGGGCGCCGCGTTACCGAGCGCCACCACGGTCGGCATCGAGGCGCTTGGCGCCATCGCAGGGCGTGGCACGGCGGCCAATGCGGCGCGGGTGGCCATCGGCGGACGGAAGTCGCTCAATTGCGGGCTCCAGCGCACGCGTTTCAGGCCCAGCGTGCGGATCGTGAGAATCTGCTCGGCCGACTTGATCTTGAAACTGCTGAGCGGGAACGGGTGCGACATCCAGCCGACGTCGAGGTGCACGAACATCCCGACGCGCAAGGCCTGTATGTCGATCAGATCGTGGGGCGTGGCGACTTTCATGTCGAGGCTCGGGGCGAACGGGGGTTCCGCGTTCCATCCGTTATCGGCGCCACCTGAAACCACTTGAATGGCGAGACGCCTCCAGCCGACGAGCGGTGCGCCGCTCGCCGCGGTTTATCCTTCGGGCACAAATTCATGGGCACGCGTGACCCGAAGTGGGTTGCGGATCGAGCGCCCTAGACCTCGGAGACCGCCATGACACTCACGCTTTCTCGCCGCACCGTCGTCGCGAGCGGCCTCGCCGCCGCACTGCCGTTCGGCGCGTTCGGGCAAGACAAGTCGCGCCCCGTCAGCCTCGTCGTTCCGTTCGCCCCGGGCGGCATCGCCGACATCACCGCGCGGCCGTTCGCGGTGCCGCTCGCGCGCGAGCTCGGCCAACCGGTCGTGGTGGAGAACCGCGTCGGCGCCGGCGGCGCGGTCGGCATGGCCTTTGTGACGCGCCAGAAGCCCGATGGCAACACCTTGCTGATGGCGCTCTCTAGCATCCTCATCATTCCCGAGGCCGACAAAGTGATGGGACGCCCCGCGACCTACACGCTCGACCAGTTCACGCCGATCGCGCTGGTCTCCGCCGACCCGACGATGCTTCTCGTGAAGGCCGACAGCCCGTGGAAGACCGCGGCCGATCTGATCAAGGACGCGAAGGCGAACCCGAAGAAGCTCACGTTCAGCTCGTCGGGCGTGTACGGCACGACGCATGTGGCGCAGGCAATGCTGTGGCAGGCGGCCGGCGTCGAGCTCACGCACATCCCGTACAGCGGCGGCGGGCCGTCGATGCAGGCGCTGCTCAGCGGCACGGTCGACGTGACGGCACAGGCGCCGGGCGTCGCCGCCGCAATGGTGAAGTCGGGCACGGTGCGCATGCTCGGCACCTGGGGCGCGACGCGGGTGCCGGCCTTCCCCGACGTGCCGACCTTCAAGGAGATGGGCTACGACGCCGAGTTCTACATCTGGTCGGGGCTTTTCGCGCCGGCCGGCCTCCCGCCCGACAAGCTCCAGCAGCTGCGCGCGGCCGCGCGCAAGTCGGCCGCCGATGTCGGCTTCATCGGCTCGATGACGACGATGGAAACGCCGATTCGCTATCTCGAGGGCGACGCGTTCAAAGCCTTTCTCGACACCGACCAGAAACGCCTTGCCCGCGTGGTTAAGAGTATGGGCAAGCTCGAGTGAGCCCGCGCTGAACGCTTCGACTTCCGCACCGACGAACCCGGCGGCACGTGCCGCGCCATGACCTGACGGAGACCCCATGAAACTGATTCGATTCATTCCGAAGACCGACAAGCGCGCCAAGCCCCAGGTCGGCGTGCTCAAGGACGAACGCGTCGCGGCCATCGACATCGATCGCTGGCTCGCGGACCGGGCGACCGACGCCAGCGCGACGAACCACGACGGTGACCGCACCAGCGACGCGATGACGCGCCTCATCCAGTCGCTCACGACCGCCCCCGCGTCGTCAAGAAGTTCGATCGCCGATCTCTGGAACGACGCCACGCATGCCCTCGCCGAGGTGCAGCTGCTCGCGCCGCTGCTGCCCAGCACCATCCTCTGCGCCGGCAGCAACTATCACGCGCACAACAAGGAGAAGGCATCGTCGCCGACGTCGGGCAAGGAGCCCGAGTTCTTCCTGAAGACCTCCGACTGCGTGATCGGCCCCGACGAGAACATCGTGCTCGACGAGGTGCTCACGAAGAAGCTCGACTCCGAGACCGAGCTCGTGATCGTGATTGGCAAGGCCGGCCGGCACATCCCGGTCGAGCGCGCGCTCGAGCACGTGTTCGGCTACACGGTCGGCAACGACGTGACAGCGCGCGACCGCCAGGTGCGTTTCAAGCCAGACGGCAGCAGCTGGTACGAGCTCGGCCGCGGCAAGGTCTTCGACACCGCCGCGCCGCTCGGCCCCTGCATCGTCACGGCCGACGAAATCGGCGACCCGCAGCTGCTCCGCATCCGCACGCGCATCAACGGCGAGCTACGCCAGTCGAGCAGCACGGCCGACATGATCTGGAGCTGCGCCGAGCTGATCCATGCCTTCTCGCTGAACCTCACGCTGAAGCCCGGCATGGTGATCTTTACCGGCACGTCCTCCGGCACCGCCTGGAGTTCCGATGCGTCGCTCGGCGGCAAGTGGTCGCAGATGACCGACGGCGAACAGATCGTTCCGGCCAAGGGCTACAACCAGGTTGGAGACATCGTCGAATCGGAAGTCGACCGCGTTGGCGTGTTGCGCAACACCGTGGCGCGAGCCTGACTGCACGAGGCCCGAGAACCTTGCGGGCATGAACGGACCCGATCCGAACGAACCGAGCAGGCTTCTGCGAGACGGAGCCGAACCGGCACCCGTCGATTCGGACCCGCAGGAAACCGCCGAGTGGCGAGATGCGTTCCACGCGCTCGTCGACGCGAACGGCTCCGAGCGGGCGCGCGCGATGCTCGACGCGCTGGCCAAGATCGCGCGTGAGCGGCGCATCGGCTGGGCGCCCGAGCTCTGCACGCCTTACGTCAACACCATCGCGGTCGATGCGCAGCCGGTGTTCCCGGGCGACCTCGCGATCGAGGAGCGCCTCGCGTCGTTGATGCGCTGGAATGCGCTCGCGATGGTGGTGCGGGCGAATGCGTCGTACGGCGAACTCGGCGGCCACATCGCGAGCTATGCGAGCGCGGCCGACCTGTTCGAGGTCGGCTTCAACCACTTCTTCCACGCGAAGAGTGCGAGCCACGGCGGTGACCTCGTGCTGTTCCAGCCGCACAGCGCGCCGGGTGTGTATGCGCGTGCCTATCTCGAAGGCCGTCTCACCGAAGACGACCTGCTGCACTACCGCCAGGAGCTCACTGCGCCGGCATTCAAGAACGGCGACGGCACCATGAACGGCGAAGGCGCGCGCGGCCTCAGCAGTTATCCCCATCCCTGGCTGATGCCCGACTTCTGGCAGTTCCCGACCGGCTCGATGGGCATCGGCCCGATCAGCTCGATCTACCACGCGCGCCTCATGCGCTACCTCACGCATCGTCATCTGCTCGACTGCACGAAGCGCAAGGTGTGGGGCGTGTTCGGCGACGGCGAGATGGACGAGCCCGAGTCGATGAGCGCGCTCACGCTCGCCGCGCGCGAAAGGCTCGACAACCTCGTGTGGGTCGTCAACTGCAACCTGCAGCGGCTCGACGGCCCGGTGCGCGGCAACGGCCGCATCGTCGACGAGCTCGAGAAGCTGTTCGCCGGCGCCGGCTGGAACGTGATCAAGCTCCTGTGGGGAAGCGACTGGGACGGCCTCTTCGCACGCGACACCGAAGGCGCGCTCGCGGCTGCGTTCGCGAACACCGTCGACGGCCAGATGCAGACCTTCGCCGCGAAGGACGGCCGCTTCAACCGCGACTCCTTCTTCGGCCAGAACGACGCGCTGAAGCGCCTCGCGCAAGGCATGACCGACGAGCAGATCGACCGCCTGAAGCGCGGCGGCCACGACCTCGTGAAAATCCACGCGGCCTATGCCGCCGCGGCCGCGCATCGAGGCCGGCCGACGGTCATCCTCGCGCACACCAAGAAGGGCTTCGGCATGGGCACGGCCGGCCAGGGCAAGATGACGACGCACTCGCACAAGAAGTTCGAGAGCGCCGACCTGATCGGCTTTCGCAACCGCTTCGACCTGCCGCTCACCGACGCGGAAGCAACCGCCCTCACCTTCTGCAAGCCGGCCGATGACAGCGCCGAGATGTGTTACCTGAAGGCGCATCGCGATGCTCTGGGCGGCTCGATGCCCCGGCGTGAGACCGCATGTGACGTCGTGCCCAAACCCGAGCTCGCCACCTACGCGCAGTTCGCGCTCGCCGCCGACGGCAAGGAGATGAGCACCACGATGGCCTTCGTGCGAATGCTCGGCAACCTGCTGAAGGACAAGCAGCTCGGCCCCCGCATCGTGCCCATCGTTGCCGACGAGGCGCGCACCTTCGGCATGGCCAACCTCTTCAAGCAGGTCGGCATCTATTCGAGCGTCGGCCAGCGCTACGCGCCGGAAGACATCGACACCATCCTCAGCTACCGCGAAGCGACCGACGGGCAGATCCTCGAAGAGGGCATCAGCGAAGCCGGCGCGCTGGCGAGCTGGACCGCCGCGGCCACGAGCTACAGCGTGCACGGCTTCGCGATGCTGCCGTTCTACATCTACTACTCGATGTTCGGCTTCCAGCGCGTCGGCGATCAGATCTGGGCTGCGGCCGACCAGCGCTCGCGCGGCTTCCTGCTTGGCGCGACGTCGGGCCGCACCACGCTCGGCGGCGAAGGCCTGCAGCACCAGGACGGCACCAGCCACCTGATCGCCGCGACGATCCCGAACTGCAAGGCCTACGACCCGGCGTTCGCCGGCGAGATGGCGGTGATCGTCGACGCTGGCATCCACGAGATGATGGTCGAGCAGAAAGACGTGTTCTATTACGTCACGCTGATGAACGAGAACTACCAGCAGCCTAGCTTGCCGGCGGGCGTGGAATTGCAGGTGCTGCGCGGCGGCTATCGGTTCGGTCGATACGGCGATCACGGCGAGCGCGTGACCTTGCTGGGCTCCGGCGCCATCCTCACCGAAGTGATCAAGGCCGCCGAGCTGCTGGCGCGCGAAGGCAGGGTTGTCGACGTGTTCAGCGTGACGAGTTGGAGCGAGCTCGCGAGAGACGGCACGGCCTGCCAGCAGGCAGCACTGCGTGGCGAGGCGGCGCAGCCGTCGTTCATCGCTCGGCAACTCGCCGAGGCGCGGGGCCCGATCGTCGCAGCCACCGACTACGTGCGTGCGCTCCCGGAGAGCATCCGCGCGTTCCTGCCCGAAGGGCGCCGCTACCTCACGCTCGGCACCGACGGCTTCGGCCGCAGCGACACGCGTGCGGCGCTGCGTGAGTTCTTCGGCGTCGATGCAGCAAGCATCGCCGCTGCAGCGAAGCACATGCTGCGGGCGCCTTGATCCGACGGCTTTCCCTGCTGGTCAGTGACGCGCGCCGTCGAAGGCCAATGCCATCTCGACAGCGATCACGTGCAGCTGGCGATCTCGAGTCCACAGGCGCGCGGGCGGCGTCATCAACGCGGCCGCGAGCAGATGGATGTCCACGTAGCCCACGCCCCTGCCAGCCAGTTCGTGGCGCTCAATGAAGTTCAACACTTCAGCATGAGATGCCACTGCGGATCGAGGCAGTTCGTGCATCAGGGCCAACACCTCCGCCCGCTTCGGCATGACACCGCAGGCAAGCTCGCCGATCACGAGCGGGTGCGCGAGTACGTCACCGGCAATCAGTCCCTCGCTCAGCCGCTTGTCGGGCCGACGCAAATGATCGACCCAGATCGACGTGTCGACCAGGATCACTTGCGTGTGCGTGTCGCAACCGGCGCGACCTTGGCGCGCCGACGCGGTGGTTCAACCACGCGCGGCGCACTGCCCCCAAGCGCGGCGAGCCGTCGCCCCGCTTCACGCTGGATCAATGCACGAAGGCCGTCGTGAATCAGGGTGTTGCGCTCTTCGACACCCGTCACCTCCGTAGCGCGGGCCAGCAGTTCGTCATCCAGTGTGATGGTGGTTCGCATGATGGGTCTCTCAGTCATCGAATTCAGACATCAATTATGCCACCAAGTGATGCTGAACATGATGCCCTTACGTACAAGTACCGGCCCGGCAATTTCTTCGGCGCAACGCGCCCATCGATGCGCTACCGTCGCCCGCATGCCTTCAGTGAACGACCACGCCACGCCGATCATCGACGGTCTGCCGACGCCGCAGCGCTACTGGTCGATGACCGTGATCCTGCTCGGCATCGCAATGTCGGTGATCGACGGGACCATCGTGAACCTCGCGCTGCCCGGCATCGTGCACGACCTGCACGCCGAGGCGGCCGCGGCGGTGTGGGTCGTCACCGCGTACCAGGTCGCGACGCTCGTGATGCTGCTGCCGTTCGCGATGCTCGGCGACCTGATCGGCTACCGGCGCGTGTACCTCGGCGGGCTCGCGCTCTTCACGCTCGCGTCGATCGGCTGTGCGTTCTCGCCGACGCTCGGCGTGTTGGTCGCGGCGCGCACTCTCCAAGGGCTTGGCGCGGCAGGGCTCATGGCGGTGAACGGCGCGCTGGTGCGGCGCACCTATCCGCTCGCCCGGCTCGGCCACGGCATCGCGCTCAACTCGCTGGTGATCGCGACCACGTCGGTCGCCGGCCCTTCGATCGCGGCCGCTGTGCTGTCGTTCGCCTCGTGGCCCTGGCTCTTCGGCATCAACGCACCGATCGGGCTCGTGGTGTTCTGGCTTGGCTGGAAGGCCTTGCCCGAGAACGCCGGCCCGGCGCCCGCTGGCGTGCGGCTGCATAAGACCGACGTGCTGCTCAACGTGCTGATGTTCGGGCTCGCCTGCCTCGGCGCCGACGTGCTCGGCACCCAACTCGCGGGCTCGGCCTCGGGCTCGGGCTCGATGTTCGGGCCGCGGCTGGGCCTGCTGCTCCTCGTCGGCGCCGTCGTGGCGGCGGTCGTCTATCTGCGGCGGCAACGCCGCGAAGCGGTGCCGCTGTTCCCGCTCGATCTGCTGCGCATTCCGGTGTTCGGGCTCTCGATGTGCACCTCGATAGGCGCCTTCGCCGCCCAGTCGCTCGCCTATGTCGGCTTGCCGTTCCTGCTGCTCGAGGCCTATGCGCGGCCGCCTGCGACCGCGGGGCTGTTGCTCACGGCGTGGCCGATCGGCACCGTGATCGCGGCACCGATGGCCGGCCGGCTGATCGGGCGCGTGGCCGATGGCGGGATGGCGGCCTTCGGCCTCTTCGTGATGGCGGCCGGCCTCGCGCTTCTCGCCGCACTGCCGGACGCGCCGGGCAATGTCGACATCGCGTGGCGCATGGCCTTGTGCGGCTTCGGCTTCGGCCTTTTCCAGAGCCCGAACAACCACGCGATCCTCACGTCGGCGCCGGTCTCGCGCAGCGGCGCTGCGGGCGGTATGCTGGGCACGGCACGTCTTGCCGGGCAGACGCTCGGCGCGGTGATCCTCGCCATCATCTTCAGCGCAGTCGGTGCGCACAACGCGCGCGGGCCCGGCATCGCGCTCGCCTGCGCCGCCGCGTTCGCCGCCGTCGCGGGCGCGTTCAGCAGCCTGCGGGTTCGTGCCGCGGCGCCGGGCGGCGAGCCATCGGCCGCGTGAGAATGCGCGGTCTCTCTCGTTGCGAGCCGCCATGTCCAAAGTCCGCGTCAGCTCCTTCTCCCTCTCGCTCGACGGCTTCGGTGCCGGCCCCGACCAGAGCCTGCAAGACCCGCTCGGCAAGGGCGGCCCGGCGATGCACGAGTGGGCGTTCGCAACCCGCACCTTCCAGCGCATGCACGGCGCGGGCGACGGCGGCGGCACCGGCATCGACGAAAGCTTCGCCGCGGCCAGCATGGCGAACGTCGGCGCGTGGATTCTCGGCCGCAACATGTTCGGCCCGGTGCGCGGGCCCTGGCCCGATGACGAGTGGAAAGGGTGGTGGGGCGACGAGCCGCCGTATCACGTGCCGACCTTCGTGCTCACGCACCACGCACGCGAGCCGCTCGAGATGAAGGGCGGCACCACGTTCCACTTCGTCACCGACGGCATCCACGCCGCGCTCGAACGCGCACGCTTCGCCGCGGGCGACAAGGACGTGCGCATCGGCGGCGGCGTGTCGACGGTGCGGCAGTACATCGAGGCGGGCGCGATCGACGAGATGCACCTCGCGATCTCGAAGGCGCTGCTCGGCCGCGGCGAGTCCTTCTTCGCCGGGCTCGACCTTCCGGCGCTCGGATTCAAGGTCACGCAGAGCGTCGCGGGCGAGCTCGCCACGCACATGGTGCTCACGCGGGAGGCCTGATGGACGACAGCTTCAGCAACGACGTGGCGACGCCGTGAGCGACGCCGAGATCGTCGCCGCCATCGACACGCTGCTCGATGCGCGCGCACCCGATGCCACCATCTGCCCGTCCGAAGTCGCACGCGCGCTGGTCGGCGCGAGCGGCCCTTGGCGCGCGTTGATGCCGGCTATTCGCCAGGCCGCGGCCGGCCTCGTGCACGAAGGGCGGCTCGTGATCACACGCGGCGGCGAAATCGTCAATGTCGATGCGGGTGGTGGCCCGATACGGTTCGGGCGGCCGCGCCGCTGATGAAACTGGCCGGCCACCATCCACGGCCGAGATCGCTGGAAACCTCAGCCTTCGGCGAGGCGCATCTTGCGCGCCTTGCTGATCTTGAAGGCCGTAGACCGAGGCCGAGCATCATGAGCACGGTGGTCTGTGGCTCTGGAATCGGTGAGAAGGTGCGCCGGTCCAAAGCGACGCCGTGACGTTGCTGCCCGTGTGCGTGTTGAACCATCTGCGGATGGACGTCAGCTCTTGCGCAGAGTCGGCGGTGAATGAAAGACCAAGGTACCGGAAGTCGACGGAGTCGTTGAACAGCACGTGAGCATCATCGATTCCGACGGGCTGCCCGGTATCGACGACCGTTCCGGCGTTCGCCTTCGAGGCAGTCAGTGCGGCGACGGCCACGACACATGCCAACGCGCGCCCGTTGAAAGCCAAACGGTGCTCGGCCGCGGCAGCTCGGGGCAGAACACTGGCGCGCCTCGAGCTCCGACACGAGCGGGCGACTACTCGTCGTTGCCGAAGAGCCCACCGAGCACACCGCCGATCGCGCCCGCGCCGAGCACCGAGCCTTCGTCACGCGAACCGCCACGCTGCGGCGCCGCCGCGAACACGCGCGAGGCAAGGCGCGAGAACGGCAGGCTCTGCACCCACAAGGTGCCGGGGCCGGTGAGCTTTGCAAAGAAGAGGCCTTCGCCACCGAACAGCGCGGTCTTGATCTTGCCGACCTACTGCACCTCGAAGCTCACGCTCGGCGTGAGGGCGACGAGGCAGCCGGTATCGACGAAGAGCGTTTGCCCGGCCTGCAGCTCGCGCTTCACGACCGTGCCGCCGGCATGCACGAAGGCGAGGCCGTCACCGTCGAGCCGCTGCATGATGAATCCTTCGCCGCCGAAGAAGCCGACCGAGAGGCGCTGCTGGAAGTAGATGCCGAGCGCCACGCCGCGCGCGGCGCACAGGAAGGCGTCCTTCTGGCAGATGAGCGTGCCGCCGAGCTGGCGCAAGTCCATCGGCAGGATCTTGCCGGGGTACGGCGCCGCAAAGGCGACGCGGCGCTTGCCGGCGACGTTGTTCGTGTAGGTGGTGGTGAAGAGCGATTCGCCCGTGACGAGTCGTCGGCCCGCGCCCATCAGCGCGCCGAGCAAGCCGCCCTGCCCGGGCGCGCCGGTGCCGAGCACCGTGTCCATCTGGATGCCGGCGTCCATGAACATCAAGCTGCCGGCTTCGCCGATCGCGGCTTCGCCGGGGTCGAGCTCGACCTCGACGAATTGCATTTCGGAGCCGTGGATCTCGTAGTCGACTGCGTCCATCGCCATGCGGAAATCTCCTTTCGTTGACGATACAACCGTGCATCGGGTCTCGCGTTTGTAGACCGATAGCCCCGCAACCAAAACCTCTTCAACTTCCCGGTCTCCGTGCGCGGCTGTACCGAAAGGAACTCGATGGTGCCCGATGGTGCGGGCCGGCACCGGTATGGCATCGGGCAGACGTTGGGGGCGGTCATCATCGCCATCATCTTCAGCTCGGTCGGTGCCCACGGCGCGCAAGGACCTGACATCGCGCTGGCCTTCGCTGCCGGCTTCGCCGCGGTCCCGGGCGGGTTCAGCGGGTTGCGCGTGCGCAAGGCAGCGCCCCCCGCGCCGCCGGTGGTGGCCTGAAAGCCCAGCCTGCCTTGCGACGACCTCGTATGCCGTGCGCGCCCGGGATCTCGAAGTGGCAGGCCTTGGTTTTCGGCCCCCCACAGCGCCGAAGCGATTGCTGTCGCTCGAACCCCCAGAAGACTTGCCGTTTGATAGGGCCGCGCCAGAGACACAGGCGTCCAGCACCAATCAAATGTGAAGCGCCGCCTCGTCGCGGCGCTTCGACGGGCCGCTGCTGCCCTTCCGGCCCGCGAGCGGGCCAGAAGGCAACACGTCAGCTCAAGAAACTCAAGGTTGGCCTTGCCCCGAGAGCAGGCCGAGGCTGTAGTTCAAGCGAGAGTCTTTCCGTTCGTTCTTCCGCTCGCCCCTGAAGGCGAGTGAGACGACGATGCTTTGACCCGGCATGATCACGCCGTCCTTCAGGAAGACACGCAGATACGGATCCCCGCCCTTCGTCGTGCCGCTGCCGTTGACGAGTTGAACCTGGCGCGGAAGACCCCTGGCCACCATCAGCAGGTGCGTGTCGATGACCGACGTGCTGTTGTTGGTGATGCGATACACGTCCTTTTGCCGTCCATCGTCGCGGTCGCGGTCGATCAACGCGACATGCGCCTGCGAAGTCACGTCCAGGAACTCGAGGCCCTGGTCTCTGCGCGACAGCGGATCGTTGTTGTCGATGGCCAACCCGCTGAGCATGAAACCATCCTTGGCTCCCAGGGCGGAGAGGTCCGGACGGTACTTCGAGTAGGTCAGATCGCGTTCGTGCGGCTGGAAGGCATCCGTGGATGAGTGGCGGTCGTACTTCCGGAAGGCCGGGTCGTACAGACCGTCCTCCAGGAACTCGGTGAGATCGTCGACCTCTTGCCGCGAAAGGCCCAGACCCCTTGGGTAACCCGGCCCGCGCGGATTCGTGAAGCGGTTCGACAGGGTGTGCGCTGCGCCGGCGGTGGGGTCCTGTGGCATACCGGCGTTGAAGTACTCCACCACGTCGCGCACCTTGGTCACTGAACCGTCGTGGAAGAAGTTCCCGGCGTCCTTGAGCTGCCGCATCGTCAGGCTGCGGAACTTGAAGGCGTGCTCCGGGTTGCGGGTGATCTCCTGCCGCCCGGTGTCTTCGGCGTGGTACGGAAAGCCGGCACTGCTCAGCCTGTTGAAGTTGAGGCGGCCCCCGGCCAGTGCGTTCAGCGCTTGCACCGGGTGGTCGCCGCGGCCGACGTTGACGAAGTTCTCTTCGACGAACTGGCCGATGCCGGCGACGTCCGGGTCGTTGACTTGCTTGTTGAGCATCGGGCCACTGTGGCAAGCAACACAGCCGGCACCGCCTTGGCCGTTGGTCGCCGGCGTGAAGAACAGCCTGGCGCCACGCCGCTGGCTTGCGCTCAGCGCGCGGTCGTCGCCCGCGACAAAGCGATCGAACGGCGTGTTGCGGGTCACCACCGTGCGCAAGAAGGTGGAGGTCGCGCGCAGCACGGTCTGGTCGTTGATGAGATCGCCCAGATTGCCTGAGCGGTCGGCCGCAGCGGCTTCATCCGGGAAGGCCTCGCGAAACAGCTTGACGAAGGCCGGGATCTTCATCAGCTCGGCCGACTGGAAATTGAGCATGCGGTGAGCGTCGAGCAGCAGCAACGTGAGGTTCTCCTGCGCCGGGTCGTTCAAGGGGTTGACGGCACCCGGCAACTCCTGCAACTCACCGCCAAAGCCGCCAAACAGCAGGCGGTTGTTGAAAGCGAATCCGATCACGCTCATCGAGGTGCGGGCCACGCTGTCGAGTTCGTCGAGCCGGCCGGTCGCGATCAGCTGTTCCGCGCCCGATTGCGGGAGGTGATACCAGGCCGACGGCGTGGTGACCTCACGCAGGCCGCGGATGATGTCGACGTCGGTCAGCGTCGGCAGCGCATCGACCAGGGTGTCGCCGGGGAACAGTGGGGTCGAGCGCTTCTTGACGAGGATGTCCTGCGTCCGGCGGCGGACGATGAAGTTGCCGTCCTTGTCCGTGTACGCACGGCCCTCGGCACCGACGTGCAGGTTGAGTTGCTGCCCGGCCTTGGTCGCCGCTTCGCCGAAGTGGCAAGTGGCGCACGAGCCGGTCTGCTTCGTCGCATCGACAATGGCCTGCACTTGTCGACTGGTCGCATTCAGCGTGCCGCCGAAGGCCGTACCCGCGGGCAGGTTGACGGGCTGGTTCTCGTTCTTGTTGATCCGCGCGGTGCGCACTGGATCGTGGAAGAGCAGCTTGCCGAGGTAGCGCTTCGCCTCGGTCGTCTTGTAGCGGTCACGATACTCGGGCGGCGTTCCGGCGCGCGGTGCCGGCACCGGAATCTCGGCGTTCGTCAAAGGCACCTTCAGTTTGTCGATGCCACCGACCTGTTGGTCGATGAGGCGGCGCAACTGCGCGGCGCCCAAGCCTTCGCCGCGGTCGTCCGCCTGCACGACCAGTGCGCTGCCAAGCAGTGCGATCGACGCAGCGAAGACGGCCAGGCGCCGCGGGAGCCGATCGAAGCGGCTTGCTTCGGACGGGCGCGCAGAGTCGGTGAGGTGTCTCTTGGTCTTGCGGATCATGATGTCTCCAGCAGTTGGCGATAGGACTAGGGACGATGTCTCGCCTGCGCGGATTCGCTCCGGCTTGCGCGACAGCTCACGATTGACGCGCGCCGTAATGTCCAGCGCGCCGCGGCGACGAATTGCACACACGCCGCGCCATGCATCGATCGCACGGCACCGGACATGCGTCATTGAGACACGCCGGCAGCAGAGCTGTCTTGCACGTTCCGCCGAGGCGTTGCCGTTGTCCACCCAGGTTCTTGCAAAGTTCGACGAGGAGACGCACGATGAATCCCGAAGCCGACCTCGCATCGCACGCACATCACGGGACGAGCGCTTCGGAGCAGCCCAGCGCGCAGGTGCGCAACGCGGTCGACGCCTACTCGCAAGTGCTGGCCACGGCCGGCGGCAAGGAACTCGAAGCGCTGATGCGCCAGGGCGATCGAGGCGCCGTTTGCGCTGCAATCTACGCATCTCCGCCGTACGACCTCATGGTTCCACCGCTGCCGGTGTCACGCCTCTCGGTGAACCTGACGCACTCACGCGTCAACGGCGGCGTCGACGGCGAGCGACACCGCTGCTATGACGCGCAGCGCTACTCGATGTTTCTGGTGCCGGCCGGCATGCCGGTGGTCTGGCGCAAGGATTCACCGAGTCGGCATCTGAACATTTACCTTCACCCGGAGGCCCTCGGCAACGCCGATGACGACACCGCTTCGTTTGCCAGGGAACAGCCCGTCTTCAACGCCCAGGTGGCTGGCATCCGGCAACTCGTCGACCAACTCGCGGCGGAACTCGGCAGCGCGGGACCCTTGCAGGCCGAGGCCGCCGACAGCCTGGCGCGGCTGCTTCTCGTGCGCCTGGCGCGGCAACTGCGCGGCACTGGCACGGCCACGAACGCACTCTCGCCCCAGATCCTGGCCAGGCTGCGCGACTACGTCGTTGCACACCTGTCTGAGCACATTCTGGTCGCCGACTTGGCTCGAGAAGCTGGCCTGTCGCCCAATCGCTTCGCGCAGGTCTTCAGCGAGCACACGCGCCAGGCTCCGCATCAGTTCGTTCTCGCGATGCGGCTCGATCGCGCAACGCAATTGCTGCGGGCGACGGACCTGAGTCTGGTCGATGTCGCGCACGACTGCGGCTTCGCCAACCAGCAGCACCTGAGCAACGTGATGCGACGCCATTTGGGCACCACACCGAGCCGCTACCGGCGCGCGAACCGTCAAGGCCGTTCGGTGCCCGATTCTCGCGAGACGCAACCGCTTCCGCAGGCGTGAAGCGGTGAACTCGTCGGTCCGTGGTCGCAGGCCCCTCAGGGCGATGTCGTCGAAATCACAAGCCAGGAAACTGCCGGTGGCCAGCGTCCGGAATTAGCCCATCGCGGCGACCGAAAACCATTACCCCCGCAACCGAAACCTCTGCAGCTTCCCCGTCTCCGTCCGCGGAAGCACCGCGTGGAACTCGATGGCTCGCGGGTACTTGTACGGCGCCACGCTCGCCTTCACGAACTCTTGCAGCGCCATCACCATCGCGTTGTCGCCCACGTGCCCGGCGCGCAGCACGATGCATGCCTTGACGATCTGGCCCCGCTCCTCATCGGCCACGCCGATCACGGCGCATTCGGCCACGGCAGTGTGCGAGAGCAACGCGTCTTCCACCTCCACCGCGGCGATGTTGTAGCCGGCCGAGATGATCATGTCGTCGGTGCGGCTCTGGTATTGGAAGTAGCCGTCGGCGTCCTGCAGATAGGCGTCGCCGGTGTAGTTCCAGCCGTCCTGCACGTACTCGGCTTGGCGCTTGTCGTCGAGATAGCGACAACCGGTCGGGCCTTGCACCGCGAGGCGTCCGAGGGTGCCGGCCGGCACGGTGCGGCCTTGTGCATCGGCTACGCGCGCGCGGTAGCCGGGCACGGCCACGCCGGTGGCGCCCGGCCGCGCGTGCGCTTCGTCGGCCGCGATGAAGATGTGGAACATCTCGGTCGCGCCGATCCCGTCGATGATTTCGATGCCGGTCGCTTCGCGCCACAGCGCGCGCGTGGCCGCGGGCAGCGCCTCGCCGGCAGCCACGCATTTGCGGAGCAGCCCGCCGTCGCGCACGGCGATGCGGTGTTCGTGCGCGCCGGCGGCCATCGCGCGGTACGAGGTCGGCGCCGTGAAGCAGATGGTCGCGCGATGCGCAACGATCGCGTCGATCAGGTCTGGCGCCCCCGCCTTCTCGAGCAGCACGCTGCTCGCGCCGAGGTGCATCGGGAACAGCACCAGGCCGCCGAGGCCGAAGGTGAAGGCGAGCGGCGGGCTGCCGATGAAGACATCGTCACTCGTCGCGCGCAGCACGTGCGGCGGGAAGCACACGCAACTCGCCATCAGGTCGCGGTGGAAGTGCATGGTCGCCTTCGGCTCGCCGGTGGTGCCGGACGTGAAGGCGAGCAGGCAGGTGTCGTCGGCGGCGGTGTCGACGGCAGTGAACGGCTCGTTGTGGCGCGCCATGCGTGCTTCGAGGCCATGGCTCGCCGACGCGTCACCGAAGCTCACGGTCTGCATCGGCACGCTCGACCTGGCCGTCGCTGCGTCGAGCTCACCGCGCAACGGCGCGTCGCAGATCGCGAACGCGACCTGTGCCTTGTCGATGATCTGCGCCAGCTCCTTCGCGCGGAGTAGCGGCATCGTCGCGACGGCGATCGCGCCCGCCTTCATCACTGCGAACCAGCACGCCACGAGCATCGGCTTGTTGTGGGAACGCAGCAGCACGCGGTTGCCGGTCACGAGGCCGAGCTCGTTCACGAGCACGTGGGCGATGCGATCGGCTCGGGCGCGCAACTCGGCATACGTCCACGCCTGGCCGCTCGGTGCGCGCATGCATGGCCTGTCGCCACGGCCTAGGCTCACGTGCCGGTCGAGCAGTTCGGTCGCGCAATTGAGGCGATCGGGGAACTGCAGCTCGGGCAGGTCGAAGAGGTATTCGGGCTGCGCCTCGGGCGCGGGCAAGTGATCGCGAGCGAACGTGTCGAGGTGGGCGGTGTACGTCATAGGCAGGTCCTGCGAGATGACGGTGTGACGGTCAACGTGTGATAGGACTGGCCCTCACCCCAGTCCTCTCGCGCGAGCAGGAGAGGGGGCCGTGCGGTGCGACTTCTGCCTTTCCTCGCACGCTTGCGCGAGCGGTGACCATGTGTTGCCCCTCTCCCGCTTGCGCGAGAAACTTGGGGTGAGGGCGCACACCGACACTGCCCTCACCCCTCAGAACGCCGCGATCCCCGTCATCGCGCGGCCGAGGATCAGCGCGTGCACATCGTGCGTGCCTTCGTATGTGTTCACCACCTCGAGGTTTACCACGTGGCGGATCACGCCGTACTCGTCGCTGATGCCGTTGCCGCCGAGCATGTCGCGCGAGACACGGGCGATGTCGAGGCTCTTGCCGCACGAGTTGCGCTTCATGATCGACGTGATCTCGACCGCGGCCGTGCCCTCGTCTTTCATGCGGCCGAGGCGCAGGCACCCTTGCAGGCCGAGCGTGATCTCGGTCTGCATGTCGGCGAGCTTCTTCTGGATCAGCTGGTTGGCCGCGAGCGGCTTGCCGAACTGCTGGCGGTCGAGCACGTACTGGCGCGCGCGGTGCCAGCAATCTTCGGCCGCGCCGAGCGCGCCCCACGCGATGCCGTAGCGGGCGCTGTCGAGGCACGTGAACGGGCCCTTCAGGCCGCGGACCTCGGGGAAGGCGTTCTCTTCAGGGCAGAACACCCCGTCCATCACGATCTCGCCCGTGACGCTCGCGCGCAGGCCCACCTTGCCGTGGATCGCGGGCGCGCTCAAACCCTTCGCTCCCTTGTCGAGGATGAAGCCGCGGATCGCGCCCTCGTCGTCCTTGGCCCACACCACGAACACATCGGCCATCGGCGAGTTCGTGATCCACATCTTCGCGCCGGTGAGCGAATAGCCGCCGGGCACTTTCTTCGCCCGCGTGATCATGCTCGCTGGGTCGGAGCCGGCGTTCGGCTCGGTCAGACCGAAGCAGCCGATCCATTCGCCGCGCGCGAGTTTCGGCAAGTACTTCTGCTTCTGCGCTTCGGTGCCGAACGTGAAGATGGGCAGCATCACCAATGACGACTGCACGCTCATCATCGAGCGGTAGCCCGAGTCGACGCGTTCGACCTCGCGCGCGACGAGGCCGTAGCACACGTAATTGAGCCCGGCCCCGCCGTAAGCTTCGGGAATGGTCGCGCCGAGCAGGCCGAGTTCGCCCATCTCCTTGAAGATCGCGACATCGGTGGTGCCGTTGCGGAACGCCTCGGTAACCCGTGGCGCCAGACGCTCCTGCGAATAGGCGTGCGCGGCGTCGCGCACCGCGCGTTCGTCGTCGCTCAGTTGCTGGTCGAGCAACAGCGGGTCGTCCCATTTGAACGATGCCTTGGGGTTGGCCATGAGAGTGCGCTCCGAAAATGTCGTGAATCAGGCCGTCGGCCCGACCGGGATCACCGCAGTGACTTCGATCTCGACCTTGGCACGGTCTTCCATCAAGGCGGTGACTTCGACGGCCGTCATCGCCGCGTTGTAAGCCCCGATGATCTCGCGAAACGCTTTTCCGACTTGCGCGCCGGCCGCGAGGTACTCGCGCTTGTTGGTCACGTACCAGGTCATGCGGGTGATGTGCTCCGGCTTCGCACCGGCCTCGCGGAGCACGGCAACGATGTTGAGGAGGGCCTGCCGCGTCTGCCTGGCGAAGTCGTCGCTCGCGAAACGCCCGTGCGCGTCCCAGCCGATCATGCCGGCGACGAAGACCTGGCGACCGCTCACGGCCACGCCGTTGGCGTAACCCCTAGGCCGTGGCCAGCCGGCAGGAAGCAGCACTTGCGGGTCGGTGCCAGCTCCTGTCCCCTCTCCCTCCGGGAGAGGGCTAGGGTGAGGGTTCGGTGCGGCACGGCCCTCACCCCAACCCTCTCCCGGAGGGAGAGGGGGCAAAGCGGGTGGCTCGCTCATGTCGCGGTCCCTTTCAGAACATCACGCCCGATGATGAGCTGCTGCACTTCGGACGCGCCTTCGTAGATTCGCAACGCGCGGATCTCGCGGTACAGGCGCTCGACCGGATGACCGCTGGTGACGCCGAGGCCACCGAACATCTGCACCGCGGCATCGATGACTTGCTGCGCGCCGTCGGTCGCGGCGAGCTTGGCCATTGCGGCTTCGCGCGTCACGGTCCGGCCCTGGTCGCGTTGCCACGCGGCGCGGTAGGTGAGGAGCGCGGCGCTGTCGATCGTGGTGGCCATGCCCGCGAGACTCGCCTGCGTGAGCTGGAAATCGCCGAGCACGCCGCCGAACATCGGGCGCGTGCGAGCGCGGTTCAGCGCGTGGTCGAACGCGTGGCGCGCGAAGCCGAGCGCGGCCGCGGCGACCGAGGTGCGAAACACGTCGAGCGTGCGCATCGCGATCTTGAAGCCTGCGCCAGCCGGGCCGATGCGCTGCGTGAGCGGCACGCGGCATGCGGTAAAGGCGAGCCGGGCGAGCGGGTGCGGCGCGATCACGTCGATGCGTTCGGCGATGGCGAGGCCCGGCGTGTCGGCATCGACGATGAAGGCGGAGATGTTCTGCGCGCCGCGCGGGGGAGATGGCGGAGACGCGTCCTGCCCCCTCTCCCGCCCGCGGAAGAGGGTCGGGGTGAGGGCTGGCACTTCGCGCACGAACACGACGTAGAAATCGGCGATGCCGCCGTTCGAGATCCAGGTCTTCTCGCCGTTCAGCACGGCATGGTCGCCATCGATGTGCGCGCGGCACGCCATGGCCGCGACATCGCTGCCGGCCTCGGGCTCGGAAAGCGCGAAGGCGGCGATCTTGTCGCCGCTGGCCACCGCTTTTAAATAGCGCGTCTTTTGTTCGGCCGAGCCCGCGAGGCTGATCGCGCCCGAGCCGAGCCCCTGCATCGCGAACGCGAAGTCGGCGAGGCCGTCGTGGCGTGCGAGCGTGTCGCGGGCGAGGCAGATCGAACGCGTGTCGATCGCGTCGGCCGCGCCGCCGTGTTCGCGGCCGGCCACCGCGTGCGCGAGCCAGCCGGCATCGCCGAGCGAGCGCACGAGGCGCCGGCAGGCGGCGTCGACCGCGTCGCGGTCTTGGGGCTGCGGGTGGCCGACCGAGGCGGCGGCCCACGCGTCGAGGGCGGCCGCGAACGCGCGGTGACGGGGCTCGAAGAACGGCCATTCGAGCGTTGCGAGGAACGTGCTGGACATGTCGGTTGCCGAGCAGCGAGAGCGGGTCAGCGCAGCGGCGCGATGCGTTCGCCGGGCAACACGTCGTACGGGTCGGCCCAGCCCGGCGCGTCGCGCAGGCGATCGCGCCACGCGGCGAGGTTCGGGAACGTTTCGGCGATCTCGATGCCGCTCTCGTCGGCCGGATAGAAAAGGTATCCCGACAGCGAGATGTCGGCGACCGTGAACGCATCGCCGACGATGTACGCACGCGTCGCCAAGTGCTTGTCGACGATGCCGAACGCACTCCGGATCCGGCTTTGCAGGAAGGCCGCGACCGCCGGATCGGGGGCCGTCGGGCTGAACGCTTTCATGAAGCGCCAGGTGGCCAAGTGGCTGGTGAACTTGTGGTTGTCGAAGAAGAGCCAGCGCAGCACCTCTTCACGGTCGTCTTCGGTGTCGCCGCCGAAGCGGCCGTGCTCGCGTGCGAGCTTCGTCAGGATCACGCCCGATTGCGTGTGCTTTTTGCCGCGCTCGTCCTCGAGCACCGGCACCTCGCCCATCGGGTTGACGCTGTGGCGCCACGCGGCGTCGCGCGTCGCGCCGCTGGCGAAAGCGTTGAATGGCAGGTGCACGGGCTCCCAAGGCACGCCGAGCGCGCGCAACAGGAACGCGACCTTGAACGTGTTGCCCGATTGGCTGAACCCGTGCAGCTTGAGCATCTCAGTCTCCCTTGAACAACGGCTTTTGTTTCGCGACGAACGCGTCGTACGCGCGGCGAAAATCTTCGGTGAGCATGCACAGGGCCTGCGCCTGCGCCTCGGCCTCGATGGCCTGCTCGATCGTCATCGCCCACTCGTGTTGCAGCATCGTCTTGGTGATGCCGTTCGCGAACGTGGGGCCGGTGGCCAGGCTCGTCGCCATCGCCTGCGCTTCGCTCGACAACGCATCGGGTGCGCACAGGCGATTGAAGAAGCCCCAGCGCTCGGCCTCTTCGCCACCCAGTGAGCGACCGGTGAAGAGCCATTCGCTCGCGCGCCCATGGCCGACGATGCGCGGCAGCATCGCGCAGGCGCCCATGTCGCAGCCGGCGAGGCCGACACGATTGAAGAGGAACGCCGTCTTCGAGCGCGCCGTGCCGAAGCGCAGGTCGCTCGCCATCGCGAGGATCGCGCCGGCACCGGCGCACACGCCGTCGACCGCGGCGACGATGGGTTGCGGGCACGCGCGCATCGCTTTGATGACGTCGCCGGTCATGCGCGTGAACATCAAAAGTTCCGGCGCCTTCAGTCGCACCAGTGGGCCGATGATTTCGTGCACGTCGCCGCCGGAACAAAAGTTGCCGCCCGAGCCGGTGATGACGACGGCGTGCACGTCGTCGGCGTGCTTCAGCGCGCCGAACAGGTCGCGCAGTTCGGCGTACGACTCGAACGTCAGCGGGTTCTTGCGCTCGGGTCGGTCGAGCGTGAGGGTCGCGACGGCGCCGTCGACGTTCCAGCCGAAGTGGGTCGCGATGTAGCTCGCGGCTGGCTTGCGGTTGCCGGCGGTGAGCGCGGGGTCGAGGCGAGGGGGATCTTCACGAAGACCCTCACCCCAGCCCTCTCCCTCAAGCGGGAGAGGGAGACCTGCGTGGCCCCCTCCCGCGTGGCCCCCTCTCCCGCTTGCGGGAGAGGGCTGGGGTGAGGGCGAGCGTGGACCGACACGCGACTCATCGTGAGGCACCACGAGTGGCTCGCTCGATTCGGCCTCGCGGATCGCGGCATCGAGGTCGGCCCGGGCCCGCGCGTTCATGTTCTGCTCGGCGGCATCGACATCGGCATCAGCCCTCGACGGATGGGCCGCCTCATCGCCAGGGCTGATTTTGCGCATGCGGGTCATTGGGTCTCCTCGGCGGTATGCAGGTTCTGCACGAGGTGCACGCGCAACTGGCCGAGCTGGCCATGCACCTGCTGCACCGCCTTTGCGTCGAGCCCGGCAAAGAGCTCGAGAACCCAGCCTTGGTGCGCCTCTGCCATCGTTTCGAACTGGCGGCGGCCTTTGACCGTCAGGCGCACCAGGCGCGCGCGCCGATCGCCCTTGCTCTCGGTGCGTTGCACCAGGCCATCGCGCTCGAGTTCGTCGGTGAGGCCGGTGACGTTGCCGCCGGTCACCATCAGGCAGCGCGAGAGCTCGCGCATCTTCAAGCCTTGCGCGTGACGGTGCAGTTGCGCAAGGTAATCGAAGCGGGCGAGCGAGGTGTCGAAGCGCTCGCGCAGGCGCCGACGGATCTCGGCCTCGATCTGCGTGGTGCAGCTCAACAAGCGCAACCACAGGCGCAGCGCCGCGTGGTCGCCACTCGACGCGCGCGCCTCGTGGCCGAGCTCGTCGGCGACGCGCAGCAGGTCGTGGGAGGCGTCGTTGGGTTTCATGTGCGACGGTCGCTCATGGTCTTGGTGGGGTGGGCGTTGCGATGCGCAGAAGAGCATCGCGATTCAAGAACGACATGTCATATGCGCGGGCTCGCATGGGGTCGTCCCTGGCACCTTCAAGCGTTCAACGCGCGGTTCGCGATTTCGGCCGCAGACAGGCCAGCCTGCTGCGCCGCCATCGCGCGCTCGCGCTCGAGGTTGCGCTCGAGCTGCGCCTTGGCCGCGCGATACGGCTTCGGCCACGCGATCTCGGTGTAGCCGATGCGCGCCGCTTCCATCAAGGTCCACGCCGGGTTCGCGAGGTGCGGGCGTGCGATCGCGCACAGGTCCGCGCGACCCGCCGCAATGATGCCGTTGACGTGGTCCGCCTCCGAGATCGCGCCCACCGCCATCGTCGCGATGCCGGCTTCGTTGCGAACGCGATCGGAAAACGGCGCCTGGTACATGCGACCGTAGACGGGCGCCTCGGCCTTGCTCACTTGGCCCGACGAGCAGTCGATCAGGTCGGCGCCGGCGGCCTTGAAGGCTTTCGCGATCTCGACCGCGTCGCTCGGCGCGATGCCGCCTTCGACCCAGTCGTGCGCAGAGATCCGGATCGAGATCGGCCGGTCGTCGGGCCATGCAGCGCGCACCATTTTGAAGACCTCGATCGGATACGCGAGACGGTTCGCGAGCGAACCGCCGTATTCGTCGGTGCGCAAGTTTGTGAGTGGCGAGATGAACGACGACAGCAGGTAGCCGTGCGCGCAATGCAGCTCGAGCCAGTCGAAGCCGGCAGCGGCGGCGCGCGTCGTCGCTCGTACGAAATCGTCTCGAACCCGGTCCATATCGGCGCGCGTCATCGCGGTCGACCACTGGCTCACGCCTTCCAGATACTGCTGCGCCGATGCCGAGATCAATGGCCAGTTCTTCTCGCCATGGTTGCTCGCGCCGCTCTCGTCGATCGGCAGGTCGACGCCGTCCCAGCCGAGCCGCGTCGACCCCTTCGCGCCGGCGTGGCCGAGCTGGACCCCGATCTTCGCGTCGGTCGTGCCGTGCACGAAATCGACGATGCGCTTCCAGCCCTCGCATTGCACGTCGTTCCAGAGGCCCGGGCAACCAGGCGTGATGCGCGCGTCGGGCGAGGGGCAGGTCATCTCGGCCATCACCATCGCGGCGCCGCCCATCGCGCGGGCACCGAGGTGCACCAGGTGGTAGTCGGCAGGTACGCCGCGCACGCACATGTATTGCGCCATCGGCGACACCACGACGCGGTTCTTCAGCGTCACGCCGCGCAGCCTGAAGGGCGCGAACATCGGTGGCACCGCACCAACAGTCGCCGCGTCATCGATGCCCGAACGCGCGGCAAACCAACGCTCGTGGCCTTCCACATAAGCCGCGTCGCGCTGGCGCAGGTTCTCGTGGCTGATGCGCTGGCTGCGGGTGAGCAAAGAATAGGCAAACTGCTCGGGCGGCAGGTCGGCGTAGCGATCGACATGCTCGAACCACTCGGTCGAGTTGCGCGCGGCGTTCTGGATGCGCAGCACCTCAACCCTTCGCGCGGCTTCGTAGTCATTCAACGCTTTCGGCAGGTCGATGCGCCCGCCCTCGCTCGCAAGGGCGATGCAACGGGCCAGCTCGATCGCATCTTCGAGCGCGAGCTTGGTGCCCGAGCCGATCGAAAAATGCGCGCTGTGCGCGGCGTCACCCATCAGCACCACCGGCGCCGCGCCATCGCTCGGTCGGTAGACCCAGTGCTCGCACACCACTCGCGGGAAGCGGATCCATTGCGCCGAGCCGCGCAGGTGCTGCGCGTTCGAGACCAGCGCATGGCCAGCGAGGTGCGCTGCGAAGAGCCGCTCGCAGAACGCGATCGACTCCTCCTTCGACATCGCATCGAGCCCCGCCGCCTGCCACACCGCCTCGGGCGTTTCGACGATGAAGGTCGAGGTGTCGTCGTCGAACCGGTAGGCATGGGCCTGGAACCAGCCCCACTCGGTCTGCTCGAACGCGAAGGTGAACGCATCGA
Source organism: Caldimonas sp. (assembly GCA_965246805.1). Lineage (GTDB taxonomy): Bacteria > Pseudomonadota > Gammaproteobacteria > Burkholderiales > Burkholderiaceae_C > Schlegelella_A. The sequence goes on along the minus strand of CBDFFO010000006.1, from coordinate 404,469 downwards.
ATCGCTTTGTCGTGCCGAGCCACACGAAGCGGCATTCGCGCAGGTCGATGTCGGGCTTGAACACCTCGGCGTGGCGCGTTCGGATTCGGCTGTTGAGGCCGTCGCTCGCGATCACGAGTTCGGCGTCGGGGTAATCGGTTTCGCTTTTCGCGTCGGTCTCGAACACCAGCTTCACGCCGAGCGCTTCGCAGCGCCGCTGCAGGATGTTCAAGAGGCGCTTCCTGCCGATGCCGCAAAAGCCATGGCCACCCGAACGCACGCTGCTGCCGCGGATGTTGATCTCGATGTCGTCCCAATGGCTGAACGCGCCGAGGATCTCGCTCGCGCTCTGGGCATCGGCCGCCTGCAGGTTGCCGAGCGTCTGGTCGGAGAACACCACGCCCCAGCCGAAGGTGTCGTAGGGCTTGTTGCGTTCGACCACCATGACGTCGTGATCGGCATTCGCCCGCTTCATCAGCAACGCGAAGTAGAGCCCCGCCGGGCCGCCGCCGATGCAGACGATGTTCATCGCGCCGAAGATACTTTAGATGTCAACAGATGACAAGTGATGCTTTTACTGCGATGCCCGAAGCCAGAAACTCCAGTCGTCGGCAAGAATGAAGAGGATGTTCGGCTGGCGCACCGTCTCGTGCGCGTGGGCCGCGCCGACCACGGTGCTGCCCGCCAGCGCAACCCCGCCCCGCGAGCGCCGCGCGTCGTGTCGGATGCCGTTGCATCGAGCCAGTCTAGGGCCTTGTGAAGCGAAGGAGGTCGGCACCGACATGGGGGGTTCGCTCGCAGGCGCTAGCGCCAGAACGGATTTACCGCCCGCATCGGGCCACCTAAACTGCGCCCGCGCGACGCGCATGGAGTTGCTGATGTCTTACGAATACGGCTCCGAGTCGAAACTGCTCGAGCTGCCGAACCCCTATCGCCTGCAGAACCGCCTGCTCTGGATCTGCGCCGCTTTGTTGTTGCTGGCCGGGGTCACGTGTCTCTTCTGGGCTCGAAATGCCGCAGAGGAGAGTGCGTTCCGCCTTGTCGCAGCCCCCATGGCCGCGGCCCTTCTGATGCTGCTCGCCGGCCTCGGCTGCGCGGCCGTGGCCGCGACGCGGCTGCGCTTCTTCTTCGGCCGCGGTCGGCCGAAGTCGCTCGTGTTCGAACTGCCGCCCAACACCACCGGCAATTCGAAAGGCGCCGACTATTACAAGGAGGTGCTGCGCCAAGGCGGCCTCACCTATCCCGAACCGACCGGTGCGATCGAAGGCCTGCTCTACCACTGGGCCCCGACGCTCATCACCGCGCCGCTCGAAGTGCAGATGCTCGCGCGCCGCTACGTGTTCAACCTGGCAGCCATCGGCGCCACGCTGCTGAGCTTCATCTTCTCGTGGCTGGTCTTCGGCAACCCGTTGACGAGGCCCTGGATCTCGATGCTGTATTTCGCGTTCGGCCTCGTCTTTCTGCTGCAACCGATCTGGTCGCAGAAAAAGGCGCGACTCATGCCGTGGTCGCTGGTGGGGTTGATCGCCGCGGCCGTGGTCGGGCCGGTGTTCATCGGCCTGGTGGCCAGGAGCTTGCCCCAGATCGGCTTTTCGCCCGACGCGCAGACCTTCGTGATGCTCGGCGCCGCGCTGGTGGCCTGCGTGCTGGCCGTCGCCGCCATCCTCGCGCAGGTCGATCAGTTGCCGCAAACGCGCGCGAGCTGCGAGCAGACGCGGCTTTCGATGAACGCGCCGCCGACGCAACTGATGGACGAGCTCGACCGCACGCTGATGCAGCAATGGACCGAGAGCATCCCGAACCGCCGCTACGCGCGCATCGACCCGGTCACCCCGGCATCGACGCCGGCGGGCACGTTCGCCGGCGAACGCTTCGAAGAGACCCAGCCGCTGCCGATTTCGGGCACCAAGGCACCGACCTTTGCTGCGGCGTTCGCGGCGCCTCGCCATCGCGCGCTGCTGATGCTCGACCTCTTCGCGACCGCGCTGGTCGTCGTCTCCTGCGTCATGACGCTCTGGTTCGTGCGCAACTTCGATGCCAGCGCGCCGTGGGCGCAGAACCGCTTTTCGCTGGTCGGCATGTCCGCGATCCTGGCCTTCGTCGCGACCTTCTGCTTTCAGGCCGCATCGCGTTTGTGGGGTCGCTTCAACTTCGAATCGACGTTGGTCTGGGTCGAGATGCAGGGCAGCTACCAAACCTCGCGCGTCGGCACCGGCGGCAACTTCTCGAACCGCTTGAACACCTCCAACGACGTGGTCCGCACCGAGTCGATGACCTTGCGGGTCTGGCGCGCCCGCATCGAATCGGTGGTGTTCGGCAAAGACGACAACCGCCAGGTCACCGCGATGTTCTCGACCGAACAGGAGGCCCAGCAACTGTCGTTTGCGTTGACGAACTTCGCCAGCCACGCGAGCGTGATGATCGCGCCGATGAGCGCGGAAGACGAGAAGCGCATGGGCCTGCTGAACGCCGGCGAGCGGGTGCTCGTCTCGGGTCAGGCCGACGGCGCAGCGCAGTTGCAGAGCCACCTGCAAGCGGCGGCGCTGGCGAGCGGCTCGACTGCCGCGGCGACGCATGTTTCGGCGGCGCCGGCGTCTGCACCGCCCGTTGTGCCGGCCGCCGGCCGTCGCTTCTGCAGCGCGTGCGGCACGCCGGCCGCGTCGGGCGCGCGTTTCTGCTCGAACTGTGCCGCGCCGATGGTGGCTTGAGCACGGTTTTGTCGGAGCACCACGCATAACGTCTATATTTCGACTATTCTCGAATCATGGAACAAAAAGAGGTGATCGATTCGCTGGCCGCGCTGGCCCATCCGGTCCGACTGCAGGTGTTCCGCGCGCTGGTGATTGCCGGAGGCAACGGAATGACGCCCGGGACCATGGCCGAAGGACTGGCCATCCCACCCAACACGCTGTCCTTCCACTTGAAGGAGCTGGGGCATGCCGGGCTGATCAGCCAGGAGCGGGCCAGTCGCAACATCATCTACCGTGCCGCGTACGAACGCATGAACGCCGTGCTCGGGTATCTCACCGAGAACTGCTGCCAAGGGGTCGGCTGCGCGATTCAAGAATCGGCCGCATCGTGCTGCTGAGTCACTGGAAAGAACATGAAGCGGTTCCACGCCCACTTTGAAGATTTGCCGGCGGGCGTTGCCTTCTCCCGTTGTTCCGCGACAAAGCGAAGGCGGCAGACGCTGCGACGGCGCCGGCGTGCGGCGCCGCGGCGGCCACGTGAGCGGCGGCCACCGCGATGAAGCAACCCGGCTGCTGCTGAGCTTCCCGTGGCCCACGAGACCCACAACGTCCTGTTCATCTGCACGGGAAACTCCGCGCGCTCCATCCTGGCCGAAGCGCTGCTGAATCACGCCAGCCATGGTCGCTTCAAAGCGTATTCCGCAGGCAGCCATCCGACCGGCGTCGTCAATCCCCGCGCGCTCGAAACGCTGCGCGTCATGGGCATACCGGCCCTGGGCGCCCGCAGCAAGAACTGGGACGAGTTCGCCGTGCCCGGAGCGCCCTCGATGGACTTCATCGTCACGGTCTGCGACAGCGCCGCCGGCGGGGTCTGCCCGCTCTGGCCGGGCCACCCGATGACCGCTCACTGGGGCGTGCCCGACCCGGCGGCGGTTCATGGCACGGAGGATGAAATCCGCGTCGCCTTTCGGGACGCGGCCGTCGGGTTGAAGCGGCGCATCGACTTGATGCTCACGCTGCCGCTGCAATCCCTGGATGCGATGGCAACTTTGCGCGAGCTCCGTGACATCGGCAGCCGCTGAACGCACGCGCGCGGCGGCGGGAGACACGGCGTTGCGGCGGGTCGGCGCCGAGGCGCTCGGCACGCTGCTGCTGCTGACCGTGGTGGTGGGCTCGGGGATCATGGGCGAGCGCCTGGCCGGCGGTAACGTGGCCATCGCGCTGCTGGCTAACACCGCTGCCACCGTCGCGGGACTCTATGTGTTGATCGAGCTGTTCGCGCCCGTCAGCGGAGCCCACTTCAACCCGGTCGTGTCGCTGGTGATGGTGCTGCGCGGCCGGTTGCGTGGCTCGCTGCTCGTTCCTTACGTCGCCGCGCAGCTCGCCGGCGCGGTGCTCGGCGCCTGGCTTGCACACGCCATGTTCGAGCTCGACATCTATCAGATTTCTTCAAAGGTCCGTTCGGGAACCGGGCAGTGGCTCGCCGAAGCGGTCGCCACGTTCGGCCTGATCCTCGTGGTTCTTCGGGTGCCCGCACAACGCGTCGCCGGCGCGGTCGCGCTCTACATCGGTTCCGCGTACTGGTTCACCGCGTCCACGTCACTCGCCAACCCCGCTGCGGCACTCGGGCGCATGCTCTCGGACACGTTCGCCGGCATTGCGCCGGGGAGTGTCCCGGGGTTCGTGGGCGCCGAACTCCTCGGTGGCGTGCTTGCCCTGCTCGCAGACCATGGCTTAGGTGCCACCCGGCGCCCGACCGCCCCTCACTCCGGCATTGGTGTCGAGGGCGATTCCGACACGTGAGCGACGGAGCCGGTCAAAGAACGGGCTGGACCCGCGGAAGGGACGCAGCAGCCTTCGTGCGCTTGCCTCGAGCGCGGATGTTGAGCAACTCGACACCGAGCGAGAAACCGATCGACGCGTAGAGATAGCCCTTCGGGATGTGCACGTCGAAGGCTTCGGCCGTGAGTGCCATGCCGACCATCACCAGGAACGCGAGAGCGAGCACTTTCACCGATGGATGCAAGTCGACGAAGTCGCCGATCGGCTTGGCGGCGAACAGCATCACGCCGACCGAAGCGACCACCGCGGCGATCATCACGCCGAGGCGGTCGACAATGCCGACGGCGGTGATCACCGAGTCGAGCGAGAACACGATGTCGATCACGCCGATCTGCGCGATCACGCTCCAGAACACGCCCTTCGCGGCCGCCGCGGCCTTCGCGCTCTGCGCCGCGTCGATGGCCACCGTAGGCGATGAGAGGTCAACCGCCGTGGGGCCTGCGTCGTGCGCATCTCGTGCCTCCACAGCCACGAAGATTTCGGTCGACGCCTTCCATAGCAGGAACAGACCGCCAAGCAGCAGCACGAGGTCGCGCCCGCTCATGCCGTTGCCGAGAACGGTGAACAGATCGGCCGTCAGGCCCATCACCCACGTCAACGAGAAGAGCAGCGCGAGCCGCGAGAGCATCGCGAAACCGAGGCCCAGCCGTCGCGCCTTGTCGCGCTGCGCGGCCGGCAGCTTGCCGACGAGGATCGAGATGAAGATGATGTTGTCGATGCCGAGCACGATCTCGAGCACCGTCAAGGTCGCGAAGGCCACCCACAGGTTGGGGTCGAGCAGGAGTTCCATGTGGCTCGCTTCCGTTCAGGTCCGCAAGCGTCACTCTTCCCGGTTGCCGGAGAGGCCCAGCAACGCCAGCACCGACTGGAACACGTTGTAGACGCTCAGGTACACCGAAAGCGTCGCGCTGATGTAGTTGGTCTCGAGGCCATCCTGCACACGCTTCAGGTCGTAGAGGATGAAGGCCGAGAAGATGCCGATCGCGAGCACCGACAAGGTGATCATCAGCGCGCTCGACTGCAGGAACGCGTTGGCGATGCCCGCCACGAGCAGCAGCACGGCGCCGATCAGCAACCACTTGCCCATCGCACCCACGTCGCGCTTGATCACGGTCGAAAGCGTGGCCATGCCGAAGAAGACGAGGCCGGTGCCGGCGAAGGCCGTCATCACGAGGCCCGGGCCGTTCGCGAGACCGAGCACGGCGCCGACCAGACGCGCCAGCATCAGCCCCATGAAGAACGTGAAGCCGAGCAGCACCGGCACGCCGGCGGCCGAGTTCTTTGTCTTCTCGATCGCGAACATGAAGGCGAACGCGCCGCCGAGGAACACGACGAGGCTCACCATCGGCGACATCGCGTTTGCGAGGCCGCTTGCCACGCCGATCCACGCGCCGAGCACCGTGGGCACCATCGAGATTGCGAGCAACGCGTAGGTGTTGCGCAGCACGCGGGTGCGCGTGGCGATTTGTTCCGGATTCGCCTGGTGATAAGACGGCGGCTTCGCATCGATGATGTTGCCTTGCCCCATGTATTGCAGTGGATCGGCCATGACGCGGCTCCTGGTAGTGGAGCGGTCAATGTAGAACCGACCATACTTCGCGTAAATTCGTATTTTTGATGAGCTGTCTTCGGTTTTCTCGAAGTTGCATGGGAGTGGTTCGATGAACTTCAAGCATCTCTATTACTTTTGGGCCACAGCGAACGCAGGCGGCGTGATGCGCGCCGGCGCGCAACTGCACACGACGCCGCAAACGCTTTCGGGGCAGATCAAGCTGCTCGAGGGACGGCTCGGCTGCAGCCTCTTCAAGAAGGCCGGGCGCCGCCTCGAGCTCACCGCCGAAGGCCGCACCGCGCTCGGCTACGCCGATCAGATCTTCTCGCTCGGCGAAGAGCTCGAAGCGGCGATGGGGCAGGCGCGCAGCGGCCCGCGCGGGCTCGACTTCCGCGTCGGCGTCAGCGATTCGGTACCGAAGGCGATTGCCTATCGCCTGCTCGCGCCGGCGCTCGATGTCGCGTCGGGCCCGGTGCACCTGGTCTGCCACGAAGGCCGCTTCGACGATTTGCTCGGCCAGCTCGCGGTACACAAGGTCGACCTCGTGATCACCGATGAACCGATGAGCCGGCAGTTGAGCGTCAAGGCCTTCAACCACGCGCTGGGTACTTCGGCGATTTCGTTCTTCTGCGCGCCGGAATTGAAGTCCACGCTCGGCAAACGCTTTCCAGCCAACCTCAACAGGGCGCCGATGCTGCTGCAAGCGCAGGGCTCCGCGATCCGGCGCCGCTTCGACGTGTGGGCCGCCGAACAACGCATTCGCCCGCACGTGATCGGCGAGTTCGACGACAGCGCGCTGATGACCGCGTTCGGCCGCGAAGGCCGCGGCGTGTTCATGGCGCCCGCGGTACTCGAACGCGAAACCTGCGCGCAGTACGGCGCAAAGGTGCTGGGCCGCACACCGGAACTGGTCGAGGAGTTCTACGCGGTCTCGGTCGAGCGACGCATCACACACCCGTGCGTGGAAGCCATCACCGAAGCCGCGCGCGGCGCACTCTTCAGCGCGTGACCGCCGATGCCGGCGCGACCGGCAACGGCGGCACGACCTTCAGCGCCTCGGCGAAGGCAGGCAGCGCGATGCGGATCTCGCCCACCGCCATCGGCACGCCGCCGGTGGCCGGCGCGACCTCCGAGCGATACGCGATGCGCACATTGGCGAAGTCCCAGAAGTAGTTCGGCGTCGCGCGCGTCGGGTCGGCGCCCGGCGCGTCTTTCCATTCGGTCGATTCGGTGCGCATCGGCTTGCCGTACTTCGCACTCAGCATCGCGAGCAGGCGATCGTGTTCCGACGCGGGCGCCGGGATGGCGACGAACTGCACGGTGTCCTGCGCATCGAGCACCACGTCGAACGGCAACGAGCGCCCTGCCGATCCGACGAGCAACGCGGTGCCGGCCGACTGGTCGTTGAGCTTCACTGCGAGAAGGCGCCATTGGCGCGCCGCGAGCAGCGCCGGCGTGGTGCCGATGCGCGCCGTCGCGGTGGCGCGGCGCGCGTCGTCGGTGGAATCGGTGTCGTCGCACTGGCGTTGCGCAAGCGCTGCATCGGCATTCGTGCACGGCACGAGCGGCTCGGCGCCCAACCGCGCTCCGACCGGGATGCCGAACAAGGTCGATACCGGTCCGGGCGCCTTGGCGACGACCTGCGGCGCGGGCGACGCATATTGCGCGTGAAGCTCGGGCGACAGCGCGCCGCAGAGCACGACGCCGAGCACCGCCGCGGGCGCGTGGCGTGAAAAGGTGTGTCGACGATGGATGCGCATCAGCACGCGTGAGGCTTTCGTTCGGTGTCGAGATGCGAAACCTTAGCAGCACGTGCCGCCGCGGCATGCCTCTTGCACCGAACCTCGCCATGGGCGTCGCGTCGACGGGTGACCCGCCCGACCCGAGGACGCATGCCCATGGACCCGCAGGCCGAGATCGACACGCTTCCGCTTCGCCACCTCCGCGTGCTGCTGATCGACGACGGCGCGCACCGCGTGCACGCGATCCGCGAGGAGTTGACGCGGCAAGGCCACGAGGTGGTCGGCGTGATCGACTCGGCCACCCTGATCCACGATTGCGTGCAACGCCTGAAGCCCGACGTGGTGATCGTCGACAGCGACTCGCCGACGCGCGACACGCTGGAAAACCTCGCGACGCTGTCGAGCCAGAACCCGAAGCCCGTGGTGGTGTTTGCGGAAGACACGAGCCAGGGCCCGATGCACCGCGCATTGCGCGCTGGCGTGAGCGCATACGTCGTAGCAGGCCTTCAGCCGGAGCGGCTGGAGCCTGTTCTGCAGGTTGCCATCGTGCGCTTCGAACAACACGCCGCGCTGCGTGCGCAACTCGACAAGGCCGAGCAGCAACTGGCCGGCCGCAAGACCATCGAACGCGCAAAAGGAGTGTTGATGGCCGAAACCGGTCTCAATGAAGACGCCGCATACAAACGTTTGCGCAAGCTCGCGATGGATCGCGGCAAGCGCCTCGTCGACATCGCCGAAAGCGTGATCGACGCTCAGGCGTTGCTCCGCCCGAATGCCTGAGGTTGGTGCGTTGCAGCATTGCGGTGCAGCGACCACGCCGTCAGCGCGCGAAAAGCCGGGTTTTCGCTTGGCACGTTGCGTGCATGGCTACGCTGCAAAGAAGGCCGCAACGGCGTGGTCTCCACCGGTTAGAGGTTCGGGCAAAGGCGTCCGATCAGTTTGCTTCGAGCACGCGTGCGCGCGTGCCGGGGGCAGTTGATCGCGACGCCTTTCTGCTTTCTGCTTTCTGCTTTCTGTTTCCAGTTTCAGCATCCGAAGGAATGGACCCCATGACCACGCGAGAGGAACCGATGAGCGAAGAGCGCCGGAGTTTCATCAAGGGCACGGTGGCGACGGCCGCGGCCCTCGCCACCACCTCGCCCGGCGCCTGGGCCGCGGGCTCCGATGCGCCAGAGAAGAAAGAAGTGAAGATCGGCTTCATCCCGCTCACCGACTGCGCGTCGGTGGTGATGGCGTCGGTGTTGAAGTTCGACGAGAAGTACGGCGTCAAGTTCGTGCTCAGCAAGGAAGCCTCGTGGGCCGGCGTGCGCGACAAGCTCGTCAACGGCGACCTCGACATGGCACACGTGCTGTACGGGCTCGTCTACGGCGTGCACCTCGGCGTCGCCGGCCCGAAGAAGGACATGGCCGTGCTCATGACCCTCAACAACAACGGCCAGGCGATCTCGCTCTCGAAGAAGCTCGCCGACAAGGGCGCGGTCGATGCGCCGTCGCTCGCCAAGCTGATGGCGGCCGAGAAACGCGAATACACCTTCGCGCAAACCTTCCCGACCGGCACCCACGCGATGTGGCTCTACTACTGGATGGCCTCGGCCGGCATCAACCCGTTCAACGACGCCAAGGTCATCACGGTGCCGCCGCCGCAGATGCCGGCCAACATGCGCGTCGGCAACATGGACGGCTTCTGTGTCGGCGAGCCGTGGAACCACCGCGTGATCATGGACGGCATCGGCATCACCGCGATCACCACCCAGGACATCTGGAAAGACCACCCCGAGAAGGTGCTCGGCACCTCCGGCGAGTTCACGAAGAAGTACCCGAACACCTGCCGCGCCGCGATCATGGCCGTGCTCGAGGCGGGCCGCTGGATCGACTCCGGCCTGCAGAACAAGAACAAGATGGCCGACACGATCGCCGACAAGGCCTACGTGAACACCGGGGTCGACGCGATCAACCAGCGCATTCTCGGCCGCTACCAAAACGGCATGGGCAAGACCTGGGACGACGCGAACCACATGAAGTTCTTCAACGACGGGGCCGTCAACTTCCCGTACCTGTCCGACGGCATGTGGTTCTCGACCCAGCACAAGCGCTGGGGCCTCTTGAAGGAACACCCCGATTACCTCGCCGCGGCCAGGCAGATCAACCAGATCGATCTGTACAAGGAAGCGGCGTCGCAGGTAGGTGTGAACGTGCCGAAGGATCCGATGCGCTCCTCCAAGCTCTTCGACGGCAAGGTCTGGGACGGCAAGGACCCGAAGGGTTACGCCGACTCGTTCAAGGTACGCGTGTAAGGAGACCGGACCATGGTCAGCGCCGTATTTCACTCCCCCCTGAACCCGCCGCCGATCGATGCGGCGAACGACGACTCGCCGATCGCGGTCAAGGGCTTCCGCCCGGCCCCCGCGGCGATGGGCGCGACGGCGCCGGGCGCTGCCGCACCCATCGCCGAGCCGGCGAACGCGCCGCGCGCGCGCATCAACCTCGGCGCGTTCTGGCTGCGGGTGCTGCCACCGCTGCTCGGCTTCGCGCTCCTCGTGCTGGTGTGGGAGCTGATCGCCGTCAAGAGCACCAACAACTTTCCGACGCCGTACGCAACGTGGGAACAGGCGCTGAAGGTGTTCAGCGATCCGTTCTATCGCAAGAACCCGAACGACCAGGGGGTGGGCTGGAACATTCTCGCGTCGCTGCAGCGCGTGGCATTGGGCTTCGGCCTGGCCGCTGCGGTCGGCATTCCGGCCGGCTTCGCGATCGGGCGCTTCAACTTCCTGTCGCGGATGTTCAACCCGCTCATCAGCCTGCTGCGGCCGGTCTCGCCGCTCGCGTGGCTGCCGATCGGCCTGCTGGTGTTCAAGGCCGCCAACCCGGCCGCCATCTGGACCATCTTCATCTGCTCGATCTGGCCGATGATCATCAACACCGCCGTCGGCGTGCAGCGCGTGCCGGCCGACTACATGAACGTCGCGCGGGTGCTGAATCTTTCCGAGTGGAAGATCCTCACGAAGATCCTCTTTCCCGCGGTGCTGCCGTACCTGCTCACCGGCGTGCGTCTCGCGGTAGGCACCGCGTGGCTCGTGATCGTCGCGGCCGAGATGCTGACCGGCGGCGTCGGCATCGGCTTCTGGCTCTGGGACGAGTGGAACAACCTCAACGTCGCCAACATCATCATCGCGATCTTCGTGATCGGCATCGTCGGGCTGTTGCTCGAGTACGCGCTCATCAAGGTCGCGACGGCGTTCACATTCGAAGAGGTGAAATCATGATCGCGTCGTCGATCTCGTCGCCAGTGGTGAACGCCTCCGACAAGGCGAACCTGAAATTCATCGACGTCAACAACGTCGGGCAGACGTTCAAGACCGCGAAGGGCAGCTTCCAGGCGCTGCGCGACATCAACCTCACGGTCGCGAAGGGCGAGTTCGTCGCGCTGATCGGGCACTCGGGCTGTGGCAAGTCGACGCTGCTCAACCTCATCGCGGGCCTGACCCGGCCGACGCAGGGCGCGCTGATCTGCGCCGGGCGTGAAATCGCCGGCCCCGGCCCCGAGCGCGCCGTGGTGTTCCAGAACCACTCGCTGCTGCCGTGGCTCACGTGCTTCGACAACATCCACCTCGGCGTCGAACGCGTGTTCGCGAAGACCGAAAGCAAGGCGCAGCTGAAGGCGCGCACCGAGGCCGCGCTGGCACTCGTTGGCCTCACACCGGCGGCGCAAAAGCGGCCGGGCGAGATCTCGGGCGGCATGAAGCAGCGCGTCGGCATCGCGCGCGCGTTGGCGATGGAGCCGAAGGTGCTGCTGATGGACGAGCCGTTCGGGGCGCTCGACGCGCTGACCCGCGCGCGGCTGCAAGACGAGCTGCTCGCGATCGTGCAGAAGACCGAGAGCACGGTGGTGATGGTCACGCACGACGTCGACGAGGCCGTGCTGCTCTCCGACAAGATCGTGATGATGACCAACGGCCCGTCAGCTACGATCGGCGAGATCCTGCGCATCAACCTGCCGCGCCCGCGCAACCGCGTCGAGCTCGCGGAAGACCGCGGCTACGTGCATTACCGCAAGGCCGTGATCGACTTCCTGTACACGCGTCAGGGCCACGTCGAGAAGGCGGCATGAGCACCGTTCACGGCACCACGCAGATCCAACATCCATGAACACGTTCATTCGTGCGGTTGAGTACTGGCTGCCGAGCAACGACCGCAGCATTCTCGAGTTCGGTGGCGGCCACTATGGCGCGGCGAAGCGTTTCGAGGCAGCGAGCAGGAGCCTCTGCTTCGGCCGCGGCGAAGGCCTGCCGGGCCAGGCCTGGGAGCTTGGCCATCCGGTGGTGCTGAAGGAATTCGAAGGCTCGTACTTCCGTCGCATCGCCGCGGCACGTGCCGACGGTCTCACCTGCGGCATCGCGGTGCCGATCTTCGCGGGCGACTTCCTCACCTCGGTGCTGGTGATCTTCTGCGGCGAAAACAAAGATGTCCGCGAGTGCGCGGCCGGCGCCGAACGGGCGGGCGCGATCGAGCTCTGGAAGAACGACCCCGACGAGTCATACGACATGACACTCGCCGACGGCTACTACGGCAACACCGGCGACGCGTTCGAGTTCATCTCGCGCAGCACCAGCTTCCGGCGCGGCATCGGCCTGCCGGGCCTGGCGTGGGAAGCCGCGGGGCCGGTCTTCATCGAGAATCTGGGCAAGGGCTCGGGCTTTCTGCGCGGCGACAGCGCGGTGAAGGTCGGCATCAACCGCGGCTTCGCGCTGCCGTGCTCGACGCCGGGCCATGCGTTTTATGTGATGGCGTTCCTGTCGGCGCTGGCGACGCCGATCGCCGAACGCATCGAGATCTGGGCGACTGACGCGTCACGTCAGGCGTTGCTGCGCAGCTCTGGCTTCGACGAGATCGACGGCGTGCTCGGCGCCGACCGCGACCATGCTGTGCTGCGCGGCGAAGGGCCGATCGGGCAAGCCTTCCTGACCGGGGTGCCGGCCGTGGCCGAGGGCGTGACGAAGCCGGGGCACACCCAGAGCGACGGCGGCGAGGCGTTGACGCTGGCGGCGATTCCGGTTGTCCTCGAAGGTCGGCTGCGCGCGGTTCTCGCGCTGTACATCTGAGCCCCTTGCCGACGATCACCTGGCGTTTGAAGCCAACGCATTAGAGCCACGCATGGACAAGATGAAACTGGTGCTGGTCGGCAATGGCATGGCGGGTGTGCGGGTGCTGGAAGAGTTGCTGAAGCTCGCGCCCGACCTCTACGACATCACCGTGTTCGGCACCGAGCCGCATCCGAACTACAACCGCATCCTGCTGTCGCCGGTGCTCGCGGGCGAGCAGACGGTCGACGACATCATCCTCAACCCGCGCGAGTGGTACGCCGAGAACGGCATCACGCTGCACACCAGCATGACGGTGACCTCGGTCGACCGCTTGAAGCGGGTCGTGCGTGCGGAAGGCCAGGGCCCGGAAGGCGGCAGCGTCGTCGAGGCGCGCTACGACCGGTTGCTGCTGTGTACCGGCTCGAACCCTTTCATGCTGCCCGTGCCCGGCAAGGACCTGGACGGCGTGATCGCGTATCGAGACATCGCCGACACCCACACGATGATCGAGACCGCGAAGACGCACCGGAATGCGGTCGTGATCGGGGGTGGCCTGCTCGGGCTCGAGGCGGCGAACGGGCTGATGCTGCGCGGCATGTCGGTGACGGTGGTGCACGTCAACGCGTGGCTGATGGAACGGCAGCTCGACGACGTGGCGGGTGGCTTGCTGCGCAAGTCGCTCGAGGAACGCGGGCTGAAGTTCCTGCTCGGCGCGCAGACCGAGGCCCTCATTGGCGACGAGCAGGGCCGCGTGAAGTGTGTCAAATTCAAGGACCGCACCGAGGTCGCGGCCGACCTCGTCGTGATGGCCGTCGGCATCCGCCCCAACACGGCGCTCGCGGAATCGATGCGCATCCATTGCAGCCGCGGCATTGTCGTCAACGACACGATGCAGACGGTCACCGACGCGCGCATCTACTCGGTGGGCGAATGCGCTGCGCATCGCGGCATCGCGTACGGACTGGTCGCGCCGCTCTTCGAGCAGGCTCGCGTGGCCGCCAACCACCTCGCGCAGTTCGGCATCGGCCGCTACCTCGGCTCGACCACGTCGACCAAGCTGAAGGTGACCGGCATCGACCTCTTCTCGGCCGGCAACTTCATGGGCGGCGAGGGCACCGAAGAGATCGTGATGAGCGACCCGTTCGGCGGCGTCTACAAAAAGCTCGTCATCAAGGACGACAAGCTCGTCGGCGCGGTGCTCTACGGCGACACGGTCGACGGCAGCTGGTACTTCAAGCTGCTGCGCGACGGCCGCACCTTGAGCGATATCCGCGACAAGCTCATGTTCGGCGAATCGAACCTCGGCGACGCCGGCCATGAAGGCCACCACAGTGCCGCGACGATGCCCGACGCCGCCGAGGTGTGCGGCTGCAACGGCGTCAGCAAGGGCACGATCTGCAAGGCCATCAAGGAGAAGGGACTCTTCACGCTCGACGAGGTGAAAACGCACACCAAGGCGAGCGCGAGCTGCGGCTCGTGCACCGGCCTGGTGGAGCAGCTCTTGATGTTCACGGCCGGCGGCGACTACTCGGCCACGCCGAAAAAGAAGGCCGTGTGCGGCTGCGCTGACGCGAACCACCAGGAGGTGCGCGACTACATCCGCGCGCAGAAGACGCTCACGCATGCCGAGGTGTACGAAGGCCTCGGTTGGCGCACACCCAACGGCTGCGCGACCTGCCGGCCGGCGGTCAACTACTACCTCATCAGCACGTGGCCGAAGGAAGCCGTCGACGACCCGCAGAGCCGCTTCATCAACGAACGCAGCCACGCCAACATCCAAAAAGACGGCACCTACTCGGTGATCCCGCGCATGTGGGGCGGCCACACCACCCCCGACGAGCTGCGCCGCATCGCCAACGCGGCCGACAAGTACAAGATCCCGACCGTGAAGTTGACCGGTGGCCAGCGCATCGACCTGCTCGGCGTGAAGAAGGAAGACCTCGCGGGCGTGTGGGCCGACATCGGCATGCCGAGCGGCTTCGCGTACGCGAAGTCGTTGCGCACGGTGAAGACCTGCGTCGGCAGCGAGTGGTGCCGCTTCGGCACGCAGGACTCGACTCAGATGGGCAAGGACCTGGAGCGCGCGCTCTGGGCGATGTACTCGCCGCACAAGGTGAAGCTCGCGGTGTCGGGTTGCCCGCGCAACTGCGCGGAGAGCGGCATCAAGGACGTGGGCATCATCGGCGTCGACTCGGGCTGGGAGATGTACGTGGCCGGCAACGGCGGCATCAAGACCGAAGTGGCTCACTTCTTTTGCAAGGTGAAGACAGCCGCGGAAGTGATGGAGATGGCGGGCGCGTTCCTCCAGATCTATCGCGAGGAAGGCTGGTACCTCGAGCGCACCGTGCACTACGTGAACCGCGTGGGTCTGGACCACGTGAAGAAGAAGGTGCTCGACGACGCGGAGAACCGCGCCGCGCTCTGGGCCCGCCTGCAGTTCGCGCTCGACGGCGAACCCGATCCATGGGTCGAGCCGGCGATGGCGCATGTCGACGCGCGGCAGTTCCAGGCGATCAAGGCATGAGCGCGCGTCTTTGCATCGACGGCGCTGTCGTCGTGCCCCACGACGGAGATGCTGCATGAGCGGTGACAGCCACATCGCCAACGACGCGCTCGGCGACTCCGAGGCGAGTAGCGCGGTGCCGGGCGAAGCCGATGCGCGACGTGCGCCGGCGCTCGCGGCAGGCGCTGCGCCGGCGTGGCAATCGATCTGCGCCACCACCGACATCCCGGTGCTCGGCGCGCGCCGCGTGCGGCGTGCCGCCGGCACCGATGTCGCGCTCTTCCGCGCCGCCGACGAGCACGTGTTCGCTCTGCTCGACCGCTGCCCGCACAAGGGCGGGCCGCTCTCGCAGGGCATCGTGTTCGGCCACAGCGTCGCCTGCCCTCTGCACAACTGGACCATCGAACTCGCCGACGGCTGCGCCCGCGCGCCCGACGAAGGCTGCGCGCTGACCTTCGCGGTGAACGTCGAAGCGGGCACGGTCTATCTCGACGCCAACGAACTCGCGGCGCGCGGGCTGGAACCGTACGTCGCGAAGGCGTGAACTTGCTTCGCTCGACCGTGGTCGCTGCGCTCGACCATGCGCTCGCCGGATGGTCCCCTCTCCCATTTGCGGGAGAGGGCTAGGGTGAGGGCCGTGCAGCACGACCCCTCACCCCAACCCTCTCCCGCAAGCGGGAGAGGAGGCAGCCAGTGCCAAGTCACGCTCGGGCGGGCGACGAGCGACAGTCGGAGGTCGCCATGACCGACACCCGATCCACCTGCCCGTACTGCGGCGTCGGCTGCGGCGTCGTCATCGAATCACACGACGGCAAGGTCACCGGCGTGCGCGGCGACCCCGACCACCCCGCGAACTTCGGGCGCCTTTGCAGCAAGGGCAGCACGTTGCACCTGACCGCGACCGACGCGGTGCGCCGCGACGAGCGCCTGCTCCGCCCGATGTGGCGACCCGAACGCGGCGCCCTGCCGCAGCCCGCCGGCTGGTCCGACACGATGACGCGGCTCACCGATCGCTACGCCGGGATCATCGCCGCGCACGGCCCCGACGCGGTCGCGTTCTACGTGTCGGGCCAGTTGTTGACGGAGGAGTACTACGTCTTCAACAAGCTCGCGAAGGGCCTGATCGGCACCAACAACATCGACACCAACTCGCGCCTGTGCATGAGCAGTGCGGTGGCTGGCTACAAGCAGAGCCTGGGCGCCGATTCGCCGCCGGCGTGCTACGACGACATCGACCACGCCGGCTGCCTCTTCATCGCCGGCTCGAACACCGCGTGGGCGCACCCGATCCTGTTCCGCCGCATCGAAGACGCACGCGCGAAGCGGCCCGGGATGAAGATCATCGTCGTCGATCCGCGCCGCACGCCGACTGCGGAGTTCGCCGATCTTCATCTGCAGATCCTGCCCGGCACCGACGTCGCGCTCTTCAACGGCATGCTGCACGCGCTGGTGTGGGACGAGCGCATCGACCGCGCGTTCGTCGACGCGCACACCGACGGCTACTCGGCGCTGAAGGCGCTTGTCCGCTCGACGACACCGAAAGACGCGGCACGCGTCTGCGGCACCAGCGTCGACGCGTTGCTTCGAGCGGCCGAATGGTTCGCCGATGCCGGGCCGACGCTCTCGCTGTACTGCCAGGGGCTGAACCAGAGTGCGAGCGGCACCGCGAAGAACACCGCGCTGATCAATCTGCACCTGGCCACCGGCCAGATCGGCAAGCCCGGTGCGGGTCCGTTCTCGTTGACGGGGCAGCCCAATGCGATGGGTGGCCGCGAAGTGGGCGGCCTCGCGAATCTGCTGTCGGCCCATCGTGACCTGACGAACCCGGCGCATCGCGCCGAAGTGGCGGCGCTCTGGGGCGTCGACAACGTGCCGGCGAAGCCGGGCCTCGCGGCAGTCCAGCTCTTCGAGGCCGCCGCGCGAGGCGAGATCAAGGCCTTGTGGATCGCCTGCACGAACCCCGCGCAGTCGATGCCCGACCAACCACTGGTACGCGCCGCGCTCGACCGCTGCGAGCTCGTGGTGTTGCAGGAGGCGTTCGCCCACACCGAAACCGCACGCTATGCCGACGTGCTGCTGCCCGCGAGCACCTGGGCCGAGAAGGACGGCACCGTCACCAACAGCGAGCGCCGCATCAGCCGCGTCAGGGCCGCGATCGCGCCACCCGGCGAAGCGCGCGACGATTGGCGCATCGTGGTTGATTTCGCGCAGCGTCTCGAGTCGCATCTGCGGCCGGATCGGGCCAGCCTCTTCCCCTACCAGAATAGCGAGCAGGTGTGGAACGAACACCGCGAGTCGACGCGCGGCCGAGACCTCGACATCACCGGCCTCAGCTATGGCTTGCTCGAGAAACACGGCCCTCAGCAATGGCCTGCACCCGAGGGCCATGTCGCCGCCGCCGAAGCGCGACTCACGGCATTGAACGAACGACCCGCGAACGTTTCGCTCGGTCGCCCGCGACTCTACGAAGACGGCATCTTCCCGACGACCGACGGCCGCGCCCGCTTCATCGCCACGCCGTATCGCCCACCGGCCGAGGCGTGCGATCCGCGCTTTCCCGTCGCCCTCAACACCGGCCGCCTGCGCGACCAGTGGCACGGCATGAGCCGCAGCGGCGCGGTCGCGCGCCTGTTCGGTCACGAAGGCAGCCCCGACGTGCACATGCATCCCGATGACATCGCGCGCCGCGGCCTCACCGCGGGCGACCTGGTCGACGTGAAGTCGCGCCGCGGCAGCATCGTGCTGCCGCTCACCGCCGACGACCGCATCGCGCGGGCGCAGGCCTATATCGCGATGCACTGGGGCGATGCGTTCGTGTCGGGCTCGAACCCCGACGGCACGAGGCGCGCCGGCGTTAACGCGCTGACCACGCGCGCCAACTGCCCCGACTCGATGCAGCCCGAGTTGAAGCACGCGGCCGTCTCGATCAAGCCGGCCGAGTTGCCTTACCGGTTGACGGCGGCAGCCTGGCTCGCAGCCGACGAAGTCGTCGAGGTCCGCGAGCAGCTGCGCTCGTTGATGACTGCCTTCGATTACACCTCGGTGCTGCCGGTCGCCGGCCACGACGGTCGCACCGGCGTGTGGTTGCAGGCCGCCTCGGCCGCACCCATCGTGCCCGCGCAGGCCGATCTCGTCGCGAGCTGGCTCGGCCTCTTGGCCCCCACCACCGCGCGTTATGCCGACCCGGTGCGCGGCACCCGCCGCCTGCTCGCCATCGACGGCAGCGGCGCCGATGCGCGGCTGCGCGCCTTGCTGCTCGTCGGCCGGGCACCCGCGGCCGACTGGTTGCGCCTGCTATGGCAGGACCAGGCCGACGTGGCGCCGTTCGGCCGCCACCTGCTCGCGCCGCAGGCGTTCTCGCCCGCCGGACTGCCGGCGCGCAGCGCGCAGATCTGCAACTGCTTCGATGTCTCGGAAGCGCGCATTCGCGACGCGCTCGCGACGCTCGACGGCGCGCCAACGATTCGCATTGCGGCCTTGCAAGCCGAGTTGAAGTGCGGCACCCAGTGCGGCTCGTGCCTGCCCGAATTGCGCAGGCTCGTGCGCGACGTGCCGGCACCCCACGCGACCACGGCCTGACCGGCTATCGGCGAAGATCGCGGGCGGATCCCACATCGCCGGCGCCCCGCACCTCGGCGGCCACTCTCGATCGTTTCCGGTCTGCATACCGTCGCCATGTCTGCTGCTTGCCAAATTCCCCGGGTCACCCTGCTCGTGCGGGCCCCGCTCGACATCGACCTCGCGGCGGCGCGCGATCGCGGCATCGTGGTGAGCAACGGCGCCGGCACCAACGCCGATTGCGTGGCCGACCACGTGTTCGCGTTGCTGCTCCCGTCGGTGCGGCAGATGTCGCCCGACCTCTTCAGCTGCAACGCGGCCCTGTATTTCGCCGGCGTTGTCGTGTCGACACCCATCGCCTGAGGATCGTCACCCATGACCACCACCCGCGTGCAAGTCGCGATCATCGGATCAGGTCCGGCCGGACTCCTGCTCGGCGCGCTGCTGCGAAAAGCCGACATCGACGCGGTCGTGATCGAGCAGCGCAGCCCCGATTACGTGCTCGGCCGCATTCGCGCCGGCGTGCTCGAACAGGTCACGGTCGGCTTGCTCGAGGAAGCCGGCGTCGCCACGCGACTGCACGCCGAGGGCCTGCCGCACGACGGCATCGAGCTCTGCTTCGGCGGCGCGCGCCATCGCATCGACCTCGCGGCGCTCACCGGTGGCAGGCACGTGACCGTGTACGGCCAGACCGAAGTGACCAAGGACCTGATCGATGCACGCCTCTCGGCGGGCCTCGCGACCGTGTACGAGGCCAAAGACGTCTCTGTGCACGACTTCGACGGCACGCGTCCCCATGTGATTTACACCAAGGACGGCGCCACGCACCGCGTCGACTGCGACTTCATCGCCGGTTGCGACGGCTACCACGGCGTGAGCCGGGCGAGCGTGCCCGAAGCCTTGCTGCGAACCTACGAGCGCGTCTACCCGTTCGGCTGGCTCGGTGTGCTTTCCGACACGCCGCCAGTCTCGCCCGAACTCATCTACTCGAACCATGAGCGCGGCTTCGCGCTCTGCAGCATGCGCTCCCAAACGCGAAGCCGGTACTACGTGCAGTGCGCGCTCGACGACGACGCGGCGCGCTGGAGCGACGCGCTGTTCTGGGACGAGTTGCGTGCGCGGCTCGACCCGGCGGCGGCCCAGGCGCTCGTCACCGGCCCGTCGATCGAGAAGAGCATCGCGCCACTGCGAAGCTTCGTTGCCGAGCCGATGCGCTTCGGGCGCCTTTTCCTCGCCGGCGACTCGGCGCACATCGTTCCGCCGACCGGCGCGAAGGGCCTGAACCTGGCGGCCGCCGACGTGGGCTACCTGGCGCGCGCGTTCGCCGCCCACTACAACGACCGTAGCGATGCCGGCATCGACGGCTACTCCGAGCAGTGCCTGCGCCGGGTCTGGCGTGCCGAGCGCTTCTCGTGGTGGTTCACGTCGCTGATGCACCGCTTCCCCGAGACCGGCGCCTTCGGACAGAAGATGCAGGCGGCGGAGCTCGACTACCTCGTCAACTCTCAGGCGGCGTCGACCGCGCTGGCAGAAAATTACGTCGGCATGCCGCTCTGAGGCTTTGCAACGCGGCAAGGGCGGTGCATCATGGGCCCCCACTTCAGAACAGGATCCGGTATGAGCACCTTGTCACGTCGCCAGTTCGCGCACCTCGCGGGCATCTCGCTGGCCGGCCTCGCATTAGCGCCGCGAGCCTTTGCCCAAACCGCCGCCACACCGCCGCAGACCAAGAACAAGGCCGTGTTCTCGGCGACCGATAACGACGAGGCGCGCTGGAAGTTGATCCTCGGCAACATGAACAACCTGAAGACGGGCGTCGGCGCCGAGGGCGTCGAGCTCGAGCTCGTGGCCTACGGCCCCGGCCTCAACATGCTGAAGGCCGACTCGCCGGTGAAGGACATGGTCGCCGAGGCCTTGAAGGCCGGTGTCAAGATCAACGCGTGTCAGAACACCATGAAGTTCATGAAGCTCACCGAAAGCGACATCCTGCCCGGCGTGACCTTTGTGCCTGCCGGCGTGGTCGAGGTGATGCGCAAGCAACAGCAAGGCTGGGCCTACATCCGCTCCTGACGTGGCGAGCGCGCAGCGCGCGCGGCGGGCTGCGAGCGTTGAGACCATCCGGCGATTCGAAGGAAATACCGAGCGTCGCGACAACTTCCGACCCGTGCGACCGACCAGCGAATGTTGTGGCCGCATGCCAGGCGACTTTGTGGCCCCGCCATTCGTGGCCCCGCCATTCGTATATCTTCTTGCTGATTCGGCTGCGGTGCTGCTGTGTTGGCCGCTGTCGCTGAGCCGCACCTTAAAAAGGCGTGGCCGATTCACCGCCGATCAGGCGCCGACGGTGTATTCCTCGACACGTCTCAACAGTTCTTCGATCGAGAACGGCTTCATCATGTAGCGCAGGCGCCGCGTCGACGGGCGAAGCGTCGGCAGCTCCGCCCCCGAGGCGACGATGACCCAGGTCTGCGGCCGGTCCGCATGCACCTGGTCGGCCAGTTCAAGGCCGGACATGCCGGGCAGCCGGTAATCGGTGATGACGAGTTCACAGGGCCCGTTCGCGAGGTGCCGGATGGCGCTTTCCGCATCGCCGAACGCGTCGAACTGGCGCCCGTCGCCGACGAGCAGATCCTGGAAGAGCTCGCGCAGATCGGGGTCGTCTTCGACCAACACGATGCGCGCGGCCGGCGCTCCCATCGATGCGTCAACGCGGGTCATGGCGACGCGCGGAACCGAGGCCTCGAGCACCTGCGACAGGCAAGGCAGCATTCAAGACGATCGTCCACGTCATGGCAATTGCCGGAATCGGCATCGTAGTCCCGTTGCACGGTGAAGCCTTCGCGTCAACGTGATCGGAGCGAGTCTCTGCGCCTTTCGGCAAAGCCTGCCGAATTTCCTCCAGGGCGGCGCACACGACTGAATCGACATCTGGCCGGGCGCCCCGTCCCTTCCGGCCACGATCGGCGGCACGCAAGCACAACGCGTTCAAGTCACGATCGGCGCTAGCCTCCGGCGACTTGCGACCTTCAGCGTCGGGCGGGGCCGGCATCAACGGGCGGCGCAGCCGCGTGCGGGCTGAACAGCGACCAGGCGGTCATGAACATCGCCGCCACCACGGGTCCGATCACGACCCCGTTGAGGCCGAGGCTCGCCACGCCGCCAAGCGTCGATATCAACACCAGGTATCCGGGCAGGTGGGTGTCGCGGCCGACGAGCAGGGGCCTCAGCACGTTGTCGACCACCGTCAACGCCACCGACCCGAAGAGGGTCAGCCAGAACGCCTTGGCAAGCGCGCCGACCAGCACGAAATAGAGCGTGATCGGGACCCACAGCAAGCCGGCTCCGACAGCCGGCAGCATCGAGGCGAGGCCGAACACCACGCCCCACAGCAGCGGCGCCGGCACGCCCATCGCGCCGAGTACCAGGCCGCCGAGGGTGCCTTGCACCGCTGCCATTACCGCACCGCCCTTGACGGTGGCGCGAATCACCGTCACGAAGGTTTGCCGGAGCGACAGTTTGTCGACCTCCGCCAGCGGAACCGCCCGATCGAGCCGAGCAACGAGCGCGTGCCCGTCGCGCAGCAGAAAAAACAGCAGGTAGAGCATCACCGCGACCGAAAGCGCAAAACCGAATGAATCGATACCGAGCCGCACCACGTGAGCCGCGACGAAGCGACGCGCCTCAAGCGCGCCCGCGGAGAGCCGGGACTGCAGCGCCGCCAGATCGCCCACACCCGCTTTGTCGAGCGCTTCGGCGAGCCAGGGCGGCACGGAACCTGCGCTGCGTTGCCAGGCCGCACCGACGTCTACACGTCCGGAGGCCAGCGCTGCGTAAAGGCCAGCCGCCTCGCGCCAAACGAGTGTGGCAACGACCGTGATCGGCAGAACCACGCCGGCCACCACGATCATCAAGGTGGCGAGTGACGCTGCGGTGCGGTGCCGGGGCCAGCGTGCCAGCACGCGCGTTTGCACGGGCTCGAAGACGATGGCGAGCACGACACCCCAGAAGATGGCGCCGATATACGGCCAGCAGATGAAGAAGAGACCGAGCGTGACCACAACCAGCACGAGTGCGGTCCAACGCCGCCGGAGAGATACGCGCTGCATTGCGGATGATGACATCGGGCCGGCTTCGTGGCGAAGCGCGCTGGCGACGGAGCGGTCGACAAATGAGGCGCACCGCGTGGCGAGCCGTCCCAATTCGCAGAACCGCTCGGCTATTCGTCGCTCTGCCGCACCGCCAGCCAGCGGTCGAGCCGGGCCCGATCACCGAGCAGCACGGCGCTGTCGTCCTCGTGCACGACGAGGCCGCGATCGAGCACCACGGCGCGCGTCGTGATCGGCAGGATCAGCCGCGGGTTCTGCTCGACGATGATGGCCGACATGCCTTCGTCTTTCACGACCCTGGCAATCGACTGGAGCAACTCCTGAACGATGATCGGCGCGAGGCCTTCGAGCGGCTCGTCGAGCAGCAGCAGCTTCGGGTTGAGGACCAACGCACGCGCCACCGCGAGCATCTGCTGTTCGCCGCCCGACAGCTGGTTGCCCATGTTGGACTTGCGCTCGGCCAGCCGCGGGAACATCTCGTAGGCGCGTGCCACCGTCCACGGGCCGGGACGGGCGACGGCCGTGAGGTTCTCGTCGACCGTCAACGACTTGAAGATGTTGCGTTCCTGCGGCACCCAGCCGACGCCGGCGGCCGCGCGCCGGTGCGGGGCGAGTGCCGTGATGTCGACCCCGTCGAGCACGATGCGACCGGCCTGGCGCCGCGTCACGCCGATCAGCGTGTTCAGGAGCGTGGTCTTGCCGGTGCCGTTGCGACCGAGCAGGGCCATCGAGTGGCCGCGTTCGAGCCGGAGATCAATGCCCTGCACCACCACCGCGGCGCCGTAGCCGGCGCGCAGGCCGCTGACCGCGAGCAGTTCAGTCACGACTCGCGCCCTCGCTCTCGATGTCGAGCTCGTTCTCGCCGAGATACACCGCCTTCACACGCGGGTCTTGCGAGATGCTCGCGACGTCGCCCTCGGCGAACACCGCGCCGTTGACGAGCACCGTCACGGTCTTCGCGAAATGGAAGACGAGGTCCATGTCGTGTTCGATCAACAGCACCGACACGTCGGCCGGCAAGGCGTTGATGGTCTCGAAGATCTCCTGCCGGTCGCCTTCCGGCACGCCGGCCACCGGCTCGTCGAGCAGCAGCACACGCGGCTCGCTGGCGAGCGCGGTGGCGATCTCGAGCAGCCGGCGCTTGCCGTAAGCGAGCGACGCGACCTTCTGGTTCATCACGTCGGTGAGCAGGAAGCGCGTGAGCAGTTCATCGCAACGCGAAGCGACGCGGGCGTCGTGCCCGAGCGGCTTCCACCACTGCGCGCTCGAGCCAAGCCGCGTCGACACGCTGAGCGCCAACGACTGCAGCGGCGTGAGCTGGTTGAAGAGCTGGTTGATCTGGAACGTGCGCACCAGGCCGCGCCGCGCGCGCCGATGCGCCGCGAGGCGGGTGATCTCCTCGCCTTCGAGCCACACGCTGCCCGATGTCGGTTCGAGCACACCCGTGAGCAGGTTGATGAGCGTCGTCTTGCCGGCGCCGTTCGGGCCGATGAGCGCGTGGCGTGCGCCGCGTGCAACCGTCAACGACACCTCGTTCGTCGCGGTAATGCCGCCGAAGCGCTTCATCAGCGATCGCGTTTCGAGCACGACAGCGGTCATGCAGTGGCCTTCGGCTTCGGCCAGCGACCGACGAGCCAACGTGCGCCGCGGCCGAACGGCGACACGACCCGATCGCGCCCGACCAGCACCAGCACCACCAGGAAGAGGCCGAGCCAGAAGTTCCAGTACTGTGGCGTCCATGCCGAGATCACGTCATGCAGCAGCTTGAAGACGATGGCGCCGAAGATGCCGCCATAGAGATAGCCGGTGCCGCCGATCACCAGCACCAGCAGGACCTCGGCGCTGCGGTGGAAGTCGAACACGTCGAGCGAGGCGAAGCCGGAGGTCTGCGCGAGCAACGCGCCAGCCGCGCCGGCGATCCCGGCGGCGAACGTGTACGCGGCCACCAGACGTGCGTTCACCGAAAGGCCGATGCTGGTCGCCCGCAGCCGGTTGTCGCGCAGCGCCTGCAACGACGTGCCGAACGGCGAATGCACGACTCGACGCGCGACGAACACCAGCAGCGCGGCGACGACCAGCACGTAGGCGTATGCGGTGCGTCCGTTGATGTCGAACTCGAAGCGCCCCAGCAGCGGGCCCATCACGACGCCTTGCAAGCCGTCGGCGCCACCGGTCAGCGCGTCGAGCTTGTTCGCGAGCTCGTAGAGGATGCTCGCGACACCGAGCGTCACCATCAGGCGCGTGAGGTCGCTGCCTCGCAGGATCAGCAGGCTCGCGAAGGCGCCGAGCAGCGCGGTGGCCGCGATCGCGAACACCAGGCCGACGAGGGGATCGGGCATCACGAGCTTCGCGAACAGCGCAGCCGCATACGCACCGAAACCGAAGAAGGCCGCGTGGCCGAGCGAGACGATGCCCGCGTAACCGAGGATCAGGTCGAGCGAGACCGCGAACAGCGCGAGGATCGCGGTCTCGGTGGCAAGCAACGCGTGCGACGGCAGCAGCCACCACGTGAGCGGCAGCGCCACCGCAAGCGCACCCTCCCACCAGCGCCAGCGCGCATCGGCTCGCAGGCTCTGCAGGGCAGCGCTCATCGGACGCCCGCTTTGGCGCCCGCCGCGGCGAACAGGCCTTGCGGGCGCAACACCAGGATCACGATCATCAGGCTGTAGACGATGAACGCGCCGAGTTTGGGCACGTAGTACTTGCCCGCCACGTCGGCCACGCCGAGCAGCAGTGCCGCGACGAGCGGCCCGGTGATGGTGGTGGTCCCGCCGACCGACACCACGATCAGGAAATAGATCATGAACTTGAGCGGGAATGTCGGGTCGAGGCCGAGCACTTCCGCGCCGAGCGCGCCGCCGAGCCCGGCCAGACCCGAGCCGACCGCGAACGTCAACAGGAAAATCCGGTTCACGTCGAGGCCGAGGCCCGACGCGACGCGCGGGTCATCGACCGCGGCGCGCAGGCGGCTGCCGAAACGGGTGCGTGTGAGCACCGCCTGCAGCGCGAGCGTGAGCAACCCGCACACGACGATGATGAAGAGCCGGTACTTGCCGATGCCGACCCAGTCGATCGCGAACCGGCCCTGCAACCACCCGGGCAGATGGATGTTCTGCTGCATCGAGCCGACGATGTAATCGACCGCGGTGACCGCCATGAACACGAGGCCGATCGAGAACAGGACCTGGTCGAGGTGCGGGCGCGCGTACATCGGTCGATAGAGCGTGCGCTCGAAGACGGCGCCCAGCAGCGCGGTGCCGATGAACGCGATCGGCAGGCACAGCAGGAAGGGCACGCCGAGCCGGTTCATCAACAGGACCGTGATGTAGCCCCCCGCCATCGCGAAGGCGCCATGCGCGAGGTTGATGAAGTTCATCAGCCCGAGCGTGACGGCCAGGCCCACCGCGAGGACGAAAAGCAGCATGCCGTACGCGACGCCATCGAAGAGCAGGGTCCACATCGACGGGCATTGTGGCGGGAGCCGGGGTGCGCGCATCGCCGCCGCTAGACTGATTGCGTCCCGCACTCACGATCCGAGGTTCTCGACGATGACGATCCGTATCCGCGCGTTGCGAGGCGATCGTCCCGTCGCTCTCGCGCACACACAAGATCGATCCGAAGCGGCTTGCGTCCACGGGCGTCGCGAGCTTCGCGCCGATCGCGAGCAACGACTTGGAAAACGGTCGGGCCCGCAATCGGCGGGTCGAGCGGCTCAAGCAATGAGATGGCGGCGAGTCGCGCCGTGGGGGTTGGCGCTCGCCGTCTCCAGCGCGCACGCCGCGCCGGCGCCGGCGCCGATGCCCGCGGTGGCGCGCGTCGTGGCGAGCGCGACCAGCCAGGGCTTCGCGGGTGAAGTGCTGGTGGGCGATGCGACCGATGTACTGTTCGTCGAGGCTGTCGGCCTTGCCGATCGCGAGCATCACGCTTCTCACCGCGCCGGCGCGCTCTGGCGCTGGGCCTCGGTCACCAAGCAGGTGACCGCGGCCTTGGTGATGCAGCAGGTCGATGCGCGCCGGCTGGGTCTCGATGACCCGATCGGCCGACACCTGCCGGCGTTCGCCGATGGGCCGTCCGCGACGGTCACCGTCCGCCAGCTGTTGATGCACACGTCGGGCTTGCCCAACCCGGACGATTCGCCGGTCGACGCGAGCGGCCAGCCTTCGTTCTACACGCGCGCCGGCAACGACCTCGACGCCGACGCGCTCGCGTACTGCAGCGGCGCGCCGAAGCGTGCGCCGGGTGCGAGGTTTGAATACAACAACTGCGACACGCTGGTGCTCGGTGCGATGCTGAGCCACCTCGAGGGCGCGCCGTTCGCGCGCATCGTGCAGACCCGCGTGGCCGCACCGCTGGCCCTCGCTTCGCTACGCCTGGCCGACGGCGCTCCGCGGGCGGCGCAGCCGAGCTACGACGCGGCCGGCGCGCGCGTGCCGCAGCCGCGTCTCGCGACGTTCGGCGCCTCGGGCGCGCTCGAAGGCACGGCCCTCGATCTGATGGCCTTCGATCGCGGGTTGCTCTCGCGCCGGCTGGTCTCCGAGCCGTCAACGACGGCCATGTGGACCGGCGAGCCCCGCTTCGGCTACGTCGCCCTCGGCGCGTGGGCCTTTCCCGCGAAGCTTGCCGGTTGCTCGAATCCGGTGCAGCTCGTCGAACGGCGCGGCGATGTCGGCGGCACCCAGGTGCGCAACGTGATCGCGCCCGAGCTCGGGCGCATCGTCATCGTCTTCACCAACGTGGCCGAGTTCGAGTTCGGCGAGGTCTGGCAAGGCAAGGGCTTCACGCACGACCTGCTAGTGGCCGCGCTCTGCGGACAGGGCTCATGATGAGAACCGCGCCCTCACGCCACCCCACCGGAACGATGAGTCGCGACGCGATCGAAGGCTGGAGCGACGACGGCTTCACGCGCGTCGACGAGCGTTAGTGCGCGGCCCGCAACGCATCGTCTGCCTCACCGAGGAGACCACCGAGTGGCTCTACCTGCTCGGCGAGCAGGACCGCATCGTCGGCGTCTCCGGCTACACGGTGCGGCCACGCCAGGCGCGTCACGAGAAGCCGCGCGTGTCGTCGTTCCTCGACGGCAAGATCGACCGGATCGTCGAACTCGCGCCCGATCTCGTCGTCGGCTTTTCCGACATGCAGGCGGCGCTCGCCGATCAATTGATCCGGCGCGGCCTGACCGTTCTGGTCACCAACCAGCGCAGCGTCGCCGATATCGTCGCCACGCTGCGGCTGGTCGCGAACCTGGTCGGTGCGGAAGCGAGGTCCGAAGCCTGGCTCGATGACTTCGAGCGGCGTCGCAACGCGATCATCGCCGCCACATCGACCTGGCCGAAGAGGCCCCGCGTCTACTTCGAAGAGTGGGACGCGCCGATGATCAGCGCGATCCGGTGGGTCTCGGAACTGATCGGCATCGCCGGCGGTGACGACGTCTTCGCAGAGCTCGGCCTGCAGAGCATGGGCCGCGACCGGGTGATCGCCGACGTGCAGGAGCCGGTCCGTCGGGCGCCCGATGTGATCGTCGGTTCCTGGTGCGGCAAGAAGTTCCGCGCCGACAAGGTCGAAGCGCGCGACGGCTGGCAAGCGGTGCCCGCGGTGCGCGACGGCGAACTGCACGAGATCAAGTCGTGCGACATCCTGCAGCCCGGGCCGGCGGCGCTGACCGACGGGCTGGAGCAGTTGCACCGCGTCTTCGCGGGTTGGGTCGCTTCGAGAGCGGTCTGACCACGAAGCCGGCAGCCTGCCCCGGCCCGCCAACGTCAAAGGTCGGGCATCACCACCCAGCGCGAATCGAACCGCTCGATGCGGACCGCGCCGTCGAACACGTCGATGATGGCGGCGTGCAAGGCCCTGTCGTCGCTCGCAGCGGCCGCGACGATGCGGCCTTCGCGCATCACGACGACCCGATCGGCGAGCAGCGCGAGCGCGAGGTCGTGCAGCACGCTGACCACCGCCTTGCCGGCAGACACCTGGGCGCGCAGCAGTCGCATCAGCGCCAACTGGTGCGGCGGGTCGAGGTGCGTGGTGGGCTCGTCGAGCAAGAGCAGCGGCGCGTCGACCGCGAGTGCCCGTGCGACGAACACGCGCTGGCGCTCGCCGCCCGAGAGCTCGGGCAAGCGGCGGTGCTGCCACGCGATGCACTCGGCATCGGCCATCGCCTGCTCGACATGCGCATCGTCTTCGGCGGTGGCCACACCGAAGAGACCGAGCCGCGCGAGCCGACCGAGCGCGACGACCTCGCGCACCGTGAGCTCGCCGGTCGCATCGCCCTGCTGGCCGAGCCAGGCGACACGACGGGCGCGCGCGCGCGCCGGAAGCGAGGCGAGCGGTTCGCCATCGATGCGCACCTCGCCATGATCGAGCGCCTGCAGGCCTGCGAGCGCACGCAGCAGTGTCGATTTGCCGGCGCCGTTCGGGCCGACCAGCGCGGTCCAGCCTGGCCCGATCGTGAGCGACACCTGTTGCAGTGCTGCCGTCCGACCGAGCCTCACGCTCGCATCGGCGATACGCAGTTCGCTCATGGCAGGGTCACGCCGACTCGCGCCGCCGATTCAGCAGCCACACCAGGTAGCCGCCGCCGAGCAACGCCGTCAGCACGCCGACCGGCACCTCTTGCGGCGCGATCAGCGTGCGCGCCAGCACATCGGCGGCCAGCAGCAACGTGCCGCCGGCCAGTGCGCTCGCGAGCACGACGAAGCGAGACGCGCCGGCCGCGAAGCGGCGCACCAAGTGCGGTGCGACCAGGCCTACGAACGCGATGAGCCCCGCCTGCGAGACCGCGACGCCGGTCGCGAGCGCGAGCGCGCCGACCAGGCCGATGCGCACGCGCGGCAACGGCACGCCGAGGCTCTGCGCCGTGTCGGCGCCGAGCGTGAGCGCATCGAGCGCGCGTGCCAGTGCGGCGCACAACGGCAGCGTGATGACGAGACCCAGCGCCAGCGTCGCGCACTGGCGCCAGCCGATGAAGCCGGTGCTGCCGAGCATGAAGGCCTGTTTGCCGCGCAGTGCGTCTGGCGCAGCGCTGGTGACGAGGTCGCTCGACGCCGCGAGCACCACGCCGACCACCACGCCGGCGAGCAGCAGACGCGTCGTTTCGCGTGCGCCGCGCGCGATCGAGAGCGTGAGCAACACGCCGGCCAGCGCACCCGCGAACGCCGCGCCGACCAGGCCGATGCGATCGATGACCGCCGCCGTCTGCAGACTGATGGCGCCGCCGCCGAGCGCGCTCGCGGCCAACACCAGCACCACACCGAGCGAGGCACCCGACGCCGAGCCGAGCAGGTACGGATCGGCGAGCGGGTTGCGGAAGAGGCCCTGCGCGACCGCGCCCGCCAGGCCGAGCAAGGCACCCGTGAGCCACGCGCCGAGCGAGCGCGGCGCGCGGATGTCGCGCACGATGGCGAAGGCGTCGCTGCGGGTCCACGGCTCGGCGAGCGACGCGAGAGACCAGCCGTCCGGGCTCGCGATGACCCCGGCGAAGAGCATGGTCACGCTGACGGAGACGAGGACGATCGTCAAACGCCGTCGACGCGACGGAGCGGCGTTCACCGCGCGCGATCGGGTTCGATCGCGACGAGGCAATCGGCGATCACGCCGGCTGCTTCACCCATGCGCGGGCCGGGCCGCGTCAGCAGCGCCGACTGCTCGGTCGTGAAGCCGCAGGTCTGCCCCCTCTGCAAGGCGCGCAACGCCGACCAGCCCGGCCGTTCGGTCATCGTCGCGATGCTGGTGCGCGCGGCCATCACGATGTCGGGTTGTGCACGCACCACCGCTTCGGGGTTGAGCTTCGGGAACGGGCCGAGCGATGCCGCGATCGCGTTGCCGAGCCCGAGCTGCGTGAGCAGTTCGCCGATGAACGAGCTCGCGCCGGCGGCATACGGCGTCGCATCGATCTCGAAGTAGACGCGCTTGCCGCGCATCGACGCCGGCACACGCGCCGCCGCAGCAAGCGTGTCGCGTTCGATCCCGGCCCACACCGCGCGCCCTTTGTCGGGCACGCCGAGCACCGCGGCGAGCAGCTCGAGCGATCGCTTGACATCGGCCTCGTTGCGCGATTCGATCACCAGCACCTTCACGCCGAGCGCCTCGAGCCGATCGACGACGCGGGCCGACGGCGCAGCCAGCACCACATCGGGCTTCAACGCGACGATGCGTTCGATCTCCGCGTCGTCGACGCCGCCGAGCTTGGGCAACGCCGCGACCGACGCCGGCCAGCGCGAGAAGCGATCGGTGCCGACGAGCCGCGCACACGCGTCGAGCGCGCACACGCTTTCGGTGAGCGACGGCAACAGGCTCACGATGCGTTGCGGGGTGGCCGCGAACACGACGGTGGCCCCGCGGTCGTCGCGCACGGTCGCTGCCGCGTGGCTGCTCGCGCTGCCGAACCCGAGTGTCGCGGCCGTCGCGACAGCCGCGAACCGCAGCGCCGCACGCGCGAGCCCGGCGTTTCTGCGCATCGGCCGGTCAGAAGCCGACGCCATCGAAGCGAACGCCGAGCCATGCTTGGCGGCCGAGGCCGGCGTAATCGCGCACCGGCTCGACGCGGTGGTCGAGCGCGTTCGCGAGCTTGGCCTCGAGCTGCCACTGCGGCAGGAAGCGCCACGTCGCTCGCAGATCGAGCACGCCGTAGCCGCCGAGCACGAGGCCGCCATCGGGTCGCGAGCCGATGTCGAGCAGCGCGGCGCCGACGCGCCAGGTGTCAAAGTTCCAGTCGGCACTGAGCGTTTCCTGGTGCGCGGCGCGCCTCGGAAGTCGCACATGCGTCGCGGCATCGGTGGCGTCGAGGAAGTCGACGGTCGCGCGCAGGTCGAGGTTGCCGAAGCGTCGGGTGGCGGCGATCGTCGCGCCCTGCAACACCGCGCGCGACACGTTGGCCGCGCAGCCGAAGTAGAACGGCGGGCAACGCGTGCCGGTCGGGTCGGGGTCGTAGCCGATCAACTGGCGCACGCGGTTGCGGTAGAGCGTGGCCGATGCGCTCGTGCCATCGGCCTGCCACTCGGCACCGAGTTCGACGCTCCTGCCGCGCTCGGGCCGGATCGTCGGCACGCCGAAGAACGGGTACGCGAGGTCGTTGAAGGTCGGCGCCCGGAACGAGGTGCCCGCCAGCGCGCGCAACTTCAGCTGCGGCGTGATGTGGAACGCGTAGCCGAGCCGGCCGGTGGTGCTGTGGCCGTACGCGGAGTTGGCGTCGCTGCGCACATCGGCTTGCAGATCGTGGGCGCCGAAGCGACCCGAATAGCCGACGACGAAGCCGTTGTTGTGGCGCTTCAAAGCCTGGCTGAAGACCTGCGTTGCGTCGGCCTTCTCGCGCAGGTGCTCGTACGCGAGCAGCACCTGGCTGTCCGGGCCGAAATGAAAAGCGTTCTGCCACGTCGCCTGCTCGCGATCGGTCTTGAAGCGCGTCGGCGAGGTGCCGCCGCTCGTCAGATCGTCGGTGCTGTGGCCGAGCTGAACGGTGGTGGTGTAAAGCGGCGTGAACACGCCACGGTAGTCGACCGCGCCGACCCGGGTGGTGAGCCGGTTGCGGAAGTCGGGCGACGAGTCCGGCGCGAAGAACGGCGGGTTGAAATCGGCGCTGTCGAACTGCGCGTGGAGCCGGGTCTCGGTGTACGCGAGGCCGATGCGATGGCCGACCATCGGCGTGTAGCCCAGCCGCACGTTGCCCGAGTTGCGCGAATAGCCGTCGCGGTCGGGGTTGTAGTAGCCGAAGGCGTCGTTCGGTCGGATTGCCGAAACGCCGCGGCTCGATTCGCGTGCGAGGGTCGCCGCGTAGTCGAACGCGCCGGTCGAGCCGCTCACGCCCGCATCGCCCTTTCGCGAACGCTCGCCGCCGAGCGCGACGCCGGCGTGCAAGCGCGGCTCGCCCTCGCCTTTCTTCGTGAAGATCTGCACCACGCCACCGAGCGCATCGGCGCCGTAGAGGCTCGAAGCCGGCCCGCGCAAGACCTCGATGCGATCGATCTGCGCAAGGTTGAGCGCTTCGAATTCGGCCTGGCCGAGCGTGGCCGAGCCGATGCGCACGCCATCGACGAGGACCAACGTCGAGCTCGTGCTCGAGCCGCGAATGAAGAACCCCGCCGTCTGGCCCGGCCCGCCGGTTCGCGTGACCTGCATCCCGGCTTCGCGCCGGAGCAGGTCTTCGACCGAATCGGCCATGCTGCGGCGGATGGTCTCGGCGTCGATGACGACGATGTCGGCCGTGCTGCGGCTCGCCCGCTCCGGCTCGCGCGTGCCCGAGACGACGACCGGGTCGAGCCGGTTCTGTGCCGAGGCGATCGGCACGCTCGCGAGGGTGGACGCGAGCACGACGAGGCCCGCGATGAACGAGCATGGGGAATCGAACGAAGCAAGGGTGCGCGCAGCCCTCGGCAAACGCATGTCGAGGCGAATGGTGAACATGATGAGAAGAACCCGGACAACGGCATACCACCGCTTCCCCGCGGCGAGCTTGCGAAATGGCGCGTGCCGTGAAGCACGCGCCGCGCGTTGGCCGGTATCCGGGCTGGCGGACCGATCGCGGCGACCTTCCCAAAGGCCGCAGCCTCCAGTGGTGTTTGCACCGCGATTGACCTGGCACCTGCGGGCTGCAGGGGTCGAGTCGTCCGACGAACCGTTGCGGGGGCAGCGCAGGCTGATTCGGTGCATGCACCGGACCTCTGCTTCCCGTTTAACTGCGATGGCAGATCGCCATCACGAGCACCAACGCGGCGGATTCTAAGATGCGGCGATGTTCGACTGGTTCAAACCGCGCGCGCGCGGCGACCGAAAGCCGCTTCCAGCGCCGCGCGCTTCGCTCGAGCCCGTTGCGGCGACCCCTGATCGCGATGCCTTGCGCGGCCGCGCGCACGCCGCGGTCGCGCGCAGCGACTTCGTCGAGGCAGAGCGCAGTTATCGCGCGGTGATCGCCCTCGACGAGCGTGATGTATCGGCATGGGTCGGCCTCGGCTTCGCGCTGTCGCAGCAGCGTCTCGCGAGCGTGGCAGTCGAGGCCCTGCAACGCGCGATCGCGTTGCAGCCCGACGAGCCCGACGCGCACCACATGCTGGGCGGCCTGTACGACGAACTCGCGCAACCCGAACACGCGATGCGCCACTGGCGCGTGGCGATGGCCGCGCCCGGTTTCAGCATCGCGCGGCGCGAGCTCGCCCGGGTGCTGGTGGAGCGCGGCCGGGTCGACGAGGCGCGAGCGCTGATCGACGAGGGCATCGAGCAAAACCCCAGGTTCGCCGACTTCCATTTCTACCGCGGCAACTTCGCGCTGACGGCCTGCGAGTTCGACCAGGCCCGTACGAGTTTCGCGGATGCCGTCTCGTTCGACCCGAACCATGCGAGCGCCTGGCTGGCGCTCGCACGGCTGCAACGACGCATCGATCACCTCGACGAGGCCATCGCGTCGTACCGGGCGTTGCTCGCTATCCAACCCGGCAGCGCGATCGCTTGCGAGCTCGGCGGCGTGTGGCAGGCGATGCATGAGCCCGCACACGCCGTCGAAGCGTTCGAGCTCGCGATTCGACTGTCGCCGTCCGATGCGAAGGCGCACAACCTGCTCGCCAACGCGCTGGTCGGGCTCGATCGCCCCGCCGAAGCGATCACGATGTACAAGCGTGCCACGACGCTCGACCCGCGCTTCACCGATGCCTTTGTCAACATGGGCAACGTGCTCAACGTGCTGCGCCGCCCGATCGAGGCGATCGCCGCCTACGAAAAGGCGCGAGCCATCGACCCCGCGGCCGATTGGGTCTGCGGCAACCTGCTGCACACTCGCATGGGCTTGTGCGACTGGCGCGGCATCGAGGTCGCGTTCGCCGACCTGGCCGCGCGCATCGATCGTGGCGAACGGGCCGCGACGCCGTTCACGGTGCTCGCCGCGCCGCTCAGCGCGATGCAGCAGCGCCGCTGCGCGGCGACCTGGGTCGCCGCCACGGCGTACCCGACCGCGACCGACCGACCCGCGCCACCCGCGCACCAGCGCTTGCGCATCGGCTACTTCTCGGCCGACTTCCACTCGCACGCCACCAGTTACCTGATGGCCGAGCTCTTCGAGCGCCACGACCGGACCCGTTTCGAATCGATCGCGTTCTCGTTCGGGCCGGTCTCGAGCCACCCGATGCGCACGCGCCTGGTCGCCGCCTTCGATCGCTTCATCGAGGTCGGCCACTTGTCCGATGCCGGCATCGCCGCGAGGGCGCGCGAGCTCGAGGTCGACATCGCCGTCGACCTGAAGGGTTTCACGCAGGACAGCCGCCCCGGCGTGTTCGCACAGCGGCCGGCGCCTTTGAACGTGTGCTATCTCGGCTATCCCGGCACGATGGCCACGACGTTCATCGATTACCTGATCGCCGACGCGACGCTGATCCCCAACCGCGACGCCGAGGCGTACAGCGAGCAAATCGTCTACCTGCCGGACTCTTACCAGGTCAACGACCGGCGGCGCGACGTTGCGGAGCGCACGCCGACGCGAGCGGCGTGCGGCCTGCCCGCCGAAGCCTTCGTCTTCGCGTGCTTCAACAACCCGTACAAGATCACGCCCGATGTGTTCGACGTGTGGATGGGCTTGTTGCGGGCGCTGCCGCACGGCGTGCTGTGGCTGCTCGCCGAGCAGCAGCAGACCGCCGCGAATCTGCGCGCCGAGGCCGTCGCGCGCGGGGTCGATGGCACCCGTCTGGTGTTCGCATCACGCGCTGCGGTGGCCGAGCATCTGGCGCGCCAGCGCGTCGCCGATCTCTTTCTCGACACGCTGTATTGCAACGCGCACACCACCGCGAGCGACGCGCTCTGGGTCGGCCTGCCGGTGTTGACGTGCCTTGGCCGTACGTTCGCCGGCCGCGTCGCCGGCAGCCTCGTCAGGGCGGCGGGCCTGCCGGAACTGGCGGTCGAAACGCTCGACGACTACGCGCGGCTCGCGCTTGAGCTCGCCATCGATGCGCCGCGGCTGTCGGCACTGCGCGCGCGGCTGGCCACCGACCGCATGACGTGCGCGCTGTTCGATGCCGGCCGATTCGCGGCGCACCTGGAGGCGGCGTATCTCGCGATGTGGGACCGGCATCGCGCCGGCATCGCGCCGGCGCACCTGCGCATCGCGCGTCTCAATGCGTCGGCGTTGCCGTGATCGCGGAGCGCGCGAGGGTCGCCTGACAAGACGCGCCGCGGCGGGCGTTCATACCAACAGCATGCCGACCGCAACCACCGTCGGCAACGCAGCGCCCAGCAGCAAGCCGAGCGCACCGATCGACTCGTCGTTGAAGCCGTGCTTGAGCAGCGCCACCCCAGCCGGGTTGGGCGCGTTCGCGATCACCGTGAGGCCGCCTCCTGCGACGGCGCCCGCCACCAGCAGGTAGCGCGCGTGCGCGTCGAGCCCGGTGATGAGCGAGCCGATGTAGGTAATCGCGGCGTTGTCGGTGATCGTCGTGAGGCCGACGGCCGCGAAGAAGAGCGCGATCGGCTCGAGCGACGACACGATCGGCTGCAACCACCAGCGCTGCAGGCCGCCGAGCACCACGAGCCCGGCGAGAAAGAACGCGACCAGCAGTGCGGGCTTCAACACCAGCGGGTCTTGGTAGCGCTCGTAGGCTTGGGTGTAGCCCATGAACAGCAGGAAGATGCCGACGAAGAACACCGGGTGGTGCGCGAACAGGACCACGCCGATCAGCGCGGCGATGTGGATCACGCGCACCAGGATCGGCACAGGCGGGCGGGCGTCGGCGGGCACCGGCACGGCACCCGCGAGATGCCTGCGCATCAGCCACGTGACGACGCTCGCATTGACGACGATCGCGAGCGCGACACGCCAGCCGAAGGTCTCGAACATGAAGGCACTGCTCCAGTTCCACGTGTCGGCGACCATTAGCACCGGCGGCGCGGCGAACGCTGTGAGCGTGCCGCCGATCGAGATGTTGACGAACAGCACGCCGAGCGCCGCGTACTTGAGCGGTTCGGGCATGCCCGCGCGGAACACCCTTGGCGCGAGCAGCAGCGCGGCGAGCGTCATCGCGCCCGGCTCGGTGACGATGGAGCCGGCGAGCGGCACCAGCGCCAGGCAAAGCCACACCTGCGCGAGCACCGTGCGGACCGGCAGCCGATGCGCGATCCAGACCACGATGGTTTCGACCGTCACCAGCACCGGCCGCGAAGCCGCGACGACCATGATCACGAACACGAACAGCGGCTCGGTGTATGAACGCGACTCGGCGTAGGCGATCGACGCGGCGCCGCCGCTCAGCAACGCCATCGCGAGCAGCAGCACGATGGCCCAGACGCCGAACACGATCTCGACTTCACCGAGCAGGTGGAACAGACCGGCATGGCGCGGGTGGCGATGCGCCAGGCGCTCGAACAGGTGCGTCGCGAAGGTGTGCGCGATCGCGACCGCAAACAGCGCGGCGGCGACGTGGTCGATTGTCGCTGGCGTCATCGACGACGCTGCGCGGCGCGGTCGTGGCGAAGCAACGCGAGCCGGACCAGGGCATCGCTCATGCCGGGCGGACGAGTGCGCATGTAGAGCAGCGGGTCGCGATCGCCCCAACACAGGCGCTTCGGGTCGTTCACCTCTTGGTTCAGCGCCGCCCGCAGGTCGACGTCGACGCGCGGGCTCGCGTGCGGCATCTCGATGAAGCGGTCGTTGATGTAGCCAAGCACGGCGATCGTCGCGGCGAGCGTGCCGATGGGTTCGAAAAACGTCATGCGCTTGCGACCGGTGATTGCAGTGCCTCGCCGGTAGCGGCCGGCGACTCCTTGGCCCAACCATCGACCGCGGCCGCCTCGCCGGGCAGCCGTTCGAGCAGCGCGCCGGCAAGCGACGCGTAGATCGGCCGGCTGATCCAGCTCGACACGATGCTCGCGCCGAGCGCGCCGGCCATCAGGCTCAGCACCATGCCGTGGCCGTCGACCATCTCCATCACGATGATGAACGACGTGATCGGCGCCTGCGTCACCGCGGCGAGAAACGCCGTCATGCCGAGCGCGATGAGCGGCGCGGCCGAGGCGTCGAGGCCGAGCAGCAGCGCGACGTCGTTGCCGAAACCGGCCCCGATCGCGAGCGACGGCGCGAAGATGCCGCCCGGCACGCCCGACCACACCGCGAGCCACGTGGCGACGATGCGCAGCAGCACGTAGAGCAGCGGCAGCGCCGTCTGCCCTTCGACGAGGCGATGCGTGTACTCGTAGCCGCTGCCGAAGGTGGCGCCGCCGCTCACCAGGCCGATGACGGCGATCACGAGGCCGCAGGCCGCGGCGAAGCCCACCGGCCAGCGCCGGCGCCAGGCGCTGAAGCGATCGGCGCCGCCGACGATCGAATTGAAGAGCAGACGCGAGAACAGACCGCCGAGAAGGCCGCAGCCGATCACCACGAGCAAGCCAGGCACCAGGAAGTCGAGGCCGAGGTACGGCACGCGGATCATGCCGAAGTAGGTGCCGTTGCCGAGCACCGAGACCGCCATCAGGCCCGACAACACGATGGCCGCGATGATGAGTCCACTGTTTCTTTGCTCGATATTTCGCGCGAGTTCCTCGATCGCGAACATCACGCCGGCGAGCGGCGCGTTGAACGCGGCCGCGATGCCGGCCGCACCCCCGGCAACCAGCAGGCCGTTGCGGTTGATGGCCGCGCGTGCGGGCAGGAAGCGCTCGGCGCATTGCATCACGCCGGCCGCGATCTGCACCGACGGGCCTTCGCGGCCGATCGCGAGGCCACCGAGCAGGCCGCCGGCGGTCAGGAAGAGCTTCGAGACGCTGAGGCGCAGCGACACGAAGAACGAGCGCTGCTGGCCGGGCGTGACCCCGGGTGCGAGCGCGGCCATCACGTGCGGGATGCCGGAGCCGGCCGCACCCGCCGCGTAGCGCCGCGTGATCCACACCAGGCCGGCCGTCAACAGCGGCGTGATCAGCAGCGGCGCATACGGCTGCCACACACGCAGCGCGTCGAACGCGTGCGTGGCCAGGTCGGAAAGCCACGTGAGCGCGACCACCGCGAGGCCGGCGGCCGCGGCGAAAGCGAGCACCACGGCACGCGCGAGCCATTGGCGCCAGTCGGCGAGGTCGCGTCGCACGGCGGCGACGAAGTCGGGGTGGTCGTTCATGCGGCAGCCGAAGCATGCCGCATGTGGCG
This sequence comes from Caldimonas sp., assembly GCA_965246805.1. Lineage (GTDB taxonomy): Bacteria > Pseudomonadota > Gammaproteobacteria > Burkholderiales > Burkholderiaceae_C > Schlegelella_A. Next base: position 365,317 of record CBDFFO010000006.1, on the reverse strand, counting down.
CGGCGGTCGGGCGCACGTCGTTTGCTACCCCCGGGTTGTGATTCCTATCGATCGCTACGGCACGTAGCAGAATCGAGCCCCTGCCCTGCGACGTGGAGTGGTCGTCACCAACCTGATGAAAAAGAGCCAAGAGACGATGGCCCAGGTCGCCTCACCCGCGACCGCCGCGAAGACGCGCGGCCGCCCGCTCTCGTTCGATCGCGATATCGCGCTCGAAAAGGCGATGCGTGTGTTCTGGGAGCACGGTTACGAGGCCGCTTCCGTCAGTCACCTGACGCATGCGATGGGCATCACGCCACCGAGCCTCTACACCGCGTTCGGCGACAAGGCGCGCCTCTTCATGGAAGCGATCGAGTTCTACGGCAACGGCCCCGGCGGTTACTTTCTGCGCGCGATGGAAGAAGAGCCGACGGCGCGCGGCGCCGTGCAGCGCCTGCTCGTCGAAGCCGCCGCCGAACTCACCCAGGCAGGCCACCCGCCCGGCTGCATGATGGTGATGGCCGCCACCAACTGCTCGGTCGCGGCCGGGCATGTGCAGCAGGCGCTCGTCAAGCGCCGCGCGCTCGGCGTCGAGACCATGCAGGCGCGCATTCAACGCGGCATCGATGAACGCGAGCTGCCGCCTGCGACCGACGCGTTCGCGCTCGCCACCTTCTACGCCACCGTTTTTCAGGGCATGTCGATGCAGGCGAAGGACGGCGCGGCGGCCGCCAGCCTCGGCACGACGGTCGAGATGGCGATGCGCGCGTGGCCCGCAGGTGCGAAGCTCGTGCCCGCGCCGAGGCGGCAGGCGGCCGGGCCGGCATCGACAGTCCGCACCCGGCCGCGCGCCCGCGCGTGAGTGGCACACTGAATCGATTCGCATCGACCTCTAGGAAAGCCATGCCCGTCTCGCTTCGCAACCTTCGCCGGCTGCCGCTCGCGGCCGCCCTCGCCGGCGGATTTCTGGCCGGCGCCGTGCATGCGGCCGATGCACCAGTCAACGGGGGCGTCGACCCCGCGGTGCTCGCGCGCATCCGCGATGCTGCGATGAAGACCGATTGGGCCTACGAGCGCCTCGCCGACCTCGCCGACGTGGTCGGGCCCCGCCTCTCGGGCTCGGCCGGCGCGGAGGCCGCGGTCGCGCAGGTCGCCGCAGCGATGAACGGCGCGGGCCTGAAGGTCACGCTGCAACCCGTCAAGGTGCCGCATTGGGTGCGTGGCGAAGAGCGGGGCGAGCTGATCGACTACGCGGGCCGGCCGCAGGGCGTGACGCAGCGCGTGATCCTCACCGCGCTCGGCGGCTCCGGCGCCACGCCGGCGGCGGGCTTGACCGCGCCGGTGCTCGTCGTGCGCAGCTTCGAGGAGATCGAATCGCGATCGGCCGAGATCAAGGGCAAGATCGTGTTGCTGAGCGTGCCGTTCGACCAAAACCTCGCCGACAACGGCCTGGCCGGCGAAGCGTATTCGCAAGGCGGCGCGCCGCGCTTCGTCGGCCCGGCCGCGCTCGCGAAGCACGGCGCTGTCGCCACGCTGGTGCGCTCGGTCGGCGGCGCCGCGTTCCGCATGACCCATACCGGCGCCACCTTTTTCGCGCCCGGCAGCGCACCCTCGCCGGCGGCGGCCGTGACGGTCGAAGACGCATTGCTGATCGAGCGCCTCTCGGCGCGCGGCCCGCTCACGATGAAGCTCACGCTGACGCCGCAGGCGCTGCCCGATGCTGACAGCCACAACGTGCTGGCCGACCTGGTCGGCCGCGAAAAGCCCGACGACGTGGTCATCGTCTCGGGACACCTCGACAGCTGGGACCTCGGCACCGGCGCGATGGACGACGGCATGGGCGTCACCGCGTCGATGGGCGCGGTCGCACTGCTGAAGCAACTCGGCCTCACGCCGCGCCGCACGGTCCGCGCCGTCGCATGGATGAACGAAGAGAACGGCACGCGCGGCGGGCAGGCTTACTTCGCGTCGGTGAAGGACAAGCTCGCGACGCAGATCGCTGCGATCGAGAGCGACTTCGGCCTCGGCAAGCCGCTCGGCATCCGCACGCCGATCGACGCCAGCACCGCGAAGGCGATGGCCCCGGTGATGGAGGCGTTGCGCGCGATCGGCGCCGGCGTGCTCGACCGGCGCGAAGGCGAGGTCGGCTCCGACGTCGCGCTGCTGCAGCAGGCCGGCGTCACCGCGTTCGCGCCGATCGTCGACACGCGGCATTACTTCGACCTGCACCACACACCGGCCGACACGTTCGACAAGGTCGATGCCGATGCGATGCGGCGCCAGGTCGCGGTGCTGGCGGTGCTCGCGTATTACCTGGCCGAGCGCGACGAGCCGATCAAGCCGAAGCCGATGCCCCGCAAGAATTGAGTCGACGAGAAGGAGATACGCCATGCGGTCACGATGGCGCGTCGCGCTGCTGTCAGGTCTCTGCGCGACCGCCAGCGCCGCCGTCGCGAGCGAAGGCCTTGTCGACGCCCGCGCGTAAAGTCATGCGATGCCGCAGTACCGCCAGCGTGTCGGAGTCAAGGCGTTCACTTTCGAGGGCTTGACAGCGCTGCTCGCGCGCGCCTCGCCGGACCGCTCCGGCGACCACCTCGCAGGCGTCGCCGCCGCCTCTGCCGAAGAACGCGTCGCCGCGCAGCTGGCGCTTGCCGACGTGCCGCTCACCGCGTTCCTGAGCGACCTCGTGGTGCCGTACGAAGACGATGAGGTCACGCGGCTCATCGTCGACACCCACGATGCGACTGCGTTCGCCGCGGTCTCGCATCTCACCGTCGGTGGCTTTCGCGACTGGTCGCTCGCCGACGCCGTCGACGGCGCCACGCTCGCCGCGCTCGCCCCCGGCCTGATGCCGGAGATGGTCGCCGCGGTGTCGAAACTGATGCGCAACCAGGACCTGATCCTGGCTGCGAAAAAGTGCGAGGTCGTGACGCGCTTTCGCAGCACCATCGGCCTGCGCGGCCGCTTGTCGACGCGGCTGCAACCCAACCACCCGACCGACGACGAAGCCGGCATCGCCGCGAGCCTGCTCGACGGGCTCATGTACGGCAGCGGCGATGCGGTGATCGGCATCAACCCGGCGACCGACAACGTGCCGCAAGTCGTGCAACTGCTGAAGATGCTCGACGCGGTGATCGCACACCACGAGATCCCGACGCAGTCGTGCGTGCTCACGCACGTGACCAACACCTTGCAGGCGATCGAGCTCGGCGCGCCGGTCGATCTGTGCTTCCAGTCGATCGGCGGCACCGAGGGCACGAACACGAGCTTCGGCATCGGCCTCGCGTTGCTCGAGGACGCGCGACAAGCGACGCTCTCGTTGAACCGCGGTGGCTCGCAAGTCATGTACTTCGAAACCGGCCAGGGCAGCGCGCTCTCGGCCCACGCGCACCACGGCTGCGATCAGCAGACGCTTGAAGCGCGCGCCTACGCCGTCGCGCGGCGCTTCGACCCGCTGCTCGTCAACAGCGTCGTCGGCTTCATCGGCCCCGAGTACCTGTACGACGGCAAGCAGATCACGCGAGCCGGCCTCGAAGACCATTTCTGCGGCAAGCTGCTCGGCCTGCCGATGGGGTGCGACGTCTGCTACACCAACCACGCCGAAGCCGACCAGAACGACATGGACGGCCTCCTGACGCTGCTCGGCGTGGCCGGCTGCAATTTCATCATGGGCATTCCCGGTTCCGACGACGTGATGCTCAATTACCAGACCACCTCGTTCCACGACGCGCTCTACGCGCGCCGCGTGCTCGGCCTCCGGCCGGCCCCCGAGTTCGAAGCGTGGCTCGTGCGCATGGGCCTGTTCGGCAGCGACGGCCTCGCGCGCATGCTCGAAGCACCGCCGCAGCAGCTCGCCGGCCTGCTCGGCGTCGGTCGCGCTTGATCCGGCGGTCTGGAGCGGGCGATGGTGAGATGACCGACCCGACGCGCCCAGTCGTCATCGCGAACCCCTGGGACGCGCTGCGTCGCTTCACGCCGGCCCGCATCGCGCTCGGCCGCAGCGGCATCAGCCAGCCGACCGCCCCGCAGCTGGCGTTCCAGCTCGCCCACGCGCAGGCGCGCGATGCGGTGCATCACGTATTCGATATCGACGCCACCGCCGCGGCCGTCGTCGCTCTCCAGCTCCAGACCGTGCCGGTGCATAGCGCTGCCTCCGACCGCACCGTTTACCTGCAACGCCCCGACCTCGGCCGCCGGCTCGACGCCGCGTCGGCTGCCGCGCTCGATGGCCTGGGGGCCGCCGACGTTCGGCCCGACGACCTCGGCAACAACCTCGGCATCGACGTCGCCCTAGACCTCGCGATCGTCATCGCCGACGGCCTCTCGGCGCTCGCGGTCGAGCGCCACGCCGGGCCGTTCCTCGCGGCGCTGCTGCCGATCCTGCTGGCCAACGACGGCGCCGCGTGGCGGATCGGCCCCGTCGTGCTCGCGCGCGAAGCCCGCGTGGCGATCGGCGACGACATCGGTGCGCGCTTGCGGGCCGCGCTCGTGCTGGTGCTGATCGGTGAACGCCCGGGCCTCAGCTCACCCGACAGCATGGGCCTCTACCTCACGTGGTCGCCGCGCCCCGGCCGCACCGATGCCGAACGCAATTGCATCTCGAACGTGCGTCCGGAGGGCTTGCCGTACACACTCGCAGCCGCGCGCGCCGCGAACCTGCTGAAGGCCGCGCGAACGCGGCGCGTGAGCGGCGTCACGCTGAAGGACGAGAGCGGCCCGATGCCCGGCGCCATCGCCTCGGCACCGCCATGAGATGGACCGGGTCCGCGCCTTGCCGTAGCGACGCGGCTTCGACGGATGCGCTCCGCAACCCCGGCCCCAACCTGATGACGCCAGTGACTGGTTCCTCTTTGCAAGCCGGGAGTCCTAGACACAACAAGAAACGGGGCGGTCTGCGTGCCCGTGCCGACCTGCCGGGCATCCTCCGCATCGCCGCGCTGCTGCGGACGCTCGAGGGCGCGGTTGCGCACCTCGAAGAACCGGCGGCTCCGGCGACTGAACCATGACGCCGGCGCCGTTCGTCTACTGCCTCATCGTCGCCGACCTCGACGAGAACCTGCTCGCGCTCGCCGCACTGCTCGCCGAACCGGGCGTCAAGGTGTTGCAGGCGCGTTCCGGGGCCGAGGCCCTCGAACTCCTGCTCGCGCATCCCGTTGCGCTCGCCCTGCTCGATGTGCAGATGCCCGAGATGGACGGCTTCGAGCTCGCCGAACTGATGCGAGGCAGCGAACGCACCCGGGAAGTGCCCATCATCTTTGTGACCGCTGGCGCCGGCGACCGCCACCGGGTGTTCAAGGGCTACGAGCTCGGCGCGGTCGACTTCCTGCAGAAGCCGATCGAGCCGCACGTGCTGAAGAGCAAGGCCCTGGTCTTCTTCCAGTTGCAGCGGCAGAAGCTGCAGCTCGCCGCCGCACTGCACGAGCGCACCGAGACGCTGCGGATGAACGAGGTCTTCACGACGATCCTCGGCCACGATCTGCGCGGGCCGCTCTCCGCGATCCTGATGTCGGCCATGGTGCTCGAGAAGCGTTCGCACGACGAGCTGGTCAGGACGTCGGCGCTGCGCGTGACGAACAGCGCGAAAAGCATGCGCCGCATGATCGACGACCTGCTCGACCTCACACGCGCGCGCCTGGGCGGCGGCATCGCCGTGCGGCGCGACGCGGCCGATCTCGAGGTGCCGATCGCGCGGGCCGTCGAGGAGTGCATCGCCGCGCATCCGGACCACCCAATCGAGTGGCAGCCGGCCGGGCATTTCAGCGGCCAGTGGGACGCCGATCGGCTCGCGCAGGCTGCGGGCTACCTGCTCGGCAACGCGATGCGGCACGGCACGGCGGGCGAGCCGGTGGTGGCGCGTCTCGATGGCACCAGCGCCGCTCACGTGACGTTTTCGGTCGCGAACGGCGGACGAATCGAGGCCGAGCTGTTGCCGCGCATCTTCGACCCGTTCCGAGGCCGCGAGGAGCGCAACGCGCGTGCGGCGGGGCTGGGCATCGGCCTCTACATCGTGCAGCAGATCGCGATCGCACACGGCGGCACGATCGACGTGGTGTCAGGCGTGGACAACCGCACGGTCTTCACACTGTGTCTGCCGCGGCACGCCGGGCCGGCGCACGGATTGCTAACGGGCTGATCGCCGGTCCGCCGCACGAATCACCGGGAAATCATCGCCATGTTCTTCAAACGCGCCGCCAAGGCCGGTCGCATCCTCGTCATCGAAGACGACTGGGACATCCTTGAGGTGCTCAAGCTGCTGCTCGAGTACGAAGGCCACCAGGTCACGATTGCCAAGCACGGCCGCGAAGCGCTCGCGACGATGGCGTCGGCCTCGCGGCCGTTCGACCTGGTGGTGATGGACATCTCGATGCCCGAGATGAGCGGCATCGAGGTGGCGCAGGCGCTGCGCGCGAACCCGAAGACCGCCGACGTGCGCATCGCCATCCACACCGGCCTCGACGAGCGCTGGGTGCGCGAGCGCTTCGCCGATTACGACCTCTTCCTCACCAAGGCGGCCGACGCCGACATGCTCGTCGACAAGATCGCCGCGCTGCTTGCGCAGCCGAAGGTGGCGCGTCAGGCAGCCGCGACGCCGCCCTCGGTGTTCAGCGTGGAGGACGTCGCGCTGGCGCAGCGCGCCTTGCGATCGAGCATGGGCCTGGGCCAGGCCGAGGAAACGCTGTCGCAGCCGGCCTTCCTCGCACTGCTGGGCGACGAGATCGAACAACTGCGCAAGATCGGCAAGAGCGACGCCGAAATCGCTGCCGACATCGGGGCGGCGGTGAGCAAGCCTATCGCGCTCGATGGGGTGGGGCGGTTGTCGGCGGGTTGACGATCGCGGCCGAGTCCATCACTCCAATGCGCTGCCTGTCCACCCCGATGACTGAACCCACCGTGATTGTCGACGCCGCCTTCGCGCTCAGCCACGGCATGCCCTAAGCAGATCGACATACGCGTCGGCAACCAGTTGATCGACCTGCACGCCGAGCTGCGCCATCAGGCCCTGGGCGACCGCGACCCCCTGCGCGACGGTCTCGCCGTCGGCCAGCATCACCTCGAGCTCGAGAAAGTGGCCCAGCCCCTCGACGACATCGAGGTGAACGCGCGTCGGCCCAACGAGGTACAGCGTGCGGTGCTTGATCACGCGGCCGGCTTCGCCACAGGCGAGCGCGAGCGCTTCGCGCAGCGAGCCCGGTTCGCTCGTCGGCGAGCGCACGTAGAACGATTCCTTCGGGCCGGCCTGGTCGCTGCGTTGGTAGAAGATCAGTTCGCCGGCCGTCGCCGAGAAGGCGCGCAGCTTCAGGCGGCCGTTCGGACAGTGGAAGAACGTGTCGTCCTGGAAGATCGCGACCGGACCCTCGTGCGCCAGCGCCGCCGCTTTAGCCGCGACCGAATCGATGTGCGCGAGGCGCGCCTTGATCTCGACGTTTCGGGCCATCGCGAAGGTGCCTAAGCCGCGGCGGGCGGCGATGGCGGCCCGACATGCGAGCCGCCGGCCCCGCCCGCCTGCGCGTGATAGCCCTTCGCGCCGACCGCACCGGCCAGCGCGCTGCGCAGCGGCCGATCGGCGGCGAGGCGGTCGAGCACGTGCTGGAAGTCGTGGCGCGGTGCCCAGCCGAGCACCCGCCGCGCGCGCTCGTTCACGTACACGCGGTCGAGCACCGGGAACATGCGCCAGCCCTGCTTCGCATACAGGGTCTCGAACGCGGGAAACCGGTCGGCTAGCACGGCGTGCGCATCGACGCGCAGGCGGGCCAGATCGTCGCGCGTGAACGGCGTGGTCGCACTGATCACGAAGCGGCCGAAGCCGATCGACGCCGCCTTCTCGATCGCGAGGCGGTGCGCGCTCACCACGTCTTCGATCTCGACGCGCCGATACAGGATCTCGTTGGCCCACACGTTGTCGAGCGAATACGTGCTCGCGGTCGCGGCTTGATCGTCTTCTTCCGGAAAGAAGCGCGAGGTACGCAACACGATGCACGGCAGCCGGTGGTTGCGGTGGTGGAGTTCGCACAGGTCTTCGGCCGCGACCTTGGTCACGCCGTAGATGTTCTTCGGCACCGGCTTCAGTTCCTCGGTGACCCAGCCGGCCGGGCTGCCCGGGGGCGGCACCAGCGCATCGCCGAAAACACTGGTCGTGCTCGTGAACACGAAGGCCTTCACACCGGCCGCGACGGCGGCCTCGAGCAGCACCAGCGTGCCGGTGATGTTGGTGTCGATGAAGCGCTGCGCGGCATGCGTGGCCACGTGCGGCTTGTGCAAGGTGGCCGCGTGCAACACCGCGTCGACGCCCGCCATCAGACCCACGATGAATGCGCGATCGGTGATCGACCCGACGTGGCTCGTGAACGCCGAGGGCAGCACATCGACGCTCACCACCTCGTGGCCTTCCGCGCGCCAGGTGCGCACGAGCGCTTCGCCGAGATGGCCGGTGCTGCCGGTGACGAGGAGCTTCACTGGGGACGACTCGATGGATGGGCTACGGATCGATTCGATGCGAACCGTCGGCCATGATACGGACCCGATCGCGCCACCGAGACTCCGCATGACCGACCTCACGTCCTTCCTCATCACCGCCAAGTGGCCAGCCGCCCAAGCCGACCGCATCCAGCTCTACTCGCTGCCGACGCCGAACGGCGTGAAGGTCTCGATCATGCTCGAGGAGACCGGGCTGCCCTACGAGCCGCACCTGGTTCGCTTCGACACCAACGACCAGCTCTCGCCCGAGTTCGTCTCGCTCAACCCCAACAACAAGATCCCCGCGATCCTCGACCCGAACGGGCCCGACGGGAAACCGCTCGCGCTGTTCGAGTCGGGTGCGATCCTGATCTACCTGGCCGAGAAATCGAAGCAGCTGATGCCCGCCGATGCGGCCGGCCGTTACCACGCCATTCAATGGGTGATGTTCCAGATGGGCGGCATCGGCCCGATGTTCGGACAGGTCGGCTTCTTCCACAAGTTCGCCGGCAAGGACTTCGCGGACAGGCGGCCGCTGGAACGCTATGCGTCCGAGGCGAAGCGCCTACTCGGCGTGCTCGACCGGCAGCTCGCGCATCACGAATGGATCAACGGCGCCGACTATTCGATCGCCGATATCGCGACCTTCCCGTGGATCAACAACCTCGTCGGCTTCTACGGCGCCGGGGAACTCGTCGGCATGGCCGACTTCACGAACGTGAGCCGGGCGCTGAAGACCTTCATGGCGAGGCCGGCGGTGGCGCGCGGGCTCAACATCCCGCCGCGGCCCTGAACGTTCGCGGCCTTGGCGCACAGTGCCGACGAGGTCGCGCGCGGCGCGTACCTGGTCAACGCGATCGGTTGCGCCGACTGCCACGCGCCCAAGACGGCATCAGCTACGGCTCCAACTTCACGCCCGATGCGACCGGCATCGGCGCCCTGGAAGGCCGCCGATTCATCAAGACCATGCGCACCGACAGGCACCTCGGCGTGGGCCGGCAGATCCTGCCGCCGATGCCGTGGCCGGCGTTCGGCCAGTTCACGGACGCCGATCTGACGGCCATGCTCGCTTACCTGATGAGCCAGCCTGCCGTCGCGAACCAGGTGCCCGCGCCGACACCGCCCATGCGGCGCTAGATCAGAAGCCGCTCGCGTGCCAGCGCGGCCGCACGAGCTGCAGGGCCGGGCGCGCCATCACGAATCGATCCCGACCGGCGCGCTTGGCGTCGTAGAGCGCTTCGTCGGCTTCACCGATCAGTTCGGCCGCGGAGAAGACATCACCGTGGTACGACGCGACGCCGACGCTCGTGGTCACGTGACGTGCCACGCCGCCGACGGCGAAGGGTTTGCGAATCGACTCGACGATCTTGCCGGCCAGCGCCTTCAGATCCGCCGGATGGCTCACGCCTTCCAGCAGGATCACGAACTCGTCACCTGCGAAGCGCGCCACCACATCGGTTTCGCGCACTTCGGCCGTGAGGCGGCCGGCGAATTCCTTCAACACCTGGTCGCCACCGGCGTGCCCGAGCGTGTCGTTGATGGTCTTGAAATGATCGACATCGAGGAACAGCATCGCGATCGGGTTCTGGGTCCGGCGCGTGCGCGCCATCGCGTCGCGAAGGCGCTCTTCGAACTGGCGCCGATTCGCGAGCCCGGTGAGCTGGTCGACTCGGGCCAATGCATCGAGTTTCTCCTGCGTGCGCTTCATGTCGGTCACGTCGAACGTCAGCGCGTAGAAGCCGACGACCCGGCCCGCTTCGTTCAGATCGGGAACGTAGGTCGCCTGGTAATGGCGCAGATCACCGTTGATGGGCCAGTCACCGGTGAACACGACGCGTTTTCCAGCGAGCGCGGCGTCGATGTGCGGCTTCAGGTAGGCATAGGCGGCTGCGCCTCTCACCTCGCGAATGGTGCGGCCGGTGATGTCCCCGGCCCCGGCGCTGAACACCTGGTTGGAGAAGGCGTTGACGAACTGGTAGCGCTCTTGCGCATCGACGTACGACACCAGCGCCGGGATGTTGTCGGAGATCATCTGCATGCGATGCTCGCTCGCGACCAGCTCGGCTTGGCGCTCCTGCAATTGCGCCGCCATCGCGTTCAGCGTCCCGGCCAACACGCCCACCTCGCCGTGCGCGTCGACGTGGCTGCGGTGCGAGAGCTTGCCCTGCCCGAATTTCTGCGCATCATCGCTCAGCTGGCGCAGCGGCGACGCGATGCCTTCACCGACCAGATACGCGAGCAGGAAGCCCGCCAACAGCACCGCGCTCCCGCTCAGCAGGTTGCGGCGCAGCCGGTCGTGAACGGTGGCGAGCGCGACGTCGGTCGGCACGCCCACGTACACCAGCCAGGGTGCCGCATGCGCGGTGGTGAAGCCGGCCACCCGGTCGATGCCGTCGGCGCTCGGCCCTTCGCGCGTGCCTTCGCCGCGTGCCAGCGAATCGGCCACACCACCGAGTCTTGCGCCCTTCAGATTTCGCCCGATGAATTTCTCCGGGTCGACCGAGCGTGCGAGCACCACGCCGCTCACGTCGGTGATCGTCACCACCGAGCCCGCGGGCAAGCCGTTCCCGCTCGTCAGCAGCTCCTGCAGCGGGGTGAGGAGGGTTCCCGCAGCGACCACGCCGATGATCTTGCCGTTTCGCCGGATCGGAACCGAGAACAAGCCGATCAGCTTGCCGTTGTAGGCCGAGGTGACCGGAGCTTCGATGCCGAGCTCGGCGCCGCCCATCGCTTCGCGGATGTACTTGCGAGGAGCGAAGTTGACGGGGCCCTTGTCGCGCAGGTGCGTGTCGAGCGCGCCGATGTTGTCGCCGTTGCTCGCCCAAACCGTGATGTTGTTGATGTGCGCCGGCAGCTGGCCTTCGAGCTTGTGCAGGTAGGCGTCGTTCTCGGCCATGTGCGCCTTGTCGGCGCTCACGGTCACGCTCAACATACGCAGCAACACAGTGATGTCGTGGATGTAGTCGTCGAGCCGCCCGGCGGTGATGCGCGCGCTTGCGAGCATCTGCTGCGATGCGTGCTCGCGCTCGACCCGCGCCTCGGCGATCGACGCGAGCATCGTGTATGCGAAGAACGGCAGTGCCAGACCGCAGGTCAGCACCGAGATGCGCGCGCGGATGCCCAACTTCAAGCGGATCGGCCACAAAGTCGGCAGTCGAGCGAGCAGCTTCTCCATCGGAACGGTCTTCTTCAAAGGTCCTCTGCATATCGGTTGCGCTGACGCAGGCATGAGGCCGCCGCCCGATAAGATGATGGCGAACCGCAACGGCATGTTGCCCCTTCCCCGAAGAAAGGCTTGCGATGGAGACCCTCGACGACATGCAACGGCGGCACTACCTCACGGCCGAGCAACATGCGGAGATCGGCGCGTGGGTCGCGCGTGACGGATCGCCCGAATCCATCCTCGCGATGCCGCCTCACCTCTGGCGGGCGCTGTCGCTCGCGAGCGTGCTCATGAACGTCGATGCCGAACTCACGCAGCCGCCGCCGCTCGGGCACGACGAGCGCGACGTGGGGCCGTAAGAGCGAGCCGCCATGTCGCACGACCTCGCCATCGCCCGTGCCGCGCGCTTGCGCCCCATCACCGAAGTGGCAGAGGCGGCCGGCATTCCGGCACACGCGCTCGAACCTTTCGGCCACCACATCGCCAAGCTCGGCCCGGCATTTCTCGATGAATTGCGCCATCGGCCGGACGGCAAGCTGGTGCTCGTCACCGCGATCAACCCGACGCCGGCCGGCGAAGGCAAGACCACCACCACGATCGGCCTCGGCGACGCGCTGAACCGCATCGGCGCGAAAGCGGTGATCGCGTTGCGCGAGCCGTCGCTCGGGCCGGTCTTCGGCGCGAAGGGGGGCGCCACCGGCGGCGGCCGCGCGCAGGTGATGCCGATGGAGCGCATCAACCTGCACTTCACCGGCGACTTCCACGCCATCACATCGGCGCACAACCTGCTCGCCGCGCTGATCGACAACCACCTCTACTGGGGCAACGCGCTCGGCATCGACCCGCGTCGCATCGTGTGGCGTCGGGTCGTCGACATGAACGATCGCGCGTTGCGCAGCGTGACGGTCGGGCTAGGCGGCGCGAACGGCGCCGGCAGCAACGGCTTCGTGCGCGAGAGCGGCTTCGACATCACGGTCGCGTCCGAGGTGATGGCGTGTCTCTGCCTCGCCGACAGCCTCGCCAACCTCGAAGCGCGGCTCGCGCGCATCGTGGTCGCGAGCCGCGCCGACAAGACGCCGGTGACCGCCGGCGACCTGCAAGCCGCCGGCGCGATGACCGCATTGCTCACCGACGCCATCAAGCCCAACCTCGTGCAGACCCTCGAAGGCTCGGCCGCGTTGATCCACGGCGGCCCGTTCGCCAACATCGCGCACGGCTGCAACTCGGTGATCGCGACGCGCGCCGCGTTGAAGCTCGGCGACTACTGCATCACTGAAGCCGGTTTCGGCGCCGATCTGGGCGCCGAAAAGTTCTTCGACATCAAGTGCCGCGCCGCCGGTTTGACGCCGGCGTGCGCGGTGATCGTCGCGACGGTGCGGGCGCTCAAGTACAACGGCGGCGTGACGCTCGCCGAACTCGGCCACGAGAACCTCGCGGCCTTGCGTGCCGGCATGGCCAACCTCGAACGGCATGTCACCAACCTGCGCCGGTTCGGCGTGCCGGTGATCGTCGCGATCAATCACTTCGCCTCCGACACCGAGGCCGAACATCGGTTGCTGGCCCACGTCTGCGAGAGCGAGTTCGGCGTGCCGGCGCTGCAGTGCCGCCACTGGGCCGAGGGGGCGGCCGGCGCCGAAGCGCTGGCACGCGCTGTGATCACGGCGTGTGAATCGCCCGCCACCCATTTCGCGCCGCTCTACCCGAGCACGTTGCCCCTCGTCGACAAAATCGAAACGATCGCCACCCGTCTCTATGGCGCGGCCAGCGTGAACTTCAGCACGAAGGCCGTTGCCGATCTCGCCGCCTTCACGGCCGCAGGCCACGGTGGATTGCCGGTCTGCATGGCGAAGACGCAGGTCTCGTTCTCCGCCGATCCCACGCTGCTCGGTGCGCCGAGCGGCCATGTGCTCACGGTGCGAGAGGTGCGCCTCGCCGCGGGTGCGGGCTTTGTCGTCGCGATCTGCGGCGATATCATGACTATGCCCGGATTGCCGCGCGTCCCAGCGGCGCATTCGATCGGCGTCGATGCGAGCGGCGACATCGAGGGCCTGTTCTGAACCCAGGCGCAACTGGGCGGTGCTCGGCGCTGCGATGAACCGTCGGGACGTCGACTCGTCAACCGCCCTTCGCAAGCGCGACCGCTTCGGCTTGACGCTTCCGTTCCTTCATGAACGCGATCTGCTCGTCCTCGAGGCGGCGCCGCGTCGCGAGTTCCTCCTGCTGCTTGCGGTGGTTGCGTGCCTCCAGATCGCCCGGCATCGTGTATGCATCGAGCGCGAGCGACGCGAAGCCCGACGGCGGCGGCTCGCCGCGCTTGCTCTTCAGCTTGATGTTGAGGCGCAGTTCGTTCGCGGAATCGGCATTGCGGATCGCTTCGTCGAACGCGATCAGGCCGGCGTCGTACAGGTCGAACAGCGCCGCGTCGAAGGTGCACATGCCGAGCTCGCGGCTCTTCGCCATCAGCGCCTTGATCTCGTGGAATTCGCCCTGGAAGATGCGCTCGGCGATGGCCGGCGTGTTCAAGAGGATCTCGATCGCGGCCGATCGACCCTTGCCGTCTTCACGCCGCACCAGGCGCTGCGACACGATCGCACGCAGGTTGGCCGAGAGGTCCATCAGCAGCTGGTTGCGCCGCTCTTCGGGAAAGAAATTGATGATGCGCTCGATGGTCTGGCTCGAACTGTTCGCGTGCAGCGTGCCGAGGCAGAGGTGCCCGGTCTCGGCGAACGCGATCGCATGTTCCATCGTCTCGGCGTCGCGGATCTCGCCGATCAAGATCACGTCGGGCGCCTGCCGCAAGGTGTTCTTCAGCGCGTGATGCCAGCTCTTCGTGTCAATGCCGACCTCGCGGTGCGTGACGAGCGACTTCTGCGATGGATGCACGTATTCGACCGGGTCTTCGACCGTGATGATGTGGCCGGCCGACGTGCGGTTGCGATGATCGATCATCGCGGCGAGGGTGGTTGATTTGCCGGAACCGGTGGCGCCCACCACGAGCACGAGGCCACGCTTGGTCATCACGACCTCTTTCAGCACGTCGGGCAGCTGCAACTTCTCGAAGTTCGGGATCTCGGAGGCGATGGTGCGGATCACCATGCTCACCGAGCGCTGCTGCACCATCACGTTGACGCGAAAGCGCGAGACACCGGGAACCGAGATCGCGAAGTTGCATTCCATCTCCTTTTCGAACTCCTCGCGCTGGTTCTCGTTCATCAGCGCGTGAGCGAGCATGCGGGTCACCTCTGCGGTGAGCTTTGGCGAGGTGAGCGGCGTCATCGCTCCGTTCGCCTTCATGCTCGGTGCGAAATCGGCCGCGATGAAGAGATCGGAGCCGCCCGACTGGCTCATCTTCGCCAGCAGCTTGTGCATGTAGGCGAGGGCTTGTTCTTCGGTGAAGGTGCTGGACATCGGAAGATTCGAAAGAGTGGCCGCGGTGCGGCGATTGAACGGCTGGGCAGCGGCCCTGATGCGGTATCGGCCGCAGCGCCCGAAAGCTGATGCCGCCCGGCAAGGCGACCGTCACGCCCGAGCGTGCCAGCAAACGCCGGGCGGGTCGTGCCTTCGCGCGCGGAATAAGCCACGCTTCCCACGCGCACGTGCTGCACCGCGTCAAAGCGCTCGGGATCCGTAGAGCCCGTTCAACTGCCGGTTTCATCACGCAGCCCCGTTCCCGGTCGCGCAGGGTGGCACCTCGCTTGCCACGCCGGTTCAGGAAGGCAGCGGCCACCTGCCGAGCACCCCGTCTTGCCGAGGCGACACAGCGAGCATCAATCATGTCCACAACTGATGGGGATCCATCGACACGACCGTCTTCGCGGACGCGCCTGCTGGTGGTCGATGACCAGGCCGACGTCCTCGAACTGCTGGGCTTGTTGCTCGAGAGCAAAGGATTCGACGTGGCGACCGCGCAAGACGGCGAGGAGGCGCTCGCCAAAGCGTCAAGCGCCGCGGCCGACGGCCTGCCGTTCCAGGCCTTCGTACTCGACGTGTCGATGCCCAGGATGGACGGCATCGACTTGGCGAGGACCTTGCGGGACAACCCTTCGACGGAGGCGGCGCCCATCTTCTTCAGCACTGGCCTGACGGAAGCAGACGTCAGAGCGCGCTTCGTCGACTATGCCGGCTTTGTGCCAAAGCCGGGCGATCCGGTCCGTCTGGTGCAGATGCTGCGCGAGGCGCTCGCAGCCCGCAAGGCCGTTCCGATCACCTGACGCGCGGCTCGGGCCCGAGCGTCAGCCGGGCCGGCGCGGCACCATGAGGTTCATCACGATCACCTGCCGGGTCGCCAGCGGCATTCGAGCCGAAGCGACAGATCTGCCCCTCAGCGAAATCTTCAACTTACCGGCCTGTTGCCGGCGGGGGCTTTTCATTCATGTGGGCTCCTTCGATATCGGGTGCGTCACGCTGCGCAAGAGTGACAACATCGCTCATCCGCATGGCCGGGTCGCCATGACGGCGCAGCCTTCGCCATGACCCCAACGCCCTCGACCGCCGCGGCGCCGCTCTCATTCGCCGCGTTGCGCCACCCTGGCTTTCGCGCGTTCCTGGTGTTGAACGTGCTGGCCATGATGGCCGACAACATCGAGCACGTGATCAGCTACTGGATGATGTGGCAGAAGTTCCATTCACCGGCTCTCGGCGGCTTCGCGGTGCTCTCGCACTGGCTGCCGTTCCTGTTCTTCTCGGTGCCCGTGGGTGCGCTCGCCGATCGCGTCGATCCGCGTCGGCTGATCCAGTGCGGCATGGCGCTCTTCATGATCGCCTCGCTCGGTTGGGGCCTGAGCTTCGCGACCGACTCCCTGCAGATGTGGCAGGCGATGCTGCTGCTCACCGTGCACGGCTGTGCCGGCGTGTTGTGGCAGATCTCGAGTCAGCTGCTGCTGCACGACATCGTGCCCGCGCACGAGTTGCAGAGCGCGGTGCGCCTGAGCGCGACCGGCCGCTACGTGGGCATCCTCGTCGGCCCCGCGATCGGTGGCGTGATGCTGCTCGGCCTCGGCGCGCCCTATGGCATGCTGCTCGACACGATCTATTACCTGCCGCTCCTGCTGTGGTTGTGGAAGGCGCCGTACGGGCCGCGCTTTCGCACGCAAGGGAACGCGGTGTCCCGGCGCGGGGTGAAGGGCCTTGCCGACATCGTGCAGACGATTCGCGATGTGGCCGGCCAACCCGTGCTGGTCTCGATGCTGGTGCTTGCCGGCACCGCCTCGTTCTTCGTCGGCAGCAGCTACCAGGCGCAGATGCCGAGCTTCGCTCAGGACCTGGGTCATGGCGACCCTGGCACCGCCTACAGCATGCTGCTCGCCGCCGACGCGGCCGGCGCGCTCACGGCCGGCCTCGCGCTCGAAAGCATCGGCCTCTTGCGACCGAGCGCGCGCACGGCGCTGCTGCTCGCGATGGCGTGGTGCCTCGCCCTCACGACCTTCGCGCTCACGCGTCACTATGTGTTCGCGCTCGTCGCCCTGTTCACCGCCGGCTTCTTCGAGCTCTCGTTCAGCAGCATGGCGCAGACGCTGGTGCAGATCAACGCGCGCGCCGACGTCCGTGGCCGCGTGATCGGCCTCTTCAACATGGCGGCCCTCGGCTTGCGCGCGTTCAGCGGCATCACGGTCGGCATCGTCGGCACGCTGATCGGCGTGCATGCGTCACTCGCCGCGGCCGCGCTGTGCTTGTTCGTGATCGTCACGTCGTTGGCATGGCGCGCCGGGCCGGCCCGGGCCGCCGCCTGACTCGGTGGCGCAGGGCTTCTCGCGTTCGTGAAGGGGCCGCCCCGGCGAACGTCGGGGCTCGTCAGCGCTTCAGACCGAAGAGGCCGCGCCAGCCACCCGATTTGGCGGCGGCGCCTTTGCTCGCGGTCGACGGTTTGGCAGGGGCCTTGACAGGCCTGCGCATCGCCGCCGGGTGGCTGCGCGAAATCATCAGCCCACCATTCAGGTAGAGGCCGTTCAACAATCGACTCGCGCGCGCCAGGCTCATGCCGGGCCACGACGCGATTTCTTCGACCGACGCCGTCTCGAGGCGCAGGCGCGTCACCGCCGCGCCAAGCGCACCCATCGAACTCGGCAGGTTGGAGACGCCGCCGGCCACCAGCCGGTACGCGGCCAATCCGCTGATTTCGTTCAGCAGCGTGGTGCGCGGGCCATGCAGCGCGATCGCCCACAGCAACGCGCCGAGCGGCCGGTACTGTTCGGTTTCGTCGCGCTGCTGCAATAGATGATCCGGGGCCTGCACGACCGGGGGTTCGGCTGAGATGACTTTCAGCCGCCCCAGCGTGGCGCTGGTGGCGAAGCCGGTCACGTCGATCGGGGAGTGATAGAGCGTCTGGCGCGGAAACAGCGTGAGCGGCCAGACATGCGAGCCGTACTCCAGGTAGATCAGTGCCGGCTCGCGATGCCGCACGCACGCCGCAAGGGTCTCGAGCGCGTCCCCTTCTTCCGCATTTCGCCGCAGCTGGCGCAGATCGGCGAGCAAGGTGGTCGGCAGCAGCGCGGGCCGCCCGTCGCCCGACGAGCGCTCGACGGCATCCTGCTCACGCTGGAAGGCGCTGATGCGCCACAGTTCAGAACGCTTTGAATCTTCCATGGACACCTTCGTGCGCTGGCCAACCACACCGCCGCGCCGTCGCAAACCGCGCGAAAGCGTGAGGGTTTCACGAACGGCAGGCCGTCGCCCGCCGTTTGGAGCGGCATCTTGCGTGAATTCGTGCCATGGCGCCAGCGGTGTGGCCCGACGGTCACAATCGGTTGCAGCTTGCCGATGGACGGCTCGGATCATTCGGCAGGAATTGCGCGATGGACATTCGGCGGGACGTGATGTGACGCGGTCCGATGCATTCGCGGTTCCCTCTTTCCGCTCGTCCAGGGTGCCTCCAGCAAGGTGATGTTCGCGTTCGACGCTCGACATCGACATTCGTCACGGACAGTTCGAAATCAATCGCGGCGCCGGTCCGCCACTGCGGTTGCCGGTGAAGAGTTCACTGTGGCGAGCCGGCGACACGATCACGCAGTGGTCGCCTTGCCGTAAGCGCACACGCTGGTCGCCAAGCGCCTCTTCGCTGACCCGCGCGTCCAAGGTGAGCGTCATGCGCTGTTCGGGCGTGGTGTGGGCGGAGTTGGCACGGGGATCGTTCAACGCCGGGCTGCGCGCGGCCGGGCGGGTCGGGTCGCGAAACGGCAGCGTGAGGTCGAGCGATTGGGCAATGGCTGACGCTGCCGGGCTTTGCAAGTGCGTCGCCACGATCTCCGACGGTGACTGCGCCGCATTGTTTGACGGCGCCGGCTCTGATAGCGATGGGCCCTCTGTCCGCGCCGGAGAGAGAGATGTGCGGGCCGCAGGGGAAACGGAACGACCGGTCGGACGCTGCTGACCCTCTTCGACCCCAGCCGCTCGCGCAGGTGTTGCCTCAGGCTCCACGAGGCGCATGACGACAGGCGCCTGTGGGGTTTCAGCCAGCCGCTGCCGCCGTGGATCGACGCGACCGGGCACAGCGAGCAACGCCATGTGGAGCGCCACAACGAGAAGCACGGCACCCGTCACGCGGCATGCCGTCGGTGTGCGAAAGTGGCCGGGTTGCCTCAACGAATGGTTGGCCTTGTCGAAATGCATGCTTGGAGACAGAGTGTGCTCCCGCTTGCCACGACCGTTGCCCATGACCCGTCTCACCGCGTTCGATCCCGTCGCCGCGTTCCTTGTCCGCGTGGCCGTCGCCGCAGTGGCCGCGGGCGCCGTATTCACCTCGGCTTCAGCACAACCGGTGTCGACCTGGCAGGCCCGGATCGGCGATGTCGTGCTGGCGCTGCCGCTGCCTGCCGGCTTTGCCGCGCTGCCGCCCGAGGCGACCGAACTGCAGGAGCTCGCCGCGTCGATGGCGCCTGTCACCAACCGCGTGCTGGCGTTGCTGGTGAACACCAATGACCTGGCACTGATCGCGAAGAGGCAGCCGCCCAAGCTCGGCCGCTACGTGCTGGTCGAGACGTTCATCGATCTCGAGAACGCGACCGTGTCACCGGCCTCGATGGCGCTCTTGAAGGACACACTGCGCACGCAGTTCACCGCCATGATGGCGCAGGTCACCCCGGAGCTGCGCACGCAGCTCGAAGCGGCCGCCGGCCGTGCCACGCCCCGGCGCGGCACGCCCGAACTGGTGTTCGAGGCCGGCGACAGGGCACCGATCGAATTCTTCGAGCCTGGTGTCGATGCGATCACGATGATCTCGATCAACAAGGTAGCCGCGAGCAACGCCGCTCAGCCCCGCGACACGACGCTCGCGGCGGCGTTCACGACCTTGCTCGTGAACGGCAAGCTCATCTACTTCCATGTGTACAGCGAGTACAAGAGCCCGGCCGATCTCGCCTGGGTGCGCAGCGCGACGACCAGCTGGCTCGCTTCGCTTCGCCCGTGAATCGGACCTGCCCGCCTCGCACTACCTGGCTGGCGACGGTGAAGTGACGAGACGCCCCGCCGCTCACTTGAGCTTGGCCGGGTCTTTCACCGCCTTCTGTACGTCGAACTCGACGTTGTAGAGCTGGTTGCCCATTGCGGCCACGCGCTCGACCTTGCGGATGTAGACGTCCTGCACGATGTCGCGCGTCTGCGCGTCGATCAGGATCTGGCCGCGCGGGCTCTCGAAGACCTGGCCTTTCATCGCGGCGAGCAACGCGTCGCCGCCGCTCTTGCCCTTGGTCGCGGCGAGCGCGTTGTAGATCACGTGCATGCCGTCGTAGCCGGCCACCGCCATGAAGTTGGGCCGGAACTTGTTGGCCGCTTCGAAGGCCGCCACGAACTTCTTGTTGACGACGGAAGGATGCGCGGCCGAATAGTGGTGCGAATTGACGACGCCGAGCGCCACCTCGCCGATGTCGTTCAGCTGGTCGTCGTCGACCACATCGCCGGTCGCGATGAGCTTGATGCCCGACTTGTCGAGCCCGCGTTCGCCGAACTGCTTCATGAACGCCGCGCCCTGGCCGGAGGGCAGGAACACGAACACCGCATCGGGTTTCAGGTCGGCGAGCTTCTGAAGGAAGGGTGCGAAGTCGGGGCTCTTCAGCGGCGTTCGGATCTCGCCCGCGATCTCGCCACCATTGAGCTTAAATTGGCTCTTGAAGAACTTCTCGGCGTCGAGACCGGGGCCGTAGTCGGCGACGAAAGTGACCACCTTTTTGATCTTGTTCTTCGCGGCCCAGTCGGCGATCGGCACCGTCACCTGCGGCAACGTGAAGCTGGTGCGGACGATGTAGGGCGACTGCTCGGTGATGGCCGAGGTGGCCGCGGCCGTGACCAGCATCGGGGTCTTGCTCTGGGTCGCGATCGGTGCGGTCGCGAACGCGAGTGGCGTCAGGCCGAAGCCGGCGAGCACGTCGACCTTGTCGTTCACGACGAGCTCCTGAGCCAGGCGGCGGGTGGTGTCGGCGGTGCCGGCGTCGTCTTTGATGATGAGCTCGACCTTGCGGCCCGCGACGGTGTTGCCGTTCTGCGCCATGAAAAGTTTGGCGGCGGCTTCGATCTGCTTGCCGGTCGAGGCCGACTGGCCAGTCATCGGCAGGATGAAACCGATCTTGAAGTTCGCGCTCTGCGCGTGGGCGTCGAGGCCCGGACTGCCGGCAGTGATGCCCGCCGCGATGGCGAGCGTGGTGCGAACGAAAGTGCGACGGGTGGTCATGGCAAAGCTCCGCGAAGGGACGGTGAGGGTGCGGCGATTTTCGGGGTCAATCGAGCGCGGCCACCGCGGGTAAACGCGTCGCGATCGCGGGCTGGCACAGGCCGTTTGAATGGTGGATATTGCTGAGCTCTGTGATCAAGGACCCCATCCACATGTCCATCGCTTTCGCACACTTGACCCTCGCCGTCCCGATCGTGAGGGCACCGCGTTGAGCGCACGGTCGTTCGACGCGATCATCATCGGCGCTGGACAGGCCGGGCCGCCGCTCGCGGGCCGCCTGACGGCCGCCGGCATGGCAGTCGCGCTCGTCGAACGCAAGCACTTCGGCGGCACTTGCGTGAACACCGGCTGCGTGCCGACCAAAACGATGATCGCGAGCGCCCACGCCGCGCACCTGGCGCGGCGCGCCGGCGAATTCGGCGTTCGCCTCGGCGGCGCGGTTTCTATCGACATGGCCGCCGTGAAGGCGCGCAAGGACCAGGTCTCGGGCAATGCGCGCCACGGCGTCGAGACGTGGCTGAAGACGATGGCCGGATGCACGGTGTTCGAAGGTCATGCGCGGTTCGAGTCGGCGACCACGGTATGCGTGACGGCGGCTGCGGGGGCCACACCGGCGGCCGAGCGGCTGACCGCGCCACGCATCTTCATCAACGCCGGCGGCCGCGCATCGCGACCCGAGATGCCCGGCGCGAACCAGGTGCGATTGCTCGACAACGTGGCTATCCTCGAGCTGGACGAGGTGCCTCGCCACCTGGTCGTCGTCGGCGGCAGCTACATCGGGCTCGAGTTCGCGCAGATGTTCAGGCGGTTCGGAGCCGCGGTCACCCTCGTCGAGAAGGGCCCGCGCCTGATCGAACGAGAAGACACGGACGTGTCGGACGCGATCCGCAGCATCCTTGAACGCGAGGGCATCGCGATGCGGCTCGGCGCCGAGTGCATGCGCTTTCGCACAGCGGCCGACGGCGCCATCTCGGTCGGCGTCGACTGCGCTGACGGCGAACCCGACGTGCTGGCCTCGCACGTGCTGCTCGCCGTCGGCCGGCGCCCGAACACCGACGACCTCGGGCTCGCCGCGGCGGGCATCGACGTCGATGAGCGCGGCTTCATCGAGGTCGACGACCAACTGCGCACCAGCGTCGACGGCATTTGGGCGCTGGGCGACTGCAACGGCCGGGGCGCGTTCACACACACCGCGTACAACGACTTCGAGATCGTCGCGGCCAATTTGCTCGACCGCGAACCGCGCCGCGTCAGCGATCGCATCGACACCTACGCGCTCTTCATCGATCCGCCGCTCGGCCGCGTCGGCCTGACCGAAGCGGCCGCGCGCCGGGCCGGCCACACAGTCCGAATCGGCATGCGGCCGATGACGCGCGTGGGCCGCGCGATCGAGAAGGGCGAGGCGCAGGGTTTCATGAAGATCGTGGTCGACGCCGGCAGCGACCGGATCCTGGGCGCCGCGGTGCTCGGCCCCGGCGGCGACGAAGCCGTGCACGCGATCCTCGACACGATGGCCGCCGGCCGCAGCGCAAGCCAGCTGGCGCAGACGATGCACATCCACCCGACCGTCGCCGAACTGTGGCCGACGATTGCCGGCGAGCTCAAGCCTGCGGCGTCCTGATCGCCGCGGTTCGCGCCGCGGCTTCGGCCATTCGCGACTACGCCTGTCGATTGGTCGCAGCCCGCGCCACACCACGCCGCGTGCTCACTACAGTCCACCGCTCCACCGACCCGTGACCACGCCATGCTCGAAGCCCGCCACCTGCAGAAGACCTACGGCAACCGCACCGTCGTCGCCGATTTCTCGTTGACCGTGAGCGCCGGCGAGATCGTCGGCCTGCTCGGGCCGAACGGCGCGGGCAAGTCCACCACCGTCGGCATGTTGTGCGGGCTGGTCGAGCCCGACCAGGGCGAGGTGTTGATCGGCATCGGCCCCGAGCGACTCGCGTTGAGCGACCACGCGATGGCCGTGAAGAGCCGCATCGGCGTGGTGCCACAGGATCTGTCGATCTACGAGAACCTGTCCGCCAAGGCCAACCTCGAGCTGTTCGGTGCGCTCTACGGCCTGAAGGGCGCGCTGCTGCAGGAGCGCGTACACGCGGCGCTGCTGCTCGTCGGTCTCGACGACCGCGCGAACGACAAGCCACAGGCGTTCAGCGGCGGCATGAAGCGGCGCCTCAACATCGCCGCCGCATTGGTCCACGACCCCGATGTGCTGATCTTCGACGAGCCCACCGTCGGCGTCGACCCGCAAAGCCGCAACGCGATCTTCGACAACCTCGAAGCGCTGCGCGCACGCGGCAAGGCGCTGCTCTACACCACGCACTACATGGAAGAGGCCGAGCGGCTCTGCGACCGCGTGCTCATCATCGACCACGGTCGCGTCGTCGCGAGCGATTCGGTCGCGGGGCTGGCGCGCCTGCTGCCGGCCACGCAGCAGCTCGAGATCGTGGTCGACGGCGTGGTCGATCTCGGCGCGATCGGCGCATTGCCCCACGTGAGCGCGCTCTCGCAACACGACGACACGTTGAAGGCGACCGTCGCGGAGCTCGGCCGCGACGGCTCGGCGCTGCTCGCGGCGCTCGCATCGCGCGGCCACCAGGTGTCGAGCGTGAGCTCGGCCCGCGCCGGTCTCGAAGACGTGTTCCTGTCGCTCACCGGTCGCGCGCTGCGCGACTGACCCAGCCACCGCCACCGACCATGACCATGGCCCCCACGAAGCCCTCCCCGTCCACGTCGACCGTGCGCACCACCGGCGGCTTCACCGCGTTCGCCGCGCTGGTCCGCAAGGACCTGGTGCTGTACTTCTCGAACCGGCGCTCGCTGGTGATGTCGATCATCGCGCCTATCGTGATCGCGGCCTTCTTCGGCTCGTTGTTTGGCTCGGGGGGACGCGCGTCGCCGATCCCGATCGCGGTCGTCGACCTCGACCACAGCGCGTTCTCGGCCCGGCTCGTCGCTGCGCTGCACGCCGAGAAATCGCTCGACGTGCAGGACATGGCCAGCCCGGCCGCGCAAGCCGCGGTGCGCAAGGGCGATGCGCGCGTCGCGCTGACGGTTCCCGCCGGCTTTGGCGCAGCCGCCCCGTCGGCGATGGTGGCGGGCGGCGCGAAGCCGGTCATCGAGGTGAGCTACGACCCGTCGCAAGGCGTGGTGCTCGAGATGGTTCGCGGGCTGCTTTCGAAGCACGTGATGGAGGTGCTCGGCGACACGCTGATGGGCGGCGCGGCGCCCGCGGCGTCCGGCGCCAGCGCCTCGCACCGCTTCTCGTTGCCGTTCGACACCTATCTCACCGAAGCCACCGCCGATCTCCACCCGTACAACGGCTACGCCCACTCGTTCGCCGGCATGGGGGTGCAGTTCATCCTCTTCATGGGCGTCGAGGTCGGCATCGGCCTGCTCCTCTCGCGTCGCCTGGGCTTGTGGAAGCGATTGCGCGCGGCGCCGCTCTCGCGCGGCCTGCTGCTCGGCGCGACCCTCACCAGCGGCGCGCTCACCGCGCTCGCACTGCTCTTCATCATCTTCGCGGCCGCGATCGCGTTCTTCGGCGTGCGCATCGACGGCAGCGTGACCGGCTTCGTCGGCGTCGGCGTCGCGTTCGCGATCCTCACGTCGAGCTTCGGCCTGCTCATCGCCGCGCTCGGCAAAACGCCCGAAGCGACCCGCGGCCTCGCGATCTTCGTCACCATCGTGATGGTGATGCTCGGCGGCGCGTGGGTGCCGTCGTTCATCTTCCCGCAATGGCTGCAGACCGCGACGCTCGCGGTGCCGACGCGCTGGGCCGTCGACGGCCTCGACGCGATGACGTGGCGGGGGCAAGGCCTGACGGCGGCTTTACCGACGATCGCCGCGCTGCTGGCGTTCAGTCTGGCGTTTGCATTGATCGCGGTATGGCGCTTCGACTGGGAAGAGCCGCGCGGTTAACGAATCAGGACCATGCCGGCCACCTTCGACGCGCCGACGTCGAAAGTGACGGTGGCCGAGCAACCGACGGCGGCGGCAGACCGCTCGATCAGGCAATCGGCGAAGTCTGCGGAGGTCGACGCATATATCTTCAACGCCCGAGAGACCTGCTCCGCTCGATCGATGACGAGCTCTTTCGTTCGGAGCAAGGCCTCGAACGCCGATGCCACATCAGCGCGCGACAGGGCATAGGCCGTCTCCAGCACCCAGCCGAGTTCGACAATCGACACGACCGACACGTACCCCGGGGCCTCCGTCGTCAAAGAGTCGACCACGCGATTGGCCTTGGGCGACTGCCGGGGATCGTCCTGCATGATGTAGCGCACGAGGACGTTCGTGTCCAGCCCGATCATTTTGCCGACGCACCCCGCTTGGCAATCACCTCGGTCATCTGCTTGACCGAAACGCGTTTCGCAGGCTCGCCGAACATGCCCTTGAGCTCCCGAACGGATCTCGACGCTGCGAAGACCTCGAAACGGCCGCCTTCCATCGCGACGAATTCAACGCGATCTCCGGCGTCGATGTTCATGGCCAGGCGCACCTCGGCCGGGATGGTGATCTGGCCCTTTGTCGTGACGGTGGCGGTGGTCATGGCTACTTTGGATGCTTTTCCTTACTTTATTGTAAGGACCTCGTGCGGTCAAGACGGCGAGCGCGCCTTCGATGCGTGGGCACGGCTATCCTGCGCGCTCGACCGATCTCCCGCCTCTGTCTCAGACCCGCATGCGCTTCCCGACCCGCCTCCAGCCCTGGCTGCGGCTGCCGGCCTACGCCGTCAACGGCATAGAGGTCGCCGTCGGCCTCGGCGTCATTCAGCTGGCGGCGTTCCTCACCGTCGGCCCGCATGTCGCGCCGCTGATCGTGAGCGGCGCGATCTGCGCGAGCATTGCCGACCTGCCGAACAGCGCCGCGCGCACGTGGTATCGGGTCAGCGCCGCGGCCTTGCTCGCGGCCTGCGCCGCCCTGGTCGTCGATGTGCTGCGGGCCTATCCGATTGCGCTCGGCATCGCCGTCGCCGTCATCGGCCTGCTCGCGGCGATGACCCTCGCGTGGGGCCCGCGCGCCGGCGCCGTCTCGTTCGCGCCGGTGCTGTCGATGATCTTCTCGATGGCCGTGCCGCCCTCAGGCCACCCGTTCGAGGCTGCCGCCTTCAGTGCGTGTGGCGGCATCGCTTACGTCGCGTGGTCGATGTTCGCGGGCCTGCTGCTGCAGCGGCGCTACCGAACCCTGGTGCTCGCGCAGACCCTGCGCGCAGCGGCCGAGTTGTTCGCGTCGCGCGCGTCGGTGCTGGTGGCCAAGCGTCCCGATGCGGGCGATCCGAAGCCGATGCGCACCTGGATCTCGGGCGAGGCGACGCTCGCCGATCGCCTGCAAGCCGCGCGCGACCTGCTGTTTCCCGCCGAAGGCAGCACGTCCTGGCAACGCGACGTGGCCATCGTGCTGCGCGTGGTCGACCTGCGCGACGTGCTGCTGGCGAGCCGGCTCGACGCCGACGTGCTCGGCACCGACGCGGTCGCGCAGGAGATCCTGATGCACGTGGCGACCGCGCTGCGCGGCATCGGCTACGAACTCGACGCAGCCGCAGACCACGTGCGCGACGGTACGGTGCCGGCAGCCGGCGAGCTCGTGAGCATCGACTACGACGCCTTCTTCGCCGAGATCGGCATCTGCGCCGACGACCCGCGTGCCCGGCTCTACCCCTCGCTCATCGGCCGCCTGCGCCAGCTCGCGCTCGACACGGCGCGCGTGCACCGCCTGCTGCAAGGCCGCGTCGAAACGCTGCCGCTGACGCGCGAACAGCTGCAACTCTTCGTCGCGCCGGAGGGCTGGCCGCTGCTGGCGTTGAGGCCGCACGGGAAGACCGATTCGCCGGTGCTTCGTCACGCGATCCGCATGGGCCTCGCGGTCGGCACCGCGTACTTTTTCGCGCTGGCGTTGCCGTGGGGCTCGCACCCGTACTGGCTGGTGCTGAGCGTGGCGGTCGTGCTGCGCGGCAACCTCGGCGAAACGCTCGCCCGGCGCAACGCGCGCGTGTTCGGCACCACGCTCGGCTGCCTGGTCGTGGTGGGGCTTTCGCACCTGCCGTCGACGGTCTCTCTCAGCCTGCTGTTCCTGATCGCTGCCGGCATCGCGCATGCGTTCGTGCTGCAGCGGTATTGGTTGACGGCCACCGCCGCGAGCGTGATGGCCCTGTTGCAATCGCACCTGGTCGATCCGGCGAGCGGATTCGCGATCGGCGAGCGCGTGGCTGACACGTTCCTCGGCGCGTTCCTGGCGTGGAGCTTCAGCTACGTGCTGCCGTCATGGGAACGGCGCAGCCGGCCCGAAGCGATCGCCCGCGTGCTGCGCGACCTGCGCGACTACGCCGCGCTCTCGTTGCAGATCGAGGCCACCGATCCGGTCCAGGAACGCCTGGCGCGGCGCAAGGCCTACGACGCACTGGCCGCACTTGCCGCCGCGTTGCATCGCAGCCGCGTCGAACCGAAGGGCGTACGCCTGCCGGTGAAGCGCATCTCGAGCCTCATCGACCACGGCGAGCGCCTGATGGCGCACCTGTCGATCGTTCGCCTCACGCTCGCACGTGTGAAGAACGCCGGCGCGCCGCCGCCGCAGGTCGATGCGATGCTGCATCAAACGAGCAGCGCGTTGGCCGCGAGCCTCGACATGAAGCAAGCCGCCGTGGCCTCGGTCGAGCCCATCGATGCCGCCGAGCTCGACGCGCTGCCCGAACTGCCCGCCGCGCACGACATGATGCCCTGGCTCTCGCGCCGACTGGCGTTGATGGTGCGCGAAGCCACCCTGATCCGCGCCGCAGCGCAATCGGGGCTCGCGGCTTAGAGCCTGTCAAACCGGACGCCAACACGCTTCAGCAGGCACTCGCATGGCCACGACGCCGTGGCCATGCGGGTGCCTGCGGGACCGCGCGGCTCAACGCGAGGCCACTCGAACGGCGGTGTCACGATGCGCGACGATGGTGAGCGTGGGCAGCGTGACGATGATCGGCGTGGCTTCGCGCCTGGCCGAGATGGTGATGGTCGGCAGCGTGACGACAGGCGCGAGGGCCGCGGACAGCGAGGCGCTGGTGACGGCAGCCGACAGCGTGCTGCAGACCATCAGGCCCGAGACCACGAGGGCGGAGAAAATTGACTTGGACATGCGAGGCTCCTGGCGGTTGCATTGACGCCCGGTTCGGTGCGTTGGATGCAATGTAGGGAGGCCTCGAATGCGAGGCCACCTCGAAGCGACGAACCGCACGCAGCGCCGACGAGATGCGGCCGACCGGGGATGAACGTGCGGCGGTTCAGCGCTCGGCCTTGATCGGCACCGCCAGCAGGATCGGCGGCGCCTCGCCTTCGACGATCGGTGGCGGCAGGCTCGTGCATTCCTCGAACACGCGGATCGTGCAGGTCGCGCAGATGCCGCGGTCGAGCCGGCTGAAGATGGTCGCGATCGCGATGTTCTTGGCCGGGAAGATGTGGTCGGTGCCGAGTTCGTTCATGAAGCCGATGCGCTGCCACAGCTGCAGCACCGGCGCGCGCGGTCGGTGAAAGTAGAGGTCGCCGCCCATCTGTCGTCGCGTGACGAGCTCGCTGCGCCAGAGGTCGGCGGCGGGCAGGTCGATGAAGTTCATGCTCTTCGCCATCACCAGCAGATGCCGGGGTGCGCCCGCGGGCATTCTCAGGTCGCGCAGCTGGTCGCCCACGTGCGCGACGGCGCCGAAATAGACCTCGCCTTCCATTCGGATCATCTTCAGCTGCGGACACTCGGGCAGCGGCGCCGCGGCATCGGCGCGCACGACGAAAGGCCGCGCCAGGCCCGCCGTTTTCAGGTCCTTGTCGAAGCCCATCACGCGCACGGACGGCCTGGAGGTGCGATGCAGGAAGACCAGCAGCGACAGGATGGTGCCGAGCAGGATCGCCATCTCGAGGCGGATGCTGATGGTGGCGACGAAGGTGGCCGCGGCGACGCCGAAGTCGCGCCGGCTGAACTGCCACACGCGGGCCCACGATGCGAAGTCGAACAGCGACCATGCGACGACCAGCAGCAACGCGGAAATGCCCGGCACGGGGATCCGCGCCAACAGCGTGGAGAACGCCGCGATCAAGCCCAGCAACCAGATCGACGAGAACACCGCGGCCAGCGGCGTGCGCGCGCCGGCTTCGAGGTTGGGGAGCGAGCGGGTGAGCGACCCGCACGACACGTACGACGAGAAAAAGCCGCCGATCAGGTTCGAGAGCCCCTGCCCGCGAAACTCGCGGTTGACGTCGATGTGCTGACCCGATCTCGTCGCGATGGCCTTCGAGATCGAGATCGACTGGCCGAGTGCGACGATCGTGAGCGCGAACGCGAGGCCGAGCAGGTCGGGCAGCGCGCGCAGGTTCACCTCGGGCAGCGAGAGGCGCGGCACGATCGCGGGAATCGCGCCGACCACCGCGACGCTGCCGGCGCCGAGCCAGTGCTGCTGGTTCAAGAGCGTGGCGAGCGCCGTCGCGCCGATCAGCCCGATCAGCATCGCCGGCCAGCGCGGCCGAAAGCGGCGCACCGCGATCACCAGCACGAGCGTCGTCGACGCGACGGCGAGCGCCGCGGGAACCAACGACGCGACGTGCTCGGCCGTGAACCGCACCAGCACGTCGGGCCGACTCGTCGACGGCGCCTCGATGCCGAGCAGATCGGGAAGCGCGTGCAGAACGATCAGCATCGCGGCGCCGCTCATGAACCCCTGCAAGGCCGCCGGCGAGATGAAGTTGGCGAGCGCGCCGAGCCGCAACGCGCCGATCGCCCACTGCATCAGACCGATCAGTACGGTGATCGCGAGTGCGAGCTGGATGTATGCCGGCGAGCCGGCGGCCGCGAGCGGCGTGAGCACCGCGAAGAGCGCGAGCGAGTTCGCGTTCGTCGGGCCCGACATCACATGCCAGCTCGAGCCGAAAAGGGCCGCGATCACGCACGGCACGATCGCGGTGTAGAGGCCGTAGGCGGGCGGCAAGCCGGCGAGCGACGAGAACGCGAAGGCCTGCGGCAGCACGAGCAGGGCGCCGAGCAGCCCGGCAAGCAGGTCAGCCTTCAGCGTCGCCTTCGAGACGAAGCGAACCCACGGCCCAAACAGGTCGCCGGCGAGGGCTTGGAGTCGGGTCGACAGGTTCAACGCGGGCGAACCAAAGCCTTTCTGCCGGCCGCCACCTTCAGCAGCAGCTCGATCAGCAGCGCGCGCTCGGCTTCCGACAGCACCGCGAGCGCCGATTGCTCCATCGAACGCGAGATCTTCTCGGTCTTGCGCACGAGTTCGCGGCCGGCATCGGTGAGGTGGATCTGCTGCGAGCGGCGGTCGCGCGTGCTGCGAACGCGCTCGATCCAGCCGCGCCCGGCCATGCGGTCGAGCGTGACCGCCATGTTCGGCGGCGAGATCTCGAGCGATCGACCGAGCTGCTTCTGGTTCACGTCGGCGTTGGCGGCGAGCAGCATCAGGATCGAGAACTCGCTCGCCTTCACACCGAACGGCCCGATCGCACGCGCGAAGCTCTTCTTCAGTTCGATCGACGCGCGCGACGCCGCGTAGCCAACCAGGCAGGTGAGGCGCGAGTCGTCGAGGTCGGTGGCCGGGTCGCGCGGGGCGGCCGATCCGGTGGTGGCGGCCGACCGCTGCCGCAGCGCCGGGGCGCCGATGGTGCCGCCGTGCGCATGCTGGCGATCGATGGGGTCGATCGCCGCTGCGGCCGGCTCGATCGCCCGCCGCTTCGACGCGCGGCGCGCATCGCCTGCCGCTTTGCGTTCGAGCGTGGCGGGTGCCGATCCACTCATGGCGCTGCCACCGCCGCGCCGCTACTCGGGTGCTTTGCCCGCGCCGCGCCGAGGTAGGTGTCGATCACGCGCGGGTCGGTCGCGAGGTCGGCGGCGGGGCCTTCGAGCGCGATCTCGCCCATCTCGAGCACGTAGCCGTGATCGGCGATCTCGAGCGCGGCGCGCGCGTTCTGCTCGACCAGCAGAATGGTCACGCCGGTCGCGCGCAGGCCATCGATGATGCGGAAGATCTCCTTCACGATGAGCGGCGCGAGACCGAGGCTCGGCTCGTCGAGCATCAGGAGGGCGGGCCGGCCCATCAGCGCGCGCCCGACGGCGAGCATCTGCCGCTCACCACCCGAGAGCGTGCCCGCCAGTTGCCTACGGCGTTCCTCGAGGCGCGGAAAGAGCTTGTAGACGTCGGCGAGTGCCGAAGCGCTGTCCTTTTGCCCGAGGCGCACCTGGCGATACGCGCCGAGCAGCAGGTTGTCTTCGACCGGCATGGTGCCGAAGAGCGCGCGGGTTTCCGGCACGAGGGCCATGCCGAGCATCACGCGTTCTTCTAGGCCGCGCTGGTCGACCGAAGCGCCGTCGTACTCGACGCTTCCGGTGGCGTCCAGCACGCCCATCAGCGCGTTCAGCAGCGTCGACTTGCCGGCGCCGTTCGGGCCGATCACGGTGATGACCTGGCCCTGCTGCGCGGTCAGCGTGACGCCGTGGAGCACCTCGGCGTGGCCGTAGGCGGCGTGCAGGTTGCGGACGTTGAGCAACGGCTCAGCCATTCGGCTCTCCTTGCAATGGCGCTTGCGGTCGCTGGCGGGCTGTGCACTGCCATCTGCGTCGGCAATGCCGTTGGCAACGGCACGCCTCTGTGCGAGGCACCGCGGCCGGACTGGCCCGGCCAGGGCCAGTAACTTTCATTTGAGGGCCCAAATGAAAGTCACCAAAGCAAAGGGCCTCAACACCAGACATTTGTGTGTCCCGCTTCGGCAAGTAGCTGGCGCGGTTATCCGGATGCGGTGCGACTTCGCAACGCAGCGCGTCCGCATGGTCCGTGTCTCGCGCTGCGCATTGCTCCATCGTTTCGGCTCGGCGTCGGCTTTGCCTCGCCATCGCCCACGCGAGGCTTGCTCTTGAACTTTCGTTGTCGCTCACGAGACAGTGACCAAGCGGCCGGCCCGGCCGATCCGCGGTTCCACAGCCCAGCTTTTCTCGGATAACCGCGCCAGTTTCTTGCCGTAGCGGGACCCACGAATGTCTGGTGTTAGGCCCTTTGCTTTGGTTACTTTCATTTGGGCCAGCAAATGAAAGTGACGGGCCGGCCGGGCCAGTCCGGCGCAATGCCTCGCAGAGGCAACGCAGTTCACCCAGCACAAAGTGCTGGCGCTCATCAGAGCAGCGTGATCGACATGCGGACGCGAGCGCATCAGTGCTCCGTCCCGAGGTAAGCCGCCATCACGGCAGGCGACGCCTGCACCACCTCAGGCGTCCCTTCGATGAGCTTGGTCCCGAACTCCATCACCACCACACGGTCAACCAGACCCATCACCAGATCCATGTCGTGCTCGACGAGCAGGATCGAGAGCCCTTCGCCGCGCAGCTGCCGCAGCACCGACGCGAGCCCCTGCTTCTCGAGCAGCCGCAGGCCGGCCGCCGGCTCGTCGAGCATCAGCAGGATCGGGTCGGCACAGAGCGCGCGCGCGATCTCCATCAGGCGCTGCGGGCCGAGCGCCAGGTTGCCTGCGAGCACGTGCATGTGCTGCGCCATGCCGATGCGCGTCAGTTGCCGCTCGGCTTCGCGCATGAGTCGGCGCTCTTCGGCACGGTCGAGGCGCAGCATCGCCGCGGCCACACCACGGCCTCCGCGCAAGTGCGCACCGAGCGCGACGTTCTCGAGCACAGTCATGCCGGCCACCATCTTCACGTGCTGGAACGTGCGCGCGACGCCCCGCCTGGCGATCGCACGCGATGGCTTGCCGTCGATGCGCTCGCCGTTCAACAGCACTTCGCCCGCAGTCGCGCCGAGCACGCCGGTGACGAGATTGAAGGTGGTCGACTTGCCGGCGCCGTTCGGGCCGATCAACCCGAGGATCTCGCCGGCGCGCACGTCGAAGCTCACGTCGTTCACCGCGACCAGGCCGCCGAACACCTTGCGCACCGCCTTCACGTCGAGCACCACCGCGCCGTGCGGCGGCTTCGCTCGCATCGGCAACGGCGGCGCCTCGGCCCAGTCGACCTGGCGCGCCAGCCGCGGCACGCGCGCCGAGATGAAAGCCCAGATGCCGTCGCGCGCGTACTGCAGCACCAGCACCAGCATGATCCCGAACACGATGGTCTCGTAGTTGCCGCTGGTGCCCATCAGCTTCGGCAGATAGACCTGCAACTGGTCTTTCAGGATCTGCACCGCGCCGGCGCCGACGATCGCGCCCCAGACGTGGCCGACGCCGCCGATCACCGCTATGAACAGGTACTCGATGCCCATGCCGATGCCGAACGGCGACGGGTTCACGGTGCGCTGGAAGTGTGCGAAGAGCCAGCCCGCGACGCTGGCGAGCAGCGCCGCGATCACGAACGCGGTGACCTTGGTCGCAAAGGTGTTCACGCCCATCGCTTCGGGCATCGTGGCACCGCCCTTCACCGCGCGGATGGCGCGCCCGACGCGTGAATCGAGCAGGTGCGTGACCCCGATCGCGGCCAGCAGCACCAGGACCCAGAGCAGATAGAAGAAGCTGCGGCCGGTGTTGAGCTCGATGCCGAAGAAGCGCAGCGACGGGATGCCGAGAATGCCGTCGTACTTGCCCAGCGCGTTGATGTTGCCGAGCAGGTAATAGAGCGAGAGTCCCCACGCGATGGTCGCGAGCGGCAGGTAGTGGCCCGACATGCGCAGCGTGATCCAGCCGAGGACGAGCGCGGCCGCACCGGTCACGCCGAGGCCGATCCACACCGTGAGCCATGGCGAGACGCCTTGGTTCACGGTGAGATACGCGGCCGTGTACGCGCCCAGGCCGACGAAAGCCGCCTGCCCGAACGACGTGAGGCCGGCGACGCCGGTCAGCAGCACGATGCCGATCACGACCAGCGCGTAGAGCCCGATGTAATTGGCCTGCGTGATCCAGAACTCCGGCACCGGCAACTGCGGCAACAGCGCGAGCGCCAGCGCGAAGCCGATGAGCACGGCACGCCGCGCGTTCGCGCTCATTCCTCTTCGTCCGGGTGGCCTTGCTGGAACGAGCGCCAGAGCAGGACCGGGATGATGACGGTGAAGACGATCACCTCCTTGAACGCGCTCGCGTAGAACGAGCCGAAGCTTTCGAGCAGGCCGACGAAGAGCGCGCCGACGGCCGCGGCCGGATAGCTCGCGAGGCCGCCGATGATCGCGGCGACGAAGCCCTTGAGGCCGATCAGGAAGCCGGAGTCGTAGAAGATGGTCGTCGTCGGCCCGATCAGCAGGCCCGACAGCGCGCCCATGAACGCGGCAAGCGCGAAGCTCATGCGGCCGGCCGCACCGGTCGAGATGCCCATCAGGCGTGCGCCCAGCCGATTCACTGCCGTCGCGCGCAAGGCCTTGCCGCGCAACGTGCGCTCGAAGAATAGATAGAGGGCCGCGATCAGAGCGATCGACACCCCGAAGATGATGATCGTCTGCCCCGACAGCGAGAGCGCGCCAGCTTTGAAACGGGCGTCCCAGAAGCTCGGGTTCCGAAAGCCTTCGGCGCCGAAGAAGACGAGGCCGAGGCCGGTCATCGCGAAGTGCACGCCGACCGAGACGATCAGCAGCACCAGCACCGACGCATCGGCGAGCTTCTCGTAGGCGAGGCGATAGACGAGCGGGCCGAGCGGCGCGACGATCGCGAGCGTGATGAGGCTCTGGAACACGAGCGGCAGTTTGCGCGGTGCGGCCCACAACGTGATCATCAGCACTGCGATCGGCAGCGCCGTCGTCTTCAACACGCCCTTGCCGATCGTGGCGGCATCGATGCCGCGCCGCAGGCCCTTGACCGCATCGAGCGCCGCCGCCAGCAATGCCGCGGTGAGCAGCAACCACACGGTGCCCGGCACCTGCCCGAGTTGCAGCAAGGCCAGCGTCAACGCACCGTACGCGACGAACTCGCCTTGCGGGATGAAGATGACGCGGGTGACCGCGAACACCAGCACCGTCGCGAGCCCGAGCAACGCGTAGACGGCGCCGTTGGTGGCGCCGTCGAGCATCAGGATGCTGGCGACCGAGAAGTCCATCGGTCGGCGTCAGTGCCTCTGCACCGCTTGGCGCGTCGGCAAGGCGAACCTCACTCGACCTTGCAGTTGCCGTTCACCACCTTCAGCAGCACGCCGGTCTCGTTGGTGAAGCCCCAGTGGTCGTCCTCGGTCCAGTTCATCGCGCCGTGGGCCCTCATGGTGCGGCCCATCGTTTCCATTGCGTCCTTCAACGCCGCGGCAAGGTTGTTGATGCGGTTCATGGTGTCGTCTCCTGGTCGGTCGTTCTTGTCGGTGAGATGCGGCTCCCTCTCCCGCTTGGCGGGCGAGGGCTGGGGTGGGGCGAGCGTGCGCCTGCCTCTATTCGCAAAGCGCCTTGATGTCTTCCGGCACGGCTATCGCACGCAGCCGCTCAGAATCTTCCGCGTCGCGCTTCACGAACGCGCGAGTCTCGCGCCCTTCGCAGATCAGGTCGACGTCGCCCTGCGAGTGCGCGCCATCATGCCGGCCGTCTTTCGCTCGCGTGATGCGATGCACCTGCGTGAAGGTCTTCGCGCGCCACGCCTCGACGTACGTGGTGATCAGCAGTTCTTCGGTGTAGGTGGCGGCCTTCTTGAACACCGTGTGGATCTCGAGCAGCGGCGTGCCGACGATGCCGCGCGTCTTCACGAGCTCTTTCCAAGGCGGCACGCTGCATTGCATGAAGAACGCGAGCGAGGCCTGGTCCATCCAGCGCGAGAAGTTCGGGAAGAAGACGATGCCGGCCGGGTCGCAGTCGCCGAACTGGACCGTTACGCGGTAGGTGGTGGTGCGCGCCATGCGGTCAGACGGCGGGCACGATGACGTCGTCGATGCCGGCATACAGTTCGGTAACCGCCGCAGCACGATGCGCGAGCACCGCGCGCTGGTTGACCGAGCCCTTGTCGGTCACCTCGCCGAGATCGATGCTCGGTGGCGCCCCCAGCACGAGCGCGCGCGCGACACGCGTCGCACTGCCGGTGCCGCTCGCCCACAGGTGATCGACGAGGTTCTGGAAGAAGCCGCGCACGGCGGGCGCGTCGAGCACCTCGGCAACCGATGCACGCGCCGGCAACGTCGCCAACGCGCGGCACGCATCGATGCGCGGAAAGAACAGCACGCCGACCTCGTTGCGGTCGATGCCGGCGATGACCACGTCCTGCACGCACGGGTCACCGGCGGCGATGACCTTCGCGCGCAGCGGCCCGACCGACACGAAGGTGCCGGTCGCGAGCTTGAAGTCTTCGGCAGTCCGCCCGTCGAACGCGAGGCCGCGCTCGGGGTGGGCCGGGTCCATCGGCTTGGCGGCGTCGCCGCTGCGGTAGTAGCCCTCGTCGTCGAACGCCGCCCGGGTCTGCTCGGGCGCGCGCCAGTATCCGGGCGTGACGTTCGGCCCGCGATAGCGCACCTCGATCTTGTCGCCTTCGGGCACGAGCTTCAGCTCGACACCCGGCGCCGGCAGCCCGATGTGGCCCGACTTCACCTCGTACGCGTTGGCGCAGATCGCGAACGGCGCGGTCTCGGTCATGCCGAGGCCGGTGATCATGCGGATGCGCTCGCCGCTGTGCTGTTCGGCGACGCGCTCGAGCTTGTCCCACACCGGTTGCGAGAGACCGGCGCCGGAGAAGAAGAACATCTTCACGCGGCTCAGCAGCGACTCGCGCAGCGTGCGATCGGTCTCGAGCGCGATGGCGATCTCCTCGAAGCCCTTGGGCACATTGAAGTAGATGGTCGGCGCGATCTCGCGCAGGTTGCGCAGCGTCTCGCCGATCAGCGCGGGTGTCGGCTTGCCTTCGTCGATGTAGAGCGTGCCGCCGTTGTAGAGCACGAGGCCGACGTTGTGGTTGCCGCCGAACGTGTGGTTCCAGGGCAGCCAGTCGACCAGCACTGGCGGCGTGGCGCCCAGATCAGGGAAGCTCTGCAGGATCATCTGCTGGTTGCTGCAGAGCATGCGCTGTGTGTTGACCACGCCCTTCGGCAGCTTGGTGGAACCCGAGGTGAAGAGGAACTTCGCGATCGTGTCGGGGCCGACGCCCGCGTGCGCGGCGTCGACCTGACCGGTGGGCATGGTCGCCAGCAACGAATCGAATGCGAGCGTCTCGCGGCCTTCGACCTTGCCGGTCACCAGCACCACCGGCGTCTCGATCGGAACGGTCGCGGCGATGGCCGGGCCGTAGGCGCTGCCGTTCGATGCGAACACCAGGCCCGGCGTCAGAACGCCGAGGATGTGGCGCAGCTTGCCGAAGTCTTTCGAAATGAGCGAGTACGCCGCCGAGATCGGTGCAAACGGCACGCCGGCGAGCATCGCGCCGAGCGCGAGCAGCAGGTGCTCGATGTCGTTGTCGGAGAGGATCGCGAGGGGCCGTTCGGGCGAGAGCCGGTGATCGAGCAGCGCCTGCGCGAGCCTCCGCGCGCTCGCCAGCGCGTCGCCGTAGCTGACGCGCCGCCACTCGCCGCCGTTCACGCGCTTGGCCACCAGCGTACGCGCGGGCGCGACCGCGGCCCAGTGCAGGAAGCGGTCGGTGAGGCGATCGGGATAGGAGCCAAGCGCTTCGGTCGAGGTGATGAGCGTCGCGCCGTCGGCACGCGTCGTGAAGCTGGCGCTGAGCGACCCGCCGAGCGGCACGGGGCGGTAGCGCGGCCCGGCGTCGGTCGGTGCGCCGCGGCTCAGCATCCACGCCGCACTGGTCGCGTCGTCGTTGCCCGGGCTCGGGCCCATGCCCGACGCGCAGCCCTTGGTCATTGGCGGTCCTCGCGCTGCGGGCTCGGGGTTTCGACCGCGGCCCGGGATGGGCCTCGTCGTGGCTTACGGCGACCGGGCTGGCTCATGCTCTGCGCACCTTGCCGGCCTTGCCTTCCAGGAAGTCGCGCATCCGTGATTTGGCCGCGTCGTCGCCCTGCGCGATCGCGGCCATCAGCGATTCGGCGAAGAGGCCCTCGTCTTGCGCCATGTCGGCGATGCGGGGCAACGCGTGCATCACCGCGAAGTTCGAGAGCGGCGCGTTGGCGGCGATGCGGTTCGCGAGTTCCATCGCCTTCACGAGACCCTGGCCGGCATCGACGACGTACTGCGAGAGCCCCGTCGCAAGGCCCTCGGCCGCGTCGTACACGCGGCCGGTCAGCATCATGTCGCTCATGCGCGCGACGCCAATCAGCCGCGGGATGCGCGCCGAGCCGCCGCCGCCGACGAAGAGCCCGCGCTGCCCTTCGGGCAAGCCATAGAACGCGCTCGACTCGGCCACGCGCACGTGGCACGCACTCGCCAGTTCGAGGCCGCCGCCGACGACCGCGCCGTGCAGCACCGCCACCACCGGCACGCGACCGAACTGGATCGCATCGAACGCCGCGTGCCACGTGCGCGAGTGCCAGATGCCCTCGGCCGTGCTGCGCTCGCCGAGCTCCGAGAGATCGAGGCCGGCGCAGAAGTGATCGCCCTCGCCGCTCAGCACCACGGCCTTCACGGCTTCGGGCAGGTTGATGAACGCGGTGTGCAGTTGCGACACCAGCGCATCGTTGATGGCGTTGCGCTTCGCGGGCCGGTCGAGCCGCATGCGCAGCACCGCGCCCTGCACGTCGAAGCGCAGCAGATCGAGCGACGCCAGCACCGCGGGCAGCGCGCGGGCGTCGGCATCCGGCGTGGCGGCAGGCAGTGAAGCAGGGGCGGTCATTGGTTAATCGTAGTAAACAAGTTCGGGATGTCCTTTAGGGAAACCCCGTTCGCTCGTGACATCGCCTGCTCTCAACGGCCAGCCGCGGCCCACCCGGGAAAGCCCCGGGCGCGAACCCGCGCATTGATTACCAGCCTTAACCAATCGACGCGGCGCATCCGGACGCAGACGTCGGACGGGCATCGCATCCCGCGCATGAACATCGCCGAACTCATTGCCATCGACACCCACACCCACCTCGAGGTGTCGTGCTGGAACCCGTTCGACAACCACGGCGAGGAGTGCAACCGCGCGGCCAACAAGTACTTTCGTTCGTCGAAGCGGCCGACGATGGCGGAGTCGCGCGCGTACTACCGCGAGAAGAAGATCGGCTTCACGATGTTCACGGTCGACGCCGAGACCCAGCTCGGCCGCCGCCGCATCCCGAACGAGGAGATCGCGGGAGTCGCGCAATCCAAAAACGACATCATGATCGCGTTCGGTAGCATCGACCCGCACAAAGGGAAGATGGGTGCCTGCGAGGCCAGGAAGCTCATCAAAGAACACGGCCGAAACCGGTTTCAAGAACGAGGTCCGGCCGTTGATCCTGAAGGAAAACGCGAAGCGGCTGTCGAACCTCGCTTAGGCGGGCGACGGGCGTGCCGAACGACTAGTTCTTCAGGTAGTTCGCCACGTCCGACTTGTTGGCGCCGACCGCCGCGACGGCCTCGGAAATCTGCGAACTCGACACGCCGAACTCGCTCGCCCAGGCCTCGACATCGACCGCTTCGGCGGCGCTGTTGTCGGTGCCCGTACCAGTGCGATCGGCGGCGATCTTCGATGCGAACGCGCCACTGCCTTTGGGTAGAGTCATGGTGGGTCTCCGGTTGAGATGAAGGAGCCGCGCAGCGCGGCGGGGTCGCTGCGGCGATGGCTTCGAGAACCCACCCCGCACACGCCTGGCGATTGTGTTCCATTGCGGCGATGGTTTCAAACACGGGCGCTCCGTTAACCTAGCGCACCTTTCTTCCGAGCCAGGCGACCGCTCTCGACTCCGAGCCTTCCCTTCCATGACACAAGCCAAGCAAGGCCTCGGACTGCTCACGCTCGGCGCGATCGGCGTCGTTTACGGCGACATCGGCACCAGCCCGCTGTACACGATGAAAGAGGTGTTCGGGCCGAACGACGCGCTCGCACTCGATCCGGGGAACGTGATCGGTGTCGTCTCGACGATCTTCTGGGCGTTGATCTTCGTCGTGACGCTGAAGTACGTCGTGCTCGTGCTCAGGGCCGACAACAGTGGCGAAGGCGGCGTGATGGCACTCACCTCGCTGGCCGCGAAAGCCGCCGGCAAGACCCCGACGCGCAAACGCGTGCTGCTCCTGACCGGCGTGTTGGGCGCTGCGCTCTTCTATGGCGACAGCGTCATCACCCCGGCGATCTCGGTGCTCGGCGCGGTCGAGGGTCTTGAGACCATCACGCCCGCGTTCAAGCCTTACATCTTGCCGATCTGCACTGCGGTGATCGTCGGCCTCTTCCTGTTCCAGCGCTTCGGCACCGGCGCGGTCGGCAAGCTGTTCGGCCCGGTGATGCTGGTGTGGTTCGCGGTCCTGGCGATCACCGGCGTCATTCAAATCGCGCAGCACCCGCAGATCCTCGAGGCGCTGAACCCGTGGCGTGCGGTGCAGTTCATGCAGGCGCGCGGCTGGCACTTGTTCGTGGTGATGGGATCGATCGTGCTGGCGCTGACGGGCGCCGAAGCGCTCTACGCCGACATGGGCCACTTCGGCAAGAAGCCGATCCGGCTCGCCTGGACCGGTTTCGTGCTGCCCGCGCTGACGCTCAACTACATGGGCCAGGGCGCGCTTCTGCTGCGCGATGCGAAGGCGCTCGAGAACCCGTTCTTCAAGCTCTTCCCCGACGCGTTGGCGATCCCGGCGGTGGTGCTGGCGACGCTCGCGTCGGTGATCGCGTCGCAGGCCGTCATCACCGGCGCCTATTCGCTGACGAAGCAGGCGATCCAGCTGGGCCTGCTGCCACGCATGCAGATCATGCACACGTCCGAAGCGGAGGCCGGCCAGATCTACGTGCCGATCGTCAACTGGACCGTGATGCTGGTGGTGCTGATCGCGATGATCGGCTTCGGCAGCTCGTCGGCGCTCGCATCGGCGTACGGCATCGCGGTGACGGGCACGATGATCATCACGACCATCCTCACCTTCTTCGTCGTCCGCTACGGCTGGGGTTTTCGGCTGCCGTTCGCGCTCGCCGCGACCGGTGCGTTCCTGGTCGTCGATGCAGTGCTGGTGATCTCGTGTTCGCTGAAGGTGTTGCAGGGCGGCTGGTTTCCGCTGGTGCTGGGCGCGGGGATCTTCGCGATCATGGCCACGTGGCGACGCGGCCGCGAGATCCTGATGGAACATATCCGCGAGGACGACCCGGAACTCCTGCCCTTCATCACCGCGCTCGCGACCGACGAGCATCTGCGCCGCACATCGCGCACGGCGGTCTATGCCGTCGCGAACCCGCAGACGGTGCCGCAGGCCCTGCTGCACAACCTGAAGCACTACCACGCGATCCATGAGCAGAACGTGATCCTGACCGTGCGCTTTCGCGGCGTGCCGTTCATCGACGACGCCAACCGATTGAAGGTCGAGCCGCTGGTCGACGGGTTCTGGAAAGTCGAGGTGAATTACGGCTTCAAAGACGAGCCCGACATCCCGCGCGCGTTGCGGCTGTGCACCGGTCGGGGCCTGACGGTCGACGAAGGGGCGATCTCGTACTTCCTGAGCCGCGAGATCGTGGTGCCGACCCATGGCACCGGCATGATGCATTGGCGCGAAGCACTGTTCGCGGCCATGTCGCGCAATGCGGGCAGCGTCGTCACCTTCTTCAAGTTGCCGAACAACTGTGTGGTGGAGTTGGGGACGCGGGTTCAGATCTGAGGCAAACGGCGCGGCATCGGTTGCGCGCATCGACCTTCGTGACAGCCGGCACGCGCCTTGTCACCGCTCGCTTCACAAACCGAAACGTTCGCCGATAACGACCCACTGGAACGCCGTCAGGCGCATGGGAACCTTCGCATGAACATCCGTGTCGTGTGGCCGGCGGCGGTCACTCTCGCGTTCGCACTTCTGGCACTCGACGGTTGCGCCTTGCTGGATCCCGCGCCCGACGCGCCATCGGTTCGCGTGACCAACGCGCGCCTGGTGCTCGACCCGCTGCTCACGCGCCGCAAAGCGGCCGCCGGCATCTTCTCGGTGCATCGCGACATCGACATCGCGAGCGACGGCTGTCGGCACCGCATCTACCTCGACGGCAACGCGGTCGCCGACCTGCGATCGAACGAGGTGGTCCACATCTACGCGGCACCCGGGCCGCACATGCTGCGCGTCGAGCCGAACGGCACCGCGTGCAGTGGAAGCGCCTACGAGATAGCGGCGCTGAGCGAGCGCGGCACGTCGCAGAGCTTCAAGACGGGGTTCTCGGCCGGCAGCCTGCTGCTGTCCGCCGCCGACTGAGCCGCTGTCCGCTCGGCCATCGCAACGCCGCCGCGACGACCGCCGCGCGCTGTGTACGGCGCCGCACAGATGACGGCCGTCAAATCTCCAAGAATGGCCGAAAGGGCTGAGCGGATGAATCGCTAACGGCCCTCGCCGTCGGCCCCCGCGCCGCCTCGAACCTCGGGCACTCATGGAACTCAACGTCGCTGTCGAGGGGTCGACCGCAGCGGTGCGCCCTGCCGAAACCGCCGCACCGCTGTCGCCGTCGATGCTGGCGCGCATGGATGCGTACTGGCGCGCCGCCAATTACCTCTCGGTCGGCCAGATCTACCTGCAGGCCAACCCGTTGCTCGACGAGCCGCTGACGCTGGCGCACGTGAAGCCGCGTCTGCTCGGCCACTGGGGCACCACGCCCGGCCTCAACCTGCTCTATGTGCACCTGAACCGGCTGATCAACGCGCATGGCCTCGACATGATCAACGTCATCGGCCCCGGCCATGGCGGGCCAGGGCTGGTTGCGCACACCTATCTCGAAGGCTCGTACACCGAGCGCTATCCGGCCATCGAGCGCAACCGCAGCGGCCTGCTGCGCCTCTTTCGCCAGTTCTCGTGGCCGCACGGCATTCCGAGCCACGTGGCGCCGGAAACCCCGGGCTCGATCCATGAGGGCGGCGAGCTCGGCTACTCGCTTGCGCACGCGTACGGCGCCGCGTTCGACAACCCGGGCCTCATCGTCGCCTGCGTGATCGGCGACGGCGAGGCCGAGACTGGCGCGCTCGCGACGAGCTGGCATTCGAACAAGTTCCTGAACCCGGTGCGCGACGGCGCGGTGCTGCCGATCCTGCATCTGAACGGCTTCAAGATCGCCAACCCGACCGTGCTCGCGCGCATTGGCGACGACGAGCTGATGGCGCTGCTGCGCGGCTACGGCCACGAACCTTTCCTGGTCGAAGGCGACGATCCGGCGCTCGTCCATCAAAGCCTCGCGGCGACGCTCGACACGGTGCTCGAGCGCATCCAGTCGATCCAACACACGGCACGTGCCGACGGTGCGCCGGCGACGCCGACCCGGCCGCGCTGGCCGATGATCGTGCTGCGCACGCCGAAAGGCTGGACCGGGCCGAAATTCGTCGACGGCAAGCCGGTCGAAGGCACCTGGCGCGCGCACCAGGTGCCGATCGCCGACTTCAAGAACCCCGAGCACCTAACGCAACTCGAAGACTGGCTGAAGAGCTATCGGCCGCATGAGCTTTTCGATGCGAACGGCTGTATCAACGACGAGCTCGCCGCGCTCGCACCGACTGGCCGGCGCCGAATGGGCGCCAACCCGCACGCCAACGGCGGCGAGCTGATGCAGCCGCTGTCGTTGCCCGCGTTCCACTCGCTTGCGGTCGCGGTGCCGGCGCCCGGCACGACCATCGCCGAGCCGACGCGCGTGCTCGGCACCTACCTGCGCGAGGTGATGCGGAAGAGCCTCGGCAAAGGCAACTTCCGCCTGTTCGGACCCGACGAGACCGCGTCGAACCGGCTCGACGCGGTGTACGCCGTCAGCGGCAAGACGTGGCTCGCGGAGACCCGCCCGAACGACACCGACCTCGCCGCCGACGGCCGCGTGATGGAGGTGCTGAGCGAGCACCTCTGCCAGGGCTGGCTCGAGGGCTACCTGCTGACCGGCCGCCACGGCCTCTTCTCGTGCTACGAGGCCTTCATCCACATCATCGATTCGATGTTCAACCAACACGCGAAGTGGCTGAAAGTGACGCGCGGCATCGCGTGGCGGGCGCCGATCGCGTCGCTTAACTACCTGCTGTCGTCGCACGTCTGGCAGCAGGACCACAACGGGTTCTCACACCAGGATCCCGGCTTTCTCGACCACGTCGCCAACAAGAAGGCCGAGGTTGTTCGTATCTACCTGCCGCCCGACGCGAACTGTCTGTTGTCGGTGGCCGACCATTGCGTGCGCAGCCGCCACTGCATCAACGTGATCGTCGCCGGCAAGGCACCGACGCCGCAGTGGCTGGACATCGATGCGGCCATTCGGCATTGCACGGCCGGCGCAGGCATCTGGGACTGG
Source organism: Caldimonas sp. (assembly GCA_965246805.1). Taxonomy (GTDB): domain Bacteria; phylum Pseudomonadota; class Gammaproteobacteria; order Burkholderiales; family Burkholderiaceae_C; genus Schlegelella_A. The sequence goes on along the minus strand of CBDFFO010000006.1, from coordinate 320,883 downwards.
GCCGGCACCGACGGCGCCGACGACCCAGAGGTGGTGATGGCCAGCTGCGGCGATGTGCCGACGCTCGAATCGCTCGCCGCGGTGACGCTGCTGCGCGTGTACGTGCCCGGCATCCGCATCCGTGTCGTGAACGTCGTCGACCTGATGGTGCTGCAACCCTCGAGCGAGCACCCGCACGGCCTCGAAGACGACGCGTTCGACGCGCTCTTCACGACCGACCGCCCGGTGATCTTCGCGTTCCACGGCTACCCGACGCTGATCCACAAGCTCACGTACCGGCGCCGCAACCACGCCAACATCCATGTGCGCGGCTACAAGGAAGAAGGCACGACGACGACGACCTTCGACATGGTGGTGCTGAACGACCTCGACCGCTTTCGCCTCGCGCTCGATGCGATCCAGCGCATCCCGCGCTTCGCGGGTGTCGCCACCCAAGAAGCGGTGCGCTACGACGCCACGATGGAACGCCATAACCGTTACATCGGTGAGCATGGCATCGACCTGCCAGAGGTGCGCGACTGGCGGTGGACACCGGGGTGAGCCCGCGCGACGGCGCGGGCTCAGCGGCGCGCGATGCCGTCGAGCCGATGAACGCGAGCGACGACCGCGCCGCGAGCGCGGCGGGCGACGTCGTGCTGGCGTTGAACAGCGGCTCGTCGTCGTTGAAGTTCGGGCTCTACCGCGTGCACGGCACCGACGCGACCCCGGTGCAGACGCTGCTCGACGGCGCACTCGACGACGTGAGCCACGTGAGCGACATCGGTGACGTGAGCAACATGAGCGACGCCGTGGCGCGCATCGCGGCGCGACTCGCGCAAGCCGGCTTGCCGGCGCCCGTCGCGGTCGGTCATCGCGTCGTGCACGGCGGGCCGACGCTGCGCGCGCACAGCGTCATTGATGCCGACGTGCTGCGCGAGCTAGGCGCGGCGCGCGCCTTCGCGCCGCTGCACACGCCGCCGATGCTCGCGCTGGTGCGCGCCGCGCGCGAGCGTTTCGCCGACGTGCCGCACGTTGCCTGCCTCGACACCGCGTTCCACGCCCGGATGCCCGATGTGGCCAGCACCTTCGCGATCGACCTCGCGATGCAGACACACGGCATCCGTCGCTACGGCTTTCACGGCCTGTCGTGCGAATCGGTGGTGCACCAGCTGGCGGGCGAGCTGCCGCCCCGGCTCGTCATCGCCCACCTCGGCAACGGCGCGAGCATCAGCGCGGTGAAGGACGGCCGCTCGATCGACACCACGATGGGCCTCACGCCGACCGGCGGCGTGATGATGGGAACGCGCAGCGGCGATCTCGACCCCGGTCTCTTGCTCTACCTGATGCGCGAGCGCGGCTTCGATGCATCGAAGCTCGAAGACCTGCTCGACTCCCAGAGCGGGTTGCGAGGCGTGTCGGGCCTCGCGAGCGACATGCGCGTGCTGCACGCCGCCGCCGCGCACGACGTGCACGCCGACCTCGCGATCCGGATGTTCTGCATCGGCGTGGGCAAGGCGATCGCCGGCATGGGCGCGGTGCTTGGCGGCATCGACGCGCTGGTCTTCACCGGCGGCATCGGCGAGCACGATGCGGCGACGCGCGCGGAGATCTGCGGCGCGCTAGGGTGGGCCGGCATCGGTCTCGACGTCGACCGCAACGCGAACGGCGAGCGCGTGATCGGCGCATCGGCCCTGCCTTGCGCGGTGCTGGTACTGGCGTCGCTCGAGGACGAACAGATCGCACGCCACGCGCGGGCCTTGAAGGAGGGCTGAGCCCGACCGCGGCATCGACTGCGCATGCCGGCGCGCGTGGAACGAAGCTCTGGTTGCCTGTCAACCTGCCGCGCCGTGCCAGACCACGGTATAGAGCGCGCCGGCCGCTGCGCACGCCGCGAGCAAGGGGATCACGCCGACCTTGAACCGGAACAGCGCGAGCGCCGCCAACAGCGCGATGCCGACCGATACCGCATCGATGCCGCCACCGAACCCGCGCGGCCAGAACACGTGCAACGCGAAGAACGCGGCAAGGCTGACGATCACGCCGACGACCGCGGCGGTGATTGCGGTAAGCGGTGCGGTAAAACGGCGCTGACCGTGTGTCGATTCGATCAGCGGGCCGCCGGCAAGGATGAACACGAACGACGGCAGGAACGTGAACACGGTAGCGACCGTCGCCCCGGCGACGGCGGCGGCGAACGGCGCCTCAGCGCCGAACACGCGCGTGGTCCAGCCGCCGATGAAACCGACGAAGGTCACCACCATGATGAGCGGGCCGGGCGTGGTTTCGCCGAGCGCGAGGCCGTCGATCATCTGCGCCGCGCTGAGCCAGTGGTGCTGCTCGACCGCGCCCTGGAACACGTAGGGCAGCACCGCGTAGGCGCCGCCGAAGGTGAGCAGCGCGGCCTTGGTGAAGAACCAGCCCATCGCCGCGAGCGCGCCGTCGAAGCCGCTCTGCGCGACCAGCAGCGCCATGCCGCCGGACCAGAGTGCGAGGCCGAGACCGAGTACGCGCAACGCGCCGCGGCGCGAGTGGCGCGCGTGCGGCGGCGTCGGCGTGTCGTCGTCGATCCAGGCCGGCGCGTGCGGCACGCCATTCGTTGATTTTGCGTGGCCGCCTTCGAACACGGCCGGCGCGACCCGCGACCCGACCCAGCCGATCGCGCCCGCCACGATCACGATCGCCGGGAACGGTGCGTCGCCGCTGAAGATGGCGACGAACGCCGCCGCGGCGATCGCCATCAGAAAAGCGTGCTTCAACGTGCGCGAGCCGATGCGCCACGCCGCATGCAGCACCAACGCGGTGACGGCCGGCTTCAGGCCGAAGAAGATGCCGGCCACCAGCGGCAAGGTGCCGAACACCAGGTAGACCCAGGCCAGGACGATCAGCAACACGAACGACGGCAGCACGAACAGCAGGCCCGCCGCGAGGCCGCCGGCGGTGCGGTGCATCAGCCAGCCGATGTAGGTGGCGAGCTGCTGCGCCTCGGGGCCGGGCAGCACCATGCAGAAGTTGAGCGCGTGCAGGAACCGCTTTTCGCTGATCCAGCGCCGGCGCTCGACGAGTTCGGTGTGCATCAACGAGATCTGGCCGGCGGGGCCGCCGAAACTCACGAAGCCGAGCTTGAACCAGAACGCGAGCGCCGCCGCGAACGCGATCGGCGGCGGGCGCACGGCAAGCGGCGGTTCGGCAGAAGATCGCTCGGACGGGGCAGGGTCGAGGGGCATCGGTGATTCGGGCAGGCGTGCCCAGCAAGGCTCGCGCAGTGCGTAGCATTCGATCATGAACCCTGACGGCGATCCCCAAGACGGTCACGATCCAGACTGCGGTCAAGGCAATCAAGGCCATCACTTTGCTCAGGGCGATCACGGCCACGACGGCGCGCAGGGTGAGCACCAAGCGACCCTCGCGCCGACGCGACCGGCTGCGCGCGGCGCCTGGCTCGCAGTCGGCGCCGCGCTGCTGTTCGGCGCGAGCACGCCGCTCGTGCAGCGTGCCGGCGTCGGCGTCGGGCCGTTCAGCACGGCGGCGCTGCTCTATGCCGGCGCGGCCGTGCTCGGCCTGGTGCTGCGGCAGCCGGTCGAACGCGAAGCCCGGCTGCGCGGCGGCGATCTCGTTCGACTCGTGGCGATGGCCTTGTTCGGCGCCGTGATCGGTCCCCTTGCGTTGGCCTGGGGGCTGCAACGCAGTAGCGGCAGCGCCGCCACGTTGATGCTCACGCTCGAGGCGGTGTTCACCGCGGTCCTGGCGCGGTGGCTTTATCGCGAGACGCTCGGTCGCCGCGCGGGCATCGCGCTGCTGCTGATCACCGCCGGCGCCGTCGGTATCGTGCTTGGTCGTGCGAGCTCGCTCGGCGGCATCGATGTCGGCCTGCTCGCGGTGCTGATCGCCACACTGGCATGGGCCGTCGACAACACGTTGTCGCGCGCGTTGGCCGAGCGCGACCCGGCGCAGGTGGTGGCGGCCAAGTGCGCACTCGGCGCGCTCGCGACCACGCTGCTCGCGGTGATCGCCAACGAACCACCGCCGGCGCTGCTCAAGGCCATTGCGCTGGTCGTGATCGGCGCGAGCGGCTACGGCCTCAGCCTGCGCTTCTATCTGCTCGCCCAACGCGCATTCGGCGCGGCGCGAACCGGTTCGGTGTTCGCGTTCGCGCCTTTCATCGGCGCGCTGCTGGCGCTGGCGCTCGGCGATTCAGCGGGCGGTGCGGGCACGCTGGTCAGTGGCCTCGTGATGCTCGCGGGCGTCTGGCTGCACGTGGCCGAGCGGCATCGGCACACGCACGCGCACGAGGCGATGACACACGAGCATGCACACCGGCACGACGACGGCCATCACGATCACGACCACGGACACGCAGAGGTTTCGGGCGCGGGCGACCGGTCGCACAGTCATGCCCACACGCACCAACCGGAGCGGCACAGCCATGCGCACGTTCCCGACGCGCATCACACCCACGCGCATTGACCGAGTCGCGGCGCTGCCGCACGCCGACGATCGCCGGCCGGCCGACGCGGCGCCACTGCAAAATACCGCGATGGACGACACCCCGATCTCACCCGCCGAGGCTGCCGCGCTGCCCGAAACGCCGGCGCTTCCCGATCACCTGTCGGTCGACCCGCGCAGCCCGCACCACGTGGCCGCGGTGTTCGAGCGCGATGTCGGCATCCGCTTCAACGGCAAGGAGCGATATGACGTCAGCGAATACTGCATCAGCGAAGGCTGGGTGCGCGTGCCGGCGGGCAAGTCGCTCGATCGCAAAGGCAACCCGCTGCTGATCAAGCTGAAGGGCACGGTCGAAGCGTTCTACAAGTAGCACCCGCGCGCTGCCTGGCTGCGTCGATCGACCGCCCGGCTACTTCGCGAACACCTGGCCCATATCCCCGAACGCCTTGAACTCCAGCGCGTTGCCCGACGGGTCGAGGAAAAACATCGTCGCCTGCTCGCCGACTTCGCCCTGGAAGCGGATCTGCGGCTCGATCAGAAAGTGCGTGTCGGCCGACTTGAGCTTGTCGGCGAGATGGTGCCAGTCGTCCATCGGCAGGATCGCGCCGAAGTGGCGCACCGGCACGTCTTCACCGTCGACCGCATTGGTGCTGCGAGGCCCGCACTCGCCCGGCGACAGGTGCGCGACGATCTGGTGGCCGTAGAAATCGAAGTCGACCCACTCGGACGAACTGCGACCTTCCGGGCAACCGAGCAACTCGCCGTAGAAGCCGCGCGCTTCGGCGAGGTTGCGAACCGGGAAGGCGAGGTGGAAGAGGGCTCGTGCAATCATCGTGGGCTCATGACTCCGGTTTCGATTCGGGCGTTTCTCCGGCGATTTTCTTCAGCATGTCGCGGGTGACCAGCGTGATGCCGGCCGGCGAGCGCGTGAAGCGGGCGGTATCTGCCTCGGCATCTTCGCCGATCACCATGCCGTCGGGCACCACGCATTCGCGGTCGATCACCGCGCGGCCGATGCGTGCGCGCCTTCCGACCTGCACGCCCGGCAGCAGCACCGAATGGCTGACGTTCGAATACGAATGCACCCGCACGTTCGAGAACAGCACCGAACGATGCACATGGCCCGAGACGATGCACCCGCCCGAGACCACCGACTCCACCGCCATGCCGCGCCGAGTCGGTTCGTTGTGCACGAACTTCGCGGGCGGCAGTTGCGCCTGGTAGGTCCAGATCGGCCAGTGCTTGTCGTACAGGTTCAGCAGCGGGTCGGTCGCGGTCAGGTCGATGTTCGCGTCCCAGTAGGCGTCGATGGTGCCGACGTCGCGCCAGTACGGTTCCGCGCCGGCGCGCGTGCCGACCGCGCTCAGCTCGAACGGGTGCGCCGTCGCGTCGCCGCGTCGCACCGCGTGCGGAATGATGTCCTTGCCGAAGTCGTGGCTCGAGTTGGCGTCGGCCATGTCGCGCGCGAGTTCGCCCACCAGGTAATCGGCGTTGAAGATGTAGATGCCCATGCTCGCGAGCGCGCGGTCGGGCTTGCCCAGCATCGGCGGCGGCACCGCCGGCTTCTCTACGAACTCGACGATGCAGTCGTTCTCGTCGACCGCCATCACACCGAAGGCGCTCGCCTCGGCGATCGGCACCTCGATGCAGCCCACCGTGCACGGCCGCCCCTTGGCCACATGGTCGGCGAGCATCAGCGCGTAGTTCATCTTGTAGATGTGATCGCCGGCCAGCACCACGATGTACTCGGCGTCGTAGCTCGCGACGATGTCTTGGTTCTGATACACGGCATCGGCGGTGCCCTGGTACCACCGTTCGTCGTCCATCCGCTGCTGGGCCGGCAGCAGGTCAACGAACTCGTTCATCTCGCTCTTCAGGAAACCCCAGCCGCGTTGCAGGTGGCGCAGCAGGCTGTGCGACTTGTACTGCGTGATCACGCCGACGCGGCGCAACCCCGAATTGAGGCAGTTCGACAGCGCAAAATCGACAATCCGGAACTTGCCCCCGAAGTAGACCGCCGGCTTGGCGCGGTTGTCGGTCAAACTTTGCAGCCGACTGCCGCGGCCGCCCGCCAACACCAGCGCGACGGCCCGCTTCGGTAGATCGAGGTTTCGAACGACGTCGAAAGGCTGCACGCGCGTCTCCTGCTAGTTTCGCCATTGTCGGCCCCGGCGCCGTCACTTTGCGCGCTCGACCTTAACAACCCTGCGCTGCGCCATCATCTCGCCATTCGTCCCCGCACTCCCGACCGAGCTTCTCGACGCCATGTCCCCCGCCCCCGCTGCCATTCCTACCGCCACCGACGCCCGCGCCGAGATCGACGCCGAAATCGATGCCAAGTTACTCGACCAGATCGGTGTGATGCCCGCGGTGGCTGCGCCGGCCGAGCTGATGCAGGCCGTGTCGCAGCTCGCGCGCGATCGCCTGTCGCAGCGCTGGGTCCGGAACCAGGCCGAGCAACACGCGGCGAAAGTGCGCCGTGTCTACTACATGTCGATGGAGTTCCTGATCGGCCGCACGCTGGGCAACGCGCTGTCGGCGCTCGGCCTGCAGGGCGATGCCGCGGCTTCGCTGCAACGCCACGCCGAGCGCATGGAAGACGTCGCCGCCTGCGAGCCCGATGCGGCTCTGGGCAACGGCGGCCTGGGTCGCCTCGCCGCCTGCTTCCTCGATTCGATGGCCACGCTTGGTCTGCCTTCCTTCGGCTACGGCATCCGCTACGAATACGGCATGTTCGCGCAGGAGATCAAGAACGGCGTGCAGATCGAGCACCCGGACCCGTGGCTCGACGACGGCACGGCCTGGGAGTTCCCGCGCGCCAGCGTGCATTTCCCGGTGCACTTCGGCGGCGAGGTCGAGCACCGCAGCAGCGATGTCGACCCTCAGGCGTGGTGGCGGCCAAGCGCGGAGGTGATGGCGAAGGCCTACGACATGGTCGTGCCCGGCCATGGCACCGACGCGGTCAGCACGTTGCGGCTGTGGAAGGCGGCCGCGCCAGCCCACATCGACCTCGACGTCTTCAACAGCGGCGACTACGCGCGCGCCGCGAGCGCGAAGAACGAATACGAGAACATCTCGTGGGTGCTGTACCCGAACGACAGCACACCGGCCGGTCGCGAGCTTCGGCTGCGGCAGGAGTACTTCTTCGTTTCGGCGTCGTTGCAGGACATCGTCGGCAGGCACCTGCAGGAACACGAGACGCTCGCGAACTTCGCCGACAAGGTCGCGATCCATCTGAACGACACGCACCCGGCGATCGCCGTCGCCGAGCTGATGCGCGTTCTTTGCGATGGCCATTGCCGGCCGTGGGCCGAGGCGTGGCAGGTCTGCGGCCGTGTGTTCTCCTACACCAACCACACGCTGATGCCGGAGGCGCTCGAGACCTGGCCGGTCGCGCTGATGGCGCAGGTGCTGCCGCGCCACATCGAGATCATCTACGCGATCAACCAGGAGTTGATGGACTTGGCCGCGAAAACGCGGCCCGGCGATGCCGGCTTCGCCGCGCGGCTCTCGCTCATCGACGAGAGCGGCGAGCGGCGCGTGCGCATGGCCAACCTCGCGGTGGTCGGCAGCCACATGGTGAACGGCGTATCGGCGCTGCACTCGGATCTGTTGACGCAAACCATCTTCGCCGACTTCGCGGCGCTCTGGCCCGAGCGTTTCACGAACGTCACCAACGGCGTCACGCCGCGCCGCTGGCTGGCGCAGGCCAACCCCGGCCTCGCGGACCTATTCGACGACACGCTGGGCACCGCATGGCGCGCCGACCTCGCGCAATTGCGCGGCCTGCGCGAGCACGTCGACAGCGCCGACTTCAGAGCCCGCTTCCGCGCGGTGAAGCAGGCCAACAAAGCGCGCCTCGCGGCCTTGATCAAGCACGCGGTCGGCGTCGAGCCCGATCCGTCGAGCCTGTTCGACGTGCAGGTCAAGCGCATCCACGAATACAAGCGGCAGCTACTGAACGTGCTGCACGCGGTGACGCGTTACCTCGCGATCCTCGCCGACCCGCATGGCGTAAACGGCGTGCCGTGGGTGCCGCGCACCATTCTCTTCGCGGGCAAGGCCGCGTCGAGCTACACGACGGCGAAGAACATCATCCGGCTCATCAACGACGTGGGCAGCGTCGTCAACAACGACGCGCGCGTCGGCGGGCTGCTCAAAGTGGTGTTCCTGCCGAACTACGGCGTCTCGGTGGCCGAAGCGATCATGCCCGGCGCAGACCTGTCGGAGCAGATCTCGACCGCGGGCACCGAAGCCTCCGGCACCGGCAACATGAAACTCGCCCTCAACGGCGCGCTCACGATCGGCACCGACGACGGCGCCAACATCGAGATCCGCCAGAACGTCGGCGACGACAACATCTTCATCTTCGGACTGAAGACGCCGGAGGTTCAAGCGCTCAAGGCGAGCCGCGAGCACCAGCCGGGACAGATCTACGCGAGCCACCCGACGCTGCGCGCGGTGCTCGACGGGATCGCCGGAGGCTTGTTCTCGCCGCAAGAGCCGGCCCGCTACCGCGCGTTGATCGACTCGTTGTTGAACAGCGACCCGTACCTGTTGCTCGCCGATTACGACGCCTACGTCGCGGCGCAGGCGCGTGTCGACGATCTGTATCGGCGGCCCGAAGAGTGGACGACACGCGCGATCGCCAACGTGGCCGGCATGGGCAACTTCTCGTCGGACCGCGCGATCCGCGAGTACGCCGAACGCATCTGGAAGGTCTTGCCGGCACCCGGCTGAGGTCTCGCGCCGGGTTGACCCTGGCGCCCGGGGGCCACCGTCATCGCAAGGCACGAGAAATGCGGGGCTTGCGGCGATGCCGCCGCGGCTGCTACAACTGCGCATCGCCGCTGCATCACACTGTCGACATGCGCAACACCACCCCCTTCCTTTCCCGAGGCGTTCGTACCGCGGTGGGCAGCACGCTGATGCTGCTCAGCCTGGTCGGCCCGACGCGCGCCGCGACCACGGTCTCGGCCGACGACGAAGCCAGCGCAGCCTGCGAGCAGACCGCGCGCCGAACCCTGACAGAGCAGCCGAACCGGGCGAGCGACGCAAGCTTCTCGGTCAGAACCGCGGTGCAGCCACGCCTGTCGACCGATCGACAGATCGTGCTGCACGGAGAAGGCCGCTGGCGCGACGCCGGTGGCATGCGCAACGTGCGCTTCACCTGCAGCGTCGACCGACAGACCTTCGAGACCGTCGGCTTCGTGATGCGCGACACCGAGCCCGCGGTCGTCAAGGCCGCGCCAGTGCGCAGGCCGCCCGCCGAGCCCGACCTCACCAACCTCTCGATCGCATCGTGCGAGTCGAGCGCCGCGCTCGCGCTGAAGCGGCGCTGGCCGCGCGTCTCGCAAATCAGCTTCGAGCCGGAAACACGCAGCTTCCAGCAGTCGAGCGTCGAGACCGCCGAGCTGCACGGTGAAGGCCGCGCACTGCCGTCGCAAGGCAAGCCGCTCACCTTCTTCGGCTTCGAATGCCAGATCGATCCACAGGACGGCCGCGTACTGCGAACGCATGTGACCGGATGACGGCTTGCAGCGCGCGCCAGTCGGCGCTCGGGCCGTCTCACGGTCCGTCTCATGGGCCGGCTCAAGCGCCTCGCGCCTTCACGCCATGAACCTGCTCCTCGGGTCCAAGCGAGCGCTCGTCACGGGCGGCTCGCGCGGCATCGGTCGCGCGATCGCGCGCGGCCTCGCGCTCGAGGGCGCGTCGGTCGCCATCCTCGCGCGCGACATCGACCGCCTCGACTCGGCCGCCTCGGAACTGGTGAACGAGACCGGCGCGCGCATCGTGCCGGTGGTGGCCGACACCACCGATGACGCGCAGGTCGCGCGTGCGGTGGCCGAAGCGGTCGACGCGCTCGGCGGCGGCATCGACATCCTCGTCAATGCGGCGGCCGAACCGGGCGGTTACGCCGCGCCGCCGAAGCTCGCCGAAATCAGCGCCGCGCACCTGCAACGCGAGATCGACGTGAAGGTGATGGGCTACCTTCGCATGGCGCGCGCGGTGGCGCCGTACATGCAGGCGCAGCGCTGGGGCCGCATCGTCAACCTGAGCGGGCTCGCGGCGCGGCAATCTGGCAACACCGTCGGCAGCATCCGCAACGTCGCGGTCGCGGCGATGACCAAGAACCTGGCCGACGAGCTCGGGCCGGCCGGCATCAACGTGACCGTGGTACACCCCGGGCTTACGCGCACCGAGCGCACGGCCGCCCTCGTGACCGCGCGCGCGGCGGCCGAAGGAATCGGCGCGGACGTGGTCGAGAAGCGCATGGCCGAAGGCAATTCGATCCAGCACTTCGTCGACGCGGCCGAGGTGGCGCATGTCGTGGTGTTCCTATGCTCGCCGCTCTCGGTGGCGATCAACGGCGATGCGATCGCCGCCGGCGGTGGCACGCCGCGCAGCATCCACTACTGAGAACGGCGCGTCCCCGATGCGATCCACCTCTGAGCCCACGCGGCCGAAGCGACAGCGCCCCCGAAGGTCACCGACCGAGGGCGACGAGCCGCGCCGCGCCACGTCGAAAGGCGTCGGATGGTCGGCGCCGACGCGACGCGCTCGCCTGATCGCGGTGGCCCTGTCGGCCCTGATCGCACTGTGCACCTTCGCGCTCGTGAGCCGCACATGGACCCACGGGGCGCCCGCCCCCCGCGGGCCGGGACCGGTTGAGGTCAAGCTCATCGCCACGCCGGCGCCGGTTCATCGCTGACGTGACTTCAGCGGGCGGGCACCGCTTCACTTCTGCGGGTCGCGGCCGAACACGCTCGTAGGCGGACGAGAACGGCGATCACGCCTGGCTCCGGCGACCTCCTCGGCAGCTGCGAACGGGCCCCGTGCCGACGGGCGCGCCGGCCACTCTCAATACGTCTCGAGATGCAGCCGTCCCTCGCGCTTCAGGCTCATTCCCAGTGTTTGCCAATCGAGCTTCGCACCTTCTGCCACCTCGCGCAGCGCGAGCAGCACACCCTCTTCCATCGCCTTTAGCCCGCACACGTAGAAGTGCGCGTTCGGGTCGCTCAGCAAAGGCGCAAGGTCGGCTTCGCGCTCCTTCATCAAGTCCTGCACGTAGCGCCTCGGCTGTCCCGGCGTGCGAGAGAACGCCAGGTTGATATCGATGAAGTCCTTCGGCAGGCTCGTGAGCGGGCCGAAATACGGCAGCTCCTCGCGCGTGCGCGCGCCGAAGAAGAGCATCAGCTTGCCGCCTTCGAACGTGCCACTTTTCCTCTGCCGGCGCCGCCATTCGGTCATCGCACGCATCGGCGCACTGCCGGTGCCGGTGCAGATCATCACGATCGATGACTTGGCGTGGTTGGGCATCAGGAAGCTCTTACCGAACGGCCCGACGACCTGAACCCGGTCGCCAACCTTCAGGTCGCAGACGAAGTTCGACGCCACACCAGCGAAGGGCCGGCCCTGGTGGTCTTCGGTCACGCGCTTCACTGTGAGCGAGAGGTTGTTGTAGCCCGGCCTTTCGCCGTTGCGCGGGCTCGCGACCGAGTATTGGCGCGGCATGTGGGCACGCCCGTGGGCGTCGTGCCCCGGCGGCACGATGCCGATCGACTGGCCCTCGAGCACCGGAAACGGCGTCGCGCCGAAGTCGAGCACGATGTGATGCGTGTGGCTCGTGAAGCCGGCCTCGGTGCAGTCGACGTTGCCGGCCACCGTCGCGGCGATCGGGTTGCTCGCCGAGAAGGTGTTGGTGACCGGCGTTTCGGCCGACCACGGTGGCAGGGTCGAGCCAAGCGAGCCGGCGTTGAAAGGCGCCTCGCCGTTCGCGTCGTCGGGCCGCACGGCGATGACCGCGGCACCATCCAGCCTCGCGGCCGCATCGGCATCGATGCCCTCGGCAGCGAGTTGCTCCGGCGTCAGCTCGGACGGCAGTTCGTCCCACGTGAGCTGCTCGTCGATCGCGTACGCCGACGCCTTCGGCACCGTGCGCCAGTTGTCGATCGAGCCGGTCGGGCACGGCGAGATGCACGCCATGCAAAGGTTGCAGATGTCGGCGCGCACCACGTAGTTGCGATCGTCGTGCGTGATCGCGCCGACCGGGCAAGTGGCCTCGCAGGTGTTGCAGCGGATGCAGATCTCGGGGTCGATCAGATGCTGCCTGATAAGGAGGGCTTCGGTCATGGGAGCTCCGCTGCACCGCGCTGGCGGCGCAGGCTCGTGATGGAAAGCAGGGCCGCGGCGACCGCAGTGCCTGCGATGGCATTGCCGGCGCCCGCCGCCGAGCCGAGGCCGCCTGCCCATGCACCAAACACGAACGCGAGCCACAGCGCGAGGAACGGTCCTGCACGATGCCAGGGCCCACGCCGCAGCAGCGCGGCTGCGATGGCACGGCTCATGTGCACGAGCGTACCGGTCACGTAGGTGAGCGCCACGTCGACGTGTCCGGCGCGGCGCAGCACGGCGTTCTGCAAGCCCATCGCGAACGCCATCACCAGCGACACGATCCATGGCGACAAGCCGAGCATCGACAGCGCCGCCGCGCTGCCGAGTCCCGTGGCGACCACGGCGAGCAGCACGGTCGAGCGCGACCGGGGTGCGATCTGCGTGGCGACGAGCTCACCAAGCACCACGCCCGCCACGAACACCATCACCACCAGGCCAACCTTGACGATGCGATCGCTCGACATCCGGCCCACCGCCATGCCGAGCTGCGAGGTGTTGCCGCTCATGAACGACACGTAGATGTCGCCGAGCCCGACGAGGGCGATCGCATCGACCGCCCCAGCGACGGCGGCAAGGGCCAGCGCGAAGGGCAGCGTTGACGGAATGGTGTCGGCGGCCGAGGGCATCGCGTTTCGATCACCCGAAGCGCACGTACTCGAAGTCGACCGGGTTCTTGTTGATGCCCATCGCCGGCGGCGCGATCCAGTTCGCGAACCGGCCCGGCTCGACGACGCGGCCCATCAGCGAGGCCACGAACGTGCGATCGGCATCGCTCGGCAGCCAGTCGGCCTCGCGGCTTTTCCACTCGGCTTCGTTCACCACGCGGCCCTCGGGCGACATGCGGATGCCGGCGAGCGCACCGATGCGGCGATTGAACGCTTTGTGCGGCACGACGAGACGCGTGGGGATACCCGCCTTCTCGAGCACCTTGTTCCAGCGGCCGACACCGGCCACCGAGTCCTTGATGAAGTCGTCGCGCAGCACCTCGTTCAAGGCGTTGAGCATCGGCACTTCCTTCTCCACCAACGCGCCGACGCGGCCGCCGCCAGGCCGCCCGAAGGCGGGCGCGATCGCTTCGGGGGATCGGTCGCCGTACCCGGCGGCCGAGGGGTCGTCATAACGCACTTCCAGGACCTTGTAGGTCTCGCCCTTCAACACGTGATCGTCGACGCGCTTGCCTTCCTCGTAGCGGCCCTTCAGGCCCGACGAGTAGAAGGTCGCTGCGTTGCTCGACTGGTCGGCACCGAACAGATCGATGGTGACCGAGTAGTGGAAGTTGAGGTAGCGCTGCAGCGTCGGCAGGTCGATCGCGCCGGCTTCGCGGACGCGCTTCGCATCGTCGGTCTTTAGCTCGCTCATGACCTGCGCGGTGCGCTGCAGCACGCGCGAGACGCCGCTCTCGCCGACGAACATGTGGTGTGCTTCCTCGGTGAGCATGAACCGGGTCGTGCGCGCGAGCGGGTCGAACGCGCTCTCGGCGAGCGCGGCGAGCTGGAACTTGCCGTCGCGGTCGGTGAAGTACGTGAACATGAAGAAAGCGAGCCAGTCGGGCGTGCGTTCGTTGAACGCGCCGAGGATGCGCGGGTTGTTCGCATCGCCAGAGGTGCGCTCGAGCAAGGCGCCGGCTTCCTCACGACCGTCGCGGCCGAAGAATTTCTGCAGCAGGTAGACCATCGCCCACAGGTGGCGGCCCTCCTCGACGTTGATCTGGTAGAGGTTGCGCAGGTCGTACAAACTGGGCGCGGTGAGCCCGAGGTGGCGCTGCTGCTCGACCGACGCCGGCTCGGTGTCGCCCTGCGTGACGATGATGCGGCGCAGGTTCGCGCGGTGCTCGCCGGGCACGTCTGCCCAAACCTTCTCGCCCTTGTGGTCGCCGAAGTGGATCTGGCGGTTCTCGTCACCCGGATTTAGGAAGATGCCCCAACGGTAGTCGCGCATCTTCACGTGGTCGAAATGGGCCCAGCCCTGCGGGTCGACGCTGGTGGCGGTGCGCAGGTAGACGTCGCTGTCGGTCGAGCCTTCGGGTCCGACGTCGTCCCACCACTGCACGAAGTTCGGCTGCCACTGCTCGAGCGCGCGCTGCAGCGTGCGGTCGTCGGCGAGGTTGACGTTGTTGGGGATTTTTTGCGCGTAGTCGATGCTCATGGGGTTTTTCCTGGCTTCCTATCCCGCTGCGCGGGAAAGGGGTGGGGTGAGGGCGAAGGCCGACGACGACCCTCACCCCTGCCCTCTCCCGCGACGCAGGAGAGGGAGTAAGTCAATTCAAACACGTGTGAAATCGAAGCCGGCCTTCTGCCCGGTTCCGTAAACTTTCAGCGCGCCCTTCTCGCCGACCGCATTCGGCCGGATGAAGATCCAGTTTTGCCAAGCGGTGAGACGGCCGAAGATGCGCGTCTCCATCGTCTCGGCGCCGGCGAAGCGCAGGTTCGCTTCGAGGCCGGTCAATGCATCGGGCGACAAGCTGGCGCGCTCCTCGAGCGCGATGCGGATCTCGTCGGCCCAGTCGATGTCGTCGGGCGCCATCGTGACGAGCCCGAGCGCAAGCGCTTCGTCGGCGTCGATGCGCTGGCCCACCGTGTTGTGGGCGGCCGAGATCTCCAGGGCATTGCCGTAGAAGCGGCGTTGCAGGCGGGTCTCCTGGCTCACCATCGGCAGCGCGCCGAAGTTAAACGTCGACAGCGCGATGGTCGGTGCGGCGTCAGGGCCTTCCTTCGGCGCGTCGGGAAGCGCCATCATGTAGCTGCGATCGGCCGCCAGCGCGAGTTCGAGCAGCGTGCCGGCAAAGCACGACTCGCGCTCGATCAGCGCGAATATCGAACGCGACGAGACGTCGAGGCGCGCGAACGTGCGACGCAGCAACCCGATCGTCTCGCGCACGAACCAGTGGTCGCGGTGCGATTCAAGCGCCTGATCCATCGCGAGCACCGCGTCGAGGCTGCCGCGCGTTTTCAGGATCCACGTGCCGATCTCGAGCTCGTTGGTGCGAAGGTGCAGGATCGCGTCTTCGAGCTGGCGCGCCATCTGCAGCGGGTACCAGTCGGAGCCGGCCGCCTCGATCCCCGCCAGATCGCCCGGCTGCTCGCCGACCGGCGCGAGCACCGTGATCGTGGCGTGACGCGCCGTGCGGTCGATCGCGATCTGCACGTGCGGGTAGGTCACGGCGTCGGCGGAGATGGCCTTTACCAGCGGCGTCAATGGCACACCGATCGCATTGCCGGGCCGGTCGCTCGAGGCGGCCAGCTCGCGCGCGCGCTCCTGCACGCGCCCCGCGAACGCCTGCGTCTTCACGGTCTCGTCGACGAGCCGCCAGTCGACCGCTTTCTGGCCGCGGATGCCTTCGCTCGTGGTGCAGAAGATGTCGGCATGGTCGTGACGGACGTGGCGCTTGTCGGTGAGTCGCGTCAGGCCACCGGTGCCGGGCAGCACGCCGAGCAGCGGAACTTCGGGCAGGCTCACCGACGACGAACGATCGTCGACCAAGATGATCTCGTCGCAAGCAGCCGCGAGCTCGTAGCCACCACCGGCGCACGCGCCGTTCACTGCGGCGAGGAACCTGAGACCGCTGTACCGGCTCGAATCCTCGAGGCCGTTGCGCGTCTCGTTCGTGAACTTGCAGAAGTTCACCTTCCACGCGTGGCTGCTCTTGCCAAGCATGAAGATGTTTGCGCCCGAGCAGAACACGCGGTCGCGCCCGCTCGTGACGATGACCGTGCGCACCGTCGGGTGTTCGAAGCGGATGCGCTGCACCGCGTCGTTCAGTTCGATGTCGACGCCGAGGTCGTAGCTGTTCAGCTTCAGCTTGTAGCCGCCCCTGATGCCGCCGTCTTCGTCGATTGCCAGCGCAAGCGTGGCGACGGCCCCTTCGACACCGAGGGTCCAGTGGCGGTAGCGCGCGGGCGCGGTTTCATAGCTGACAGGCGCATGGATCGCTGCGGCGGAAGGCTCACTCATGGGCATCTCCGGTGAACGAACGACAGGCCGCACGCGGCGGAGCGAGAAAGCGGCGAACTCGAACAAGGCCGACGCTGAACGCGTCGACCCGTCATTCTGCGCCGAAACGGCGAAAACATGCAATCCATTGCATCTCAGGGCGTATATTCCTGTCGCGCTTTCACCCCGGCGGCGTGTTCGGCGCTCGCCACCGCCTCCAGCCGGGCACGCAACGCCGCGCCCGCTTGCGACGCCGTCAGGCCGTCGGTGTCGAAGGCGATGTCGGCCTTCGAGTAGAACGCCGATCGGCTGTCGAGGATGCGGCGGAGGTCTTTCATGGCCTCGGCGTTGCCGGCCATGGGCCGCGTGTCGCCTTGCGCGAGCACGCGCGCCATGTGGCTCTCTGGCGACGCACGCACCCACACGGTGTAGCAGTGCGAGAGCAGCAGGCCGAAGGTCGAGGCGTCGGAAACGATGCCACCGGGCGTTGCGATCAACGCCTTCGGATAGCGCGTCACGACATCTTCGAGCGCACGCTTTTCGTAGCGGCGATAGGCCGCTGGGCCGTAAAGCGAATGGATTTCGGCGATGTGACAGCCCGCCAGCGCTTCGATGTGCCGGTTCAATTCGACGAAGGGCACCGACCATGTTGTCGCGAGGGCCCGACCGAGCGTGCTCTTGCCGGCGCCGCGCAAGCCGATCAGCGCGATCCGCCCGCGCCGCGCCGCTTCGCTCGCCGGCGCGCCGAACAGCGCCACCAGGCGCGCGCGCGCGCTGCCGAGCTCGGCGTCGCTGCGGCCGCGCAGGATCTCGCGGATCAGCAACCACTCGGGCCCGCTTTCGGCGGCGTCGCCGACCAGCTCGACGAGTTGGCAGCTGAGCGCTTCGGCGAGCTGCCGTAGAAACTGCACCGATGCGTTGCCGACCCCCATCTCGACATTGGCCAAGTGACGCTCAGAGACCTTCGCCGCTGTCGCCAGGCTCTTGCGCGTGAGTCCGCGCTGCGCGCGCAACGCTCGCGTGCGCTCACCGAGCGCCACGAGAAACGCGTCTTTCCCGGCGCCTTCCGCGGCGACGCCTTCGGCCGCAGGTTCGACGGGAGCAGGTCGCGCGCGGCGCGGGCTGACATCGGCGGTCATGGGGCGGGTGCGACTCGGGTTTGTCTCAGGCGAAGGCGGTCGCGAGCATGGACTATATTCGTACCGTATGCAAGATATTACATCTGCGGACGCCGGCGCCGCCTTGCTCGAGGCCCTGGCCCCGCCCGCGCGCTTCAACGCCGCGCGCCATCTGCTGGCATTGAACGCCAGCCGCGGCGATCGCGTCGCCTACATCGACGACGCACGGTGCGTGACGCACGCCGAGCTGGCCGACGAGGTGCGGCGCTGCGCCACCGGCCTGCTCGCGCTCGGCCTGCGCCGCGAAGAGCGCGTGTTGATGGTGATGCAGGACAGCATCGATTTCGTGACCGGCTTTCTCGGCGCGCTCTACGCCGGCCTGGTGCCGGTGCCCGTGAACACGCTGCTCACGGTGGAAGACCACGCCTACATGCTCCAGCACAGCCACGCGCGCGCGGTGATGGTCTCGGCGAGCCTGCTCCCGAACCTTCAGGCATCGCTCAAGTCGGGCGGCGCCGACGCGGACCTGGCGTTGATCGTGTCGGGTGGCGATACCCGGTCGACAGCGGGCGCCGCGGCTGCGCCGTCCGTCACATCGTTCAAGCAGCTCCGCGCCGGTCCCCCGCTCATCGAAGCCGCCGACACTCTCGCCGACGACATCGGCTTCTGGCTCTACTCGTCGGGCTCTACCGGCCGGCCGAAGGGCGCCGTACACACCCACTCCAACCTGTACTGGACCGCCGTGCTCTATGGCACGCCGGTGCTAGGCCTGCGGGAGAGCGACATCGCGTTCTCGGCCGCCAAGCTGTTCTTCGCGTACGGCCTCGGCAACGCCCTCACCTTCCCGATGAGCGTCGGCGCGACCACCGTCTTGATGGCCGAGCGGCCGACGCCGCAAGCCGTCTTCAGGCGCTGGACCGACCATGGCGTGACCGTGTTCTTCGGCGCGCCCACCGGCTATGCCGGCATGCTCGCTGCGCCCGATCGGCCGGCGAAGAGTGCCGTCTGCCTGCGCCTCTGCTCGTCGGCGGGCGAGGCCCTGCCGCGCGAGATCGGCGAGCAATTCACTGCCCGCTACGGCTGCGAGATCGTCGACGGCATCGGCTCGACCGAGATGCTGCACATCTTCCTGTCGAACCGGCCCGGCGACGTGAACTACGGCAGCACCGGTCGCGCCGTGCCCGGCTACCGGCTGCGCCTCGTCGACGAAGCCGGCACCGACGCCGCGCCCGGCGAGATCGGCGACCTCTACGTCGCCGGCCCGAGTGCGGCGCTCATGTACTGGGCGCAACGCGAGAAGTCGCGCGCCACCTTCCTCGGCGACTGGACCCGCACCGGCGACAAGTACTCGGTCGACGCGCGCGGCTGCTACGTCTACGCAGGCCGCAGCGACGACATGCTGAAGGTGAGCGGCGTCTACGTGTCGCCGTTCGAGGTCGAGGCCACCTTGATGCAGCACCCCGCGGTGCTCGAATGCGCGGTGTTCGGCAAGATCGATGCGAACGGCTTGACCAAGACCAAGGCCTGCGTGGTGCGCAAGGCCGGGCTCGCGCTGACCGAGAGCGAACTGCAGGCCTTCGTGAAGGATCGACTCGCCCCCTTCAAGTACCCGCGTTTCATCGAGTTCGTCGACGAGCTGCCGAAGACCGCGACCGGCAAGATCCAGCGCTTTCGGCTGCGTGAGCGCGAAGCCGGCATCGCCGCCGCGGGCCTGCCCGGCACCGCCTGACAGGCATGGCGGGCTCGCCGGCCTACGCAACGATCGATTGGCACGGGACGCCGGCGCGCCTCGAATACCGCTGGTTGGGTACTGGCCACCTTGGCGCCGATGACCCGCGCGCAGATGCGAACGAGGCCGCGGGCGGATGCAGTCGATCGGTCGCCACGGCCGATCGCGCCGCGAGGGTCGATCTGCCGGAAGCGCCGGTCGTGGTGTTCCTGCACGAAGGGCTCGGCTCGGTCTCGGCGTGGCGCGACTTTCCGGAACGCTTCTGCGCCGCGCACGGACTGGTCGGCCTCGTCTTTTCGCGCCGTGGCTACGGCCTTTCAACGCCACGCCCCGCCACCGAACGTTAGCCGGTGCGCTTCCTGCACGAACAGGCTGAATCGGCGCTGCCGCAGCTGTTCGAGCAACT
Source organism: Caldimonas sp. (assembly GCA_965246805.1). Classification (GTDB taxonomy): domain Bacteria; phylum Pseudomonadota; class Gammaproteobacteria; order Burkholderiales; family Burkholderiaceae_C; genus Schlegelella_A. The sequence continues at coordinate 301,103 of CBDFFO010000006.1, read as the reverse complement.
CGGCATCACACGGCCATGGCTCTTCGGCCACAGCGACGGGGCGTCGATCGCGCTGCTCCACGCCGCCACGCACGACGTGGCCGGTGTCGTCGCCGTGGCGCCCCACCTCTTCGTCGAGGACCGGTCGATCGCGGGTATCGAAGCGGCGCGTGCGGCCTACGAGCACGGCGACCTTCGGAGCCGGCTGGCACGCCACCACGCCGACGTCGATTCGGCGTTCCGGGGCTGGAACGACATCTGGCTCGACCCGACGTTCCGATCGTGGAACATCGAGCGTGAACTCGCTGCCATCCGCTGCCCGTTGCTGGCGGTGCAGGGCGAAGGCGACGAGTACGGCACGCTGGAGCAGATCCGCTCGCTGGCGCGCGTGGTGCCGCAGACGCGAGCGCTCGTGCTCGCCGATTGCGGCCATTCTCCGCACCGCGATCAGGCCGAGCGTCTGTCGAGGGCGGCAGGCCGATTCATCCTCGCCGCGGGGTCGGGGGTCTGGCTACCGACCCCCCTAGACGACGTGCCGATGAGCGGTTGAAAGATCGCGGGCGTTCGGCGCATCGGTTGGCACTGAGTTCAATCGGCGCAAACACCAGCCGGGCGCCGCCCGCGCCGACGGCTCGCGCGTGGACAATGCTTGCCTTGGTGGATCTTTTCAACCGTCCAACCCTGCCCTGGAGCGACTCATGCACACCTACCCTTCTCGAGTGCGACTTATCTCCGTCGCCCTTTCGGCCGTCTTCGCGGCGCTGAACGGCAACGCCGTTGCGCAGGACAAGAGCGCGATCAAGGTCGGCCTGATGCTGCCTTACTCCGGCACTTACGCCGGCCTCGGCAACGCGATCGAGAACGGCTTCAAGCTCTACGTGCAGGAGCAGGGCGGCAAACTCGCCGGACGCGAGATCCAGTACCTCAAGGTCGACGACGAATCGGACCCGTCGAAGGCGACTGACAACGTCGGCAAGCTCATCAAGCGCGACGGCGTCGACGTGCTCGTGGGCACGGTTCACTCCGGGGTCGCGCTCGCGATGGCGAAGGCCGCGAAGGAAAGCAACACGCTGCTCATCATCCCGAACGCCGGCGCCGACGCGATCACCGGGCCGATGTGCGGGGCGAACATCGTGCGCAGTTCGTTCTCGAACTGGCAACCGGGCTACGCGATGGGCGTCGTCGCGGGCCAGAAAGGCATTAAGCGCGCGATGACGATCACGTGGAATTACGCGGCCGGCACCGAGTCGACAAAAGGGTTCACCGAAGGCTTCGAGAAGAACGGCGGCAAGGTACTGAAGGACCTGACGCTGCCGTTTCCGAACGTCGAATTCCAGGCCCTGCTCACCGAGATCGCGTCGCAGAAGCCCGACGTGGTGTATGCGTTCTTCGCCGGCGGCGGCGCTGTGAAATTCGTGAAGGACTATGCCGCGGCCGGCCTCAACAAGACCATCCCGCTCTATGGCCCGGGATTCCTCACCGACGGCACGCTCGAAGCGCAAGGCGCGGCGGCGCAGAACATGCTGACGACGCTGCATTACGCCGACAACCTCGACACGCCGCGCAACAACAATTTCAGGAAGAGCTACGCGCTCACCTACAAGGCCAACGCCGACGTGTACGCGGTGCAGGGCTACGACGCAGCGCAGATCCTCGCCGCCGGCCTCGCGGCCGCGAAGGGAGATCTGAGCCAGCGCGACGCCATCACCACCGCGATGCACAAGACCACGGTCGACAGCCCGCGCGGCAGGTTCACGATCTCGCCGGCCGGCAACCCGGTGCAGGACATGTTCCTGCGCGAAGTCAAGGGCAACTACAACGAGTACCGGTCGGTCGCGGTAAAGGCGCTCGCCGACCCTGCCAAGGGTTGCAAGCTCTAGTACGTCACCGGGTGGCCTGCCTGCGTTCGATGCCGCGAACGCCGTCGGGCCATTCTGATCCGTTCGATCCGACACGGCGCGCCCAGCTGCGGCCGCGCGTCATCGACCCGACGCCGTGATCCCGCTCGACGCCACGGTGGTGTCGCAACTGCGCAAGGTGCGCCGATGGACCTCGCGACCTTCCTCGTCCAGTGCTTGAACGCCGTGCAATACGGCTTGCTGCTGTTCCTCGTGGCGAGCGGGCTCACGCTCATCTTCGGGATCATGGGCGTGATCAACCTCGCGCACGGCAGCTTCTACATGCTGGGCGCGTACCTCGCGTTCGCGCTCGCACCTTGGTTCGGTGACTGGTTCATCACGCGCCTCGTCGTCGGCGTGCTGCTCGCGGGCGTGTTCGGCTACCTGCTCGAGTGGGCGTTCTTCAGCTACCTATACGAACGCGATCACCTGCAGCAGGTGTTGATGACGTACGCGCTCATCCTCGTCTTCGAGGAACTGCGGAGCGTGGCCGTCGGCAACGACGTGCACGGCGTCGCCATTCCCGACTGGCTCGGCGGCAGCTTCAGGCTCGGCGAGCTGATGTCCTACCCGTGGTATCGCGTATTCGCATCGGCCTCCTGCATCGTGGTCGCCCTCGGGCTCTACGGCGTGGTGCAGCGCACGCGTCTCGGCATGATGATCCGCGCTGGCGCCACCAACCGCGACATGGTGCGCGGCCTCGGCATCGACATCCGGCGCCTCTACCGAATCGTGTTCGCGGGCGGCGTGGCCCTCGCGGCACTCGCCGGGATGATCGCAGCGCCGCTCTCGTCGGTGTACCCCGGCATGGGCGGCAGCGTGCTGATCGTGTGCTTCGTGGTGGTCGTGATCGGCGGCATCGGGTCGATCACCGGGGCGCTGATCGCCTCGCTGTTGGTCGGCGTCGTCGACACCTTCGGCAAGGTGTTCTTCGCCGAGTGGAGCGGCGTCGGCATCTACCTGCTGATGGCGCTGATCCTCGTGTGGCGGCCTGAAGGGTTGATGAAGCGTGCGTAGCGGCCCGGCTTGGCTGGTGCCGGTCGCGGCCGCGCTGGCCTTCGCGTCGCTGCCGTGGCTGGTCGCGCCCTACACGCAAGATCTCGTGTCGAAGATCGCGCTCTACGCGGTGTTCGCGCTCAGCCTGCACCTGCTCGTCGGCATGACCGGCCTGGTGAGCCTCGGCCACGCGGCCTATCTCGGCATCGGTGCGTACGTGACCGTGCTCGCGTCGGGTCAGGGCGCCGCGCCGCTCTTTCAGGTGTTGCCGCTGGCGGTGCTCACGGCCGCGGCGTACGCGCTCTTCGTCGGTGCCTTGAGCCTGCGCACGCGCGGCGTGTACTTCATCATGGTCACGCTGGCATTCGCGCAGATGGCGTACTTCGTGTTCCACGACACCAAGCTTGGCGGCGGCAGCGACGGCATCTTCCTGTACACGAAGCCGGTGGTCGAGGTCGGCCACCACCTGCTGCTCGACCTGGGCGACCGCCTGACGATGCACCTCACGGTGCTGGCGGCGCTCGTCGTCACGTACGTGACCGTCGCGGTCGTCGCGCGCTCGCGCTTCGGTCATGCGCTCGCCGGCATCCGCGTCAACGAGGCGCGCATGCGCGCCGCGGGCTTCCCGACCTACCGCTACAAGCTCGCGGTGTTCGTGCTCGCGGGTGCACTGGCCGGCGTCGCGGGTTCGTTGATCGCGATCAAGGACGGCGCCGTCAATCCCGAGCTGCTGGCGTGGCAGGAGTCGGGCGCGGTGTTGCTGATGGTGATCCTCGGCGGCATCGGCAGCGCACGCGGCGCGGTGATCGGCGCGGTCGCGTTCACGTTGCTGCGCGAGTTCTTCCAGTCGGAAGCGCTGCTCGGACAACTCGCCTCGCATTGGCAGTTGACGCTCGGGCTCACGATCATCGCGGCGGTGGCTTTGCTGCCGAAGGGCCTGGCCGGTCTGGGGCAGCACGTGCGGCGTTCCGGCCTTCGGCAAGAGGCGCCATGAGTCTGGCCGCACCGCCATTGCTGCAGGCCGCTGCGCTGACGCGCCGCTTCGGCGGCCTGACCGCCGTGGACGCGGTGACGCTCGACTTCCACGTCGGCGAAATCCACGCCGTGATCGGCACCAACGGCGCCGGCAAATCGACCCTCGTCAACCTGCTCGCGGGCGACGCGCGCCCCAGCGATGGCCGCGTGCTGCTGCGCGGCACCGACATCACCGCGTGGCCGCAACCGCGGCGCGCGCGCGCCGGCCTCGGCCGAAGCTTCCAGCGCACGACGATCTTTCCCGAGTTCAGCGTGTTCGAGAACGCGCGGCTCTGCGCGCAAGCGGTCACGCCGCGCGCCTGGCGCGTGTGGGAAGGCGCTGCCCACTGCAAACCGAGCCACGCCGCTGCGTGGCGCGCGCTCGACGCGGCCGGCCTCGTCGACAGCGCATCGGCGCTCGCGGGCCACCTGAGCCACGGCCAGAAGCGCCAGCTCGAGATCGCGATGGGGCTTGCCACCGACCCGCGCGTGCTGCTGCTCGACGAACCGCTCGCCGGCATGGGTGCGGAAGAGACCGGTCGCATGCTCGAATTGCTCGGCACGTTGCGCGCAACGCATGCGGTGCTGCTGGTCGAGCACGACATGGACGCGGTCTTCAAAGTGGCCGATCGCATCACCGTGATGGTCGACGGCCGGGTCATCGCGAGCGGCGAGCCGTCGATGATTCGCGGCCACCCCGACGTCCGGGCCGCCTACCTCGGCAACGCGCATGCTTGAAGTCACCGACCTTCACGCGCGCTACGGCAGCAGTCACATCCTGCGCGGCGTGAGCTTCGCGCTCGCCTCGGGCCAATCGCTCGGCCTGCTCGGCCGAAACGGCATGGGCAAGACCACGCTCATTCGCGCGTTGATGGGTTACCTGCGCGGCACGACCGGCCGCGTGCAGTGGAACGGCAAAGACGTGGCGCGCCACGCGCCGGAGCGCATGGCGCGGCTCGGCATCGGCTACGTGCCCGAGGGCCGCGGCATCTTCCCGAACCTCTCGGTGCGAGAAAATTTGTTGATGCCGTCGCGTGCCGGCCCCGACGGCCGATGCGACTGGACCTTGGCCCGCGTGCTCGCGACGTTCCCGCGCCTAGACGAGCGGCTCGCGCACGGCGGCCAGCAACTCTCTGGCGGCGAACAGCAGATGCTCGCGATCGGCCGCGCGCTGATGACCAACCCCAGGCTGCTGGTGCTCGACGAGGCGACCGAAGGGCTCGCCCCGCTGATCGTCGCCGACATCTGGCGCGTGATCGGCGAGGTCCGTGCGACCGGCATCAGCACGCTGATCGTCGACCGCAACCACCGCGCGGTGCTCGCCCACACCGACCGCGCGGTGGTGCTCGAGAAGGGCGTTCTCGTCGCCGATGGCGAGTCGTCGGCGATCGCTGGCGATGGCGAGTCGCTCGCGCGCTACCTCGGGGTGTGACGCCTGCTCTCCGGTCGAGGACATTACTCCCGCTCCCTCCGGGAGAGGGCTGGGGGGAGGGCAAACGAGTGGCACCCGATCGCACTCCGCAACGCGATCCCTCACCCCAACGCTCTCCCCGGTCGGGGAGAGCGAGCCATCGGTCAACTCGGCGTGTCGGTCACCGCCGGCAGCTTTGCCGCACGGCGCGCGTTGATGCGCGGGATCCAGTACCAGAGCACGCCTGCCGCCGCGAAGCTGAGCACCGACGACGACCAGATGCCGGCGGCCAGCGACAAGGTCGCCGTCACCCCCGACAGCAGCGCCGGCCCGCACGTGGCGCCGATGTCCGACAGCAGGCGCCAGACGCCGAGGAAGTGCGCGCGCCCGGGGTTCGGCGAGTAATCGGCACCAAGCGTCATGATCATGCCGGAGCCGATGCCGTTGCCGAACCCGATCAACAACGCAGCGAGCAGCAACAGCGTCGCGCCGTGCGTGAACGGCAACAGCAAGAGGCCCGTGCCCATGACGACCATCGACGGCACCGCCACCCAGTTGCGACCCTTGCGGTCCATCAGTTTGCCCGCCGGATAGAACACCATCACGTCGACAGCGCTCGCGAGGCCGTAGATCAGCGAGGTCATCGCGACGTCAATACCGATGTTCTCGGCCCAGAGCGGGATCACCACCTGGCGTGATGCGCGCACCGCGGCCACGAGCATCGTGCCGATGCCGACCGTCATGAAGACGTTGACGCTGCTCCGGGCGACCGAGCGCAATGTAGGCGCCGGTGCCGGCGGCGCGTTCCGATCGAGGGCCGCTGGCGCCGCATTCGCCAGATCGACCACGGTCGCGGCCGGCTCCTTCAAATCGGGAATGCGTGCAGCCAACACCGCGGCGGCGATCAGGGCCACGAGGCCGGTCCAGTAAGCGCCTCGAATCCCGACGTGATGGATTGCGAACGCCGCCAGGAACGGCCCGATGAAAAGGCCGATGCGCATCACGCCGCCGAGCGTCGAGAGCGCGCGCGCCCGGTAGTGAACCGGAACCACCTCGGTCAGGTAGCTCTGCCGCGCGAGCCCGAAGATCGACGACGACATGCCGATCATGAAGATGCCGCAGGCGAAGGCGCCGATGTTGTCGAATGCGATGCATATCAGCATCGCCAACGCACCCCAAGCCGCCGCGCCGACGATGGCCCAGCGCTCGCCGTAACGCAGCGTGATGATCGACGCGGGAATGTTGCTCAGCAACGAACCGACGCCGATCAAGGTGACGATCAATGCCGCCATCGCAACCGACGAGCCCAAATGGCGCGCGCTCAACGCCACCACCGGCAGGATCGCGCCTTCCCCGAGCCCGAACAGCAGCGACGGGCCGAACGCAGCCACGGCGATCGATTTGAAATGAAAGGGTTGGGCGTTCACGCAGACGTCGGCCGCTGGCCGACTAAGTCACCTTTGAAAGGACACCCAGGGTGACGAGCGTCCCGAACTCGCCCGCTCGATGGCATCACTTTCCAGATAGCCGGCGACTTTTCGCAACTTTCTGACACAGGATTCGACCCCGGTAACATTTTCGTGTCCGCCGCGCCGGTTGGCCCGTCAAGATCAGACCCTGGCGACAAAGGCTCCAACCCGATCAGCAGCAAATGCCCCGATCTGACCTCCGGAAAACTGACAACTGACATGAAAGAACTGCCTAGCTCTTACCTTGCTCGTGTACCCCCTGTCAATAAAAATCAAGATTGCGGCGTGTCCGCGAGGAGCAAGTCGATGGCCAATGCCACCCGCTGGGCCCGGATCGGAATGCTCGGCACTGCGGCGACTTGGGCAGGAACCGGCGCTATCGCGCAGACACCCGCCGTCGGCGCTCCGATGCGGATCGCGGCGGGTGCGATCTCCGGTGCCGACACGGCCTGGGTCCTGACCAGCGCGTGCCTGGTGTTGATGATGACGCTGCCCGGGCTCTCCCTGTTCTACGGGGGCCTGGTTCGTAAGAAGAACATCCTGGCAACGATGTCGCAGGTCTTCGGCGTCGCGGCGGTCGTTGCCGTCGGCTGGTTCGCGCTTGGGTATTCGCTTGCGTTCGGCCACGGCACCTCGTGGTACGGCAGCTTCGAAAAAGCGTTCGGCACTCATTTGGCCAGCGGCGTCAACGCGCCCGTTCCGGTGCACGGACTCATGCCCACAGTGCCCGAATCCGTGTTCGCTCTGTTTCAATGCGGATTTGCCGTCATCACGGCAGCGCTCATCGTCGGCGCCTTCGCAGAGCGCATCAAATTTTCGGCCGCTCTGTTGTTCTGTCTGGCTTGGAGCCTGCTTGTCTACGCCCCGGTGGCGTACTGGATCTGGATGCCTTCGGGTTGGTTGAATATGCTCGGCGTCCGCGACTTCGCGGGCGGGCTGGTCGTTCACGTCAATGCTGGAGCCGCGGCGCTGGCGGTTGCCATGGTCGTCGGTCCTCGACGAGGTTTCGGGCGGGCCCCCATGATCCCCTCGAATTTGGCCTACATGCTGATCGGCGCCGGCATGCTGACCATTGGCTGGTTCGGCTTCAACGGTGGGTCGTCGGGAGGCGCCAACGCGGTCGCCGGGTTGGCATCGGTCAACACGCTCATTGCGATGGCCGCAGCGACGCTGGTCTACGCCTTTTTCGACTGGATATTCCGCGAGCAAGCCGGCCTGGTCGGTCTGGCGACCGGCGCGGTTGCCGGACTGGTCGCCATCACGCCAGCCGCAGGCTTCGTCGGCGTGGGCTCGGCGTATCTGTTCGGGCTGGCGGGGGGTGTGGCGAGCTACCTGGCGCTCGCCTGGTTGAAGCCATTGATCAACTTGGACGACGCGCTCGATGTTTTCGCCATCCATGGCGCCGTTGGCATCGTCGGCTCGCTGATGACACCTTTCTTCGTCGTTCCCGAGATCGCCGGGTTTAGCGGCCATCCTCTCGCCGAGGCAGGCGGCGCCATCGCCGTGCTGGGGTACAGTTTCAGCGTCAGCTGGGTACTCATGAAACTCATAGACCTTGTCTTCGGGGTACGTGTCAAACCACAGGATGAGAACACTGGGCTCGACGTTTCACAGCACGGTGAACAGGTCGAATAAGACGACCGCCGACGCAGCTGAGGGACGGCCCAATGAGCGCAACGCCGACCCAACTCGTGCTCGCCATGCGCATTCGCATCGCGCTGTCGCGTCACACGAAACAGCTCGTAGACACCGAGCGACTGATCGACGACGCCGCCTACGCGAGCAGCATCTTCGCGTCATGTCGTAGCTTGCATTTGGCCGACGTCGACGAGTTGGTGCGCCGGTTCGAGGCGAGCGACGCCGCCTCGGCGCTTCCTCCCACCAGCGCGCCGTTGTCGGACGTCGTTTCGAAAAGCGTCCGTATGCAGGCAGGTGGCTTGCTAACTCGGCCACCGACACAACCGGGGTCTTTGAGCGGATTCGATAGCGCAGAGCGGGCCACCGACACCGACGCCGACGCCGGTGACGGCGATCCGAACGATCCCAACCATCCACGCAATCGCCGTTACCTCCGCGGCGCACGGTGATTGACGCCGCGTCGGCATGGCATGGGCATGACAAGATCGCACCCCACCCCATGAGATTTGCGCGCTTCACCGTGCCCCACGCGTCTATTCGATTCATGGACTTCGATCGCTTTATGAATCGCATCGGCTTGGCCGTACTTTTTCACGGCGTGTCCAGGCACGCGCAGCAACTAGGCATTGGCGCGGTGGCGAGCGCAGCGGCCGCGGCGGCCCTGGCCATCACGCCACCACCCACATCAGCAGCGACGGTCGCAGCAACTGGCTCCGCGAGGGAGAGCCGCGCGACGCCGGCGCGCGCCACGCTGCAGATCCCGAAGATCGTCTATCGCGAACGCAAGCTCCCCAACGGCTTGCAGGTCATCGCGGCCGAATCGCACGCGAGCCCGACTGTGGGCGTGCAGGTCTGGTACCACGTGGGCAGCCGCAACGACCCGGCCGCCCGCTCCGGTTTCGCCCACCTCTTCGAACACTTGATGTTCAAGGGCACGACCTTTTTGAAAGCAGAGCAATTCGATCGCCTGACCGAAGACGTGGGCGGCAGCAACAACGCGTTCACGAATGACGACGTGACGGCTTATCACGAGGTAGTGCCGTCGAACCACCTCGAGTCGATGTTGTGGGCCGAGGCCGAGCGGATGGCACACCTCACCATCGATCAGGCGAACTTCATGTCGGAACGCGCGGTCGTCGAAGAGGAATATCGGCAGCGCGTGCTGGCCGCGCCGTACGGCCGATTTTCGAACGCGATCGCGCCGTCGTCGTATCTCGCGCATCCGTACAAGCGGTCGACCATCGGCGTCATCGAAGACCTCGACGCCGCGACGGTCGGCGACGTGATCGCCTTTCACAATACCTACTACCGACCCGACAACGCGACCCTGGTCGTCGCCGGCGATTTCGATCCGGCGCAACTCGACGCGTGGGTCGACAAGTACCTCGGCGCGGTCGCCAAGCCGGCCGCGGCGTTGCCCCGCTTCGACGCCGACGAGCCCGCCTGGCCAGCCGATCGCACGGTACAGATCACCGGCCCGCGCGTGCCGCTGCCCGCCGTCGCGGTGACGTGGCTCGCCCCGCCGGTGACCAGCCCCGATGCGGCGGTGTTGCAAGTGGCCGCGGCGTTGCTGAGCGCGGGTGAATCGAGCCGCCTCAACCAGTCGCTGGTCTATCGCCAGCAGATCGCCAGCAGCGCGAGTTTCGAGGCCGACCTGCGCATCGGCCCCGGCCTTCTCACCGCGAGCGCGGTGGCGGCGGGCGGCAAGTCGATCGCCGATGTCAAGCGCGCGCTGCTCGCCGAGATCGAGCGCCTGATCCACGCGAGGGCCACGCCGGCCGAGCTCGCGAAAGTGAAGACGCAGCTCATCACCGCCGCGTTCACGTCGCGCCAAACGCCGCTCGGCCTCAGCAGCGCGCTCGCAGAGGCGGCGGTGCTCGAAGGCCATCCAGACCGCGTCAACACCGAGCTCGACGCGCTGCAGCGCGTGACCCTCGCCGACGTCCAGCGCGTGATGAAACGCTACCTCGACGGCCCGCACCGGGTGACGATCGAGTACCGCCAGGAGGCCGCGAAATGAAGCGCATCGCCGCGTTGCTGTTCGCGTCGTTTTCTTGGCTGGCGCACGGTGCATCGGCAGAGACCTTCGACATCCCGCCGAAGCCGGCCGCCCCGAGGCCACTGACGATCGAGGCGCCGATCGAGCAGACGCTCGCAAACGGCCTGCGCGTGATCGTGGCGCATCGGTCCGGCGTGCCGCTCGTGAGCAGCGAGCTGGTCGTGCTGTCGGGCAGCGAGGTCGATCCACCGCAACGGGCGGGGCTCGCCGCGATGACCGCGGGCTTGCTCACGCAAGGCACCCGGCACCACTCGGCGCCGCAACTGGCCGCCGCCGCCGAATCGCTCGGCGGTTCGCTCGGCAGCGCGGCGCGCTGGAACCGCTCGTTGGTGTCGATCACCGTCACCACCCCGAAGCTCGACGCGGCGCTCGGCCTGGTCGCCGAGGTGGCGACGGAGCCGACGTTCGCGGTCGACGAAATCGATCGGTTGCGCACGCAGACGCTCGATCAGTTGAAGGTCTCGTACGCGAGCCCCGGCGCGCTCGCCAGTCTCGCGGCAGAACGTCTCGTCTACGGCAACGGAGCCTATGGCCATCCGGCCGAAGGCACGCCGGCCTCGTTGCCGCGCATCGACCGCGCATCGGTGGTCGACTTGCACCGCACGTACTTCCGCCCCGACAACGCGGTGCTGGTGCTCGCCGGAGACATCACGGCCGCCGATGCCTGGCGACTCGCACGCAAGCATTTCGGCCGATGGAAGGCACCGCCCGCCGCGTTGCCCGCGAAGCCGACCGTGGAAGGCGCGGGACTCGCGCCGACGCTCGTCGTCGTCGACGTGCCCGGCTCGGGGCAAGCGGTGGTGGTGCTTGCGCTCGCACTGCCACCCCGAGCCGGTGACGACCGGGCCACCTCGAGCGTGATGAACGCGGTGCTCGGCGGCGGATATTCGTCGCGACTAAACCAGGAGATCCGCATCAAGCGCGGCCTCAGCTATGGCGCGGGCAGCCGCATCGAGCCACGCGCGCGGAGTGCGCTCTTTCGCGTGTCGGTGCAAACCAAGAACGAGTCGGCGGCGGACGTCGTCGGGCTGGTGCAAGCCGAGCTCGACCGCTTGGGCGCGGCGCCCGTGGCGCCCGATGAACTGAGCGCGCGCAAGGCGACGCTGATCGGCGACTTCAGCCGCAGCGTCGAAACCACCGCCGGGCTCGGCGCCGCGATCGCGGCGCTCGTCGTCGAAGGGTTGCCGCCAGCCGATCTCGGCACACGCATCGACAAGCTGTCGGCCGTCACACCCGAGCTGATCCAGCGCTATGCCGCGGCTCGGCTCGACGCGAGCGGCCGGCGCGTGGTCGTGGCCGGCGAAGCGAGCCGTTTCGCCGAGGCCTTGAAGGCGCTGCCCGGCTCACCGACGACCGTGACCGTGAAGGCCGCCGATCTCGACCTCGAGCGCCCCGACGGCGCGCTCGCGAGTCCCTGAGGCCATTCGCTTTTCCGCACCCCTGAAGGCCAATTAACTGGGACAATGGTGCCCCCACGGGTCAGCGCCGCGCGCCTGCAGGCGCAGATGTTGCAGTGGGAAAGTCCAACGTTCAGCGCTCTTCTTCAGGTACCGACATGGCCACGCGACGCACACCTCCCGCCAGTTCCAACGACACCGCGCAGAAACTCCGCCAGACCCAAGCCGAATACGTGGCCGCCAGGCCGGCCGGCGAACCCGGCGTGAAGCCGATGATGTCGAGCTCGAAGATGTACGTGTGCCGCCGTTGCCAAGCCAATTTCAAGACCGGCGACGGCAAGCCCGATTCGCGCCTGCCAGGCCTCGGCAAGTGCAACAAGTGCCTTGCGGCCGCTGCCGCGGCGGCTCTCGCCGCCTGAACGTCGCTGATTGGATGGGCCGCTGTCGACGGTCGCATGGCCTCGGGGACCCTCAGACCCCAGCCCACCCCCACTGCGTGAGCGCGTAGATGCCCAGACCGACGAGCCCGCCGACGAGCGTGCCGTTGATGCGGATGAACTGCAGATCGCGGCCGATGTTGCGTTCGAGCTCGTCGGTCATTTCACCGGCGTTCCACTCAGCCACGCGGGCGACGATGTAAAGCCGGATGTCCTCGCGGTACCGGTTTATCCAGTGCGGAGCCGCGACGCGGATCTGCTCGTTGATCCAAGCCTGCATCTGCACATCGGCCACCAGTTTCACGCCGAGCAGATGGGTGCCCGCCACGAGCTGTTCACGCACGCTCGAATCGTCGCGAGCTAGGTCTTCTCGCAGCCACGCGATCATGTCGCTCCAGAGCCCGTGCAAGAACGCACCGAGCTCCGGATGCGCAAGCAGTTCGCGCTTGATCGCGTCGCATTTCGCGTGCACTTCGGGATCGTCTTTCAGTCGCATGACGAAGCTCGCGATGAAGCTGTCGAAGCGCACCCGCAGCGCATGTTCCGAATCGGCGCCCATGTCGCCGACGAGACGGATCACGCCGGCCACCATCTTCTCGGTCGCGTAGCGCCCGGCGACGTTGTCGAGGCCGACGAAGCGGAGGTACTTCACCTCGCTCGCCACCACCTCGGCGATCTCGGCCTTGATCGCTTCGTCATCCAGCATGTGGGCGAGCTGCTGCAGCGCGCCGTCGAGCAGGTGCTGATGCCGACCGTCGTTGGTCAGCACGTCCAGCAAGCGACCCATGAGCTGCGACACATCGACATCGTCGAGACGCTTCAACACCGTTTCGCGGAAGAAGTTGCGCACCCGCTCGTCGTCGATCGCGCCGAGCCCGTATCGCAGCGCGGCGCCCAGGTGTCGGGCCACCTGCGCCGCGTGCGCCGGGTCGACGAGCCAGATCGCGGCGCGCGCCGCGATGTCGATGCGTTCCAAACGCTGCAGCACCTGCTCGGTGCTCAGGAAGTTCGCGCAGATGAAGGTCGCGAGGTTGTCGCCGATGCGGTCCTTGTTGCTGGGGATGATCGCGGTATGCGGAATCGGCAGCGCGAGCGGATGACGAAAGAGCGCGACCACCGCGAACCAGTCGGCGATGCCGCCCACCAGTGCCGCTTCGCTAAAAGCCGCGACATAGCCCCAGACCGGGCTGCTCGAACGCAGCGCCTCGGCGAGCGCGGTGAAGAACGCGGCGCCGGCCAGCAGGCCGAGTGCCATCCTTTTCATGCGGACCAACCCGTGCCTCGTCTGGTTCATCCGCGTGGTGCTTGCCTGTGCCTGTGTGCTGCCGATGTCTGGCGATGTCTGGCGATGTCTGGTGACGTGAGCCTATTCTGCCGGGCCGCGCCGCGCGGCGGCACAATCCAGCCCTCGGCCTTCGGCCCGGCTCCTTTCTCTCTGCTCGCGCTTTCCATCTGCATGACCCCGATCGATTCATTGCCGCCCCTCGTGGACGAGCCCGCCGCGCCGGAGCACGTGCCGGTGCCAGCGTCCGCTGATTCACCGGGCGCGGACGCGGCCGACGCGGCGGCCGCCGACGAAGGCGCCCTCGCGCAGCGTGAACCGATCCGTGCCGAGGCTCCAGCCGACGCCGGACCACGCCTGCGCACGCTCTTCCCGGCGTTGTTCGGCCACCCTGCAAAGCCGCTCAAGCTGCAGATCCAGAACGACATCCAGGCGCGGGCGCCGGGCGAGTTCAGCAAGAAGGCGCTGTCGGCGTTCTTCCGTCGATACACCGGCAGCCATGCGTACCTGAATGCGGTGGCACACGCCAAGTCCCGCTTCGACCTCGACGGCCAGCCGGCCGGTGAGCTGAGTGCCGAGCATCGTGGGGCCGCCGTGCAGGAGCTTGCGCGCCGGCGCGCGAACCAGCAGGCCCGGGTCGAACTCGAAGAGCAACAACGCCGCAACCGCGCCACCCTGCTGCGCGACTTCCAGTCGACCACGCTCACGCCCGCGAACTTCTGCGCGCTGAAAGGTGTCGCGGTCGATGCGCTCGATGGCTTGCTCGCCGTCGCCCAGGCCGAAGCCGACGAGCGCAGCCGACACGCGCACGCGCCCCCACACGGCCCCCACCACCGCGACCCGCGCGCCGGCGGTGCACGCACCGGTGCGCCGCGCGGCGCGCCCGAGCGACGTGGCCCGGGTGATCGATCGGTCGCCGAAACGCGGCGCCGCTGACACTCATCAAGCCCACGCCGCGGCGCCGCAGACCCATCCGCGCGCTTCCCTCCCTCGACCCGAAAGCATTGCCATGGACCTCAAGGTACGCATCCAGATCGTCGACGAACTCGAAGACTCGGTCATCCATTCGAGTGGCTTTCTCGATTTGGCGAGCGGCGAGATCAGACAGGTCGAATACGTCGACTACGACCCGATGGTGCTCGGCCTGCCGGGCCAACGCGAGGACTATGAATTCACCAGCGGGCTGCTGACGAACGACGGCAAGGACGTCGAGTTCCGAGTCGAGGTCGACTCGTTCACCGGCCAGTATTCGATCACGCCGAGCGAGCTGCTCGAACTGAAGGTGCGTGCCGCCAAATTGTTCGCCGGCATTGCACCGAGCACGCTGCTCGCCGCGGCCCCGGTTTCCAATCCGCCCGCAGCGGCCAGCGAGACCCTGCATGCCGCGTCACGGACCTCGGGCGCCACGCCCCCCGGCGGCGCCGAAGACCGGCGCAAGTTGCACTGATCCATCGACGCAGCGTCGCTTCGTCGCGTTTTCCTACGCACGACGACGAAGACGTGGCGCACGATGCACCGCCGCATTGGGAGAAGGCCATGAAACCCCACCTCGAACGCCGCCTTCCGGATCGCGATCCGGCCGACACTTTGTCGCCCGAATGCCTGGCATTGTTGGTGTCGTGCGGCGACGAGATCCGCGCCACCGATCAGATCGAACGGCCACCGTTGATCAATCCGGTCCGACGCGGTCGTCGGCGCGACGATCTAGAAGACCTCGCCATCGCGGCGGCGGCGCGCTCGACGCCGCGCCCGGTTGGCGCTGGCGATTCCGAGTCGCCGGGGTGATTCAGTCGGCGCACCCGGTCCGCTCAGACTGGCGCGCCGCTCGCGTTCATCCCTTCGCGGTAGGCCGCGCCGATGTCCTTGCTCTTTCGCTCGGCCAGTGCCTGCAGTTCGACGCCGAGCGTGCTGACCTTGTCGGGGTGGTACTGGCTCATCATCTGCCGATACGCCGCTTTGATCTCGTCAGGCGACGCCGACGGCGACACCCCGAGCACCTGATACCAGCGCTGCGCCGGCGCGCCCTGCGGTGCGGGCGTCGGGGGCGCGCTGCCGGCGCCTGGATTCGGCGACGCGTCTCCGGGTGGCTTGTTCTTGAACAGCCCCGCGACGCCCCAGTAGCCGAAGACCAGCCCGAGCACGATGACCGCCAGCGTCAGGAAGCTCATGAACGCCCGGCCTCTTGTTCGCCGCTGTCGTCCCCTTGCGGCCCGAGGCCGGCCAAATGCGATGGCCGGCTCGCCAGCAGCGCGTGCATGCGCGGCGTGTCCTCACCTTCGCCGTCGATCTGTTCATCGATGCGACGCAGGCATTGCGCGCGCATGCATGCATAAGCGTCGGGCGACATCAGCCGCGCGCCTGCGGCCAACAGGTCCTCGGTGACGGCGAGTCTGGCGCAGAGCTTGCGCACGAGGTTCACCGAAAAGGGTGGGCACGCGAGGCATTCGAACACCAGCGCGGCGACGCTCCTGCGATCGAGCTTAAATGTTTCGCGCACGCGTGCCAGTCGGAGCACGGCCCAGAGGATGTTGGCGTAGAGCGCCGCCACGACCCCGATGGCGAATGCGATGTGAATCGGCGCGAAAAGCGCGATCGGCAGCACAACGAAGAGCAGCAACGCGGACATCGTCGCGTGGATCTCGAAGGGCTTCAGCTTCGTGGGCGCCACGAGGTCGGCGAGGGTCGGCACGAGGGGGATCGTGACCTGGCCTCGACCGGGCGCGACCCCCTCGGGCGCGGGCGATTCGAATCGCCACTTCAACCGGAACAAAGGCCGAAACGGTGTGAACGGATTCGGGAGGTACGGCTCCTTGCCGCCGAGCCGCCAGCGATCGAGGCCGAACCCCGCGAACCATTGGCCGCGCGCGCAGCGGATGAGCGCTGCTTCGTTCGGTTCTAAGAAGAGCGACGAGTCGACCAGGTAGAGGCCTGTCGTCACGATCATCAGAAGCCCTTCGGCGCCGACGCCCACTACCATCGGCCGGACGCGATTTGCAGGACGATGTCGCGACCCCTCGCCATCAGGATGGCTTGCGCTTGACTAGCCTGCCGACCGAGGCGCCGACCGCGACGACCCCGACCGCGATCACCTTCCACGACGCCGCCAGGAAAGCGAGGATCACTTTCCAGAGCCCCGACTTCACGACCACCGCCGCCGTGCCGCCGGCGACGAGCGCGCCGAGACCGATCTCGGCCACATGGTCCCCCGGTCTGAATTCCGCGTAGCGTTCGCCTCGGTTGAACTCGAACGTTTTCAACAAGGCCTTGAACGACTGCACATCGCTGTTGAGCGTTTCGGCATTGGTGACGAGCACGGCGCTCTGCACGCCCGTGCGGCCGAGCAGCCGCACGGTGTAGTTGACGACCGGAGGCGGGCTGCTCGACGACCGGAGACGCAACCCCCACTCGAGGTGCTTGGTGTCGCTGTCGTAATGCGGCGGCACCGACCAGCCTTCGGTGTGCAGTTCCGCAAGGCCTTGCTTGCGACGCTCCTCGTTCGCGGGCTCGTCGCTTTCCTGGATGGTTTTCAAGAGGGCGTCGGCGTCGATCTTCTCGCCGTCTTTCACATAGCCCATCGCGTCGAAATCGAACACCGCCCACCAGCTCGGCGTCGTCAGCACGCTGATGCCGGGCGACGGCAGATTGCCGTTCAATTCGAGGAACCGGGTGCCGACCTTCGAATTCAAAAAGGCGCCGTCCTTCGGGATCGCGATGGTCGACTTGTCGGCGATCGCGGCGGTCGCCGGCCCTGCTTGCCAAGGCAGAGCGCGGATCGCGGCATCGGTCTCTTGTTCGTTCGGTGCGGCGAAGGCGGGGGATGCCAAGGCAAAGGCCACCACGCAGCCGATCACGAGCATCTTGCGAGATTGAGCGACGATGCGCATGCCGGTTCCTGACGGGAGGGTAGGAAAGTTTAAAAGCACAGGGGCCGGTCGCGAAGTCGATTGCAACAAAATCGCGCGGCCGACGCTGACCGGCGAGACGCAACGAACCACCGAGGAACACCGATGAAACGTCTTTTAAGTGCCGGGCTCGCGGCCATGCTGTTGGCTGCGAGCAGCGCTTCCCTTGCGCAAGTGAGCGATGCCGTCGCGATGTCGGTGATGCAGGAGATTGGCCTCTGGAAACAACTCGAAGGCATCGGCACGCAGATGTCGACGAGCATGGTCGCGTCCTTCGCCAGCGACGCGCACACCGCGAGCGAGCCGCTCGAGGCCGAGCGCATCGCGCGCAAGGCGGAAGACGCGTTCGCCGCCGAGCGCCTGCGGGACACGTCGAAGCGGGTGCTCTCGGAAGGATTGAGCGCCGGCGATCTTCCGGCGCTGCGGGCCTGGTATCGCAGCCCGCTCGGTCTCGTCATCACCAAGCTCGAAGAGACCGCGGCGCTCGACCCGCGCGAACCGGAGGTCGTGATGCGCGAAGACGCCGCGTTGCTCGCGTCGCTGCCGGCAACCCGCCGAGCGCTGATCGCCGAGCTCTCGATCGTGACACGCGCCGCAGAGGCGACCACCGACACCACGATCGAAACCTCGGTCGCGATCGAGACCAGCGCTGCCGCCGCGCGGCCCGACATGCCGCACCGCGCCGAGCGCGAGATCCGTAGGGCGCTCAATGCGCAGCGCGCCACGATGCTGCAATTGAACGAGAAGGGTGCACAGGGGATGTTCGCGCGCACCTACCAATCGATCTCCGACACCGACTTCGCGAAATACATCGCGTTCGCTCGCACGCCGGCAGGCCGGCGTTGCAACGATCTGACGACACGTGCGTTGAATGCGGCGATGGTCGAAGCCGCGAACCAATTCGGCCACGGTCTGTTGCCGGCTTCGGACGGCGCACGCACTTGAGGCGGCTGCCAATTCAATCGACCGAAAACTCGATCGACCGAAAACGACCGAGGTCTAACGGCTCCAGCCCTAAGGCCTTAGTCGGAGCCTTCATCCGGTCTCTTACACCGCCATCGATTCCGGCGCCTGGCCCGCTGCGAGGGCATTGCTGAACCAACCGGGCTTGCGCCCGCGACCCGACCACGTCGAGCCGGTAGCGCTGTCCTTGTACTTGGCAACCGGCGCTTTCCTGGCACGCCGCTTCTTGCGCGCCTTCGCGGCTTTGGGCAGCGGCGCCGATGGGGTCGGCGACTTCGGCGTTGTCGACGCGGCACCATTCACCGCATAGTCGCTCAACGATTTTCCGCTCGCGATGGCCTCGCGAAGCCAGAGCGGGCGCGGACCACGACCGACCCATTCGTTGCCCGCAGCATCGCGGAACTTGGCCGTCAGATCGAGTTTGCTCTTGGACATCTTCTTTTTCGCGACCGGCGTCGACACGGCTGCTTTTCGGCCACCGGTTGGCATCGATGGACGCGCGCTCGCGCCACCCGTCAAGCCCAATTCGTCCGCCGACAACTTGTAGAACGCGATCGCGTCCTTGATCCGGCCCACCACCCCGGCCACTTCCTTGGCCCTCGCTTCGTCGGCCTTGCGCTGCAATGATTCGATTTGCTTGACGATCTGGGTATAGGTTTGAGTCATTGTTCGATCCGGTCCAATAGGAATGGGGAGTGCACGAGTTAGGAACCTTCAGGCTCGGGCCGGAGTATGACAGGTCATCGATAACTCTTCCAATGGTCGTGGATCGGCTGGCGCGGCGATCTCGTTGCCAACTCAAAGGGCCGCGACAATTCGCTCCGCCAACGCGATCAGCGAGCGATCGCTGCCCGCAGGGCCGAGCAGCGAAAGACCGAGCGGCGCGCCGGCGCGGGTCGCGAGGGGCATCGACAATTGCGGGAAGCCGCTCAGGCCCGAGATGCACAGCAGGCGGATGGCGAGATTGCGGTAGTCCTCGAGGTCGGTTTCGGGTTCGGTGCGCAGCGGCGCGACGTCGGGCATCGAGGGCAGGACAAGCACGCCGTCTCGCCCCAACAGGCCGGCGAGTTGCGTGCGATAGGCCGACATGAAGGCCCGGCCCGCGTCGACCTGCGCGTCGGTGACGTGCCGTGACCACGCGAAGCGCTCGCCGATGCCAGGCCCGAGCGGCGGCGCGAAACGTTCGATCAATGCGCCATCGGCCAGCCACGCCTCGCGACCCTGCACGTGCCGGAAGTGCCAGTACATCGCGTCGAACGAGTCGCGGGCGACCGTGGTCGCACACGCGTCTCCGAGCGCACGCTCGACACGTTCGAGCGCAGGCTGCAGCGCGGCGCAGGCATCGTCCGTCGCCAGCGACCAGACGTCGTCGGGTCGGAGCAAGCGAACGGCCGTCGGCAGCGGCTTTTCGTCCGCGGTCAACAGCACGTCGGCGACGCGGGCGACGGTGCCGATGTCGCGAGCGAACCAGCCGGCGGTGTCGAAGCTGGGCGCCAGATCAAGCACGCGTTCGAGGCTGATGCGGCCGTGCGTCGGCCGCAGACCGAACAGGCCGCAGTGGTTGGCCGGGGCACGCACCGAGCCACCGGTGTCGGTGCCTAGCGCGAAGTCGCACAGGCTCCACGACACCGCCGAGGCGGATCCCGACGACGACCCGCCCGCGATCCGCGTCGGCGCCACGCCGTTGACGGGCGCGCCGAAGTGCGCGTTGTTGCCGTTCATCGAAAACGCGAATTCGTCGGTGACGGTCTTGCCGACGAAGCGGGCGCCGGCGTCAAGCAATGTCTGCACGGTCGGCGCCGTGCGTGGCTTGATGCCCGACATCGCGAGGACGAGCGGGTTGCCGCCACCAGTCGGATAGCCGGCCACGTCGTAGAGGTCTTTCACGGCGAACGTGAGGCCGCTCAACGCGCCCGTCGCCGCGTTCGGCACGGACACGTCGGGATACGGCACGAAAGCACGGGCGAGGTCGCGAGCGGTCATCGGTGGAACCTCCTTGAATACTGAGATCATGCCGAACCGCAGCAAGGCGTCTTACGCGTGTGCGCACGGCATCGAGCGCCACCTCACGACGGCGTTGCTCGCGTCAGTTCGCGAAGCATCAAGTGCACTTGTTGGCTCGCGACGTCGGCGCTGACAGCGATGTCTCGCATGACATCGGATGAACCCGCTGACTGCCGAGAGCGCACCACGCCAATTCAATCCGTCACCGGCGGTCCACTGGCAACCTTCCGATTCAGAGTCCGGCAGCTTGCAACGTAGCCAGGAATCGCTGCGTGTTCTGGAAACCGATCACGCGCGTGCCGGCGATCTCTTCGCCGCGCTGGTCGAAGAAGATCGTGCCGGGCGGACCGAACAGTTGGAAGCGCTTCAGGAGCGCCTTGTCGTCGGCGTTGTTCTGCGTGACATCGGCCTTCAGCAGCAACGCACCGGCGAGCTTTGCCTGGACCGCGGCATCGGTGAACGTGAAGCGCTCCATCTCCTTGCACGACACGCACCAGTCGGCATAGAAGTCGAGCACGACCGGGCGGCCCGCCTGCCGCACGGCGGCATCGAGTTCGGCCACGGTCCGGATGGTGGTGAATCGTGGCATCGATGATTCGGCGCTTGTCGACGGGCCGGCGCCGCGCGTGAAGCGCGCCAACGGTTGCAGCGGATCAGTGCCGCCCGACGCGGCGCCCACGCCCTGCAGCAAACCGACGATGCCGAGCACGGCAGCGGCCAGCAGGCGCCAGACCGGCATCGGCGCGCGCGCGGTGGCCGGTGCACCGGCGGCGCCGTTCTCGCGTGACGTGGCGGCTCTCACGGGTCGGCCGCCCGATCCGATCACCACGGCCGCGCCGATGGCCAACACACCCCACAACGCGAGCACCAGCGATGCCGGCAACACCGACTGCACCGTCCACAGCGCGACGCCAAACAGCAGAAAGCCGAAGACGCGCTTGACGTCTTCCATCCACAGGCCGGCTCGGGGCAGCAACGCGCCGGCCGAGGCGCCGACCAGCAGCAACGGCACGCTCATGCCGACGGCCAGCGCGAACAACGCCGTGCCGCCGAGCAGCACATCGCGGGTCTGGCTCAGATAGACCAGCGCGCCGGCGAGCGGGGCCGCGACGCAAGGGCTCACGATGAGCGCCGAAACGCCGCCCATCGCGGCGACGCTCGCGATGCGACCGGCAGGCAGGCGGTTCGACACCGCCATCACGCGGCCGGTGAACGCGGCCGGCAATTGCAGCTGGTAGACGTCGAACATCGACATGGCGAGCAGGCTGAGGCCGAGCGCGAAGACGCCGAGCGTCCACGGGTTCTGCAAAGCCGCGGCGAGCCCTTCGCCGGCAAGCCCCGCCGCCACGCCAAGCGCGGTGTAGACGAGCGCCATGCCGAGCGAGTAGGCTGACGCGAGGCCGAGCCCTCGCAGACGCGAGACGTCGCTGCCTTGGCCGACGATGATCGATGACACGATCGGCAACATCGGCAACACGCATGGCGTGAGCGAGAGCAACACCCCGGCGCCGAAGAACACCAGCAGCACGAGCCACAGGTTGCCCCGTTGCAGCACGGTGTCGACGGACCAGCGGTCGTTGCCGGCGGCGCCTGTCGGCGAGGGTGTGGTCGATGCGGCGAGCGCGGCCGAGGCTTTTGGTTGATCGCGTCCAACGGGCGTGTCGATCGCAGCGGTCGCGAGTGAGCCGGGCGCAGTGGCCGACAGCCCCGAGCCGGTGCCGGGTGGCGTCGACATCGACGCCTGGCCCGACGCCTGCGCGCGCGCCGCCTCGCTCGCATCGATCACCTGCGCCGACCCGTTGCCGCCGAAACCGGTGAGGCTCACGGTCGCGGCGCTCGCCATCGGTGGATAGCACAGGCCCGCATCCGCGCAGCCCTGGCTCGTGACGAGGAGTTTGAACTGCGGACCGGCCTGTGCGACCGGCACGAGCACGGTGAAGCGGCCACGGTAAGTCTCGACCGTCTTCTGGAACGTCTCATCGAACTTGGTCTTGCCAGCCGGCAACGAGACCGCAACGAGACTCGCATCGGGGGCCGCGAACTTGAATTGTTCGCGGTACAGGTAATAGCCGGGTGCGATCGTGAAGGCGACCTCGACGTGGGTCGCATCGGCCGCGCGCGCCGCGAACTGGAAGGCCTCTTCCGGTGGCAGGAAGTCGGCGGTTGCGCGCGCCGCGGTGACCGCCACGAGGCCCATCACGAACAGAACCAGACGGCACGTCGAGACACGCCAAGCCGCCAGTGACTTCAATCGAAACGCGGAAAGAAAGGTGTGATGACGCAATCGATTCGACATGGCAGGGACCGCTTGTTCGAAACTTGGTCGCTCGCTCTCGACGTGCCTTACTTGTAGAAACGACGCCGCGTGAGGACCAGCGCCAGATAGTAGCCGCCGGCCGCGTATGCGGTGAGGATCAGCAGCGGGCGAAAAGGGTCGAGCGGCCACTCGCCGAGAACCAGCGGGCGTGCCAACGACACGGCCGACGTGAGCGGCAGCCAGGCGGCCACTTGTTGCAGCCAGGTCGGCATCTGCGCAAGCGGAAAGTACACGCCGGAGAGAAAGGTCATCGGGGTGATGACGAGCGTGAAGTAGTAAGTGAAGAAGTCGTAGCCCTTGGCGAGCGCATTGAAGACCAGCGCGAGCGAAGCGAACGTGATGCCGACCAGGCCCAGCACTGGAAGCGCGAGCAGCATGCTCGGTGCGCGACTGATGCCGAGCGCGGCGATCACGATCAATATCGCGGCGACCGAGAACAACGCCTTCATCGCGGCCCACAGCATCTCGGCGAAGACGATGTCGTCGAGTGCGATCGGCGCGTTCAGGATGCTGTCCCAGGTTCGCTGGACCGCCATGCGCGAATAGGCGGAGTACAACGCTTCGAACGTCGCTGCCAGCGCGGCACTGACCGCGACGCTGCCCGAAGCCAGGTACTGGATGTACGGCCGACCGTCGATCTGACCGACCAGCGATCCCAATCCGTAGCCGAACGCGACCAGCGTGATCAGAGGCTCAGCGATGTTGCCGAGCACGCTCGGCAGCGCAAGCTTCTTCCACACCAGGAAATTCCTCATCACCACGGGCCAGAAGCGGCCGGTGACGTGCGGTGCCGCGTAGAACGAGGTCAGCATGATGGGCGCATCACGGCTCAGGCGTCGTCCCGGATCTGGCGGCCGGTGAGCTTCAGGAACAAGTCTTCGAGGTTGGCCGGGCGATGCAGGTATCGAACCCGATGCTCGCCGGCGAGCACCTCCAGCAAGCGCGACGGCTCGCGAACGTAGAAGAACACGGTCTCGCCACTCGACTCGACGCGATCGGCGAGCGTTGCGTGCTGCGAGGCGACTTCCGCCGCGCCTTCGCCATAGACCTCGACCACGTCGCTTTCGAGGTGCTCGGCGATCAGCGCCCGCGGCGCACCTTCGGCGATCTTGCGGCCGTGGTCGAGCACGAGCAGACGATCGCAGAGCCGCTCGGCCTCGTCCATGAAATGCGTCGTGAGCAGGATCGACTTGCCCTGCTGCAGCAGTTTTTGCAAGCGCTCCCACATCAGGTGGCGCGCTTGCGGGTCGAGCCCGGTGGTCGGCTCGTCGAGCAGCAACAGGTCGGGATCGTTGATGAGCGCGCGGCCGAGGCTCAGGCGCCGCTTCATGCCGCCCGACAGCTCGCCCGGCTTCGCGTTCGCCTTCGCTTGCAGCGCGGCGAACTCGAGCAGTTGCGGAACCCTTGCATCGATCGCGGCACGCTTCAATCCGAAGTATCGGCCGTACACGCGCAGGTTCTCGGCGCAGGTGAAATCGGGATCGAGCGAATCGAACTGCGTGACGACGCCGATGCGCGCCTTGGCTTCGCGTACCTGCGCCGGCACCGGCAGGCCGAAGGCTTCGATGGTGCCACCGTCCGCACCTGTGAGGCCGAGGCACATGCGGATCGTCGTGGTCTTGCCGGCACCGTTCGGGCCGATCACGCCGAGGCATTCACCGGGCGCGATGTCGAACGACAGATCGTCGACGACGGTCGAGGCGCCGAAAGCCTTCGTCAAATGCAAGACACGAAGCAAAGGCAGCGTGTCTCGACGGGCTGCGAGCGGATTCATCCGGTGATGTCGGCCCGCGTCGACCCGACGTCCACCCCCGCTGTTCGGGGCGCACATCCGGCACCCGAACACGCCACGATCACGCCTCTTCGCCGCCCTCGGTCTCGACCGGCACCGGGCGATCGACGAGCTCCACGAACGCCATCGGCGCGTTGTCACCGACGCGAAAGCCCATCTTCAGGATCCGCGTGTAGCCGCCCGGCCGCGCCTTGTAGCGCGGGCCGAGTTCAGCGAAGAGCTTGGTGACGATCTCGCGGTCACGCGTGCGGTCGAACGCAAGGCGACGATGCGCGAGCGTCGGCTCCTTGGCGAGCGTGATGAGCGGCTCGACGACGCGACGCAACTCCTTCGCCTTCGGCAAGGTGGTCTTGATCGCTTCGTGGCGCAACAGCGAATTGCACATGTTGCGGAGCATCGCGAGGCGGTGTTCCGACGTGCGGTTGAGCTTGCGTAATCCGTGTCCGTGACGCATGGTGCCGATTCCTTTCTTGACTGACTGTTAGATCCCCCAGCCGTATCAGGTACTGGTGGTTGCACCGGTCGATGGATCATAAGATCCATCGACCATTCGAAGACGGCGCTCGCGCCCGTCTAATTCCAGCGTTAGCGCTTATCTAAGCCTTGCGGCGGCCAGTTCTCGAGCCGCGCGCCGAGCGTGAGCCCGCGCGAAGCCAGCACTTCCTTGATCTCGTTCAACGACTTGCGACCCAGGTTCGGCGTCTTCAGCAATTCCGTTTCCGTGCGCTGGATCAAGTCGCCGATGTAATAGATGTTCTCGGCCTTCAGGCAATTGGCCGAACGAACCGTGAGTTCGAGCTCATCGACCGGGCGCAGCAGTATCGGATCGAATTGGGTCGCGCGTTGCGCCGGCTGATCGAACGAAGCGATTTCGCTGCCTTCGAATTGGGCGAACACTGCCAATTGCTCGACCAAGATTTTCGCCGACGATCGGATCGCTTCTTCCGGCGTGATCGCGCCGTTGGTCACGATCTCCATCACCAGCTTGTCGAGGTCGGTGCGCTGTTCGACACGGGCGCTCTCCACCGTGTAGCTCACGCGAGCCACCGGCGAAAACGACGCGTCGAGAACAATCCGGCCGATCGACTTGGTCGGCTCGTCCCCATAACGGCGCATCGTGCCCGGCACGTAGCTGCGGCCTTTCTCGACCTTGATTTGCATGTCGAGCTTGCCGCCCGACGACAGGTGCGCGATGACATGGTCGGGGTTGATGATCTCGACGTCGTGGGGCGTCTGGATATCCTTCGCCGTGACCGGTCCCTCGCCTTCCTTGCGCAGCACCAGCGTCACTTCGTCGCGGTTGTGCAGGCGAAACACCACGCCCTTCAGGTTCAGCATGATGTGGACGACGTCTTCTTGCACGCCGTCGATCGCCGAGTACTCGTGCAGCACGCCGGCGATCGTCACTTCGGTCGGGGCATAGCCGATCATCGACGACAGCAGCACGCGGCGCAGGGCATTGCCAAGCGTGTGGCCGTAGCCGCGCTCGAACGGCTCGAGGGTCACCTTTGCCTTGTTGTCACCAAGCGGCTCGACATTGATCAGTTTGGGTTTCAGCAGATTGGTTTGCATGTCAGTCTTGTTCCTCTCAATACCCTCGGCTCGTTACACCGATAAGGCTGATGGACCGGGTGGGCTGGAGATGTGCGCCGCTGTGCGCCCGACAAATACAGCGGCATCGAAATGGGTCGGCGCCGAGAGGCGCCTCGACCGGCCGGGCCGGCCATCGCGTCAACGGCGATGCGTCAACGCGAGTACAGCTCGACGATCAGCGCTTCCTTGATATCGCCGCCGAACTCGTCGCGATCGGGCATCTTCTTCAGGATGCCTTCGAGCTTGGCCGCGTCGACCGCGACCCAGGCCGGCATGCCTTGGCCTTCGGCGAGCTTCAACGAGTCGGTCACGCGCAATTGCGATTTGGACTTGTCGCGCACGGCGATCGTGTCGCCGACCTTGACCAGATAGGACGCGATGTTGACGACCGCGCCATTGACGACGATCGACTTGTGCGACACCAACTGGCGCGCTTCGGCCCGCGTCGAGCCGAAGCCCATGCGGTAGACGACGTTGTCGAGTCGCGATTCGAGCAGCAGCAGCAGGTTCGCACCGGTGTTCCCGCGCCGCCGTTCCGCTTCGGCGAAATAGCGGCGGAACTGGCGTTCCAGAACGCCGTACATGCGCTTGACCTTTTGCTTCTCGCGCAGTTGCAGGCCGTAATCGGACGTGCGGCTGCCGGAGGTGCGGCCATGCTGGCCGGGCTTGCTGTCGAACTTCGCCTTGTCGCCGATCGGGCGGCGAGCGCTTTTCAGGAAGAGGTCGGTGCCTTCACGACGTGAAAGCTTGGCCTTGGGGCCGAGGTAACGTGCCACGTTCAGTCCTTTGTATCAATCTGACGCGGTCGAACTTCGATGCGAGCAATGAAGTTACCGCGCAAGTCTGGCGAGTGTTGTTGTGGGCGCTCAGACAGTGGGCTTCGAATCAAGCGGAAAGTCGGTCGCCCCCAAAGAGGCGACGCCGACCACGAAAGGTCGGCCTCTGCATCGACGAGTCGATGCTTTCGAGACCGGACCGGACTCAGATGCGACGGCGCTTCTGTGGGCGACAGCCGTTGTGCGGCACCGGCGTCACGTCGGAAATCGAATTGATGCGGATGCCGAGCGATGCCAATGCGCGCACCGACGATTCACGGCCGGGTCCCGGACCCTTGATGCGCACATCGAGGTTCTTAATGCCCTGGTCCTGCGCCGCACGGCCAGCCGTTTCGGCTGCCACCTGGGCCGCGAACGGCGTCGACTTCCTCGATCCCTTGAAGCCCTGGCCGCCGCTCGACGCCCAGGCCAACGCGCCCCCTTGACGATCGGTGATCGTGATGATGGTGTTGTTGAACGACGCATGGACGTGCGCAATGCCATCGGCCACGTTCTTGCGAACCTTCTTGCGCACGCGCTGCGCGGCGGTATTGACAGGTGCTTTAGCCATATGGACTCTCTTACGAATTCGTTAACTTTGATCGATGACTGGTATCGAAATCCCGTCGGTCACTTCTTGACCAGCGCACCCGATTTGCGCGGACCCTTTCGCGTTCGCGCATTGGTCTTGGTGCGCTGGCCGCGAACCGGCAAGCCGCGACGATGGCGAAAGCCGCGGTAGCAGCCCAGATCCATCAGGCGCTTGATGTTGATCGACATCTCGCGGCGCAGGTCGCCCTCGATCGGCAGACGGCCGATCTCGTCGCGCAGACGCTCCAGGTCGGTGTCGGTCAGATCCTTGACCTTGCGGTCGAACGGCACGCCGCTCGCCGTGCAGAGCTTACGCGCGGTCGAGCGACCGACGCCGTAGATCGAAGTCAGACCGATTTCCGCGTGCTTGTGCGGCGGGATGTTGATACCAGCAATGCGTGCCATGTTCTTCCTCTAAACCTTGCGTGTCTTAGCCCTGGCGCTGCTTGTGGCGCGCATCGGCGGTGCAGATGACCCGCACCACGCCCTTTCGGCGAACCACCTTGCAATTGCGACAAATCTTCTTTACCGACGCTGCGACTTTCATGCTTTTCTCCTCAAACGATCTACTTGGCACGGAACACGATGCGTGCCCGACTCAAGTCGTAGGGCGTCAATTCGACGGTCACCTTGTCACCCGGCAGGATGCGGATGTAGTGCATGCGCATCTTTCCGGAGATGTGACCCAACACCACATGGTTGTTTTCCAATTTCACTCGGAACGTTGCATTGGGGAGATTTTCCAGAATCTCCCCCTGCATCTGAATCACGTCATCTTTCGCCAAATCAGCTCGCTTTGAAATTTGCCTTCTTGAGCAGCGATTCGTACTGCTGGCTCATTACATAACTCTGAACCTGGGCCCAGAAATCCATCGTCACGACGACGATGATCAAGAGCGAGGTGCCGCCGAAGTAGAACGGTACGTTGTATTTCACGACCAGGAATTCGGGCAGCAGGCAGACCAGCGTGATGTAGATCGCGCCGGCCAACGTGAGGCGCGACAGGATGCGGTCGATGTGCCTTGCGGTCTGGTCACCCGGGCGAATGCCCGGAATGAACGCGCCGCTCTTCTTCAGGTTGTCTGCCGTCTCGCGGCTGTTGAAGACGAGCGCGGTGTAGAAGAAGCAGAAGAATACGATCGCAGCGGCGTAGAGCATCACATAGATCGGCTGGCCAGGTGACAGCAGCGCGGCGATGTCCTTCAGCCAGCGCCAGCCATCGCCGGTCGCGAACCAGCCCACCGCCGTCGCGGGGAGAAGGATGATCGACGACGCGAAGATCGGTGGGATCACGCCCGACATGTTGAGCTTCAGCGGCAGGTGTGACGACTGGCCGCCGTAGACCTTGTTGCCGACCTGTCGCTTCGCGTAATTGACGAGGATCTTGCGCTGGCCCCGCTCTACAAAGACCACCGCGAACGTCACCGCGGCCACCAGCAATGCAATGAACAGAGCCGCAGGTATGCTCATCGAACCTTGATTCACAAGGCTGCCGAATTGCCCGAGTGCATTCGGCAGGCCGGCGGCGATGCCGCTGAAGATGATGATGGAAATCCCGTTGCCCAGACCGCGCTCGGTGATCTGCTCGCCGAGCCACATCAGGAACATCGTGCCGGCCACGAGGCTCACGACCGCCGTCAGGCGAAAGCCGAAGCCGGGAGAGATCACGAGACCGGCCGAGCTCTCAAGTGCCACCGCGATGCCGAGCGACTGGAACAGCGCCAGCCCCAGCGTGCCGTAGCGCGTGTACTGCGTGATCTTCCGACGGCCCGCTTCGCCTTCCTTCTTGATCGCCTCGAGACTCGGGATCACGTACGACATCAACTGCATGATGATCGACGCCGAGATGTACGGCATGATGCCGAGGGCGAACACAGTGAAGCGCGACAGCGCGCCGCCCGAGAACATGTTGAAGAGGCTCAAGATGCCGCCCTGCTGGCCCTTGAAGAGCTGCTGCAGTTGGGCGGGGTCGATGCCCGGCACCGGAATGTGCGCGCCGAGCCGATACACGACAAGAGCGCCGAGCAGGAACATGAGCCGGCGACGCAGGTCACCGAACTTCCCGCTCTTGGCCAGTTGATTCGCTTGGGTTGCCACGCGTCGGTCCTGTTTGCTGTTGGTCCGGAAGGCCTCAGGCCACCGAGCCGCCGGCCGCCTCGATCGCGGCCTTCGCGCCGGCCGTGGCGAGCACGCCTTGCAACGTGACCTTCATCGTGAGCTCTCCGCTCTTGATGATCTTCACGTTCTTGACCATCTCGCCGACGAGGCCCGCCTGCTTCAATGCAAGGAGGTCGACTTCGGGCGCGCCGAGGCGCTGCAAGGCGGTCAAGGTGACTTCGGCGTTGTATTTTTTCAAGTGCGACTTGAAGCCGCGCTTGGGCAAGCGGCGCTGCAGCGGCATCTGGCCGCCTTCGAAGCCGACCTTGTGATAGCCGCCCGAGCGCGATTTCTGGCCCTTGTGGCCGCGGCCTGCGGTCTTGCCGAGGCCAGAACCGATGCCGCGGCCGACACGGCGACGTGGCTTCTTGGCGCCGTCGGCCGGCTTGATGGTGTTGAGTTCCATGTGCTTACTCCAGAGTCGGGTTCAGAGAACCTTGACCAGGTACGAGACCTTGTTGATCATGCCGCGCACCGACGGCGTGTCTTCCAGCGTCGACTCGCTGTTCAATTTGCGCAGGCCGAGGCCGCGCACCGTCGCGCGGTGCGACTCGCGCGTGCCGGCGATGCTCTTCACGAGCTTGATGCTCACGGTCGCCTTGTCGACATGCTTGTCGCGGCTGATTCGTTTATCGGACATGTTCTGACTCCGGTGGTTGCTCGCCGCGATCAGCCAAGGATCTGCTCGACCGTGAGGCCGCGCTTAGCCGCGATTTCCGACGGGGTGCTCGAGTGGCGAAGGCCATCGAGCGTGGCGCGAACGATGTTGTAGGGGTTCGACGAGCCCAGGCTCTTGCAGACGATGTCGGTCACGCCCATCACCTCGAACACCGCGCGCATCGGGCCGCCGGCGATGATGCCGTCACCCGGCTTGGCCGGCGCCATCAGCACACGCGACGCACCGTGCTCGCCCACCACCTTGTGGTAGATCGTGCCGTTCTTCAGCTGCACCTTCAGCATGTTGCGACGCGCCGAGTCCATTGCCTTGGTCACTGCGACCGGCACTTCCTTGGCCTTGCCCTTGCCCATGCCGACGCGGCCATCGCCGTCGCCGACGACGGTCAGCGCCGCGAAGCTCAGCGTGCGACCGCCCTTCACGACCTTGGTCACGCGGTTCACCGCGATCATTTTTTCCTTCAGGCCGTCGTCATTGCCTTCGGTCTGCGCGCGGGGTTGAAACTTTGCCATTCTCGAATTCCTTCAATTAGCCTGCGGGCGGCTCAGAACTGCAAACCGGCTTCGCGGGCCGCATCGGCGAGCGCCTTAATGCGGCCGTGATAAGCGAAGCCCGCGCGGTCGAACGCCACCTTCTCGACGCCAGCCGCCTTCGCCTTCTCGGCGATGCGCTTGCCGATCATTGCGGCTGCAGCGACGTTGCCGCCCTTGCCGGCCACTTTCGAGTCGCCGGCCAGTTCGCTGCGAACGTCCTTCTCGACGGTCGAGGCGCTCGCGATGACTGTCGTGCCGTCGTCGGAGATGACGCTGGCATAGATGTGCAGGTTCGTGCGATAGACCGTCAGGCGCGCGACTCGCTGCACCGCGATGCGGGCGCGCGTCTGACGCGAACGGCGGATGCGCTGAGCTTTCTTGTCCAACATGATCAGGCCTGCCCGGCCGCCCGAAGGGCCTGATGCGCCCCCTTGGGGGGCAGTGAACGAATGTGAGCGTGGGGGTTGTTCATAACGGCCTTTTACTTCTTCTTCGTTTCTTTGATCGTGATCTTCTCGCCGACGTAGCGAATGCCCTTGCCCTTGTAGGGCTCCGGCGGACGCAACGCGCGAACCTCGGCGGCGACCTGGCCCACGGCTTGGCGATCGAAGCCCTTGATGACGATCTCTGTCTGCGTCGGGCATTCGACCTTGACGCCGGCCGGCATGTCTTTCGACACCGGATGCGAGTAGCCGATCTGCAGATTGAGTTTGGTGCCGGCCGCGCTCGCGCGATAGCCGACGCCCACCAGCGCCAGGCGCTTCTCGAAGCCCTTGGTAACGCCGTTCACCATGTTGCCGACGAGCGCGCGCATGGTGCCCGACATCGCATCGGCTTCGGTCGAATCGTTGGCCGGCGCGAACATCAACTTGCCGTCTTCATTCCTGATCGTGACGAGGGCGTTGGCCGGCCACGTCATCGTTCCGAGCGTGCCCTTGACGCTGATCTGATCACTCGCCAGCGACACGTCCACACCTTTCGGGACGGGCAGCGGCATTTTTCCTACGCGTGACATGCAGCTGCTCCTTACGACACGTAGCAAAGAACTTCACCGCCGATACCGACCTGGCGCGCCTTGCGATCGGTCATCACGCCCTTGGGCGTGGTGACGATGGCGACGCCGAGGCCGTTCATCACGGTCGGGATGTCGTGTCGGCCCTTGTAGACCCGAAGGCCAGGGCGACTCACGCGCTCGATGTGGGCGATGACCGGATGGCCGGCGTAGTACTTCAGGCCGATTTCGAGCTGCGGCTTGTCGCCATCGCTCTTGATCGCGAAGCCGTCGATGTAGCCTTCGTCCTTCAAAACCTGCGCAATCGCGGCCTTCAACTTCGACGACGGCATCGACACGCTCGGCTTCTCGACCATCTGCGCATTGCGGATGCGAGTCAGCATATCGGCGATCGGGTCACTCATGCTCATATCAGATAACTCCTTTGAGGCCCGGACGACGCCGGGCCGCTCCCAAGGCGGCCGGCGCCCCCTCGGGGGGCAGCGAACGCAGAGAGCGTGGGGGCTTCATTCCTACCAGCTGGCCTTGACGATGCCGGGGATGTCGCCCTTGAAGGCGAGCTCGCGGATCTTGTTGCGACCGAGGCCGAACTTGCGGAACGTGCCACGCGGGCGACCGGTCAACGCACAACGATTGCGCTGGCGCGTCGGGTAGGCGTTGCGCGGCAGCTTCTGCAGTTCGAGACGAGCCGCATAGCGGTCTTCGTCGGACTTCTTCGCGTCGTTCGCGGCTGCCTTCAGCTCGGCGTACTTCTTCGCGTACTTGGCGACCAATTGCGTGCGCTTCAATTCGCGCTGGATCAGAGAAGTCTTGGCCATGTCGGCTTTCAGTTCTTGAACGGAAACTTGAACGCGGTGAGGAGCGCCTTGCACTCGTCGTCGGTCTTCGCGGTCGTGGTGATGCTGATGTTCAAGCCACGCAGCACGTCGATCTTGTCGTATTCGACTTCAGGGAAGATGATCTGTTCCTTGACGCCGATGTTGTAGTTGCCACGGCCGTCGAAGGCACGTGCCGAGATGCCCCGGAAGTCGCGCACGCGGGGCAGCGCGATCGTCACGAACCGGTCGAGGAATTCGTACATCTGCACGCCGCGCAGCGTGACCATGCAGCCGATCGGCACGCCGTCGCGAATCTTGAAGCCGGCGATCGCCTTCTTCGACTTGGTGACGACGGGCCGCTGGCCGGCGATCTTCGAGAGATCGCTAACAGCGTGGTCCATCACCTTCTTGTCCGAGACCGCCTCGCTCACGCCCATGTTGAGCGTGATCTTGGTGATGCGCGGCGCCTGCATCGTCGAGGTGTAGCCGAACTTGGTGACCAGGTCGGGGACCACTTTCTCGCGATAGAACTCTTGTAGACGTGCCATGTTTGAACCTTGTAATTCTCCGTGCCGAGATCGCGTCAAATCTTGATTTCAGCGCCGCTCGACTTGTAGACACGGATACCGTTGTCCCGGGTCTTGCGATTCTTCTTGTCTTCTGCGGTCAGCATCTTGATGCCGACGCGATCCGCCTTGCCGGTTGCCGCGTTGAAGATCGCGACGTTCGATTGATGGATCGGCAATGTCTTGTCGACGACCCCGCCGGTCGCACCCTTCATCGGGTTCGGCTTCACGTGCTTCTTCACCACGTTGACGCCTTCGACGAGCAGCTTCTCTTCGTCGACGCGTTGCAGCACCGTGCCACGCTTGCCCTTGTCGCGGCCCGTCAACACGATGACGGCGTCGCCTTTGCGAATCTTGTTCATTTCCGCTCTTTCAACTCAACTGTTCAACCGAATGTCTGCAACGCCGCGGCTCGAAACGAACCGCTCAGAGCACTTCCGGCGCGAGCGAGACGATCTTCATGAAGCGCTCGGTGCGCAGCTCGCGCGTCACCGGCCCGAAGATGCGGGTTCCGATCGGCTCCAACTTGGCGTTGAGCAGGACGGCGGCGTTGCCGTCGAACTTCACCAGCGACCCGTCCTGACGGCGCACGCCCTTGGCGGTGCGAACAACGACGGCCGAATAGACCTCGCCCTTCTTCACGCGTCCGCGCGGCGCAGCTTCCTTGATGGAAACCTTGATCACGTCGCCGATGCCGGCGTAACGACGCTTCGAGCCACCGAGCACCTTGATGCACATGACCGACTTCGCACCCGTGTTGTCGGCGACATCGAGTCGCGACTGCATTTGAATCATTTTTTATCTCCCAACTTGTCCCGGCGGAGTGCCAGCGTGTTGAAGCGCGCGCACCGACGGTCAGTCTTGGGCCCGTCGGATCACCACTGATTCATTCTTCGGCGCCGGTAGGCGCTTTCGAATCGATGGCGAGCGTTTGGGCGGAGCTGGAAGGGGCTTCCGGGCCGGGCTTGCAGGGCATGCATGCAACCCGGGAACCTCGACCACCCTTCAGCGAAGCCGGCGATTATGCCGGTCTTTCTTCCGCCCTGTCAATTTTTTGCCGCCAATCAACCCTTAAGTGCTTTCGCCTGGGCGAGCATCGTCGCGGCGTCGCTCACCTCGAACTTGCCGGCTTCCTCGACGTTGAGCGTTTTCACGACGCCGTCTTTCACGAGCATCGAATAGCGATTCGAGCGCAGACCCATGCCTCGCGAGGTGAGGTCGAGCGTGAGACCCGTCGCCTTGGCGAAGTCGGCGCTGCCGTCGGCCATCATGCGGACCTTGTCAGCTGAATGCTGTTCACGGCCCCAAGCGCCCATCACGAACGGATCGTTGACGGACGTGCACCAGATCTCGTCGACGCCGGCGGCCTTCAGTGCATCGAACTGTTCGATATAGCCCGGCAAGTGCTTGGCCGAGCAGGTCGGCGTGAACGCGCCGGGCAGGCCGAAGATCGCGATGGTCTTGCCAGCTGTTTCATTGCCGATCTCGAACGAGTTCGGACCGAGCGAGCAGCCGTTGCCCTCGATTTCGATGAACTCCTGCAACTTGCCCTCGGGCAGCTTGTCGCCGACTTTCAGCATGGTGAGCGTTCCTTGCGTGTTTGAAATATCGAAGCGCGCCCAGGGCGCGCTTCGCAGGGGAGCGACCAGCGGCGCTTAGACCGTGATGCCCTTTGTCACCAGACGGGTCACCGTCCAGGCCTTCGTCTTCGAGATCGGACGGCACTCCGCGATCTCGACAACGTCTCCCATCTTGTAGTCGCCGTTCTCGTCGTGCGCGTGGTACTTGCTCGTCTTCGCGACGATCTTGCCGTACAACTCGTGCTTGGTGCGGCGCTCGATCAACACGGTGATGGTCTTCGAGCGCTTGTCGCTCACGACCTTGCCGATCAGCGTGCGGGTGTTCTTCGGCTTGACAGCGGGCGCCGCCGCGGTTCCCGGCGCGGCGGTTTCCGGCACGGTGGCTTCCGGCATGGCGGCTTCCGGCGTGGTGGCTTCAGCGTTCATTTCGAAGCGCCTTTCTTGTTCGACTCGGTCTTCTTCTCGGCCTGGATCGTCTTCACGCGTGCGATGTCGCGGCGCGTGTTCTTCAGCTGCGAGTGGTTGGTGAGTTGCTGCGTCGCCTTCTGCATGCGCAGCCCGAAGTGCGCCTTCAGCAGGTCGCTCACTTCCTTCTTGAGGCCGGCAGCGTCTTTGGAACGAAGGTCAGATGTCTTCATGAGGATTCCGATCAGGCGCCGACTTGGCGCAGCACGAAGGTCGTCTTCAGCGGCAGCTTGGCCGATGCGAGACGGAACGCTTCGCGGGCGAGCTCTTCCGGGACGCCGTTGATTTCGTACAGCACCTTGCCGGGCTGGATCTCGGCGACGTAGTACTCGGGGTTGCCCTTACCGTTGCCCATGCGGACTTCGGCCGGCTTCTGCGAGATCGGCTTGTCCGGGAAGATGCGGATCCAGATGCGGCCACCGCGCTTCACGTGGCGCGAGATCGCACGGCGAGCGGCTTCGATTTGGCGCGCCGTGAGGCGGCCGCGCTCGACCGACTTGAGGCCGAAGTCACCGAAGGACACATTGGCACCGCGCGTGGCGATGCCGGTGTTCCGGCCCTTTTGTTCCTTGCGATATTTGCGGCGTGCGGGTTGCAGCATTTCTTATTCTCCTTTGCCCTCGCCCTTGCCATCGGCAGCGGGCGGGGGAGCGGCCTTGCGGACGCGCTTGACGGCGGGGCCTTTCGGCGCGTCGCTGGCGATCACGCCAGCAGCGCCCGCAACCTCGGCCGAAGCGGCACTGCCGCTCGTATCGACAGGCTTGTCGTTGACATGACGATCGGCGGGACCGGCAGCGGGTCTCGCGCCGCGATCACCCCCCGGGCCACCCGCGGTGCGGGTACGGCCGCCGGGCGCGCCCGGGCCACCGGGGCCGCCTGGTCCGCGCGGCGGGCCGCGACGATTGCGGCGATCGTCGTCGGCACCCGGCGGCGTCACGATGCCCGGCGCGTCGCCGTTGGCGAGGCGGTCACCGCGGTAGACCCAGCACTTCACGCCGATGATCCCGTAGGTCGTCTTCGCTTCCGAGAAGCCGTAGTCGATGTCGGCCTTCAACGTGTGGAGCGGTACGCGACCTTCGCGATACCACTCGCAACGCGCGATCTCGATGCCGTTGAGCCGCCCGGACGACATCAGCTTGATGCCTTGCGCGCCCAGGCGCATCGCGTTCTGCATCGCGCGCTTCATCGCGCGGCGAAACATGATCCGCTTCTCGAGCTGCTGCGTGATCGAGTCGGCGATCAGCTGCGCATCGATTTCAGGCTTGCGCACCTCTTCGATGTTCACGGCGACCGGCACGCCCAGGCGGCGCGTCAGCTCGGCCTTCAGGTTCTCGATGTCCTCGCCCTTCTTGCCGATCACGACACCCGGACGCGCCGAGAAAATGGTGATGCGCGCGTTCTTGGCAGGGCGCTCGATCAACACCCGCGACACGGCCGCGCTCTTCAGGCGCTGCTTCAGGAACTCGCGGACCTTCAGGTCTTCGGCCAGCATGGTCGCGAAATTCTTGTTCGACGCGTACCAGCGCGAAGCCCAGTTGCGCGTGACCGGCAGCCTAAAACCGGTCGGGTGAATCTTTTGTCCCATTGGGTTCCTTGGGTATTGCTCTAACGACCGTGTCTTTAGTTGCCGACGGTGATGTAGATGTGCGCGGTGGGCTTGCTGATGCGGTTGCCGCGGCCCTTGGCCCGGGCCGAAAAGCGCTTCAGCGTCGCCCCTTGCTCGACGTAGATGGTCTTGACCATCAGCTCGTCGATGTCGGCACCGTCGTTGTGCTCGGCATTGGCGATCGCCGACTCGAGACACTTCTTGATGATGCCGGCCGCGCGCTTCTGCGTGAACGTCAGGATATTGAGCGCCTGATCGACCTTCTTGCCGCGAATCAAGTCGGCAACCAGTCGGCCCTTGTCGAAGGAGAGGCGCACGCCACGAACGATTGAGCGGGTTTCCATGATCAATGCCCGCCCGGCCGCCCTGAGGGCATTGGCGCCCTCGATAGGGGCCGCGAACGAAGTGAGCGTGGGGGTTTCATATTTCCGTCCTTACTTCTTATTGGCCTTCTTGTCGGCCGGGTGCCCCTTGAACGTGCGCGTGAGCGCAAATTCGCCGAGCTTGTGGCCGACCATCTGGTCGGTGACGTAGACCGGCACGTGCTGCTTGCCGTTGTGCACGGCGATCGTGACGCCGATGAAATCGGGCAGGATCGTCGAGCGGCGCGACCAGGTCTTGATGGGCTTCTTGTCCTTCGTGGCGACGGCCTTCTCCACCTTGGCGGCGAGATGGTGGTCGATGAAAGGACCTTTTTTCAGTGAACGGGTCATGGCGCGTTCCTCTTACTTCTTGCGACGCGCGACGATCATCGTCTGCGTCCGCTTGTTGTTGCGGGTGCGATAGCCCTTGGTCAGCGTGTTCCACGGCGAGACCGGCGCCTGGCCTTCGCCGGTGCGGCCTTCGCCACCACCGTGCGGGTGGTCGACCGGATTCATCGCCACGCCGCGCACCGTCGGGCGGATGCCCTTCCAGCGCTTGGCGCCAGCCTTGCCGTACTGGCGCAGGCTGTGCTCTTCGTTGCTGACCTCGCCGATCGTGGCGCGGCAGTCGATGTGGATCTTGCGAACCTCACCCGAGCGCAAGCGCAGCTGGGCGTAGGTGCCTTCGCGCGCCAGCAGCGTCACCGAGGCGCCGGCCGAGCGCGCGATCTGTGCGCCCTTGCCCGGCAGCATCTCGATGCAGTGGATGATCGACCCGACCGGGATGTTCCGGATCGGCAGCGTGTTGCCCGCCTTGATCGGCGCTTCGGCGCCCGAAATGATGGTCGCGCCGACTTCGAGGCCGCGCGGCGCGATCACGTAGCGACGTTCGCCATCGGCGTACACCACCAGCGCGATGTGGGCCGTGCGGTTCGGGTCGTACTCGATGCGCTCGACCTTCGCCGGAATCGCGTCCTTGTTGCGCACGAAGTCGACCACGCGGTAGTGGTGCTTGTGCCCACCTCCCTTATGGCGGATCGTGATGTGACCGTTGTTGTTGCGACCGGCGTTCTGCATCTGCGGCTCGAGAAGCGACGCTTCCGGGCGGCCCTTGTACAGGTGCGGGTGCACGACCTTGACGACCGCGCGGCGACCCGGCGACGTCGGCTTGACCTTGACGATGGGCATTACGCGCCCTCCCCGGAGAAGTTCAGTTCCTGGCCGGCCGCGAGGCAGACATATGCCTTCTTGACGTGGTCGCGACGGCCTGTCGACTTGCCGAAGCGCTTGGTCTTGCCCTTGTGCTGCACGGTGTTGACCGACTCGACAGTGACCTTGAACATCAGCTCGACCGCGGCCTTGATCTCGGGCTTGGTGGCGTCGCGCATCACCTGGAAC
This sequence comes from Caldimonas sp., assembly GCA_965246805.1. GTDB lineage: Bacteria > Pseudomonadota > Gammaproteobacteria > Burkholderiales > Burkholderiaceae_C > Schlegelella_A. The sequence goes on along the minus strand of CBDFFO010000006.1, from coordinate 262,373 downwards.
AACACCTGGTTGTGCTTGTCGGCAGCCATCGTCGCCTTCTCGCTCACGATCGGCGCGATCAACACTTGCGTGAGGCGGCCTTCGGAGTGGGCAGGGCGCTTTGCTACGACCGGCTTCTTCACTTTGGCGACCTGCGGCTTCGCCGCCTTCGCCTCCACCGGCGCCGCGGCAGCATCTTTCGCCGGACCCTTCGCGCCGACCGGCTTGCCGGCGTTCTTGTTGGCTGCGGTGCTCATGCCAGCATCTCCTTCAATTGCTCCATCGCGGCACGCGTGACAAGCACTTTCTTGTAGTGCACCAGCGCGAGCGGATCGGCGTAGCGCGGCTCGACGACGAGCACGTTCTGGAGGTTCCGCGACGCAAGCATCAGGTTGTCGCCCATCTCGTGGGTGATGACCAGCACAGAGTCGAGCCCCATGTCCTTGAATTTCTGCGCGAGCTGCTTGGTCTTCGGCGAATCGACTGTGAGGTCTTCGACGACGGCCAAGCGACCCTCGCGAGCCAGCTGCGAAAAGATCGACGCCATGCCGGCGCGATACATCTTCTTGTTGACCTTCTGCGTGAAGTTCTCGTCCGGGCTGTTCGGGAAGATGCGTCCGCCGCCGCGCCACAGCGGCGACGAGGTCATGCCGGCGCGGGCGCGGCCGGTGCCCTTCTGACGCCACGGCTTCTTGGTCGAATGCTTCACCTCGGCACGGTCGAGCTGGGCCCGCGTGCCCTGGCGGGCGTTGGCCTGGAACGCAACGACGATCTGGTGCACCAGCGCCTCGTTGTAGTCGCGGCCGAACAGCGTGTCGGGGGCGTCGACCTTCTCGGTCGACTGGCCTTGCGCGTTGAGGAGTTCGATTTGCATCACTTGGCTCCCTTGGCGGCAGCGGCCTTGTCGGCTTCGGCCTTGGCAGCAGCGCCCTTCGGCAACGCCTTCACCGCCGGGCACACGACGACATGCCCGTTTTTCGCACCCGGCACCGCGCCACGGACGAGCAGCAACTGCCGCGCTTCGTCGATGCGAACGATGTCGAGGTTCTGGATCGTCTTGGTGACGTTGCCGCGCTGGCCTGACATCTTCTTGCCCGGGAACACGCGGCCCGGATCTTGTGCCATCGAGATCGAACCCGGCACGTTGTGCGAACGGCTGTTGCCGTGCGACGCGCGTTGCGACTTGAAGTTGTGGCGCTTGATCGTGCCGGTGAAGCCCTTGCCGATCGAGGTGCCCTGCACGTCGACCAGCTGGCCCACCGTGAACACGCCGATCGGCACGGTAGCGCCCATCTTGTATTCGGCAGCGACCGAAGCGGCGACGCGGAATTCCTTCAGCACCTCGCCGCCTTCGACGCCGGCCTTGGCGAAGTGGCCCGCCTCGGGCTTGGAGACACGCGAGGCCTTGCGCTCGCCGAACGCGACCTGCAGCGCGCTGTAGCCGTCGGTCTCGGTGGTCTTCACCTGCGTGACGCGGTTATTCGAGACGTCGAGCACCGTCACGGGGATGGTGTCGCCGTCGTCGGTGAAGATGCGCATCATGCCCACCTTGCGGCCGAGCAGACCGAGGCGCTCGTCGACGTACGCGGCAGGAGCCGCCCCTGTCGTCATGGAAGACGTGGTCGTCATGAATATTCTCCAGCCCGAAAGACAAGGCCTTTGTTTGACACGCCCGACAACGATTGGCCGGGCAGACTGATGTGTTCGACGTCGCTCGCTGGAGCGCGTCTGCCGTCGCTTGCCTCGCTTCTCGACTCAGGCGATGCCCATGAAATCCAAGGGCGGTTGACTGACTAGATTGCGGAGTCTGGAACGGCGGGTGTTTCCGGAAAAGCCCGTGACTATAGCAGGTGGGCGTCTTGGCGCAAGGCCGCGACGCGATTACTGCAGCTTGATCTCGACGTCGACGCCGGCCGGCAGATCGAGCTTCATCAACGCGTCGACGGTCTTGTCGGTTGGATCCACGATGTCCATCAGGCGCTGGTGCGTGCGAATCTCGAACTGGTCGCGCGAGGTCTTGTTGACATGCGGCGAACGCAGGATGTCGAAGCGCTGCATGCGCGTCGGCAACGGCACGGGGCCCTTGACGATGGCGCCGGTGCGCTTGGCGGTATCGACGATCTCGAGCGCTGACTGGTCGATGAGCTTGTAGTCGAACGCCTTCAGGCGGATGCGGATCTTTTGCTGGGTGGCCATGGCTGTCTTTCAAAGAGCGTTGCGGTGGTTCCGCGGGGTATGCAGGCAGCGCGGAAGCGCCGCCTTTCGGTATGAGCGGCGCAGAAACGCCGCATTGCGAATAAAGGGGACTCAAGCCCCGCACTTCACTTTCAAAGTTACTCGAGGATCTTCGCCACGACCCCGGCGCCGACGGTGCGGCCGCCTTCGCGGATGGCGAAGCGCAGGCCCTCTTCCATCGCGATCGGGTTGATGAGCTTGACGGTGATGGAGACGTTGTCGCCCGGCATGACCATCTCCTTGTCCTTCGGCAGCTCGACCGCGCCGGTCACGTCGGTCGTGCGGAAGTAGAACTGCGGACGGTAGTTGTTGAAGAACGGGGTGTGGCGGCCGCCTTCTTCTTTGCTCAAGACATAGATTTCGGCGGTGAAGTGGGTGTGCGGCTTGACGCTCGAGGGCTTGCAGAGGACCTGGCCGCGCTGCACGTCTTCTCGCTTGGTGCCGCGCAGCAGGATGCCCACGTTGTCGCCGGCCTGGCCCTGGTCGAGGAGTTTCCTGAACATCTCGACGCCGGTGCAGGTGGTCTTTTGCGTCGGGGTGATGCCGACGATCTCGATTTCCTCGCCGACTTTGATGATGCCGCGCTCGATTCTTCCCGTCACGACGGTGCCGCGACCGGAGATGGAGAAGACGTCTTCCACGGGCATCAGGAAGGCGCCGTCGATGGCGCGTTCGGGCTGCGGGATGTAGGTGTCGAGGGCCTCGGCGAGCTTGATGATGGAGCCTTCGCCCAAGTCGCCCTTGTCGCCTTCCAAGGCGAGCTTGGCCGAGCCGTGGATGATGGGGGTGGCGTCGCCGGGAAAGTCGTATTTGTCGAGCAGTTCGCGCACCTCCATCTCGACGAGCTCGAGCAGCTCGGCGTCGTCGACCATGTCGCACTTGTTCATGTAGACAATGATGTACGGCACGCCGACCTGGCGGGCGAGCAGGATGTGCTCGCGGGTCTGCGGCATGGGGCCGTCGGCGGCGCTGACGACGAGGATCGCGCCGTCCATCTGGGCCGCACCGGTGATCATGTTCTTCACATAGTCGGCGTGGCCGGGGCAGTCGACGTGGGCGTAGTGCCGGTTCTTGGTCTCGTACTCGACGTGGGCGGTGTTGATGGTGATGCCGCGGGCCTTCTCTTCGGGCGCCGCGTCGATCTGGTCGTAGGCCTTGGCTTCACCACCGAAAAGGCGCGACAGCACGGTCGTGATCGCCGCCGTCAGGGTGGTCTTGCCGTGGTCGACGTGACCGATCGTGCCGACGTTGACGTGCGGCTTGGTGCGCTCGAATTTGCTCTTGGCCATGAGAGAGAACTCCTAAAAGAATCTGAAAAGGGTTCGCAACGCAAACCCGCTTGTCCGTGAGCGAAGCGTCAGGTCGCGCGACCTGCCACGACACTGCCACGCGACGTCACGATCGCGTCGGCGACGTTCTTCGGCGCTTCGCTGTAGTGCTTGAACTCCATCGTGTAGGTGGCGCGGCCTTGCGACATCGAACGCAGCGTCGTCGAATAGCCGAACATCTCCGACAGCGGCACTTCGGCCTTGATGACCTTGCCGCCACCGGCCATGTCGTCCATGCCCTGCACCATGCCGCGACGCGACGACAGGTCGCCCATCACGTTGCCGGCGAAGTCTTCCGGCGTCTCGACTTCCACGGCCATCATCGGCTCGAGGATGACCGGCGACGCCTTGCGGCAGCCGTCCTTGAAGCCGAACGACGCGGCCATCTTGAACGCGTTCTCGTTCGAGTCCACCTCGTGGTACGAACCGAAGGTCAGCGTGACCTTGATGTCGACGACCGGGTAACCCGCGAGCACGCCAGCGGGCAGTGAGTCTTCCACGCCCTTGCGAACCGCCGGGATGAACTCGCGCGGCACCACGCCGCCCTTGATCGCGTCGACGAACTCGAAGCCCTTGCCCGGCTCCTGCGGCTCGATCTTCAGCACCACGTGGCCGTACTGGCCCTTGCCGCCCGACTGGCGCACAAACTTGCCTTCGACATCAGAAACGGGTTTGCGAATCGTCTCGCGGTACGCGACCTGCGGCTTGCCGACGTTGGCCTCGACACCGAATTCGCGCTTCATTCGGTCGACGATGATCTCGAGGTGCAGCTCGCCCATCCCGGAGATGATGGTCTGGCCCGACTCCTCGTCGGTCTTGACGCGAAACGATGGGTCTTCCTGGGCGAGCCGACCAAGGGCGATGCCCATCTTCTCCTGGTCGGCCTTGGTCTTCGGCTCGACGGCCTGCGAGATCACCGGCTCCGGGAAGATCATCTTCTCGAGCGTGATGATGGCGCCCGGGTCGCAGAGCGTCTCGCCGGTCGTCACTTCGCGCAGACCGACGCAGGCGGCGATGTCGCCGGCCAGAATTTCCTTGATCTCTTCGCGCTGGTTCGCGTGCATCTGCAGGATGCGGCCGATGCGCTCCTTCTTGCCGCGGATCGGGTTGTAGACCGAGTCGCCCGACTTCAGCACGCCGGAATACACGCGCACGAACGTCAACTGGCCGACGTACGGGTCGGTCATCAGCTTGAACGCCAGCGCGGAGAACTTGGCCTCGTCGGTGCGCTCGCGCGTCGCCGGCTTGTCGTCGTCGCCGGTGCCCGAGACCGGGGCGATGTCGCTCGGCGCCGGCATGAAGTCGACGACGGCGTCGAGCATGCGCTGCACGCCCTTGTTTTTGAACGCGCTGCCGCAGAGCATCGGCTGGATCTCGCCCGCGATCGTGCGGACACGAATGCCGGCCTTGATCTCGTCCTCGGTCAGTTCGCCCGATTCGAGGTACTTGTTCATCAGCTCTTCGTTGGCCTCGGCCGCGGCCTCGACCATCTGCTCGCGCCACTTGTTGGCCGACTCGACGAGATCGGCCGGGATCTCTTCGTAGCTGAACTTCATGCCCTGCGACGCTTCGTCCCAGAAGATGGCCTTCATCTTGATCAGATCGACCACGCCCTTGAAGTTCTCTTCGGCGCCGATCGGGATCGTGATCACGACCGGGTTTGCCTTCAGGCGGTCGACCATCATTTGGCGCACGCGGAAGAAGTCGGCGCCGGTGCGGTCCATCTTGTTGACGAACGCGAGGCGAGGCACCTTGTACTTGTTGGCCTGGCGCCAGACGGTTTCCGACTGCGGCTGCACACCGCCGACCGAGTCGTACACCATCACGGCGCCGTCGAGCACGCGCATCGAGCGCTCGACCTCGATCGTGAAGTCGACGTGGCCGGGCGTGTCGATGATGTTGATGCGGTGCTCGGGGTAGGACAGGTCCATGCCCTTCCAGAAGCACGTGGTCGCGGCCGACGTGATCGTGATGCCGCGCTCCTGCTCCTGCTCCATCCAGTCCATCGTCGCCGCGCCATCGTGCACTTCGCCGATCTTGTGGTTCACGCCGGTGTAGAACAGGATGCGCTCGGTCGTCGTGGTCTTGCCAGCGTCGATGTGGGCGGAGATACCGATGTTTCGGTAGCGCTCGATGGGGGTCTTGCGGGCCATGGTCTGCTCCAGTGCGGAGATGTGTTCGGTCAGGAGGGCGACAGTGCCAAATTAGGCGGCACCTGTCGCCGGAAGGGTGCCGTGGCGCGTCGAATGGCCGACTTTCGAATCAGCCGCGCCGCCGCCATCGGATTCCTTCTTAGAAGCGGAAGTGCGAGAACGCCTTGTTGGCCTCTGCCATGCGGTGCACTTCGTCGCGCTTCTTCATCGCGCCGCCCCGACCTTCGACAGCCTCGAGCAACTCGTTCGCAAGGCGCTGCGCCATCGACTTCTCGCCCCTCTTGCGCGCCGATTCCTTCAACCAACGCATCGCGAGCGCGACGCGGCGGACTGGGCGGACTTCCACCGGCACCTGGTAATTGGCACCGCCGACGCGACGCGACTTCACCTCGACCATCGGCTTGATATTGTTCAGCGCGACGACGAAGATCTCGAGCGGGTCCTTGCCCGACTTCTTCTCGACTTGTTCGAGGGCGCCATAGATGATGCGCTCGGCGATCGCCTTCTTGCCGGACTCCATGATCACGTTCATGAACTTCGACAGATCGACCGAGCCAAACTTGGGATCGGGGAGGATGTCCCGTTTGGGGACTTCGCGACGACGTGGCATGGCACTTCCTTTGGGTTCAGTTGGTGCCCGCTATTTGCGGGAACCCCGGGTCGTCATCAAGGCGACCCACTTACTAAAGCAGCCCTGACCGGGCCGCCACGAAATTTGTTGCGGTTGGCAACCGCACCAAAAAATATCCGACGACGGCCTTCAGGCCGTCTTTCACTCAGCGCCTGCGGCGTTCTCGGCTTTATGCCTTCTTCGGACGCTTCGCGCCGTACTTCGAACGCGACTGCTTGCGGTCTTTCACTCCTTGCAGGTCGAGCGAGCCGCGCACGATGTGGTAGCGCACGCCTGGCAAGTCCTTGACGCGGCCACCGCGAACCAGCACGACGCTGTGTTCCTGCAGGTTGTGGCCTTCACCACCGATGTACGAAATGATCTCGAACCCGTTCGTCAGTCGAACCTTGGCCACCTTGCGAAGCGCCGAGTTCGGCTTCTTCGGCGTCGTGGTGTAGACGCGGGTGCAGACACCGCGACGCTGAGGGCCACCCTGCAGCGCAGGCGACTTCGACTTCACGGTCTCGGTCGCGCGACCGTGCCGCACGAGTTGATTGATGGTTGGCATGACGAAAAGATCCAGTCTAAGAACACATCCGACTCAGCGGCCGGATGCAAGCAAACGAGTAGCGAACTGAGTAGCGAGCTTCGCAGCGGTGATCTGCCTGAGCGGCACCCGGGGGAACAATCGACTCTGGACGCGCGCCCGAGCATGCGTTCGAACGGGACGAGTCGCTCGACGACGAGCGCAGCAGAACCTGCCGGAAAAGCCTTCCATTATATTCAGGACCACTTTCTCTGCAAGCCCGACCTTTGAATCCCACCCCAAATCCCGAGCTGAGGATTTCAGTCGTGCTCGACACCAACGTCGTGCTGGGCTGGCTACTCTTCGAAGACCCGTCGGGCGTCGCGATCGGTGAGGCGATCGCCACCGGTCATGTGACATGGCTCGCGAGTGCGCCGTTGCGCGCAGAACTCGCCTACGTACTGGTGCGCGGCATCTCCCGGTGGCCGTGCGACGTCGGCGCCGTCCTCGCGCGCTTCGACCGCCATGCGACGATCGCGACGCCCCACCGCAGCGTCGTCCATCGCCTGAAGTGCACCGACGGCGACGACCAGAAGTTCATCGATCTGGCCCTAGACCATGGCGCTTTCGCGCTGCTGAGCCGTGACCGGGCAGTGCTGCGTCTCGCGCGTCGCGCCCAATGCCACGGCGTGACCATTTCGACACCCGATGCCTGGCTCGCGCACCAAACGAAAAGGGCGGCCGAAGCCGCCCTTTGATCGCCAAAGCGATTCGTCTTACTCGGTCCCCGCCGTGGCGGTCGCCGCTGCGGCAGCCGCGTCCGTCGCCGCATCGACTTGCGCGAACTGCACCGCGGCGAGTTCTTCCGCCTCCTGGACCGCGATCGCGCGACGCTCGGCGTCGTCCATCGCTTCCTTGGTCTTGCGGGCGTCGTGGAAGGCCATGCCGGTGCCGGCTGGGATCAGGCGGCCGACGATGACGTTCTCCTTTAGGCCACGCAGCTCGTCGCGCTTACCCATGATGGCAGCCTCGGTGAGCACCCGCGTGGTCTCCTGAAACGAAGCCGCCGAGATGAAGCTGTCAGTCGACAGCGACGCCTTGGTGATGCCCATCAGCAGGTCGGCATGGGTTGCCGGGAGCTTGCCGTCGGCGACAGCCTTGTCGTTCTTGCCGAGAAGCTCCGAACGCTCGACCTGTTCGCCGAGGATGTAGCTCGTGTCGCCCGGGTTGACGATCTGCACGCGCCGCAGCATCTGGCGAACGATGACCTCGATGTGCTTGTCGTTGATCTTCACGCCCTGCAGGCGATACACGTCCTGCACCTCGTCGACGATGTAGCGCGCCAGTTCCTCGATGCCCAGCAGTCGAAGGATGTCCTGCGGATCCGCCGGGCCGTCGACGACCGACTCGCCCTTGTTTACAACTTGGCCTTCGTGCACGACGATGTTCTTCTCCTTCGGCACGAGCTCTTCGTAGACCTTGCCTTCCGGGTCGGTGATCTGCAGGCGAACCTTGCCCTTGGTCTCCTTGCCGAACGACACGGTTCCAGTCATCTCCGCGAGCGTGCCCTTGTCCTTCGGCGTGCGGGCTTCGAAGAGCTCGGCCACGCGCGGCAAGCCGCCCGTGATGTCGCGCGTCTTCTGGCCTTCGACCGGGATGCGGGCCATCACCTCGCCCGGGGCGAGATCCTGGCCGTCGCGGATCTGCACCAACGAACCGATCGGGAAGGCGATGGTCACCGAGTGATCGGTGCCAGGGATCTTCACTTCGTTGCCGGCCGCATCGAGCAGCTTGACCTGCGGGCGAACCACCTTGGTCGCGCCACGGCGCTTCGGGTCGATGACGACGAGCGTCGAGAGGCCCGTCACTTCATCGAGCTGCTTCGCAACCGTCACGCCTTCTTCGACGTTCTCGAACTTCGCCTTGCCGGCAAACTCGGTGATGATCGGGCGCGTCAACGGGTCCCAGTTCGCGAGGACCGTACCGGCCTTCACGTGCTGGTCGGCCTTGATGCCGAGCACCGCGCCGTACGGCACCTTGTGGCGCTCGCGCTCGCGGCCGTGCTGGTCGGAGATGGTGATCTCGCCGGAACGCGAGATCACGACCGGATCGCCCTTGCCGTTGGTCACGTAACGCATCGTCGCGTTGAAGCCGATCGTGCCGTCAGACTTGGCATCGACGCTCGAGGCCACCGCCGCACGCGACGCCGCACCACCGATGTGGAACGTACGCATCGTGAGCTGCGTGCCCGGCTCGCCGATCGACTGCGCGGCGATCACGCCGATCGCTTCGCCGACGTTGATGAGGCCGCCACGGCCGAGGTCGCGGCCATAGCACTTCGCGCAGATGCCAAAACGCGTGGCGCAGGTGAGCGCGGTGCGCACCTTGACCTCGTCGACGGCAGCCGCCTCGAGCATGTCGAGCACGTCCTCGTCGAGCATCTCGCCGGCGCCGAGCAACATTTCCTGGCTTTCCGGATGCTGCACTTCGATGGCGGTGACGCGGCCGAGCGCACGGTCGCGCAGGCTATCGATCACCTCGCCGCCCTCGACCATCGCGCGCATGTTCATGCCGTTCTGGGTGCCGCAGTCTTCCTCGATGACGACCAGATCCTGCGTGACGTCGACGAGACGACGTGTGAGGTAGCCCGAGTTCGCCGTCTTCAACGCCGTGTCCGCGAGACCCTTGCGGGCGCCGTGGGTGGAGATGAAGTACTGCAGAACGTTCAGGCCTTCGCGGAAGTTCGCGGTGATCGGCGTCTCGATGATCGAGCCATCCGGCTTGGCCATCAGGCCCCGCATGCCCGCGAGCTGGCGAATCTGCGCGGCAGAGCCACGCGCGCCCGAGTCGGCCATCATGTAGATCGAATTGAACGACTCCTGCTCGACCGTCTTGTTGTGGCGGTCGGTGGTCTTCTGCTTCGAGAGCTGGCTCATCATGACCTTGCCGACTTCGTCGCCGGTCTTGCCCCAGATGTCCACCACTTTGTTGTAGCGCTCGCCGGACGTGACGAGACCCGAGACGTACTGCTGCTCGATCTCCTTCACTTCCTTTTCGGCGCGCTCGATCAGCGCAGGCTTCTCCTTCGGAACCAGCATGTCGTCGATGCAGATCGAGATGCCGGCGCGCGTCGCGAGGCGGAAGCCCGCCTGCAGCAGCTTGTCGGCGAAAACCACGGTCTCCTTCAGGCCGCACTTGCGGAACGAGGTGCTGATGAGACGCGAGATCTCCTTCTTCTTCAGCGCCTTGTTGATGTTGCTGAATGGCAGGCCCTTCGGAAGGATCTCCGACAGCAGCGCGCGGCCGACCGTCGTGTCGACCAACTGGGTCTCGGCTGTGAATTCGCCGCTGGTTTTGTCCTTCACGTACTCGGTCAGGCGTACCGCGACCTTGGTGGTGATCTCGACCATGTCGCTGTCGAGCGCACGCTGCACTTCACCGACGTTCGAGAAGATGAGCCCCTCGCCCTTGGCGTTGATGCGGTCGCGCGTGGCGTAGTAAAGGCCGAGCACGACGTCTTGCGACGGCACGATCGACGGCTCGCCGTTGGCCGGGAACAGGATGTTGTTCGACGCCAGCATCAGCGTGCGAGCTTCCATCTGGGCTTCGATGCTCAGAGGAATGTGCACGGCCATCTGGTCACCGTCGAAGTCGGCGTTGAACGCCGCGCAGACCAGCGGATGCAGCTGGATCGCCTTGCCTTCGATCAGCACCGGCTCGAACGCCTGGATGCCCAGGCGGTGCAGCGTCGGCGCGCGATTCAGCAGAACCGGGTGCTCCTTGATGACCTCCTCGAGGATGTCCCAGACCACCGGCGTGCCGGACTCGACTTCCTTCTTCGCGGCCTTGATGGTCGTGGCGATGCCCATCGCCTCGAGGCGCGAGAAGATGAAGGGCTTGAAGAGCTCGAGCGCCATCAGCTTCGGCAGGCCGCACTGATGGAGCTTCAGCGTCGGGCCAACCACGATGACCGAACGGCCTGAGTAGTCGACGCGCTTGCCCAGCAAGTTCTGGCGGAACCGGCCGCTCTTGCCCTTGATCATGTCGGCGAGCGATTTCAGGGCACGCTTGTTCGCGCCCGTCATCGCCTTGCCACGACGGCCGTTGTCGAGGAGCGAATCGACCGCTTCCTGCAGCATCCGCTTCTCATTGCGCACGATGATTTCCGGTGCCTTCAGCTCCAACAGGCGCGCGAGGCGGTTGTTGCGGTTGATGACTCGGCGATACAGGTCGTTCAGGTCGGAGGTCGCGAAGCGGCCACCGTCGAGCGGCACCAGCGGACGCAGGTCCGGCGGCAGCACCGGCAGGACTTCCATCACCATCCACTGCGGCTTGATGCCCGACTTCTTGAAGGCCTCCATCACCTTCAGGCGACGCGAGTTCTTCTTGACCTTGAGCTCGGAGCCGGTCATGTCGCCGCGTAGCTTCTCGATCTCGACGTCGAGGTCGATCTCGGAGAGCAGCTTGTGGACACCTTCGGCGCCCATCAGCGCGATGAACTCGTCACCGAACTCGGTCCGCTTCGCATCGAAGTCGTCCTCGGACATGATCGAGAACTTCTTCAGCGGCGTCATGCCCGGATCGACGACGACGTACGCTTCGAAATACAGCACGCGCTCGATGTCGCGCAGCGTCATGTCGAGCACGAGGCCCAAGCGCGACGGCAGCGACTTCAGGAACCAGATGTGCGCGCACGGCGCCGCCAGGTCGATGTGACCCATGCGTTCGCGGCGAACCTTGGTCTGCGTGACTTCGACGCCGCACTTCTCGCAGATCACGCCGCGGTGCTTCAGGCGCTTGTATTTGCCGCACAGGCACTCGTAGTCCTTGATGGGCCCGAAGATCTTGGCGCAGAAGAGGCCGTCGCGTTCCGGCTTGAAGGTCCGGTAGTTGATGGTCTCCGGCTTCTTCACCTCACCGAAGGACCAGGACCGAATTTTTTCGGGCGAAGCCAGGCCGATCTTGATGGCGTCGAAATGCTCATCAGGCGTGAACTGGCGGAACAGATCAAGTAAACCCTTCATTGCTCTGGTTCCTTTTCTTTAGTTGCGTTCGAGTTCGATGTCGATGCCCAAGGAGCGAATTTCCTTGACCAGCACATTGAACGACTCCGGCATGCCGGCTTCGATGGCGTGTTCGCCCTTGACAATCGACTCGTACACCTTGGTGCGGCCGTTCACGTCGTCCGATTTCACCGTCAGCATCTCCTGCAAGACATAGGAGGCGCCGTAGGCTTCGAGCGCCCACACCTCCATCTCGCCAAAACGCTGGCCGCCGAACTGGGCCTTGCCGCCGAGCGGCTGCTGGGTCACGAGGCTGTACGGGCCGGTGGAGCGGGCGTGCATCTTGTCGTCGACCAGGTGGTGCAGCTTCAACACGTGCATGTAGCCGATCGTGACCGGGCGCTCGAACGCGTCGCCGGTGCGGCCGTCGTGCAAAGTCGCCTGCGTGCGAGCGGCTGTGAGGCCTTTCGCTGCCGCGATGTCGTCTGGATAGGCAAGCTTCAGCATGCCGCGGATCTCTTCTTCGGCCGCGCCGTCGAACACCGGCGTCGCGAACGGCACGCCCTTGCTGAGGTTGGCCGACATCTCCAGGATCTCGCCGTCGCTCAGGTGGTCGAGCCGTTCGGTCTTGCCACCCGACTTGTTGTAGAGCTCGTCGAGGAACTTGCGCAGCTCGGCCACCTTGGTCTCGCGCTGCAGCATGTCGCCAATGCGCCGGCCGATGCCCTTGCCGGCCCAGCCGAGATGAACCTCGAGCACCTGGCCGACGTTCATCCGCGACGGCACGCCGAGCGGATTCAACACGATGTCGCACGGCGTGCCGTCGGCCATGTACGGCATGTCTTCGACAGGCACTACCTTCGAGACCACACCCTTGTTGCCGTGACGGCCGGCCATCTTGTCGCCCGGTTGCAGGCGGCGCTTGACGGCAAGGTACACCTTCACCATCTTCAACACGCCGGCGGGTAGCTCGTCGCCCTGCGTGAGCTTCTTCTTCTTTTCTTCGAAGGCGAGGTCGAAGCTGTGGCGAGTCTGCTCGAGCGAGTTCTTGATCGATTCGAGCTGGTTGGCGAGGTCTTCGTCGGCCGGGCGGATGTCGAACCAGTGGTACTTCTCGACCGACTCGAGGTAAGCCTTGTCGATGACCGTGCCCTTGGCGATTTTCTGCGGGCCGCCGTTCGCGGGCTTGCCGTTCAAGAGCTTCCCGATCCGGTCGAACGCGTCGGCTTCGACGATGCGAAGCTGGTCGTTCAGGTCGAGGCGATAACGCTTCAACTCGTCGTCGATGATCTGCTGCGCGCGCTTGTCGCGCACGATGCCTTCACGGGTGAAGACCTGCACATCGATCACGGTGCCGTTGGTGCCCTGGTCGACGCGCAGCGACGTGTCTTTCACGTCCGAGGCCTTCTCGCCGAAGATCGCGCGCAGCAGCTTCTCTTCCGGCGTGAGCGTGGTCTCGCCCTTCGGCGTGACCTTGCCCACGAGCGTGTCGCCCGGGTTCACTTCCGCACCGACATAGACGATGCCCGACTCGTCGAGGCGGCCCAGTTGCTGCTCTGACAAGTTCGGGATGTCGCGCGTGATTTCCTCGGCCCCGAGCTTGGTGTCGCGCGCCATCACGACCAACTCTTCGATGTGGATCGAGGTGTAGCGGTCTTCGGCGATCACGCGTTCGCTGATCAGGATCGAGTCTTCGAAGTTGTAGCCGTTCCACGGCATGAACGCGACCAGCATGTTCTGGCCGAGCGCCAACTCGCCGATGTCGGTGGATGCACCGTCGGCAATGATGTCCTCCGCAGACACGGTGTCACCGCGCTTGACGATCGGGCGCTGGTGGATGTTGGTGTTCTGGTTCGAACGCTGGTACTTGATCAGGTTGTAGATGTCGACGCCGACCTCGCCCGACACGGTTTCCTTGTCGTTGACGCGGATCACGATGCGGTTGGTGTCGACGTAGTCGACGATGCCGCCGCGGCGCGCAGCCACCACGGTGCCCGAGTCCTTCGCGGCGACGCGCTCGACGCCGGTACCGACGAGCGCCTTCTCCGGGCGCAGCGTGGGCACGGCCTGGCGCTGCATGTTGGCGCCCATCAACGCGCGATTCGCGTCGTCATGCTCGAGGAAGGGCACGAGCGAGGCGGCGACCGACACGATCTGTGTCGGTGCCACGTCCATGTACTGAATGCGCTCGGCCGAGGTGAGCACAGACTCGCCATTGTCGCGAGCCGAGACCAGCTCGTCGATCAGCTTGCCGTCTGTGTCGAGCGTGGCCGAGGCCTGCGCGATCACGTACTTGCCCTCTTCGATCGCCGACAGGTAGTCGATGTTGTCGCTCACCTTGCCGTCGGCGACGCGTCGATACGGCGTCTCGAGGAAGCCGTACTCGTTGAGCTGCGCATACAGCGCGAGCGAGTTAATCAGGCCGATGTTCGGGCCTTCCGGTGTCTCGATCGGGCAGACGCGACCATAGTGAGTCGGGTGCACGTCACGCACTTCGAAGCCGGCACGTTCACGCGTCAAACCACCCGGCCCGAGGGCAGAGACGCGTCGCTTGTGCGTGATCTCGGAGAGCGGATTGGTCTGGTCCATGAACTGGCTCAACTGCGAGGCGCCGAAGAATTCCTTCAGCGCGGCCGAAATCGGCTTCGAGTTGATCAGGTCGTGCGGCATCAGGTCTTCGGTCTCGGCCTGGCCGAGACGCTCCTTGACCGCTTTCTCGATTCGTGCCAAGCCCGAGCGGTACTGGTTTTCGGCCAGCTCGCCCACGCATCGCACACGGCGGTTGCCGAGGTGGTCGATGTCGTCGACCTCGCCGCGGCCGTTGCGCAGCTCGACCAGGATCTTGACGACGTCGAGGATGTCCTCGTTCGAGAGCGTCATCGCGCCTTCGGCCGTGTCGCGACCGACGCGGGCGTTGAACTTCATGCGGCCGACGCGCGACAGGTCGTAGGTGTCGGCCGAATAGAACAACCGATGGAACAAGGCCTCGACCGCGTCTTCGGTCGGCGGCTCGCCGGGCCGCATCATGCGGTAGATGGCGACGCGGGCAGCCAGCTGGTCGGCGGTTTCGTCCGATGCGAGCGTGTGCGAGATATAGGCGCCCTCGTCGAGCTCGTTCGTGTACAGCGCGGCGATGTCCTTGATGCCGGCCAGGCGCAGCTTCTTCAGCAACGCGTCGGTCAGCTCGTCGTTCGCCTTCGCGAGGATCTCGCCGCTGTCGGCATCGACCACGTTGCGCGCAAGCATGCGGCCGACCAGATAATCTTCCGGCACGCTGATCGACTTCGTTTCCGACTGCTCGATCGTGCGCACATGGCGCGCGGTGATGCGCTTGTCCTTCTCGACGACGACGGTGCCGCTCTTGTCGGTGATGTCGAAGCGCGCGATCTCGCCACGCAGACGATCAGCGACGAACTCGAGCTGGGCTCCCGTATCCATCAGCTTGAAGTTGTCGAAGACGAAAAAGTTCGCAAGGATGGCTTCGGGATTGAGACCGATTGCCTTCAGCAGGATCGTCACCGGCATCTTGCGGCGGCGGTCGACGCGGAAATAGAGGATGTCCTTCGGGTCGAACTCGAAATCGAGCCACGAGCCACGGTAGGGAATGATGCGCGCCGAAAACAGCAGCTTGCCGCTCGAATGCGTCTTGCCCTTGTCGTGCTCGAAGAAGACACCCGGCGAACGGTGCAGCTGCGAGACGATGACGCGCTCGGTGCCGTTGATGATGAAGGAGCCGTAGTCGGTCATGAGCGGAACTTCGCCCATGTAGACCTCCTGCTTCTTCACTTCCTTGACCGTCTTCGCGGTCGGCGACTCGCGGTCATAGATGATCATGTTGAGCGTTGCACGCACGGCGGCTGCGTACGTCAGGCCACGCTGCTGGCACTCGCGCGTGTCGAAAGCCGGCTTGGCCATGTTGAACTCGACGAAGCGCATCTCGACGAAGCCGTTGTGCGACACGATCGGGAACGCCGACAGGAACGCGGCCTGCAGGCCTTCGGGCTTGCGCTGTTGCGGCGGCACGTCCTTCTGCAGGAACGCGACGTAGGACTCCTTCTGCATCGTCAGCAGATAGGGAACGTTCAGGACACTCTCTCGCTTGCCGAAGCTCTTGCGAATGCGCTTGCGCTCGGTATAGCTGTAGGGGGTCGGTTGCTGCGCCATGTGTGGTGTTCTCACTCCGTCTCAGGATGCGTCGCTCGGGCCTTGACCGACGAACCGTCAACGACTGTCTTTCGAACCTTGCCGGCAAGGGCAAGGCGACTCGAAGCTTGGTGGTTGGCCACTACCAACCGCTGGCGGACAACCCCGGCATTGCACCGGAGTCCGACCAAACTCGCTCTCTGCAGTCGGAACAGAGAGCTGATGAAATCATCTGAAAGGGCTTGCGATTGTCTAGGCAAAGACTTTCAGATGCTCTCAAAGGGCTACTGCGTCGCCGTAATGCGTCGCCGGAACCGGACACAAGACGTAGCGAAAACCACGCCAGAACGACGAAAAGCCGGGAGCCGTCGCCGGCGCCCAGCTCCCCAAACGACGCTCTTACTTGAGCTCGGCCTTGGCGCCGGCCTCCTCGAGCTTCTTCTTCGCGGCTTCGGCGTCGGCCTTGGCGATCGCTTCCTTGACCGGCTTCGGTGCGCCGTCGACCAGGTCCTTCGCTTCCTTCAGGCCGAGGCCCGTCAGTTCGCGAACGGCCTTGATGACCTGCACCTTGTTGGCGCCAATCTCGGTCAGCATGACCGTGAACTCGGTCTGCTCTTCGACCACCGCCGCAGCGGCACCGCCGCCGCCGCCCGGCGCAGCCATCGCTGCGGCAGACACGCCGAACTTCTCTTCGATCGCCTTGACGAGGGCGTTGAGGTCCATCACCGACATGCTGTCGAGCGCGGAAAGGAAAGCGTCTTTGTCGAATGCCATTTTTAAATCCAGTTCAGAAGATGGTTGTGAAAGTTCGTGGTTCAGGCGGCGGGGGCGGCGTCGGTCGCTGCTCCTGCGGCAGGGGCTGCGGCTTCGGCAGCTGGCGCGACCTCGGCTGCTGGCGCGGCGGCTTCCGCGGTCGGCTCGGCGGCGGCTGCTGCCGGTGCCGCTTCAGCCGCAGGTGCGGCTTCAGCAGGCGCCGATTCGGCACGCTTCTCCGACAACGCCGCCAACACACGCGCGACGCGCGAGATCGGCGACATCATCAACCCGAGCAGCTGGCTCAGCAGCACTTCCTTCGACGGGATCGAAGCGAGTGACTTCACGCCGTCGGCATCGAGCACCTTGCCCGCATGGGCGCCAGCCTTCAAGACCAGCTTGTCGTTGGTCTTGGCAAAGTCCGTCAGGACCTTGGCCGCGGCCACCGGGTCTTGCGAAAAACCGTAGATCAGCGGGCCGACCATGCTCTCCGTGGCGACCTCGAACGGCGTGCCGGCGACCGCGCGACGGGCAAGCGTGTTCTTCAGCACGTGAAGATAAACGCCCTTGTCGCGCGCCTGCCGGCGCAGCACATCGAGATGTTCCACGGTGAGGCCACGGTATTCAGCCAGCGCGAGCGTCTGCGAACGAGCCACCTGGGCCGTCACATCCGTCACCACGGTCTGCTTCTCGTTGCGATTGAGACTCATCGTCTCCTCCTCACAATACACGCTTCTCGGCACCGAGCCTCGAAGCGTTTCGGTTCAGCGACCATCTGAACAGGAACTTTCGTTCTTCTTCAGGTGGGACGCCATCTGCGCTGGCTTGTTGCGAAACCGAAGGGCTTCGCCGTCCATTACGCAACCACGGGGGCTGCACCAGCGGTCTCGGATGACCTGCGCGAACCTTGCGGTTCACGCAGCCCACCAACTCATTGACCCAGCCTTGCGGCTCGGCCTCCAATTCCTTGATCTAGGCTGCCACTGCCGACGCGTTGATCGACGCGACCTCGACGCGGGCGCCGACGCCCATCGACGACGACAGCGCGACCTTGCGCAGGTAGATGCCCTTGCTCGTCGATGGCTTGGCCTTGTTGAGCGCCTCGATCAGCGCGCGCAGGTTGCCGACGAGCTTCTCGGCCTCGAAAGAACGACGGCCGATCGTCGCGTGCACGATCCCGGCCTTGTCGACGCGGAACTGCACCTGGCCCGCCTTGGCGTTGCGGACCGCCTGCGCCACATCGGGCGTCACGGTGCCGACCTTCGGGTTCGGCATCAGGCCGCGCGGCCCGAGAATCTGGCCAAGCGTACCGACGACGCGCATCGTGTCGGGCGACGCGATCACGACATCGAAGTTCATCACGCCGGCCTTGATCTGCTCGGCGAGGTCTTCCATGCCGACAATATCGGCGCCGGCCGCCTTGGCTTCTTCGGCCTTGGCGCCTTGCGCGAACACGGCCACACGCTTGCTCTTGCCGGTGCCGTTGGGCATCACGACCGCGCCGCGAACCACCTGGTCCGACTTCTTCGCATCGATGCCGAGCTGCACGGCGACGTCGATCGACTCGTCGAACTTCGCGGTGGCGTACTCCTTCACGAGCGCCAATGCGCCGTCGATCGGGTACAGCTTCGTGGACTCGACCTTGCCGGCCGAGATCTTCTGGCGTTTGGTGAGCTTCGTCATTTCAGACCACCCCTTCCACGGTAATGCCCATCGAGCGTGCGGTACCCGCGACCGTGCGAACCGCGGCGTCGAGGTCGGCGCCGGTCAGATCCTTGATCTTGATCTTGGCGATCTCTTCGGCTTGCGCGCGAGTCAACTTGCCGACCTTGTCGATGTGCGGCTTGGCCGAGCCCTTGTCGAGCTTGAGCACCTTCCTGATCAAGACCGATGCCGGCGGGCTCTTCAGCACGAAGGTGAACGACTTGTCCGCGAACGCGGTGATCACGACCGGCAGCACAAGGCCCGGCTCCATGCTCTGGGTCTGGGCGTTGAACGCCTTGCAGAACTCCATGATGTTGAGGCCGCGCTGGCCGAGCGCCGGGCCGATCGGCGGCGACGGATTGGCCTTGCCGGCCGGGACTTGCAGCTTGATGAAGCCGACGATTTTCTTTGCCATTCAAGGCTCCTTGCCAGTTCAAACGCCCGCGAGCGCTCAGCTCCTACTGCGCCCGCCGATCTCTAGCCTGGATGCTCGCCGTACCCAAGTACGGCCACGCTTCTCGACTCGACCTCGACGGGGTCGCTACGGAATCTTTGTGCCCGCGCAGCTCCCGGCGTATGCGCCCGAAATACAAAAAGCAGGAGACGCCGGGCAGCGCTCATCTCCCACCGGATGAATCAAACTTTTTCCACCTGAGCGAAATCGAGCTCGACCGGCGTTGCGCGGCCAAAGATCGTCACCGCGACGCGCACCTTCGACTTGTCGTAGTTCACGTCTTCCACGTTGCCGTTGAAGTCGGTGAACGGGCCGTCCTTGATGCGGACCATCTCGCCCACTTCCCACTGAACCTTCGGCCGCGGCTTCTCGACGCCTTCCTGCATCTGGCTCACGATCTTCATGACCTCGGCTTCCGAGATCGGCGATGGCTTGGTTTTCGCGCCACCGACGAAGCCGGTCACCTTGTTGGTGTGCTTAACCAAGTGCCACGAGTCGTCGGCCATCTCCATCTCGACCAGCACGTAGCCGGGGAAGAAACGCCGTTCGCTGACCGACTTCTTGCCGTTCTTCAGCTCGACCACCTCTTCCATCGGCACCAGGATGCGGCCGAACTTTTCCTTCATCTCCGAGCGGTCGATGCGCTCGCGCAAATTGCGTTCGACGGCCTTTTCCATGCCGGAATAGGCGTGCACCACGTACCAGCGCTTGTTGGCGGTGGCCGCGTACGACTCTGGGGCTTGCAGTTCTTCGGTCACGATAGCGTCCTTCACGGCTTCCACCCCAGGATCAGGTCGTACAGCACGAACTCGAGCGTCTTGTCGGTGAACCAAAGGAAGAGCGCCATGACGACGACGAAGGCGAACACATAGCCCGTCATCTGCAAGGCTTCCTTTCGCGTCGGCCACACGACCTTGCGCACTTCCTTTACCGAGTCGCGACCGTAGGCGATCAGCTGCTTTCCGGCTTCCGACGTGAAGAACGTCGCCGTCGCCGCCAGCAAAAGCACCACCAATGCGATCACGCGGACCCAGAGGTCCTGCTTGCCGAGCGCGTAGAACACCGCCACCGAGCCGATGACGAGCAGCGCCGCGACGGCGAGCTTCGCCTTGTCGGCCGGTGTCGACACGGTCTCGATGGGTGGGGTGGTGGTTGCCATGTGTCTCTGTTCGTCGAATTCGTCGTGTCAGTCGCCAGCCCGGGTTTGCCTGCTGGCAGGGGCGGAGGGCATCGAACCCCCAACCTCTGGTTTTGGAGACCAGCGCTCTGCCAATTGAGCTACGCCCCTGTCGACCCTCGACTCCACTTGCTGTCTCGTGCGATTCCGTTTACTCGAGGATCTTCGCCACAACCCCGGCGCCGACGGTGCGGCCGCCTTCGCGGATGGCGAAGCGCAGGCCCTCTTCCATCGCGATCGGGTTGATGAGCTTGACGGTGATGGAGACGTTGTCGCCCGGCATCACCATCTCCTTGTCCTTCGGCAGCTCGACCGCGCCGGTCACGTCGGTCGTGCGGAAGTAGAACTGCGGACGGTAGTTGTTGAAGAACGGGGTGTGGCGGCCGCCTTCTTCTTTGCTCAAGACATAGATCTCGGCGGTGAAGTGGGTGTGCGGCTTGACGCTCGAGGGCTTGCAGAGGACCTGGCCGCGCTGCACGTCTTCTCGCTTGGTGCCGCGCAGCAGGATGCCCACGTTGTCGCCGGCCTGGCCCTGGTCGAGGAGTTTCCTGAACATCTCGACGCCGGTGCAGGTGGTCTTTTGCGTCGGGGTGATGCCGACGATCTCGATTTCCTCGCCGACTTTGATGATGCCGCGCTCGATTCTTCCCGTCACGACGGTGCCGCGACCGGAGATGGAGAAGACGTCTTCCACGGGCATCAGGAAGGCGCCGTCGATGGCGCGTTCGGGCTGCGGGATGTAGGTGTCGAGGGCCTCGGCGAGCTTGATGATGGAGCCTTCGCCCAAGTCGCCCTTGTCGCCTTCCAAGGCGAGCTTGGCCGAGCCGTGGATGATGGGGGTGGCGTCGCCGGGAAAGTCGTATTTGTCGAGCAGTTCGCGCACCTCCATCTCGACGAGCTCGAGCAGCTCGGCGTCGTCGACCATGTCGCACTTGTTCATGTAGACAATGATGTACGGCACGCCGACCTGGCGGGCGAGCAGGATGTGCTCGCGGGTCTGCGGCATGGGGCCGTCGGCGGCGCTGACGACGAGGATGGCGCCGTCCATCTGGGCCGCACCGGTGATCATGTTCTTCACATAGTCGGCGTGGCCGGGGCAGTCGACGTGGGCGTAGTGCCGGTTCTTGGTCTCGTACTCGACGTGGGCGGTGTTGATAGTGATGCCGCGGGCCTTCTCTTCGGGCGCCGCGTCGATCTGGTCGTAGGCCTTGGCTTCACCACCGAAAAGGCGCGACAGCACGGTCGTGATCGCCGCCGTCAGGGTGGTCTTGCCGTGGTCGACGTGACCGATCGTGCCGACGTTGACGTGCGGCTTGGTGCGCTCGAATTTGCTCTTGGCCATGAGAGAGAACTCCTAAAAGAATCTAAAAAGGGTTCGCAACGCAACCCGCTTGTCCGTTGACTGATCGACGTCCGATGCTCGGTCATGGTGCCCATGGCGCGGATCGAACGCGCGACCTCTCCCTTACCAAGGGAGTGCTCTACCACTGAGCCACATGGGCAGTTAGCAATGGGCTCGCCGCGAACCCATTGCAAACTACAAATCAATTTCTAACTGGAGCGGGAGACGGGAATCGAACCCGCGTCATTAGCTTGGAAGGCTAGGGTTCTACCATTGAACTACTCCCGCCCGGGAGCTCAACCCACCTCGAGAAAACGCCTCTGGAGCGCCTTGCGTAATGACCTGGAACCGCTACCTGGAACCTCTGACTGGAACCTCGAGAACGCCCTTGAAATGGTGGAGGAGGCTGGATTCGAACCAGCGTACTCGTAAGAGGGCAGATTTACAGTCTGCTGCCATTAACCACTCGGCCACCCCTCCCAGTCGAACCCAGGACTATAGCACCGGGAAATCGCGAGTTCCAAATGCCCACCAGTCGACGAGGTCACGCGTGGCGAGGAAATGACTGCCTTCGGCCATGAACTCGCGCTGAAAGTCGTAAGACGGGTGGCGGGTGGCGAGCACCCGCACCCGTGCGGCACCCGCTCCGGCCGATGCGGCGAAGAACTCGCGCGCCCGCGAGCCCCACAGCATGAACACGGGCGGATCGGGTCGGTTGCAGAGCCAACGGATGATCTGCGCGGTCAGGCGCTGCCAGCCGCAATCGAGATGGCTGCCGGAGCGACCGAGTTCGACCGTGAGCGCCGGGTTGAGGAGCAGCACGCCCCGGCGCGCCCAATCGTCGAGGCGCCAGTCGGCAGGTGGCGTGAACCCGGGCCGGTCGGCGGCGAGCACGTCGAACACACGGGCCAGCGAGCGGGGCTTGCCGCGGCCGGCCGAGAACGCGAGGCCGTCGGCGTGGCCGGCGGTCGGATAGGGGTCCTGTCCGAGGATGACCACCCTGACGCCATCGGGTGGCACCAGCCGCAACGCTCGGAACGGATCCGCCGGTGCGATGGCGCGATCGACCGACACCGCCCGGACCCCGGCGCAGACCTCGTGGACGGCAGCTGCCGTCCAGCCTGGCAGCGCCGCCGCCCACGCGGCAGGCAGGTTTGCGAACGCGGCCGGCAGGTCGTCAGCGGTCATCCAAAGAGGCGCGCCAACGCGAGACCCGGGTCGGCGGCGCGCATGAACGCCTCGCCGACCAGGAACGCGTTGACGCCTTCATCGCGCATGCGCCGCACGTCGACCGGCTCGAGGATGCCGCTTTCGGTGATGGTGATGCGATCGGTCGGCACGCGCTCGAGCAGTCGCAACGTGGTTTCGAGCGTCACGTCGAACGTGCGCAGGTCGCGGTTGTTGATGCCAATCAGCGGCGTCTTCAACGTCAGCGCGCGATCCAGTTCGCCGCGGTCGTGCGACTCGACGAGCACCGCCATGCCGAGCGCCTGCGCGAGCGCCTCGAGGTCAGCCATCTGGTAGTCGTCGAGGATGGCGGCGATCAGCAGAATGCAATCGGCCCCCATCAGACGCGACTCGTAGACCTGGTACTCCTCGATCAGGAAGTCTTTGCGAAGCACCGGCAGCGCACACGCGCGGCGGGCGCGTTCGAGGAACGCCGCTTCGCCCTGGAAGAACCTCGCATCGGTGAGCACGCTCAGACACGCGGCGCCGTGGTGCGCGTAGCGCTCGGCAATGGCCTCCGGCACGAAATGCTCGCGCAGCACGCCCTTGCTCGGACTCGCTTTCTTGATTTCAGCGATGACGGCAGCGCGGCCCGCCTTCAGCTGCGCCTGCATCGAACCGACAAAGTCGCGCTGGCCTCCGAGCACCTCGGCGTCGCGGCGCACCGAGCGAAGGTCACGGTACGCCTTTAACGCACGCAACTCGTCGCGCTTGACGTCGACGATCTTCAACAGGATGTCGCTGACCGGCGCGTTGCCGGTCACTGCGGCCGACGCGTCGGTCGGGTCGGAACCGCGAAGGTCGCTCATCGCCTCACGCCGCCGCCAACGCGCGGGTGCGCTCGATGAACTGCACCAGCTTCGCCTTGGCACGACCCGACTCGACCGCCGCGCGCGCCGCGGCCACGCCCTCTTTCATCGTCGCGGCGACGCCGGCCGCGTAGAGCGCGACGCCGGCGTTCAGCAGCACGATATCCTTGGCCGGTCCGCGCTCGTTGGCGAGCACCGCTTCGAGCATCGCCTGCGACTGCGCCGGGTTCTCGACGCGCAGCACGCGGTTGCTCGCCATCGTGAAGCCGAAGTCTTCCGGATGGATCTCGTACTCGCTGATCTCGCCGTCCTTGAGCTCGCCGACCATCGTCGCCGCGCCGAGCGAGACCTCGTCCATGCCGTCGCGGCCGTAGACGACGACCGCGTGTTGCGCATCGAGTCGCTGCAACGCACGAACCTGAATGCCGACCAGGTCGGGATGGAACACGCCCATCAAAATGTTGGGCGCGCTGGCCGGATTCGTGAGCGGCCCGAGGATGTTGAAGATCGTGCGCACGCCGAGTTCCTTCCTCACCGGCGCGACGTTCTTCATCGCCGGATGATGATTCGGCGCGAACATGAAGCCGATGCCGGTTTCGTCGATCGAGCGCGCGATCGCGGCGGGCGACAGCGTGAGCGGCATGCCGAGCGCCTCCAGCACATCGGCGCTGCCCGACTTGCTGCTGACGCTGCGGTTGCCGTGCTTGCTCACGCGCGCGCCCGCGGCCGCCGCGACGAACATGCTGCAGGTCGAGATGTTGAAGGTGTGCGAACCGTCGCCGCCGGTGCCGACGATGTCGACCAGGTGCGTGCGGTCGGCCACCTCGACCCGGGTCGCGAACTCGCGCATCACCTGCGCGGCGGCGGTGATCTCGCCGATGGTTTCCTTCTTGACCCGCAGGCCCATCAGCATCGCGGCCATCATCACCGGCGACATCTCACCCGTCATGATGCGGCGCACCAGAGAGAGCATCTCGTCGTGGAAGATCTCGCGGTGATCGATGGTGCGCGTCAGCGCGTCGGTATCGGTGAGTTTCATGGTGGGTCAATCCGAGAGGTGCTCGCGCACGGCGTCGATCGCGCGATCGACGCCGGCGGCATCGACGTCGAGGTGCGTGACGAAACGCAGGCGGTAGAGGCCGGTCGCCAACACGCCGCGCGACTTCAGGTGCTCGGTGAGACCGGCCGCGCGCGGCCCGGCGACTTCGGCGAACACGATGTTGGTTTGCGGCGCCTCGACGCTGATGCCCGGCAGCCCGCGCAGGCCTTCGGCCAGGCGCTCGGCAAGGGCATGGTCGTCGGCTAGGCGGTCGATGTGGTGATCGAGCGCATGCAGCGCGGCGGCCGCCACGATGCCGGCTTGCCGCATGCCGCCGCCGACCATCTTGCGCCATCGATGCGCGCCGTCAATGAAGGCGCGCGAACCGACCAGCGCCGAGCCGACGGGTGCGCCTAGGCCTTTCGAGAAGCACACCGAGATGCTGTCGAACGGCGCCGCGATCTCACGCGCCCGTTGCCGCGCGTCGCCGCCGAGCGCAACCGCCGCATTGAAGAGGCGTGCGCCGTCGAGGTGCGTCGCGAGGCCGCGACCTTTCGCGAGCGCGCAGGCTGCGCTCAAATACGCGATCGACACCACCTTGCCGCCGATCGTGTTCTCGAGGCACAGCAGGCGGCTCTTCGCGAAATGTGAATCGTCGGGCTTGATCGCGCCTTCGATGGACGCGAGCGGGAGCGAGCCATCGTCCGCGTGTTCGAGCGGCTGCGGCTGCACGCTGCCGAGCGCGGCCGCGCCGCCACCTTCCCATCGATAGGTGTGGGCCATCTGGCCGACGATGTACTCGTCGCCACGGCCGCAATGGCTCATGATGCCGACCAGGTTGCTCTGCGTGCCGCTCGCCATGAAGAGCGCGGCCTCCTTGCCGAGCATCGCGGCGATGCGTTCCTGCAATGCGTTCACGGTCGGGTCGTCGCCGAACACGTCGTCGCCGACCTCGGCGCGCGCCATCGCGTCGCGCATCGCCGGCGTCGGCCTGGTGACCGTGTCGCTTCGCAAGTCGACGGTCAGGGCAGGTCTCATTGGGGCGCCTTCGAGATGCGCGCTCCGGTATTCGCCTTTCGGACGGCTGGTCAGGCTCACGGGCGCAACTCCAGAAAGTTCCTCAGCATCACATGGCCGTGCTCGGTGAGGATGGACTCGGGGTGGAACTGCACGCCTTCAAGCGGCGTCTTCGTTCCCGCCAGGCCGCGATGCCGCACGCCCATGATCTCGCCTTCCTCCGAACGCGCGGTCACGTCCAACTCCTTCGGCAGCGTGTCGCGTGCGATCGCGAGCGAGTGGTACCGAATGACGGTGAACCGCTTCGGCAGGTCGGCGTAGACGCCGCGCTCGTCGGTCTCGATCACACTGGTCTTGCCGTGCATCTGACGCTCGGCCCGGACGATCTCGCCACCGAGCGCAGCGCCGATCGCCTGATGGCCGAGGCACACGCCCAGGATCGGCAGCCGACCCGTGAACGCGGTGACCGCGTCGACGCACACGCCCGCTTCGGCCGGCGAACACGGCCCCGGCGAGAGCACGAGCTTGTCGGGCCGCAACGCGCCGATGCCTTCGACGTCGATCTCGTCGTTGCGAATCACACGCACCTCTTCACCGAGCTCGGCAAAGTACTGCACGAGGTTGTAGGTGAAGCTGTCGTAGTTGTCGATCATCAGCAACATGATCAAAAGCCCTCTTCCACGAGTTCGGCCGCGCGCAACACCGCGCGGGCCTTCGCTTCGGTTTCCTTCCATTCGAGCTCGGGCACCGAATCGGCCACCACGCCGGCGGCCGCCTGCACGTGCAGCATCTGGTCCTTGACGATGCCGGTGCGGATCGCGATCGCCACGTCCATGTCGCCAGCGAAGCTCAGGTAGCCGCACGCGCCGCCGTAGATGCCGCGCTTCACCGGCTCGAGCTCGTCGATCACTTCCATCGCGCGGATCTTCGGCGCGCCGGTGAGCGTGCCGGCCGGGAAGGTGGCGCGCAGCACGTCGAGGTTGGTGAGGCCCTCCTTCAACAGGCCTTCGACGTTGCTGACGATGTGCATCACGTGCGAGTAGCGCTCGACGCTGAAAGCCTCGGTCACCTTCACGCTGCCGGTCTTCGCGATGCGGCCGATGTCGTTCCTCGCGAGGTCGATCAGCATCACGTGTTCGGCGCGTTCTTTCGGATCGTTCGCGAGCTCATGTTCGAGGGCCAGGTCCTGCTCGGGCGAGGCGCCGCGCGGGCGCGTGCCGGCGAGCGGGCGGATCGTCACCTTGTCACCTTCGTTCGTGTGTTCGCAACGCACGAGGATCTCGGGCGACGCGCCGACGATCTGAAACTCGCCCATGTCGTAGAAGTACATGTAGGGCGACGGATTCAACGAGCGCAGCGCGCGGTAGAGACTGAGCGGCGATTCGGTGTAGCGCTTGGTGAGCCGCTGCCCGACCTGCACCTGCATCATGTCGCCGGCCGCGATGTAGGCCTTCGCCTTCAGTACAGCGTCGATGTAGGCGCGCTTGTCGAACGCGCGTGTCACCTCGTGCGTGGGCCCGCGTTTCACGCTCGGCGCCGTCACGCTGTACTTCAGCTTGTCGGTCAGCTCGGCGAGCCGACGCCTCGCACGCGAGAACGCCTCGGGCATCGTCGGGTCAGCATAGACGATGAGGTAGAGCCGGCCGGAGAGGTTGTCGATGACCGCGAGCTCTTCGCATTGCAGCAGCAGGATGTCGGGCGTGCCGATCGGATCGGGCAGCGCGTTCATGCCCGGCGCCAGCCGCGGCTCGACGTAGCGCACCGCGTCGTAGCCGAAGTAGCCGGCGAGGCCGCCGCAAAAGCGCGGCATGCCGGGGCGCAACGCGGGCTTGAAGCGCAACTGGTACTCGGCGATGAAGTCGAGCGGGTTGCCTTCGTGCGTCTCGACGACGTCGCCATCGGTCACGATCTCGGTGCGAAAACCGCTCACGCGCAGCAGCGTCCTGGCCGGCAAGCCGATGAACGAGTAACGACCGAAGCGTTCGCCACCGACCACCGACTCGAGCAGGAAGCTGTTCTTGCCGTGGCCACCCGCCGCGCACAGCTTCAGGTAGATCGACAGCGGCGTCTCGAGATCGGCGAAGGCCTCGGCGATCAACGGGATGCGGTTGAAGCCTTGCTGCGCGAGGCTCTTGAATTCGAGTTCAGTCATCACACGCCCGGCTTGGCAAACCGGGCCCTCCATGATCGTCGATCGATCGGGCATGGCCTCGATCGTCGCGATTCAATTCAAACGAAGGTGGCAGGTGTCGTTCCCGCCGATGGGGCCGACGACGCCGCAGCGAGCGTTCAGTCGGGAGCAGCGTGAACGCCGCAAGCGCAGATCAGCGGGCCCGCCAGGGCCAGGCTCCCCGGTCGTGAGACCTCGGTGTAGTGCGCGACGTGAACATGGTCAAAAGTGTAGCAGCGGTGTGGGCGTGGAGTTTCGGAACCGAACCGCGTCACATGGCCCCCTCTACGGCTTGCGGGAGAAGGCTGGGATGAGGAAGTGGGAGAAGGAACCGGAGAAAGCTCCGCGAGACCGCCGCGAGCCCACGCCAGGATCACGTGGCGTCAGGCGCGTGCTGCAGGAAGTCGAAGTCGCAGCCGCTGTCGGCCTGCAGCACGTGGTCGTGATACAGCTTCGCGTAGCCGCGCGTCGCTGCGGGCGGCGGTGGCGGCATCGCGGCGCGGCGCGCGGCGAGCTCGGTCTCGCCGACCAGCAGATCGAGGCGCCGCTCCTTCACCGAGAGCTGGATGCGATCGCCGTTGCGCACGAGGGCGAGCGGCCCGCCGATCGATGCTTCCGGCGTGACGTGCAGAACGATGGTGCCGAACGCGGTGCCGCTCATGCGCGCGTCGGAGATGCGCACCATGTCCTTCACGCCTTGCTGCGCGAGCTTCTTCGGGATCGGCAGGTAGCCGGCCTCGGGCATGCCGCTCTTGCTCTTCGGGCCGGCGTTCTGCAGCACCATGAAGTCGTCGGGTCGGATGTCGAGCTCGGGGTCGTCGACACGGTCGGCGAGGTCTTCGAGTGAACTGAAGACGATCGCGCGGCCCGCCTTTTCGAAGAGCGTCGAGTCGGCTGCCGAGCGTTTCAGGATCGCGCCGCCGGGCGCAAGCGAACCGAACAGCGCGACCAGACCGCCGACCGGCTCGATCGGCTCGGCGGCCTTCCTCACCACGCGGTGGTCGGCCCACTCGCCTTCTTCGGCGGCGAGCCTTTCGCCGAGCGTTTCGCCGGTCACCGACAAGGTGTCGAGGTGCAGCAGCGGCTTCAGCTCGCGCAGCAGCGCGCTCATGCCGCCGGCGGCGTAGAAATCTTCCATGTAGTTGTCGCCGGTCGGCTTCAGGTCGACCAGCACCGGTGTCGTGTCGCTCAACTCGTTGAGGCGTCGCAGCGAGACCGCGATGCCTAGCCGACCCGCGATCGCAGTCAGGTGAACGATCGCGTTGGTCGACCCGCCGAGCGCGAGCAACACGCGCATCGCGTTCTCGACCGAGTGCGGCGTGATGACCTGGCTCGGCTTGATCGGCGACGTGATGAGGCGGACGGCCGCCGCGCCGCTCGCTTCGGCCGCGCGCAGCCGATCGGCATGCACCGCCGGGATCGCCGCGGTGCCGGGCAGCGACATGCCGAGCACCTCGGCGATGCAGGCCATCGTGCTCGCGGTGCCCATCACCGCGCAGGTGCCCGCGGTCGTCGCGAGGCGACCTTCGACGATGTCGATCTCGCGCCGCTCGATCTTGCCGGCGCGAAAACTGCCCCAGAAGCGACGGCAATCGGTGCACGCGCCGAGGCGCTCGCCGCGGTGGCGACCGGTCATCATCGGGCCGGTCACGAGCTGGACCGCCGGGATGTCGGCAGCGGCGGCACCCATCAGCTGCGCGGGCACGGTCTTGTCGCAGCCACCGATCAGCACCACCGCCTCCATCGGTTGCGCGCGCACCATCTCTTCCACATCCATGCTCATCAGGTTGCGGAACATCAGGCTCGTCGGGCTGAGGAACACCTCGCCTAGCGAGATGGTCGGGAAGTCGATCGGCAGCGCGCCGGCGGCGAGCACGCCGCGCTTCACCGCCTCGACGAGCTCGGGCATCGCGCGATGGCAGTTGTTGAAGCCCGACGGGCTCGACGCGATGCCGACCACCGGCTTATCGAGCAGCTCGGTCGAATAGCCCATCGACTTGATGAACGAGCGGCGCAGGTAGAGCGCGAAGGCGCGGTCGCCGTAGTTGGTGAGGCCGCGGCCGATGCCGACGCCGGTGGCTTCAGGTTCAGTGGGGGTGCGATTCACGTGCGGTGGCGCGGGCGGAGCCGCGCTGGAGTCGAAGCGATGCAAGAGCGATGAGAGAGCCGCTGAAAGAGAAGCGATGAGCGAGCGACCAGAGACGATGCAGTGCGCAAAGTCGATGACGATAACGAACCGCGCCGACTTTCGTGGGCGAAGCCGCCGCGGATCAAAGACGTGTACGGATGTACTTGGCTTCGAGGTAATCGCGGATGCCGAACGCGCCGCCTTCGCGGCCCATGCCGCTCTCCTTCACGCCGCCGAACGGCATCTCGGCCGCGGCGATCGCGAAGTCGTTGATGCCGACCATGCCGGCCTCGATCGCCTCGCTCGCGAGCGTGGCGGTGTGCAGCGAGCGCGAGAACAGGTACGAGGCGAGGCCGTAGGGCGTTGAGTTCGCGAGGGCGACGGCTTCGTCGATGGTCGCGAAGGGCGCGATAGGCGCGACGGGCCCGAAAGGCTCGTCATGCATCACAAGCGCGTCGGGCGGTACGTCGGCCAGCGCGGTCGGCGCGATGTAGTAGCCCTTGTCGCCCGGCAGGTGGCTCGGCCGCGAACCGCCCGCGATCAGCCTGGCGCCACGGCCGACGGCGTCGTCGATCAGCTTCATCGAATGGTCGAGACCGCGCCGGTTGGCCATCGGCCCGACCTCGGTCGCGGGGTCGAGCCCGGGCCCGACCCGCAAGCCCTTCGCCACTTCGGCGAAACGCTCGCAAAATCGCGCGTAGAGACTCTCGTGCACATAGAAACGCGACGGCGACGCACACACCTGCCCGCAGTTGCGGTACTTGAAGCGCGCGCTCTGCTCGGCCGCGAGCTCGACATCGGCGTCTTCGAACACCAGCACCGGGGCGTGGCCGCCGAGCTCCATCGTCACGCGCTTGATGCCATCGGCCGCGAGATGCAGCATGCGACGGCCGACGCCTGTCGAGCCGGTGAGCGAGATCTTCGCGACGATGGGCGACCGTGCAAGCGTCTCGGAGATGAAGGTCGAGTCGCCGGTCACCAGGCTCACGACGCCAGCCGGCAAGCCGGCATCGTGCAGCGCCTGCACGATCGCCATCGCGCTGCCGGCGGCTTCGCTCGCGGGCTTGACGATGATCGAGCAGCCCGCACCGAGCGCCGCGGCGATCTTGCGCGACGGCAGCAGCGCCGGAAAATTCCAGGCCGAGAACGCGGCGACCACGCCGACCGGCTCGAGCCGCACCTGCATGCGCACCTCGGGCACGCGGGCCTGGAAGGTCTGGCCGTAGATGCGCTGGGTCTCGCCGGCGTACCAGTCGAATTGATCGGCCGCGTCGGCCAGCTCGCCGCGCGCCTGCGCAATCGGCTTGCCGGTCTCGGTCGACATCAGCGTGGCGATCTCTTCGGTGCGCGTGCGCACCAACGCGGCGGTCTTGTGCAGCACCGCCGCGCGCTCCCAGGGCGAGGTCTTGCGCCACGCCGCGAAGCCTTGCTTCGCGCTGGCGAGCGCGGCGTCGAGATCGGCCGCGGTCGCGCTCGGGATGAAGCCGATGACCTCCTGGTTGCTCGGATCGAGCACTTCGCGCGCGTTGCCGTCGCTCGCTGCGCGCCATTGGCCGTCGAGGTAGAGCCCATAGGCGCGGTAGAGGCCGAAGTCGTCTCGTTTCATGGGGCTTTGATCCAAATGCCGTCATTCTCGATCGCGAGTTCGGTCGCCGAAGTTCGATGGTCTCGATGTCTCATCGAAATCATCCGTTGCGGTCCGCGACGACCCTCACCCCTGCCCTCTCCCGCAAGGGGGAGAGGGCAGGGGTGAGGGCGCGACGGTCATATGCTCGCGTGCTGATAGCGACGCTGCACGTCGTCGCACCAATTGCCGACGTTCCACGAGCCGTAGGCACCGAGCCCGCCTTCCGGATCATCGCCGGCATAGACCGGCACGTGGATCACCGCCAAGCCCGGGTGCGCGTGCGCCTGCTGCAACGCCGCGCGCAACGAATCGGCGGTGTCGCCGCCACCGAGCGCGAGCACGCCACGCACGCTGCCGGCCAGCTGCACGTAGTCGACCGCGACGCTGTCGTTGGTGCGGAAGTCGGCGCCGTACTGGGCGCGCTGCAGGTCGGAGATCGCGGCCATGCGGCGGTTGTCGAAAATCACGATGGTGCCGCGCGCGCCGTGCTCGACGGCGCTGATCAAGGCCTGCGGGTTCATCATGAACGAGCCGTCGCCGGTGAACGCGATCGCGTAGCGCGGCTTGTCGGCGAGCCCGGCCGACGTGATGGCCGACGTCGCGAAGCCCATGTACGAGGCGCCCGATTCGGTGAAGGTGTCGAAGGGCCGGTCGTCTTCGACGGTCTGGAAGCCGTTCGCCTGCACGTCGCCGGCGTCGAACCACTTCACCGCGTCGACCGATTTGGCGAAGTCACAGGCCACCTTGATGGCGGTCGGCTGTGTCATCACCGCGCGTTGCCACACGGCGTCTTGCAACGACAAGCACTGGCGCGATGCGAGAAACGCTTTCCAGCTCATCTTCTTGGTCGCGCACGCGTCGAGCCAGGCCTTGCGGGCGGTGGCATCGGGCTCGTCCTTCGGACTGCTCGCGTCGCCGAGTCCCCCGAGCAACTGTCCGATGACGGCACCGATGTCGCCCGGCAGCGCCAGCGTGTGGTTGTAGTGCGTGAGGTCGCCGAGATCGGCGTTGAGGTTGATGACAGCCTCGACCTTCGGATAACCGATGCCCGAGCAATCGGCCTGGCACACCGCCCGCGTGCCGATCGCGATCAGCAGCGTGGCTTCGCTCATCGCATGGTTGCCACTGATTGAGCCCTTGCTGCCGCCGACGTGCATGTTCTGCGGATGGCCGTCGGGCAACACGCCGGTCGAGCCGGGGGAGAGCACGACGGCCGCGCCGCAGCGCTCGGCGAGTCGGCGGATCGGTGCGGCGAACGCCCGACCGCCGCCGCCCACCTTCAACACGATGCGCGGATGGCGCCCTATCAACGCGACCGCCTCGTTGATGATCGACCGATCCGCGACCATCGTGCGTGCGACCTGCAAGCGCCCGGGCAGGGTCGTGAGGTCGAGGTCATCGATCAGCTGCGGTTGCGTGTTGATCGGCAGCAGCAGGAAGAACGGCCCTGGCTTGACCGGGTGGTGAACGCATTGCGTGCCCTTGCGCAGCGCATCGCGCAAAGCCTCGGGCGTGTGCAGCACGTGGCTCTGCCCCATCAACGCCGTCATCTGCCCATACAGGTGCTGCTGCGGCTTCGGGATCTGCTGCATGTTGAAGCCCTCGCCGTGCGTCGTCTGGTCACCGTACAGGTGATAGACGCCGACGCCGTTGCTGGCCGCCGCGAGCGAGCCCGCCATCGCCTGCAACGCGCCCGGCCCGATCGAAGTAACAACGGCGCAGGTCTCGCCGTAGCACCACGCGAGCGCGGTGCCGGCGTGCGCCATTTCCACTTCGTTGCGAAAGCCGAAGGTGCGCGTCACGCCCGCGTTCGTGTAGTGCCGGAGCACCTCGCCGAGATCGGTGCAGCCGTGGCCGAAGATCGCGAGGTACTTGGTGACGCGTTGCTTCAGCAGACCGAGCACCAGCCCCTCGGAGAGCGACACGCGAAGGCCGTTCGGCAGCGCACCGGACGCGAGCGCGGCTTCGAGCCCACCGGCCGCGGCGATCGCCGCCGCCCGCGCCTGCATGCCCTCAGTGCCCGGCACCAGCAGCACCGGCTGGTCGGTCATCCGGTTCATTTAGGGCTGGCCACCAGCGTGTTGAGCCCGACCTTCGTCATCAACGGGCCGATCAGCGCGTCTTCGGTCGCGATGGTGGTGCCGAATTCCTTCGATGGCTGGAACGCCGGCACGAAGCCGATCTTGTCGCCTTGCGACTTAAATTCCGGCGCGTTGACGGCGATCTTCAGCGCGGCCTCGAGGCGGGCGATCACCGCTGCCGGCGTGCCCTTCGGCGCCGCGACGCCACGCCACAGTTCGGCGCGATAACTGAAGCCCTGCTCGGCAGCGGTCGGCACCTTCGGGAACGCCGGGTCGCGCACCGACGCCAGCACACCGAGGATGCGGATCTTGTTGGCCGCGACTTGCGGCGCAAGCGCGCTCGGCAACTGCACGACCGCATCGATGAAGCCGCCGAGCAGCGACGAGACGACCTGCGATGCCGCGAACGGCACGTGGATCACATCGGCGTTCTGCTCGGCCATGAACGCGACCGCCGAGAAGTGCGTGTGACTGCCGGTGCCCGAGTTGCCGACCTTGATGCTGTCTGGCTTCGACTTCGCCGCGGCGAAGAACTCCTTCAGGTCTTTCCAGGGTGCGTCGTCGCGCACCGCGATCACCGGGTTCTCGATCGTCACTCGCGCCACGGGGTCGAACGCGCGGTAGTCGAACGGCGTCATGCCGGAGTAGTAGACCGTCGACACCGAGTTCGAATTGAAGACCAGCGTGTAGCCGTCGGGCTTGGCCGACTGCACGTACTTGTACGCAATGCCACCGCCCGCGCCTGGCTTGTTGTTGACGATGACGACCTGGCCGAGCGCCTTGCCCATGCCGTCGCCGAGCAAGCGGGCGACGATGTCGGATGACGAACCGGCCGGGAACATGCACACGAGCTCGATCGGCTTCGTGGGGTATTCGGTCGCGGTGGGCACCGCCTGGCTCGCGGTGGTCACGAGCCCGAGCATCAAGGCGCCGAGCGTAGCAAAGGATCGGAAGGTCATGGTGTGTCTCCGGGTCTTTGGGGGTTGTCAAACGGATTCGCGACGTCTTGGCTGAGCGGACGCCGTCGCGATCCTTTCTTCTTCGGTCTGCGGCTGGCTCGCGCCGCCGTGCGCCGCTTCTGCTTCACGCTTCTCTCGCAGTGCCTCGATCACGCGCTCGGGAGTCGCGGGCAATTGCGTCATGCGGACGCCGACCGCGTCGTGGATCGCGTTGACGATGGCCGCGGCGGTCGGCGTGATCGCCGGCTCGCCGATGCCCTTCACGCCGAGCGGCGTCTTCGGGTCGGGCTCGCTGATGAGAACCGAGGTGATGTGCGGCACGTCGAGCGCGGTCGGCAGGATGTATTTCGCGAATCCCGGCGTGGTGGTGCGGCCGTCGACCTGGATGTAGTCCTCCATCAGCGCGTGGCCGACACCCATCACGACGCCGCCTTCGATCTGCCCTTCGACCTGCTGCGGGTTGACGACGCGCCCGACGTCGTGGGCGGCCCAGACGCCGAGCACCTGGACCTCGCCGGTGTCGTCGTCGACCTCGACTTCGGCGACCTGCGCGCCGAACACGTAGCTCTGCCAAGGCGTCGCTTCGCCGGTCTCGGCGTGCAGCGTGGTGTGCGCCGACGTGAAGAGACCGCTGCCGACGATGACGATGCCGCGCTCCTTTTTCAGCACGTGCACCGCGTGCGCCACCGACATGCGCTTCGAGGGCGAGCCTTCGACCCACACCTCGCCCGCAAACGCCTTGATCGCGCTGGCGTTCACGCCCCAGTACGCACCCAGCGCCGCCTGGAACTTGCCGAACGCCTCGCGGCATCCGAGCGCGACCGCGTTGCCGATCATGTAGGTCATGCGCGTCGCGCCGGCGTGCGCGGCCTCGGGCACGCGGGCGGTGTCGTTGTCGCCGAGCACGATGTCTTCGGGCCGCACGCCCATCTCTTCGGCGGCGATCTGGCAGAGACCGGTGAGGATGCCCTCGCCGATTTCGGTCACGCCGGTCGCGATCTTGACGGTGCCGCCGTCGTCGAGCTCGACCCACACGGCGGCACGATCCATCGCCGCGGTGCGCGCGATGCCGTACCAGCCGCAGGCCACGCCGCGTCCGCGTCGTTTCATATCGGGCTCGTCATCCGGGGCGCTGCATTCGGTGCGACTTCTTCGGTCGCCACGAACGCGCGGTCCGAGAGGTGCGCGCCGAGCGTGCACGGCGCGCGCGTGCCGGCGCCGCCGACGTCTCGGCGCGGCGCGATGCCCTGCCCCTCGCGGTGCGGCACGCCGGCATCCCAGCCGGCGGCCTTGATCGCGGCTTCAAGGCATTCGACCGCGAGCACGCGGTCGAGCTGCTGGCGAGTGTGGGTCGTCGCGCCGTCGCGCATCAGGTTGATGCGCCGGAGCTGAACCGGGTCCATGCCGAGCTTCTCGGCGCACAGGTCGAGGTGCGATTCGGTCGCGAACTCCGACTGGAACGCGCCGAACGCGCGGAAGGCGCCGCTCGGGGTGTTGTTGGTGTAGATGCCGATCGCATCGACCCAGACGTTCTCGATGGCGTAGGGCCCGGGGCCGAGGATCGCGGACTTGTTCATCACGCCCGGCGTCGACATCGCGTAGGCGCCGCCATCGGCGTGCATCACCATCTTTGTGGCCGTGATGCGGCCATCGCGCTTCAGACCCATCGTGTAATGGATGCGGAACGGATGGCGCTTGGCGGTCGAGACGAAGCTCTCTTCCCGCGTGTAGACGTAACGCACCGGCCGCCGCGTCTTGATCGCGGCCAACGCCAACATGCCCTGGTAGATCATGTCTTCCTTGCCGCCGAAACCGCCGCCGACGGTGCTCATGATCATGCGCACCTTGTTGATCGGACGGCCGAGGATCTTGGCGAGCAGGTGGCGGTGATGCGTGATGTTCTGGCTCGGCGACTCCACCGTCACGCAGCCATCGGGCTCGACGTAGGCGAGGCCCGCTTCGGGTTCGAGGTACGCGTGCTCGATCGCCGCGGTACGGTAGGTTTGCTCGACGACGACATCGGCCTCGGCAAAGCCCGCGTCGACGTCGCCCTTGCGGATGCGGGTGTGCTTGCAAACGTTGCCGGCCGCGAAGCTGTGCAGCTGCGGTGCGCCCTCGGCCATCGCGGCATCGACATCGAAGAGACCGGGCAACACCTCGTATTCGATGTCGATCAGCGCGAGCGCCGCCTTCGCGATCTCGACCGACTCGGCCGCGACCGCCGCGACCGCTTCACCCACATAGCGCACGACACCGCGCGCCATGATCGGCTGGTCTTCGATGAAGACGCCGAAGTTGTCGACGCCGGGTACGTCGTCGCAGGTGATGACCGTTTCGACGCCGTCGAGCGCGCGTGCCCGCGCGGTGTCGATCCGCACGATGCGGGCATGCGGGTGAGGGCTCCGCAGCACCTGCATGTGCAGCATGTTGGCGCGCCATTCGTCGGCGGCGTACCTGATCGCGCCGGTCACCTTCGCGGGCGCGTCGAGGCGGCGCGTGCGGTGACCCATGAAGCTTGTGGCCTCGACCTCGTCGAGCGCGGTGGCCGGTTTCGCGCCGTTGATCACGTCGCGCGCGAGCTCGACGGCGTCGAGGATCTTCTGGTATCCGGTGCAGCGGCAGATGTTGCCGCCGAGGCCTTCCTTGATTTGCTCGAGGTTGGCGTTCGGGTGGTCGCGCAGCGTCGAGGTGCCGGCCATCACCATGCCCGGGATGCAATAGCCGCACTGGCTAGCGCCGCAAGCGTGGAACGCGCGTTGCAGCACCGTCATGCCGGCGTCGCGGTCGAGGTCGTCGACGGTCTCGACGGCGCAGCCTTCGATCTTCTGGACCGGCGTGAGACAGCTCTTGACGAGCTTGCCGTCGACGAACATCGAGCACGTGCCGCACTCGCCGGCACCGCAGCCTTCCTTGTTGCCGGTGAGCTTCAGCTCTTCGCGGACGAAGTCGATCAGGCGATAGTGGATGGGCACCAGCCGATGCACCGCACGACCGTTGACGGTCGCCTTCACGGTCACCGTCGGCGCCACGCCGGCGCGCTCGAGGGCGCCTTGATCAGACATGGTCGTACACCTTCGGCAGACGATCGACGTCGTGCCCGGCGTGCGCGAGCGCCGACGCCAGACCGCGTTCGACGAAGTTCACGAGCACCTCGCGCCGGTAGGCCTGGCGGCTGCGCGACCGCACCCGATCGACGACCGAGATCGCCGCATCGCGCAGCGCGCGCGGCGTGATCTGCACACCGGCGAGCCGGTCCTCGACTTCCGGCAGGCGCTCGGGCACCGGCCCGACTGCGCCGATTGCGACCCGCGCGTCCTCGATCCGCTGTCGGGTCTTGTCGAGCTTCACCAGCGCGGCGAGGCAGACGGTGGAGATGACCAGCGAGCGCCGATGACCGACCTTCTCGAACGCGCCGCTGTGCTCGGGCAACGCGTCCAAGTCGAGGCGAGTCATGATCTCGCCTGGCTGGCACACGGTGCGGCCCGGCCCGGTCATGAACTCGCCGAGCGGCACGTTGCGCTCGCGAATCACGCCCTCCTCACGGCGCGCCAGCGTGACGCGCGTGTTCATCACCAACAACGCCGGGAACGCATCCCCCGCCGGCGACGCGTTGATCAGGTTGCCGCCGATGGTGGCCTGCTCGCGGATCTGGTTGTCGGCGAACCAGACCGCGCAGCGGCCAAGCACCGGCGCCTGTTGCTGCAACAGCGGATCGTTCAGGAACGCGGCGATCGGTGTCGCCGCGCCCATCGAGATGCGGCCATCGCCGCCGAGCGACACGCCGCCGAGTTCCGGCACCCGGCTCACATCGACCAGGCCCGCGAGATGCACGTCGCCCGCACGACCTTCGCGGGCCCACGGCAGCAGGTCGGTCGCGCCGGCGACGAGGCGGGCGCCCGGCGTGCGCTCGAGCGCGTCGAACGCCTCGACGAGCGTCGTCGCGGTCTCGTAGCGGTCGTAGGTCAGCATGGCGAGGGCCTGGATAGAGGCGATCAGCAGCCGTCCGCGTGGCTCATCTTCACGACGACCTTGATCGCATCGTCGATGCGCTCGCGGGCGTAGCGCAGTGCGGTCGGCACCTCTTCGAGCGGGAAGGTGTGGGTGTGGATCAGCTTGGCGCTGAAGCGCTTCTGGCCCATCAGCGATGCCGCGCGGTGCGTGGCGCTGCGGCCCTCGCCGCGAATGCCGTACATGTAGATGTTGTTGCGCACCAGCGCGGCCACGTCGATCGGCACCGGCTGGCCCGGGAATGCCGCGAGGCAGATGCGGCCGCCGCGCTTGAGCATCGCCGCCGCGTCGTTCACGGCGTTCGGCGCCCCCGAGCACTCGAGCACGTAGTGCGCGCCGCCGTCGGTGTATTCCTTCACCTTGGCGACCGCGTCTTCCTTCGTCACGTTGACGACGTGGTCGGCGCCGAGCTTCCTGCCCATCTCGAGGCGGTTGTCGCGCGTGCCGGTCAAGATCACCTCGCCGGCGCCGAGCGCCTTCGCGACCGCCACGCCCATCAGGCCGATCGGGCCCGGGCCCATCACCACCACCGACTGCCCGGCGACCAGGCCGCCGATCACGTCGAGGCCGTACATCGCGGTGCCGGCCGTGACGATCAGCGTCGCTTCCTCGTCGCTCATGTCTTCCGGCACGTGCGCGAGCGTGTTGACGCTGTTGATCGCGTACTGCGTGAAGCCGCCATCGGTCGTGAAGCCGTTCGCGCGGTGGCCCTTGTTTTGGTCGCCGTAGTTCTTGCCGTAGTTAAGGCAGGCCGTGTACATGCCTTCGCGGCAGCGCTCGCAGCGGCTGCAGCCGGCGTGCACTTCGACGGCGACGCGGTCGCCGATGCGGTATTCGTCGACCCCCGCGCCGAGCTTCACCACGGTGCCCATGTACTCGTGGCCCGGCGTGAAGTTCTTGTTGAACGGCAGGCCGCCCTGAATCATCGCGGGCGGGCCCTTGTGGATGATCTCGAGGTCGGTCGCGCAGACCGCGATCGCGTCGATGCGAACCAGTACCTCGGCCGGCCCGGGCGTGGGCACGGGCTTGTCGACGAAGCGCAGCTGATCGGGGTCGTCGAGGACCCAGGCCTTCATCGTCTGCGGAATGTCGTAGCTGCGCTTCGAGAGGTATGCGGCATCGGTCGCGGTGTTCATGGGTGGGTCTCCTCCAAGGGTCGGTGAGGGGCGCAATCTACGAGTCCGCGGTGGGCTCTGCAAGGCGTTCCGGAGCGGGTCTTGGATGCGTTCAAGAGAATCCTTGAATCGTCCAAACGGCGCGCGCCGCGGGCGCTGCAAACAGAGGGTTTTCCCGCTGCGGCGCTGTCGCATACTGGCCCGCTGGAGACATGCATGCGGCCCCAATCGGCTCTCGTCCAAGACCCCCCTCTGCCGGGGAAGGTGAATGCACGGAAAGACGTGCACACCTACAAGATGGTCGAACGCTCGGAGCGCCTCGACTTCGAGATCCGCGACCAGACCGCCCGGGCGCCGGTCGTCACGCCGCACCGGCACGAGTTCTTCCAGATCTTCGCCAACGTGTCCGGCCGCTTCACGCACGTGATCGGCGGCGCGAGCCGCGAAATGCCCGCGCGTTCACTGGTCTTCGTGCTGCCGTACCGCGTGCACGTCGCGATGCACGACCCAGGCAGCGAATACCGCGTGATCAACTTCGCGAGCAACCTGCTGCGCCACGACTTCGCGCTCGGCTCGCTCGAAATGGAAGAAGCGTCGATCACGCACCACCCCGAACTCGCACCGTTCATCTACGAGGGGTGGCTCGACTTCAGGTTCGACGAGCCCGGCTTCGCGCATGTGCGGTCGCTGCTCGACCGGATGACCGAGCTCAACCACCACCGCACGCTCGGCACGCTCGAGCGCATTCGCGGCGCGCTGTCGGAGCTCATCGGCTACTCCACCGAGCGCTTTTCGAGCGAGCTGCTCGCGCTGTCCGAACGGCAGATGGTCGTGCAGGGTCGCAACGCGGCGATCGGTCGCGTGATGAAGTACATCGACGACAACCTCGCGCACGAGATCTCGCTCGACAAGGCGGCCGAGGCCGCCTACCTCTCGTCGGG
This sequence comes from Caldimonas sp., assembly GCA_965246805.1. Taxonomy (GTDB): domain Bacteria; phylum Pseudomonadota; class Gammaproteobacteria; order Burkholderiales; family Burkholderiaceae_C; genus Schlegelella_A. Next base: position 221,845 of record CBDFFO010000006.1, on the reverse strand, counting down.
CTACCTGTCTCAAGTGCTGAAGAAACAGACCGGCCAGGCGTTCGTCGAATGGGTCACGGCGCGCCGCCTCGACCGTGCACGCGACCTGCTGGCGAGCGCCGACGAGCGCATCAACGCCGTGGCCGATGCGGTCGGCTTCGCCGACCAGGCATATTTCACTCGGCGCTTCAAGCAGCGTTTCGGGATGGCGCCGTCGGCGTACCGGCGCTCGGCGCGGGAAGCCGGTTGATCAGTCGCCCGCGGCCCAGCTCGACTCCGTGATTGTGCCCACGATGGCGGCGCAAGCCACGCGGCCATCGTCCTCCACCGGTTCGAGTTCGACGGCCCAGCGGCCACCGTCCCAGGCGAGGCCGAGCACATGAACGGCGCCGGTCTCGATCGACCGGAAACGCGAGCCGTAGAAGCGGATCGTCGCAGCGCCAGCGGGGTCGCCCTTCGCCGTCACGACACCGCGCCAGTGCGCCGGCACGCCCCCAGCCGATCTCAACAGCGTCGCCAGCACGCGGCCATCGAGAAAGACCGAGCCATCGCCCTTAAGGCGTGCCAGCTTGTCGGCAGCGCGCTGGTTCGAGCCGCGCGTGGCGCCGCGATCCGACGCAGGGTCGAGCGGGATGAGCTGGATCTCGTCGGCATCGATCGAGGTGAGGCGCAGGCAAGCCTCGTCGTCTCCGGCCGTCGTGTAGAGCGCCTCGAACGGCGCCAGCGACTCGATCTCGGCTAATCGGAACGGTTGGTTTCGATCGATCGCGAGCATGGCGTTGGAGAGCTCCGGGAAAGTTTCGGTAACGAACGTCCGTGGCTTCCCGCTCGAACGATCACGCCGATGTCACGGGAATGCCGCGGAACTGCCCCGCCACGGCACTGGCCGACGGTCGCGGGTAACACTCGGGGTCGTAACGATGCAGCAATTCGCTCTCCCTTGCCTTCGCGATCGCGAGATTCGCGAGCTTCACATGGCCGTAGCCGCGGATCGTCGAGGGCACGTTCGCAATGTCGGCCGCAATGGGCAAGCGCGCGGGGCTGAGCGACGCGAGCAGTTCGCGAACACAGGTCTCGTAGTCATCGATCAGGCGGCGCTCGATGCGGCGTTCCTCGGTGCGGCCGAACACGTCGAACGCGGTGCCGCGCAAGCCCTTGAAGCGCGCCAGCACCTTCATCGCACCGAAGAGCCAGCTGCCGAAGCGCACCTTCTTCGGCACTGTCCCTTGCTTGCCTTTGATGAAGCTCGGAGGCGCCATGAAGAATTCGAGCGTGAAGTCGCCGTCGAACTGCTCGCGCAGGTTGCGCTCGAATTCGCCGTCGGTGTAGAGCCGCGCGACCTCGTACTCGTCTTTGTAAGCCATCAGCTTTCTCATCTGCGTCGCGACCGCGCGTGTCAGCGAAAGCTCGGCACCGATGTGCACGAGCGCTTCCTCGCGATCGCGCACCGCACTCACGAGCTGCAGGTAGCGCTTCGCGTAACGCGCGTCCTGATAGCCGGTAAGGTGCGCGACCGAGCGCGCGATCAACTCATCGATGGTCTCCGCATGCAGCGACTTCGGGTCGGGCGCGTGCAGCAACTCGCGACACGCGGCCGGGTTCGCTGCGGCGAGCCGCCCCAGCGCGAAAGCGCGTTTGTTGTTGTCGACCGCGACGCCGTTAAGCTCGATCGCGCGCGCCATCGCCGCCATGCCGACCGGCACCAGCCCGAGCTGCCACGCATAACCCACCGCGACGATGTTTGATGCGATGGTGTCGCCGAGAAAGTCTTCGGCGAGCGTTTGAGCGTCGAGCGTCTCGACATTCTGCTGGCCGGCCGCGAACTCGAGCTTCTCGAGCAGCGCTTCAACGTGCAGGCTGGCGTCGGGGTTCTTCAGCGACTCCGCGACCGGAATCTCGTGCACGTTCGCGAGCACCCTTGTGCGGCCGTGGCGCACCGTGAGCAACGCATCGGCCGAAGCGGCGACGACGATATCGCATGCGAGCACCGCATCGGCTTGCTGCGCGTCGATCCGCACCTGGTTCAGCGCAGTCGGATCGTCGGCGAGGCGAACGAACGACAGCACGGAGCCGCCCTTCTGCGCGAAGCCCATGAAGTCGAGCACGCTCGCGGCTTTGCCTTCGAGGTGTGCGGCCATCGCGATCAACGCGCCGACCGTGACCACGCCGGTGCCGCCGACGCCGGTCACGAGCAGGTCGTACGGACCGGTCCAGCGATGCGCGCGGGGCAGCGGCAACGCATCGACCGCTTGCTGCAGGCGCGTTGCGCCTTCGCCCGCAAGCGCGCCCGAACGCGTTTTCAGCTGCCCGCCGAGCACGCCGACGAAGCTCGGGCAGAAGCCGTTCACGCACGAGTAATCCTTGTTGCAGCTCGACTGGTCGATCTTGCGCTTCCTGCCCATCGGCGTCTCGAGCGGCAGCACCGCGACGCAGTTCGACTGCACCGAACAATCGCCGCAGCCCTCGCATACCTGGTGGTTGATGAAAATGCGCCGCGCCGGGTCGACGAGCTCGCCCTTCTTGCGGCGGCGCCGCTTCTCGGCCGCGCAGGTCTGCTCGTAGATCAGCACGGTCACGCCTTTCACCTCGCGCAGGCGCCGCTGCACGGCGTCGAGCTCGAGCCGGTCGTGGAATTCCGTGCCCGCCGGGAAGCGGCTCTTGATGGCGTCGTACTGCTCGATCGCGTCGCTCACCACCACCACCTGCGCCGCACCTTCGGCCTCGACCTGGCGCGCGATCCGGTCGACCGAGATCACGCCGTCGACCGGCTGGCCCCCGGTCATCGCGACCGCGTCGTTGAAGAGGATCTTGTAGGTGATGTTCGCGTGGGCCGCGATCGCCTGTCGCACGGCCAGATAGCCCGAGTGGTGGTAGGTGCCGTCGCCGAGGTTCTGGAACACGTGGGGCACCTTCGTGAAGCGCGAATGCGAGACCCAGTCGACGCCTTCGCCGCCCATCTGGATGAGGCCGGCGGTGTCGCGGTCCATCCACGAGGCCATGAAGTGGCAGCCGATGCCGGCCTGCGCGCGTGAACCTTCGGGCACACGGGTCGAGATGTTGTGCGGGCACCCGGCGCAGAAATACGGCACCCTTTTCACCGCGTCGCTGACGTTCGACAGCATCTTCGGCGGCGTGAAATCGACCACCAGTGCGCGGCGATCGAGCGCCGGGAAATGCCGCGCCAGCCAGTTCGCGACGATCTCGATCAACCGCGATGGCCGCAGCTCGCCGAGCTCGGACACGAGCGGCGCGCCGTTCGCATCGCGCTTGCCGATCACGATCGGCCGCACCGCGCGGTTGTAGAACCGGTCGCGCAGCTGCTGCTCGACGAGTCCGGACTTTTCCTCCACCACGAGCACTTCGCCCAGACCCTCGGCGAACGCGTCGATGCGCGTCGGCTCGAGCGGGAACGACAGGCCGACCTTGTAGAGCCGCACGCCGGCTGCCGCCAGCGTGTCGAGCGAGATGTCGAGGCGGCGGAACGCCTCGAGCAGGTCGAAGTGCGCCTTGCCGCAGGTGACGATGCCGACGGTCGCGCTCGGCGACTCGACGATCAGCCGATCGAGACTGTTCACACCCGCGAACGCGCGCACCGCGTCGAGCTTGTCGGCAAGGCGCGCCTCGATCTTCAGCGACGGCAGGTCGGGCCAGCGGTAATGCAGCCCGTCGGCCGGCGGTTCATGGCCGTTGGCCGCGCGAACCTCGTCGCTCCCCTGCCAGTTCGAGGCGCGTCGCAGCGTCTCGTCGAGGTCGACGGTCGAGCCGCTCTCGACCACCTCCGAGAGCGCCGTGAAGCCGACCCAGTTGCCCGAGAAACGTGACAGTGCCCAGCCGTACAAGCCGAACTCGAGGTATTCGGCGACGTTCGCCGGCGCGACGATCGGCATGTGCCACGACTGGAAGACGCCATCGCTCTGGTGCGGCATCGACGACGACACGCAGCCGTGGTCGTCGCCCGCGATCACCAGCACGCCACCGTGTGGCGACGAGCCGTACGCGTTGCCGTGCTTCAGCGCATCGCCCGCGCGGTCGACGCCCGGCCCCTTGCCGTACCACATCGCGAACACGCCGTCGGCCGTGCGTTCCGGATCGGACTCGACACGTTGCGTGCCGAGCACCGCGGTCGCGGCGAGTTCTTCGTTGATCGCTGGCAGGAAGTCGATGCCGTTCGCATCGAGCAGCGTACCCGCCCTCCACGCGGCCTGGTCGACCATGCCGAGTGGCGAGCCGCGGTAGCCGCTGATGAAGCCCTTGCTCGCGATGCCGGCCGCCGCGTCGCGCTGCGCCTGCATCAGCGCGAGCCGGATCAGCGCCTGCGTGCCGGTGAGAAAGACCGTCCCTTCGCGAGCCGCGAGGTTGTCGGCGAATCGGTACTCGGCGCGCAGCAGGGTTTCAGGCATGCCGAGCGTTTCGCGTGCGAATTGAAGGCGGGCTCAGGGTTTGGTGAACTTCAGCACGAAGCCGTCTTCGGCCATCGGTGGCGGAGGCGCCTCGCGATCGCGCGGGTCGTTCGGGTTGCGCAGGAACTGGCCCTCGGCCACGAGCTTGAACCCGGCCGCCTCCACCTCCTGGCGCAGAAACGATTCCTCGATGCGATGCAGCGTGTTCGATTCCGAGATGCCGGTGCGCGGTCGTCCCGAATGATCGACGATCACATAGGCGCCACCGGGCTTGAGCGCCGCGAAAACCGCCTTGTTGAGCGCCGCGCGGTCGACGCCCATCGAGCCGAAGTCGTGGTAATTGAAGACCAGCGTCGCGACATCGATCTGGCCGACGGCATCGGCCGGTGCCGGACTCTCGAAGGGTTGAATCACCGGCACGATGCCGGCGGCGGCCGGGCGCTCGATGCGCTCGGCCATGCCGTTCGAGGGTCGCCGCGCCTGCGCATAGACGTGACCCGAAGGCCCGACCGCCCGCCACAGCAGCTCGGTGGTGTAGCCCCCGCCGGCGCTGATGTCGAGCACCGTCATGCCGGGCTGGAGCCCGATGAAGGCGAGCAGGTCGGCGGGCTTGCGCCGCGCATCGGCCTCGCGATCGGCCGCCGTGCGGTCGGGCGCATCGACGATGGCGGCGATCTGTGCCGACGTGAGCACGGTTGCGGCCGGCGATGGCGATGGCGAGGGCGATGGCAAGGGCGCCTGCGATTGCACGAGCGCGGGAGCGGAGAGCAACGCGGCTGCGACTGCCATGCCGAACAGCGTGGTCCAACGGTGATGCATGACGGATGTCCTTTGTCTGGATGAACGCGCATTCAAGCGGTTTGACGACCCGAGTTGCGCGGCTCGAAATCGGGGAACGCTTTCTCAAACGCCGCATAGGCGTCCTTGCCGGCCGTCGTGTCCGCCACCGGCAGCACGATCGACAGCACCGCGTACAGGTCGCCGGGTGTCTTGCCCGGAATGCCTCGCCCCTTCAGACGGAGCTTGCGTCCCGCGGCGGAGCCGGCAGGCACCGACAGCGTCACCGGACCCTCGGGCGTCGGCGTGTCGACGCTGCCGCCGAGCGCGGCCTCCCACGGCTTCAACGGCAGCTCGACGTAGATGTCGGTGCCTTCAACGCGAAAACGCGGGTCGGGCTTGAACTCGACTTCGAGGTAGAGGTCGCCGGCCTGCGCACCGCCGCGGCCTGGCGCGCCCTGCCCCGACAGCCGCAGCTGCTGGCCCGCGCGAATGCCCTTCGGGATGTTGATGTCGAGGCGCTTCTGCTCCATCGCGACGTTGCCGTCCGCGCCCAGCGTCGGCACGCGCAGCGAGATGCTGCGCTGCGCACCGCGAAACGTGTCTTCGAGGTCGACAAGGACCGTCGCGTGATGATCTTCACCTTGCGTGCGCATCGCTGGCCCGGGGCCGCCGCGCGCGCGCGCGCCGCGGCCGAACAGCGACTCGAAGAAATCGCTGCTGTCGAAGTTCGCGTCGAACGCACCGGTGGTGGATCGACCGTGACCACGCCCGCCGCCCATGTCGAAGCCCGAGCTCCATCCCGGCGGCGGCTGGAACTCCTGGCCGGCCTTGTAGTTGCTGCCCATCTGGTCGTAGGCGGTGCGCTTTTCCGGGTCTTTCAACACCTCGTTCGCTTCGTTGATCTCCTTGATGCGCGCCTCGGCGTCGGGCAGCTTGCTCACGTCGGGGTGGTACTTGCGGGCCAGCTTGCGGTAGGCCTTCTTGATGTCGTCGGTCGAGGCGTCGCGCTTGACGCCGAGCGTTTCGTAGTAATCCTTGAACTTCATGGCGCGGCGGTGGAGGCGGTGGAGGCGGTGGAGGCAACCTCGGTCGACCGAGGATGTGGCCGCACAGATGGTGGCGCCACGGCCTCTTCGCAACCATGCATGCATGCCGAACTTTCGACCTGCAGCGTCACGTGGCCGATGCGAAAGCGATCGAGCAGGCGCCGGGTGGCGTCTTGCAGGAAGGCATCGCTCGCCGGGCCTTCGGGCATCACGAGGTGCGCGGTGAGCGCGACCTGCGTGGTGCCGGGCGCCCACACATGCAGATCGTGAACCCGGTCGACGCCGGGCAGCGCCTCGAGCTCGCGCCGCACGGCGCCGAGGTCGATGTGGTCGGGCACGCCGTCGACCATCAGGTGGAAAGACTGGCTGAAGAGGCTCCACGTGCCGACCAGGATCACGATGCCGACCGCGAGGCTCGCGACCGGGTCGATCCAGGCCCAGCCGAGCCAGAGCCAGAGTGCGCCGGTGACGACGACGCCGGCCGAGACGACCGCATCGGCAGCCATGTGCAGGAACGCGGCGCGCACGTTGAGGTCACCCTTGCGGCCGCGTACGAAGAGGAGCGCGGTCGCGAGGTTCACCGCGATGCCGATGGCCGCCACCACCATCACCGGCACGCCCTGGATCGGCTGCGGATGGTTGAGGCGTGCGATCGCTTCCCATCCGATCCACGCCGTGGCGCCGATCAGCAGGACTGCGTTGCCGAACGCGGCGAGGATGGACGCGCGCTTCCAGCCGTAGGTGTGGCGCGCGTCGGGCGCGAGCCGGCCGGCGACCAGCGCGCCCCACGCGAGCAGCAGGCCGGCGACGTCGCCGAGGTTGTGGCCCGCGTCGGCGAGGAGCGCGAGCGAATTGACGCGCCAGCCGTAGATCGCTTCGACCGCGACGAAGGCCGTGTTGATCGAGATGCCGATCGCAAAGGCGCGGTCGAAGCTGGCCGGCGCGTGGACGTGGCCGGCGCCGTGGGCATGGCCGTGATCATGATCGGGGTCGTGCCCATGGCCCTGGTCATGCTCGTGACCTTGGGAGTGAGCGTGGTCGTGCGCCGTCATCGCGCCAGTGTCACACGCCACCTGCGAGCTGCGCACGCATCGCATCGATGACCGCACGGTAATCTTTCTCGCCGAAGATCGCGCTGCCGGCCACGAAGGTGTCGGCGCCGGCGTCGGCCACCTGGCGGATGTTGCCGACCTTGATGCCGCCATCGACCTCGAGGCGCACGTCGCGACCGCTCTGCTCGATCAGCCGCCGCACGCGTTCGATCTTCCGGAGCGTGCCTGGAATGAACTGCTGGCCACCGAAGCCCGGGTTCACGCTCATCACAAGCACGTGGTCGATCTTGTCGAGCATCCATTCGAGCGCGTCGAGCGATGCCGCCGGGTTGAAGACCAGCCCGGCTTTCGCACCAGCTTCGTGAATGACCTGCACCGTGCGGTCGACATGCAGGCTCGCCTCCGGGTGGAAACTCACGCGATCGGCGCCTGCCTCCACGAACGCGAGCGCGAGCGCGTCGACCGGGGTCACCATCAGGTGCACGTCGAGCGTTACCTTCGAGCCGTCGGCGTGAAGGGCGTGGGGCCGAACCGCCTTGCAGACCATCGGGCCCAGCGTGAGATTGGGCACGTAGTGGTTGTCCATCACGTCGAAGTGGATCCAGTCGGCACCGGCTGCGATCACGGCCTTCACTTCGTCGCCGAGGCGGGCGAAGTCGGCCGAGAGGATGCTCGGGGCGATCAGGTGTGGAGTCATCGAAGCGACGCGAAGTGTGGCGATGATTTTAGGTGTGGGCCTCGGCCTTCATAGAATGCACGCATGCCCAAGGCCGAATTCAGCAACAGCGTCGAAGTGCGGCACCTGCCGGAGCGCTCCGATGCGCAGGCCGGGCACTACGCTTTCGCGTACACCATCACGATTCGAAACAGCGGCGACGTGACCGCGCAACTGATCGCGCGGCACTGGATCATCAACGACGCCAACGGGCACATCGACGAGGTGCGCGGGCTCGCGGTCGTCGGCCACCAGCCGGTGTTGAAGCCCGGCGAGAGCTTCGAATACACGAGCTGGACCCTGCTCGCCACGCCGAACGGCACGATGCGCGGCACCTTCTTCTGCATGACCGAAGACGCCGTGCCCTTCGATTCGACGATCGGCGAGTTCGGGCTCACGCTCGCATCGGCGCTGCACTGAACGCCCGGACACCGCCGGCGCGGTGCACGTCATGAAGAGCCGCGCCGCGTCGCCCTGGGACCTGACCGCACTGCTCAACGCGGCCGACCCGAAGGCCTCGCTCGGGGAACGCCACCTTTGGGTCATTCGACTGCTCGAGTGGCTGCGGCACGCGCCGGTCGATGACGAGAAGCGCGAAGCCCGCAACACCACGAACGGCGGCGCCGGCGAGATCGCTGCCGGCCTTCACGACAGCCGCAGCGCTTCGGCGCCGGCCCGCGCCACGCCGCGGCCGGTGCTCCGGCTGAAGTACATGCTCGGGGTGCTCGAGCGCCATCCGGAACACCAGGCGCGCACCGCCGAGCTGATGGCGCTCTTTTTGCGCGAGGTCGACAGCGCCGCGTTGCTCGCCGACTTCGGGTTCGCGCCGCGCATGGGTCTCTGGGGCGAGTTCGGGCGGCGCTTGCGGGCGGCGGTGCTCCCGCTCACGCCGGCCACCACCGACCTCGCCGAACTGTTTGGCCTGCTGTTCCCGAAAGCCACCGATGCCGACTGGCTCGACGCGCTCGACGACGACACGCTCGCGCGCCTGAGCCTGGCCGTCACTCCGCCGGCCGATCAGGCCTTCGACTGGCGCGCGCCGTTTCTCGACGCGATCATGTTCCTCGCGAGCGCGGTGCGCGCGGCCGGCTTCTCGCCGGCGTTGCGCCAACGCATGAGCCCGGAACTGCTCGTCGACACGCCGTTCCGGCAGCTCGCGCGCGTGGCCGAGCAGGTGCGCGAGCTGGCCGAACGCGACGACAAGATCGGCGTGGCCGCCGATGCGGAGCCGACGGCCGCGACGACGGCGGGCGCGGCGACGCACGCCGAGCTGCTGCAGACCGCGCAATACCTGCGCGCGCTGCTCGAGACGTGCCGGCGTTGCGCGGCCAGCGTGCAGGAGCATCTCGAGATTTACGGCGTCTCGGTCGACGTGGTGTTCGATGTCGACCAGCTCGTCGAACGCACGCATCGCATCGACGCGCTGCTCACCTGCGTGCTCAGCCGCGAACCCGGTCGCGACATCCTGCAGCTGCTGGTCGAGCTCGTGCGCACCGCCGGCGAACGCCGCAACATCACCGCCCTCTTCTCGCAGCACTACTCGCTGCTGGCGCGGAAGGTGGCCGAACGCAGCGCCGCCACCGGCGAGCGCTACATCACCCGAGACCGCGGCGAGTACCTGGCGATGCTGCGCGCCGCGCTCGGCGGCGGTGCGGTGCTCGGCTTCACCACGCTCTTCAAGTTCGCCCTCGGCGCGGCCGGCCTCGCCGCGTTCTGGGGCGGCTTCGGCGCCGGCCTCAACTACGCGGCGTCGTTCGTGCTGATCCAGGTGCTGCACTTCACCGTCGCCACCAAGCAGCCGGCCATGACCGCGCCGGCGATGGCCGAGAAGCTGCGCGACGTGTCGACCGACGCCGCGGTGCAGGGCTTCGTCGACGAAGTGGCCAACCTCATCCGCTCGCAGGCGGCCGGTATTCTGGGCAACGTGCTCGCGGTGGTGCCGACCGTCCTCATCATGCTGTGGCTGATCGGCCAGCTACCGAACGGTGCGCGCTTCAACCCGCTCGACTATCGCGAGGCCGAACACGTGCTGGATTCGCTCACGCTGCTCGGCCCCACGCTGATCTTTGCGGCCTTCACCGGCGTGCTGCTGTTCGCGAGCTCGCTGATCGCCGGCTGGGTCGAGAACTGGTTCGTGTGGCATCGGCTCGACAGCGCGATCCAGTGGAACCCACGCTTCATCGCGCGCCTCGGCGCGGCCCGCGCCCAGCGCTGGGCCACTTATGCGCGCGCGAACATCACCGGGCTCACGTCGAACATCTCGCTCGGGCTGATGCTCGGCGTGGTGCCGGTCGTCGCGGCGTTCTTCGGGTTGCCGCTGGAGGTGCGCCACATCACGCTCGCGTCCGGACAACTCGCGGCGGCGCTCAGCGCCGAAGGTTTCGTGCTGATGCAGCGCAGCGTGTTCTGGTGGTGCGTGGCCGGCGTGGCGGCGACTGGCGTGTTCAACCTCGGCGTGAGCTTCCTGCTCGCGTTCCGCGTCGCGCTGCGCTCGCGCAACATCCGGCTCGCCGATCGCAGCCGGATCTACCGCGCCGTGCGGCAGCGCCTCTGGCGCGCGCCGCTGTCTTTCGTGTTGCCGCCACCGTCGAGAGGCTGAGCATGCGCACGCTCGACTGGACCGCCGCCGTACCGATCGCCGCGATCGCGCTCGCGGCCGTGGCCTTTGTTTCGCCGCCCGGCCCGGTGCTCGCCATCGTCTGCGCGATCGCATTGATCGGCTCGGTGCTCGCGTCGGTGCACCACGCCGAGGTGGTCGCGCATCGGGTCGGCGAACCGTTCGGCACGTTGATCCTCGCGGTCTCGGTGACGGTGATCGAAGCGTCGCTGATCGTCTCGATGATGCTGGCGGGCGGCCCCGACAAGTCGCAACTGCCGAGGGACACGATCTTCTCGGCCATCATGATCATCTGCAACGGTGCGGTGGGCCTGTGCGTGCTAGCCGGCGCGCTGAAGCACCACGAGCAGACGTTCCGGCTCGAAGGCGCGGCCTCGGCGCTCGCGACCCTGATCGCACTCGCGACGCTCACGCTGGTCTTGCCCGCCTTCACGACCAGCGCGCCCGGCGCTCGCTATTCGCAGGCGCAGCTCGCCTTCGCCGCGATCGCGTCGCTCGCCTTGTGGGCGACCTTCGTGTTCGTGCAGACGGTGCGCCACCGCGACTATTTCCTGCCCGCGCAAGGCGCTGCCGACGAATCGACGCACGCCGCACCGCCCTCGCTGACGCAGACCTGGGCGAGCTTCGGCCTGCTGGTCGTTTCGCTGGTGGCGGTGATCGCGCTGGCGAAGACCTTGTCGCCCGCGATCGAACACGGCATCGAGGCGGCCGGCTTGCCGCAGACGGTGATCGGCATCGTCATCGCGCTCCTCGTGCTGTTGCCCGAGACGTGGGCGGCCTATCGCGCGGCCCGTGCCGATCGTCTGCAGACGAGCCTCAACCTCGCCCTCGGCTCCGCGCTCGCGAGCATCGGCCTCACGATTCCGGCGGTCGCGGTGCTCGCGGTCATGCTCGATCTGCCGCTGGTGCTCGGCCTGGTGCCGAAAGACCTGGTGCTGCTGGCGCTGACCTTCGCGGTCGGCACCATCACGCTCGGCACCGGTCGAACGAACGTGATGCAGGGCGCCGTGCACCTGCTGGTTTTCGCGGCGTTCCTGTTTCTGGCGGTCGTGCCGTGATCAACGGTCGTCGTCGCCGGGCGCCTTCGCAGCCCGGCGCTCGCCACGGTCGCGGCCGGCGAACATCGTCCACCAAACGATGAAGACGCCGATCGCCATCGCGCCGAACGCTTCGAGGATGAGCAGCCACATGCAGCGCGCTTCCGGTGGAGGAGTCGCGCGGATCGCGACGGCACTGGCGATTGTAGGAAGCGTGGCGGGCTGCTCGAACCTCGCGCCGGCGGGTCGGGTGGGCGATGGCGCGCGCACCTCGTCACCGGGCCCACCGAGCGACGGAGGCGGCGCGCCGAGCGGTACGACCACCTTCAGCGGCCCTCCTCCGATTCTGATGCGCGGCCGTGCGCGCTGGGTCGGCACGGACTGGAGCGAGCTGCCCGGCTGGCCGCTCGACCGCGTCGGCGAAGTGCTGCCGACGTTGCTGAAGAGCTGCGAGCGCCCGCTCGACGTATGGCGCGCCATGTGCGCCGAGTTGCGGCGCGACCCGCTGCTGCCGGCGCTCGGCAACGAGGCCGCACGGGCATGGTTCGAAGCGCATCTGCGGCCGTATCGGGTCGAGTCGGTCGAAGGCGATCCAGCCGGCCTCGTCACCGGTTACTTCGAGCCGCTCGTCGATGCCTCGCGCACCGCACGGCCCGGGTTTCAAGTGCCGCTCTACGGGCCGCCGGCCGACCTGCTGTCGCGCAAGCCCTGGTACACGCGCCACGAGATCGAGCAACCGCAGGGCGCCGCGCGCAAGGCGCTGCGCGGCCGCGAGGTCGCGTGGCTGCGCGATCCGCTCGATGCGCTGGTGCTGCACATCCAAGGCTCGGGGCGCCTCACCTTCATCGCGCCTGAGGGTCGGCGCGAGCGGGTGCGCATCGCGTTCGCCGGCCACAACGAACAGCCCTACCGGTCGGTCGGCAAGTGGCTCGTCGACCAGGGCGAGCTGCGGCTCGAGCAGGCCTCGTGGCCGGCGATTCGCGCCTGGGCCAAGGCGAACCCGTCGCGCGTCAGCGAGCTGCTCGACGCCAACCCACGCTATGTGTTCTTCCGCGAAGAGCCGCTGCCCGATCCGTCGATCGGCCCGAAGGGCGCGCAAGGCGTGCCGCTTACGCCGGGCCGTTCGATCGCGGTCGACCCGCAAAGCGTGCCTTACGGAACGCCGACCTGGCTCGACACCACCGAGCCGCTCGCCACCACGCCGCTGCGCCGGCTCGTCGTAGCGCAGGACACCGGCACCGCGATCACGGGCGCGGTGCGCGCCGACTACTTCTGGGGCTGGGGCGACGACGCCGAGGCGCAGGCCGGCCGCATGAGGCAGGCGCTGCGCATGTGGGTCCTTTGGCCGCGCTGAGGACGCAGGCGCAGATTCATCATCCAGCGCCGCGTTTCGTCGAGCGCAATGCGTAAGATTCTTACTTCCAACTCCAACGGAAATCAGCCATGCTTGTGACCGACAAAGGCCAGGTCACCATCCAAAAGCGCATTCGCGACGCCGCTGGCGTGCTGCCAGGCAGCGAGGTCGCTGTTTCTCTCGATGCGGGAAAAATCGTGATCAGCAAAGTCGCCTGCGGCCGGACGACCGATCGGCGCGCCCATCTGCGCGCCGCGGCCAGCAAGGTGCACAAAAGCATGAGCGCGGAGTTCCGGCAGATGAGCGCCGACGACATCATGGCGTTTCTCCGCCCCCCGTCTCGACGGGAGCGGCGAGCAAGAAGCACGGCAAGCGCTAGCCTTGCCCATTACGACGGCGGCGCGGGCGTTTTGGTCGACAGCAACGTCTGGATCGATTGCATCGACGCCACTAGCCGGTCTCCAACCTGAGCGTGCTGACGCGCGACGAATCGGCTTATCGCAGCCACTTTCCGCGGCTCAAGAGCATCTGCCCGGCGTGACGCGGTCTCCTCCAGGCTACTTGTCCGCGCCCCGGCGTAGGGGCGCAGAAGGAGCCGATCGCATGGGTGCTGCAGAAAGCAGCGCTACCGGCATCGAGGTCCACGCTGCTGAAGGGCCTTGCACCGCCGCCCGCGACGCCAGCAGCGAACGACGAAACAATCCCGGGGGCGTAAGGAGTCGCACGCGCGCAGCGACCCAACGTCAGCGACACCTTGGAGATTCAGCCATGACCCGCCGTCCTTTTCTTGCCCTGATGTCCGCGCTCGGCCTCGGCTCGACCCTCACCGCCGCGCAAGCCGCACCGCGCGCCGACGCCGTCACGCTGAGCGACGCCGAATGGAAGAAGCGCCTCGCGCCCGATGCCTACGACGTGCTGCGCCACGAGGGCACCGAGCGGCCCGGCAGCAGCCCGCTCAACCACGAGACGAAGAAGGGCCAGTTCGTCTGCGCCGGCTGCGACCTCGCGCTCTTCAGCTCGGATACCAAGTACGAGAGCGGCACGGGCTGGCCGAGCTTCTACACCTTCCTCCCCGGCGCGCTCGAGATGAAGACCGACGTGAGGATGTTGATCCCGCGCACCGAGTACCACTGCGCGCGCTGCGGCGGCCACCAGGGTCACGTGTTCGACGATGGCCCGCGCCCGACCGGCAAGCGCTACTGCAACAACGGCGTGGCGCTGAAGTTCGTGGCCGTCTAAGCCCGTCCCGTCGAGCGCTGGCGGGCTTTTTGCTCGCCCCGGCGAATGACCGCCGACCCACGCAGCCCGCCCGCCACCGACCCGCCGTGGCGCGCGCAGGAGCTGCTGCTGATGAGCGAGGTGATGCGGCTCGTCGGCCAGAGCCTCGCGCCGCACGTGGTGCTGCGCGAGATGCTGCACCTGCTCTCCGAGCTGCTCGGTCTCAACCGCGGTCGCATCGCGCTGGCCGACGGCGTCGATGCGGCCGACATGACGAAGCACGCGACGCCTGGAGGCGGCGCCGACACGTCGTCGATCCAGATCGCCTACGGCCTCACGAAGGCCGAGATGGCGCGCGGCCGCTACGCCGCCGGCGAAGGCATCACCGGCGCCGTGCTCGCCACCGGCCAGGCCATCATCGTGCAGGACATCGATGCCGAGCCGCGCTTTCTCGCGCGCGCGGTCGAGCGCAGCAAGCTGCCGCAGGAGACGGTCGCGTTCATCGCGATGCCGATCGACGTCAACCGGCGAACCGTCGGCGTGCTCGGCGTGCATCGCATCCGGCGCCGCCATCGGCTGCTCGACGACGACGTGGCGGTGCTGCGAATCCTTGCCACCCTCGCCGGACAGGTGCTGCAGCTGCGCTCGCTGGTCGACGAGAAAACGCGCGCGCTCGAAAGCCGCAACGCGTTCCTCGAACGCGCGCTCGATTCCGCCTCGGCGCGCTACGGCATCGTAGGTCGATCGGCGCCGCTGCTGCAGGCCTTGAGCGAGCTCGAACGCGTGTCGCAATCGACGGCCAACGTGCTGCTGCTCGGCGAGTCGGGCACCGGCAAGGAGCTCTTCGCGCGCGCGCTGCACCTGGCGAGCCGGCGCTGCCACGCGCCGTTCATCAAGGTCAATTGCGCGGCGATCCCCGACACGCTGCTCGAGTCGGAACTGTTCGGCCACGAGCGCGGCGCCTTCACCGGCGCGACCGCGGCGCGGGCCGGCTGGTTCGAGCAAGCCGACGGCGGCACGATCTTCCTCGACGAGATCGGCGAGCTGCCGCTGCCCGCCCAGGCGAAGCTGCTCCGCACGCTGCAGGAAGGGACCATCACGCGGCTCGGCGGCGCGCGCGAGACGACGGTCGACGTGCGGCTCGTCGCCGCCACCCAGCGTGACCTCGCGGCCGACGCGCAACAAGGCACGTTCCGGCGCGACCTGTTTTATCGGCTCAACGTGATT
Organism: Caldimonas sp.; assembly: GCA_965246805.1. GTDB lineage: Bacteria > Pseudomonadota > Gammaproteobacteria > Burkholderiales > Burkholderiaceae_C > Schlegelella_A. Next base: position 206,420 of record CBDFFO010000006.1, on the reverse strand, counting down.
CCGATCCGGTTGCCGTCACTGGCCGAGCGGCGCGAAGACATTCGTGCGCTCGCGCTGCACGTGCTCAATCGGGTGAACCAGAAGAACCAACGCAACGTGAACCTGTCTCCAGGCGCTTTCGAGGCGCTCGAAGCACACGACTGGCCGGGCAACATCCGCGAGTTGTCGAACGTGATCGAGCGGCTGGTGCTGTTGACCGATGCGACCGTGATCTCGAAGGCCGAACTCGAACGCTTCCTGCCGCACGAGAAGACGGGCCGGCGTACGCTGTCGCGATCGACGCCGGCGATGGCCGAGAGCGCTCAACCGCTGGTGCGCGAGTACCGCGCCACGGCGTCGCATTCGGCCGGCGAGTTGCAGGCCGCTCTCTTGCGCCACGGCGGCAACCGCTCGCGCGCCGCTCAGGCGCTCGGCCTCACGGTGCGGCAGTTCACGTACCGGCTGCAGAAGCTCGGCGACTGAACACGTCGACCCAACGTCGACAAATTGTCGACATCCATCGACCGCGGCGAACGGCGTGCGCACGCGCGATCGCCGCACGACGCCAGGCGGAGGGCGCTTGGTTGACAGGATGGCACAGCGGTTGCGATAAGCCGCTACCCGCCACCCCGTCCAGGAGCCATCGATGAGCAGCACCGCCACCCTCGTTTCCCCCGCCGAACTCGACGCGATGATGAACACCGACAAGGTCGTCGTCATCGACACCCGCGACGCCGACGCCTATGCGGCCGGTCACATCCCGGGCGCGGTGAACCTGCGCGAGATCTTCACGTTCCTCGCCACGTCGAGCGCCGCCGGCATGACCGAGTTGAAGGACACCTTCGCGAAACACTTCGGCGCCGTCGGCCTGTCGGGCGACGAGACCGCGGTGTTCTACGAAGACGCCTTGAACAGCGGCTACGGCCAGTCGTGCCGGGGCTACTACCTGCTCACCTGGCTGGGCTACCCTCAGGTGAAGGTGCTGAACGGCGGCTACTCGGCCTGGAAGGCCGACGGCATGCCGACGTCGACCGACGCCGTGACGCCGACCCCCGCCACCTTTCCGACCGATCTTGAGCCCGCCGACGTGATGCTCACGCAAGACGACATGCTGGCCGCGCTCGGCACCGACACGGTGTTGCTCGACGTGCGCGACATCGACGAATGGATCGGCGACAGCTCGTCGCCGTACGGCCGTGACTACGCGCCGCGCAAGGGCCGCATCCCCGGCGCGAAGTGGCTCGAGTGGTATCGCTTCATGAAGCCCTCGCCCGCTGGCCCGATGATCAAGTCGCCCGACGAGGTGAAGGCCGAAGCCGCGACGGCCGGCATCTCGACCGACGACACGATCTACCTCTACTGCTTCAAGGGCGCGCGCGCATCGAACACCTTCCTCGCGCTGAAGCAGGCCGGCTTCGACGACGTTCGCATGTACTTCGGCTCGTGGAACGAATGGTCGCGTGACGATTCGCTGCCGATCGAGACCGGCCTGCCGTTCGCCGCCGCCAAGCCCAAGCTGGCGATGGCTGCTTGAGCGCCGAGCCCGCCATGACCGAACTCGCTGAAGCCACCCCGCCGACCACCGTGACGGCGTTCCTGCGACCCATCGATCGCGATGGCCTGATGGCGTTCGCCGAGAAGGGGCGCAACAACCCCGCCGCGCGCGGCACCAACAAGGTCAAGACCGTCGTCGACGGCCAGTACCGCACGCTGAGTTACGTGGGCGACCACGCGCCGGTCGTCGTCGACGAGCCCTTGCACCTGTTCGGGCAGGACACCGCGCCGGCGCCCGGCGAGGTCGTGCTTTCGGCGCTCGGCGGGTGCCTCGCGGTCGGCATCACCGCGGTGGCGACGTGGCGGCAGGTGCGGCTATCGCTGCTCGAACTCGCCCTCGAAGGCGACATCGGCAACCCGGCCGCATGGGGCGCCGGCGGCGCCTCGAAGATGCCGGCCGACATGGGCTTCCAGGCGATCCGGATCAAGGTCTCGATCGAGGGCGACGCACCGCGCGCGGTGCTTGACGAGATCGTGCAACACGCCAACCTGTATTCGCCAGTCGCGAACAGCATGCGCAACCCGATCGCGTTCGACATCGCGCTCGCGGGCTGACGCGCGGCCATGTCTGCACCCGCGCTGGCCCTGGCTCGCGCTCCCGTCGAGGCGCGCGGTGCGCCGTTCGACGCCGCGGCCATGCTGGACGCGGTGCGCGCGATCGCCGACGGGCCGCTCGCCGCGCTGGCGGAGGCGATCGACCGGCAAGGCACGTATCCGAAGGCGGTGTTGCAGCAACTGGGCGCCGCCGGCGCGTTCGCGGCGCCGCTGGCGCTCGGGCGCGATGCCGATTACGCGGCCGGCATCGCCGCCATTGCAGACGTCTCGCGGGTATGCGGCGCCACCGGTTTCATGATGTGGTGCCACGCGGTGTGCGGCGTGTACATGGAGCAGTCGGGCAACGCGGCCCTGATGGGCGGCGTGCTCGAAGCGCACGCGCACGCGCGCACGCTCGGCGGCACCGGCATGAGCAACCCGATGAAGACCTTCGCGGGCATCGAGACCTTGCTGCTGAAAGCGCGCAAGACCGCCGAGGGTTATGTCGTCAACGGCACGCTGCCCTGGGTGAGCAACCTTGGCGCCGACCATTACTTCGGTGCCGTCGCCGTCGTGGAGGACGCCGTCGGCGGCGTGGCTCGCGAGATCATGTTCATCGTCCGGTGCGATGCGCCCGGTGTCGGGCTGCGCGATTGCCCGTCGTTCTCCGCGATGGAAGGCACCAACACCTGGGCCGTGCGCTTCACCGATGCGCACGTCGGCGCCGATGCGCTCGTTGCCGACCCGGTGCGGCCTTTCATCGGGCGCATCCGGGCCGCCTTCGTGTTGCTGCAATGCGGCATGGGGCTCGGCGTGACGCAAGGCGCGATCGATTCGATGTGGGCGGTCGAACGGCAGCTCGGCCACGTCAACGAATTCCTCGAAGACCGGCCGGACGAACTGCAAGCCGAACTCGACGACCTCCACGCCCGCACGATGGCGTTGGCCGCGACCCCGTACGCGAATGACCGCGAGTTTCTGATCGATGTGCTCGATGCGCGTGCGCAAGCCTCAGAGCTTTCGTTGCGCGCCGCGCAGTCGGCCCTGCTGCACGCCGGCGCGCGCGGCTATCTGATGAGCTCGACAGTGCAGCGGCGCGTGCGCGAATCGCATTTCGTCGCGATCGTGACGCCGGCGTTGAAGCACCTGCGCAAGGACATCGCCCGCCTGAGCGCGACCGAGACACCGGCATGAGCGCGGCCGTCATACCCGCATGAGCGCGAAGGTCATCGCGCTGGTCTGGCGACGCTTCATCTGCCGCGCGTGCGGCCTGATCTACGACGAAGCGCTCGGCGATGCCGACAGCGGCCTGGCCGCCGGTACGCGCTTCGACGACATCCCCGACGACTGGGCCTGCCCGCTGTGCGGTGTCACCAAGGCCGAGTTCGAACCGTACGACGACGCGCCGCGTCCGCCGCGGGCACCCAGTGGACCTCGCGTGCCTGCGCATGTCGGGCGCGCGGCGGGTGTCGTCATCGTCGGTGCGGGGCGCGCGGGCTGGCAAATGGCGGCCGAGCTGCGCGAACGCGACGCGACACTGCCGGTCACGATGGTGAGCGCCTGCGACGCATCGCTCTACGACAAGCCGTTGCTCTCGGTCGCGCACGCCCGCAACATCGCGCCCGATGCGCTGGTAAAAGAAAGCGCCGCAGCCGCCGCAGCGCGCCTCGGCGTGCGGCTCGTCACCGATACGCACGCGATCCGCGTGCTGGCGGGCGTGCGCCAGCTGCGCACCACGCGCGGCTCGCTGCCGTACACGCACCTGGTGCTCGCACATGGCGCGTCGCCGCGCACGAGCGACGCGCTGCCCGCCTCGCTCTGCTGGCGCATCAACGACCTCCACACGTATCGGCGCTTCCGTGCGGCGCTCGGCGAGTTGTCGAACGCGGCCGATGCAGCGGTTGCGTCGGTGCTGATCGCCGGAGCAGGCCTGGTGGGCTCGGAACTCGCCAACGACCTTGCGCTGGCCGGCCATCGCGTGACGCTGATCGACGTCAAGTCGCGACCGCTGGCGGCGCTGCTCGATACCGAGCGCTCGGCTGCGCTGCTCGATGCATGGCGCGCGTTGCCGCTGCGGTTCGAAGGCGGCGTGCGCATCGCGCAGGTCGTGCGAGCGCCCGGCGGTGGTATCGACGTGCAGGCCCACGATGGTCGATCCTTCCTGGCGAAGCACGTGATCTCGGCCACCGGCCTCGAGACCCCGTCGCGACTCGCCGTCACCGCGGGCCTCGCCTGGGACCACGGCATCGCGGTCGACCCCGAAACGCTAGAGACCTCGGTCCCCACGATCCACGCGCTCGGCGATTGCATCAGCATCGACGGGCGCGCCATGCGCTACATCGAACCGATCGCGCGCCAGGCCCGCGTGATCGCGGACCGCATCACCGCACGCACGCCCCAACCGTACGTTGCCAAGCCCCCACCCATCCGGGTCAAGACGACCTCCCTGCGTTTCACCGCCTGACCGACGCGAAGCGAGCGCAGCGAGTCAGCCCCGCGCACGCGGATGCGTGCGCAGTGCGAGATGAGCGACGCCGCGCAGCGGTGATCGCTCGATCGAGCACGTACTAACTGGAATTACCCGTCCAGTTAGTACGATTTGTAAGGAAGGAACTTTCCCGACATCGTGATCGACACGCGGTCGCCCTTGTCGTGCGCTTCGCGCTTCATGTCCATGTGGAAATCGATCGCGCTCATGATGCCGTCGCCGAATTCCTCGTGGATCAGTTCCTTCCAGGTCGTGCCGTACACGCTGACCAGTTCGTAGAACCGGTAGACCAGCGGGTCGGTCGGCACAGCTGTCGGCAGCGAACCCTTGTACGGCACCACCTGCAGCCAAGTGCGGTCGTGCTCGCTCAGGTCGAACAGGTCCCCGATCACGTTCGCCTGCTCGGCCGTCAGCGTCATCTGGCCGAGGCAGGCGGCCGTGACCCACTCCTTGCTGAGGCCCACCTGACGCGCGACATCGCCCCATTTAAGACCTTTGGCGACCTTGGCGAGAACGATTTTTTCGGTGACAGCTACGCGGCTCATGGTGTACTCCTGGACGGTGGTGACAAGGGACGCTCAACGCGCCCAGCGGAACTTGCGATCGGTCTCGGCGATGGCGACATCGTTGATGCTCGCTTCGCGGCGTTGCATCAGGCCGTGTTCATCGAACTCCCACTGCTCGTTGCCGTGCGAGCGCCACCACACGCCGCTCGGGTCGTGGCATTCGTATTCGAAGCGAACCGAGATGCGGTTGTCGTGAAAGGCCCAGAGCTCCTTCTTCAACCGGTAGTCGAGCTCGCGCGCCCACTTGCGCTCCAGGAACGCGCGGATCGCGGCGCGACCGGAGAAGAACTCGGAGCGGTTGCGCCAGACCGAGTTCTCGGTGTAAGCCGCCGCGCATCGATCGGGGTCGCAACTGTTCCACGCGTCTTCGGCCTTCTGAACCTTCTCGGTCGCGGTCGCGAACGTGAAGGGCGGCAGCGGCGGTCGGGATTCGCTCATCGAACGGCCCCTTACGGGCGCACCTTCATGCGCACCACGTTCGCCGCGGTGGCGACGGCTTCCACGGCCGCCGCGTCGGGCTCGTTCGCGTCGCGGGCCGCCGTGTCGACGAGGCCGGGCGACACCAGCGGCGGGAACGCCGGCGCGCGCCCGTTCGACAGGTCCTGCGAGCGCGCGACGAGGAAGTCGACCAGGAAGTTCCGGATGCGGTAGTACTGCGGGTCGTGGTGCAGCGTCGCGCGCTGGCGTTCGCGCGGCATCGTGTTCTGCACGATCTCGGCCACGCCGGCGCGCGGGCCGTTGCTCATCAGCAGGATCTTGTCGGCGAGCAGAATCGCTTCGTCGACGTCGTGCGTGATCATGAAGACGGTCTGGCGCGTCGCCGCGCAGACGCGAAGCAGCTCGTCCTGGATCGTGCCGCGCGTCAACGCGTCGAGGGCGCCGAAAGGTTCGTCGAGCAGCAGCATCTTCGGCTCGATCGCGAACGCGCGTGCGATGCCGACGCGTTGCTTCATGCCGCCCGACAGCGCCTGCGGCTTCTTGTCGATGGCCGCGCCCAGGCCCACCAGTTCGACGTACTTCAGCACCTGCGCGTCGACCTGCGCGGCCGACCAGTCGGGCCACTTGCTCTTCACCGCGAAGGCGATGTTGCGACGCACCGTGAGCCACGGCATCAGCGCGTGGCCCTGGAACACGACACCACGCTCCAGGCTCGGGCCCGAGATCTCGCGATTCGCCATGAAGGCGTGGCCGGTCGACGCCTGCTCGAGGCCGGCGAGCACGTTGAGGATGGTGGTCTTGCCGCAGCCGGAGTGACCGATGATGCAGACGAACTCGCCTTGCGCCACATCGAAGTTGACGCGCTCGAAGACGGGCTCGCTGGAACCGGCGTAAGTCTTCGAGAGGTCCTGGACGCGCAGGAACGCCGCCGGCTCAGTCGACATACGACACCGCCTTCTGCGCCTTCGCGAACAACAGGTCGAGCGCCATGCCGACGAGGCCGATCACGAGGATGGCGAACACGACGCTACTGAGCGCGAGGTTGTTCCATTCGTTCCATACGAAATAGCCGATGCCGGTGCCGCCGACCAGCATCTCGGCGGCGACGATGACGAGCCACGCGATGCCCATCGAGATGCGCATGCCGGTCAGGATGGTCGGCGCGGCCGCCGGCAGGATCACCTGCAGCGCCTTCCGCATCGGCGCGACCTCGAGCGTGCGTGCGACGTTGAGCCATTCGCGCCGCACGTTCGAGACGCCGAACGCGGTATTGATCAGCATCGGCCACACCGAGCAGATGAAGATCACGAAGATGCCGGAGATCGACGAGTCCTTGATCGTGTAGAGCGCGATCGGCATCCACGCGAGCGGCGAGATCGGCTTCAGCACCTGGATGAACGGGTCGAGCGCGCGGTAGACGAGCGGGCTCATGCCGATCAGGAAGCCGAGCGGAATCGCGATCAGCGCCGCGAGGCCGAAGCCCAGCCCAACCCGCAGCAGCGACCAGCCGAGCTGGATGCCGATGCCCTTGTCGTTCGGGCCATTGTCGTAGAACGGATGCGCGAGGTTGGTGGCGATGGTCTGGCCCAGTTGCGCGAGCGTCGGGAAGCCACTCGTTTTCGGCGCGGCGACCGGGTCCTTGCCGAGCAGCTTCTGGTATTCGATTTGCTCGGTCGTGAGGTTGGTGGCGGCGGCGGCCGCGACCGATGAGAGCGTTGCCACGTGCCAGACCACGAGCAGCACGATCAGGATCGCTGCCGACAGCAGGCCGGCTTGCGCCGTGAGCCTTGTTGACGCTTTCATCGGCGGCTTTGGTTCGCGGGGGCTTTGAGCATGGGGTGGCCTGCTCCGCTCATGTCCCCCGAGACGCGGCTACGCCGCATCTCTCCTCCTTTACTTCGCTCCGCAGGCCACCCCACGCTCACAGCTCGCACCGTCACCGCGTGCGGCGAAAAAGACGCAAGAGACGACGCTGCTGGATCGGGAGGGCGGGGCGCTTTGCGGAGTGAAGTAAAGGAGGAGAAGTCGACCGCAGGTCGGCTTCGGGGGAGTGCGCCCGGACTAAAACAGTCCAGTGGACTGTTTTTGCCTGGCGCACGCACGCGGCCCCTGCCGCGGGCATGAACGGAGCAGAGTGCCCCGTTCTCCCGATTCCGCGCAAGAGGCGCGTGCGACAGTGACGACACGCCCGTCAAGCCTTCCGAATCGCGAAGCTCGCCGCGTACTCGGCGGCCTTGTTCGGGTCGAACTCCTTGCCCATCACCTTGTACTTCTTGTAGGCGCCATCGGGCACCTTCTCGTCGAGCAGCTTCATCTGCTTCTTGGCGTCGGTGAGCAGGAAGACCTTCTCGGCGAGGCCCTTGTAATCGACCTCGCCCTTCACGTATCCCCAGCGCTTCATCTGCGTGAGCATCCACACGGCCATGCTCTGCCACGGCACGGGGTCGAAATCGGTGCGCTCGGGCACGTTCTTGACGTTGCCGAGGCCGTCGGCGAACTTGCCGGTGAGCACCTGCGCGAGCACGGTCTCCGGCTGGTTCAGGTACGCGGGCGGCGCGATCACCTTCGCGATCAGCTCGCGGTTCTTCGCGTCGCGGGCCATGTTGGCCGCGGTCAGCACCGCGCGGTAGAGCGCCGCGAAGGTGTTCGGGTTTTGCTGGATGAAGGCTTCGCTGGTGCCGAAGGCGCAACACGGGTGGCCGTCCCAGATGTCTTTCGAGAGGATGTGAATGAAGCCCACCTCGTCGTACACCGCGCGCTGGTTGAACGGGTCGGGGCCGAGGAAGCCGTCGACGTTGCCGGCGCGCAGGTTGGCGACCATCTCGGGCGGCGGCACCACCCGCAGCTGCACGTCGGTGTCGGGGTTGAGGCCGGCTTCGGCGAGGTAGTAGCGCAACAGAAAGTTGTGCATCGAGTACTCGAACGGGATCGCGAACTTGAAGCCCTTCCAGTTCTTCGGGTCACGGTTTTCCTTGTGCTTGTTGGCCAGCGTGATGGCCTGACCGTTGATGTTCTGGATCGTCGCGACGCGCATCGGCTGCGCGACCGAGCCGAGCCCCATCGAGATCGCGATCGGCATCGGCGAGAGGAAGTGCGAGGCGTCGTGCTCCTTGTTGAGCATCTTGTCGCGAATGAGCGCCCAGCCGGCGGTCTTGTTGAGCTGCACCGCGAGGCCTTGCTGTTTGTAGAAGCCGAGCGGGTCGGCCATGATGAGCGGCGTCGCGCAGGTGATCGCAATGAAGCCGATCTTCAGCTCCTTCTTTTCGAGCGGACCTTTCTCCTGCGCCATCGCTTCGAGCGCGCCGATCGGCAGCAGCGACGCGATCGCGGCACGTGCGGTGTTCGCGCCCACGGCTTTGAGGAAGCGGCGCCGCAACGCCTCGTTCGGCAGCAATGCGCGCACGAGCGTCGACTCCACGCGGTCGGCGAGCGTCACGTCGGCCGCCGACGCCGACGCGCTTCCGTTCCCGCCTGGCGCGTTCGCCGCCGCGACGTGATCGGCCGCATCGTGCGATTGCCCGCACGCGCAGCGCAGGGCCATCGGTCGGTCGGCATCGTAGGGGTCGGGCAACAGGCGATTCATCGGAGGCTCCTTCGCGAGATGGCAGTGTCGGGAGATGCATGGCTGTGCGCCATCGTGGGATCGGGCTTCGTCGTGTAGTGCTGGCCCTACACGCTTGTCGTCGAACTTCGGTCAGACCGGCAACATGTCGGCACGCACCGCGTAAAGCGCCAGCTCGACATCGTTGCGCGCGCCGGTTTTCTCGAGGATGCGCGCGCGGTAGGTGCTCACGGTGTTCGACGACAGCGACAGTTGCTCGGCGATCTCGCCGACGCTGCGGCCCGCGGCCAGCAGCCCGAACACCTGGTGCTCGCGGTGCGAGAGCCGCTCGTGCAGCGGCGCGGCCGCATCGGTCGAGCGCCCATGGATGGCCGACGCGAGCTGCTCGGCCACGGCCGGCGTGATGAAGAGGCCGCCAGATGCCACCTTGCGAATCGCCGCCGTCATGGTCGCCGGGTCGGCCCCCTTGTTGAGGTAGCCGGCGGCGCCGAGCTTGAGGCTCCGCACCGCGTATTGCTTGTCGGGATAGGTGCTCAGCATCAGCACCGGCAGCTTCGGGAACTCGCTCTTCAACTGGCGCAGCACATCGAGGCCGTCTCGGTGCGGCATCGCGATGTCCATCAACACCACGTCTACCCGGCCCTCGGCCTCGCGCACGCGCTTGACCGCGTCGGGGCCGTTCTCGGCTTCGGCGACGACCTCGATGCCATCGGCGTCGCCGAGCATCTGGCGGATGCCCTGGCGGACGATGAAATGGTCGTCGCAGACCAGCACACGGATCATGTCGACGGCTCCGAGGCGGGCGCCGAGGCACGGGACCGCGCCCCGACCGGCGCGCCCGGCGAATCAACGCACGATGCCGGCAGCGGCATCGCGAGCCGCACCGTGGTGCCGAGCCCGGGCTCGCTCGCGATCGTGACGCGCCCGCCGAAGTGGCCGGCCCGTTCGCGCATGCCCATCACGCCGTAGCTGCCCGGGCTCGCGAGCGCGGCGGCCGGCGCGCCGACACCGTTGTCGCTGACCTCGAGGTGCAGTTCGGCATCGACCGGCCCGTCGACATAGAGCCGCACGCGAATCGCCGTGGCACGCGCGTGCTTGGCGACGTTGCTGAGCAATTCCTGAAAAATGCGGAACACCGCGATCGCCCAGCGCTCGCCGGCCACGCCGCTCGGCGCTTCGACGCCGGCGGCCACGTGCAGCGTGATGTCGCACGCGAGCTCGCTCGACTCGGTGAACTCCTGGGCCTGCCATTCGAGCGCGGCCCAGAGGCCCTGATGGTCGAGGATGCTCGGCCGGAGGTCGGTGATGATGCGACCGACCTTGTCGACCGCGGTCGCGATGCGCGCCGACACCGCACCGCATTTCTGCCTCAGCTCGGGCCGATCGGCAAGGCGCGTCTCGACCCAGTTCACGTCCATCTTCAGCGCCACCAGCAACGAACCAAGCTCGTCGTGAACGTCGCGCGCGATGCGCGTGCGCTCGTCCTCGCGAACGGTGGCGAGGTAGGCCGAGAGATCCCGCAACTGGCCGAGTGCGGTCGAGAGCTCCGCGGTGCGCTCAGCCACCCGCCGTTCGAGTTCGCTGCGGGCTTGCGTCAACAGGTCTTCCGCGATGCGGCGCTCGGTGATGTCGACGAACGTTACGACCGCGCCCTGCACCACGCCGGAGTCGACGATCGGGTTGGACGCGTACTCGGCATGAAACGACGAGCCGTCCGCGCGCCATAGCACCTCGCGGTCGATGCGGCACGGCAGGCCGGCGCGGAACGCGTTGAAGATCGGGCAATCGCCTTCGGCGTAGTGGCTGCCGTTGGCGTGCGAGTGGTGGATGAGCGCGTGCATGTTGGCGCCGAGCACCTGCGCCGCCTCGCGGCCTAGCATCGCAGCGCCGGCCCGATTGATGAACACGCAGCGGCCGTCGGTGTCGACGCCGAAGATGCCGTCACCGGTCGACTCGAGCATCAGGTGCAAGCGTGCGCTCCAGGCGTTCGGCGTCGCTCGGGATGCGAGTGCCTGCACCGCGTCGTGGGCCGCAACCGCTGTAATTCCGGCGGACGACCGCGCGTCGGTCGATGGCGTGGATGGAGGCGCGAGAGTCATTGCGAGGGGCGCGCTCGATGCGCAGCCTGTTGCACGCAATCGTTATGCCACTCGTGCCCTGAGTTACGTGTACGAGGTGTACGACGTGTACGAGATATGCGACGCCAGGAGGCGCTCGGCAGAGGCACCTCGCCGCCATGGCAGAGGCACCTCGCCGCTATCGGAACAGGTCGCGCCCCATCAAAAGCACCGCGACCGCCATCACCGCGACGGCGCCCCAGCCGAGGAAACGCGTCTTGCGCCGCACCGTCATCTGGCCCATCACTTGCGTGTTGCCCGCGAGCACCATCATCGCGGCCATGATCGGCACCGCCACCACGCCGTTGACGACCGCGCTCCAGAACAGGCCCCGCATCGGGTCCATCGGCGTGAAGTCGAGCGCGGTGCCGACCACGCTCGCGGTCACGACGATCGAGTAGAAGCCCTTCGCCTCGCCCCAGTGCCGCTCGAGGCCTTCGGGCCAGCCCATTGCCTCGGCCACCGCATACGCCGCCGACGACGCGAGCACCGGCACCGCGAGCAGCCCCGTCGCGATGATGCCAAGCGCGAACAGGACGAACGCGAGCTCGCCGGCGACGGGCCGGAGCGCGGCGGCGGCCTGCGCGGCGGATTCGACTTGGACGACGCCCTCCGTGTGCAGCACCAGCGCGGCCGTCAGCATCACGAAGAACGCGATGCCGTTCGAGAACACCATGCCGATGATGGTGTCGAGCCGCACGCGTCGCAGCGCCTTTTTCACCACCGCAGGCGATTCGTTGCCGGCGACGATGCCGTGCAGCCGCATCTCCTCGACCTCCTGCGCGGCTTGCCAGAAGAATAGGTAGGGCGAGATCGTGGTGCCCAGGATCGCGACGATCATCATCCAGAACGCCGAGCTGTTCTCGAACGTCGGCACCAGCACATCGTGCGCGACCCGGCCCCAGGGAATCTGCAGCGTGAACGCCGCCGCGACATAGACGAACAGCGTCAACGTGAACCACTTCAGGAACGGCGCGAGCCGCCGGTAGGGCACGAACACCTGCAGCAGCACCGTCAGCACGCCGAACAACACCGAGAACACATGCCGACCGCCGCCGACGACCAGATCGGCCGCTTCACCCATCGCCGCGATATCGGCGGCGATGTTGATGGTGTTGGCGACGAGCAGCAGCGCCACGATCGCGTAGAGAAAGAGGCGCGGCGTGTACGCACGCAAGTTGGCCGCGATGCCTTGCCCCGATTGCCTGCCGATTCGCGCGCTGACGAGCTGGATCGCCACCATGAACGGCAGCGTGAGGAACACCGACCACAGGATGTTGGTGCCGAACTGGGCACCGGCCTGCGTGTAGGTGGCGATGCCCGACGGGTCGTCGTCGGCCGCACCGGTGACCACGCCGGGGCCGACGTGGCGCATGAACGAAGGGATGCGATGCGCGAACGGAATGCGGGATCGCTTCCGAGCGCCCCGGCCTGCGCCGACGGGCCCAGTTTCTGGCCGGTTCTCTTGCATGGCGGCGTCTGCGCGTCTGGAAGCGCCCGACGGGCGGGCGGGGGCGGTGGCTCGCCGTGTTCACGCGCCCGGGAGGCGGCGCGCGCCGGTATTGTCACGCCGATGTCGTGACGCGACGCTGACTTGGGTCGTGCCCTCCCGCAACCCGACGCTGATCGGGCTGTTGCGCTCTCAGGTCTTGTTGACGTGCGCGCTGCACCAGCCGGTGGCCAGCACATGGCGACCTGCAAAGAGCGGGCACGGTCCGTCAGCGTCACCGGCCTTGCCTTGGTAGAGCGCACAGTTGCTGCAGTTCTGACCCGGCGCGTACTTGCTGTACTTGCCGGCGTCGACGGTGGTGGCCACTGCCACGTAACCCAGCGCAATCGCTGCCGGCTCTTGCGGGTTCACGAGCGCCGTGCTGCCACTGGATGCAGGCGTCGCCGCGGTGTCGGGCATTGCCGGGGCGGCGGCAGGGGGAGTCATCGGCGCCGGCGCGGGCGCCGCGGGCATTGGCGCCGGCGAAGGAACCGGCGGCGGCGTCTTGTCGCCGCAGGCCACCATCAGGGGCAGGCTGCCGGCGCCAGCCAGACCCAGAGGCAGGATGCGGATGAAATTTCGGCGAGTGGTCATGTCGTCTCCAAAAGCAGAACTCGGGTGAAGGCACGTTGCGCGCAACTCGGTTGCGCTCGGGCTGCAGTGTCTGCCACCGCCTCGCTCGCCTGCGTCGGACGAAGCCTTGAAAGTTGCCCCGGTGCCGGCGCGTCTTTGATTTGAGACGCGCGTGCACGGCCCGCTCGAGGCCTCGAATCCCTACACTCTGAATCGCGTCGCCGGGTCACGAGCCTGGTGAATGCTTGCCGACCATCTTCACCAGAGACACGAGCCCCATGAACGCACCGCTGCCCGACGCCATTCGCCAACTGCTCGAGAGCGTGACGCTCGACGACAAGTACAGCCTTGAAAGCGGCCGGGCATTCATGAGCGGCGTGCAGGCGCTGGTGCGCTTGCCGATGCTGCAGAAACGGCGGGATTCCATCGCCGGATTGAACACCGCCGGATTCATCAGCGGCTATCGCGGCTCGCCGCTCGGCGGTTACGACCAGGCGCTCTGGCAGGCGAAGAAGCACCTTGCCGCACAGGACATCGTGTTCCAGCCCGGCGTCAACGAGGAGCTCGGTGCGACGGCCGTGTGGGGCACTCAGCAACTCGACCTCTATCCGCAGACCAACAGATTCGACGGCGTGTTCGGCATCTGGTACGGCAAGGGCCCGGGCGTCGACCGCTGCTCCGACGTGTTCAAGCACGCCAACATGGCCGGCACCTCGAAGCACGGCGGCGTGATCGCGATCGCCGGCGACGACCACATCGCGAAGAGCTCGACCGCGGCGCACCAGAGCGACCACATCTTCAAGGCCTGCGGCCTGCCGGTGTTCTTCCCGTCGAGCGTGCAGGACATCTTGGACATGGGCCTGCACGCGTTTGCGATGAGCCGCTTCGCCGGCGTCTGGTCGAGCATGAAGACGATCCAGGAGATCGTCGAGTCGTCCGCCAGCGTGTACGTCGACCCAGACCGCGTCGATATCGTGATCCCGACCGACTTCGTGATGCCCGACGGCGGCCTGCACATCCGCTGGCCCGACGCGCCGCTCGAGCAGGAGTCGCGGCTGATGGATCACAAGTGGTACGCAGCACTCGCTTATGTGCGCGCCAACAAGCTCAACCACAACGTGGTCGAGGGGCCGAACGACCGCTTCGGGATCATCGCCTCGGGCAAGGCCTACAACGACACGCGCCAGGCCCTGCACGACCTCGGCCTCGACGACGATGCGTGCCGTCGGCTCGGTATCCGGCTTCACAAGGTGAACGTGGTGTGGCCGCTCGAGGCGACCATCACGCGCTCGTTTGCCGAAGGGCTCGAAGAAATTCTGGTCGTCGAAGAGAAGCGCCAGGTCATCGAATACCAGGTCAAGGAAGAGCTCTACAACTGGCGCGCCGACGTGCGGCCGAACGTGCTCGGCAAGTTCGACGAGGCCGAGGGCGACGACACCGGCGGCGAGTGGTCGCGGCCGAACCCGGCGCAGAACTGGCTGCTGCGCGCGCAGGCCGACCTGACGCCGGCGATCATCGCGCGCGCGATCGCCAAGCGCCTGAAGAAGCTCGCGGGCCGCGGCATGGGCGCCGCGCTCGACCGCGACACGCTGGCCCGCATCGACGCGCGCATCGCGCTGATCGACGCGAAGGAGAAAAGCCTCGAGGTGCGGACACTCTCCGACGCGGCCGGCGAACGCATCCCCTACTTCTGCAGCGGCTGCCCGCACAACACCAGCACGAAGGTGCCCGAAGGCTCGCGCGCGCTGGCCGGCATCGGCTGCCACTACATGACGGTCTGGATGGACCGCTCGACCTTCACCTTCAGCCAGATGGGCGGCGAAGGCGTGGCCTGGGTCGGCCAGGCGCCGTTCACGACCGAGCCCCACGTGTTCGCGAACCTCGGCGACGGCACCTACTACCACTCGGGCCTGCTCGCGGTGCGCCAGTCGATCGCATCGAGGGTCAACATCACCTACAAGATCCTCTTCAACGACGCAGTCGCGATGACCGGCGGGCAACCAGTCGACGGCACGTTGAAGGTGCCCGAGATGACGCGCGAGCTCGACGCCGAAGGCGCGGCGAAGATCGTTGTCGTGACCGACGAACCGGAAAAGTACGACGAGCACGAGGTCAAGTCGCGGCTGGCGCCAAACGTGGCCATTCACCACCGCGACGACCTCGACGAGATCCAGCGCCAGATGCGCGAGCTGCCGGGCTGCACGGTCATCATCTACGACCAGACGTGTGCGACCGAGAAGCGCCGCCGCAGGAAGCGCGGCACGATGGCCGAGCCGGCCAAGCGCGTCGTCGTCAACGAGCTGGTGTGCGAGGGCTGCGGCGATTGCTCGGTGCAGTCGAATTGCCTGTCGGTCGAACCGGTCGAGACCGAGTTCGGCAGGAAACGCCGCATCAACCAGAACAGCTGCAACAAGGACTACTCGTGCGTGAAGGGCTTCTGCCCGAGCTTCGTCACGGTGGAGGGCGGTGCGCTCAAAGGTGCGAAGAAGGACAACAAGGGTGACGCGAAGATCGAGCGACCCGACCCGTTCTTGCTGCCGTCACTGCCGGAGCCGTCATTGCCGTTGGCGGAGACGCCGTGGGGCATCGTGGTCGCCGGCGTCGGCGGCACCGGCGTCATCACGATCGGCCAGCTGCTCGGCATGGCCGCGCACCTCGAAGGCAAGGGGGTCGTCACGCAGGACTCGGCCGGCCTAGCGCAGAAGGGCGGCGCTACCTGGAGCCACATCCAGATCGCCAACCGGATGGACGCGATCATGACGACCAAGGTCGGCACCGCAGAAGCCGACCTCGTGATCGGTTGCGACCCGATCGTCGCGGCCAACAAGTCGACGCTCGCGGCGATGCGCGAAGGTCGCACCTTCGTGGCGCTCAACACGCACGGCACGCCGACCGCGGCCTTCGTGACCAACCCCGACTGGCAGTTCCCGGGCGCGAGCTGCGAAGCCGCGGTGCTGGCCGCGGCCGGCCGCGACATGGTCGGCGAGCTCGATGCCGACCACCTTGCGGTGCAGCTGATCGGCGACTCGCTCTACACCAACCCGCTGTTGCTCGGCTACGCGTGGCAGAAGGGCCGCGTGCCGCTCAGCCACGCCGCGCTGCAGCGCGCGATCGAGCTGAACGGTGTGCAAGTGCAGAACAACAAACTCGCCTTCGAATGGGGGCGCCGCGCCGCGCACGACCTCGCATCGGTCGTCGCGATGACGAAGCCGGCCCAGGTGATCGAGTTCATCCGCAAATCGGTGAACGTCGACGACATGGTCTCGAAGCGCGTCGAGTTCCTGACGGCTTATCAGAATGCCGCGTACGCCGACGCCTACCGGCAGTTCGTCGACAAGGTGCGCGCCGCCGAGGCGCCGTTCGCGACCAGGAAGCTCGGCGAGGCGGTCGCGCGCTACCTCTTCAAGCTGATGGCCTACAAGGACGAATACGAGGTCGCGCGCCTGCACACCGAAACCGGCTTCCTCGACAAGATCACGACGATGTTCGAAGGCGACTACCAGGTTCACTACCACCTCGCACCGCCCCTCACGGCGAAGAAGAACGCCAAGGGCGAGATGCAGAAGACCTCGTTCGGGCCGTGGATGCACACCGGCTTTCGGGTGCTCGCGAAGATGAAGGGCCTGCGCGGCACGGCGTTCGATGTGTTCGGCGGCACCGCGGAGCGCAAGACCGAGCGCGCGCTGATCGTCGAGTACCGCGCCTGCATCGACGAGGTGCTGCGCTCGTTGAAGGCCGAGAACCTCGCGCTCGCGACCGAGATCGCGAGCATCCCGGAGGACATTCGCGGCTACGGTCACGTGAAGGACAAGCACCTCGCCGCCGCGCGGCCGAAATGGGCGGCGTTGATGCAGCAGTGGCGCGGCGGCGGCGAACGCATCGCCGCCTGAGGTCTTGCGCCTTCTCCAGAGGGAGGGGCCAAGGGCTCTCGACCGGCGCCTGCCAGTCGAACAGCGAAAGTGCCGGGTACGAGAACAACTCGCTGTCGCGTCGGGACGCAGCCTGTCCATGCGCGGGGTCACCCTGTCGCAGACCGGTTGGCGCGTCGAAAATGCGCCCTTAGAGTCGCTGCAAATTCCGATCGGCTCACCATGGCAACGCCCACACCGAATCCTTCGCCCGGCGCCACCGCGGCTTCCAACATGCGCGGCGGCTGGCAACAATTCACGGCCCATGCCGTGCGCCTGTTCCACGAATACGGCAACTGGCTCGTCAGCATCTCGTGGAAGAAGTTCTTCCTGATGTCGACGCTGTTGCTGATCGCATCCTTCGTGCTGACCGACATCGCCGCCAGCACCCGCGATCGCGAGGAGGTGACGATCTATCCGGGTGGCTCGCGCAGCATCCCCGAGCCGCCGGTGCCACCGCCAACGCCTCGCACCCGCGGTGGCACCGACCGTGGCAAGTCAAACGGCAACGACGACGTCACCATCTCGATCGACAAGAACGGCGTTCGCATCACACCGCGCAACCGCACCGCCGATGCGACCGCGGTGGCAGCGGCTCAGGCAGCCGCGGCGTCCACGGCGGCTTCGGCCGCGGCTGTCTCCGCTTCGGCGTCGACGGCGGCGGCCTCGGGGTTCGCCGCGACCATCAACGGCAGCGGAATCGAGATCAAGCTGCCGCCGGGGGCCGACAGCGATGCGGTGCGCGAAGCGGTCGAAGAGGCACGCCAGCAGGTGGTCGAAGCAATCCACGATTCGCAGCAGGAGGCCGCCCAGGAAGCGCGCGAAGCCCGCGAAGCCGCGCGCCAGGCGCGCGAGGAAGAACGCGCGGCACGCCTGGCCGCGGCGCAGACCATCCGCCACATCCGCTCCGGCCCCGAAAAGCCGCCCTTCACAGGACTCGCGCTCTTTTTCATCTTCGCGTCGGCGATCCTGAAGGTGAGCTACAAGGGCACCGTGCAGGCCGAGGTGAAGGCCGCCGAGGCGACCGAAACGGCCGAATCGGAGCAGCTGAAGCGGCAGGTCGTCGAGGCGCGCATGGCCGCGATGCAGGCGCAGGTCGAGCCCCACTTCCTCTTCAACACGCTCGCCTCGATCGACCACCTGATCGAGACCGATCCGCCACGCGCGAGCCAGATGCAGAAGAACCTGATCGCGTTGCTGCGGGCCTCGATGCCGACACTGCGCGACTCGAAGCCGGGCGCGCACAACCTCGGCCGCGAGATGGCGGTGATCCGGCCCTACCTCGCGATCCTGAAGGTCCGCATGGAAGACCGGCTGCAGACCGAGATCGACGTGCCCGAGGGCTTGCTCTCGGCCGAGTTCCCGTCGATGATGATCCAGTCACTGGTCGAGAACGCGATCAAGCACGGGCTCGAGCCGAAGGCCGAAGGCGGCGTGCTGAAGGTGAAGGCGGAGATCGTTCATGGCAAGCTCGCGGTCACGGTCTGCGACACCGGCCTCGGTTTCGGCAAGGCCGCCACGCAGGGCACCGGCATCGGACTCAACAACATCCGCGAACGCCTGCAACTCGTCTATGGAAACCGCGCGTCGATGACCATCACCGAGAACACCCCGAGCGGCACCCTCGTGACGCTGACCGTGCCTTACGTGGCGCAGGCACGCGAAGGCGCCGAGGCATGAGCCTGCAGGGCCGCCAAGTGCCACGAAGAGGCCCCTTCGGGTCCTCGGGCAGTACCGGGGCGCTCAGCGCGGAGGTAACCCAATGAGCGTTGCGGCGCGCGCGGTGATCGCCGACGACGAACGCTTGCTGCGCGAGCAGCTCCGCGCCCGCCTGACGGAGGTGTGGCCGGAACTCGAGATCGTCGGCGAAGCGAAGAACGGCGCGGAGGCCGTCGCGCTCACCGAGCAGCATCACCCCGATCTCGTCTTCCTCGACATCCGCATGCCGGGCATGACGGGTATCGAGGCGGCGCGCGCGATCGCTCAGTTGCCGATCGACGAGCACGGCGCCGATAGACCGAACCACGCTGAGGGTGCGCCGACCGATGGCTGGCGCGGATGCGAGGTGGTGTTCATCACCGCCTACGACCAGTACGCGGTCGAGGCCTTCGAGCATGGCGCGGTCGACTACGTGCTGAAACCGGCCGAGCGCGAGCGCCTGCTTGTGACGGTGCAGCGCCTGCAAAAACGCCTGGCCGAGCGCACCGCCGACGAGGCGCCCGATGCGAGCGGCATGCAGCAACTGCTGCAGAAGCTCGCCACCAAGATGAACCCGGGCGCGGCGCCGCAGTTGAAGTGGATCCAGGCGACCGTCGGTTCTAACATCCAGATGATTCCGGTCGAGGACGTGCTGTTCTTCATCTCCGACGAGAAGTACACCCGCGTGCAGACGGCGACGATCGAAGCGCTGATCAGGAAGCCGATCAAGGAGCTGGTCGAAGAGCTCGACGCCGAGCAGTTCTGGCAGATCCATCGCTCGACGCTCGTCAACGCCCGCGCGATCTCGGGCGTCTCGCGCGACTTTCGAGGCCGGCAGCTGGTGGCGGTGAAAGGGCTGAACGAGAAGCTCGAGGTGAGCCGCAGCTACGCCGGTCTGTTCAAGGGCATGTGACGATCACCGCCGGTGAGCGGCCTCATCGGTCTGGCCGTGATCACCGCGTCGGGTCGGCCACCACCACCTTCGCGGCGCGCTCGGCCGCGGCGTCCCGCAACGCCTTGAGTCGCGCGCGCGGGTCGCCGTGGACTGACGCCTTCTGCTCGTCGAGCTTCATCTCGCCGATGAAACGGCTCGGCACACCAGCGACGATCTTGCGCCCGCGCTTGCGACGATTGAGCGTGCTGACGACGAGCGTGTGACGCGCGCGCGTGACGCCGACGTACATCAACCGCCGTTCCTCTTCGAGCCGCGTCGCGCTCGTTTCCTCGTCTTCGCTGCTGAACGGCAACGCGCCCTCGTTCACGCCCGCCAGCACCACGTGCGGCCACTCGAGCCCTTTGGCCGCGTGCAGGGTCGAGAGCGTGACCACGTTCTGCTCGTCCTTGCGCTCGGCCAGGCTCGCGATCACCGAGATCGCCTGTGCGACCTCGAGCACGCTCTTCGCTTCGTTTTCGACGGTGCCGCTGCCGTCGTTCGTGAGCTCGCCGCCGCAGCGCCTGGCCATCCAGTCGATGAAGTCGATGACGTTGACCCAGCGGCTGGTCGCAAGCGCGGGACTGTCGGCGCCGTCGTGGAGGTGGGCCTCGTAGCCGATCGCGTGCAGCCATTCGAGCAGGAACGTCTTCGCGTCTTCGGCGCCCGTCGTATGGCGGGCGCGGTATTCCAGGTCGTTCACATAGCGACCGAATTCGTGCAGTGAGCCGACGGCACGCGTGCTCAGCACGCTCGCGAGCGAATCGGCGAAGAGCGCTTCGAAGAGACTCGTTTTCCAGCGGCTGGCGAACTGGCCGAGCGTCGTCAGCGTCTGCGGACCGATGCCGCGCTTGGGCGTGCCCACGGCGCGCAGGAACGCCGGGTCGTCGTCGTTGTTGACGAGCAGCCGCAGCCACGCGCAGAGGTCGCGGATCTCGGCACGGTCGAAGAAGCTCTGCCCACCCGATACGCGATACGGAATCGCCGCGCGGCGCAGCGCCTGCTCGAACACGCGCGCCTGGTGGTTGGCGCGATAGAGTACCGCGAAGTCGCGATACGCCACGGTGCTCGCGGTCGCTTCGACGCTTGCCTCGACGCTTGCTTGGCCGCTTGCCTCGACGTCTTTCGAGGTCGCTTCCGCCGCCGCGGTACCACCCGCGTTGCGCAGCAGCTTGATGCGCGCCACCGCCCGTTCGGCCTCGTGCTCTTCGCTGTCGCAGTCGATCACCATCACCGGTTCGCCATCGCCCAGAGCGCTCCAGAGCTTTTTCTCGTACAGCTTCGGGTTGTTCGCGATCAACGCGTTGGCGGCGCGCAGGATCGAACCGGTCGAGCGGTAGTTCTGTTCGAGGGCGATCACCCGGAGGTGCGGAAAGTCTTGCGGCAGGCGGCGCAGGTTCTCGAGCGTCGCGCCGCGCCAGCCGTAGATGCTCTGGTCGTCGTCGCCGACCACCGTGAACATCGCGTCGCTGCCGGTCAGCAGCTTCAGCATCTCGTATTGAACGGCGTTGGTGTCCTGGTACTCGTCGACCAGCACGTGGCGGAACGTCTTCTGCCAAGCCTCGCGCACGTCTTCGTCGCGCTGCAGCAGCTTCGCGGGCAGCACGATGAGATCGTCGAAGTCGACGGCCTGGTAGGCCGTGAGCCGTTCTTCGTAGCGCTTCATCACGCGCGCCGCGACGAGCAGGTCGGCGCGCGACGCCGAACTCTCGGCGCTCGACGACGCGGCCATGCCGTCGACCGCCGCTTCGGCCTCGGCGCTGCCCCAGCCCTGGTTCTTCCAGCCGCTGATGGCCCATTGCCAGCGCCGTGCGATGGCGTTGTCGGTCGTCGCGCCGGCGTCTTTCAGGATGCCGAGCACGTCGTCGCTGTCGAAGATGCTGAAGCGCGGCTTGAGGCCGAGGTGTTCGCCATGCGTGCGCAGGATGCGAACGCCGAGCGAGTGGAAGGTGCTGACCGCGAGCTTCTGCGCGGCGCGCGGGCCGACGAGCGCCTTCGAGCGCTCGCGCATCTCCTGCGAGGCCTTGTTGGTGAACGTGATGGCGGCGATCTGCGACGGCTCGAGACCGGCCTGCAGCAGGCGCGCGATCTTGTGCGTGATGACGCGCGTCTTGCCCGAGCCGGCGCCCGCCAGCACCAGGCACGGGCCGCCGAGGTAGTGCACCGCTTCCATCTGCGCGGTGTTGAGAGACGGCGTGCTCATCGGATCGGCGACCGGAACGTGGCGCGCGCCGCGCCGCCCTTCCGCGAGGCGGAAGCGAGACGCGTTAGGGCGCCGCGCAGAAGCAGTGCGCGACCGCGCTGAAGGGCTTGCGCCTGTCGGCGATGTCGGCGACCCAGCCGAGCTCTCGGGTCATCTCGCGTGCGACCTGCGGTGTCAGCCCGGCCGCGCTCGCCACGAGGTTCAGCCGATCGCCCATCGCCGCGCCGATCGTGCCGTTGAGCATGTTCAACACGCGCGCCCACTTGCCCGGCTCACGCTCGATGTAGGCAACGCGGTAACCCTTGGCGAGCTTGGCCCTCCCCGCGGCCGACTGAAGCGCGTCGTCGAAGCCGCCGAGGCGATCGACCAGACCGCGCTCCTTCGCCTGCGCGCCGGTCCAAACGCGGCCTTGGCCGATGGCATCGATCTTCTCCGGGGTGGTCTTGCGCGCCGCGGCGACGCGGCCGATGAAGTCGGCGTAGGTGTGATTCACCGTCGTCTGCAACAACGCTGCGAAGCGCGGGTCGAGCGGCAGGCGGGGGTCGCCGGCGTCGCGCAGCCACGTGGTGGTGACGCCTTCGGTGTGAACGCCGATCTTGTCGAGGGTTTTGTCGACGGTCGGCAACAGCGCGAACACGCCGATCGAGCCGGTGATGGTGCCGGGGTCGGCGATGACCTCGTCGGACGCGGTTGAGATCCAGTAGCCGCCAGAGGCCGCCAAGTCGCCCATCGACACCACGACCGGCTTGCCACCGGCACGCGCGAGCTCGAGCTCGCGGCGCACGAGCTCGGAAGCGAACACGCTGCCGCCGGGCGAGTTGACACGCAGCACGATCGCCTTGATCGCATCGTTCTCCCGGGCCCGGCGGATCAGCGCTGCGGTCGAGACGCCACCGATCGCGCCGGCCGGCGCGGTGCCTTCGACGATCTCGCCTTCGGCCACCACCACGCCGACCGCGTCGCCGAAGAGCTTGGGCTTCTGGCGCGCGAGGTAGGCGTCGAACGAGACCTGCCGGAAGGTCTTGCCCTCGTCGTCGCGCGCGCCGCGCTCGATCATCATCGTGCGCAGCTCGTCCTTCGTCTTGAGGCCATCGACGAGTTTGAACTTGAGCGCGAGCCTGGCCATGTCGCCGTTCACCGCGGCGAGTTGCTCGGGCGCTTCGTCGATGCCCTTCATGATCGTGCCGGGCGCGAGCTTGCGTGCCTGCTCGACGCTGCTCAGGTAACTCGACCACAGGTCGTTGTAGAGCACCGTGTCGGCTTCGGCCGCGGCCGGCGACGGGCCGTTGGCGATGTACGGTTCGGCAGCGCTCTTGTAGGTGCCGACACGGATCAGGTTCACGTTCACGCCGAGCTTGTCGAGCGCGTCTTTGTAGTAGTTGCGATGCCGGCCGAAGCCTTCGAGCAACACGCTGCCGAACGGATGCAGGTAGACCTCGTCGGCGCGCGACGCGATGTAGTACTGACGCTGGTCATAGCTCGAGCCCCAGGCCACGACCTGTTTGCCGGCCGCCTTGAACCGGTCGAGTGCAGCGCCGATCTCGTGCAGCGAGGCGAGGCCGGTGCCCTGCATCTCGTCGAGGATGACGACGATGCGCGCGACCTTCGGATCGACGGTCGCAGCCTCGACGACCGAGAGCACGTCGCGCAGCTGCGTGTTCCTCGCCCCCTCGCTGCCGCTCAGTTGCTCGATGGCGCTCGAGCGCAAGGTGCCCGCCTTCTGCTCGGAGATCACGCCTTCGAGGTTCAGCACCAGCGCGGTCTTGTCGGCAAGCACGGCCGCGCCGCTGTGGAACATCGCGAACACGATGATCCCCAGCACGAGCCAGAACAACAGCGTGAAGAACGCGCGGCGGGTGGCGTCGAGGAACCACCAGAAGGCGCGAAAACCTCTGCGCAGGCGGCCGGGGGACGAAGCAGACATCGAAACTCCTGGGCACCGGCGGTGCGTTACGGGGTGCGTTGCGGGGTGCGGGTGCGGGAAGGCAGGACTCTAGCGGGCCGGCAGGACCGTCGTGGCAAAGGACATTCCGACGCCCGCTCGAGTCGAGCGAAGGTTCAAGCCGCGCTCCAGCCAGGTTTCTGCTCATCGAAGCATTGGCACTGCAACAGAGATGTCATCCCGCATGGCTACAGTTCGCCGCTCCGACCCGTCAAAGAGACGCCCATGATCCGACTCGCTCGAAAAGCGCTCGCCGTTGCAGCCCTTGCCCTCCTCGGGTCCGCCGCGCTGGCGTCGACCAGCGGTCTGGTCATCAGCCAGATCTACGGCGGCGGCGGCAATTCGGGCTCGACCTACCGGAACGACTACATCGAGCTCTTCAACGCCGGCACCACGACGGTGTCTCTGGCGGGCTTCGCGGTGCAGTACAACAGTGCGACCGGGACCGGCGCGTGGCAGACCACGCCACTGACCGGCAGCATCGCGCCGGGCCGCTACTACCTGGTGCAGGAAGCGGTCGGCGCGGGCGGCACGACGGCGCTGCCCACGCCCGAAGCGATCGGCGTGATTCCGTTGAGTGCGACCGCCGGCAAGGTCGCGCTCACCAGCACCACCACCGCCCTGGCCGGCGCCACACCCACGTCGACCGCGATCGTCGATCTGGTCGGCTTCGGCACGGCGAATTTCTACGAGGGCAGCGCGCCCGCTTCGGGGCTGAGCAACACGCTCGCCGACTTTCGCAACGGCGCCGGGTGCGAGGACACCGACAGCAACAGCGTCGACTTCACGGCCGCCGCGCCGGCACCGCGCAATGGCACGACCGCCGCGGTCACCTGCTCGAGCGCCCCGCCGCCACCGCCACCGCCGCCTGTCACGGCGCGCATCCACGACATCCAGGGACGCGCGCACCGATCGCCGCTCGAGGGCCGCGCGGTGACGTCGGTCCCCGGCATCGTGACCTTCGTGCGCAGCAACGGCTTCTACATGGAAGACCCGCTGCCCGACAACGACCCTGCCACCTCGGAAGGCATCTTCGTGTTCACGGGTACCGCACCGACGGCGCTGGCTGGGCAGTACCTACTGGTCTCGGGCACCGTCTCGGAGTTCCGCCCCGGCGGCGCCAGCGGCACGGGCAACCTCACCACCACCGAAATTGTCGCGCCGACCATCGTGTCGGGCGTGACCGCGCCGGCAGCGCTGCCGGCGCCGATCGTGATCGGTGTCGGCGGCCGCATGCCGCCCACGTCGACCATCGCCGGACCGACCGCAACCGGCACGGTCGAAGCCATCGACTACGTGTTCGACGCTGCCAACAACGGCATCGACTTCTACGAGAGTCTCGAATCGATGCGCGTCGTCGTCAACAACGCGGTCGTCGTCGGTCCGACCGACGCCAACAACGAAACGCCGTTGCTTGCCGACGGCGGCAGCTTCGCGACCGGTCGCAGCGTGCGCGGCGGCATCGTCGTCAGCGCCACCGACTTCAACCCGGAGCGTGTCGTGATCGACGACGCGCTGATCCCGGCAGGCACGATGCCGAAGTCGAACGTCGGCGACCTGCTGACCCCGGTGGTCGGGATCATCGATTACAGCTTCGGCAACTTCAAGCTGTTGGTCACGACGCCACCGGTGCGCCAGGCCGGGCCGATCGCGCCCGAGGTCACGCCGCTGGTGGGGGACGCGGCGCGCCTCACCGTGGCGTCGTTCAACGTCGAGAACCTGGCGCCGGCCAACGGCGCCGCGAAGTTCGACGGCCTGGCACGCGAGATCGTGAACAACCTGCGCTCGCCCGATCTGATCGCGGTGATGGAGATCCAGGACAACAACGGCGCGACATCGGGCGCGGTGGTCGACGCGTCGGTCACGATCCAGATGCTGACCGATGCGATCACCGCCGCTGGCGGACCGACCTACAGCTACCGCCAGATCGACCCGGTTGCCGACCAGGACGGCGGCGAGCCCGGCGGCAACATTCGCCAGGTCTTCCTGTTCAACGCAGCGCGCATCGGCTTCGTCGATCGAGCCAATCCGGCGCCATCGACGACGCCGGTCGCGGCGGTCGCGCTGTCGCCGGGCGTCCGTCTGAGCGTGTCGCCGGGCCGCATCGATCCAGCCAACTCGGCTTGGGCGTCGAGCCGCAAGCCGCTGGTCGGCGAGTTCGTGTTCGCGGGCAAGCAGCTCTTCGTGATCGCGAACCACTTCAACTCGAAGGGCGGCGACGATCCGCTGGCCGGTCGCTTCCAGCCGCCACGGATGTCGACGCAGGCGCAGCGCCGCAACCAGGCCACTCTGGTCGGCAACTTCGTCAACGCGTTGCGCGCGGCCGATGCCTCGGCAGCGGTCGTCGTGCTCGGCGATCTGAACGACTTCGAGTTTTCCGAGCCGCTCTCGATCCTGAAAGCAGCCGGTCTCACCGACCTGATCGAAACGCTGCCTGCCAACGAGCGCTACACCTATGTCTTCCAAGGCAACTCGCAGGTGCTCGACCACATTCTCGTGAGCAACAACCTCGCGAGCGTAAGCGAGTACGACGTGGTCCACGTCAATTCCGAATTCGCCGTTCAGGCGAGCGACCATGACCCCGAGGTCGCTCGCCTGAAGCTCGGTCACCCCGAGTACACGGCACAACTCGGCGCCAGCGCGTCGGGCCTGGTCTTCAGTCGCCTGACCGGCCTCTACGGCGGCACCGTGTCGATCACCAACCGCACCGGCCCCTCGATCGCCGGACCTCTCATCATCAGCTTCGCGTCGCTCAGCCCGGGCGTGACCCTGCAAGGCGCCGGCAGCTTCCAGGGCATGCCGAGCTTCTCGATCCCGAACGGCATCGCCGCGGGTTCGACGATCGTCGTGCCGGTGAGCTTTGCCGACCCGAATCGGGTCTTGGTGAGATATACCATCCGCGTCTTCGACGGCTCGTTCTGACGCCGCACGGACGGCCTTCCCAGCTCTTCCCACTCTTCAAGGACTCGATCGCATGAACCCCTTTGTCCAAGCCGCCCGCGCGATCCGTCGTCGTCTTCCCGTCGGTGCCACCGGGTTCAGGGTGGGCCAAGCGTGGTCGCCGCGGCGCTGCCGCCGCGTGACGAGTACCCGGTTCGTTGCGAGCCTCGCGGTCGCCCTCGCCGGCGCGTTCGGCATGGCGGCGTCGACGCCGGCGTTCGCCATCGACTACCGGATCGTGTTCGACACCAGTTCGATCGCCGGCTCCTCGGGCAGCGTCGACTTCCAATGGAACCTTGGCGCGCTCGATCCATCGCTCATCGCGACCGTCTCCAGCTTCAGCGGCGCGGTGCTCAGCGAGCCGACGACGCTGCTGACTGGCGACGTCAACGGTTCCCTCGGTTCGGGCGGCGGCCTGCAGTTCGGGGGCAGTGCGCCGATCAACATCGCCTATCAGATGCTCGACTTCGGCACCAGCGTCGGGTTCACGCTCCAGCTGGTCGACCATGCGCCCGAGCAGAGTGTCAACGCGTTCTTGTCGACGTTGGACGCCACCTCGTTCAGCTCGGCATTCGTGGTCTCGGTGTTGAACGAGAAACTATATCCCGCGCTGCCGACGTTGCCGTCGACGATCAACGGCGCTTCGCTGATCTTCTCGCTCGCGCCTGGTGAAGGTCCGGTGTTGTCGCAATACACGGCCGCTAGCGTCAATGTGCTGACCCCGGTGCCCGAGCCCGAAACCTACGCGCTCTTCCTCAGTGGCCTGATGGCGCTCGGGTTCGTCTACCGTCGCTCGCAACCCCGGCGCTGAGCCGCCCGGCCGACCTGGTGCGGGAAGCGCCACGGATGTGTGCTCGACAGCGCCGCAGGGTAGGCTGCGGTTGCGGCGACGATTGAACTCACAGCTGAAACGCCAGCCACAACAGCAGGCCTTCGGCGAGATCGCGCGCGAGACCGGGGGTCTCGACGACATAGACCTGGGCTGACTCACGCTCGCGGTCGATCCATGCGGCGAAGCGTCGAACGTCGGCGGGCTCGTAGAACGCGACCATCATTTCGTAGTTGAGGAACAGGCTGCGCGCGTCGAGGTTGGCCGAGCCGGCGAGCGCGAAGCTGTCGTCGATGACCACAGCTTTCGCGTGCACCATGTGCGGCACGAGCCAGACCCTCGCCCCTGCCGACACGAGTTCGCGCAGCGGGCGGTTGCGCGCGATGTCGGCCATGCGGTGGTTGGAGCGAAACGGCAGCACCACGTCGACCGCGACGCCGCGCCGCGCCGCGAGCGCGAGGGCTTGCAGCAGCGTGGCGTCGGGCACGAAATACGGTGTCACGGCGAGGATGCGGTGGCGCGCCGTGAAGCAGCCCGAGACCAGCATCAGCTGCACCGTGTCGTCGGCCTGGTCGGGCCCGCTCGGCACGAATTGCGCGAGACGCGGCGGGCGGTCGTCGGGCATCGACGCGACGGCGGCGCCCATCGCCACTTCGATGCGATCGTTCAATGCAACCGCGTCGTCGTGGGCCGGATGTGCCATCGCGGGTGCGGTCGCTGCCTCCACCGCCGGCAGCTCGACCGGCTCGAAGACCTCGACGATCGGCGCCAGCAGCCCGAGGTCTTCGTCGGCCGCGACACGCGTCGCGTAAGCCCAGTCGCGTCCGAATTGGCGGCTCGCTTCGATCGCGACCGTGCCGATGAGGTCGAAGCTGAGGTCGTGCCAGGCATCGGGTTGCGCGGCATCGCCTTCGAAGTATTCAGCCGCGAAGTTGCGGCCGCCGCACCAGAGGCGTTGGCCATCGGCGACGACCATCTTGCGATGGTTGCGAAGGTTGGCGCGGCCCCGCAGGATGGCGCGAAACGGCGGCACGAACTTCACCACGTTCACACCGGCGCGGCGCAGCGACGCCAGATCGATGCGGCCGCCGAGCAGCGCGCCGACGCCGTCGACGAGCAGGCGAACGCGCACACCCTCTCGCGCACGTTGCTCGAGCAGCCACGCCACCTCTTCGCCGAGCGGGTCGGTCGCGAGGATGAACGTGCACACGTCGAGCCGCCGCTTCGCGCTCGCGATCACCTCACGCAACGCGAGCAGCGCCGCGTTGCCGTCGAGGTGGATGCCGACATGCTCGTAGGTCGCCGCGTCGGCCAGCCCCATCGCGAAGGCGAGGCGACGGGCCCAGTGGCCAGTGTCGTCGATGAGCGCCGCCGGCGCGGGTTGCCGCGCGCTGCCGAGCACCGGCGGGTCGCGCAACAAAAGCTTCCGGCTGCCGACCATGATGTAGAGCGGCAGCGCAAGGTACGGGACCAGCGCGAGCGCGACCACCCATGCGATCGCGGCCGAGGGATCGCGCCGTTGCGGGAACGCGCGCGCCACCGTCACATAGACGACGAGCCCGAGCACGATCACGAGCCCGTGCAGCGTGAGCCAGTGGCGCAGCACGAGGCCGCTCATCGAAACAAAACCCGCCGGGCCTGCGCCGGGCGGGTCGCCTCGATGCGTCGAGCGATCACTTGCGCCGGTATTTTTGCAGCGCGGCGATCTGCGCGGCCATCGTGAAGAGCTCGCTGGTCGCAGCGGCGATGTCGACGTCGGTCTTGGCGTTCTTCAGCGCCTCCTCGGCGCGTCGCTTGGCGTCGAGCGCCTTCGCTTCGTCAAGGTCTTTGCCGCGGATCGCTGTGTCGGCGAGCACCGTCACGGTGTCGGGCTGCACTTCGAGGATGCCGCCCGCGACGAAGACGAACTCTTCCTGGTTGTTGTCGGCACGCCGGATGCGCACCGCGCCCGCCTTGATGCGCGTGATGAGCGGCGTGTGGCGCGGGTAGATGCCGAGCTCGCCCTCTTCGCCGGGCAGCGCGACGAAGGTGGCCTCGCCGGAGAAGATCTCTTCCTCGGCTGAGACGACGTCGACGTGCAGTGTGCTGGTGGCCATGGAGGTGATCTCGTTCGAAACGCGGCGTCAGGTCTTGTTGGCGAGCGTCTTGGCCTTCTCGATGGCTTCGTCGATGGTGCCGACCATGTAGAAGGCCTGCTCCGGCAACGAATCGCATTCGCCGTTCGCGATCATCTTGAAGCCGCGGATGGTTTCCTTCAGCGGCACGTACTTGCCTTCGCTGCCGGTGAAGACCTGCGCCACGAAGAACGGCTGGCTCAGGAAGCGCTGGATCTTGCGAGCGCGCGCGACGGCGAGCTTGTCTTCGGGTGCGAGCTCGTCCATGCCGAGAATGGCGATGATGTCGCGCAGTTCCTTGTAGCGCTGCAGGATGCCCTGGACCTGGCGCGCGACACTGTAGTGCTCATCGCCGACCACGTTCGGGTCGAGCTGGCGCGAGGTCGAGTCGAGCGGGTCGACCGCCGGGTAGATGCCGAGCGACGCGATGTCGCGCGACAGCACGACGGTCGAGTCGAGGTGGGCGAAGGTGGTGGCGGGCGACGGGTCGGTCAGGTCGTCGGCCGGCACGTAGACGGCCTGGATCGATGTGATCGAGCCGATCTTGGTCGACGTGATGCGCTCCTGCAGGCGCCCCATCTCCTCGGCGAGCGTCGGCTGGTAACCCACCGCCGAGGGCATCCGGCCGAGCAGCGCCGACACCTCGGTGCCGGCCAGCGTGTAGCGGTAGATGTTGTCGACGAAGAACAGCACGTCCTTGCCTTCGTCGCGGAACGACTCGGCGATCGTGAGGCCCGTGAGCGCGACGCGCAGCCGGTTGCCTGGCGGCTCGTTCATCTGGCCGTAGACCATGGCCACTTTCGACTCGCCGAGGTTCTCGAGGTTGACGACGCCCGAGTCGGCCATCTCGTGATAGAAGTCATTGCCCTCGCGAGTACGCTCACCGACTCCGGCGAACACCGAGAGACCCGAGTGCGCCTTCGCGATGTTGTTGATGAGCTCCATCATGTTGACGGTCTTGCCGACGCCGGCGCCCCCGAAGAGGCCGACCTTGCCGCCCTTCGCGAACGGGCACACCAGATCGATCACCTTGATGCCGGTCTCGAGCAGGTCGGTCGACGGCGACAGCTCGTCGTACGCCGGCGGCTTGCGGTGGATCGACGCGGTCAGCGCCTGATCGACCGGTCCGCGCTCGTCGATCGGGTTGCCGAGCACGTCCATGATGCGGCCGAGGGTGGCCGGGCCGACCGGCACCGTGATCGGCTTGCCGGTGTTGGTGATGGTCATGCCGCGACGCAGACCGTCGGACGCGCCGAGCGCGATCGTGCGCACGACGCCGTCGCCGAGCTGCTGCTGCACTTCGAGCGTGAGCGCAGAGCCTTGCATCTTCAACGCGTCGTAGATGCGCGGCATCGCGTCGCGCGGGAACTGCACGTCGACCACAGCGCCGATGCACTGGACGATCTTTCCGGTTTCCGTGCTGACCGGCTTGTCGAGGGTGGCTTCAGCCATGGTTCTTGTCCTTCAATGAATCGGGTTCGGGTTGTCTTCGGACGCAGCGTTCGACGATCAGACCGCGGCGGCGCCAGCGACGATCTCCGACAGCTCTTTCGTGATCGCGGCCTGGCGCGTCTTGTTGTAGATGAGCTTCAGCTCGCCGATCACGCTGCCGGCGTTGTCGGTGGCTGACTTCATCGCGACCATGCGCGCCGACTGCTCCGAGGCCAGATTCTCGGTCGTGGCCTGGTAGACCAGCGCCTCGACGTAACGAACCAGCAGGTCGTCGATCACGGTGCGCGCGTCGGGCTCGTAGATGTAGTCCCAGCCGTGCTGGTCCTTGCCCACTTCCATGTGCTCGGCCCCGAGCGGCAGCAACTGCACCATCATCGGCTCCTGCCGCATGGTGTTGATGAAGCGCGTGTAGCAGAGGTAGACGGCGTTGATGCGGCCGGCGGCGTAGTCGTCGAACAGCACCTTGACGGGGCCGATCAGCTGCTCGAGCGCGGGCCGGTCACCGAGCTGCGTCGCGTGCGACACGACCTTCACACCGATGCGGTTCAGGAAGCCGAGGCCCTTGTTGCCGATGGCGACGGCCTCGGCCGCGAGTCCCGAGCCCTCGAGCTCCTTCAACTTGGCGAGCACCGCGCGCAACACGTTGGTGTTGAGGCCGCCGCAAAGGCCCTTGTCGGTCGTCACGACGATGAAGCCGGCGGTCTTCACTGCCGTGTTCGCGGTCATGAAGGGGTGTTTGTATTCGGGTGTGGCCGATGCCAGGTTGGCCGCGAGGTTCCTGATTCTCTCGGCGTACGGCCGAGCCGATCGCATGCGCTCCTGGGCCTTCCTCATCTTCGACGCGGCGACCATCTCCATCGCCTTGGTGATCTTCTTGGTGTTCTCGACACTCTTGATCTTGCCGCGTATCTCTTTGCCGGCTGCCATGACATGGCTCCTTGATTGAGGTCGTCGGTGGGTCAGGCGAACGATTTCTTGAAGGCCGCCACCGCGTCGGCAAGCTCGGCCTCAGCCTGCTGGCAGGCTTTCTTGAACGCCTTCTTCGCGTCGTCGTCCTTCTTGTCGTCGATCTTCGTAGCCCACTTCGCGCCATTCGCTTCCATGGTGGCCAGCAGTGACGCGTGACTGGTCTTCAGGTGCGTGTGCAAGCCGCTTTCGAATGCCAGCACCTTCTTCACGTCGACGGTGTCCATGTAGCCCTTGCTGACGGCGAACAGCGTCGCTGCCATCAGCGAGATCGGCAGCGGCGAGTACTGCGCCTGCTTCAACAGTTCCGTGACTCTCGCGCCGCGGTCGAGCTGTTTGCGGGTGGCCTCATCGAGGTCGGACGCAAACTGCGCGAAGGCGGCGAGCTCGCGGTATTGCGCGAGGTCGGTCCGAATGCCGCCGGACAAGCCCTTGATCAGGTTGGTCTGCGCCGCGCCGCCGACGCGAGACACCGAGATGCCGGCGTTGATCGCGGGACGGATGCCAGCGTTGAAGAGCGAGGTCTCGAGGAAGATCTGGCCGTCGGTAATCGAGATCACGTTGGTCGGCACGAAGGCCGAAACGTCGCCGGCTTGCGTCTCGATGATCGGCAGCGCGGTCAGCGAGCCGGTCTTGCCCTTCACTTCGCCTTTGGTGAACGCCTCGACGTACTCGACGTTCACGCGCGCAGCGCGTTCGAGCAGGCGCGAGTGCAGGTAGAACACGTCGCCCGGATACGCTTCGCGACCGGGCGGCCGACGCAGCAACAGCGATACCTGGCGATACGCGACCGCTTGCTTCGAGAGGTCGTCGTACACGATCAGCGCGTCTTCGCCACGGTCGCGGAAGTACTCGCCCATCGTGCAGCCAGAATACGCCGACACGTACTGCATTGCGGCCGATTCGGCCGCCGACGCAGCGACGACGATCGTGTAATCCATCGCGCCGTTCGCTTCGAGCGAACGCACGACGTTCTTGATCGACGACGCCTTCTGGCCGATCGCGACGTAGATGCAAGTCACGTTCTGGCCCTTCTGGTTGATGATCGCGTCGATCGCGACCGCGGTCTTGCCGGTCTGGCGGTCGCCGATGATGAGCTCGCGCTGGCCGCGGCCGATCGGCACCATCGAGTCGATCGATTTCACGCCGGTCTGCATTGGCTGGCTCACGCTCTGGCGCGCGATCACGCCCGGCGCGATTTTCTCGATCGGCGCCGAGAGCTTGGCGTGGATCGGGCCCTTGCCGTCGATCGGCGAGCCGAGCGCGTTGACCACGCGGCCGCGCAATTCGGGGCCGATCGGCACTTCGAGAATCCGGCCCGTGCACTTCACCGTATCGCCTTCGGAGATGTGCTCGTATTCGCCGAGAATCACCGAGCCGACCGAGTCGCGCTCGAGGTTCAACGCAAGGCCGTAGGTCGGCGAGCCGTCGGGAGCGGCCGGGAACTCCAGCATCTCGCCCTGCATCGCTTCGGAAATGCCGTGGATGCGGCAGATGCCGTCGGTCACCGAAACGACCGTGCCTTCGTTGCGGATGTCGGCCGAGACCTTGAGCCCTTCGATGCGGCTCTTGATGAGTTCGGAAATTTCAGCGGGATTCAATTGCATGGTGTCTCTCCGGTCTGCGGGGCAGCTGGGGATTGGAAATGGGACATCGAACGAAACCTGGGTGCCGCGTCAAGCGGTCAACGCGGCCTTCATCTGCTCCAGGCGCGCCTTGATCGAGAGGTCGAGCACTTCGTCGCCGACGACAACGCGCACGCCACCGATCAGCTCGGGCTCGACGACGACGCTCACCGCGAGCGTGCGGCCGAAGCGCTTTTCGAGCGCGCGCTTGGCGCCATCGATCGCTGCGGCATCCATCGGATACGCGCTGTGGATCACCGCGTCCGACGTGCCCGAGCGTTCGTTGACGAGTGCGTGGAACTGCGTCGCGATCTCGGGCAATGCGTCGAGGCGACCGTTCTCGATCACCATGCGCACGAGGTTCTGCACGCCGGCCGAGAGCGGCTTCGGTGCGTCGACGACCGACATCAGCAACTCGAACACCTGGTCGTTCGACACCTTGGGGCTGGCAGCGAAGCGACGGACCTGGTGGTCGGCCGTGACGGCCGACAGTGCATTCATCTCGGTCGCGACCGCCGACGTGGCGTTCGGCTGGCTCGACCCGGTGGCCTGGAACAGCGCCTCCGCGTAGGGCCGCGCGATGGTGGCGAGCTCGGCCATCGTCAAAGCTCGGTCTGCAAGCGGCTGAGCAGATCGGCATGCACCTTCGCATCGACCTCGCGGCGCAGGATCTGCTCGGCGCCCTTGACGGCCAGCGCCGCCACCTCTTCGCGCAGGCTCTCGCGCGCCTTCAGCGACTCCTGCGTGGCCTCGGCGCGCGCGGCTGCGACGATGCGCGTGCCCTCTTCGGTCGCGCGGCCCTTGGCCTCTTCGACCATCGAGTGCGCGAGGCGCTCGGCATCGGCCAGGCGCTGCGCCGCATCGGTGCGAGCCGACGACAGCTGCGACTCGATGCGCTGGTTGGCAGCGGCGAGTTCCGTCTTGGCGGTGTCGGCCGCCGACAGGCCTTCGCGGATCTTCTGCGCGCGCTGATCGAGCGCGCTCGAGATCGGCGGCCAGACGAATTTCATCGTGAAGCCGACCAGGATCACGAACACGATGATCTGGATGATGAGGGTGGCGGTGATGCTCACGGGGCAACCTCGATGCGGTGAATGGGGAACGGAAGATGAATCGTGGCCATTCGGCGATGGCCCGCGTCCGATCTCACTTCGGCAGGTTGGCGATCTGCGCGATGAACGGGTTGGCGGTGGCGAACCACAGCGCGATACCCGTGCCGATGATGAACGACGCGTCGATCAGACCGGCCAACAGGAACATCTTGGTCTGCAGCTCGCCCATCAGTTCGGGCTGGCGTGCGGCCGACTCGAGGTACTTGCTGCCCATGATGCCGACGCCGATGCAAGCGCCCAACGCGCCGAGACCGATGATGATGCCCGCGGCGAGCGCGACGAAACCGATGAGACCCATGGTGACTCCTGGAGAAAGAAAGTGAGAGAAAAGGAAAAGAAACGGAACGAGAACGAGCGAACGAGAGAAAACGACAGCGCGGCCTGAGACCGGCTTAATGGGCGTCGTGCGCCTGGCCGATGTAGACCAGCGTCAACATCATGAACACGAAGGCTTGCAACGTGATGATCAAGATGTGGAAGATGGCCCAGAACGTGCCGGCGACGATGTGACCGAGGGCCATGGCAATTCCCCCGGCCGTGAGCGTGAACGCACCGCCCATCAGCGCGATGAGCAGGAAGATCAGCTCACCCGCATACATGTTGCCGAAGAGCCGCATGCCATGCGACACGGTCTTGGCGACGAATTCGATCAGTTGCATCGCGACGTTCGCGATGCCGAGCGCAATGACGCCCAACCACGTGATCGGGTTGGCGGTGACCTTGACGGTGCCGAACGGCGCCGTGTAGAGCTCGTGGGCCCAGCCACCGATGCCTTTGATCTTCACGTTGTAGAAGAGGCAGACCAGCAGCACGCCGATCGACAGACCCATCGTGATCGAGAGGTCGGCGGTCGGCACGACGCGAAGGTGCGGCTCGGTCGTCTGGCCTGGCGTGTGATAGACGAGTTCCCAGAGGAAGGGCAGCAGATCGACCGGCAACAGGTCCATCGCGTTCAGCAGAAAGATCCACACGAAAACCGTCAGCGCCAGCGGCGCCACGAGCTTGCGACTGTTGGCGTTGTGAACGATGCCCTTGGCCTGAGTCTCGACCGTCTCGACCAGGATCTCGACGGCGGCCTGGAACCTGCCCGGCACGCCCGCGGTCGCCTTGCGCGCCGCGCGCCACATGAAGAAGCACGCGATCAAACCGACCAGGGCCGAAATGATCACCGAGTCGTAGTTGACGATGGAAAAGTCGACCAGGCCGGCAGGCTTTCCGGTGCCGGCATGCGTGAGGTGGTGAACGATGTATTCACCCGCCGTCGGGTTTTGAGCTTCGGCTGCCATCAGGCTTCGATCAGGTCGGTTGGATTTTTGGAACGTCCGCGCCACAGCAGCGCGAACCAGTACGTCTGCAAACACAGCACCAGAGCCACCAGCAACGCCGGCCAGCTCAGGGGCGAAACCACGGTCGGTGCCATCACCAACATCACGATCGACACCATCATCTTCATCAACGACCAGCTGAACACCGCCGCCACGCTGCCGAGCACCGAAGCGGCCGACAGACGGCTCGTCATCCCGCGCGCCATCAGCGCACCTGGAACGGCGACGGTGGCGGCTCCATAAAGAGCCGACCACGCGACCGCAAGCTCGCCGCTCGAGATGCCCGCGATCAGGGCAATCAACGCGCCGGCCACGACCTGCACCCCGACCACGCGCCATGGCGAAACGCCCGGCTCGCGCTGACGAAGCAGCGCGGCCTGCTGCCGAGTCAGCGGCGTGAAATGAGCCCAGGCGTCGATCTCGTCGTCATCGCGCGCATCGCGACTTGCCACACCCGCGGTAAATACGCTGCGCCCATCGCCGCGGCTGATCGCGTCGGACTTGGGCGCCAGCTTGGTGACTTTCAGCACAGCCCAAGATTATACGTAATGGTTTGCACGGAGCCGATCCGGGGTCGCGGCCAGAGCATGGCGCCTCAGATCAAGGCGACCCGCAGCGTCATGGACGCCTCGATGCTGCCACCGGGCGGCACGATGCGCAGGCCCCGCGACGCCGGCTCAGCCATGTGGATCGCGTCGCTCACGTGGCTGACCGGCTCGACGCAGAAGTAATCGCGGTCGTACGGCGTGTAGATGACGAGCCGGTGCATCGACGATGAGAGCTGCAGCGAGAAGGTGTCGTCACGGATCAGCGCCGGTCCTTGCCAGCCTTCGAAACAGTTGTCTGCACGAAGTGAGGCCACGTCGCTGTCGATGCCCGGCTGCGCCACCTTTCGCACCGGAAGCCCGGAGGCGCCGTTTTCCCACCGGTCGGAGAGGTCGATCTGCAGATGGCTGCGCTCGCGTTTGACGAAGTACGGGTGCCAGCCGAGGCCGACCGGCTGCGCCAGCTCGGCCGTGTTCGTGAACACCATCCGCACGCTCGCGTGATCGGCTGTCAGCGAGAAGACCTGGCGTGCCGCGAAGGCGAACGGCCATGCCGCGTCGCCCGTGTGCATGAACTTCAGCACCGCCCCGATCGCGCTCGACGATTCGAGTTGCCAGGCGCCGGTCCAGCCGACGCCGTGCAGCGAATGCGGCGAGTCGTCGAAATTGGGCAGCGTCGTGTAGTCGCGACCCTCCCAGCTGAACCGGCGAAAGCCGATGCGGTTCGAGTACGGCACCAGCGGGTAAGCGGCTGACTGGCGCGCGGCTTGCAGCCGTGCCGGATCGGTCGAGCGGAGGACGGGCACGTCGTGATGCCAAAGGCCAGCAATGCAGCCGCCGAGATCGGGGCGAAGTGCCAGGCGAAGCGCGCCGACGTGCAACTCGACGGCTTCGAATCCGGATAACCGGTTGACGCCCGTCATGTGAGGTCGGCCTTCAAGTAATGGGCGCCGGCGATCGGGTTGAAGTAGTACGGCGGGATCTCGCTGAAACCGAGCGAGGCGTACAACTCGCGCGCGGCTTCCATGTCGTCGAGCGTGTCGAGCAGCATCGCCGAGTAGCCGGCGCCGCGCGCTTCGTCGAGCAATCGTTCGGCGAGCACCCGGCCGATGCCGAGACCGCGGTACGCAGGGCGCACGTAGAGGCGTTTCATCTCGCAGGCGTTCGCATAGTCGGCGTCGTCGAGCCGGCGCAACGCGCCGCAGCCAGCGAGCTCGTCGCCCAGGTAGGCGAGTAGCAGATGGCCGCCGGCATCGTCGCCATACACGCCGGGCAGCGTGGCGAGCTCGGCGTCGAAGCCCTGGAAGCACAGATCCACATCCAGGCTTCGGGCGTAATCGAGAAAGATCTCGCGCGTGAGTTCGAGCGCCCCGCGCGACTCGGCCACGCGCAGCGAGATCTCCGGAACGGGCTCTGCCGAAGTCGCCTGCATGGCGGAACGATAGCGCTAAGCCAACTGCGTTCGGCCTGCCCCATCGCGCAAGCTGCGCCTGGCGCATCCGTTACCATCGCGCCCGGGTCCCGGGGCCCGCCCGTCTGGCCGGTGATCGCCATCCGATGTCTCGTGTTGTCCTGCCTCGTCGACGGCGCCCTTTTGCACCCATGACCTCGATCCGATTCCTGCGCGCTAGATCCCTGGTGGTGGCGGGTGCGCTCTTCGGCGCCGCGTGGACGGCGCTGGCGGCCGACCCGGAACCGAGTGGCACCTTCGCGTCGCCGGGCTACCCGAACCGGCCGGGCCAGACCGGCACGACCCCGCCGAGCGGCCTGCCGACGTCGCCACCCTCCGGCACCGGCGGCAATGCCGGTAGCCGCACGCCCAACAACGTCAACACCGCGACCACCGCGCGCAACCCGAACGACCCGCTCTACACCGACCCGAACGCGCGCTACGACGAGTTTGGCCGGCGCATCGAGGCGCCGCCACCGAAGCCGAGCGAGTTCCAGAAGTTCGTCGAGGGCGCTACCGGCCGGCTGCTGCCGATCTTCGGCAGCGACTTCTTCCACGATTCGGCCGACTCCTTCCGCTCGCTCGAGAACGTGCCGGTCTCCGCCGACTACACCGTGGGCCCGGGCGACGAGGTGATCACACGCGCGTGGGGTTCGATCGATGTCGACTACCGCGCCACGGTCGATCGCAACGGCATGTTGAGCCTGCCCAAGGTCGGCAGCTTCAATGTCGCGGGGGTGAAGGCCTCCGATCTCGAACGCAACCTGCGCGCACAGATCGGCCGGCTCTTCACCGGCTTCGAATTGAGCGTCTCGCTCGGCCAGCTGCGCGGCGTGCGGGTCTTCGTGGTCGGCCCGGCTGCAAGGCCCGGCGTCTTCACGCTGGCGAGCCAGTCGACGCTGCTGTCGGCGGTGGTCGCGGCCGGCGGCCCATCGCCGTCCGGCTCGATGCGCAAGATTTTGCTGCGTCGCGACGGGCGCGTCATTTCCGAGCTCGACGTTTACGAGTTCCTGGCGCAAGGCGACAAGTCGAAAGACATGCAGCTAGTAGCGGGCGACGTCGTGGTGATGCTGCCAGCCGGCCCGCGCGTTGCGGTGACCGGATCGATCGACACGCCGGCCATCTTCGAATTGAAAGCCGCGCAAGAAAAGCTGAGCGATGTGTTGCGATATTCGGGCGGTACGCCGGTGCTGACGAATCCGAACCGGGCCCAGCTCGAACGCATCGACGCCACGCAACCCAAGGCGGCGCGCTTCGTCGAGACGTTTCCCATCGACGTCGCGGGCCAGCAAAAGCTGCTGCGTGACGGCGACGTGCTGACACTGCTGCCGATCTCGCCGCAGTTCGCCAACGCGGTGACCCTGAGGGGCCACGTCGCGCAACCCTTGCGCTACCCCTTCACCGCGGGCATGCGCATCCGCGACCTGATTCCCGATCGTGATGCGCTGATCTCGCCGAGTTTTTATCGGCGCAAGAACCTGCTGGTGCAGGTCATCGACGACGACGAGAACGATGGCCGCTCGACTCGGGCGACCCGTCGGGACATCACCGACCCCTCGAACCGTCGCAACGACGGCTCGTATGCGCGCGACGACAACCTCAACGGCAACGCGTCGTCGCTGCTGGCCGGCTCGAACAGCCGCAACGACAACAGCGGGAGTCGTTCGTCCAGCGACCGCACGGCGCGCGACCCCGATCGCACGGCCGTGGAACGTTCGCGCAAGGCCCCTGACGCGCTGTTCGACGAGCTCAACTGGGACTACGCGGTCGTCGAGCGCCTGAACCCGATCGACCTGACCACGCAGGTCATCCCGTTCAACCTCGGCAAGGCGGTGCTGCAGGGCGACGACGCGAACAACATCGCGCTCGTGTCCGGTGACGTGGTGACGATCTACGGCCAGAAGGACATTCGCGTGCCGGTCGCCAAGCAGACGCGTCTGGTCTCGCTCGAAGGCGAGGTCAACGCGCCCGGCGTCTATCAACTGCAACCCGACGAGACCCTGCGCAGCCTGCTCGCGCGGGCGGGCGGCTTTACGCCGCAAGCGTATGCGTATGGCCTCGAGTTGAGCCGCGAGGACACGCGACTGCGGCAGCGGGAGAACCTGGTCAGCGCGATTCAGCGCCTCGAAGCGTTGGCCGCGGTGCAGACGGCGCGCGAGGCCGCGAACCGGCGCGATGATGCGAGCGCAGCGACGAACGCGGCCGTCAGCAACGCCGCGACGCAGGCT
Source organism: Caldimonas sp. (assembly GCA_965246805.1). Taxonomy (GTDB): domain Bacteria; phylum Pseudomonadota; class Gammaproteobacteria; order Burkholderiales; family Burkholderiaceae_C; genus Schlegelella_A. Next base: position 165,852 of record CBDFFO010000006.1, on the reverse strand, counting down.
CAGATCCAGCGCCTGAGTCGCCTGCAGCCGAACGGCCGCATCGCACTCGAACTCACCCCCGAGACGCGCACGCTCGATGCGCTCCCCGACGTGCAACTCGAAGCGGCCGATCGCATCACGGTGCCTGCGCGACCGGGCTTCGTCACGGTCTCGGGTGCGGTCGTCAACAGCAATGCGTTCCTGTGGAAGCCCGGTCGCAGTGCGGGCGACTACCTGAAGCTGGCCGGCGCCGACGAAGCGGCCGACACCTCGAACATGTTCGTCCTGCGTGCCGACGGCACGGTCTCGAGCGCGAACGAGCGGCGTGGCTTCTTCGGCCGCGGCGGCCTCGATGCCCAGGTGATGCAGCCCGGCGACGCGCTCATCGTGCCGAGCCAGCTCGATTTCGAAACCTGGGGCCGCGCGCTGGTGCGCAACCTGAAGGACATCGCGCAGATCGTGTCGGGCTTCGGCATCGGGGTGGCTGCGATCCACTCGTTGAACAAGTGATGGCGGCCGTCGTCGACGCCGGCTCTCGTGGCGACTCGGCCCGTGTGGATTCGGCGCTGGCCGACCATCTGGCCGGCACGAGCTTCGACGACACGCGCAGCGCGGCCGCCGAAGGGGGCGTTTCGCTGGCGACCTGGCTGACCTGGATCGGCGAGGCGAAAGCGCCGATCGCCGCCGTCACCGTCGCAGCCGGCGTGATCGCCGGGGTGTGGGCGTTCTTCATCGCCACGCCGGTCTACACGGCCCATGCCACCTTCCTCGCGCCGAATTCGCAGCAGCAAGGCGGCTCCGCGGCGGCGCTCGCCGCGCTCGGCGCCCTCGGCGGCCTCGGCGGCAACCTCGGCGCCAAGACGCCCGACGATCTCTACATCGCGCTGATGAAGAGCGACAGCGTGGTGCGGTCGCTCGCCGAACGGTTCGACCTGAAGACGCACTACAAGACCGAATCGTTCGAAGCCTTGCGCCGGGTCGTGCCGCTCTATGTCCACATCACCGCCGACAAGAAGAGCGGGTTGATCTCGGTCGACGTCGACGATCCGAGCGCGGAGTTCGCGGCCAAGCTCGCCAACGCGCACGAAGCCGAGATCACCAAGGTGCTCGGCCGCCTCGCGGTCTCCGAGGCGCAGCTGCGGCGCGCCTTCTTCGAGCGGCAGTTGGCCGACACCAAGGAACACCTGGTCGCCGCCGAGCAAAGATTGCGTGCGGTGCAGGAGAAGTCGGGCGTGATCGTGCTCGACAAACAGGCCGAAGCGTTGATCGCCGGCGCCGCCACCGTGCGGGCGCAGATCAGCGAACGCGAAGTGCAGTTGCGGGTGTTGAAGACCTCGGCCACCGACCTCAACCCCGACGTCATCCGGCTCAATTCGGAGCTGCGCGCGTTGCGCGCGGAACTGGCACGCATGGAGTCGACGCAAGGCGGCAACGCCGGCAGCGCGGTCGACATGCCGGTCGGACGCATCCCCGAAGCATCGATCGATTACGTGCGGGCACGCCGCGAGTTGAAGCTGCAGGAAACGCTGCTCGAGAGCATGGTGCGGCAGTTCGAGATCGCGAAGCTCGACGAAGCGAAGGAGGGACCCGCGCTGCAGCAGGTCGACCTGGCCTTGCCGCCCGACTACAAATCGAAGCCGGCGCGGGCGCTCGTGATGCTGGCGAGCGCGTTGATCGCGTTGCTGCTCTCGATGGCGTTCGTCACGCTGCGCCGCTACCTCGCGCTCGCTGCCACCACGCTCGACCCCGAAGGCCAGGCGGCGTGGCGATCGATGAGCCGCGCCTGGGGCTGGCGGCGCTGACGCGTCAGCGCGTGCCCAGCGCTTCCCAGCGTTCCATCGCCGCCAGCAGTTCGTCGTCGAGTTGCGCGTGGCGCTGGGTCGCCTGCTCGGCGCGCGCCGGATCGCTCGTGTAGATCGCCGCATCGGCGAGCAAGGCTCCGAGCTTGCTCTGTTCGGCCTCGATCTTCTCGATCCGGATCGGCAGCTCGTCAAATTCGCGCTGTTCCTTGTAGCTGAGCTTGCGCGGCTTCGCCGCCGGAGTCGCGTTCGTCGACGCTGCGGCCGACGCGGTCGCAGTGCCGCTTTTCGAGACGGCGCCCGGCGCGCCGGCCGACTTCTGCGCCTGCTGTCGCAAGCCGCGCGCGCGCTCGCGCTGCAGCTTCCAGTCCTCGTAGCCGCCTTCGTATTCGCGCCACAGGCCCGGCGCAGCGGCTTCGTCGTTGACCGACGCCTTCGCGCTGCCGGTGTCGCCCGATTTGAGGCGGCCCGGCGTCGCTGCGCCGTCGCCTTCCCACGCGATCGTGCTGGTGACGACGTTGTCGAGAAAGCGCCGGTCGTGGCTGACGAGAAAGACGGTGCCGGCGTAGCTCTGTAGCAGCTCCTCGAGCAGCTCGAGCGTGTCGATGTCGAGGTCGTTGGTCGGTTCGTCGAGCACCAGCACATTGGCCGGCAGCGCGAAGAGGCGCGCCAGCAACACGCGGTTGCGCTCGCCGCCCGAGAGCGTGCGCACCGGTGAGTTGGCCCGCTCGGGCGAGAACAGGAAGTCGTTCAGGTAGCTCATCACGTGGCGGCGCGAGCCGTTGAACTCGACCCACTCGCTGCCGGGGCTGATGGTGTCGGCGAGCGTCGCGTCGAGGTTAAGCGTCGAGCGCATCTGGTCGAAGTACGCGACCTCGAGCTTGGTGCCGCGGCGCACGTGGCCCGAGGTCGGCTCGAGCTCGCCGAGGATCAGCTTCAGCAGCGTCGTCTTGCCCGAACCGTTCGGGCCGATCAGGCCGACCTTGTCGCCGCGCAAGATGGTCGCCGAAAAGTGGCTGACGATGAGCTTCTCACCGCCGCCCTCGAGTGGGAAACGCATCGACACGTCGCGCAGTTCGGCGACGATCTTGCCGCTCGGCGCGCCGGAGTCGACCTCGAGCCGGACCTGGCCGAGCGAGTCGCGCCGCGCCTGGCGCTGGCCGCGCAGCACCTGCAGCCGCTCGATGCGCGCGACGCTCCTCGTGCGGCGCGCTTCGACGCCCTTCCTGATCCAGGCCTCTTCCTGCGCGAGCAGCTTGTCGGCGCGCGCATTGGCGAGCGCGTCGGAGGCGAGCTGGTCCTCCTTCAGCCGCTCGTACGCGCTGAAGTTACCCGGGTAGCTGCGCAGGATGCCGCGGTCTAGTTCGACGATGCGCGTCGCCACCGCATCGAGGAACTCGCGATCGTGCGTGATGAGCATGGTCGAGCCCGCGAAGCCGCGCAGCAACTCCTCGAGCCATTCGATCGACGCCAGGTCGAGGTGGTTGGTGGGCTCGTCGAGCAGCAGCACGTCGGGCACCGCGACCAGCGCCTGCGCGAGCGCGACGCGCTTCTTGGTGCCGCCCGAGAGTTCAGCGATGCGGCGCGCGCCGTCGAGATGCAGCTGGGCCAGCGTGGTCTCGACGCGCTGCTCCCAGTTCCACGCCTCGAGCGCCTCGATGCGCGTCTGCAGGGCATCGAGGTCGACGCCCTCGGCGTGCTCTTCGTACTGCTGGCGCAGGCTGCGGGCCTCCGCCACACCTTCGCTCACGGTGTCGAACACGTTGAGCTCCGGGTCGAAGATCGGCTCTTGCGGCACGTAGCGGATGCGCAGGCCTTGCGTGAGTTGCAGCAAGCCGTCGTCGAGCTTCTCGAGCCCCGCGATCACTTTCAGCAGCGACGACTTGCCCGCGCCGTTGCGGCCGATGAGCCCGACGCGCTCGCCGGCTTCGAGCGCCAAACCGGTGTGGTCGAGCAGTGCGACGTGGCCGAACGCGAGGTGCGCGTTCGACAGGGAGAGGACAGCCATGATTCGGAAGCTCGGTGCGGAACGACACCGATTATCGAAGGCGCGGTCGCGTTGCGCGCTCGGCCGATTGCAATGACCGACTCAACGCACGAACCGTCGGGCTTCTGACCCTGGTTCTTCAGGTCTCGATCGCCGCCAGCAAGGCATCGACGAAGATCTTCGCGACGTCGACACCGGCCTGGTCGGTGATCTCCTGGAAGCACGTCGGGCTCGTGACGTTGATCTCGGTCAGGCAGTCGCCGATCACGTCGAGCCCGATCAGCAGCAGCCCGCGCGCGGCGAGGATGGGCCCGATGTGCTCGGCGATCTCGCGGTCGCGCCCGCCGAGCGGCTGCGCCACGCCCTTGCCACCGGCCGCGAGGTTGCCGCGGATCTCGCTGCCCTGCGGAATGCGTGCCAGCGCATGCGAAACCGGCACGCCGTCGATCACGAGGATGCGCTTGTCGCCTTTGACGATCTCCGGCAGATAGCGCTGCACCATCACCGTGTGCGTGCCGCCTTGGTTGAGCGTCTCGGTGATCGAACCGAGGTTCATGCCGTCGCTCCCGACCCGGAAGATGCCCGCGCCGCCCATGCCGTCGAGCGGCTTCAGGATCACGTCGTGGTGTTCGGCGTGAAAGCGCTTGATCTCGGCGGCTTCGCGCGTGACCAGGGTCGGCGCGATGAACTGGGGGAATTCGAGGATCGCGAGCTTTTCAGGGTGGTTGCGCAACGCCGCCGGCCGGTTGAAGACACGCGCACCTTCTCGCTCGGCCTGCTCGAGCAGGTGCGTCGCGTAGAAGTATTCGGAGTTGAACGGCGGATCCTTGCGCATCACGACGCCACCCATCGCGTGCAAGGGCTCTCGTATGCGCGGCGCCGAACCCGCTCGCTCGCGAAACCAGGCGGTCTCGTCCCCGGTGAGGTCGATCGCGCGCACGTGCGCCTCGACCTGCCCGCCGCGTTGCCACACCAGGTCTTTGGGTTCGCACGCGAGGAGTTCGATGCCCCGCCCCGCGGCTTCGCGCATCATCGCGAAGGTCGAGTCCTTCTCGATGTGGAAACTTTCGAGCGGATCGGCAACGAACAACAGCTTCATGGACGGCATCTTCAACGCGCGGGTCGCGGCCCGCCACTGTTGCACAAACGGCCGACGCGCTCGGCGCGAAGGCCATCGCGGCCGCTCGTGCGTCATCCGCGTCACCAGCATGACGCGGCGCGGGGTCGCGGGTCTCGCCGTCATCGCCAGCGTGTGGGCGGCCGGCTTCGCACCCATGACCGCGCATGCGGCACCGGCGGTCGAAGACACGATGGCGCAACGCATGCAGGCCTGCACCGGTTGCCATGGGCCGCAAGGGCGCGCCGCAAGCGACGGCTACTACCCACGCATCGCCGGCAAGCCTGCGGGCTACCTCTACAACCAGTTGCGCGGCTTCCGCGAGGCCCGGCGTCACTACGCGTTGATGAACAACCTGCTCGCGCCGCTCTCCGACGCCTATCTGCGCGAGATCGCGAACCACTTCGCCGGTCTCGAGGTCGCCTACCCCGCGCCGGTGCCGTCGAATGCCGACGCCGCCACGAAGGCTCGCGGTGAGGCGTTGGTCAGGCACGGCGATGCGGCGCTGAAGCTGCCCGCTTGCATGCAGTGCCATGGGCAGGCGTTGATGGGCGTCGCGCCCTCCATTCCCGCGTTGATCGGCATGCCGCGCGACTATCTCAATGCCCAGCTCGGCGCCTGGCGCACCGGCAAGCGACAGGCCTCGGCGCCTGACTGCATGGCGCAGATCGCGCAGCGCCTCGGCACGCAAGACACCGACGCGATCTCGCAGTGGCTCTCGTCGCAAGCGGTGCCTGCCGGTGCGAAGCCGGCCCTCGCGTTGCCGCAGCCGATGCCGGTGGCGTGTGGCGGGCTGGATTCGTGGCCGGCGTCGACGCCCGCATCGGCATCGCCCGCACCCAGGCCATGAGTCGGCTGTTGCGGCGCATCGCCGGCTCGCTGCTCGTTGCCGGTCTGCTGCTGACGGGGCTCGTGTGGTGGCTCAACCAGCGCGGCGAAGATGCGCTCGTCGATTCACCCGTGGCGGAAGCCGCCGCCACGCCAGCGCTCATCGAACGCGGTGCTTATCTCGCCCGCACTGGCAACTGCATGGGCTGCCACACCGAGCCGGGTGGGCCCGCGTACGCCGGCGGGCGCGGCATCCCGACGCCGTTCGGCGCCATCTACGCACCGAACCTCACGCCCGATGTAGAGACCGGACTCGGCGCGTGGCGCAAGAGCGAGTTCTGGCGCGCGATGCACAACGGCCGCTCACGCGACGGGCGCTTGCTCTACCCCGCGTTCCCCTATCCGAACTACACGCGCGTCCGACGCGACGATGCCGACGCGATCTTCGCGTTCCTGAAGAGCCTGCCGGCGGTCTCGAAAGCCCATCGCCGCCACGACCTCCGGTTCCCGTTCGATCGACCGTTCGCGCTGGCGGTATGGCGCGCGCTCTATTTCCGCGTGGAAGAGCCCGGCGCCAACGCCATGGCCGATGCCGAACACGACGCCGAGTGGGCGCGTGGCGCGTATCTCGTCGAAGGGCTGGGCCACTGCAATGCATGCCACGCGAGCCGCAATGCACTCGGCGCCGCGTCGAGCACGCTCGACCTCGCGGGCGGTCTCATCCCGGTACAAAACTGGTATGCACCGTCGCTCACGTCGGCGCTCGAAGCCGGCGTGGCGGAGTGGGACACGCAGCAGATCGTCGACCTGCTGCAGAGCGGCGTCTCGGCGCGCGGCGCCGTGCTGGGGCCGATGGGCGAGGTGGTCGCCGGCAGCACGCAATACCTGTCGAGCGACGATGCGCGCGCGATGGCGCGCTACCTGAAGGCGTTGCCGCCGTCGGTGGTGGTGCGAAGCGAGCCGGCGGGAATTTTGCCGGCCCGCGTCGACACGCCTGGGTCCCGCCTCTATGCGACGCATTGCGCCGATTGCCACGGCGCGGCCGGCGAAGGCGTCTCCGGCATCTACCCCGCTCTTGCGGGCAATCGCGCGCTGCTGATGCACACGCCAGCGAACCTCGTGCACGTGGTGCTCGAGGGCGGCTTCCCGCCAGCCACGGCTCGCAACCCGCGCCCGTTCGGCATGCCGCCCTTCGCGAACGAACTGAGCGACGAGCAGGTCGCGCACTTGCTGACGCATGTTCGAGGCTCGTGGGGCAACCGCGGCGCGGCCGTCTCGACGCTCGACGTGGCGAATTTCCGCGGCGTGCGTTGAACGCTCAGCAAGCGTCTGGACTCGACGCCTGCGCCGGGGCAGGCGTCACTCGTAGACTTCGGCGTGCGGGTCGGTCGCTTCGAGCTCGTAACTGGCTGCGACCATGGCGAGGCGCGCGATCACGCCGTACATGTAGAAGCGGTTCGGCGCGCTCGCGCCCGGTTTCGAGCCGGGCTTGGGCAGCTGGTTGGAACCGGCGAACGCCAGCGGCACGAAGCTCGCGCCAGGGGAATTGAGGTTCTCATCGAAGCCGCGCTCCGCGTTCACGCGGTAGAAGCCGCCGACCACGTAGCGGTCGATCATGTAGACGACCGGCTCGGCCACCGAATTGTTGATGCGCTCGTAGGTCGGCACGCCTTCCTGCAGGATCACGTCGCTCACCTCCTGGCCGTCCTTGATGACGCTCATCTTGTTGCGGGTGCGGCGGTTCAGTTCGATCAGGTCCTTCGGGTCGCGCACCGTCATCACACCCATGCCGTAAGTGCCCGCATCGGCCTTGACGATGACGAAGGGCTTCTCCTGGATACCGTATTCCTTGTACTTGCGACGGATCCTCGCGAGCAGTTGTTCGGTGTTGGTGGCCAGGCAATCGGCGCCAGCGCCATCGGCGAAGTTCACCTCGCCGCACTGCGCGAACATCGGATTGATGAGCCACGGGTCCATGCCGAGCAGCTTGGCGAACTTCTTCGCGATCTCTTCGTAGGCCGCAAAGTGCTTGGTCTTGCGCCGCACCGCCCAGCCGGCGTGCAGCGGCGGCAGCAGGTACTGCTCGTTCAGGTCTTCGAGCACGGTCGGCAGGCCGGCCGAGAGGTCGTTGTTGAGCAGGATGGTGCAGGGGTCAAAGTCTTTCAGGCCGAGCCGGCCGCGGGAGCGCACGAGCGGCTCGACCGTCAGCGTGCTGCCATCGGGCAGCGGCACGTTGGTCGGCGCCGTGACGGAGGTGTCCAACGTGCCGAGCCGGACATTGAGGCCGGCCTGGTGAAAGATCTCGATCAGTCGCGCCACGTTCATCAGGTAGAACGAGTTGCGCGTGTGGCCCTCCGGAATCAGTAGCAGGTTCTTCGCTTCGGGGCAGATCTTCTCGATCGCCGCCATCGCGGCCTGCACCGCGAGCGGCAGCATCTCGCTCGTGAGGTTGTTGAACCCGCCCGGGAAGAGGTTCGTGTCTACCGGCGCCAGCTTGAAGCCGGCGTTGCGCAGATCGACCGACGTGTAGAACGGCGGCGTGTGCTCCATCCATTCGAGACGAAACCAGCGCTCGATCGCCGGCAGCGACTCGAGGATGCGCTGCTCCAGTTCGTTGATCGGGCCGGTCAGCGCGGTGATGAGATGAGGAACCATGTGGGGCGTCTGACCGGTGCCGGGGCCGCCGGAAAAAAGAGGGTGCTGCGAAGGCAATGCGGGATTCTAGGCATATGGGGTGCGACGATCGAGCCGCAAGCACGCGGGCTCGCCTAACGACGCCATAGGAAATCGCCATCCGGCCATCGCACAGCCCCACAACCACCCGGCATCCCCGCCAGACGACGGCGCGGCGCGGGCACCCGGCCCGCGCCGCCTGCGCAAAGAAAAAGGCTTCCGAAGAAGCCTCTTTCGAACCGCCCGCCATGCCAGCCGGGCGCGTGAGTCGTCGACGATCAGTTGTGATACGCGGTTTCGCCGTGCGCGCTGATGTCGAGGCCCTCGCGCTCCTCTTCTTCCGTCACACGCAGGCCGATCACCAGGTCGACGATCTTGTAGGCGACGACCGAGACCACCAGCGACCACACGAGCGTGATGCCGACCGCCTCGGCCTGGCTGAGCAACTGCACCAGAACCGGTTTCGACGTCGTTGTCATATTGACCCAGTCGGTGACGGCACCCGGCCCATCCAGCGTCTGTGTGTTGAACACGCCCGTCAGCAAGGCGCCGACGATGCCGCCGACACCGTGCACGCCGAACACGTCTAGCGAGTCGTCGGCCCCCAACATCTTCTTCAGGCCGGTCACGCCCCAGAGGCAGGCCAGGCCGGCGACGAAGCCGATCACCATCGCAGCCAGCAGGCCGACGTTGCCGCAGGCCGGCGTGATGGCGACAAGGCCGGCGACGGCGCCCGAAGCCGCACCGAGCATCGAGGCCTTGCCCTTCAGCAGCGCTTCACCCAGGCACCATGCCAGCACCGCGGCAGCAGTGGCGGAGAAAGTGTTCATGAAGGCGAGCACCGCGGTGCCGTTGGCTTCGAGCGCCGAGCCGGCATTGAAGCCGAACCAGCCGACCCACAGCAGCGCGGCACCGACCATGGTGAGCGTGAGCGAATGCGGCGTGAAGGCTTCGCGGCCGTAGCCGACACGCTTGCCGACCATGAACGCACCGACCAGACCGGCGACGGCAGCGTTGATGTGCACCACCGTGCCGCCGGCGAAATCCAGTGCGCCCAGTTGCCAGATCCAGCCGGCTTTCGCATCGGTCGCATCGACCACGGCAGCGCTCGTGTACTCGTTCGGGCCCATCCAGAACCAGACCATGTGCGCGATCGGCGCATAGCTGAAGGTGAACCAGAGCGCCATGAACAGCAGCACCGCCGAGAACTTCATGCGTTCGGCGAAGGCGCCGACGATCAGGCAGCAGGTGATGGCCGCGAAAGTGGCCTGGAATGCCATGAAGAGCAACTCGGGAATCACGACGCCCTTGCTGAACGTCGCCCCCATGGTGAACTCGCCCTTCGCGGGGTCGAACAAGCCGTGCATCAGCAAGCGATCGAATCCGCCGATGAACTTGTTGCCTTCCGTGAACGCCAGGCTGTAGCCGTACAGGCACCACAACACGACGATCATCGAGAACGTCACGAAGACCTGCATCAGCACCGACAGCATGTTCTTGCTGCGGACCAGGCCGCCGTAGAACAGGGCGAGGCCCGGGATCGACATCATGATCACGAACGCCGTGGCCACGATCATCCAGGCGTTGTCACCCTTGTTGTTGACGAGCGCCGGGGCTGAGCCGGCCGGCGCGGGGGCCAATGCGGCGGTCGCCATGGGCGCCGGTGCGGCGATGGCCGGCATCGCAGCAGGTACGGTCGCGCTAACGCCGGCTTCCGGTGCCGATGCGCCCTGGGCCATCGAGGACCCCCCAAAGCCAAGCGCCGCCAGACCGAGCGTCAAGGCCAGAATGAATTTTTTCATGGTGTTCGCAGAAGGTGGTGTCGAATAACGTTCAGAGCGCGTCTTTGCCGGTCTCGCCGGTGCGGATGCGAACGACTTGTTCGAGCGTCGTGACGAAGACCTTGCCGTCACCGATCTTGCCGGTGCGGGCCGCGGCCTCGATCGCCTCGATGACGCGGTCGACGATGCCATCGTCGACCGCCGCCTCGATCTTCACCTTCGGCAGGAAGTCGACCACGTATTCCGCGCCGCGATACAGCTCGGTGTGCCCCTTCTGGCGCCCGAATCCCTTCACCTCCGTCACCGTGACGCCTTGAACGCCGATGGCGCTCAGGGCTTCACGAACTTCGTCGAGCTTGAAGGGCTTGACGATCGCAGTCACCATCTTCATGGTCTTCTCCCCTGGTTTGATGGTCAGAACGTCTTCTTGATACCCAGCACCAACGCGGTCCGGCCCAGGTTCTTGCCGTTCGGGTATCCCGGCGGCGCGAGGTAGGCCGGCTTGCCGCCGATGTCTTTGGTGCTGGTGCCGACGATCGCGCCGCTGAACGTGAAGCCCCAGTAATCCTTGGCGGCCGCCAGCGAGTAGTCGGTGTACGAGAAGTCGCTGTTGTGGTTGACGCGCTGGTAGCCGATGTGCGGCGTGATGGTCACGCCGTAGCCGGCATCGATCGCGGCAGCTGCCTCGAGGTATCCGCTCTGCTTGCTGTTGGCGGTTCCGAAGAGGCGCGTCACGGCATGCGAGTACTTGACCGTGAAGACGCTGTAGCTCAACGCACCGTACAGCTCGGTCGTCGACGGGCTGTAGACGCCGGGAATGTTCTTCAGGCTGTTGCTCGGGTAGACGTACTGGAGCACGCCGAGGTCGTACGTGAAATCCTTGCTGATCTCACCCTTGTAGCCGCCGTAGATGTCGAGTTCGATCGGCGCGCTGCCGGTGTCGATGTTGGCGATCTTGCCGGCGTCCTTGATCCACTTGATGGTGGAGCCCCAGATGCCGATGTAGAAGCCGGCCGGCAGCGCGTAGTCGGCACCGAACTGGAAAGCAGGGTCGAGCCGGCTCTGCGAGATGCCGCGGAAGCGGTAGTCGGTGAACACCCCGACGTTAAACGACAGCGGGCTGGCCGCATCTTCCGCACGCGAGAGCGTCGGGGCGAGGCTGGCGATGCCAGCGAGAACGAGCAGCAGTTTCTTCATCGGGGTTGTTCTCCGAAATGTTCTAGGGATGAAAGGCGGGGACGATTTCGCAACGTTTGTGCCAAGCTGTCAACGATGCCCCGCACAGCTTTGGTGAATCTTTGGATGGCCTCGTGTTGAAAGCGACAACACAAGCACTTCAGCGTGCAGAGTTGGCACAAGACCCGGGCTTGACCGCGAAGCGAGCCCCCCAGAACGCACTCGAATGGGTGATGGACGACGCCGCGTGGCTGCCCAGAATGAACGGTGGCACCTTCTCAGCGCACGGCGCACCCTTGATGTCGCTCGCCATCGTCCATAGTCGCTCGATCGATGCGCTCAACGCGCCGGCCATCACGGTCGAGGTCCACCTCGCCAACGGCCTGCCCACGTTCACGTTGGTCGGGCTGGCCGATCTGGAGGTGAAAGAAGCGCGTGAACGCGTGCGCGCCGCGATCCAGAACAGCGGCCTCGCGTTTCCGCACAACAAGCGGATCACCGTGAACCTGGCGCCCGCCGACCTGCCGAAGGACTCGGGACGATTCGACCTGCCGATCGCGCTCGGTATCCTCGCGGCGAGCGAGCAAATCGATGCCGGCATGCTCGAGCGCTACGAGTTCGCCGGCGAGCTCTCGCTCGGTGGCGACCTGCGGCCGGTCCGCGGCGCACTCGCGATGGGCCTGGCCATGCAGCGCTCGGGCGAGGCCGCGGCGCGCGTGTTGGTGTTGCCCGTCCGCAGTGCCGACGAAGCAACCCTGGTCCCGGGCCTCGCGATCGCGTGTGCCGGGCATCTGCTCGACGTGGTGCACGCGCTGTTGCCGCACGACGCGCCCGAGCGGCGCACGCTGCCGTCGCCCACCATGAAGTCGATACCACCCGCACCGGCGATGCCCGACATGCGCGACGTGAAGGGCCAGGTTGGCGCCAAGCGGGCGCTCGAGATCGCGGCGGTCGGAGGCCACAGCGTGTTGATGGTCGGGCCGCCGGGCACCGGCAAGTCGATGCTCGCGCAACGCTTCTGCGGGCTGCTGCCCGCGCTCTCGACCGAGCAGGCGCTCGAATCGGCCGCGGTGTTGAGCCTGAACGGCGGCTTCAGCGTCGAGCGGTGGGCCGAGCGGCCGTGGCGTGCGCCGCATCACACCGCCTCTTCGGTGGCGCTGGTCGGCGGGGGCTCGCCGCCGCGGCCGGGCGAGATCTCGCTCGCTCATCACGGCGTGCTCTTTCTCGACGAGTTGCCCGAATTCCCCCGCGCCGCTCTCGAGGCCTTGCGCGAACCGCTCGAAACCGGTCGCGTCGTGATCTCGCGCGCCGCGCGCCAGGCCGAGTTCCCGGCGCGCTTCCAACTGATCGCGGCGATGAACCCGTGCCCCTGCGGACACCTCGGCAACGCCTTGCGCCATTGCCGCTGTTCACCCGACGGGGTCGCGCGCTACCAGGCCCGCATCAGCGGCCCGCTGCTCGACCGCATCGACGTGCAGATCGAAGTGCCGGCCGTCGCGACCGAAGCGCTCGCGGCCGCGCCGGCCGGCGACACGAGTGCGCAGATCGCCAGCCGCGTGAAGGTCGCGCGGGCGCGCGCCGAAGATCGACAGGGCTGTCTCAACGCCGCGTTGACCGGCGACGCGTTGGATCGGCACGCCGCACTCGACGCCACGTCATCGGCCTTCCTGCTCGGCGCCTCGGCACGGCTCGGCTGGTCGGCGCGCGGCTATCACCGCGTGCTGCGGCTCGCCCGCTCGATCGCCGACCTGGCCGGCGAGCCGGCGCTGCAAGTCGCGCACATCGCCGAAGCGATTCAATATCGGCGCGTGCTCGCTGCTTGAGCGCAGGGCTCGTCGACGCGAGGGGCCCGCTCGCGTGACTCGCTAAAAGGGGCCGGGTGGCGCCGACCCTAAGCCAGGAAACCGAGATCGCGCTGGAAGTTGCGCAGGTTCGGGAAGATGGTGTCGAGGTTGGTGTCGCTCACGCCGAACCACTTGCCGAGCGTGGCGCCGATCGTGTCGACCGAGGTGACCGGCAGGTACGCGTTGTTGGCCGAATCGCCGAGGTTGAGGCCGAACTGCGGGAAGCGGCCGTAGATCTCACCGCCCTTGACCGCGCCGCCCCAGACGAAGTGGTGCGAACCCCAGCCGTGATCGGTGCCGTCGCCGTTGCTGGTGAGCGTGCGGCCGAAATCGGAAGCCGTGAACAGCGTGACCTTGCTGCGCATGTCGGTGCCGCCGAGCGTCGACAGCGTGGTGTCGAAATAGCCGAGCGCGTGCGAAATCTTGGCGAGCAGATCGGCTTGGTTCTGGTTCTGGTTGTCGTGCGTGTCGAAGCCACCGATCGCGACGAAGAACACCTGGCGCTTGGCGCCGAGGGCGCTGCGCACGTTGATGATCTTGGCGATCGTCGCGAGCGACTGCGCGAGGTCGTTGTTGACGTTGTTGCCCGACGACGGCTGGTTGTATTGGGTCGGTGCAGTCACGGCCGAGGTCGCGAACGCGGCCTGGAACGCGGCCTGCGCGGTGACCGAACGAGCGAGGATCGTCGAATACTCCTTCGCGAACAGGTGCTGGTTGTCGGCCGTGACGATAGCCTTCAACGTCGCCGCCGCGGTGGTCGATCCGAACAGGTTGCCCGACAGTCCGCTGATCGCGGTCGCGCCGCCGCCGCCAACCTGGTACTGGAACACCGACTCGCCGGCCGAAAACACGGCGTTGCCGGAAACCGAGATGCTGGTGAAGGTGGCGTTGGTGTTCTGGCTCGCCACCATGTCGCCGAGGTGACCGCCCCAACCGATCTTGGTGCCCTCGATGCTCAGCGCCTGCCAGGTCGACTGCTGGTCGTTGTGCGAGCCGAGCGCGGGCGGCCGCGGCTTCACGTTGGCCACGTATTCGGCCCGCGTCAGCGGGACGACGAGGGGTCCGGCGTTCGCAAGGATCGCGAGGCGCCCGGCCGAGAACAGCGAAGCGACCTCCGGCATGCTCGGATGCAGCGCGTACGTGAACGCGTTGTTCTCGGGCGAGACCGTGTAGCGCGGCACGATCGCGGTGACGCCACCGAGCCGATCGGGCGTGGCCCGCCCCGCGCCGAGGTTGGGCGCGGTGCCGGGCGCGAGCAGCGCGATCGAGATCGGCGCCGTGTTGCGCATGCGCGTGTACTCGTTGAACGACGCGGCATCGGTGCGCAGCACCATGTTCGACGAGTCGTTGCCACCGTAGAAGAACACGCAGACGATGGCCTTGTAGTCGGTCGCGGTCTGCGCAACGGCCGAGCCGATGGTGGCGAGGTTGAGCGCGAACGGCGCGGCGGCCGCACCGACCGAGCCCCCGACGACCGATGCGGTGCGCAGGAACCGGCGGCGGTGGGCGTTCATGGTTTCCATGGTGTTTCCTTCTTCACTTTTGGATCAGGTAGTCCGGCGACGACATCGAGAGGTAGACCGCGAGATAAACGCGGTCGAGCTTGGCGGCATCGATCGCCGACTGGTTGGACGCGATGGCCGGCGCGCTCGCGCCCGGTGAAGGCGCTTGCGCGGCCGGCGTGAAGAGGTAGCAGGACTTGCCGGCGCCGACGGCGGGGTCGCTGCCGAAAAAGTCGTTCGTGCACTGACCCGGCCCGGACACGGTCATCTCGACGAAGGTGGTGCCGACGCCATAGCGAACCGTGCCGGTGCCACTGATCGTGAAGTTGCCGCCTTCGTCGGCCACCTTGGTCAGCGTGCCGCCGGTCGTCGGCGCCGTCGAGAAGACCGGCGACGGGATCGCTCGGCTGGCGACGGCCGCAGTGATCTGCGTCTTCAGCGCATCGGGCATCGAGCCCGAGAACAGCAGCAGGTTCATTCGGTCGACGAGCGCGGCCGGCGTGCCGGCGAGCGCGAGTTCGGCGCTGTAGTCCTGGCGCAGGTCGCGCGTGGTGTTTACGGTGATCCAGCTGCGCATGTAGTTCATGTAGCCGGCGACCGAGAGGTCGTGCGTGATCTGCAACTCCGGCGCGACCAGACCGGCGTCGGTGATGACGCGACTCGTCGGCACATAGCCCGGGCGGAAGAAGTTGAAGACCGTCGGCGAAAACATCGGCGTCTGGTTGAGCTGGGTGGCGGGATCGTCGGTGGAACCGATGCCGGTGTAGCGGCCACTGATCGACTTCACGTTGAACGCGCGCATGAAGTTCGCGAGCCTCACCACCGGTTCGCGCAACTTGCCGTATGTGGTGGCGTTGGTCGCCGTGCGCGCCTCGGGGTCGAGCAACACCGCCTTCCACACGGCTTTCATGTCGCCGCGCACGCCGCTGCCGTTGTTGTTGAAAGCCGCCGCGACGCGACGGACGTAGGCCGGGCTCGGGTTGCTCGTGACCATGCGCTGGATCAGCTGCTTGCCGACGAAGGGGCCTACGTTCGGGTTGTTGAACAACGTGTCGAGCGCGAGCTTCAGGTCACCGACCGTGTCGGGCACCGTCTGCACGGGGATCGTGACGCCGAAGAAGTTCTTTGCGCTGATCGAATGGAGGTCGGTGTTGACTGTGAAACGCGTGTAATCCTGCATCGGCCGCCAGTCGCGCTCGATGTTGGCGTTGTTGCCGAAGAAGCGCGCGTTGGTGCGGTCGGTGAGCTCGGGGCCGGCGTACCAGCTCCAGCCGGTGAAGACCTGGGACAGCCCTTCGAGGTCTGCGCTCTTGTACGCGACCGCCGGGCGGCCGTCGGTGCCCATGATGACGGTGCCATCGGGGTTGAGCTTGTATTCGCCGACCGTGAAGAGCTGCGTGATCTCGCGCGCGAAATTGAGGTCGGGCACGCGGCCGGTGGTCGTGTCTTCCTTCTGGTTCTTCAGATGCGACAGGTAGATTCCCATCATCGGATGCAGCGTTACGTCCTCCATCAGCTTGCGGAAGTTGCCGAAGGCATCGGCGCCGAGCATGTCGTAGTACGAGGCCACGCCGCGCGGCTGGTTGCGCAGCGTCGCGTCGGTGAACGAGATCACCATGATCTCGGAAAGCGCGAAGGCGGCGCGTTGGCGCAGCTGGTCGTCGCCGGCGATCGCTTGGGCCCAGTAAGAGTCGAAGAAATTGCTCGTGCTCACGGTCTGGCCGTTCGCGGCCAGGTCGGCCGAGGCCTGGTTCAGATAGAGGCGATGCAGCGCCTGCGGCTTCGCGAACTGCTCGTCGATCCACGCGCTGTAGGTCATCGTCTTCACACGGTCGATCTCGGCCGATGTCGGGCCGAAGGTCGCCTGCGTGAGAAATCGCGCGACGTCGGGCGCGCTCTGGATCACGGCGCCTCCGCCCGCGGTCGTGGGGCCGATGCCGCCCCCGGTCGTCGTCGTGGTCGTGCTGCCGCCGGCGTCGGCGCTGCCGCCGCTGCCGCCCCCGCACGCGGCCGTGAGCAGCAGGATGCCGATGCCGACGGCACTGCGCGCGCTGCGCCGCGCCGCGCCCGACGCACGTTCGATCTTCGATTCATTTGGCATGGCCCACTCCCGACAGATGTTGCTGACCGGTCATCGACGAGCGCGGAGAGCGCCCGGACGACATGCCACGAATTTTCGAGGGCAGGTCGCTCGGAAGCGCGGCAGGAGTTGGCATCGCGCGAAGCCATTACAGACAGTCGCAATTGACACAGTGAGCAGATGCGCTCTCTTTGCAAAGAGGTGCGTGAGATGTGTGGGAATGCAACCGAGATCCGCGGGATTTCAGCCAGGAGGGCCGCTCCCCCCCCCCCCCCGGCTATGACCGCCGGTTCAACGGGACGACGACAGCCAGCGCTCGACCATCGCGAGCGGCAGCCCGCTGCGCTGCGCGTAGTCGGCGACCTGGTCGTCGCCGATCTTGCCGACGTTGAAGTACGCCGCGTCGGGGTGCGCGAGGTAGAAGCCCGCCACGCTCGCGGCCGGCGTCATCGCGAGGCTCTCGGTGAGCCGCATGCCGATCTCGTCTGCGCCGAGCACGCGGAACATGTCGGTCTTCACGAGGTGATCGGGGCATGCCGGGTAACCCGGTGCCGGCCGGATGCCGCGGTATTGCTCCGCGATCATCTGCGTGGCGCTCAAGCGTTCATCGGGCGCGTAGCCCCAGAACTCGGTGCGCACGCGCTGGTGCAGGCGTTCGGCGAACGCCTCGGCGAGGCGATCGGCGACGGCCTTGAACATGATGCCGCTGTAGTCGTCGAGCGCCTCGATGAACTGCTGTTCCTTCTTCTCGATGCCGATGCCCGACGTGACCGCGAAGAGGCCGATGTGGTCGGCGAGGCCCGAGCTCTTGGGTGCGACGAAATCGGCCAGGCAACGGTTCGGGCGCCTGATTTTTTGGCCCCCCGCCCCCTCGACGACCGGTCGGACGCTTTGCATGCGCAGGTTCCGCCAGGTCATCGCGACGTCGCTGCGCGAAGCATCGGTGTAGATCTCGATGTCGTCGTCGCCGACGGTGTTGGCGGGGTAGAGCCCGACCACGCCGTTCGCGCTGAGCCAGCGCCCTTCGATCACGCGCTTGAGCATCGCCTGGCCATCGGCGAACACCTTCCTCGCCGCAACGCCGACGACGGCGTCGTCGAGGATCTGCGGGTATGGCCCGGCGAGATCCCAGGTCTGGAAGAACGGGCCCCAGTCGATGCACGACGCGATCTCGGCCAGATCGACGTTCTTCAACGCGCGACGGCCGGTGAAGCGCGGCGCTGGCGGCGCGTAGGCCGACCAGTCGATGACCGCCTTGTTCGCTCGCGCCTCGGCCAGCGTGACCAGCGGCGTCGACTTCTTCGCGGCGTGCTGCATGCGCACGCGTTCATAGTCGGCGTCGAGTTCAGCGACGGCGGCGGCCAAGCGCTCGTCGCTCAGGAAATCGCTGCACACGCTGACCGATCGGCTCGCGTCAGGCACGTAGACGACCGGGCCGTCGTAGTGCGGCGCGATCTTCACTGCGGTGTGCACGCGGCTCGTCGTCGCGCCGCCGATCAGGAGCGGCATCTTGCGCTCGCGAAAGTACGGGTCGCGCTGCATCTCGGCCGCGACGTGCTGCATCTCCTCGAGGCTCGGCGTGATGAGGCCCGAGAGCCCGATCAGGTCGGCGCCCTCTTCCTTGGCGCGCGCGAGGATGTCCTGGCACGCGACCATCACGCCCATGTTGACGACCTCGAAGTTGTTGCACTGAAGAACCACTGTGACGATGTTCTTGCCGATGTCGTGCACGTCGCCCTTGACGGTCGCGATGACGATCTTGCCTTTCGCTGTCGCTTCGCCACCGGCTTCGACCATGGCAAGCTTCTCGGCTTCGATGTAAGGCAGCAGATGCGCAACCGCCTGCTTCATCACGCGCGCCGATTTCACAACCTGCGGCAGGAACATCTTGCCCTGCCCGAACAGGTCGCCGACCACGTTCATGCCGGCCATCAGCGGCCCTTCGATCACGTGCAGCGGCCGGCCGCCGTTCGCGTGGATCGTCTGCCAGGCGGCCTCGGTGTCTTCGCTGATGAAGTCGGTAATGCCGTGCACCAGCGCATGGCTGAGCTTTTCTTCGACCGTGCGCGGATGCTCAGGCGTGCCGCGCCACGCGAGCCGCGTGGTCTCGTCACGCGCCTGGCCCTTCGCGTTCTCGGCCACCTCGACGAGGCGGTCGCCGGCATCGGGTCGACGGTTCAGCACGACGTCTTCGACGCGCTCGCGCAAATCGGCATCGAGGTCGTCGTACACGCCGACCATGCCGGCGTTGACGATGCCCATGTCCATGCCGGCCTGGATCGCGTGGTACAGGAACACGGTGTGGATCGCTTCGCGCACCGGGTCGTTGCCGCGGAACGAGAAGCTCACGTTCGAGACGCCGCCGGAGACCTTCGCGCCGGGCAGCTTTTGCTTGATCCAACGAACCGCGTCGATGAAGTCGACCGCGTAGTTGTTGTGCTCCTCGATGCCGGTCGCGATCGCGAAGATGTTCGGGTCGAAGATGATGTCTTCGGGCGGGAAGTCGAGCTCGTCGACGAGGATCCGATACGCGCGCTCGCAGATCTGCGTCTTGCGTTCGAAGGTGTCGGCCTGGCCCTTCTCGTCGAACGCCATCACGACGGTCGCCGCACCGTAGCGCCGCACCAGCTTGGCCTGCTGCCGGAACGCGTCTTCGCCTTCCTTCAGCGAGATCGAGTTGACGATGCCCTTGCCCTGGATGCACTTCAGGCCCGCCTCGATCACCTCCCACTTCGAACTGTCGATCATGATCGGCACGCGCGCGATCTCAGGCTCGCCGGCAATCAGGTTGAGGAAGCGGACCATCGCGGCCTTGCTGTCGAGCATGGCCTCGTCCATGTTGATGTCGATGACCTGCGCGCCGTTCTCGACCTGCTGGCGCGCCACGCTCAAGCCCTCTTCGAACTGCCCGTTCAGGATCAGCCGCGCGAACGCCTTCGAGCCGGTGACGTTGGTGCGCTCGCCGATGTTGACGAAGAGCGCGCCTTCGCCGATCAGCACCGGCTCGAGGCCGGAAAGCTTCATCGGGGGAACGGGGGTCGGGGTCTCGGGCATCGCTCTGGGCAAGTGGATCGAGGACCGCGCTGCTCACCGCGGACCTGGGCTGGTCGGGTGAGCGCCGTTGGTCGATGCGCTTTGTTGGGCGCATCGTGCCCAAGCCTGGAGACCGTTTGATCGGTCCTCGCAACGCTCCTTGGGGCAATCGCGAATTGTAGTCAGGCGCGTTGATGGGGGTCGTGCTACCGAGCGAGCGCGCAGGCGGGGGCGGCAGGCGCCAAGGAATGGCTCGCCCCGCCCTCATCGCTCGTCGCGCCGTCACTGCAAGCCACAGCGCCACGCGACGCGAGGAATCAAGCCGCTTCGAGCTCTAGCTCACCGAACAGCTTGCCCTTGTGCCCGCACCGAGGCCGGTACTGAGACACCCGCTGAGCGATGGCAGCGATGTGGGCCGGCGTCGTGCCGCAGCAGCCACCGGCGATATTCAGGAAGCCGGCCTGCGCGAACTCGCCGACGAGGTTGCCGGTGATCTCGGGCGTCTCGTCGAACCCGGTGTCGCTCATCGGGTTGGGCAGCCCAGCGTTCGGATAGCAGCTCACGAACGTGTCGCCGGCGACACGCGACAGCTCTTCGATGTAGGGCCGCATCAAAGCCGCGCCGAGCGCGCAGTTGAGGCCGATCGCAAGCGGCCGCGCGTGGCGCACGCTGTGCCAGAACGCCGACACCGTCTGCCCCGACAGGATCCGGCCCGACGCGTCGGTGACGGTGCCCGAGATGATGACGGGCAGGCGCTCACCGGTGTCTTCCATCAGTTCGTCGAGCGCGAAGATCGCGGCCTTCGCGTTCAGCGTGTCGAAGATCGTTTCGACCAGGAACAGATCGACGCCGCCTTCGAGCAGACCTTCGGCCTGTTCGCGGTAGGCGTGTTTGAGCTGGTCAAACGTGACGTTGCGCGCGGCCGGATCGGCGACGTCGGGGCTGATGCTCGCGGTTTTCGGCGTCGGGCCCAGCGCGCCCGCCGCGAAGCGCGGCTTCTCGGGCGTGCTCGCGGCATCGCAGGCCTCGCGCGCCAGACGGGCGGCAGCGACGTTCAGTTCACGCGCGACATGGCCGAGCGCGTAATCGTCCTGCGCGACGCTCGTGGAGCTGAACGTGTTGGTCTCGATGATGTCGGCGCCGGCCGCGAGGTACTGGTCGTGGATCTCGCGGATCACTTGCGGCCGCGTGATCTGCAACAGGTCGTTGTTGCCCTTAAGGCTCTTCGCGTGGTCTTTGAAGCGCTCACCGCGGTACTCTTCTTCACCGAGCCGGTAGCGCTGGATCATCGTGCCCATCGCGCCGTCGAGCACCACGATGCGCTGCTTCAGGATGTCGGCCAGTGCGGCGCCGCGGGTGTAGGCCGGGTTCTTCATGGCGCGATTGTCGTCGTTATGGGCGTCCGCTGGGTTGCCGGGGCGGGCCCGATCACGCAGCGGCGCCACTCAATGCAACACGACCGGCTGGTGCATCAGCGCGGAGAAGCCTTCGATGAAGTCGTCGATGTCTTCCTGCGTCGGCTCACCCTGGATCAGCGCTTCGACGCCACTCTTGAAGCTGCGCGCCATCTCGCCTTGAAGGAAGATCTCCTTCTGTGCGAACTTGTCGACGATCTCGTAGCCGCCGCGCTAGCTATCGGCACGTTTCGGCGCCGCATCGTCGGCACCGAGGTCGAATTGAACGACGGTGAAGGCATCGGAGTTGTAGAGCATGTGCATGGCTTGGGCTTCCTTGTCACCCCGAGCTTTGGGCGGATCGCGCGATTGCAAGGCGGCATCGCTCGCGGCGAATCGTCAACCCGGCATCATGGTCTCGAGCAGGATGTCGATTTCATCGTTGCCGGAGCGCTGCTTCGCGCGCACCGGCAGGTAATAGCGCGCCGGATCGACCCAGACATCGATCGTCGAGTCGTACGGTCCGCGCGCATCGCGCGTGAAGCGGGCCGCGCGCACCGCGCCGTCGACCGTCTCGACGAACTCGAACCCCACGTAGCGCAACACCCAGACGCCGGCGTCGGCACGCGCACCCACCACGTACATCGCCACCGTGCCGCCGGGCGCGACCCGTTCCGGCTCGCCACTCAAGACCGCGGCGAGTTGGAACAGATAGCTGAAGCGATCTTGCGCGCCTGCAGGAATCGGCAGTTCGGTCGTGTTGCCGGAAAAGGTGATCTTGTTCGCTGCGCGTTGAAAGTTCGCCGCGTTCATCCGGTTCAACCGTTTGTCGGTGAAGCGGACCGGTGCGATGCCGGCGCTGTCGAAGGTGCCTTCGCTGGTCCAGCCGAGTGCGGTGACGCCGCCGAGCTTGGCTTCGAGCTCGGCGCGATAGGCGCCTTCGGTCGGCCGCCAGCGGGCCTCGCCCTTGACGCGGAAGAAGCCGCGCCTCACCTCGTACGTCATGGTCATCGGCGGCGGAATCTGCGTGCGATAGGTGGGCACGACGAGATCGCCCGGCATCGAAGCGACGCCGCTCGCGGCCGAGGCAGCGGCCTCTGTCGCCTCGACCAGTGGGACGCCGTCGCTGGCGGCAGATGCCGATGCCACCTGTGCCACCACCGCGGCCGATGCGGCCTGCGAACTCGCCACCGTCGACGCCACGTCGTCGACCGGCGCCGATGCGACCTCGGTTGGCGCCTCGACGGTCGAGGCCGGCGCCGAAGCCGCCGACGCGAGCGCGGCTTCGTAGGCGGCAGCCGACGCGGCGCTGTCCGGCGGCGTCGCGCGGGCGCTAGCCGCTTCGCGCGGCGCCGCGGCTCGCGACTGGGGCCGCGGCGCCACGGCCACGGGCACCTCGGCCGGCTGGACGACCGGTTCGGTTTCGGCGAACACGTTCGGTGGCGGCTCGGCGGCAATGCTGCGCACATCGAGCGCGGCGTTGCGAAACGCGGCCGCCGTGCCCGGCGCGCCGACGCCGATGCCGACGAACAAGCCCCCGTGCGCCCCGAGCGCCAGCAGCGCCAGCACGCCGAGCGCGACGCGACGCCGGCGGCGGGCGTCGCGCTCGGCGCGATCCGCCGCGGCCGGATCGGATGAGGACGTGGCGAGCGTCGACAATGCGTGTCGCCATGTGTTCGAAGATGTCAGAAGAGGACCCAGCAGGCCGATGAAACTCGCCACCTACAACGACGGCTCGCGCGACGGCCAGCTCGTCGTCGTCTCGCGCGACCTGACCAACGCCCACTATGCCAGCGGCATCGCGACGCGCCTGCAACAGGTGCTCGACGACTGGAACTTCATGGCGCCGCAGCTCGAAGAACTTTCGCAGGCGCTGTGGCGCGGCAAGGCGCGCCACAGCTTCGCGTTCGAGCCCGCGCGCTGCATGGCGCCGCTGCCGCGCGCCTACCAATGGCTCGAAGGCTCGGCGTTCATCAACCACGTCGAGCGGATGCGCAAGGCGAGCCACGCCGAGGTGCCGCCGAGCTTCTACACCGACCCGTTGATGGTCCAGGGCGACAGCAACGACCTGCTCGGCCCGTGCGACGACGTGGTGGTCGCGAGCGAAGATTTCGGCGTCGACTTCGAAGCCGAAGTGGCCATCGTGACCGGCGACGTGGCGAGGGGCACCGACGCCGAGGCCGCGCTCGAAAGCGTGCGCCTCGTGATGCTCGCCAACGGCGTGAGCCTGCGCCACCTGATTCCGGACGAGCTCGCGAAGGGCTTCGGCTTCGTGCAGAGCAAGCCGGCGACCAGCTTCGGCTCCGTCGCGTTGACGCCCGATGAATGCGGCGATGCGTGGCGGGGCGGCCGCCTGCACCTCGACGTCGAGAGCACCTGGAACGGCCGGCGCGTCGGGCTCTGCCATGCAGGCCACGACATGACCTTTCACTTCGGCCAGTTGATCGCGCACGCCGCGAAAACCCGCCGCCTGCGCGCCGGCTCCATCATCGGCAGCGGCACCGTCAGCAACCAGGAAGCTGCCAGGGGTTATTCGTGCATCGCCGAGAAGCGCGCGGTCGAGAACGTCGAGAGCGGCGCACCCGTCACGCCTTTCATGTCGTACGGCGACACCATTCGCATCGAGGTGAAGGACGGCGACGGGCAAAGCCTGTTCGGTGCGATCGATCAGAAGATCGTGCCACCACTCACGTAAGCTGGACCCCATGATGAACCTGCATGCCCTGAAAGCCGCCTTGCGGGCCGCGTGTCTGGTCGCGCTCGCGTCGAGCGGCGCCGCGTGGTCGCAGGCCTCGGCGCCGGTACCGAATGCGTCGTCGCCGGGTCTGGCACCGACCGGCGCCGCCGGTGCGAGCAGCGCGACGACCGCCGCGGTCGACTGTCCGCCGACGGCCAAGCCGCTCACCAGGGCGCAAATCGCAGACAGCCTGCAGCGCGCGACCGACCACGGGTTCCTTTGGCGCATCACGAAGGGTGGCCGCACCTCCTACCTGTTCGGCACCATTCACGCGGCCATGATCGACTGGGTGTTCCCGGGCCCGAGCATTCTCGAGGCCATCAACGCGAGCGACACCATCGCTCTCGAGCTCGATCTGCTCGATCCCGACATCCGCCAGCGCCTCGCCGAGGCCGTCAAGGCGAAAGCGGGGGACACGCTGCCGGCCCCGCTCGCGGCGCGCATGCGCGCACGCATGGCGGCCGAATGCGTCGACGCCGAGGCCCTCTCCGCGCTCGGGCCCGAGTTGCAGATGGCCTCGCTGACCGTGCTCAGCGCCCGCCGCAGCGGCATCGACCCGGCGTATGCGATCGACATCAACCTCGCCGCGTTCGGCCGCTACGTGAAGAAGCCGGTGGTCTCGCTCGAGACGCCCGAGTTGCAGGGGAAGGTGCTGCAGATGGCGCCGGCCGACCGGCAGGCGTTCATCTCGACGGGGCTCGACGACCTCGACTCGGGGCGCGCGGGTCCGATCCTCGAACGCATCGCGACCATCTGGGCGTTGAGCGACTGGAAGTCGTTGTCGAGCTACAAGGAGTGGTGCCTGTGCCAGCGCACTCCCGGCGAACGGGCGCTGATGAAGCGCCTGCTCGACGATCGCAACGTGCCGCTCGCGGCCCGCATCGACTCGATCCACGCGAGCGGCAAGCGCGTGTTCGCGGCGGTCGGCGTGCTGCACATGACCGGTCCGAACGGCTTGCCGGCGCTCTTGAAGAAACGCGGCTACAAGATCGAAGAAGGCGACTTCACGCGCTGAACGCACACCGCGCACGCCCCGCGCGGCCGAAGGCCGGGGTTGCGCATCCAACAACGACAGGAGACGACACCATGGCGACCCAAGACCCGAGCGGCTTCACCCACCTGGTGCCGGGCTTCGACTTTCTGCAGGGCCTGATGAAGAACGCCGGCGCCGCGCTGCCCAACATGGGCCAGTGGATCGCGCCGACGCTCGACCCGGCCGAGCTCGAGAAGCGCATCGACGAATTGCGCACCGTGCAGTTCTGGCTCGAACAGAACGCGCGCCTGCTCGGCACCACGATCCAGGCCCTCGAGGTGCAGCGCATGACGCTCTCGACGCTGAAGACGATGAACGTGCAGATGGGTGATTTGCGCGAGTCGCTGAAGATTCGCATGCCGGGTGCGCCGGCGGCGGCGACGCCGCCTGCCATGACGTCGTGGTTCGCGCCGCCGGCGTCGGTGACCTCGGCCTCCGAACCTGGCGCGTCCGACGCACCCGACGTGGCAGCGCCGAAAGGCCCGCCGACATCGAGCCGCGCGAAGACGCCGTCGGCCGTCGACCCGATGCAATGGTGGAATGCGTTGACGCAGCAATTCACCCAGCTCGCCGCCAACGCGGTTCCAGACGGCAGCGCCGAGACCGCGAAGACGCTCGCGGCGAAAACGCTTCAGCAATCGTTCGACGCCGCCGGCGCGGCGTTTCGCAGCGCGATGCCGAGCGGCGCGACACGCGCCGCTTCGAAAAAGGCACGTGCACCGAGCAAGGCCGCCAAGCACACGGGCCGACGGTCGACGGCGGTCAAGGCGGTGGCCAAGTGATGGACACGATCGACACGCCGCCCGTGCACGCGGCTGATGCGGTGTTGACCGCGGCGGCCGTGCCGCTGGTGTCGTCGACCCGTGTCGACGACACCACGCGCCGCGCTCGCCAGGCCGAGGTGGTCGGCGCGCTGACCGGCCTCGTGCCTGCCCACGCGTTGCTGTGGCAACCCGAAGACACGGTTCCGTACGAGTGCGACGGCCTCACCGCGTATCGCGAGCACCCGCTCGTGGTGGTGCTTCCGGAAACCGAGGCGCAGGTCGCGAGCGTGCTCGCGGTGTGCCATCGGCTCGAGGTGCCGGTCGTGGCGCGCGGGGCGGGCACCGGACTCTCGGGCGGCGCCTTGCCGAACCGCATGGGCGTGACCCTCGGCCTGGCCAAGTTCAACCGCATCGTCGCGATCGACAAGGCGGCGCGCACCGCCACCGTTCAATGCGGCGTGAGGAACCTCGCGATCAGCGAAGCCGCGGCCGTGCACGGCCTCTACTACGCGCCCGACCCGAGCAGCCAGATCGCGTGCTCGATCGGCGGCAACGTGGCCGAGAACTCGGGCGGCGTGCACTGCCTGAAGTACGGCCTCACGTTGCACAACGTGTTGCAGGTCCGCGCTTTTACGGTGGAAGGCGACGAGGTGACGTTCGGTTCGCAGGCGCTCGACGCGGCCGGCCTCGATCTGATGACCGTGCTCGTCGGCAGCGAAGGCATGCTCGCGGTGGTGATCGAGGTGACGGTGAAGCTCTTGCCGAAGCCGCGCCTCGCGCGCTGCGTGATGGCGAGCTTCGACGACGTGCGAAAGGCCGGTGATGCCGTCGCCAACATCATCGCGGCCGGCATCATCCCGGCCGGCCTCGAGATGATGGACAAGCCCATGACCGCGGCCGTCGAAGGCTTCGTCAAGGCCGGCTACGACCTCGATGCCGAAGCAATCTTGCTGTGCGAAAGCGACGGCACGCCCGACGAGGTGGAAGAAGAGATCGGCCGCATGGAGACCGTGCTGCTGCGCAGCGGCGCGACGCGTTGCGAGATCAGCGCCGACGAGGCGCAGCGCCTCAAGTTCTGGAGCGGCCGCAAGAACGCATTCCCGGCGACCGGCCGCATCAGCCCCGACTACATGTGCATGGACTCGACCATCCCGCGCCGGCGCCTCGCCGACATGCTGCTCGCGATCCAGACCATGCAGGAGACCTACGGCCTGCGCTGCGCCAACGTGTTCCATGCCGGTGACGGCAACCTGCACCCGCTGATCCTCTTCGACGCGAACGACCCCGACGAGCTGCACCGCGCGGAGCTGTTCGGCGCCGACATCCTGGAGACCAGCGTCGCGATGGGCGGCACCGTGACCGGCGAGCACGGTGTCGGCGTCGAGAAGCTGGCGTCGATGTGCGTGCAGTTCTCGGACGCCGAACGCGAACAAATGTTCGCGTTGAAGCGGGCGTTCGATCCGAAGCAGTTGCTGAACCCGGGCAAGGTCGTGCCGTCGCTGGTGCGCTGCGCCGAGTACGGCAAGATGCACGTGAAGCGCGGCCTGCTCGCGTTCCCCGACATCCCACGTTTTTGATGGCTCTCGACGACAGCATGGTGGCGCTGGTCGAGCAGGTGCGGCGTGCCAGCGCGACCGGGACACCGCTCTGCATCCGTGGCGGCGGGACCAAGGATTTCTACGGCGAAGAACCCGTCGGCGCTGGGCTCGATGCCAGTTCGTTGCCGAGCACGCATGCGCACGAGCCGACCGAACTCGTCGTCGTGGCCGGTGCCGGCATGCGCGTGAGCGCGCTCGAACGCGTGCTCGCGGAACACAATCAGTGCCTGGCCTTCGAGCCGCCGCGCTTCGGCCCGGCGTCGACCGTCGGCGGCATGGTGGCGGCGGGGCTCTCGGGTCCCTCGCGTGCGTCGAGCGGGTCGCTGCGCGATCACCTGCTCGGCGCGACGGTGATGAACGCCGATGGAGCGTTGCTGAACTTCGGTGGCCAAGTGATCAAGAACGTCGCCGGCTACGACGTGTCGCGCTTGCTCGCCGGTTCGATGGGCATCCTCGGCTTGATCGTCGAGGTCTCTTTGAAGGTGCTGCCGATCGCCGCGGCGACGCTCACGTTGCGCTACGAGATGAACGCGGCCGATGCCCTGGAGCAATTGCACCGATGGGGCGCCGAGCCGCTGCCGTTGCATGCGAGCGCGTGGTGGCACGGTAGCCTCGTGGTGCGGCTCTCGGGCTCGGTCGCGGCGATCGCGGCGGCGCGTGGCGCGATGGGTGGCGCGATCGGCGGCGAGGTGATCGACGAGCATGCGGCTCAGGCGTTCTGGAACGGCTTGCGCGATCAGACCGACGAATTCTTCGTCGAGGCTTACGACGCGGTCACGCACCGCGGCGCGACGCTCTGGCGCCTCTCGGTGCCGCAGACCGCGCCGCTCCTCGGTCTCGCAGGCGATGAGCTGATCGAATGGCATGGCGCGCAACGGTGGCTCACGAGCTCGCTGCCCGCGGCAGCCGTGCGCGCCGCCGCCGCCGCGGTCGGCGGCCACGCGACAATCTTCAACGGCCGCGACAAATCGGCCGGCGTGTTCGCACCGCTCTCGCCGCCACTGCAGCTTATTCACGAGCGACTGAAGGCCGCGTTCGATGCGAAGCGCATCTTCAACCGCGGCCGGCTCTATCGCGATCTCTGACCCGCCCGACCGCCTTCGTCATCGCCCTCAAGACCGTCCACGCGCCCCATGCAAACCCACATCGCCCCAGAATTCGCCGGCACGCCCGACGGCATGGAGGCCGACGCGATCCTGCGCAAGTGCGTGCATTGCGGCTTCTGCACCGCCACCTGCCCGACCTATCAACTGCTCGGCGACGAGCTCGACGGCCCGCGCGGCCGCATCTACCTGATGAAGGAGGTGCTCGAAGGCAAGCCGCCGACGCGCGCCACGCAGCTGCACCTCGACCGTTGCCTCACGTGCCGCAACTGCGAAACCACCTGTCCGTCGGGCGTGCAATACGGCAACCTGCTCGAGATCGGACGCCGCATCGTCGACGAGAAGGTCGAGCGACCGGCGAGCGAGAAAGCCGTGCGCTGGTTGCTGAAGGAAGGCCTCACGTCACCGCTTTTCAAACCGGCGATGAAGATCGGCCAGGTCGTGCGACCGCTGCTGCCGACATCGCTGCAGAACAAGGTGCCGGCCGCCGCACCCGCTGGGGCGCACCGCTGGCCGATGCGAGAACACCCGCGCAAAATGCTGATGCTGATGGGCTGCGTCCAGCCGGCGATGATGCCCAACATCAACAGCGCGACCGCCCGCGTGCTCGATGCGGCCGGCATCCAGACCATCGTCGGCGACGAAGCCGGCTGCTGCGGGGCGATCCGCCTGCACTTGAACGACCACGCCGGCGCGCTCGACAACATGCGCCGCAACATCGACGCGTGGTGGCCGCTCGTCGAGGGCCTCGGCGGGCATTCGAAGGTGGAGGCCATCGTGATGAACGCATCGGGCTGCGGCGTGACGGTGAAGGAATACGGCCACGCGCTCGCGCATGATCCGGCCTACGCCGAGAAGGCCACGCGCATCGGCGCGCTGACACGCGACCTGAGCGAGTTGCTGCCGATGCTCGTGCCGACCCTGTCGCCGAAACTGGCGGCGCAGCGCCAGCGCCTGCAGCCGAGCCCGGTCATGGCTTTCCACCCGCCGTGCACGTTGCAGCACGGCCAGCAGGTGCGCGGCGTGGTCGAGACGAACCTCGCGTCGCTCGGCTTCGAGATCAGAACCGCGCCGCACGAGAGCCATCTCTGTTGCGGCTCGGCCGGCACCTACTCGGTGACCCAGCCCGAGCTCGCGTATGCACTGCGCGACCGCAAGCTCGCGAACCTCGGCGCGCTGGCGCCGCAGACCATCGTGTCGGCCAACATCGGATGCATCCAGCACCTGCAGAGTGGCACCGAGACGCCCGTGCGGCATTGGGTCGAGGTGCTCGACGAGGCGCTCTCACCGCACTGACGACGTGCGCTCGGCCCGAGTACGCACGGCCCCGCGTCGGCGATGCATCGCGCGCCGGCGCTTCGTTCATGATTCGCACCGCATCGCGGCTTTGTTCTAGCCGCCCACCTTCAATCTCCTCGAGGCGCGCTCATCGGCATCTTCCTCGTCAAGCGGCTCGGCACGTTCATCGCGACGCTTGTCGCCGCGTCGATCGTCGTGTTCGTGGTGCTCGAGATCGTGCCGGGCAATGCGGCCGAGGTGATGCTCGGCGAGACCGCGACGCCCGAAGCGGTGCAGGCGCTCTCGGCGAAGCTCGGCCTCAACCGGCCGCCGCTCGAACGCTACGGGCGCTGGGTGCGCGGCATGGCGACGGGCGATCTCGGCCAGAGTGCGTCGTACGACGCGCCGATCGCGTCGCTGATCGGTGAACGCATCGCCGTCACGGTGCCGCTCGCGCTGATCGCGATGGCGCTCACCGGGGCGATCGCGATCGGGCTCGGCGTGTACGCGGCCTCGCAGCACAACCGCATCGGCGACATCGGCGTGATGGGCGCGACCCAGCTCGGCCTCGCGATCCCGAACTTCTGGTTCGGAGTCTTGCTGATCCTCGTGTTCTCGGTGCGGCTGCGCTGGTTCGCGGCCGGCGGCTTTCCGGGCTGGCATGCCGACGAGGGCGGCGGCATCGGGCCGGCGCTGAAGGCGCTGCTGCTGCCGGCGGTGTCGCTCGCGGTGGTGCAGTCGGCGATCCTCGCGCGCGTGACGCGCTCGGCCGTGCTCGACGTGATGCGCGACGACTTCGTGCGCACCGCCCGCGCCAAGGGTTTGTCGCGGCGCGCGGTGCTGTGGCGCCATGTGTTGCGCAACGCCATGGTGCCGGTGCTCACCGTGATGGGCCTGCAGTTCGCCAACCTCGTCACTGGCACCATCGTGGTCGAGAACGTGTTCAGCCTGCCGGGTGTCGGCCGGCTCGTTTTCCAGGCCATCGCGAACCGCGACCTCGCGCTGGTGCAGGCGATCGTGATGCTGTTCGCAGCGGCGGTGATCGTCATCAACCTCGTGATCGATGTGCTGTACGGCGTCGTCGATCCACGGCTGCGGGTGGGCCATGGCGCTTGAGACCCCAGGCCGCGCGATGAGGCGGCGCGCGTTCGCGCACCCGAGCCTCGTGCTCGGCGCCGTGCTGGTGTTCGCGCTGCTCGCAACCGCCGCGCTCTCGTTCGTGTGGACGCCGTACAGCGCGACCGAACTCGACATCCCGCACCGGTTGCAGGTGCCGAACACGCAGCACTGGCTCGGCACCGACAGCCTCGGCCGCGACACCCTGTCGCTGCTCGTTGCCGGTGCGCGCAACGCCATCGCGGTCGGCGTGATCGCGGTCGGCATCGGTCTCGTGTTCGGGGTCGGGCTCGGGCTTCTCGCCGCGGCCCGGCGCGGCGTGGTCGACGAGGTCGTGATGCGCTTCACCGACTTCGCGTTCGCGTTTCCGGCGCTGCTCACCGCGATCATGCTGACCGCGATCTACGGGCCC
This sequence comes from Caldimonas sp., assembly GCA_965246805.1. GTDB lineage: Bacteria > Pseudomonadota > Gammaproteobacteria > Burkholderiales > Burkholderiaceae_C > Schlegelella_A. Next base: position 134,618 of record CBDFFO010000006.1, on the reverse strand, counting down.
GGCCTGGTGACGTCGATCGTCGCGATCGGGCTCTTCAACGTACCGGTGTTCGCGCGCGTCACGCGGGCCGCGGCGGCGGGCGTCTGGTCGCGCGAGTTCGTGCTCGCGGCGCGCGCGTGCGGCCGGGGGCCCTGGCGCATCACGCGAGACCATGTGCTGCCGAACATCGCGTCGGTGCTGGTCGTGCAGGCGACGATTCAGTTCGCGACCGCGATCCTCGCGGAGGCGGCCTTGAGCTACCTCGGGCTCGGCACGCAACCGCCGTCGCCGAGCTGGGGCCGCATGCTCAACGAGGCGCAGGCCATGATGTACCAGGCGTGGTGGCTGGCGCTCTGGCCCGGTCTCGCGACGATGCTCGCGGTGCTCGGCCTGAACCTGCTTGGCGACGGCCTGCGCGATGTGCTCGATCCGCGCTTCGCGAAAGCACGGCGCGCATGAGCCCGCCTGGGCGCCAAGGGCCACGAAGAGGCCCCTCCGGGTCCTCGGGCGAATACCGGAGCGCGCAGCGCGAAGGTTTCGTTTCGTGAGCCACACCGTGCTCGACGTCACCGATCTGCGCGTTGGCCTGCCGAGCGCGCAGGGCGACGTTGACGCGCTGCGCGACGTGAGCTTCACGATCGCGCGAGGCGAAACCGTCGGCCTCGTCGGCGAGAGCGGCAGCGGCAAATCGATGACGGCGCTGGCGCTGATGGGCCTGTTGCCGGAAGGCGCCAGCGTGTCGGGTCGGGTCGCGTTCGAAGGTCGCGATCTCATCGGGCTCGACGACCGTTCGATGAACGCGTTGCGCGGCAATCGCATCGCGATGGTGTTCCAGGAACCGATGACGGCGCTGAACCCGCTGCACACCATCGGCGACCAGGTGGCCGAGCCGTGGCGGGTCCATCGCGGCTTGAGCCGCGCCGCGGCGCGTGCGCAAGCCTTGCGCCTGCTCGAGCGCGTGCATCTCGCGGATGCGGCCACGCGGCTCGACGCCTTCCCCCACCAGCTCTCCGGCGGCCAGCGCCAGCGCGTGACGATCGCGATGGCGCTCGCCTGCGAACCGCAGTTGCTGATCGCCGACGAGCCGACCACCGCGCTCGACGCGACGATCCAGCGCGAGACGCTCGACCTGCTCACCGGGCTCGTCGCCGAGCGCGCGATGACGATGCTGCTGATCAGCCACGACCTCGGCGTGATGGCCGACCGAGTCTCGCGCCTGCTCGTGATGTACGGCGGCACGGTGGTCGAGTCGGGGCCGACCGCGGCGGTGTTCGAACGTCGCTCGCACCCGTACAGCAAGGGGCTCTTCGCGGCGAGCCCGCGCGGCGTCCGGAGCCGCATCGACGGCGCCCGGCCACGTCTCGCCACAATTCCCGGCCGTGTGCCGACGCTCGCCGAGATGCCCGCCGGCTGCCCGTTCCAGCCGCGCTGCGCGTGGGCGATCGACGCCTGCGGCATCGCGCTGCCGCCGATGGTCGAGGTGACGGCCGGCCACGCCGCGCGCTGCATCCGTCTCGACGCGCTGCAATGACGAACGCGCCGCTGCTCGTCGCCGATGCCCTCGTCAAGCGCTACGCGTTGCCACGCGAGCGGCTGTTCGCGCCGGCGCCAGCGGTGCACGCGCTGCGTGGCGTGAGCTTCACGCTGCAGGCCGGCCGCAACCTCGGCGTGGTCGGCGAATCGGGCTCGGGCAAGTCGACGCTGGCGCGGCTCGTGATGGCGCTCGAGCCGCCGACGTCGGGCCGCGTCAGCCTGCTGGGCCAGGACCTGAACGCGTTGAAGCCGGCCATGCTGCGCGTCGCGCGACGCGATTTCCAGATGGTGTTCCAGGACCCTCACGGCTCGCTCGACCCTCGCATGAGCGTCGCCCGCATCGTCGCCGAGCCGCTCGATGCGGCGGTCGGCGCGCGCGACGCCTTCGATCGGGTCGTCGCGGCACTCGAAGCCGTCGGCCTCGGCGCGGCCGATGCGGCGAAGCACCCGCACGAGTTCTCCGGCGGCCAGCGCCAGCGCGTCGCGATCGCACGCGCGCTCGTCACGCGGCCGCTTCTCATCGTCGCCGACGAGCCGGTGAGCGCGCTCGACGTGTCGGTGCAGGCGCAGGTGCTCAACCTGATGCTCGACCTGCAGCAGCAGTTCGGCATCACCTACCTGTTCATCAGCCACGATCTCGCTGTCGTTCAGCACCTCTGCGACGAGGTGATGGTGATGCTCGAGGGCCGCGTCGTCGAACGAGGGCCGGTCGACGATGTGCTGCGCAATCCGGCCGATCCGTACACCCGAGCGCTGGTCGCGGCAGTGCCGGGTTCGACGTCGGCTGCGCGGTAAGCCCGCGCCGACCACCGCCCGAGCCCGTCGGATTTCGCGGCCTTCGCAAAGGGCACTAGAGTCGCGCTCGCATCACCTTCCTCGCCACCGCCGACACCGCCATGTCCCGTCGCCTTCTTGCCGTTGCACGCCTCGCCATCGCGACCAGCCTCGTGATCGCCGGCGCCTTGCCGTCGATCGCCCACGCGCAAGCGCGCAAGGAGAGCGTCGTGCTTGCGATGGTGCTCGAGCCGTCGCCGGGCCTCGACCCGACCGTCGCGTCGGCCGCGGCGATCGGCGAGGTCGTTCACTACAACGTGCTCGAAGGCCTCACCAAGATCGAAATGAGCGGCAAGGTCACGCCGCTCTTGGCCGAGTCGTGGCGCGTCGACCCCGATGGCAAGAGCTACACCTTCCGCCTGAAGAAGGGCGTGACCTTCCACGACGGCGAAGCGTTCGACGCGAGCGACGTGAAGTTCAGCTTCGAGCGCGCGAAGGCGAACGGCTCGACCAACAAGGCGAAGAAAGCGGTCTTCGACAACATCAGCCGCATCGACACGCCCGACCCGCTCACGGTCATCGTGGTGCTCGCGCAGCCCGACGGCAACTTCCTCTTTCGCATGGGCGAGAACACCGCGGTGATCCTCGACCCGAAGAGCGCGGCCACCACCGCGAGCAAGCCGATAGGCACCGGCCCCTATCGCTTCGAAAGCTGGGCTCGCGGCTCGGCGATCACGCTGGTGAAGAACGAGCAGTACCGCGACGCTGCGGCGGTGAGGATGAAGAAGGTCACGGTGCGCTTCATCAACGACGCGGCCGCGCAGATGGCTGCGCTGCTCGCCGGCGACATCGACGGCATGGCGCGCTTCGGCGCCGCCGAGAACCTGGCGCAGCTGCGTGGCGATGGCCGCTTCACGGTCACGCCGGGCGGCACCGAAGGCAAAACGCTGCTCGCGATCAACAACAAGCGCGCGCCGTTCGACGACGTGCGCGTGCGCCGCGCGGTCGCCGCGGCGATCGACCGCAAGGCCCTCATCGACGGCGCGCTCGAAGGCTTCGGCGCGCCGATCGGCAGCCACATGGTGCCGAGCGACGTGGGCTATGTCGACCTCACGCAGGTGAACCCGTACAACCCGGAGAAGGCGAAGGCGCTGCTGAAGGAAGCCGGCGTGCCGTTGCCGCTCAACGTGACGCTGACGCTGCCGCCGCCGGGCTATGCGCGAAAGGGCGGCGAGATCATCGCGGCGCAGCTCGCGAAGGTCGGCATCGTCGCGAAGATCGAGAACGTCGAGTGGGCGCAGTGGCTCTCGGGCGCGTTCAAGGGCCAGTACGACCTCACCGTCATCAGCCATGTCGAGCCGCTCGACTTCGACCGCTACGCGGACCCTGGCTACTACTACGGCTACGACTCGAAGGCCTTTCGCGACCTGCTCGCGGCCTACAACGCGAGCACCGATCCGAGGCTGCGCCTGAAGCTGCTCGGCGACATCCAGCGCCAGCTCGCCAACGACTCGGTCAACGCGTGGCTCTTCCAGTTGCCGCAGTTCGCGGTGGCGAACAAGCGCTTGAAGGGTTTGTGGAGCAGCTCGCCAATCTTCGCGAACGACTTCGCGGCCTTGAGCTGGCAGTAGTTCCCGAACACCGCGCCGACGACGCCTCGATCCGTCCCATACCGGCAAGCCCCGCGCCGTCCCGTCATGTCGCTGCCCACCCCTGCGTTGAACGTGTTTGCCGACCTGTCGGTGCAGGTCGGCAAGCCGGTCGAGATCGGACAAACCGGTCGGGGCTTCCGCCGCCTGATCCCGATCACCGGCGGCGCCATCACGGGCGATGGCTGGACCGCACGCGTGCTGCCGGGCGGCGCCGATCACCAGCTCGTAGCGAGCGAGACGCTCGCGTTGCTCGAAGCGCATTACGTGATCGAGCTCTGACGGCGGCGACCTGATCTACGTGCGCAACCAAGCGATGCGCGTGGCGCCGGCCGACCTCACCGCACGCCTCGTGCGCGGCGAGCCGGTCGATCCGGCGCTCGTCTATTTCCGCTGCGTGCCGACCTTCGAGACCGCGTCGCCCGCCTTCCTCTGGCTGCGCGAGCGCGTCTTCGTGGGCACGGGCGCGCGCCACCCGGACCGCGTCGACATGCGGTTCTACGAACTGGGGTAGCGCGTCGCGGGTTCGCCTCGGCGACGCGGCCGATGCCTCGATTTCCGCATTCCGTCGCACGGCGTTGCCGCCAGCGGCTGCGTCTGTCACGATGCCCACACGCGACACCCGCGCCTGAGAACAGGAGCACCCCGTGGACGAAGCCCTCCCGAGCGCAGCACCGCCCCACCCGCGCAGCCTCACGTCGTTCGCGCCGCTGGCCGAAAACCAGCGCATCGAAGCACTCGACGTGGTGCGCGGTTTCGCGCTGCTCGGCATCTTCCTGATGAACATCGAGTGGTTCAACCGGCCGTTTGCCGCGTTCAACGAGGGCATCCCGCGCACGGCGGCCGGCGTCGACTGGCTCTGCAACTTCGTCGTCAACTACTTCGTGGCGGGCAAGTTTTGGACGATCTTCTCGCTGCTGTTCGGCATGGGCTTCGCGGTGATGCTGGTGCGCGCCGAACGCGCCGGCCGGCTCGACTTCAAGCACGTCTACCTGCGGCGCATCCTCGCGCTCGCGGTGTTCGGTGCGCTCCACTACATCTTCGTATGGGAGGGCGACATCCTCTTCAGCTACGCGATGGGCGCGCTCGGCCTGCTGATCGTGCTGTATGGCAGGCCGTGGCCGATCGTGATCGGCTGCGCAGCGCTGATCGGCCTGGGCTTCATCCCGCGTGCCGACCTGTTCTTCCGGCTCGCCGGCGGCCTCGCGACGATGGGCTTGCTCGCCCTCTATCTGCGCAGCGAAAAGCGGATCGGCTGGCGCGGCCGCAGCGTGCCTCTCTCGTCGTTCGCGTTCATGGCGATGGGCGTCGCGCTCTGCATCGCCGCGGTGGTGGTCTGGGTGTTGCCCGCCGCGCCGGTCGGCCCGCGTGCGCCGCTCGCGGTCCTCGGGCCGCTGCTGCTGATCGCCGGCTGGCTGTCTTGGCGGTTTCACCGGCCCGCCGAGAAGCGCAGCGTTCGCCTGGCCGTGAGCGTCTATGTCTTCATGGCGCTGACGATGACGCTCATCAGCGGCGTCCAGCACATGATGCCGGACCCGGAAGCGGTGCTGGCGTCGACTGCGTCGAAGGCGCCGGTCGATGCGGCGGCCGAGGCGGAGCTGGCGCGCGCAAAGGAAGTGAAGGTCGAGCGCGAGAAGAGCCTCGCCGAAGCCGCGACCCGCAAGCTCGACGAAACGCGCATCTTCACGACCGGCCGCTACGGGCAGGCGGAGGACTGGCGAGCGAGCCGCTTCGTCGAGAAGGCGGCCAACGACGGCGGCTTCGCGGTGCTGCTGGTGAGCATGTTCCTGCTCGGCACCTGGTTTGTGCGCTCGGGCGTGATGGAGCGGCCGGCCGATCACCTGCCGTTCTTCCGCAAGCTCGCGCTCTACGGGCTGCCGGTGGGCATCGGCCTCGGCTTGCTGTCGAGCCTGATCGCGGTGTCGCACACGCCGGGCGACCGCCACGACGGCTGGGGCATCGCGCACGGCCTGCTCATGCTCGGCAACCTGCCGGCCTGTCTCGGCTACGTCGGTCTAGTGGTGACGATGCTGTACAGCCACGGCGGCGGGTCGCGCATCCGCGTGCTGGCGCCGCTCGGCCGCATGGCGCTGACGAACTACCTGATGCAGTCCCTCGTCTGCGCGACGTTCTTCTATGGCTTTGGGCTCGGCCACTGGGGCTGGTCGCGGTCAGCGCAGGTGGTCTTCGTCGCGGTCGTCTACGCGGCGCAGCTCGCCTTCAGCCACTGGTGGCTCGCGCGCTTCCGCTACGGGCCGGTCGAATGGTTGTGGCGCGGCTTCACGTACGGCCAAGTGCCGGCGATGCGCATCACCGCCGCCCCCGCGGCGACAGCGCAAGCGGCCTGAGGCCACGCCGCGAAGGCGCGCGTCACGCCGTGCTCTGCGCGACCGCGTGCTCCCAGCGCTGCATCAACTCGTCTGCGCGTTCGCGTGACAGCGTCGGTGTGAACGTGCGCTCGACACGCCATTTCGCAGCGAGCTCGTCGATGCCCGCATAGACGCCGCACGAGAGGCCGGCCAGGTAAGCCGCCCCGAGCGCGGTGGTCTCGATCACGCGCGGCCTCAGCACCGGAATGCCGAGCAGATCGGCCTGGAACTGCATCAGCAGGTCGTTGACCGACGCGCCACCATCGACGCGGAGTTCCGCCACGCCGGCGCCACCCGACGCCGCCACGTCGCGGCTCATTGCGCCGAGCAGCGCCGCGCTCTGGAACGCGATGCTCTCGAGCGCCGCGCGCGCGATGTGCGCGAGGGTCGAGCCGCGCGTGAGGCCAACGATGGTGCCGCGCGCCTCGGCGTTCCAGTACGGCGCGCCGAGGCCGGTAAAGGCCGGCACGAACATCACGCCGCCGTTGTCGGGCACGCTCTCGGCGAGCTGCTGCACCTCGCTGCTCGCCTTGATGGCGTTGAGCCCGTCGCGCAGCCACTGCACCACCGCGCCACCGACGAAGACGCTGCCTTCACGCGCGAACTGCGGCGCCGCCGTGGTCTCCGCGGCGCTGGTCGTGATCAGGCCATTCGTCGATGTCTCGAATCGACCGCCGGTGTTCATCAGCATGAAGCAGCCGGTGCCGTAGGTGTTCTTCACTTGGCCGGCGTGGAAGCAGGCCTGGCCGAAGAGCGCGCTCTGCTGGTCGCCCGCGACGCCTCCGATCGCAACCGCGCTGCCGAGCAGATCGGGGGTCGTTGCGCCGAACCGGTGGCTGGATGGAAAGACTTGTGGCAGCAGCGCGTGCGGCACCCTGAGCAGGCCGAGCAAGGTGTCGTCCCAGGTGTTGCGGCGAATGTCGAAGAGCAGCGTTCGCGATGCGTTCGTAACGTCGGTCGCGTGGACGGCGCGGCCGCGAGTCGACGCATCGGCACCCCCGGTGAGTTGCCAGATCAGCCAGCTGTCGATGGTGCCGAACGCCAGTTCGCCGCGTTCGGCGCGCGCCCGCACGCCGGGCACCTGGTCGAGCAGCCACTGGAGCTTGGTACCGGCGAAATACGCATCGAGCAGGAGCCCGGTGCGATCGCGAAAGGTCGCTTCGTGGCCGGCTTCGCACAAGGCCTGGCACGTCGGCTCGCCGCGCCGGTCCTGCCAGACGATGGCGTTGCAGACCGGCTGGCCGGTCCGGCGATCCCACACCACCGTGGTCTCGCGCTGGTTGGTGATGCCGATGGCGGCCAGCGCGCTCGCCGCGATGCCGGCCTTCGCGAGGGCTTCGCGCGCGGTCGCGAGCTGGCCGGCCCAGATCTCCACCGCGTCGTGCTCGACCCAGCCCGGCTGCGGGTAGATCTGCCGCAACTCGCGCTGCGCCATCGCGACGACCGCGCCCTCCCGATCGAACACGATGCTGCGCGAGCTCGAAGTGCCTTGGTCGAGAGCGAGGAGGTACGTCTGCACGGCCTGCAAGAATAAGCCGCGCCCGCATGTCGATCGGGCCGGGATTTCGCTTGGACGCCACCGCATCGCCAGCCGCCGGACCCAGTGCCACTCAGCTGTTCGATGTGGCCGTGATCGGCGGGGGCGTGAACGGCGCCGGCATCGCACGCGACCTCGCAGGCCGTGGCATGACGGTACTGCTCACCGAGAAGGACGATCTCGCGCAGCACACCTCGTCGTCGTCGACCAAGCTGATCCATGGCGGCCTGCGCTATCTCGAGTACCGCGAGTTCTCGCTGGTGAAGAAGGCGCTCGGCGAGCGCGAGCGCCTGTTGAAGAGCGCCCCGCACATCATGTGGCCGCTGCGCTTCGTGATGCCGCACGACCCGTCGATGCGCCCGGCCTGGATGATCCGCGCCGGCCTCTTCCTGTACGACCACCTCGCGCCGCGCGAGCTGTTGCCGCCGTCGCGCACCGTGAACCTGCGCAAGCATTCGGCCGGCAAGCCGCTGCAGCCGCGCTTCGGCAAAGGCTTCATCTATTCCGATGGCTGGGTCGACGACGCGCGGCTGGTGGTGTTGTGCGCCGTCGATGCGGCCTCACGCGGCGCCGAAGTGCTCACGCACTGGCGCTGCATCGATGCCGCGCGCAGTGCCACGCAATGGACGCTGACCTTGCAGAGCGAACTCGGCAACGAACGCGTCGTGCGCGCAAAGGCGCTCGTCAACGCGGCAGGCCCGTGGGCCGCGCAGTTCCTGGCCGAGCATGCCCACGCGCCGCGCGCGCATGCGCTCAGGCTCGTGAAGGGCAGCCACATCGTCGTCCAGAAGCTGTTCGAGCACGACCACGCGTACATCTTCCAGAACCCCGACAAGCGCATCATCTTCGCGATCCCGTACGAGCGCGAATTCACGTTGATCGGCACCACCGATGTCGAACACCACGGCGCGATCGGCGCGGCCAAGATCGATGCCGGCGAGATCGCGTACCTCTGCGCGCAGGCGAGCCGTTACTTCACGAAGCCGGTGGCACCGGCCGACGTGGTGTGGAGCTATTCGGGCGTGCGGCCTTTGCTCGACGACGAGTCGGGCAACCCGTCGGCGGTGACGCGCGACTACCGGCTCGAGCTCGACCGCGAAGCGGCGCCGCTGCTCTCGGTGTGGGGCGGCAAGATCACGACGTTCCGCAAGCTCGCCGAAGAGGTGGGCGACATGTTGACCGAATTCGCATCGTCTGAAGCGGCCTCGGTGCGGCGCGCGGCATGGACCGAAGCCGCCGCGTTGCCGGGCGGCGATTTCGAGGCCTGGCTCGTCGCGAATGGGCGCGTCTCGAGCGGCCGCGCGCGCACGCGCGTCGCCGATCGACTGATGAGCTTCGAGCGCGTCGTCGACGCGTTCGCGGCGCGTCAGCCGAAGTGGCCGCGGCCGCTGCTCAGGCGCTGGGTCCGCGCCTACGGCACCCGCGCCGAGGTGCTGCTCGAGGGGCCGCTCGGCGCCGAAGTCGCGCCCGGCCTTCACGAGGCGGAGCTCTCATACCTGCGCGAACACGAGTGGGCGCGCAGCGGCAACGACGTGCTGTGGCGGCGCAGCAAGCTGGGCCTGCACTTGAACGAATCGGAGCGCGCGGCGGTCTCGGCCTGGATGCAGGCGCGCCAGGCCGAAGCGCTCACAGCACCAGCGGCGTATCCGGCAATTCGTTGACGTTGACCGCGCCGGCCGCAAGCGCGAAGTGCGCGACGAGATGCGCATCGACGGCGTCGACCGCCTGGTTCAGACCGGCTTCGAATTCACCGCGCTGGAACGCTGTCGCCATCGACGTGGTGAGGGTCTGCCACGTCGCATCGGCCACGTGGCGGTTGAGACCGCGGTCGGCGACGATCTCGATGCGTTGTTCGGCGAGCAGCAGGTAGATCAGAACGCCGTTGTTCGCTTCGGTGTTCCACACGCCGAGCTTGCCGAACAGCGCCACCGCGCGATCGCGTGCGGTGGCATGGCGGCGGAGGTAGCTCATCGGCAGGCCGGCCTCGATGCAGACGCGGATCTCGCCGCTGTGCTCCGCTTCGCTCGCGGCCACGCGCGCACCGATGCGCTCGCGTGCGGCCGCGTCGAGCATGCGCGACGCATCGCGCTCGTCGACGAGGCGATGGCGGACGAGGCGCGCGATCCAGCGCATCACCAGCTGCCCGAGGCGCCGCCGCCGTCGAAGTTGCCGCCGCCGCCCGAGCTGAAGCCACCGCCCGAACCGCCGCCTGAACCACCGCCGAACGAGCCTCCGCCGAGCCCGCCGCCGCCGAAGACGACCGGACCGATGCCGCGTCTGCCGGTGCCCATGCCGACCACGCCGACGAGGAACAGCGCGATGACACCGGCGGCGCCTGCGACCAGCGCGCTCGTCGTCAACCACCATCCGATGGCACCGGCCGCGCCGCCGGTTGCGAGTGCGCCGAGCTTGCGGCCCATCACACGGCTCAGCAGGCCACCGACGATGGGCACGCCGACGAACAGGAAGATCGCGATGTCCTGCAGATCGAAGCCGGCGCCGCGATCGGCTCTCGCGTTCGCGTTCGGCACCGATGTCGGCGCCGGCAGAGCCTCGCCGGCGATGCGCCTGTCGAGCATGTCGACCGCGACGTTCAGGCCGCCCGCGAAATCGTTGTTGCGAAACGCCGGCACCATCTGCTCGTTGACGATGCGGCCGGCGATCACGTCGGGGATCGCGCCCTGCAGGGTCTTCGCGACCTGGATGCGCATCTTCCGATCGTCCTTCGCGACGACCACGATCACGCCGTCGCCGACATCGCGCCGGCCAATCTTCCACTGGTCGCCGACGCGTTGCGCGTACGACGACACGTCTTCCGGTGCGGTCGTCGGCACCATCAGGACCACGATCTGCGAACCGCGCGCCGACTCGATCTTGGCCAGCTTGGCGTCGAGTGCCTGCGATTGCGCCGCGCTCAGCGTCGCGGTCTGGTCGACGACGCGACCGGTCAGCGGGGGGATCGGCAACAGTCCATCGGCCGTCGCGGCTGTCGCACCGACCCACGCGAGCATGCCGACCCCGGCGCACGCCAGCGCCATCGCAAACTTAGCGACGCCCGCGAGCCACGCACCTTTGGGACTCCCGACAGCGTGCGGGCGGCCCATGCGCAGACCGCCGATGCGACTCAACGCGGCGCCGAGGCCGGCTTGTCGAAACTCACCGTCGGCGGCGCCGAGATCGTGGCTTCGTTCTGCACCGTAAAGGTCGGCTTGACCTTGTAGCCGAAGATCATCGCGGTGAGGTTGCTCGGGAAGCTGCGGGTCGCGACGTTGTAGTCGGCCACACTCGTGATGAAGCGGTTGCGGGCCACGGTGATGCGGTTCTCGGTGCCTTCCAGTTGAACCCGCAGGTCCTGGAACGCGGCGTTCGCCTTCAGGCTCGGGTACTGCTCGGCCACCACCATCAGCCGGCTCAACGCGCCGGTGAGCTCGCTCTGCGCAGCCTGGAATTTCTGGAACGCCGCTGGGTCGTTGACGAGTTCGGGCGTGGCCTGGATGCTGGTCGCTTTGGAACGTGCTTCGATCACCTTGGTGAGCGTGTCCTGCTCGAAGCTCGCCTCGCCCTTCACGGTCGCGACGATGTTGGGGATCAGGTCGGCGCGGCGCTGGTACTGGTTGAGCACCTCCGACCACGCCGCCTTGCTTTGCTCGTCGAGCGTCTGGAAGTTGTTGTAGCCGCAGCCGCCGAGCAACAGCGCGCTGCCGAGCGTGAAAGTCGCGAGTGCGAGCCGAGCAGCGGAACCGAGAAACGCATGGCGCATGAGCGACCTCCGGTGGGATTTCGGCGAATGGTACCCGCGCGCCACTGGCGCCCGTTTCATTCGCTAGGCAGGAAGCCTTCGATCGAGAGGTAGCGTTCGCCGGTGTCGTAGTTGAAGCCGAGGATCGTTGAGCCCGCGGCGATGTCGGGCAACTTCTGCGCGATCGCTGCAAGCGTCGCGCCCGAAGAGATGCCGACCAGCACGCCCTCCTCGCGTGCCGAACGTCGTGCCATCTCGCGCGCCGCTTCGGCCTCGACCTGGATCACGCCGTCGAGCAAATCGACGTGCAGATTCGCCGGGACGAAGCCCGCGCCGATGCCTTGGATCGGGTGCGGGCTCGGCTTGCCGCCGCTGATGACCGGTGACGCGGTGGGCTCGACCGCATACACCTTCAGCTTCGGCCACATCGCCTTCAACACCTGGGCGCAACCGGTGATGTGGCCGCCGGTGCCGACGCCGGTGATGAGCGCATCGACACCGCTCGGAAAGTCGGCGGCGATCTCCTGTGCGGTGGTGCGCGTGTGAACGTCGATGTTGGCCGGGTTCTCGAACTGCTGAGGCATCCAGGAGCCGGGCGTTTCGGCGACCAGTTCCTTCGCCCGTGCGATCGAGCCGTTCATGCCTTTCTCGCGCGGCGTGAGCACGAAGGTCGCGCCGTACGCGAGCATCAGGCGGCGGCGTTCGACGCTCATGCTGTCGGGCATCACGAGGACCAGCTTGTAGCCCTTGACCGCGGCGACCATCGCGAGGCCGACGCCGGTGTTGCCGGAAGTCGGCTCGATGATGGTCGCGCCCGGCCTCAACGAGCCGGATGCTTCGGCCGCTTCGACCATCGCGACCGCGATGCGGTCCTTGATCGAACCCCCGGGGTTCGATCGTTCACTCTTGATGTAGACGCTGTGCCCGTTGCCGAACAAGCGGTTGATGCGGATGTGCGGTGTGTTGCCGATGGTCTGCAGAATGTCGTTGGCAAGCATGGCGGCCCCTTCTCGTGGCGGGTGATGAAGTGAGGCGAGAATTATGGTTTGAGCCGTTCACCACGACACGCGCATGACCGACCTGCTCCAGAACGACAATTTCCTGCGTGCCTGCCTGTCGGAGCCGGTCGACCACACGCCCGTCTGGTTGATGCGCCAGGCCGGCCGCTACCTGCCGGAGTACCGAGCCACGCGTGCGCGCGCCGGCAGTTTCATGGGCCTGGCCACCAATCCGGCCTACGCCACCGAGGTGACGCTGCAACCGCTCGAGCGCTACCCGCTCGACGCCGCGATCCTCTTCAGCGACATCCTCACGGTGCCCGACGCGATGGGTCTCGGCCTCGACTTCGCGATCGGCGAAGGCCCGCGCTTCGCGCGCCCGGTGCGCGACGAAGCCGCCATCGCGGCGCTCGAAGTGCCCGACATGGCGAAGCTGCGTTATGTGTTCGACGCGGTGGCATCGATTCGTCGTGCGCTCGACGGCAGGGTGCCGTTGATCGGCTTCGCCGGCAGCCCCTGGACGCTCGCCTGCTACATGGTCGAAGGCGCGGGCTCCGACGATTACCGCCTCGTCAAGACCATGCTCTACAGCCGGCCCGACCTGCTGCACCGCATGCTCGCGATCAACGCCGACACGGTGGCGCAATACCTGAACGCGCAGATCGCGGCTGGCGCGCAGGCGGTGATGATCTTCGACAGCTGGGGCGGTGTGCTCGCCGATGGCGCGTACCAGACCTTCAGCCTCGCGTACATGCAGCGCGTGCTCGCACAATTGACGCGCGAACGTGATGGCCGGCGCGTCCCGCACATCGTGTTCACGAAGGGCGGCGCGCCATGGCTGGAAGACATCGCGGCGATCGGGCCCGATGTGGTCGGCGTCGACTGGACCGTGAACCTCGGGCGCGCGCGGCAACGTGTCGGCCCGGGCATCGCGCTGCAGGGCAACCTCGATCCGAACGTGCTGTTCGGCGATGAAACGGCGATTCGCGCCGAGGTGAGAGCGGTCCTCGACTCGTTCGACCGCGCCCCGATCGGTCCGCCGGGCGCGCCCGGCGGACCCCCGCTTCGCAATGGCCATGTGTTCAACCTCGGCCACGGCATCAGCCAGCACACCCCGCCGGAAAGCGTCGAGGTGCTCGTCGACGCGGTTCACTCGACGCCCCGAACGCCGATCGCTTCTGCGTGACGAAATTCACAGCAGCAAGCGGCCGTCAATGCGGGGTAAGTGAGCACTAAGGGCTTGACTTATCCCCAAAAAAAGATTTCACGCTTTATCTGCACGCCACTGCTGCGGCGCATCATCGGCACCGCGCGCAGTCGCCGCTAAGTCGTTGATTTCATTGACTTCTCCAGACTGCTGCGAAACCGTGCACGGAGCCCCCGGACCGCGCCCCCGCTGCACTTCCGCTCAGCAGTGCCGCCTTCTCCACAAAGTTATCCACACAAATCGTGGAGAAATTCAAAAGCACATCCAAATCATGGACTTAGCGCTGATCCTTGAGGCAAGACTTGATCCGCGAATGGCTATTTAACGCGCCGTGGACCACGCTCCTTGTCTGCTTCAAGTAGCCGTGGATGCGCCGCAGCACACCACGCTGACGCGACCGCTCGATTATTCGAGTGAGCAATCGCTTTTACCGGGAACGCTGGTGCGCGTTCCTCTTGGCGCGCGGGTGACGATGGGCATCGTGTGGGGGAACGGGCCCTCGACGGCAAGCGGGTTCGAGACCAGGGCGGTCAGCGAGGCATTGACGGCGATCGACCCGTTGAGCGATAGGTGGCGCGCGTTGGTGGACTTCGCGGCGGCCTATTACCAGCGCAATGTGGGCGAAGTCGCGCTCTCGGTCTTGCCGCCCGATCTGCGCAAGCTCGACAACGCTCGGTTGGCGAAGCGGGTGAGACGCGTGACGAGCCTGAACACCACCGGGCCGCGGCAGGCCACATCGCCGGCATCGGCGACTTTGCCGGTCGACGTGCCTTTCGGCAGCGCGGGTCATGCCGCCGGAACCGCCGACGTGCGCTTGGCCGCCCCGGCGATGACGCCAGCCCAAGCTGCCGCCGTGGCCCGATTGGAGGCGACGGCCCGGACCCCGCAACCGACTGCCACCTTACTGCACGGCGTGACCGGCAGCGGCAAGACCGAGGTCTATCTGCAAGCCGCGGCTGACGCGCTGGCCCGCGGCCGACAGGCGCTGGTGCTGGTGCCCGAGATCAACCTCACCCCGCAACTCGAAGCGCGCTTCGCGGCGCGTTTCTCGGGCCAGCGCATCGTCTCGATGCACAGCAGGCTCACTCCGGCGCAGCGGCTGCAGAACTGGCTCGCGGCGCACATGGGGCTCGCTGATCTGGTGCTCGGCACCCGGCTCGCGGTGTTCGCGTCGATGCCAGGGCTCGGGCTCATCGTCGTCGACGAAGAGCACGACCCGTCGTACAAGCAGCAGGAAGGCGCGCGTTATTCGGCCCGTGATCTGGCGGTCTATCGCGGCAAGCTCGAAGGGGTCGCTGTCGTCCTCGGATCGGCCACGCCGTCGCTTGAAAGCTGGCATCGCGCGGCCACCTCGCGCTACGCCAAGCTCGAGCTGCCCGAGCGCATCGGCGGCGGCGCGTTGCCAGCCGTGAAGCTGGTCGACATGAGCCTCCTGCCGCGCCGAGTGGGCGCCACCAGTGCGCTGGCGCCGAATCTGATCCAGGCGATTCGCGAACGCGTCGCGCGTGGCGAGCAGAGCCTGGTGCTGCTCAACCGCCGCGGTTACGCCCCGGTGCTCCATTGCACCGACTGCGGCTGGAAGAGCGCGTGCCCGCACTGCAGCGCGTGGCGCGTGTTCCACAAGATCGACCGCACGCTGCGCTGCCACCATTGCGGCTCGAGCGAACGCGTGCCGCGGGCCTGCCCCGATTGCGGCAATCCCGACATCGCGCCGATCGGCCGCGGTACCGAACGGCTCGAGGAACAGATTGGCGAACTGCTGCGCGACCCCGACAGCGGCCGCACGGCGCGCATCTCCCGCATCGACGCCGACAGCACGCGTCGCAAGGGCGCGCTCGAGGCCCAGCTCGGAGCGGTGCATGCGGGCGATGTCGATGTGTTGGTCGGCACCCAGATGGTGACGAAGGGGCACGACTTCCGCCGCATCACGCTGGTGGCGGCGGTGAACCCCGACAGCTCGCTCTTCTCGAGCGATTTCCGCGCACCCGAGCGGCTGTTCTCGCTGCTGATGCAGGCGGGCGGGCGCGCCGGGCGCGACGCGGCGCAGGCCGCGCACAGCGAGATGTGGATCCAGACGTGGCATCCGCTGCATCCGCTCTACGCAGCGCTGCGCCGGCACGACTTCGCGGCCTTCGCGGCGAGCCAGTCGACCGAGCGCGAGATGGCTGGGCTGCCGCCGTATTCGCACCTCGCGATGTTGCGTGCCGATGCCAGGACGCCAGAAGCGGCGCGCGGCTTTCTCGCCGCGGCCGCCGAGCTGGCGGCCGACCTACCCGATGCGGACCAGGTCGTCGTCTACCCGCCGGTGCCGACGAGCGTCGCACGCGTGGCCGATGTCGAACGCATGCAGATGCTGGTCGAGTCGAACTCGCGGCGGGTGCTGCAGGCCTTCCTCGGGCGCTGGCTACCGGCGTTGCACGATTTGCGCAAGCGCCGCAACGCAGCGGATGAACGCGTGTTGCGCTGGGCCGTCGACGTCGATCCGCTGACGATCTGACGGCTCGCTCAGGCGGCGGCAGCGATGTCGGCGAGCAGCAAGGTTGCGCGCACCAGGTTCTCGACCGCGTCGTCGAGTCCGCCGAGCGGCGGCAGCGCGTCGATCTCCTCGAGCACGTCGTCGGCATCTTCCAGGTCGTCGGGCGCGAGGAAACGGTAAAGCAACGCGAGGGATTCGGTGAGTGTGTCCGCGTCGATCGCCATCAGCGCCGGGAACACCTCGAGCGCGGTGACGAAGCCGATGACCCACGGATGGGCCGCAGCGGTCGAACGGTCGGCGTCTTCTTCTTCCGCATCGACCTCGAACACCCAGGGATCGAACCACTGGCGACCCTCAATCGCTTGCCGCAGGAAGCGAAACCGTTGCAGCACCAGCACGCGCAGCGGCGCCACGTCGACGCCGCGCGCCGGCGCGCGGCCTTCGGCGTCGAGCACGAAGGGCCACCAGCGGCGCTCGTCGATCGGCGTGGGTTGCACGAGCACGCCACACAGGAATCCGTCGAGCATGCTGGTGTCGAGCGGCTCGAGCGAGGCGGGCAGGGCTTCGAGCCGTTCGGTCAGTTCGTCGATCTGCACATCGGTGAGCGCGCCGGCCGCGATGCGGGCGCCGCGAGAGGTCACCACAGGATCATCTGCGTGCAACGAAAGAGCGCGATCTTTCGGCCGTCCGGCCCGAACACCGTCGCCGACCAGACCTGCGTGGTGCGGCCCAGATGATCGGCCTCACACTCGGCGCGAACGACACCGCTCTTCGCGGTGCCGAGGAAATTGCTCTTGAGCTCGACAGTCGTGAAGTTCTTTGCGCCTTCCGGCAGGTGCGCGATGGTCGCGTAGCCGCAGCCGGTGTCGGCGAGCATCACCACGCTGGCCGCGTGCAGGAAGCCGTTCGGCGCGTGCATCCACGGCTGAACATCGAGTTCGGCACCGAAGCGGCCTTCGGCGATCGCGGTGACGCGCAGTGCGAACTGGCCGGGCAGCGAACCGACCTGACCTTGGTGAAAGCTGGCGGGCGTGACGTCGGATCGCAGCATCGGTTCTCCTCGGCAGGACGCGAGCATAACGAGCGGCCTGATCGATGCGGCCTGCACCCCGCATCGGTGCGGGTTGGACGCGCCCTTCGCAGCACGCTAGGCGGCCTAGACTCTCACCTTTGCCGTCGACGAGGTCACAACACCATGGGCGCACCCGAAGCCTTCACCGCCACCACCGAAGTGGGTCACTTCATCGGCGGCCGCGCGGTCGCGAGCACGAGCGGCCGCCGTCAGCCGGTGTGGAACCCGTCGACCGGCGCCATCGCGCGCCAGGTCGCGCTGGGCAGCAGCGAGGAGGTGAGCGCCGCCGTGGCCGCCGCGAAGGCCGCCTTCCCGGCCTGGGCCGACATGCCACCGATCCGCCGTGCGCGCGTGATGCTCGCCTTCCTCGCGCTGCTCAACCAGCACCGGGACACGCTCGCCGCGATGATCACCAGCGAGCACGGCAAGGTCTTCACCGATGCGCAGGGCGAGGTCGCGCGCGGCATCGACATCGTCGAGTTCGCCTGCGGCATTCCGCAGTTGCTGAAGGGCGACTTCACCGACCAGGTCTCGACCGGCATGGACAACTGGACGCTGCGCCAGCCGCTCGGCGTGGTCGCCGGCGTTACGCCGTTCAATTTCCCGGTGATGGTGCCGATGTGGATGTTCCCGGTTGCGATCGCGTGCGGCAACTGCTTCGTGCTGAAGCCGAGCGAGCGCGACCCGTCGCCGTCGTTGCTGATGGCCGAACTGATGAAGCAGGCGGGGCTCCCCGACGGCGTGTTCAGCGTCTTGCAGGGCGACAAGGTCGTCGTCGATGCGTTGCTCGGGCATCCGGACGTGAAGGCGCTGTCGTTCGTCGGCTCCACGCCGATCGCACAGCACATTTACGAGACCGGCGCGAAAAACGGCAAACGCGTGCAGGCGCTCGGTGGCGCGAAGAACCACATGGTGGTGATGCCCGATGCCAACCTCGACCAGGCGGTCGACGCGCTGATCGGCGCGGCCTACGGCTCGGCCGGCGAGCGCTGCATGGCGATTTCGGTCGCGGTGCTGGTGGGCGATGTGGCCGACCGCATCGTGCCGCTGCTGGCCGAGCGCGCGAAGGCCCTCGTCGTCAAGAACGGCATGGCGCTCGACGCCGAAATGGGTCCGCTCGTCACCAAGGACGCGAAGGAGCGAGTCGAGTCGTACATCGCGTCTGGCGTGGCCGAAGGCGCGACGCTCGTCACCGATGGCCGCGGCCATGTCGTGCCAGGCCACGAGCAAGGCTTTTTCACCGGTGGCACGCTGTTCGACCACGTGACGCCGACGATGAAGATCTACCGCGAGGAGATTTTCGGCCCGGTGCTCTCGTGCGTGCGGGTCGCCGACTTCGCCGCGGCGGTGGACCTCGTCAACGCGCACGAGTTCGGCAACGGTGTCGCCTGCTTCACGAGCGACGGCAACGTGGCGCGCGAGTTCGCGCGGCGCATCGAGGTCGGCATGGTCGGCATCAACGTCCCGATCCCGGTGCCGATGGCGTGGCACGGCTTCGGCGGCTGGAAGAAGAGCATGTTCGGCGACATGCACACCTATGGCGAAGAAGGCGTTCGCTTCTACACGCGGCAGAAGTCGGTGATGCAGCGCTGGCCGGCCAGCACGCCGAAAGGCGCCGAGTTCGTGATGCCGACGTCGAAGTAGCGCCCCGAAAGCGAGCTGCGTTTTTTTCGCGGGCATGGCGGTTGCCTACTGGTGCGATGACGCTTTCTTCGCTGCCGACGACGGCCGCCCGACTGGTCGACGCGCTCCGCCACGAAGCGGCCGAGGTCGATCGCGAAGGCGCGTTCCCGACCGGTTCGGTCGATGCGTTGCGCACGGCGGGGCTGCTTCACGCGCCGGTGTCCCGGCAACAGGGCGGCGCGGGTCTCGGCGAAGCGGCTGCCAGCCTCGAACTGCTGGATGTGCTGGCGCACGTCGGCCGTGGCAACTTGGTCGTGGGTCGGCTCTATGAAGGGCATGTCAACGCACTGCAGTTGATCGAACGCTTCGGCAACGCGGAGCAACGTGAGCGGTGGGCCCGCGATGCACACGCCGGCCACCTGTTCGGCGTGTGGAACACCGAAGCCGGTGACGGTGTGAAGCTCGTTGCCGACGGCAGCCTTCGTTTGCGCGGCAGCAAGACCTTCGCTTCCGGCTGCGGCCATGTGAGCCGCGCGCTGATCACGGCGGCGGGCGAAGGCGGCTGGCAGATGATGGTGATCGACACCGTGCGACGCGCACCGCGCGAAGACCGCTCGTTCTGGAAGCCGCTCGGCATGCGCGCGACCGCGAGCTTCAAGGCCGACTTCACCGGCATTGAGGTCGACGTGTCCGACCTGCTGGGCGCGCCCGGCGACTATTACTGCCAGCCCGCCTTCAGCGGCGGCGCGATTCGCTTCGCCGCGGTCCAGCAGGGCGGCGCCGAGGCGGTGTTTGACGAGACCCGGCGCTTCCTGGTCGGCCTCGGCCGCACCGACGACCCGTACCAGCGCATGCGCCTCGGCGAGATGGCGATGTGCATCGAGAGCGGCCGGCTGTGGCTGCGTGGCGCGGCACGGCACGCGGCAGCGGCTGACGATGCGGCAGCGGCCGTCGTCGCCTACGCCAACCTGATGCGCAGCGCGATCGAATCGATTTGCCTGCGCGTGCTGCAGCTGGCGGAGCGCTCGGTCGGCGCGCGCGGCCTGCTGCGGCCTGAGCACTTCGAACGCCTGCACCGCGACCTCACGCACTACTTGCGCCAACCGGCACCCGATGCGGCCATGGCCGACGCCGGCGCGCACGTGCTCGGCCGAGCCGAAGCCGCGTACGCGCTGTGGGCGTGAGCCCGGCCCGGCGCCTGAATGGACACCCGAAAGCGCTGACCGCCGATGCCCTCGCGACCTTCGGCACCACGGTCGTCGTCGCGCCGCATCCCGACGACGAGACGCTCGGTTGCGGCGGTCTGATCGCGAGGCTTCGCGCCGCGCGGCAGACCGTGTGGGTGCTGCTCGTCAGCGACGGCACGGCCTCGCATCCGAACTCGAGGCGATTCGACGCCGCCGCGCGCCGCGACCTGCGCATCGCCGAGATGCGAGCGGCGCTGGCCCACCTGGGCGTGCCGCCCGATCACCTGCTGCCGCTCGACCTTCCCGACGGCGCCGTACCCGGCCTGGGCGCGCCGACCTTCGACCGCGCAGCCGAACGCATGAGCCACGCGCTCGCAGCGATCGCCCCGTGCACACTGCTGCTGCCGTGGCGACGCGACCCGCACGCCGACCATCGCGCGACAAATGCACTCGCTCGCGCGGCCGCGGCGCGCCTCGAAAGCAGCCCGCAACGTACGATCGAGTACATGGTATGGACCGCGGAACGCGCGCAGCCGGCCGACTGGCCGCAACCGCATGAAGGCACGAACTGGGTGCTCGACATCTCGAGCGTCTTGGGCGCGAAACGGTGCGCGCTCGCGGCACACCGCTCACAGCTCGGCCTCGTGATCGACGACGATCCCGACGGTTTCACGATCGGCAGCGAGATGCGGGAACGCGCGATGCAACCCACCGAAACCTTTTTCGAAAGTGCCGACGAACCATCGACGGGGTGGAGCACGCCGCCATGACGAAGACCCCGCGCTTCGAAGAGACCTTGCCCGCGAGCTATTTCGACGCCGTCTACGATGCCAACGCCGACCCGTGGCAGTTCGAGACCAGCGCGTACGAGGCGGCCAAGTACCACGCGACGGTGTCCGCGCTCGACAACCGGCGCTTTCGCAGCGGCTTCGAGATCGGCTGCTCGATCGGCGTGTTGAGCGTGCTGCTCGCGACCCATTGCGAACACCTGTTGTCGGTCGACGTGAGCGAGGCCCCGCTCGTTCGAGCCAGGGCGCGCCTCGGCGAGATGACGACTCGCCCCAGCATCACGTTCGAGCGCATGCAAGTGCCCGACGAATTCCCGCCCGGCCGCTTCGATCTGGTCGTGATGTCTGAGGTGGGCTATTACTGGTCGGCGATGGATCTGGAACGCGCGCTCGACCGCATCGAAGAAAGCCTGGATCCGGGCGGGGTGCTGCTGCTCGTGCA
Organism: Caldimonas sp.; assembly: GCA_965246805.1. Classification (GTDB taxonomy): domain Bacteria; phylum Pseudomonadota; class Gammaproteobacteria; order Burkholderiales; family Burkholderiaceae_C; genus Schlegelella_A. Next base: position 113,245 of record CBDFFO010000006.1, on the reverse strand, counting down.
CTGGACGCCGCCGGTCCGCGACTATCCACTGCAGGGTGATGCGGTGCATGCCGCCGCACTCGCGAGATCGCGTCGCGACGGCACCTACCTGCATCGCCTCGGCTTCAAGCGCGACACCTGGCGGCTCGATCTTTTCGAGAAGCGCTGACGCGGCGCTCGCGCGCGAGCATCGCACGCAACAACGCGATCGCTTCCGACATCCGGAGTTCGGCCTGCCGTGCGCGCCGCGCCTTGCGTTGCCGTCGCGCTTCAACCGCGTGCCACAGCGCGCCGAAGGTTTCTTGTGTCGCGGCCTGCCGAGCGAGCCAGCGCGCCGGCACATCCAAACGTTCGGCGATGCGCTCGACGGTGCCTTGATAGCGCGCCGAAGGTTCGTGCTGAGCGCGATGCCGCGCCACGTTCCAGCAGCGCCGCAAGCGCCGCCGCAGCACGATGGTGTCGGCCCAGCGCGCCGGGTCGGCCACGCGCGCATCTTCGTTCGCGGCGGCCCGCGCGGCCCACTCGCGCAACTGCCACGAGAGCCCGACCGCGACCCGACCCGCGCGCCGGCTCGATGTGACGACCGTCACCGACGTGCTGTGCCGCACGTTCAAGTCGTGGCGTCGCAACGCCTGGTAGAGCGCTTCGTCTTCGAGGAAGGGTTCGGGCGGCAAGCCGCCGACGCGCTGGTACGCACGCACCGTGACCGCGAGGCTCGCGCCGAAATGCTGGTGGTGGCGCGGCCACGGGTCGGCGTGGTCGGGGTCGAGCGCGTGTTCGAGCCGCACCCGCAGGCGCTGGTAGGTCTCGTCACGGCGCGCGAGGCGCCGCAGCGCGGGCGGCAACACGGTGTCATCGCCGGTAACGATGCGGCCGCCGACGGCTTCGGCTCCGGAGGCGATTTCGGCGAGCGTCGCCGCGAGCCAGTCGGGCGCGACCTGCGTGTCGCCGTCGGTGCTCGCGATCACGCCGTCGGCGCCGGCCGTGCGGGCGAGCCGTTCACAGGCGTGGTTCATCAGGCAGGCGCGCGCGTGACCGACGTGCGACACCGGCCGAGGGAAGCGCGCTTCGACCGCGTGAATGGCCAGGCCCGGGTGGCGGGCCGCGAAGCGCCGCACCGCGTCGGCGCTCGAGTCGGTGCAGTTGTTGGCGAGCACGATGACCTCGAATCGGCGCGGGTCGAACCTCGAGCCGTCGAGCTCGACCTGGGCCGCCAGTGCCCGCAACGTGGCGGGGAGGCGTCGCGCCTCGTTGCGCACCGGAATGATCACGCTGACGACCAGCGCCGGGTCGGGTGGCGGTAAGCCACGCCAGGACGGGAGCCGCCGTACGCGCGGTGGCGGGCGCGTCGGCGCGGCGGCTTGCGGCGCCGCGGCTCGGGATGAGATCGGATTCACGGCGCGGAGAGGTCGCGGAAGACGCGACCCGCTGGCAACCGGCGCGCCCGGCGACATCGCGTGTGCCACCGGCCGCTGTCACCAGCGCGCCTCTTCATGCATTCGCACGGTGAAGCCGGAAGGCTCGAATCGAAACCCTCGCGATCAGCCCGGGGCGGCCCGCGCCACCGCGGCGTCGGTGCGTTGCTCGAGCCGGCGCGACAGCGGGCCGATGACCACCATCAGCATGAACGCCATGTTGCCGGCGGCCGTTCGTGAAGGCAAAAAAGCACCGATGACAACCGCGACAGCGCTGATCAGGATGAGGCCAAACAACCGCATGCGCGCTGCCCGATAGCGACCGAGCGAGAACGACCGCGAGCAGAGTTCCGGATGGCGATGCACGTGGCGGCCGACCGCCAGCGCGGTGAGGCTCATCAATGTCATGTTGAGCGAGTAAAAGATCTGTGAGATGAGGTAGCCCCCGAACTCGCCGATCAACATCGACGTGAACGGCATCAAGCTCACGAAAGCAAGCTCCAGCAGATTCAGCACCGCGAGCTTGCCGTCGACGACCCTGACGATGCTGAACACGCGGTGGTGGCCGATCCAAAAAAGCGACAGCACGAAGAAGCTGTTGATCCAGGCAAAGGCCTTGACGATCAGGTCGGCCAGTGATTGATACAACGCATCGGCCGAGTGAATCGAGTGGTCGGCCGGAAGCTTGAGCTCGATCACCAGCAAGGTCATCGCGACCGCGAAGATGCCGTCGGTGAGCGCTTCGACTCTGTGCAGCGGCAGGTAGCTCGACGGGTGGTGGTGCGCGACCTTCGGCGCGGTCGCGTCATCGGCGACAGACGTCGACGATGCGTGCGCGTCGATCGACCGGCCTTTCCGCGCGGACGTTGCGGCGTCGGGGATCGGCGGGGCGGTCGATGTCGTCGTGGTGGGCGGCACTTGCATCGTGGCGACTCTATTGCACGGAATCCGAAGAATCGTATGTGATGCGTCAAGTGGGATCACCGAAGATCGATGTGTCGTGCCCTCGAGCGTCTTGCGCTCCTGCCGCATCACGAAGCCGCGCTTCGAAGCAGCAAGGCTTTGCATGAGACAAACTACCGGTCGAGCAAAGAGATGATGGGAGCGGCTGGTGTCTGAATTTCGGCGGAGCGAGGCCCGGTTTCGAGCCGCTGTCGAGGCCGTCGGTGTGATGTGGACCAACGACGCTGAAGGCAGAATGGTCGGGCCTCAGCCCGGTTGGGCCGACCTCACGGGACAGTCGGAAGCGGACTATCAAGGCTATGGCTGGGCATCGGCCGTTCATCCAGACGACGCGCAGCCGACCATCGATGCATGGAATCTTGCCGTCGCTGGGCGACGCACGTTCGAATTCGAACACCGAGTCCGGCGGCACGATGGGCAGTGGGGAAACTTCTCCATCAGAGCGGTCCCGGTGATGGAAGACGGCGCGATCCGGGAATGGGTCGGCGTCCATATCGACATCACGGCCAGGGCCAAAGCGGTCGAGGAATTGAGGGCGAGTGAACTTCGCAGTCAACGCATTCTCGAAAGCATCACCGACGGCTTTTTCACGCTCGATCGGCAGTGGCATTTCGACTACGTCAACCCGGAGGCAGAGCGAATCCTCAAGTGCGAGCCGGGCGCGCTGCTGGGTCGGTCGATATGGGTGGCGTATCCCGGCGCCGTGGGAACGGTGTTCGAGGAGACGTACCGCCGAGTCGCTGCGGACAGCAAAGCAGAGTCATTCCTGGCCCTGTATCCCGATCATGATCGCTGGTACGACGTTCGCGTCTTTCCGCTCGCCCACGGCCTGTCGGTCTATTTTCGCGACGTCACCGATGCCAGACAGTCCGAGGCGGCGCTGCGGACAAGCGAAGACCAACGCCGCTTGGCACTCGAGTCGGCCGAACTGGGTACTTGGAACATCGACCCGCATCGGCGAGCGCTCACGGCAGACGCGCGCTTCTCCGTCATTTTTGCAGGCTCTTCTGCGCCCCTCAGCTACGAGCAGGCGGTGGCCGCCGTGCACGTGGATGACCGCACCAGGGTGACCGACGCGATCGCGGCGGCGATCCGGACCATCGATCCCGCGCCGTACGCCATCGAATATCGCGTGGTTCACCCCGATGGCACGGTGCACTGGGTCTTCGCCAAAGGACGCGCGAGTTATCGGGGCGAGGGAGCCGACAGGCAACTGGTTACTTTCGACGGCACCGTGGCCGACATCACCAGTCGCCATCAGGTCGAGGAGGATCTGCGGCAGGTCGCGGCCGAATTGTCCGAAGCCGATCGACGCAAGGACGAATTCTTGGCCACCCTGGCGCACGAGCTGAGAAACCCGCTCGCGCCGATTCGAAACGGCCTGCAGCTGATCCGTCTCTCCAACTATGCGAGCGCGACGGTAGAGAAGGCGACCGGCATGATGGAGCGCCAAGTCAAGCAGATGGTGCGCCTGGTCGACGATCTGCTCGATGTCAGCCGGATCAGCCAAGACAAGCTGCAGCTCCAGAAAGAGCGCGTGACGTTGGCGGCGGTGCTGACGCAAGCCGTAGAAACCAGCCGCCCACTGCTTTCATCCGGCGGGCACGAGCTTCTCGTCACCACCCCACCGCAGGCCCTCCTCGTCGATGCTGACGTCACGCGTCTGGTGCAGGCGTTTTCGAACCTCATCATCAACGCCGCCAAGTTCAGTGCGCCAGGGTCGCGGATCTGGCTGATCGCAGAAGGTTCGGGCGAAGCCGAGGTGACCGTCAAGGTCAAAGACGAGGGCATCGGCATTCCCGAGGACATGCTGCCCAAGGTGTTCGAGCTTTTCATCCAGGTTGACCACACGCTCGAGCGCTCACAAGGAGGCTTGGGCATCGGACTGACGCTCGTCAAGCGGCTGGTCGAACTGCACGGAGGTTCCGTGGAAGCGCGCAGCGAGGGCGTCGGCAAGGGCAGCGAGTTCGTCGTGCACCTTCCACGCGTGATGTCGACCGACGTCGTCGCGTCTGCCGGGGGCGAAGCAGAGTCCCGCTTCTCACAGCACAAGGTCTTGGTCGCCGATGACAACGAGGACGCCGCCGAGAGCCTCGTTGCCATACTTCGGATCATGGGCAATTCGGTTCGCCAGGCGACGGATGGGGCGCAGGCGGTGGAGATCGCTTCCGAGTTCGAGCCCGACGTCGTCATTCTCGACATCGGCATGCCAAAGCTCAACGGCTACGAGGTTTGCAAACGCATTCGAGAAAAGCCGTGGGGCCAGAAAGCGTTCGTCGTCGCCCTCACCGGTTGGGGGCAGGATGATGACAAGCGACGAACCCGGGAAGCCGGGTTCGATCATCACCTGGTGAAGCCTGTAAACCCTGACGTGCTCGAGCGGCTTCTGGATGGTCTGCAAAAGGACCGACCGTCCACGACCGCCTGAAACTTCACGACTGGCAGAAGCCTCTCGCGGTCTGGCTCACGTGCATGACCTTGCACGCGCCACGCCCGACCCGCAGGCCGGTAGACTCTTCGCCGATGCGCATCCGTTTTGGGAAAGTGATGGGGGCGGTACTGCTGATGGCGGGCCTCGCGTTGTCGCACGCGGCGCCACCACCTCCGCCGACCCGCACCGCGAACACCGACAACGCGACCGGGCCCGCGCGAACCTCGCCGCCGCCCGAAGCGCCCGAGCCGGCCGCCGCGGCCGCTTCCGCGCCACTCTCGCTCTCTGCAAGGAAGCTCTACGAGCAGGCGCGGTCGCAGCTGGTGCAGATCCGCACCGTGCTGAAAGGCCGCGCGAGCCAGACCTCGGTCGGCTCGGGCTTCCTGGTCTCGAAGGACGGCTTCATCGTCAGCAACTTCCACGTGGTGGCGCAAGCCGCGCTGAAGCCTGAGCAGCACGACCTCGTCTACGTGACGGCTGATGGCCGCGAAGGCCCGATCCAGGTGTTGCAGATCGACGTGCTGCACGACCTCGCGCTGTTGAAGGCGACCGACGGCGGCGCGCGCACCTTCGACGCACTGGCGTTCCGGGCCGAGAACGACCCGATCGCGCAGGGCGAACGCATCTACTCGCTCGGCAACCCGCTCGATGTCGGTTTCGCGTTCACGCAGGGCACGTACAACGGGCTCGTGAAGCGCAGCTTCTATCCGCAGATCTTCTTCGGCGGCGCGCTCAGCGCCGGCATGAGCGGTGGGCCCGCGCTCGACGAAGAAGGCCGCGTGGTCGGCATCAACGTGGCGCGGCGCGTCGATGGCGAGCAGGTGAGCTTCCTGGTGCCGGCGCCGTTCGCGAATGCGCTGCTCGCGAAGGCGCGCAGCACCGCGCCGATCGCGTTGCCCGCTTACGACGTGGTGGCCGCGCAGTTGCAGGTTCATCAGGCCGCGCTCACCGAGCGTTTCATCGCGCAGGGCTGGAAAGACGCGTCGGACACGCGCTACGAAGTGCCGGTGCCGCCCGACGTGTTCATGCGCTGCTGGGGCACCAGCGTGCAGTCAAAGACCGGCGGGCTCGACTTCGAGCGCTCGCAATGCGCGATGGACACGCACATCTACGTCGGCGATTTCACGACCGGCGCGATCTCGCTGCGCCACGAAACGTACGACGGCTCGAAGCTCGGCACGCTTCGCTTCACGTCACGCTACTCGGGCAGCTTTCGCAACGAGGGATTCACGCGGCTCGGGCTTCAGCAGCAGACGCACCCCGTCTGCAAGGAGGAGTTCGTCGACCGCGGCGGGCTCGCGCTGCGCGCGGTGGTGTGCATGCGCGCGTATCGCAAGCTCCCGCAGCTGTACGACGTGTCGGTGCTCGTGGCCACGCTCGATCAAGCCAAGGCCGGCGTGCAGGGGCGGCTCGATGTCGAGGGCGTCAATTTCGCGAACGCGCAGAAGCTTGCGCATCACTACATCGATGCCTATCGGTGGCGCAAATGAGTGACGCGGCCACGGACGGCGATCGCATGACCGGCGACGACGCAACGGGCAGCGCGCCCGACCCGGACCTGGCGGCGATAGCGGCGGTGGCCGACGAGCGCCCCTCGGTGGCGACGGCGGACGAGCGGTCGTCGTCGATGGCATCGCCTTTCGAGCCCGCGGCGACCGAAATGTCGACGCCTTGGTCGTCGACATCGGTGCCATCGACGCCACCTCTGTCGCATGCGCTCCTCGAAGCGCTCGACCGCGATGGCCATGTACGCCAGTCGTGGCCAGTGCACGCGTGGCCGCTCACGATCGGCCGCTCACTCGACAACGACATCGTGATCAGCGAGCCGCACGTCGCGCCGCATCACCTGCGGATCACCGCGACCGGCGCGAACGTCATCCTCACCGCCGGCGACACCCGCAATGGCGCGCTGATCGGCAAGCGGCGCATCGACCTCGGCCATTCGCTCGAAGTGGCGGCGAGCGCCGGCGATGTCGATCTCAAGATCGGCCGCACGCGGCTGCGCCTCCGGCTGCCGGGCGGCGCGATCGCGCCCGAGCTCGTGATGTCGGCCATGGCGGTGCGCGAACAGCGTTTCGTGCCGAGCGCCGTGGCGGCGGGGCTGTTGCTCGCGAGCGTGACCGCGACCACCTGGCTCGACAGCGACCCCGACGGCTTCGTGCGCACTGCCGCGAGCACCGTGCTCGCCACGCTGTTCGGCGCGGGCGTCTGGTGCGGCGCCTGGGCGCTGCTCTCGAAGACCATCACGCGGCAGAGCCACTTCGGCTGGCACGTGCGCGTGTTCCTCGTCGCGAGCCTGGTGCTCGCGGCACAGGCCGTGCTGACACCGCTCGCCGCGTTCGCGTTCTCGGCGCCGTGGATCAGCAGCTACGACTTCATTGCGCTTTACGCGATCGGGGCGGCGGCGATCTACTTCCACCTGCTCGGCGTCGAGCCGGCGCGCGAGCGGCTGATGCGCGGCGTGGCGGTCGTCGGGGCGCTGGTGGGCATCGGCGTGGCGATGTGGTTCAACGTGCAGCGCAACGGCCGCACGGGCGACGAGCTGTACATGAATCACCTGTTCCCGCCGGCGCTGCGGTTGGCGAAGCCGAAGACGTCGGATCAACTCGTCGACGAGCTCGCGCCCATGCAGGCGAAACTCGATCGGATGGCGCGCGACCCGAATGTCGAAGGCGACGATGGGCCGGACAAAGATGGCGAGGACAACTGATCGAAGCGAATCGCTTTGAGGGCGAACCTCTCATGACTCACTCCTTTCCGCCGGCATCGCGCGGCACCGCACTGGTCACCGGTGGCGGCCGTGGGATCGGTGCAGCGACGAGTTTGCTTTGCGCACGCGAGGGCTACGCGGTCGCGCTCAATTACGTGTCGGATCGGATGGCCGCGGAGTCGGTCGCCGCCAACATTCGCGCGCAAGGCGGCACCGTGTTCGTCGTCCAGGCCGATGTGTCGATCGAAGCTGACGCGATGCGGCTCTTCGAGAGCATCGATCGCGACATGCCGCCGCTCACCGCGCTCGTCAACAACGCGGGTGTGGTGGACGTGGCCTGCCGGGTCGATGCGATGAGCGTCGCGCGCCTCGAGCGCATGTTCCGGATCAACGTGATCGGCAGCATCGTGTGTGCGCGTGAGGCGGTGCGGAGGATGTCGATGCGCGCATCCAGCGATGACGCCATCGCCAGCTTTCGAGCCGCCGGTGGCGGCAAAGGCGGTGCGATCGTCAACGTGTCGTCGGCCGCGGCGCGCATCGGCGCGCCCGGGCAATACGTCGACTACGCCGCCAGCAAGGGCGCCATCGACAGCTTCACGATGGGCCTGGCGAAGGAAGTGGCACCCGAGGGCATCCGGGTGAACGGCGTGCGGCCCGGATTGATCGAGACCGACATCCACGCGTCGGGCGGCGAACCCGATCGCGCTCAACGCCTCGCCCCTCAAACGCCGATGCAACGGACCGGCGCGGCCAGCGAGGTGGCCGAAGCGATCGTTTGGCTGCTGTCGGATGCAGCGAGCTACGTCACTGCAACGACGATTGACGTGAGCGGCGGGCGTTGATCGCTTGATGCAGGCCTGGGCGTTGCGGCCGAATCGTGGCGAATGCCGCGCGCGCGAAAAAACCGCTCACCCGTTCGCGAACGACCGCAGCAGCACCAACAACGCGGCGGCCGCCGCGCGCTCCGGGGTGCCGGCCCGATGCAGCGCCTGGTAGGGCTCGAGCGTGAAGCACGCTTCGGCGTAGACCGAGTCCCAGAGGTCGCGGGCAGCGACGCGTTCCTTCAGTTCCTCAAAGCGCGCAGTGACCATCGGCGCCACCGACGCGAGCCGGCCGAGCCGCGCCGCGTCGAGCACACGCAGCTCGGTCTGGCCCACGACCGACCAGAAATCTGGGTCGGTGGTGGCGGCCCGTTTCAGCGCTGAGGCCACGTCGCTGATGCGCTCGGGCGTGAGTGTGGGCTCGCGTCGGGCCAAAAATGCCGAGCGCAGTTCGCAGCTCACGCCGTTCTTCAACGGATAGAAGACGTGGGTCGCGTCGACCTCGCGCGCCATCGCTGCGGCCTGTTCATAGCTCTCCACGGCGCGTTCGAGTGCGGCGGCGGCGGCGGCGAACTGGCCCGCCTGCCACGCCATCATCGTGAGCCGCTTGTACGCCAAGCCGAGCAACGCGACGCGTTCGAACGTGGGCTGCAACGCCGCCAGACGTCCCAGCAGCGTGATGCCTTCATCGAGCATGGCGCGGCCGGTGGCGGCGACCGTCGCATCGCCGTTCGCTTTCGAGGCGATGCGCTTGGCTTCGCGCACGAGTTCGTTGCCGAGCTGTTCGCCGGCACGAAACGAAGCGCTGCCATCGGGCGCGGCGATCGCGTGCCGATACCAGCGGATCGCGCTCGCGCTGTCGTTGATGGCGGAGTAGGCCGCGCCGAACGATTCGGCGATCGCCCCCATGCCGCGCCATGGCGGATCGAGCATCGATTCGAGGAACACCACGTCGTGGCCCGCGCTCTGCGCGGCGTTGCCGGCGGCGGCACCCGCGTACCGGCTCGAGGTGGCGATGTTCTCGAGCGCGAGCGCAAGCGTCACCGGCGAGGCGATGCCCGCGTACTTGTCCTTCAATGCGGTGGCTGGCCGCTGGCCGCCGTTCATCTGACGCTCCCAGCGCCAGTCGGGGTCGCCGTAGCACTGGTACGCGGCCCAGGTGTTGCCATTGGGGTTCGCGGCCCAGGCGGCGTCGCGGGCGGTGGCCACGGCTTCGATGAAGCGAGCGCCTTGCAGCAGCGCGCCGTAGAACGCGGTCGCGAACACCTCGGCGGGCGTGTCTTCCACGGCCCAGCCGGCCGCGATCACGCAGCGCACGCCGACGCGGATCAACTCCTCCGCGAGGTTGGCGGCGAAGGCCGCGCGGTCGTAGATCTGCAGCGGACGTTGAACGTCGAATGCCGCCAGGTGGCAGCAGTTGAGGAAGACGAGTTCGGGTACCACGCGCATCGCCCGGACTTCGTTGGCGCCGAGATAGGTGCCGTCGCCTGAGAGCACCACGCCGCCGTTGGCGCTGGCGGCGCCGTGGCCGGCGATGTGGATCACGCGGTACGGGTGTTCGAAGAGCGCGTTGATCACGGTCTGCGCGTCGTCGTCGTTGACGAGCAGTCGAAGCTTGCCGACCGCGACGCCGACATCGGGTTGCGACAATCGCTTCGCCACCGCGATCGCTTCGGCGCGGGCGCTCGGCAGCGGCGGGTACGACGTCCTCGGTTCACCGATCACGAGCACGCTGGCATCGGTGCTCGCGTCGGAAGGTCGGTCGCGGAAATCGTCGACGCGCAATTTTCGGAGCAGCTTGCTGCGAATCGCCCACGGCCGGCGGTCGCTCGACTGCGGGTCGGGGTCGGTGTCGAGCAGCTCCCACGGAATGACGGCGGTGCCGCTGTCGAGTTCGAGCAGCATCTCGGTGGTGCCGCCGAGGAAGACCTCCATCTCGATCGGGATCAGCAGGTTGAAGAGCGTGCGGCCGATCAGCGGGTCGTGGTTCGCGTCGTTCGAGGCCTTCAGCACCAGCTCTTTCAAGAGCGACCCCTGCGCGCGTTGCGCACGCACCTCCGCGCGAGCACGCCGCGTGTCGAGCGTGAAGCTGATGCAGCGCTGCTCGGCCGTCATGTCGACGGTGCGCGCGCTGATGAAGTCGTAGGCCGATCCGCGATAGCCCGACTCGAGCGAGCGCCGGAGGGCGCCGGTGCCCGAACGCACACGGCCCACCACGTCGATGCGGCCCGGCGCGGCCTGGTGCTGCAACTGCAGCGCGCGCCACGCGTCGGTGGCGCGTTCCAGATAGAGCTCTACCAGCGTGAGCTCGCCGAGCACCGGCCAACCGACCTGCTTCAGCTTCGCGTTCGCCTCCAGCGCGCCCTGCGTGATGTGGCGGGCGACGCTGCCGGCGGTGGTGCCGGTGCCGCCGCTGCCGAGCAAGGTCGCCGCGAGCTCGAACGAGCCGGAACGGCTCTCCCCGGCTTCGGCCAGGCGCTGGCTGTATGCGAGCACGGCCTGGCGCACCGAGTACGTGAGATCGGCCGCGGTCAGTTTGCCTTCCTCGCCGAGCCCGACCACGATGGCCGCCTGCGGGCGCGCCATGTCGAACACGTTGGACGGGTCTTCGCGGCGGTTGCCGAAGACCTGGTACGCGCCGGGCATTTCGGGGTAGAGACCGGCCGCGAGTGCCTGGCTCATCGCGTGGTTCACGAGGCCGTCGACGACGGCCTCGGTGCCGGTCAGCGACATCGACCGGTAGTGGCCGAGCAGCAGGGGCTGGCGCACGAACTTCAGATCGCCATTGAGCACCACGACCCGCATCGCGTCGCTCTCCGGCGGTGGCATGCGATCGCCGAACATATCGGCTTCACAGCGCGGCGGTTCCGAGGGCTGCATGCCGCGTGAGCGGCGGGTGTAGACGACGCTGTCGGCACTGGCGGTTGCAGCGGCCGCACTCGACGGCGAACGCGATGTCGACGGCGCGCCCGCCCGCGCCGCCGCCGCCGCCGCCGGGTCCAGTACCTCGAGCAAACCGGTGCTGCCGGTTTGCAGCAGCTCGACGTACCCCGCGAACGCGGCCGGCAGCGTCGGCAGGTCGCCGTGGCTCGCCTCGAATTTCCACGTTCTCACGTTCGGCAGCAACGCACTTTCGAGCATCACGCGGCCGTCGCCGCCGTCGCGCGACTCGACGTATTCGAGGCCATCCGGCCCGAACGTAATGCCGCACGGCGTGAGTGCGGCGTGGCCGACCACGAGCAGCATGCGGTCGGCATCGGTGCCGAGCGAGGCGGCTTGGGCGTCGAGCTTCTTTCTGAGCGCAACCGCGGTGTCGAGCGTCGCCTGCGACGGCGCGCCCCATTCGTAGATCGTCGGCTGCTGGCCCTCGTCGTGCCACGTGCTGCGCTCGCGCAATGCCGCGAGATCGTCATCGGCGAGCTTTTGCCATGCACTCGATTTGGCCAGGCCGAGGGTCGTGTCGAGCAGGCCGGCCTGCAGCTGGATGAAGCCCGGCATGTCGGCCATCCGTTTTCGCGTGCCGACGCTGTCGAAGAGAGAGCCGAATGCGACCAGGGCGTTGCCGAAGGTGTCGTCGCCCGACAGCGTCTGCATCGGCGACCACGAACCCGCGTTCGGCGTGCCGAGCATCAGCAGGCGCGCGCCGTCGCGCGCCATCAGGCGCTGCCAGGTGGCAGGCCGCACCAGCTGGACCGCACGCGCCAGCAACCCGCCCATCGAGTGCGCGACGATGCGCACCGGCTGCTTCGACGTGGCGCGCAACGCGAGCTGCTCGTCGATGGCGTCGGCCAGTCGCTTCGCTTCGTCTTCGATCGGGCGGCGCCAGTCGAACGCGAACGGAAACACCTCGTGCGTGTCGGCAAGGCGCTTCGCGAGCGCGCCGTAGACGCTCTCGATCGGGCCATCGGCCGACACATGGGAAGCGGTGTCGGCATGCCAGGCGAGCCGCTTCAGACCGTTGATGAACCCGAGCGCGAGCCACACGCGCTCGCCGTCGATCGCGAGATGGGAGCCGAGGATGCCGGGCAGCACGAACACCGCGGGCAGCGCGGCCGCAGCGGCCGGCGTGGCGGGGTCTCGCACGGGCATGCCACGCGAGCCGCTCGCGTCGGTGCCGGCCACGGAGAGCGGGCCGATGATCTGGAAATCGCCCGGCGAGTCGTCGAGCAAGGCGCTCGTCACCGCGTCGACGGTGCGCTCGTTCGCAAAGTACGTGAAATGCGAGACCTTGCCGCCACGATCGAGCAGGAAGGTGGCGCCGCCGGGCCCCGAGCCGGCGCGCGGCGTGCCGCCATACATCGAGCGCGTTTGCACGACGATGTCGTTGTCGGTCCAGTAGAACGCGTCGGTGAGCAGCGTCTTCACCCACGACATGATCGAATCGCCCTGCATGTCGCCGGCGATCACGCGCAGGTCGCCAGCGACCGGCGCGCAGGGGCTGTTGACCCACGCGACGACCGGGCTCGTCGGCATCATCGCCTCGATGCCCGGCAGCTCGGTCGGGTCGCCGCGGCGAAGCGCCACCTCGTGCAGGAAGTCGACCAGCTCGGGCGCGACCGGCACGTGCGCGAGCTCGAGGCCCCATTTCAGGATCGACAGATAGGCATCGAAGCGCTTCGATGCGAGCAGCGTGCCGCGCGCCGGGCACGCGACCCGCACGACGCGTTCGACGCGAATGCCTTTCTTCTGCGCCGTCGCGACCAGCGTCTTCAGCTCGGCGCGATGACGCTCGTAGCCCTTGGCCTTGAAAAGCGCTTCGGTCTCCGCCGTGAGCGGGCCGCCGTTGCACGCTCTCACCAGCACCTCGGCCACCAGGCCGCCGCGCGAGTGCGTGAGGAGGTGCAGGCGAGCACCCGCGGGCATCGCGTCGACGAGCGTGAGCGCGTTGCCAATCGGGCTCGAACCCATCGTCGCGTGGTCGAGCGCGTGCGCGGTGCCGTAGTGCGAGAAAAGCTTCGTGACGCTCTCCGGGTGCTCGCTCCACAAGCGGCCGAAGGTGCTGACGGTGTCGACGAAGGCGCCGTGGATGAACACCAGCTGCGCGCCGCTGTTCGGTGCCGCCGCCACGCTCGTGCGCAGGCGTTCGGGGCCGTCTTTCAGCTTGTCGAGCCGATCGGGCGAGAGCTCGTACACGCCTTCGATCACGCCGCCATCGACCTTCTTCGTGATGGCCGCGGTCGCCAGCGTGACGGCAGGGTCCTTCAGCAGGTTGCCGACGACATGGAACGCGCTCAGCACCGCCTGGCCGATCGAGCCGAGCGACACCCCGCGTGCGACGCCCCCGTTCGTGCCGACGTCGCTGCCGGGCCAGCCGAGCTGCGCGCTGACGACGACGTCGTTCGAATTCGGGTTCGGATCCTCCTTCGAGCGGGCGCTCGGCGACGCGCCGCGCGTTGCCGCCTGCCGCGGCGAGGCGGCCTGCGCCTGCATCAGGTCACGCGCATCGAGCGGGTGCAAGACCAGCGTCGGGCCGTCGGCGATCTCGAGCACGACGACGTCTTCCCCGGGCCGCGCCGTGACGCGCACCGCACCGCCCGTGCCCCGCGTGGCGCCGACGCGCACCGACTGCTTCAACGTGCCGCGACCCGCGGCGCCGGTCGGCTGGCCCTTGAAGGCCGCGGCGCCGGCAGCGCGCGTCGCACCATGGCCGATGCCGGCCGCGCCGACGTCGAGCGCCTGCTCCTGGCCGGGCACAAGGAAGGTGATCTCGGCCGGCACGGCGCCGGCCGTGCGCGTCTTCGGCGCGCGGGTCGCCTTCGGTGTCTTGCGTGCCTTGCCGTTCGCCATCGTGCGCCTCGTCAGACCGTGAACGGCGATTGCGCGAGGAACGCGCAATCGCCGAGAGTGAACCGGTCGGGCGACTGCGTGACCGGCATCGGCGCGCGGATCTTCGAATGAAAGAGCGCGTGGTTGCCACTGAAACCGCCCTGGTTGCAGACCTTCTGCAACTGCTCGGCGAACTCACCGTTGTGTTCACCGTGCATCGAGGTCTGGTTGTCCTGGCAGCCTGAGAGCAGCACCACCGAGGCCTCGAAAGACTCCACGATCTGGCCGAGCCGGCTGCTGACCGCGACCTTCGCGATGGCGCTGTCGGGGTCGGCGAGCGAGGTCTTGGTGCCAAACTTTTTTTCGGGCAGCGCGGCCGGCCGGCTGAGCTTGACATTGGCCATGGGAATTCGGGAAACCTGACGGAGGCGCGATCATCCGCGTCTGCGGCAGCGTCGGCAAGAGCGGCCAGCCGTGACTTCCGTCTCGTCGGATCCGCTCGCCTTCGCCTGGCGTTGACGCGTGTACTCATGCCGTCGACGCCGCGATCCGAAATAGCTTGACCGCTTTGCGGATCCCTATGTCCCCTCCCTATCGTCGCGCTCACGGCTTCACGCTCGTCGAACTGGTGGGCGTGATCGTCATCCTCGCCGTGCTGTTGGCGGTGGCCGTGCCGAGGCTTGTCGACGTGGGCAAGAGCGCCCGCGTGGCAGCGCTCAATGCCCTCGCCGGTACCGTGCAGTCGGTCGCTGCCAGCGCCCGCGTGCTGTGCAAGCTCAATCCGGTTTGCGATTACAGCAGTGGCAATCAAATTCTGAACGTCGCCGGACACGTCACCTGGATGCGTTACGGTTGGCCCGAGGCAGGCGACAACCTGGGGAACAACCAGATCGACAGCTTGATCGACTACAGCGGCTTCACCGCGAGCCTCCCAAACTTCCAGCGCACCCAGTTTTCTCTCAACGGCGCGCCCGATCCGGTCAATTGCGCGGTGATCTACCTGCAATCGACGGTCGTGAATTCCGACGCTCAGGTGACGACGGTCACAAGCGGCTGCTGAAGTCAACACGTTTGCCGGGGCGCTCGAGACGAAGCCTCTGCCCGTCTTTCATCCGGCGCGTGCTGCTCGGCGCGCTGGTGGCGGCGAGCGTGCGCGTGTCGACTCAGCTCACATGGGCGCCGCATGCGCGCGCCTGGTCGATGGGGTTGCTCAGCGACGCTCGACGATCAGCGGCACGAGTTGCAGGTCGACACGCATGCGTTCGGCCGCGCGAGCCGCGTCGCCGCGATTCGGATACGGGCCGGCCTGCAGGCGGTAGAACGCGTTGTTGCCGAACACTGCGAGCAATGGCTGCAGCCAGTCGGCATCGGCCACGACGCGACGCTGGAACAGCTCTGCGCCATCGCGTTCGCGAAACGCGCCGAGTTGAACGTAGAAGCCGGCGCTCGGTGGCGCGAGTGGCGTGCTCGATGCGGCATCGACCGGCGACGGGGTCGAGGCTGTCGGTGTCGTCGACGATTCGGCTGTTTCGATGGTGCCTGGCGGAGCGGCCACGCTCCGAAAGACGGCGCCCGCTGCGGCTGGCGGCGCCACGATCGGCGGCCACGCGGGTCGGTTCATCGGCGTCGCCGGTGGCGTGGACGCCGGCGTGGGTGTCGATATCGCCGCGACGCGTGCCTCAGTGCCGCCACGGCGCCACGCCCCCGTGCGCACGTCTTCATCAGTGATGCGTTCGAGCTCGACCGGCGCCACGCCGCGCAGCACATCGAGCTTCAGCGCCGCGGTGTAGCTCAGGTCGACGATGCGGCCGCTGTGGAACGGCCCGCGGTCGTTGATGCGTACCACCACCTCGCGGCCGTTCGCCGGGTTGCGGATGCGTGCATAGCTCGGGATCGGCAACGTCGGGTGCGCGGCCGTCATCGCATACATGTCGTACCGTTCTCCACTGGCGGTAGGACGGCCCTGGAACTTGCGCCCGTACCACGAGGCCAGACCGCGCTCGGTGAAGGGCCGGTCACCGGTGAGCGGCACGTAGTCGCGGCCCAGTGCCTGGTACGGCTTGTTGGCGCCACCGGGTCGGACCGTCTCGATGCGTGGCTCCGCGTCGGGCACTTGCGAGAGGTCAGGCGGCGGATGGGCCTCGGGACCATCGCGATCCGACGATGCCGCACCCGACGCGTCGCGGATGCCTCCGCCCGCGGGCGCCCGCGGCCCCGACGCGCAGCCTGCCAGCGCCAGCGCCAACACCGATACCGCCACGGCCAGCGGCGTCGACGTGGCCGGGCGTGGCACGGACCACGTGATGCCCATGGGGCGAGACCTTACCTCAACGCAGCCGGCCTCACGGCCCGCGGCGCGGCCGGCACACGGTTTGCCGTTGTCCCAGCGGCGGCATCCGTGACCGCCCGACCCGCCCACCCGCCCGCAGATTCCACTGCCGCCACCGCACGGACCCCCGCCTTGATCGCCGATCCCGCCCTGCCGCCGAACCCGTACCGTTCTTTCTGGATGGCGGGCTTCGAAGGCGCCGACCACGTCAACCCGCACGGCGATGCACTCGACCTCGTGCGGGCCAACGGCCACGACGCGGAGGTCGACGCCGACTACGCGCGCCTGGCGGCCCTCGGCATCACGAGTGTTCGCGAGAGCGTCGGTTGGCGGCTCACAGAATTGCCCGCGATCGGTGGCCGTGCCCGCTCGCTCGAGCTCGATCGGGTGAAGCGTTTCACCGACGCCGCGAACCGGCACGGCATCCAGATCATGTGGTCGCTGATGCATTACGGCACGCCGGCCGATGTCTCGGTGCTAGACGACGCGCTCTGCGCGCGCCTGGCCGAATTCGCCGGCCGCATCGCGCGCGCACTCGGGCCGCTCAGCGACACGACGCCGATCTACACGCCGATCAACGAGATCAGCTTCCTGGCCTGGGCGGTCGCCGAGAGCGGCCTGATGCAGCCGTACGGCCGCGACTCCGCCGCACGCCGCGCGGCCGCGCGCGAGGGGCGCGATCTCGGCTTCGAAGTGAAGTGCCGTCTTGTCAGGGCCGCGCTCGCCGCGATCGAATCGATACGGGCCGAAGACCCGCGCGCCCGCATCCTTCACGTCGAACCGCTGATCCACGTCGCGACGCCGCCCGGCGAATCGCACCGATTCGCCGAAGCCGAGCGCATCGCGAGCTGGCAATGGCAAGCGTGGGACATGCTCTGCGGCAGGCAGGCGCCCGAGCTCGGCGGCCACCCCGCGGCGCTCGATCTGCTCGGTGTCAACTACTACCACAACTGCCAGTGGGAAATGAGCACCGAGACCGGCGGCGGCCAGCGCCTCGAGTGGCACCTGCGCGACCCGCGCCGCGTGTCGTTCGCACAGTTGTTGCGCCGCGTGGCCAGGCGCTACGGCAAGCCGATGATCGTCGCCGAGACCAGCCACGTCGGCACCGGCCGGGCCGCATGGCTCGACGACGTGGCGGCCGACGTGGAACGCGCGCGCGCGCAGGGAGTCGACGTTCAAGGCCTCTGTCTGTACCCGATCGTCGATCGGCCCGACTGGAGCGACCCGACGCACTGGCACCACAGCGGCCTCTGGGATGTCGACGCCTCGATGCGTCGCACGCTGAAGTTCGACTACGCCAAGACCCTGCGCCGCTGGCAGCGACGCTTACCTCAACACCCCGCTCAAGGATCCTCGATGCCGCACCTGATCGTGTTCTCGCACCTGCGCTGGAACTTCGTTTTCCAGCGTCCGCAACACCTGCTTTCGCGCCTCGCCGCGCACTACCACGTGGTCTTCATCGAAGAGCCGATCCGCAGCGATGGGCCTGCGCATTTCGAGCAGTGCACGCCGCAACCCAACGTCGACGTACTGAGGCCACACACGGCCGTTGACGCGTTCGGCTTTCACGACAACCAGCTGTCAGTGCTTGCGCCGCTCCTCACCGGCTACCTCGACGACAACGGCATCACCGATTACGTGGTGTGGTTCTACACGCCGATGGCGTTGCCGTTGCTCGCCGACCTCGCGCCGCGCGCGGTCGTCTACGATTGCATGGACGAGCTCTCGGCCTTTAAGAACGCGCCGCGCCAGATGCGACAGCGCGAAACCTCGCTGCTGAAGGGCGCCCAGCTGGTGCTGACCGGCGGCCCGAGCCTCTGGGAAGCGAAGCGCCACGTCAACGAGAACGCCCTCTGCCTGCCGAGCGCGGTCGATGCGCAGCATTACGCACCGGCGACTGCGTTGCAGCGGGCCGAGCCGATGGCGCTTGCGCAATCGTTGCAAGGGATGATCGCCGGCCCGAAACTCGGCTTCTTCGGTGTCATCGACGAACGGCTCGACGTCGAGCTCGTCGCCGCGCTCGCCGATGCCGACCCCGCGTGGCAGGTGGTGATGGTCGGCCCGGTCGTGAAGATCGATCCGGCGCAGCTGCCGCGGCGCGAGAACCTGCACTGGCTGGGCCAACAGCCGTACGACGTGTTGCCCCAACTCGTCGCCGGCTGGGACGTCTGCCTGATGCCGTTCGCGCTCAACGAATCGACGCGCTTCATCAGCCCGACGAAGACGCTCGAATACATGGCCGCGGGCAAGCCGGTCGTGAGCACGCCGATCCACGACGTGCAGGCGATGTTCGGCGATGTGGTGCACATCGCGAGCGACGCGCCGAGCTTCATCGACGCGTGCCGCGACGCCCTCGCCGAAGGCGGTGCCGCGCGCGACGAGCGCATCGCGGCGATGGACGCGTGTGTCTGGCGCTACTCGTGGGACGACACCGCCGAGACCATCCACCAGGCGATCTGCAGCGTGCTCGCGAATGCCGACGAGGCCGACACCGTGAACGCCCGCTTCGGCTTCGTCACGCGCGACCGCGCCGACGCCGACAGCCGCACCGTCGGCACCGACGATGCGCTGTTGAACACCCGGGCGGCCTGAGGCCGGCGACCGGCATCGATCGACACGCCTCGCCATGCTGATCGACGCGCACGTGCACTGCTCGGGCACCGAGCGCAGCGCTGACGTGCTGCGCTCGCTCGACGAGGCGCAGGTCGACATCGCGGTGCTGCTCGCGCCGTTTCTGAGCGAGGGCTTCTCGCTCGACGACGCCGCATCGCTGAAGCGTGCGAATGCGCACCTGTCGACGCTGGTCAAGCATTACCCGGACCGACTGATCGGCTTCGCGGTCGTCGACCCGCGTGACCCCGATGCACCGAGCCACCTGCGTCATGCGGTCGAGGTGCACGGCCTGCGAGGTGTGAAGATGGTGCCGACCGGCTGGTACCCGTACGACCGCGAGGTCCAGCCGGTGTTCGCCGAGGCCGAATCGCTCGGCCTGCCGATCCTCTTCCACAGCGGCATTTTCATCGATGGCCGATCCGGACGCTTTTGCAGGCCGACGTTTTTCGAGGTGCTGCGCGACTTTCCGCGTCTGAAGGTGGCCCTCGCGCACTTGAGCTGGCCGTGGACCGACGAGGCGATCGCGGTCGGCCTCATCGATCTGATCCACGGCGTACCGGCCGACGACTGCCTGTTCCGCTTCGACATCTCGTTCGGCCCGCCACCGCCGTATCGACTTGAGGCGTTGAGTCGCGCCCTCGCGGTGTTGGGCCCGGGCTTGCTGCAGTTCGGCAGCGACTGCTTCCTGCCGTGCCCTGGCAGCCACATCGACGAGCGCATCGGCTGGGTGCGTGAGCTGCTCGATCGACTCGAGGTTGGCCAGGAGGCTCGCGAGCGCATTTGGAGCGGCACCGCCGCCGCGTGGCTCGGGCTCGATCGAAGCCAGACGACCGCGTCGACGCGCGCTCTCGCCGACGCCTCGACGGTCCGAGCACAGACCCGCGCGCCGCGCGCCGCCGCGACGCCGCTGTTCACGCGCCTTCTCGACGGCGCCTGCGCGGAATCGTCGCCACCGTTTCGCCCGCGCTGGGTCTGCTGCTGAGCCGACATAGCAATGCCTGGCATCCAACCCGCGTCGAACCGAATCCATGTGCTCGAGGTGATCGGCAACGCGATCGTCGGCGGCATGGAAAACCACGTCGCGCGGCTCATCGAACGGCTTCCGGCCGAGCGCTTCGCCGTGTCGGTACTGTGTCCGTTCGAAAGCCCGTACACCGACCAGCTGCGCGGCCTGGGCGCCGAGGTCTTCGTCACTGCGATGCCCGACGACCCGTCGTGGCTCTCGCTGCAGATGACGAGCGCGCTCGTCAAGGCGCATGCGGTCGACGTGCTGCACGCGCACCTGCCGAATGCGCACCTGCTCGCGGGCATCGCCGGCAAGCTCTCCGGCAAGCCGGTGCTCGCGACCGTGCACGGTCGGCAGATCACGTCGAACGACCTCGAGGTGCATCGCACCTGCGGCACGCAGCTGAGCGTGGTTTGCAAGCAGAGCTACTACCACGCCCTCGGCATCGGCGTGAACGCCAACCAGTTGCACCTGATCGCGAACGGCGTCGACACCGATCGGTTCCGACCGCTGCGCATCGCCCGCGGCCCGATCCGCACTCGCTTCGGCATTCCCGATGCGGCGTGCGTGGTCGGCTTCGTCGGCCGTCTTTCGTGGGAGAAAGGGCCTGACGTCTTCTTGCGGACCGCGCTCGCGGTGCGGCAATTGATGCCCGAGGCGCACTTCGTGCTGGTCGGCGAGGGCCCGATGCGTGACCAGTTGCAGGGCTTCATCGAGCAGTTCCATCTCGGTGCGCACGTGCATCTGGCCGGCACCCACCACGACATGCCCGCGGTGTTCGGCGAATTCGACGTGATGCTGCTCACCTCCCACTCCGAAGCGATGCCACTGGCGCTGATGGAAGCGATGGCGAGCGGCCTGCCGGTGGTGGCGACCAAGGTCGGTGGGGTCGCCGATCTCGTTCAGCACGAGTTCACCGGATGGCTCGCCAACAGCGGCGACCACGACGCTCTGGCCGCACGCGTGGTCGATCTGCTCGCCGATGCATCGCTGCGCTCGGGCGCAGGCCGAGCGGGGCGCGAGCGCACGGTCGAGCGGTTCGGCATCGCCGACTGCGTTCGCAGCACCAGTCAACTGCTGGCGCGGCTCGCCCAACCGCAGGCGGAGCCGCGCTCCGAGCAGCGTCGCATCGGCACCGTGACGAGCGACGGCAAGCGGGTCGGCAGCGGCGCGAAAGTCGTGTCAGTCGACGATGCGGCCGTCGGCTGAGCGTGCGCTTCTCAGCTGCAGGTGCCGGGCAGGGAACGAAGGGGAACCCATGAGCTTTGATGCCCGGCGTGTCGGCGAAGCGTGCAACGCGCGCGGGGCGCACAGCAGCCGTTCGGCATCCGCTTCGCCCGACGAACGCCAATGGACTTGATCGACCTCGTCCAGTGGCCGGCGATGGTCGTGGCCGTTGTCGCTGCGTGGCTCGTCGCCTCGAGCCACGAGAGTCGGCGCAACCACGGTTTCTGGGTCTTCCTGGTCAGCAATGTGCTGTGGATCGCGTGGGGCTGGCACAGCCAGGCGTGGGCGCTCGTCACGCTGCAGGTGGCGCTGGCCGCGATGAATATCCGGGGAGCGATGAAAGCGAAGGCCGAGGCGTGAGTCGCTGTGCTCCTCCACACGCGTTCACCGCCTTCTCCATTGTCCTACGACGATTTCCCGGCGTTGCCGACAGACCGACATTTGGCTTGCGACGACATTGAATTCATCGACTCGCCGGGCGCCTGCAGATCCCGACGTGCCGAATCACCAACCGCTCTGCAACGAAGGAATTTCATGAACAAGGATCAAGTCAAAGGTCGTGTCGAAGAAGCCAAGGGCAGTGTCAAGGAAGTGGCCGGCAAGGCTGTGGGCAACAAGACGCTGCAGGCCGAAGGCACCCTGAACAAGGCGGCCGGCAAGACCGAGGCAGCGTATGGCGACGCGAAGGAAACCGTCAAGGACGGCGCAAAGAAGCAAGGCTACTGAGCACCCCGCGTCAATGGGAAGGCGGTTCAACACGCCTTTGTGGAAGGGCCTCTTCGGAGGCCTTTTTCATGTGCGACGCCTTCCCGCATCAGCTCCAGAGGCCGGCGACTCGTGACCCCACGTCGCTGCCCGGGCCCGACCACGGCAGCGCGCCCGAGGCCGGAGCTCGGGGCGAGGTCGCGACAACCGTCTCGAACAACTCGTGCAGCGACGCGGGCATGAATCGGCTGAGCGTGGCGTAGACGTGGCGGTCGCCGTATGCGGCCTGGCCATGCACATAGAAGCGCTGCGGCACCATCAGGTGGAGGTGGTGGCGAGCCCGGGTCATGCCGACGTAGAGCAGGCGCCGCTCCTCGTCGATGTCGGCCGCCGTGCCGGTCGCCATGTCCGACGGCATGCACCCGTCGACCACGTTGAGCACCGTCACGGCGCTCCATTCGAGGCCCTTCGCCGAGTGGATGGTCGAGAGGATCAGGTAATCCTCGTCACGCATCGGCTCGCCCGATTCGTCGCTCGATGCGACGGGCGGGTCGAGCGTCATGTCGGTGAGGAACTGCAGGCGCGATGGGGTGCCACGCGCCATTTGCGCGAGCTGAGCGAGATCGGCCTCGCGCGCGTCGTCGTGCAGGCGTGCGAGTTGCGGCACGAGCCACGCATGCACGGTCTTCAATTCGTCGGGCCATGCACTGCCGTTCGACTGCAGCGACCCGAAGAGCTCGCAGAACACGCGCCAGGGTTCGGCCGCGCCAGGCGGTGGCTTGAACGCAAGCAGCGCCGCGCTCGCATCGGCCGCGCTTTCCATTTCCGCCAGCAGGCGACGCGCGCTCGCCGGCCCGATGCCCTGCACGCGCTGCGCGACGCGCAGGCCCGCGCTCTTGCTGCGCGGGTTGCTGGCCCAGCGCAACACGGCAAGTGCGTCTTTGACGTGCGCCGAGTCGAGGAATTTCAGACCACCGAACTTCACGAACGGTATACCGCGCCGGGCGAGTTCGAGTTCGAGCGGCGCGCTGTGGTGCGTGGTTCGAAAGAGCACCGCCTGCGAGCGGAGCGCGAGCCCGCTCTCGCGCAGCGCGAGCGCCCTGCCGGCGACCCAGCATGCCTGCTCGGCTTCGTCGGCCACGTGCACCAGCAGCGGCTTGCTAGCGGCAGGGTCTGGCTCGGTCCAGAGCCGTTTCGCGTGGCGCCGGTCGGCCTCGCCGATGACGCCGTTCGAGGCCGCGAGGATGGGCATCGTCGAACGGTAGTTTCGCTCGAGCATCACGACCCGCGCGGGCGACGCGAACCGGCTCGCGAAGTCGAGGATGTTGCGGACCTCGGCGCCCCGGAACGAATAGATCGACTGCGCGTCGTCACCGACCACGGTCAGTCCGCGCCCATCGGGCTTCAGCCGTTGCAGGATGGCGGCCTGCAGGCGATTGGTGTCCTGGTACTCGTCGACGATGACATGGTCGAAGCGCGCACCGATCTCGGCAGCGAGCACCGGCTCGTCGAGCATCTGCCACCAGTAGAGCAGCAGGTCGTCGTAGTCGAGCACGTGCTGGCCCTGCTTCTCGCGCGCGTAGTTGCCGAAGAGCTGCTTCAGTTCGTCGTGCCACATGCCGCACCACGGGAACACGTCGCGTAGCGCATCGGCCAGGGTCATGCGAGCGTTGACGACCCGCGAGTAGATTGCGAGGCAGGTGCCCTTCTGCGGGAAGCGCCGCTTCTGCTCGCCGAGCGCAAGCTCGTGGCGCAGCAGGTCGATCAGGTCTTCGGAGTCGGCACGGTCGTCGATGGTGAAGGCTTCGCTCAAGCCGATGCGTGACGCGTGTTCGCGCAGCAGGCGCGCGCCCATCGCGTGGAAAGTGCCGCACCACCGCAACGACGGCGCGCGCGACGTCGGTGCCATGCCGAGCGCCTGATGCAGCGTGCGGCCGACGCGCCGCTCCATCTCGAGCGCGGCGCGGCGCGAGAACGTGAGCAGCAGGATGCGATTCGGATCGGCGCCGTCGATCACGAGTCTGGCGACCCGCGCCGCGAGCGTCATCGTCTTGCCGGATCCAGCGCCGGCGAGCACGAGCAGCGGGGCATGGAAGCCACCGGGCCCACCGTGTTCGACGGCACTGCGTTGCTCGGCGTTCAGATGGGCGAACGGGTCGGGCCGGGCGAGCGGCGGCGGTCCGCATTCGAACAGGTCGCTGACATCGACCACGGCTGGAGAGGAAGCGACCATCGAGCGGTGTCACTCATATCGGGAAAGGATCCCGACTGTAGTTCCATCCAGTCCCCGGGCACCAGCGAGCGCAGCCCCGACGGCGCGATGTCCCGCCCGCACGGCCATGCGCCCGGCTCAGCGCGAGGCCACGATCAGCGCCACTCCGATCACGGCCGGCAACGCCTGCACGTACAGGATGCGCCGGCTGACGGTGATCGCGCCATAGACACCGGCGACGATCACGCAGCCGAGGAAGAACAGCTGCACCGCAGGGCCGCCCGGCGCGCCGAGCCAAAGACCCCAAATAAGGCCGGCGGCGAGGAAGCCGTTGTAGAGCCCCTGGTTGGCGGCCAGCACCTTTGTCATTTCGGCCTTCTCGACGCTGTTGTGGAAAGTCTTGCGGCCGAACGGCGTCGTCCACAGGAACATCTCGAGCACGAGGAAGTACACGTGAAGCAGCGCGACGAACGCGACGACGATCGATGCAGCGATGCTCATTGCGGTTCCTTCGCGCTGCGCTCGGTTTCGCCTTTCGGGCGGCCGGGCAGGCTCATTCGGGCTCCTTCGCGCTGCGCGCTCCGGTATTCGCCTTTCGGGCGGCCGGGCAGGCTCATTCGGGCTCCTTCGCGCTGCGCGCTCCGGTATTCGCCTTTCGGGCGGCCGGGCAGGCTCATGCCGCGGCTCTCCTTCGACAGCAGCGAGTGTCGCCGACGCGCTCGTACCAACGCAGCGCGAGTCGCCTTCAGACGAAGCCGAGGTTCTTCACGCTGAAGTTGCCGAGGTTGGGCAGCACTGACAGGAGCTCCGTATCCGAGAGACCGAACCACGACGCGAGCGTCGCCGCGTATTGGTCGACCGAGGTGCTCGGCAACAGCCGGCCCTGGCCGACGTCGTCCGGCCCGTTGTTGGCGACGACCGGCGCGGTCCCGTACAGACGACCGCCGTTGACGGCGCCGCCGAGCATCAAATGCATGCTGCCCCAGCCGTGGTCGGAGCCGTCGTCGGCGGTCATCGTGCGGCCGAAGTCGGACGCGGTGAACGCGGTGACCTTGTTGCTGACGCCGAGTTCGACCATCGCCGCGTTGAACGCCACCATCGCGCTGGCGACGTTGGTGAGCAGCGGCGGGTGGACCGTGGCGAGGCCGTCGTGCGTGTCGAAGCCACCGAGCGAGACGAAGAACACCTGCCGCCTGGCGCCTAATGCGCCGGCCGAGCCGATCATTCGGGCGACGAACTTCAGCTGGTCGGCGAGCGGGTTGCCGGTCGGGAACACGGTGGTGATGGTCGGGCCGGTCGCGAGCGACGTGGTGAGCACGCTGCCCGCATCGATCGAGCGCTTGGTGACGCGCGCGTATTCGTTCTCGAAGAGGTGCGTGCGCGGCGCGGTCATGAGCCCGGCCAACGCGGTCGAGCACGCGGCCGACCCGAACAGCGTCGAGCTTGGCGTGGCGAGCGCGGTGAACGGCACCGGGCCGGCGGTCGAGACCTGGTACTGGACGGCCGTCTGCCCCGACAGGAACACTGCGTTACCCGACACGTTGACGCACGTGAAGGTGGCGTTGGTGTTCGCGGACTGGTACAGGTCGCCGATCCGACCACCCCAACCCGAGGTCGCGCCTTCGGCAGCCGACGACTGCCAGACCGACTGCTGGTCGTTGTGCGAGAACAGCTTCGGCGGCAACGGCGCCGATTTGTTCGTGTACTGCGTCTTTGTGGTCGGCTGGATCAGCGTGCCGACGTTCATCATCACGCCCAGGCGGCCGGCATCGAAGAGCGGCAGCAGCGGCGCCAGCTCGGGCGCGAGCGCGTACTGCCGGCCGCTCGTGATCGCGACCGATGGCGTCAGCGCGGTGGCGGCGAGGTCGGTCCGCGCGTAGGCCAGCGTCGGGCGCATCGCCTGGTAGGCGTTGTAGCTCGTGGTGTCGTACGGCACCAGCGTGTTCGCGTAGTCGTTGCCGCCGTACAGGAAGACGCAGACCAGCGCCTTGTAGTCGGTGGCGTTGGCGGCGGCGGCCTCGCCGATCGCGGCGAGGTTCAGGGCCCACGGCGCGGCGCTGCCCGCGATCGACAGCGCGGAGGCGCGTTGCAGGAACGCGCGTCGCGAGGCGTTGGTCGGTGTGTGGTCGGTGGTCATGTGCCGGTCCTCATTTCTGCACGATGAATTCGGGCGCGGCGAGCACCAGCACCAGCGCCGCGTTGATCCGGTTCTGCCGCGTGGCAGCAGTGCCGGAAGCCATCGTCGCGACGGCCGTCGAGATCGTCGAGAGCGTCGCGCTCGAGAGCTGGTTCGCCGCGAGCACGAGCGCGATCTCGGCCGTCAACGCGACCGCGTCGTCGGCGATCGCGAGGAGCGGCGTGTAGTCGGCTTTCACATCGCCGAGCGAACCGGCGACCGCGCGCTGCAGGAAGTTCACGTAACCCACCACCGACGACTCGTTGGTGATCTGGAACTCGGGCGCGACCAGTGCCGCGGTGCCTATCGGGCTGTTCGGGGGCACGTACCCGGGGCGGAAGAAATTGAACACGGTGGCCGAGCGCAACGGGCTTTGACCGAGTCGGGTCGACGGGTCCGAGGTGTTGCCGATCGCCCACGCGGCACTCGCAGAACTCGCGCTCCACGCGCGCGCCCAGCCCGAGAGCCGCACGATCGGTTCACGCAGCCTTCCGTACGAGGGGGCGGTGTTCGGCGTGCGCGCTTCGGTGTCGAGCAGGATCGCCTTGACGAGCGCCTTCAGGTTGCCTCGCACGCCGCTGCCGTCGTTGTTGAAGACGCTCGCCATGCGCGACACATAGGCGGCCGACGGGTTGCTGGTGACCAGCCTCTGGATCAGCTGCCTGGCGAGGAACGGGCCGACGTTCGGGTGGGCGCAGAGGGTGTCCAGCGCGACCTTCAGGCTCTGCACGCCGTCGGTGTTGGCCGCGATCGTGGTGCCGAGAAAGACCTTGGTGCCGAGCTCGTGGCGCGACGGGTACTGGATCATCGGCCGCCGCATGAAGTCTGGCGTCGCGGTGGCGGCCGCGCCGGTCAGGCCGGCCAGGTCGAAGTCCCATCCGGTGAAGACCCGCGCGAGGCCGGTCACGTCGTCTTGCGCGTAGGTGTAGGTCTGTGTGCCAGCGGTGAGCGTCGGTGTGCCGTCGAGGTTCAGCTGCACCAGCCCGATCGTGAAGAGCTGCATCACCTCGCGTGCGTAGTTCTCGTCGGGCAACGCGCCGCTCACGGGGTTCGCCTTCTGGCTCGCACGGAAGGTGAGGAACTGGCCCATCGCGGTGCTGGTCGAGATCACCTGCATCAGGTTGCGGTGCAGGCCGAACACGTTGCTGTCGAGGAGGTCGAGGTAGGCCGCGGCCGAGAACGTCCGCCAGCCGCCACCGATCAGGCCGTCGATCGCCGCGACCATCACTTCCGAGAATGCCATCGTCACGCGCTGGCGCAGGGTGTCGGGCGACGACAGCAGTTTGGCCCACGCGCAATTGTCGAAGCCGGCTTCGGAGTTCTTATTGGTCGCGGCGGCGTAGCCGTTGGCAACGAGGTAATCCCAGCGGGTCGACGCGATCGGCAGGGCCATCTGCTCGTCGATCCACGCGGCATAACCGATGGCCTGCACGCGCGCCATCGTGTCGCGCGAGGCACCCATCGAGGCCTGGGCCAGGAAGCGCGAGGCCTCGACCGCGGTCGGCGCCACGGCGGGCGGGACGACGACCCCGCCCCCGCCACCGGTGCTCGGCGGGGCGGCGCTCGAATCGCCACCACCCCCGCCGCCGCCGCAGGCCGCGAGCGTGGCGCTCAGCGCAAGCGCCGACGCCGCCGCGAGCGCGGTCGATTCGCCGCGACGGGCGTCGACGATGAGCGGCGCTAACGCGCGGTCCGACGTGGCGTCGTCGGTGTGCCGCGCCAGCGCGTCGCGTTGGGTTGTCTCGGCCATCAGCAGGCTCCCGTTGCTTGATGCGGTATTAGCCGTCATGCAACGCGCGGGCCGCGTGTCGAAGCCGTAAATTCTTGTGAAGGACGCGCGTCGGGAGCACCGTTTTGCGACTTGCCGCACGCTTCGCAGCGCGCGCGATCAGCGGTCGGACGTTGGCGGCGGCGCCAGGCCGCGTTCGAGGGTGCTCGACGCATCCGCCGCCCGGTAGCGGCGCGGAAGCAAGACGCTGAACGTGCTTCCTTCGCCAGCGCGCGAGTCGATCTCGACGCTCGCGTCGAGCAATTCGCACAAGCGCTTCACGATCGACAGGCCGAGACCCTCGCCTTGGCCCAGGAACACCGGCCTCGGGTCGGCGTGGCCGACTGGGTCGGCCCCAGGATCGGCAGGAGCGATCGGCTCGCCGGCATCCTTCGCCGCCAGCTCACGGCCGACGTGGGTCGCTTCCTCGATCGCGCCCGCGATCGGCGCGCCCGGCCCCGCGTGAAAGCCGGGGCCGGTGTCGGTCACGGCGACCATCCAGCGCAAGCGGTCGTGGCTGCCTTCGCTGTCGCCCCAGCGCACGACGACGCTGCCGTTGCGGGTGTACTTGAGCGCGTTGATGAGGAGGTTCTGCACCACTCGGCGCACCTTCACCGCATCGGTCTCGACGATGAGCTCGGCCGTGCCGCTCGTGGTGAGCGAGAGGCCCTTCGCATCGGCCATCGGCTGCATGTCGGCGACCAGGCTGCGCAACATCGACGCGACGTCGATGTTCTCGAGCCGGCGCTGTTCCTGGCCAGCCTGCAGGCGTGCCAGATCGGTCACGTCGTCGAGCAGGCGGTGCAGCGCGCCGACGTTGCGGTTGAGGAGCGTCAGGAACTGGTCGCGCCGTTGCGCCGCTTCGCTGAGCGAAAGACCATAGGCGGCATTCGCGACCACACCGAGATTGCCGCGCAGATCGTGCGCGGCCTCCTGCCACAACGTGCCCCGGGCGCGTTCGAGTTCGCGGATCTGCTCGAGCGCTTCTTCGAGATCGTGCACGCTGCCCTCGGCCTCGAGGCGCGACAGGCGAAAGTACTGCGCCGTGCTGTCGCTCACGCCTGCGCTGCAAAGCGCCGCGAGGCGGCGCCGCGCTTGCGCCATCACGCCGGGCGCCAGGTCGGCATGGGCAGCCGCGAACTGCTCGAACGAGTCGACCAGGCACAGATGCAGGCAGCCCCATTCACGCGTGACCTCGTGCAGGTCGTAGCCTTGCTTCCAGCGTTGCAGCCCGTGCGCGACGGCGTCGTCGGCCTGCGCCTTGGATTCGGTGGCGCTGTCGACCGCATCGTCGCCCACGGCGAGGCTGCGTGCGAACGACTCGAGGAACGCGGGAATGTGGTCGTCGAGCTGGGCCCGCGGCAGCGCGGTGCCGGTGTCGAGCAGCGGGTCGGCGTGAATCGCACGGTGCCACGCATCGAGGATCTGCGGCACGCTCGCATGCAGGAACGCCGCGAGGCGACTCAGGCCCTCGTTCAACGGGCGGTGCGAAGCGGAACCTTCAGCGGCTGTCACCGGCGGATTGTGACAGCGCGCCATCGCCGGCCGGTCCGGCGTCACGACGCCTAAGATGGTTCGAACGCCGTCACCACCTGGAATCCCATGCCGCACCCAGCTCCCGCAAGACACGCGTGGCTCGTCATCGCCTCGATCGCGTCGATCGGCTTCGTCGGCGCCGGCGCCGGGCATGCGCAGGCCATCGGTGAAGTCGACACCGCGTTCAAACTGATCGGCCCGGATCACAAGATCGTCGTCGATGCGTACGACGACCCCAAGGTCGCCGGCATTACGTGCTACGTCGCACGGGCGAAGACGGGCGGCATCAAGGGCGCGGTCGGCCTCGCGGAAGACAAGGCGGACGCGTCGATCGCGTGCCGCCAGACCGGCCCCATCGCGTTCTCCAAGCCGCTCCCGGTGCAGGAAGAGGTGTTGAGCGAGCGGCAGTCGATCCTCTTCAAGAAACTGCGCGTCGTGCGCATGGTTGACAAGCCGCGCAACACGCTGGTCTATCTAACCTACTCGGACCGGCTCGTCGACGGCTCGCCCAAGAACAGCGTGACCGCGGTGCCCGTCGACCGGGCGACGCCGATCCCGATGTCACGCTGAGCGGAGGTCAAGCACCACCCTCTCCCGCTCGCGGACGAAGGCTGGGTGAGGGTCATCGCGCGCCGCACCCCCGGGCCAGATCACACCATCGGCGGATCCATCTCGCGTTCGTAGTGGCGGTGTTTCGCGAGCGCCGCGATGAAGCTCTCGATCAGCGCATCGGGGTTGCCGCCGTGGGCCCCCGCCGTGACGAGTCCCGGGTCGACGCTGCCGTCGGGCAATGCGGGCGGGATGCGCGCCGCGTCGAGCAACGTGGCCGAAGGATCGAGCACCAACATCGGCTTGCAATGGCGGTATTGAAGGTGTACGCAGTCGATCACCGCGCCCTGCGCAGCGAGCTTGTCCTGCGCGCCGGCGGGCACCACGACGGCATCCCAGAGCACCGACGGCATCGTCTCGAGCGTCGCCTCGATGTGGATCGGATCGCCCGATGCCGGCTGCACCCGACCGAGACGGATGCCGACGAAGCGCGGTGCCGCGCCGGCCGCGGCCAGCGCCGCATGGGTGGCGCGCAACGACACGCCGTCGATGCCGTCGCAGGCCAGCAAGGCCACACGACGACCGATGACGTTGCCATCGCCGGGCCGCGCGAACAACGACAACGACGGTGACGAGGCGACCTCCGACTGCACCAGCGAGCCCAGCACCGTCGGCTGCGCGGCCGGTACCGGCACCCCGAGGCCGTCGGCCACGCGTTGCGCCAGCTCCGCCGCGACGTTGACGAGCAACGACAGCACGCGCTCACGCACCGCTTCGGTCTGCACACGCGTCAGCTCAAAGCGGAACGCGCCAACGATGTGGTTCTTCTCCGTCTGCGTCTGGCTCTTCCAGAACAGCGTGGCCTGCGAATAGTGGTCGGCGAACTTTTCTGGCTTGCCGCGCACCTTGTCTTCCATCACCGGTTGCGGGAACGACACGAAGCCGGTTTTCATACCGGCCTGGAACGGGCAACCGCCGCCGAGCGAGTTCGGCTCGTAGTTGACGCGGCCGCGCGGTATGGCTTGTCGGTGCATGCCGTCACGCTGGTTGTTGTGCACCTGCGCGACCGACGCGTTGATCGGCAGCTCGTGGAAGTTCGCGCCGCCGAGGCGGCTGATCTGCGTGTCGAGGTACGAGTGGTTGCGGCCTTGCAGCAGCGGGTCGTTGCTGAAATCGATGCCGGGTACGACGTGACTGGTGCAGTAGGCCACCTGTTCGGTCTCGGCGAAGTAGTTGTCTGGGTTGCGGTTCAGCACCATCTTGCCGACGATGCGCACGGGCACCAGCTCTTCGGGGATCAGCTTCGTCGGATCGAGCACGTCGAACGTGAAGGCCTCGGCTTCGGCTTCGGTGAAGACCTGAAGGCCGAGTTCCCATTCCGGATAAGCGCCCGCCTCGATCGCTTCCCACAGGTCGCGGCGGTGGAAGTCGGAGTCGGCGCCGTTGATCTTGACGGCCTCGTCCCAGACCACCGAATGCGTGCCGGCCACCGGCTCCCAGTGGAACTTGACGAAGCGCGACTCGCCGGCCTCGTTGATCATCCGGAAGGTGTGCACGCCGAAGCCCTGCATCATGCGCAGGCTTCGCGGAATGGTCCGGTCCGACATGATCCACATCAGCATGTGCGCCGACTCGGGCGAGAGGCTCACGAAGTCCCAGAACGTGTCGTGCGCCGTGGCCGCCTGCGGCATCTGGTGGTGCGGCTCCGGCTTGGCCGCGTGGATCAGGTCGGGGAACTTCATCGCGTCCTGGATGAAGAAGACCGGGATGTTGTTGCCGACCAGGTCCCAGTTGCCGGCGTCGGTGTAGAACTTGACGGCGAAGCCGCGCACGTCGCGCGCGAGGTCGGCCGAGCCGCGTTCGCCGGCCACGGTCGAGAAGCGCGTGAAGACCGGCGTGCGCTTGCCGGCTTCGGCGAACGGTGCCGCTTTCGTGATCGGGCCGAGCGCGTCGTAGCACTCGAAGTAACCGTGCGCCGCCGAACCTCGCGCATGCACCACGCGCTCGGGGATGCGCTCGTGGTCGAAGTGGGTGATCTTCTCGCGAAGGATGAAGTCTTCGAGCAGCGTCGGCCCGCGCAGGCCCGCCTTCAGCGAGTTCTGGTTGTCGGCGACGTGCACGCCCTGGTTGGTGGTGAGCGTCTGCGCGGAGGAATCGACACGCACCCGGTCGAGCGGCTCGTTGCCGGGGTTGTAGCCGAGCTGCGGCTCGCCGTCGCCGAGCTTGTCGGAGGCCATGTCTTCGGTGACCGAACTCGCGGTGACGATGCTGTCGATCGGCTCGACCGAGGCGCCCTGCTCGGGCGCGTGACCGTTGTCGAGGCCGTACTCGCCGGCCTTGGTGGCGTTCATCGGCATCGCCGACGACATCGCCTGGGCGCCGACCTTTTGCGTGGCGAGGCGTTGCTGCGGCACGGTGGGCAGGCTGGCGGCGCCAGCCGGATCGAGCTGCGACGTCGAAGGCGCATCGACCGTGCTGAGCACGGTGCCGATGCTTTCCATCGCGGTCGAAGGCCCGCCCTTGGGCGGTTGTGATGATTTGGATTTTCGGGTGGCCATGGCGCTCGGATCCTGTGGTCGCCTTGCGATGCGCAGCGGCGAGGTGATGGAGGAGGTGGCGCCAAGCGCCACCTGGAGCGGGCCCGTGGCAAGCGCCGCGCCCGCGCCAACCCGGATTGACGCGCCGGGCGCAGGCGGCAAGCTTTCGTTTCCGCGCAAATCCCTTCGCCCCCAGCAGCCCCGAGTGACCTGCAAAGCATCGGCGCGGCCCAGCCCCACCGACCGAGCCGATGACCAAACCCCGCAAGACTTCGGAGATGCTGCGCTCGTCGCGCTGGTACGGCGCACAAGACCTGCGCGGCTTCGGCCACCGCTCGCGCACCGCGCAGATGGGCTACCACCGCAGCGACTACGCCGGCAAGCCGGTGATCGCGATCATCAACACGTGGAGCGACATCAACCCGTGCCATTCGCATTTCCGGCAGCGCGCCGAGGAGGTGAAGCGCGGCATCTGGCAGGCCGGCGGCTTCCCGGTCGAAATGCCGGCGATGAGCCTGTCGGAGCCGTTCCAGAAGCCGACCACCATGCTCTACCGCAACCTGCTCGCGATGGAGACCGAGGAGCTCTTACGCAGCTACCCGGCCGACGGCTGCGTATTGATGGGCGGCTG
Source organism: Caldimonas sp. (assembly GCA_965246805.1). Lineage (GTDB taxonomy): Bacteria > Pseudomonadota > Gammaproteobacteria > Burkholderiales > Burkholderiaceae_C > Schlegelella_A. Next base: position 79,871 of record CBDFFO010000006.1, on the reverse strand, counting down.
CGACAAAACCACGCCGGCGCTGCTGATGGGCGCGATCTCGATGAACCTGCCGACCGTCTTCATGCCGGCCGGGCCGATGCTGCGTGGCGACTACCACGGTGAACACCTCGGCAGCGGCTCCGACACGTGGAAGTACTGGGCCGAGCTCCGCGCCGGCAAGATCGGCGAGGCCGAGTGGCAGGGCGTCGAAGACGGCATCGCGCGGTCAGCCGGCCACTGCATGACGATGGGCACCGCGTCGACGATGACCAGCTCGGTCGAGGCGATGGGGCTCACGCTGCCCGGCTTCTCGTCGATCCCCGCGCCCGACTCGCGCCACGCGCAGTTCGCGACGCTGACCGGCAAGCGCATCGTCGAGATGGTGTGGGAAGACCTCTGCATCGGTGACGTGTTGACGCCGCAGAGCTACGACAACGGCGTCGTCACGGCGCTCGCGCTCTCGGGCTCGACCAACGCGGTGGTGCACATGGTCGCGCTCGCGCGGCGCAGCGGCTTCGCGTTCACGATCGACCGCTACGACGAGCTGGCGCGGAAGACGCCGGTGCTCGCGAACGTGCGGCCATCGGGCCAGTACCTGATGGAAGACTTCTTCTACGCGGGTGGGCTGCGCGCGATGCTCGCGAACCTCGGCGACCTGATCGACGGTTCGCAGACGACCGTGAACGGCAAGACGCTGGCCGCCAACATCGAAGGCGCGAAGGTGTGGAACGCCGACGTGATCCGCACGCGCGACGACCCGATCGTGCCGAACGACGGCATTGCGGTGCTGTACGGCAACCTCGCGCCGGGCGGCGCGGTGATCAAGCCGCCGGCGGCGACGAAGGAGCTGCTCGTGCACAACGGCAAGGCCGTGGTGTTCGACGACTACAACGACATGGCCGCGCGGATCGACCGCGACGATCTCGACGTCGACGCCACGAGCGTGCTCGTGTTGCGCAGCGCCGGACCGCAAGGCGCGCCCGGCATGCCCGAATGGGGCCAGCTGCCGATCCCGAAGAAGCTGCTGGCGCAAGGCGTGCGCGACATGGTGCGGCTCAGCGATGCGCGCATGAGCGGCACGAGCTACGGCGCGTGCGTGCTGCACATCACGCCGGAATCGGCCGTCGGCGGGCCGCTCGCGTTCGTGCGCAACGGCGACCTCATCGCGCTCGACGTGCCGAGGCGCCGGCTCGACCTGCTGATCAGCGACGACGAGATGGCCGCGCGCCGCGCCGCCTGGGTGCCGCCGATGCCGAAATTCGAGCGCGGCTTCGGCGCCGTCTACCTGAAGCACGTGAGCCAGGCCGACAAGGGCTGCGACTTCGACTTCCTCGAGACGCTCGCGCCGAAGGTGAATGCTGCTGCTCCAACCGGCGAACCGGAGATTCATTGACAGATGAACGATCACGCAACGATGCGCGAATCAGTCCCCTCTCTCGCTTGCGGGAGATGGTTAGGGTGAAGGCGGTGCCGCACGACCCTCACCCCAGCCCTCTCCCGCAAGCGGGAGAGGGAGCGATCCATCTCCAACCGCATCCTCGCCCTCCATCGCCATCGCCGTCGCCGTCGCCGTCGCCGTCGCCATCGCCATCGCCAACGCCGTCCCCATCGCCATGACCGACACGCCCTACTCCCCAATCCCCAACAGCTTCAAGGCCGACCTCGCCGCCGGCAAGACGCTGATCGGCTGCTGGCAAAGCTTCAACAGCCCCTACACCGCCGAACTGCTCGGCATGGCCGGCTTCGACTGGGTTCTGTTCGATGCCGAGCACTCGCCGAGCGACCTCGCCACCTTCGTGCCGCAACTGATGGCATGGAAAGGCAGCCCGACCGCGCCGATCGTGCGGCCGCCGTGGCTCGACACCGTCAGCATCAAGAAGCTGCTCGACGTCGGCTTTTTCAATTTCCTGATCCCGGTGATCGAGAGCGGCGACGCCGCGCGCGAAGCGGTCGCGGCCACGCGCTACCCGCCGCGCGGCGTGCGCGGGGTCGGTACCTCGCATCGCAGCAACCAGTACGGCACGGTGCCCGACTACTTCAAGCACATCGACGACAACATCACCGTGCTGCTGCAGATCGAGACGCTTAAGGGCGTCGACGCGGTCGACGAGATCGCGTCGGTCGACGGTGTCGACGGCATCTTCATCGGGCCTTCGGACCTCTCGGCTGCGCTCGGTCACCTCGGCAACCCCGGCCACCCGGACGTGTGGAAGGCCGTCGAGCACATCCACGACCGGGCGCGCGCGCATGGCAAGGCGGTCGGCACCCTGATGACGACGCAGGCCGATGCGCAGCGCGCGATCGACATGGGCATGCAGTTCGTCGCGGTCGGTTCCGACCAGGGCGTGTTCCGCGCCGGCACCGTCGCTTTGCGCAGGCAGTTCAAGAAAGACTGACAACCACCACGATTCGGCAACAACGATAGGAGACGACGATGATGAAGCTACCCCGTCGCACCGCGGTGCTCGCGCTCGCACTGGCCTCTGCGCTCGTGGCCACGCTCACGCTGAGGAGCGGCAGCGCGCATGCCCAGGAAAAGTGGCCGTCGAAACCGATCGTCTACATCGTGCCGTTCCCTGCCGGGGGCACCACCGACGTGCTGGCACGCCTGATCGGCCAGAAGCTCGGCGCCGCACTCGGCACCACCCTCATCGTCGACAACAAGGGTGGCGCGGGCGGCAGCGTCGGTTCCGAATTGGCGTCACGCGCCGCACCCGACGGCTACACGCTCGTCGGCGGCACCATCAGCTCGCATGCGATCAACGTGAGCCTCTACCCGAAGATCGGCTATGACCCAATCACATCGTTCACGCCGATCACGTTAATCGGCACCAACCCGACGGTACTGGTCGTCAACCAGGCGAGCCCGTACAAGAGCCTGCAGGACGTGATCGCCGCAGGCAAGGCCGGCAAGCACCTGTCGTCGGCCTCGGCCGGCAGCGGCACGTCGCAACACCTGTCACTCGAACTGCTGAAGGCCAAGGCCGGCATCGACATCACGCACATCCCATACAAAGGGTCGGGCCCGGCAATCCAGGACGTGATCTCGGGTCAGGTCGACATGATGTTCGACACCACCGTTGTCGCCGGCCCGCACATCGAGAGCGGGCGGCTGCGTGCGCTCGCGGTCACGTCGTCGAAGCGCGTGCCGTCGATGCCGAGCGTGCCGACGGTGGCCGAAAGCGGCGTGCCGGGCTACGAGGTGGTGTCGTGGCAGGCGATCTTCGCGCCGGCCGGCACGCCGAAAGCGATCGTCGATCGGCTGCACACCGAGATCGCGAAGATCCTCAACGACCCCGAAATGCAGGAGCGGCTCGGCAAGCTCGGGATGCAGGGCGCCGACATGTCGACCGATCAGGTCGCGGCGTTTCAGAAGGCCGAGGTGGCGAAGTGGGCGCAGGTGATCAAGAGCGCGAACATCAAGGTCGATTGAGGTGCCTTCGCGAAGGCCCTGATGACGGGGCGCGTCGACGTTTGACTTATCGTCCCGCGGCGCCACCCGAAGCGCTCACCATTGCCGATTCACGAGGTTCCGACCATGTCCGACTACACCAGCACGCAACTTCTCATCAACGGCGAATGGGGCGCGAGCGGCTCCGGCCGCGCGCTGCCGGTGGTGAACCCGGCGACGGGCAGCGTGATCGGTACGGTCGCGTATGCCGAGAAGCCCGACCTCGACCGCGCGCTCGATGCGGTGGCCAAGGGCTTCACGACGTGGAAGAAGGTCTCGACCTACGAGCGCTCGAAGATCATGAGGAAAGCCGCTGATCTGATGCGCCAGCGCATCGACACGATCGCGATGCTGATGACGATGGAGCAGGGCAAGACGCTCGTCGAGGCGAAGGGCGAGATCATGAACGCGGCCGACACCATCGACTGGTTCGCCGAAGAAGGCCGCCGCGCGTACGGCCGCGTGATCCCGGCGCGGGCCGAAGGCATCTATCAACTCGTGGTGAAGGAACCGGTCGGCCCGGTCGCCGCGTTTACGCCGTGGAACTTCCCGATCAACCAGATCGTGCGCAAGCTTTCGGCGGCGCTGGCCGCGGGCTGCTCGATCATCGTGAAGGCGCCGGAAGAGACGCCGGCTTCGCCGGCCGAACTGATCCGCGCGTTCGTCGATGCGGGCGTGCCTGCCGGCACCGTGAACCTCGTCTACGGCGACCCGGCCGAGATTTCGAGCTACCTGATCCCGCACCCGACGATCCTCAAGATCTCGTTCACCGGCTCGACCGCGGTCGGCAAGCAGCTTGCCGCGCTCGCCGGCCTGCACATGAAGCGCGTGACGATGGAGCTCGGCGGCCACGCACCGGTGATCGTGTTCGACGACGCTGACGTGGCTGTCGCCGCGAAGGTGATGGCCGCGGCCAAGTTCAGGAACGCCGGCCAGGTCTGCATCTCGCCGACTCGCTTTCTGGTGCAGGAAGGCGTCTACGACAACTTCGTCGACGCCTTCGTCGCACAGACGCAGCGCCTCAAGGTGGGCAATGGCCTGGAAGCCGGCATGACGATGGGCGCGCTCGCCAACCCCCGTCGCTCGAGCGCGATGGACGCGAACGTCGAAGACGCGACGAAGCACGGCGCCAAGCTGAAGACCGGCGGCCACCGCATCGACGGCAACGGCAACTTCTGGGAACCGACGGTCGTCACCGAGCTCCCGAACGACGCGAAGGCGATGAACGAAGAGCCGTTCGGCCCGCTCGCGATCATCAACCCGTTCAAGACCTTCGACGACGCGGTGACCGAAGCGAACCGCTTGCCGTTCGGCCTCGCCGCGTACGCGTGGACCCGTTCGGCGAAGACCGCGCAGGCGATCGGTGCGCAGGTCGAGACCGGCATGATGTCGATCAACCACGCAGGGCTCGGCATTCCCGAAGTGCCGTTCGGCGGCGTGAAGGATTCGGGCTACGGCTCCGAAGGCGGCAGCGAAGCGATCGAGTCGTACATGAACCCGAAGTTCGTGTCGCAGGCCGGTTTGTAAAGCGGCCGGGGGCCTTCCGGTCGCTCAGTCTTCGAAGCGAATGCCGCGCTCTTTTGCGACCGTTCCGTAGCGCTTGCGCTCGTCGTCGAGAAACGTTGCCAACTCCTTGCCGCCGAGGCCCATCGGTTCGACGCCGGCACCGAGCAGCCGTTCGCGGATGACCGGCTCCGCCACGATGGCGGCGATCTCGGTGTTCAGGCGCTCGATCACGGCCGCCGGCGTTCTCGCGGGCGCGAGCACCATCATCCAATTGCTGAACTGGTACCCCTGCATGCCGGGCAGCTCGGCGACGGCCGGCACGTCGGGCATCAACGACGAACGCTTCGCGGTGGTGACCGCCAGCACCCGCAGCTTCCCCGACTTGGCATGCGGCACGACGGGCGGCATGCCGACGATGACCATCCCGATCTGGCCCCCCAGCACATCGTTCAGCGCCGGCGCCGCGCCTCGATAGGGCACGTGCTGGATCGAGGTGCCGGTGCCGGCCTTGAAAGCCTCGCCGGCAAACTGCATCGAGCTGCCGGTGCCCGGCGTACCGTAGTTGATCTTGTCGGGGTGGGCCTTCGCGTAGGCGATGAAGGCGGCCAGATCCTTGCCTTCGACAGCGGGGTTCAGCGCGAGAACCAGCGGCGTCTGCCCGGCGAGCGTCACAGGCAGCAGGTCGACCTCCGGCTTGTACGGCGTCTTCTGCCCGGCTGCCGGGCCGACCACGATTTCGGCGGGCGACGCCATCAGCAGCGTGTAGCCATCGGGCGCCGACTTGGCGACGAAGTCGGCGCCGATCGAGCCACTCGCGCCGCTCCGGTTGTCGACGATCACCGACTGCTTCAATCGCTCGGCCAGCCGCTGGGCGATGGTGCGGGTCACGAAGTCGAGGCCGCCACCGGGCGGGTAGGCGACCACCATGTGAAGCGGCTTCGTGGGCCAGTCGTCGGCATGCGCCGGCAGGGCGAGGGTGGCGGTTAAGGCCAGCGAGACGATCGAGATGGACAGCTTCATGGGAGACCTTTCAGAAAGGGCCGCGTCGCGAAGACGTCGGGCAGTAATGCGTTGACCGGATCACTGGAAGGTCGCGACGACGCCGGGCGCCGGCGTGAAGCCGAGGTCGCCTCGCGCGATGACCGCGTCGCGGCCGCCGTGGGCGGCGAGCAACTCGGCCTGGCGCGCCTTGGCTCGCCGATCGACCTCGACCGGGTCGAGCATCGCTTCGAGCTTGGCCCGGCAGGCCTGCAACACCGCGGCCATCGTCGGCTCGGCCGCGAGGTCGTTCATCTCCTCGGGGTCGGCGGCAAGGTCGAACAGCTGCGGCGGGTACTTCACGTAGTGCACGTACTTGTACGCGCCCATCCGGATCATGTAGGCACCGGTGCTCGAGCCCATGCCGTGGTACTCGCTCAAGACCGTTCGTTCGGGGGTCGCGCCATTCGCGATCGAGATCAACGAGACGCCCGGGTGGCCGAGCCGCACGCTCTCGAACGACTCGCCCGCCGATTCGAGGATGGTCGGGAAGGCATCGACATGGCTGGTCGGCGTGGTGACGACCTTGCCGCGCGGGAAGCTCGGGCCCGCCGCGATCAGCGGCACGCCTGCGATCTCCTCGTACATCGTCGACTTGCCCCACAAGCCGCGCGCGCCCAGGTTGTCGCCGTGGTCGCTGGTGTAGATCACATCAGTAGAGCTCTCGAGGCCCATCTCGCTCACGACATTCATCAGCTTGCCGACGTGCTCGTCGAAGAAGCTCACGAGCCCGAAGTAACCCGACAGCGCGCGATGCACGTCGGCCTCGCCCTCGAAGTAGTCGTCGTAGCAGAAGCTGTTTCGGTAGTCGTCGAGATAAGGGTGCCGCGTACGCTCTTCGCGCGCGTACAGCTTCGGCCTCGGCAAGGTCTGGTTGTAGTAGCGGTAATAGTGTTCGGGCGGCGCAGTGAGCGGAAAGTGCGGCGCCACGAACGAAACGAAAAGAACCCATGGCTTCGCGTGGGCGCGGGCCGCGTTCTCGCGCAGCCAGATCTGCGCGCGCGCGCAGATGTCGCGGTCGTACAGCGTGTAGGTCGATTCGCCCGGGCCGGCCATCGCCGCCATCTTCTTGGCTCCACCGCGGCGCGGCAGGTCGTCGCGCACCAGGCCCATCAGGTCGCCCTTGCCGTCGAGGATGTGCATCGAGATCTGCTCCTCGGTGAACCCGTGGTCCTCGTTGGCGAGGTTGAAGTGGAGCTTGCCGATCGAGACCACCTCGTGGCCGCGATCGCGCAGCACGTGGTGCCAGCTCGGCTGCGAGCCGTCGTAGGCATCGGCGTTGTCCCAGAAGCCGATCTGGTGAATGTACTTGCCGAGCGCGAACGCCGCGCGTGCCGGCACGCAGACCGGGCTCGTGGTGTAGGCCGAGCTGAAACGCGTGCCCCGCGCGGCCAGCGCGTCGAGGTGAGGCGTGGCGATGATCGGGTGGCCCGAGCAGCCCATGACCTTCGGGTTGTGCTCGTCGGACATGATGACGATGACGTTGGTGGGCTTGGCGTGCATGGGAAGGTCCTGCGAATCTATTCGCTATGAAGCTACATCGTAATTAGGTACGAAGGTCGATCTCTTCCTGCGCCAGGAAGCGCCCGCGCGCGCGGTGAGCCGGCCACTGGACGCGGCGCCCCGACAGCGTCGCTCGTCGATTCGGGCGCTGACCTATTTCGGCGATGACGACCCGATCTATTACCCGCTCGTCCATGCGCCGCCCACGCGGCGAGAACTGCACATCGTCTCGGACAGCGGGGCGTTTCATGCCCTGAACGTCGGCAGTGACCTGCCGCGCGAAGAGGTCAGGCCTTGGGCATCGCCGGCTTGGCGACCGCCGAGTTCGAGGGCTTGGCTTCGCGTGCCAGGCGCTTTCGCGCCTTGACGCGGGTCTGTTTCTGGCGGCGAACGTTGCGGTCGCGGTCTGCGCTCATGGATTGCTTTCGTCAGGGGTTCGCGCTGCCACCGGTTCACGTCGGCAGCGGCCTCAGGGCAGCGCAGGAGCCGTGTTGTACCACTGCGCTTCGACGCCTCTCACAACCGGGCCGCGATCTCGCGCGCCAGCGGTTCGAGCCAAGCCAACACCTGCTCGCGCCGGCCGCTCGCCATCATTCGGCTCGTGAGCGTGCTCACGCTGAGCGCGGCGTAGGGCTGGCCGAGACGAGACGGGATCGCGATGCCGACAGCGCTCACGTGCGGCACGATGTCGTCGTGGTTGAGCGCGTAGCCGAGCCGGCGCGCGCGCGTGAGCATGCGGCGAACCACGTCGGCATTCAGGTGGCCGTGCTGTCCGATGCGCTCGGCATGCCTCGCGATGTAGTGCTCCGCGTCGGCGGGCCCCAAGTGCATCAGCAAGGCGAGGCTGCCAGCGGCGCAGCCGAGCGGTCGGCGATCGCCGACCGAGATCGTGAGCGATTTGATCGGATAGGCGCCTTCGCGGCGGTCGAGGCAGACCGCGTCGTCACCGCTGCGCACCATCAGGAAGCACGTGTCCCCGGTGCGCTCTGCGAGGCGCCGCATCGCGGCATCGGCCAGCGCCGGCAACGGTGAGCGCTGCGACGCGGCGAGGCCGAGTTCAAATGCGAGCGGGCCGAGCGCATAGCGCGCGCCACCCTTGGCGGCCAAGCCCTCGACGCAGAGCGCATTCACGATACGTCCCACCGCCGAGCGTTGGAGCGCCGTGCGCTCGACGAGGTCGACGAGCCGCCAACCTTCGGGCGGTGCGCCAGCGAGTGCCCGCATCAGCTGCGCGGCGGTCGACACCAGTTGCGCGCCACGAACCGGGCCCGCGGTGGCCACGGCCGGCGGTCTCATCTCGCCGCGCGGCGGGCGCCGCGACGCGCGGGGCGGCGCTTTGCCGGTCGGGCGCACCTGCCCCGTGCGCGAAGCGGCGGGCTGTTTGCTCACCATGTGAACACTCCTTGTCGGCAGGGACATATCTCTTGCGCATAGTGCAGATGGCCTTATGCTCGACCTCGATTTGCAGCATCACTCAAATCTGCATCACAAAAAGCTCACATTGTGAGCACAGGAGACTCGATGATCAAGCTCTTTCCATTCCTGCTGGCCCTGGGCCTCGTCGCCGCCGTCGGCTCCAACCCGGCCCACGCCCAGGCCTACCCGAATAAGCCCATCCACCTGATCGTTCCGTACGCGGCCGGCGGTGGCACCGACATCGCGGCCCGCGTGATCGCACAGCACGTTGCCGAAGCGCTCGGCCAGCCGGTCGTCATCGACAACCGGCCCGGTGCCGGCACGATGCTCGGCACCGCCGTCGTCGCGAAGGCCGCGCCGGACGGCTACACGCTGGTCTTCGGATCGGTTACGCACACCATCGCCCCTGCGCTTTACAAGGAGCGCATGACCTACGACGCCATCAAGGACTTCACGCCGATCTCCGAGATCGCGACGTTCCCGTTCATCGTGCTGGTGCCGGCCAAGTCGGGTATCAAGTCGATCAAAGATCTCGTCGATGCGGCGAAAGCGCAGCCGGGCAAGCTGAACTATGCGTCGGTGGGCAACGGCACCGGCACCAACCTCACGGGCGAGATGTTCAAGCTGCTGACGAAGACCGACCTGGTGCACGTGCCGTATGCCGGCTCGGGCCCGTCGATCACAGCGCTGCTCGGCGGCCAGGTCGATCTCGCGATCAGCGACCCGCCGCCCGCCGTGCCCTTCCTGACGAGCGGCGCCCTGCGTGCGCTCGCCGTGACGACGCCGAAGCGTTCGTCGATGCTGCCAGAGGTGCCCACCATGGCCGAGGCCGGCGTGCCGGGTTTCGACTTCACGTCGTGGTGGGGCGTTTTCGCGCCGGCGAAGTTGCCGCAGCCAATCCTCGAGAGACTGCAGCGCGAGTTCGCGAAGGCTCTGCAGCTGCCCGACGTGAAGGCCAAGCTCGCATCGTTCGGCGCCGAGCCGCTTGGCAGCAGCCCGGAAGCGTTCGCGGCCGTCGTGCAGTCGGAAGTCGACAAGTACGCGAAGGTCGTCAAAGACGCCAACATCAAACTGGATTGAGATCCGTGATGAGAACCGACAGCATTCCCGTCGCGCGCCGACCGACGCTCGACATCGACGGCGCCAAGTGCGCGGCGGCGGCAGCGCTGGCGCATGCGGCATCGAACGGTTGGGCGGTCGCGCTCGCGATCGTCGACGACGGTGGCCACCTCGTTTACTTCGAACGCGCGCAGCAAGTGTCGTGGGGCAGCGGCGCGGTGGCGATCGAGAAGGCCGAAAGTGCAGCGGCCTACCGGCGCGGCACGCTCGTGTTCGATCAGCGCCTGAAGAGCGGCCGTATGGCGGTGCTCGGGCAGCCGCATGCGTTCCCGATCGAGGGCGGCATCCCGCTGATGATCGATGGCCACTGCGTCGGCGGCATCGCGGTGAGCGGCGTGCTCGCGCCACAGGACTCGGAAATCGGCGAGGCCGGTGCGAAGGCGCTCCTCGACGCGACAACGCCGACCGCCGGCGACGAGGCCCGCACCCGTGCATAGCCGCCGCCTCGGCCCGAACGGTCCGCACGTGTCGATGCTCGCGCTCGGCGGTCACGAGTACCTCGCCGACGGCAAGTCGCGCGGCTTCAACGAAGACATAAAGCTCGCCGTGTCGCCAGGCCACATCGGCCAGGGCTACGGCGGCGCGAAGCGCCAGGCGGTTGTGCGTGCGGCCTACGATCTCGGCATCAATTTCTTCGACGTGACGATCGACTCGGAAAAGGAAGCGCTGGGTCGCCATCTGAAGGCGATGCCACCGCCTCACGAGATCTACATCCAGACCCGGCCGGAAGGCATGTGCTACTCGTACGACCCCGGCAACCGGAAGATGCTCGACGGCCAGCTGCTGCGCGCCGAAGTGCAGCGGGGCCTGAAGCTGCTGGGCCGCGAGACGCTCGACTTCCTCAACATCGGACTGCTCGCTTGGTCCATCGATGGCGATCCGGGCTACCTTCCCACACTCGCCGGCAACTTGCAGGACTTGAAACGCGAGGGGCTGGTGCGCTGGGTGGTCGCCGATTCGTTCTCGGGCGAGCGGCTTTACCTCGCGATGATCGAATCGGGCGCGTTCGACGTGCTCAACACCGACCTCAATGTTGGCGACGCCTGCGTGCTCGATCGGGTGGTGCCCGCGGCCCGCTCGCGCGGGCTCGGCGTCGTCGCACGAGAAGCGTTCCTCAAGGGCGAGCTCTTTCGCATCGGCGCATCGATCGGCTGCGACGACAAGGCCCTGCTCGCGCGCGTGGCGCTGAAGTTCGTGCTCGTGCACGAGCCCGACAGCCTGATCGTCGGCGTCGACAACGTCGAGCAGCTGCTGGCCAACGCCACCACGCTCGAATCGCCCTCGATGACTTCGGAAGAGGAAGCCCTCCTCGCGCGATTGCGCCAGGCGCCGTCGTTCGTGGCATACGAATCGGCAAAGCGGCGGGAATTCATGGAAGGCGCCGTATGAGCCTGCCCGGCCGCCCGAAAGGCGAATACCGGAGCGCACAGCGCGAAGGTACTTCAATGAGCCTGCCCGGCCGCCCGAAAGGCGAATACCCGAGCGCACAGCGCGAAGGTACTTCAATAACCCTTGAGCCCGACCTCGAACACGAGTGGCTCGGCGAGAGCCTCGCGATGATCATGACGATGCGCGCCGACGACGCGACGCGCTGGGACGCGGACGGTCTCGTCGCGCTCGCGCGTTCGTTCTCGCTCGGTGCGCTCGGCTTCAGCGTCGGTGGCGTCACCGCGTTCTACCCGTCGATGGTCGAGGGCCATCCCATCAGCCCCTCGCTCGACGGCCGCGATCTGGTCGGCGCGACCGTGCACGCGCTGCACGAGGCCGGCATCCGTGCGATCGGCCGCATCGACCCGAGCCTCGGCAGCGCCGAGCAGCTGGCGGCGCATCCCGATCGTTTTGCGCGCACGGCGAACGGCGAACCCGTGCGCCTGCACGACTTCTACCTGACGTGCCCGAACGGCGACCACTTCAAACGCTTCATGCTCGACGTGGTGCGCGAGATCGTCGAACGGTTCCCGCTCGACGGCCTCTGGGCCAACGCCGCGCAGTTCTCGCCGTGGGGCACCGGCCGATGCTTCTGCGCCAATTGCCAGCTGCTCTTCACCGAGGCGTTCCAGCGCCCCTTCCCGATGCAGGAAGACTGGTCCGACCCGGACTGGAAGCTCTACAGCGAGTGGCGCTACTCGCGCATCACCGATTGGAACCGCTGCGTGCGCGAGGTGATCCGGGCGGTGCGCCCTGGCTGCGCGTGGCTGCCGCTGAGCCAGGTGATCGAATCGTGGGACCACACGCGCAAGGGCGGCTGGGACGTCGACCTCACGTCGCAGCACGCCGACGGCGTGGTGCTCGAAGCGCAGCGGCGCTACTGCAACCTCTGGTGGCCGGGCATGGAAGCGCGTTATGCGCATGCGATGAGCCCCACGCGCGGCGCCGGCATCACGGTGAGCTACTTCTACCCGTGGTGGCGCTTCACGCACGCCCCGGTGGCCGAGAACCGTGTGTGGGCGGCGCAGATCGCTGCCAACGGCGCGAAGCCGTGGCTGCACCTGACGGGTTACTACTCCGATGTGTTCGACCGCCGCGGGCTGCAACCGATGCAGGACCTGTTCCGCCTCTTCCACGAGCGCGCCGATGTGTACAGCGGCCGCCGCTCGGCGGCGCAGGTGGCTCTGGTGTTCTCGCGCCGCAGCCTCGACTACGCCGGCGGCGCCGACCCCGATCTCAACTATCTCGACGGCTTTCGCGGCGCCTACAACGCGCTGATGGACGCACGCATCCCGTTCGACCTGCTCTCCGACCAGCGCCTCGACGCCGACGCGTTGGCACGCTACCGCTGCCTGTTGCTGCCGAACCTCGCGTGCATGAGCGACGCGTGCGCGGCCACGCTCGAGCGCTACGTGGCAAACGGCGGCCGAGTCGTCGCGACGCACCGCACCGGCTTCTGCGACGAGTGGGGCGTCGACCGCGAGGTGCCGTGGATCGCCGCCATGTCCGGCGCCCGATACACCGGCGAGACGCTGCCGCACCTGAAAGCCGCTTACGCACAGATTCGGCAACCCGAGCACCCGCTGTTGCGCGACATCGGCGACACCGACGTGCTGCCGCTCGCCGGCAACGTCTGCGTGTTCGAAACGGCCGATGCCGCGCCGGTCAGACCCGGCGCCTCGGCCAACAGCGACGGTAGCGACGACAGCGACGTGCTGAGCCTCGTGCCGCCGGTCGAAGCCCGACCCGGCAGCGGCATGAGCGTGCCCGAGTTCAACGCCGCAGGCCCTGCCGATGCGCACCAGGTCCCGCTCGTCTTCTCCCGCGCGCAAGGTGCGGGCAGCGTCTGCTACTTTCCTTGGGAGCCCGATCGGATCGGCTTCCACTTCGGCCTCCGCGACACCTTGCGTCTGCTCGCCAACGCCGTGCGACTGGGCAACGGTGATCGCGGTGAACTCGTCAGCGTCGAGGCTCGCGGGCTGGTCGACGTGTCCGTGATGGACGCTGCCTCGAGCCGCGTGCTGCACCTGGTCAACTTCAATGGCGCGAGCGGTGTGCGCAGCGGCCATCGGCGCGCGGTCGAAGACGTGGTGCCTTTGCATGGGCTTCGACTGCGGCTGCGCATGCCTGCGGGCGGCCGCTGCGCCGCCGTCGAAACAACCGTCGTGCAGCAGCGTCTCGCCTTCGAGCAGGAGGGCGATGTGGTCGACGTCGTGTTGCCGGTGCTCGAAGAATTCGAATCGGTGCTCTTTCGCCTCAGCGACTGACGGCCGTTCGATTCGCGCCGGTGGCCACGCGGCGCCCGGCTCGTCACGCTATGCTCGGCCCGCGGCCCACGCAGCACCCCGAGCGACCGAGAACCGACCGATGAAACGACCGATGAAACGACCGATGAAACGACGCGACTTCACCCATGCTTTTGCGGCTGCCACAGCAGCGCCGTTGCTCGGATTCGGCAGCACCGCCCTTGCGCAGGGCGCGAGCGAAGGCAAGGACTTCACGCGCGTGGGCACCCCCCAGCCCGCCGGTCCCGGCGGCAAGGTCGAGGTCATCGAGTTCTTTTCCTACGCCTGCCCCCATTGCAACGAGTTCGAACCCGGCCTGGAGGCCTGGGCGAAAACGCTGCCGCCCCATGCCACGCTGACTCGCGTCCCGGTGCCCTTCCTCGCCCATTTCGAGAACTTCCAGCGCGCCTATTACGCGTTCGAGGCGATGGGGCTGGTCGACGCGATGCAGCTCAAGGTGTTTCACGCGGTGCACGTCGAGCGTCAACGCTTCGAGAAGCCGGAAGAGTTCGCGGCGCTCGTGAAAGCGAACGGCGGCGACGCGGCCAGGTTTCTCGACATCTTCAAGTCGTTCTCGATCGTTGTCTCGACCAACCGCGCGAAAAAGCTCACCGCCGATTACAAGATCGACACGTACGGCGTCCCGGCGTTGCTGGTTCAGCGAACCTACCTCACGTCACCAGCGCAAGTGGGCAACACGGCGCGCGCGCTCGCGGTGGTCAACGAATTGATCAAGAAGGTTCACGGCGGTTGAGCCTGCCGATCGAGAGGGCCGCGCGATGAGCAAGGTCTACCGCACCGGTTTTCATGTCGACGGGCCCCGCCCGCTGCCGCAGTTCGACGTGGTGGGCGACATGATCTATGGCGCGATTGCGCTAGGCGGCCGGCAGATCTTTCGCACGGTCGCCAACGCCACGGCTTCAACGAACTCTCGCAGTTCGAGTTCCGCGGCTGACGGGGTTCAGACCGGGGCGCGCAGCGGATACGCCTTCGACATGCCGAGATAAATCGCGGCGCCGACGAAGAGCGACGCGGCAGCGACCGTCAACGAGATCGCGAAACCCTCGCTGCGATTGCCGCGCGCGTGCAGCAGCCACGCGACCATCGGCGGCCCGACGATCTGGCCGATCCCGTACATCGCCGTCAACAGGCCGATCAGGCTGGCCGCGGCTTGCGGCCGCAGCCGCCGCACTTCCTGCATCGCGAAGAAGGTGATCGCGGTGAACGGCAGGCCGAGCATCAAGCTGCTCACTGCGAAGCCGGCGAGCGTCGGGCGCCACACGCTGGTGCCGATGGCCGCGGCCTGCATCACGTAGCAAGCGGCCAGAAGGACGCGGCGGTCGAGGTGCGCGCCGACGCGCATCGACAGCAACGCGCCGATGACGATGCCGACGCCGAACGTCGGCCAGAACAGGTCGAGCCACGGCGATCCGGGCAGCGCCTCGCGCGCGATGACCGGCAGGAAGGTGGCGGTGACGATGTAGCCGAAGCCGGCGAGGCCGTACGCGAACGCGAGCCAGCCCACTTCGGCGTGGCTCGCGGTGGCGGCCGAGTCGGATGACGGCGGCGGGGTGTTTGACATCGTTGGCGTCGCAATGGTGGTCGACGCAACCACAGCCGACGCAGTGGCGGTCGATGCTGCGCCGGTCGATACAGCAGCGGGCGTGGCCTCAGTCATCGCGATGCGGCGCCATACCGACGCCGTCAACACGAACGCGAGCGCACCGAACAGCAGCCATGCCGCCTGGGCGCGCCAGTGCCACGCCACCATGCCGGTCGCGGCGATGCCGCTGATCGCGATACCCACGCCGGGGCCGGTGAACATGAAGCCCGCCATCGACGGCACGCCGAGCCGCGCGAGAGTCGCGAGGCACCAGGCCGAACCGAACACAAACACGCCGGCACTCGCGACACCGGCCGAGAAGCGCAGCCACGGCCACGCCGAAGCGAGCGGCACCGCCATGCCGAACGTGAGCACCACGGTCGCGACGAGACCGACGCGCGCGACCGTCGACGGGTTCAGCGTGGTGCGCCAACGCAGCCGCCGCCAGACCAGCGGCTGGAACGTGCAGAGCAAGGCGCCCGCCAGGTAGCCGAGGTAGTTCGCGCTCGCGAGCCAGCTCGCCGAGGGCAGATCGATGACGCCGTCGGCCAGCATCATCGGCAAGATGGGCGTGAACGCGAAGCGCCCGATGCCCATCGCGACCGCGAGTGCGACCGCACCGGCGAACGCGATCGGCCAGGCGGCGTGCGCGGCGGTGGTGGCGTGCGGGGTGGTGCCGGCCACGCGTCAGCACGGGGCCAGATCGGCGATCTGCACCCAGTTCGGCGCGCGACCGACCGCACAGCTGGCAACCTTGCGGAGCAGGCCGTCAACCGCATCGATCGCGTGCACGCTGAGCGCATGCGAGAGCTCGCCCACCACGACGGCGAAGCGACCATCGGGCGTGAGCGCGAAGCCGCGCGGTTGGGTCTCGGTCGCGACATCGACGATGCGTTCGAGGAAGCCGCTCGAGGCGTCGACGCGCCACGAGGTCAGCGTGCTCGAGCGCCGTTCCGATGTGAGCACGAAGCGGCCGTCGGGCGTGATGTGGATGTCGGCGCACCAAGCCTCGCCGTCGGCGTCAAGGGGCACCGCGCTCTGCGTCTGCAACGCGCGCAAGGTGCCTCGCTCGGCGTCGAAGGCGAGCACGTCGACCGCACCGAGCTCGTTCAGGACGTACATGAAGCGCTGATTCGGATGGAACACGAAGTGGCGCGGCGAGACCCGGCTGTCGTCGAGATGGCGGGCGGCGCGACCGGTCGGTGTTCCCTGCGTCGAAGTCGCGGTCGCGCTTTCCATCGCGTTCTCGATGGCGGTCTTCGAGGCTTCTACCGTCACGAGCGCCGAGTGAGGGGCCATCGTCGCGGGCTCGTTCGGCGTGAGCGTTCCGGTCGACACGTCGAATCTCATCTGCGAGATCACGCCGCCGCCGACACTCGCGACGAACGCGAACCGGTTCGACGGGTCGACTTGGATCGAATGCGCGTTGCGCGGCACCGGCAACACCTGCGTCGGCGCCTGCGCGACGCCGCGCGCATCGACTGGGCTCACCGCCACCGCGCTGTCGGTATAGGCCGCGCTGAACAGGAACCGACCGCTGCGGTCGCACGAGAGCCAGCTCATGCCGTACGGCAACGGCGCCCGGCCGAGCGCGCTCAGGTGGCCGGTGCTCGCATCGAGGGCGAAGCTCGCCACGCCGACCGGATCGGAGCGCAGCGTGGCATACAGGAAGCGCTGGTCCGGGCTCAGCGCGAGCGGCTTCACGGTGCCGCCCGCTTCGATGCGCTGCAGCGGCGTGACGGCACCGGTCGAGCGGTCGAGCGAGAGCACCGAGATGTCGGCGCTGTCGGCGTTGGCGACGCAGACGATGAAGCGGGGCGGTTGCATGCCGGCAGGTTTTTGTTCCAAAGGCGTCGTGTTCATTGCCAGTCTCTGCCCGGCATGATCCTGTGCATGAACTCATCGAACAGCGGCACCGTGAATGCGGTGTCGCCGTGGTTGGGGCTCCAGATCATCCCCTTGGCGATCAAGTTGTTGCGCGTCGGGCCGAGCGACGTGACCTTTCGATCCAGCTTGTCGGCGATGTCGCCAGATCGATGCGGGCCGGGTCCGAGATCGGCCATGGCGCGGAGGTACTTTTTCTCGGCCGGCGTCAGACGATCGAAGCGCACGCGGAAAAAGCTTTCGTCCAGGGCGGCGAGTGCCGAACGATGGGCACGCGTCACATCCAGCAACGAGATTGGCGACGCGGCTGCACTGTCCCACGCGTGCTTGCCCCATTCCTGAAGGAAGTACGGATACCCCTTCGTCTCCTTGATGATCTGTTCGACCGCTTCGGTCGTGATCTTCACGCCAGCATCGGTGACGGGTTTCGTGATGGCGATGCGGGCGGCCACGGGCATCAAAGCGTCGACGGTCGGGACGTCGAAGAGTCGCTCGGCGTAGGATTTCGCCTGACCCATGCGCCCTCGCAGTTGCGGCAAGCCGGCGCCCACGAGGACCACCGGGACACGCCTTTGGGCACAACGATGCATGGCTGTGATCAGAGCCGCGAGCTCGTCTTCCTTGACGTACTGGAGTTCGTCGATGAACAGCGCCACCGCCGTGTCGGCGGCCTTGGCAGCGTGCCCGACTTGTTCGAGCAGCGCTTGAAGATCGTGCTCGAGATCCCCGTTGTCGGCCAAGCCGGGTTCGGGGGCGTGGTCGATTCCGACTTCGATGTCGCCGTACTTGGCCTTGAGTCGAGTGGCGAACCCGGCCAGAGCGCGCAGGCCACGCGTTGCCAGTTCCTTCGCACGCTCGGTCTGGCTGAGCCGCAACAAGACGTGGCGAATCTGAGGCGCCAGCAGCGCCGGCAACGAACGCCCTTCGGGCGCCTCGATGCGGACCGAATGCACGCCGGCTTGCTCCGCATCGTCCTTCATCCGGTCGAGCAAGACGGTCTTTCCGACGCCTCTGAGCCCGACCAGAAGAACGCTCTTTGTCGGCAAACCCTTGCGCACGCGCGCGATCGCGATGCGAGTCTTTTCCAGCAAGTGGTCGCGACCGGCCAGCTCGGGTGGCGGTGTCCCGGCCCCCGGCGCGAACGGGTTGTCGACGGGGTTCATTCGTAGCCATCTTAATTGATTTACTAAAAATATATAAGATGGCTAAGAGTCTAGGAAATCGCGGGCGACTGAACCTACCGGCTTTCAGCGCAGCAGAACGTCGAGCCATGCACGCTGGGACGGCGTGAGTACCTCGAGCGGGGTCAGCACGGCCGTCGACAGCGCCGTCCTGATCTGCGGCTCGGGCGTGACGGGCGGCTGCGCCAGCAAGTGCTCGAGCAGCGCACGCGCCTTGGCGAGACTCCGGCCGTACAACTCGAAGATCCGGGCGACGCTGACGTGGCGCGACGGATCCTCCATCCAGCAGTCGTAGTCGGTGACGATGCCGACCGTCGCGTACGCCATCTGGGCCTCGCGCGCGAGAAAGACTTCGGGAACGTTGGTCATGCCGACCAGATGACACGCGGCCTGGCGCAGCAGCCGGCTCTCGGCGCGGGTGCCCAGACGCGGTCCCTCGACGCAAGCATAGGTCAGGCCGCGGTGCAGCGTGATGCCGAGCGCCTGTGCCGATACAGCAGCTGCATCGACCAGCGCCGCGCTCACCGGGTTGGCGGTCGAGACATGGGCCGCCACGCCGCCGCCGAAGAACGTGCCGGCGCGGCCACCTCGCGTCCAGTCGACGTATTGCTCGGGCATCGCGAGATCGCCGGGGGCGACGTGCTCGGCCAGACTGCCCACCGCCGAAACGCCGAGCACACCGGTCGCGCCGGCGCGCTTGAGCGCAAAGATGTTGGCGCGGTAGTTCACTTCGTGGGGCAGGAGCCGGTGGCCGGCGCCGTGGCGGGCCAGAAACAGAACCGGCGAGGCGCCGACGCGACCGCGCAGCACCGGGCCCGAGGGCGTGCCGAACGGCGTGTCGTCGTCGAGCCGCTCCAGCGTCTCCATTCCGGTTAGGTCGTAGAGGCCGGTGCCTCCGATGATCGCGAGCATGGGTCAGTCCGTCGAGGTCACTTCACGACCGCTTCGGCCAGATCCTCGAAGCGGTTCATCGTGTCCTTTGCGGGATAGGGACTCCGGAGGGTGCGCAAGCCGTCGGCGGCGGACGCCGGAGCTGCACCGAGCAGCGCGGCGACGCGGAGCGCGAGCGACGACAAGTTTCGGGCAGAGGGGGGTCATACGGGTTCTCCTTAAACATGGCTCGGATGTCGGGTTGCGAGGGTGCCGCCGGCGACGGCGAACCGCCGCACGAACGCGCGGTCGATTCGGTCCTTCCAGCGCCAGATCCAGCGGCCCTGCAGCGACCAGCGGCCCCACGACGCGATGGCTCGGCCGTCGGCGCTCGCCAGAAGCGCCAGATGACGCCGCTGCGGCGCATAAGGAGCCGGCGTGCCGGCGCCGAGCGCCGCGCGGAGGTTTCTCGACAGCACCGGCCCCATGCGCACCGCGATCACGCCGGCCTTGGGAAGTGGCGCTGGCCACTCGGCACAGTCGCCGACCGCGTACACCTGCGGGTGCGAGCACGAACGCAATCGCCGGTCGACGCGAATGAAGCCGCGATCGCTCACCGCGAGGCCGCAGCCGTGTTGCCACGGATGCGCCTCGGCGCCGGTGGCCCAGAGCACGACGTCGCTCGAGCGGGCGACCGAGTCGTCGTAGCCGCGACCCGTCTGCACCACCACCCCGGCCGCGGCGAGCGCGGCGCGTGCGGATCGGACCGCCGCAGGCGCGAAGCCCGGGAGCAGTGTCGCGCTGGCCGTGATCAGCGCGCCTTGGACCGGCCGACCGGGGCGCAGCGAGCGCAGGCGCTTCAGCGCTGCCAGCAGCGACTCGACGCCGGCCGCGCCGCCACCGACCGCCGTCACGACCAGAGGCGTGTCGGAGGTCGCGATCCGCGGATCGCCGAGCAGCGCGTCCCACGCCTGGCGCAACTTGTCGAGCGGTCGCAACGACAGGATCCGCACGCGTTCACCCGGCGGCGCCACCGGCGCCGTCAGCGTCGAGCCGACGTTGAGCGACAGCACGTCGTAGTCGAGCTCGCTGCCGCCGCGCAGCCGGATCCGCCGGCGCTTCGGGTCGAGCCCGACGATCTCGTCGACCACGAACGTCGCGCCTGCGCTGGCGGCCAGCGCCGCGAAGTCGATGTCCATCTCGTCGAAGCGGTAAGTGCCGGCGAGCCAGCCGGGCACCATTCCCGAATACGGGGTCAGGGCGTGGGGCGACACGAGCGTCACCGCGCAGCCGGGCACCGGCTGGGCGATCCAGTCCTTGAGCACCTGGGCGTGAGCGTGGCCGGCGCCGACCAGCAGCAGCCGTTTCATGGCAACCACCCGGGCGGCAGATGCACGAGGTCGGCGGGCTCGTCGATGTCGGCGACCGCAGGCAGCTCGAGATGCGTCAGTCCGGCGGCGGCGAGTCGCTCGCGCGTGCACGCCATCACCGTCGACGTGCTCCAGCGCATGCCGTCGAAAAGCGTCGGCGCTGCACGGCGCAGGCCGATCAGCGCGTAGCCGCCATCGAAAGCAGGAACGAATACGGCGTCGGCATCGCTCAAGGCACCGGCGGCGTGCGCCAGCATGGCCGCGTCGAGCGTCGGCGCGTCGGTGCCGATCATCACGGCGCGCCGGCCGTTCGCCAGCCGGCGTTCGAAGGCTCGCGCCATGCGGGTGCCCAGGTCGCCGTCGCCCTGCTCGGAGAGCTCGATGCCGGCGCCACCGGCGTGGCGTGCGAAGGCCGGATGCGTGCGGTCCGGAGCGCAGCAGAGATCGACGGGGCCGATGCCGGCGGCCACGGCCTCGGCGACGGCGGCGTGCAGCAGCCGCTCGGCCAGCGCTGCGGCACGGTCGGCGCCGAGGGCCGGGATCAAGCGCGTCTTGGCGAAGCCAGGCAGCGGCGCTTTTGCCATCACGATGACCGCCGTCGCCACGCTCATCAGCGCGCCCTTCGCGCTGCGCGCTTTCCCGCCGAGCGGAAGGAGTCATCCATCGGGCGGCCGGGCGAAGGGCTCATCGATAAGCCCGCGCCAGCTCGTCGGCCGCAGCACCGCGCCAATAGCGCCAGCGAAGCAGCCACATCAGCACGATCGTTCTCCAGACGCCGCGACGTTCCCAGCGGCGCCCCGAGGTCACGACCTGCTCGCGCAGGCAGGCCGGCGGTGCGCAGGCACGCAAGCGGCGCGAGAGCTCGATGTCTTCCATCAATGCCTGGTCGGGGAAGCCGCCGACGCGATCGAACAGATCGCGGCGAACGAACATCGCCTGATCGCCGGTGGCGATCGCGGTCAGCCGCGAGCGCACGTTCATCAGCGTGGCGACGACCCGCAGCATCGGCGAGCGACCGGCAATGCGCACATCGAAGCGCCCCCATCCCGCGCCGCGGCCAACGACGTCGACGATCCGCTGCACGGCGTGCGGCGGCAAGCGCGTGTCGGCATGCAGGAACAGCAACACGTCGCCCTCTGCGAGCGCCGCGCCAGCATTCATCTGCCGAGCGCGGCCGCGGCAGCCTTCGAAGACGACTTCAGCGCGGTCGCGGCAGAGAGCCTGCGTGCCGTCGCTGCTGCCGCCGTCGACCACGATCACCTCGTGACCGGCAGCTCGGGGGCCGGCGAGCGCATCGAGCGTCGCCGTGATGGCTTCGGCCTCGTTCAGGACCGGCACGATGATCGAGAGCCGTATCGCCAGGCGACCGCGATTCGGCAACGCTGCCGGCCGAGTCATCCGCGTTCCCGGGCGTGGTCGCGGCGCGCTCCGGCTGTCACGCGCTGGGCACCGCAGCCTCTGGCATCGCTTCGGACTCGAGGGCGCCGCCGCAGCTGCTGCCCTGGCCGGCCGTGCAGCCAAAACAGTGGTCGGCGACCCGGATCGACCTGCCCGCGGCGTCGTGCGCCAGGAGGTCGCGCAAGTGGGGTCGCACGGCGCCGTTCAGGCGGGCGCGCAGACCGAGCATCTGGTTGAAGTCGCAGTCGTAAAGGTCGCCCTGCCAGTCGACGCTGAGCATCGATCTGCACATCACCGTCTCCAAGTTCTCCGGCCGATAGGCGCCCTTCAGCAACGCGAGATAGGTCTGGAACGTTCCCTTGGAAACCAGCGTGCTGCCGAAGCGCTGGATGGGCATGTTGGTCAGCGCGAAAAGGTGATTGAAGCGGATGCCGAAATGCTCGCCGAGCTCACGCTTGTAGTCCGCCTCCAGGGCCTCCTGGGGCGGCGGCAGCGACGCGCCCTGGGGGTTGTAGACGAGGTTCAGGACCAGCCCGGAGCCTTCGATGCCAAAGCCGAGCGCGTTGAGCGCCTGCAGGCCGGCCATGCTGTGGTCGAACACGCCCTCGCCGCGCTGGCGATCGACGTTGGCCACCGAATAGCAAGGCAAGGAGGCAACGACTTCGACCCGCTGGGCGGCGAGGAACGCCGCCAGGTCTTCCCGTCCTGGCTCGGACAGGATGGTGAGGTTGCAGCGGTCAATGACCCTCACGCCCTGTGCACGCGCCGAGCCGACCAGACGACGAAAGTGCGCGTTGAGCTCGGGCGCCCCGCCGGTGAGGTCGAGCGTGCCGATTCGCCGCGTGCGCAGAACCGCCAACACGAGATCGACGGTGTCGCCATCCATCATCTCGGTCCGGTTGGGCCCGGCGTTGACATGGCAATGCAGGCAGCTCTGATTGCATTTGTAGCCGAGGTTGACTTGCAGGGTGTCCAGCGCCGCACTGGACATCGGCGGGAAATCGGTCTTGGCAAGCAGGTGCAGTGTCGGATGCATCGGGCGTCGTTCTCGTCCAGTGGGCGCGGGTCTCACCCGCTGCCCTTCCATTCGTCGAAATCTCGCGCCAGGTTACAGCGTCGCGAAAATTCGCATCTGCCGCGAGCAGCCGCGAACGCACGTCGGGCTCAGGTGCGCGCCCCGGTCGCGGGCATCTGCGAGACCGGGGCTCCCGGGTTGCGGGCCTCGTCGAGGAGTTGCCGAATCACCTGCTCCGACTTTTCGTACTCGCCTTCTCCGAAGTGGTGGAAGCGAATCCGACCCTGCGCGTCGATGAAGTAGTTCGCGGGCCAGAACTGGTTCGAGAACGACTTCCAGATCGCGAAGTCGTTGTCGATCACGACCGGGAACTTCAGGTCGAGATCACCAACGGCATGCTTGACGTTTTCGAGCTTGCGCTCGAAAGCGAACTCCGGCGCATGCACACCGATCACGACCAAGCCCTGGTCCTTGTACTTCTCGGACCACTCGCGGACGTGCGGCAAGGCGTTCCGGCAGTTGACGCAACCGAAGGTCCAGAAATCGACGAGGACGACCTTGCCACGCAGCGACTGCGCCGACAACGGCGGCGAATTGAGCCAGTTCCGATCGCCGGGAAACTCGGGCAGCGTTCCCTCCACCGGAAGCGACAGCAGGGGCTTCGCCGGCGCCGCCGCGGTGGGGGCGCCGGTCAGGATCATGTGAGTAGCTCGCGGGGCGGCGGCCGAGGAGACCGTCGCCCGCGGCAGGTCGTGGCCGTGGAGACGGTCGAGCAAGGATTGCTCGAGGAAGTTGCTTCCCGAAGGCAACTTCGTCAGCAGAGCGGTGTCCCAGCCGAGCGCAACGACGGTCACTCCGGCCAGCACGGCGACGCCGAGGCCGCGGCGCACCCCTTCGCTCACACCCAGTGAACGGCTCATCGATCCGAAGAACCGGCCGCCGACCCAGAGCGCCAGCCCGAGCGTCGTCGCTGCGCCGGCGGCGTAGGCGAGGAGCAGCAACGAGGTGTGGGCGCTGGCCCCTTGCAGTGCGGCCGTCGTCAGCACCAGCCCCAAGACGGGCCCGGCACACGGCGCCCACAACAAGCCGGTGGCCACACCGAGAACGACCGATGGCAATACCGTGCGCCCAGTCGCCTTGGCGTCGAGTTCGGCCTTCTCGCTGAGCCGACCGCCGAGTGCGACCAAGGGGCGCGTCAGGCGTTCGGCCAGTCTCGGCCAGGCGAGCGTCAGACCGACGACCGCCAGCACCGCGATCGCGATACCGCGCCCGATTTCGTTGGCCTCGGCCGCCCAAGCGCCACCGAGGGTCGCCAGGGTGGCGACGGCGGCGAAGCTGATGGCCATGCCGACCAGCAACGGCAGACCATTGCGGAGAAACGGCCGTCCGGCTCGTGCGAACACGAAGGGAAGAACCGGCAGGATGCAAGGCGCGAGGATGGTCAGCGCGCCGGCGAGATAGGAAAGCAGGATCAGCGTCATGGCAGCCTTTCAGGTGATGCAACTATGTCGCTAGTCCACGCGACTTCTTTCACCTTCCGATGCGACTCGAGGTCGCTGGGCGTTGCGTCACGTCGGCAAGCGCAGAAGGTTTGCAGCACTCGATACACTCACCCAGCGCAGGCGGTCACCGCAATTTGCGCCGAAGTTATCGACCGGTCGATTCGAGATCGCCAATGCAGGGGCTGCTTGCTCGACGCCCTGGAGTGGATCGGCATCGGGCATGACCAGTTCGGCGGTTCTACGTCCGACCGACAGCATCGGTGCCATCTACTCTTGCTCGCTCGGGCCTGGGCTTGCAGTCCGCAGACACGCTCGAGCTCGTCCGATCGCTGCCAGCCGCAGCGGCACCAGAATCCTGCTCTCCCTTCTCTCGCACTCAAGAAAGCCAACCATGATCAGCTTTTACTATCACCCGTCGCCGAACCCCGCCAAGGTGGCGCTCTTCCTCGAAGAGGCCGGCCTCGCCTACGAGCTCGTGCCGATCGACACCCGCAAGGGCGAGCAGCACGCGGCGGACTTCACGGCGATCAATCCGAACGCCAAGACACCCGCGCTCGTCGACGGCGACGCGATCCTGTTCGACAGCAACGCGATCCTGCTTTACCTGGCAGAAAAGACGGGCTCGTTCCTGCCTCCCGACACGCCCGCCGATCGGGCCAAATTGCTCTCGTGGCTGATGTTCGTGGCCTCCGGCATCGGCCCTTATTCGGGGCAGGCCGTGCACTTCAAGCATTTCGCGCCGGAACCCAAGGCGTACGCCGTCAACCGCTACGAGTTCGAAGCCGAGCGCCACTGGAAACTCATCGACGGCCAGCTCGCGAAGGGCCGCTACATGCTCGGCGAGACCTATACGATCGTCGACATGGCCGTCTGGGGCTGGGCCCGCGCGGTTCCCTTCTTTCTCGGCGCCGGCGCCTGGGACCTGCTGCCCAACGTCAAGCGCCTCCTCGACGAGATCAACGCCCGGCCTGCGGCGCAACGCGCCGAAGCATTGAAGACGAAGAACGTCTACAAGACCGAGATGGACGACGACGCGCGCCTGCACCTGTTCCCGCAGAACGCGAGGCTGACGGCTTGAGGACTGCGAAATCATGTCGAACTTTCCTTACCGGAGTGCGCTGATCGTCGGCGCTGGGCCCGGCCTCGGCGCCAGCCTCGCCCGCGCGTTCGTTCGAGATGCCGGTATGCGTGTCGTCGTCGCTGCACGCGGACGCGACAAACTGGCGGCCATCGTGAAGGAGTCTGGGGCGGGCGCGATGACCTGTGATTCGACCGACGCCGCTGCCGTCGCAGCGCTTTTCGATGCCGCCACCGAGCAACTCGGCGGCGCGCCGGAGGTGGTCGTCTACAACGCGAGCCAGCGCGTGCGCGGCGCTTTCGTCGATGTCGACCCGGTCGCCGTGGCCAGCGCCGTCTCGGTCACGGCCTACGGTGCCTTCCTCGTCGCACAGCAGGCTGCGCGTCGCATGTTGCCGAAAGGGCAGGGCGCGATTCTGTTCACGGGGGCCTCGGCCGGCGTCAAGGGCTACCCCCAGTCGGCGGCGTTCGCGATGGGCAAGTTCGCGCTTCGTGGCCTCGCGCAGAGCATGGCCCGCGAGCTGATGCCCCACGGCATCCACGTCGGGCACATCGTGGTCGACGGCTCTATCCGACCCGCGGGGAACGCTGCGGACGATGGCAAGGACGACCGTCTCGACCCGGATGCCGTCGCTTCGACCTACTTGCACCTGCTGGCCCAGCCGCGCAGCGCATGGTCGTGGGAGATCGAAGTTCGCCCGTGGGTCGAGAAATTCTGAGACGCACCGATATTGGTCGCATAGGCGGAAGGCTCGCCGGCGATCGCTGACGACGTACGTCAGCGCGACCCTCAGGACGTTGCGTCGATCTGGATGGCGCGATGCGCGTGAACAGGCAGGCACCGTACAGTCGCAACCCTGCCCGGTCCGATTCTCTGGCTGCGCATCCGACGGAGAGTGGTTTGAATCCGAAGCACACCCTGAGCCCTCAAGACATTGCGCGGTGGCAACCCGCTGCGTTGCTCGGCGACGGCTTGTCGCCTCTGGAGCGGGGCCGCCAGCGCATGCAGGCGCATGGCCAGTGGCAGCCCTGGCAGGTGGTGGGCCGCCGCATGGCCATCGGCTGCGTGGCGCTGGAGATCACCCAGCGCTGCAACCTGGACTGCAGCTACTGCTATCTGTCGGAATCGTCGCAGGCGCTGAAGGACATTCCGCTGGAAGAGGTGTTCCGGCGCATCGACATGATCCATGCGCACTATGGCGACGGCACCGATGTGCAGGTCACCGGCGGTGACCCCACGTTGCGCCAGCGCGGCGAGCTGGTACGGATCATCCGACGCATCCGCAGTCTGAACATGCAGAGCTCGCTGTTCACCAACGGCATCAAGGCCACCCGCGGGCTGCTGGAAGAGCTGTGCGAAGCCGGCCTGGAAGACGTGGCCTTCCACGTCGACGTGACGCAGCACCGCAAGGGTTACGCCACTGAGATCGAACTCAACGCGGTGCGCGCCGAGTACATCGAGCGCGCGCGCGGGCTGCCGCTGGCGGTGGTCTTCAACACCACGGCCTGCCCCGACAACTTTCACGAGCTGCCCGACGTGGTGAAGTTTTTTGTGCGCCACTGCGACGTGGTGCGCGTGGCCGCGTTCCAGGTGGGCGCAGCGACCGGCCGAGGCACTGAGCGCCAGCGCGTCGCGGTGAACACCGCCACGGTGCAGGCGCAGATCGAAGCCGGCATCGGCGGCCGGTTGGCGTTCGGCGCCGCCGGCGCCGGCCACGCCGAGTGCAACCGCTACGCTTTTGGCGTGGTCGTGGGCAGCCGTGTGCATGACTTCTTCAGCGATCCCGACTTCGTGCAGGAGATGTTGTTGCAGACCGCACACCTGAAGTTCGACCGCCGTGACAAGCAGCGCACCGTGCATGCCATGGCCCGCTTCCTCGCCTGCAACCCGCGCCTGCTGGCCGGCTTCGCGGCGCGGGCACTGAAGGCCGCGTGGCGGGGCCGCGCCGAGCTGCTGGCCGCGCGCGGCCGCATCGGCAAGCTGTCCTTCCACATCCACAACTTCCAGGATGCTCAGGCGCTCGACGCCGAGCGCTGCGAGGCCTGCGCCTTCATGGTCATGACCCCCGACGGGCCGCTGTCGATGTGCGTGCACAACGCCAAGCGCGACGATTACCTGCTGGTGCCGGCACAGGTGCGGCGGGAACAGACGGTCATGTTCTGGAACCCGGCCACCGGCCGGCTGCAAACGGACAAGCCGCAGGCGATCGCCGTCCAGCTGACACGCAAGAACGCGCGCGGCCTGGCCAGGGCGGCCGTCGACGCGGGCACCTCGCCATGATGCCCAGGCGCGTGTTCCTGGCCGGAGGCGCCGCGTACCTGCTGCCGGGCTGTGCCACGCTGGTCTCGACGGCGCCGTCCGACGCGGGCGGCGCCGAGCCGCGCGAGCGCTGGGAGCGCGTGCTCGCCGGCTTTGTCGATGCGCAGGGCCGCGTCGATTTCGAGCGCCTGGCGACGCAGCGCGGCGACCTGGATGCCTACGTGGCCTGGGTCAACCACATCGGCCCGGAGAACCAGCCGGCGCTGTTCGCCACGCCGGCCCAGGTGCTGGCCTACCACCTGAACGCGTACAACGCTTTGGCCATGCACGCCGTCCTGGCCGCAGGCATCCCGGCCACGCTGGCGGGGCTGCGCAAGATCAGCTTTTTTTATTTCCAGAAGGTGCAGGTCGCGGGGCGCGCGCTGTCGCTCTATGCCTATGAAAACGAGGTCATCCGCGCACTGAAGGAGCCGCGCGTGCACTTTGCGCTGAATTGCATGTCGGTTTCCTGCCCCCGCCTGCCGCGCGAGCCCTTCGACGCGCCGCGGCTGGAAGCGCAACTGGAGCGCGAGTCGCGGCTCTTCTTCAGCGAGCCGCGCAACCTGCGGGTGAACGACGCGACCCGCACCGTGGCGCTGTCGGAAATCCTGTCGTTCTACAAGGCCGACTTCCTGGTCGCAGCGCCGACGCTGCCCGCCTACGCCAGCCGCTATCGCGAGACGAGCGTGCCCGACGACTACGCCGTGGTCTTCATTCCATACGACTGGACCGTCAACAGCCAGTCCAGGGCCCCAGGTTGAACCGATGCAGGCCGCGGCGTGAATGCAGCGTGCAAGGTCAGTGGGCCGGCGCGCGCACCCATTCGCGCGCTGCGCCGGCCAGGGCTTGGTTCGGAAGCGCCGGGTCGTTGCGGTAGAGCGCTGCCAGCGTGGCTTCATCCACCGCAGCGATCGGCAGATCGAATTGGCTGCGGCCGTGGCGAAGGCCGATCACCCGCTCAGCCAGACGCGGCAGCAACGCGGCGTTGTGCACCACCGTCACCAGCGTCGCGCCAGCAGCGGCGCGCAGCAGGGCATCGCAGACGTCGATGGCGGCGCTCGGGTCGAGGCTGGCGGTGGGTTCGTCGGCCAGGATCAGGCGCGGCCGCTGCATCAGCATGCGCGCCATGCAGGCCTTCTGGCGTTCGCCGCCTGACAGGCGGTCGGCACGCTCATAGACCTTAGCGAACAGGCCAACGGCGTCCAGAGCGCGCAGGGCTTCGGCGACATCGGCTGCGTGGTGCCAGCGCGCCCAGCTGCGCCAGCCGGGCAGGCGGCCCAGCGCGCCGACCAGCGCGTTGTCCAGCACCGAGAGGCGCTGCACCAGGTGCAGGCCTTGCAGCACCTGGGCCACGTCACGGCGCAGCAACCGCAACTCGCGCGACGGCAGGCCGCTGCCCAGGTCATGACCCAGCACCTGGACCCGTCCCGACTGCGGCCGCACGAAGCCGCTC
Source organism: Caldimonas sp. (assembly GCA_965246805.1). Taxonomy (GTDB): domain Bacteria; phylum Pseudomonadota; class Gammaproteobacteria; order Burkholderiales; family Burkholderiaceae_C; genus Schlegelella_A. The sequence continues at coordinate 50,494 of CBDFFO010000006.1, read as the reverse complement.
AGGCAGCGCAGCAGCGTGCTCTTGCCGGCACCATTGGGGCCGACGATGGCCAGCCGTTCGCCGCGTTGCACGTACAGGCGCGGCAGGTCGAGCGTGACGCGGCCGTCGGGCGCGGTGCAGCGCAGGTTCTCGACCTGCACGTCGGCGGTGATCACAACAGCGCCTGCCGGATACGCCGGCTCATCGCGTCGAACAGCGCCACCAGCGCGATCACCACCAGCAGGATGGTGGCCAGCCGCCCCCACTGGAACAGCGACGTGGCCTCCGAGATCAGCAGCCCCAGCCCGCCCGCGCCGATCAGGCCGAGGATGGTCGAGTCGCGGATGTTGTATTCCCAGATGTAGAGGTGGTTGGAAACGAACTGCGGCACCACGGCCGGCCAGACGGCATTGAAGAACACCTGCGCCGGCCTGGCGCCGGTGGCGCGCACCGCGTCGATGGCGGCCATGTCCAGCGTCTCGATCGATTCGGCGTACAGCTTGCCGTAGGTGCCCATGCTGTGCAGCGCGATGGCCAGGATGCCCGCGCTGGGCCCGAGGCCGACGATGCCCACCAGCACCAGCCCGAACACCAGCGTGTGGATGGCGCGGGTCACGTTCAGCAGGGCGCGCGCCGCGCCGGCCAGCAGCCGCGGCGCATGCAGGTTGCGCGCCGACAGCACCCCCGCCGGCAGCGCCAGCAGCGCACCCAGCAACGAGCCGAGCGTGGCGATCTGCAGCGTGACCCAGGTGGCGCGCGCCAGCCCGGCCAGGAAGCGGCCCTCGACCTCGCGGCGGTTCTCCACTCGCAGCAGCGTGCCGTCGTCGCTGCGGTATTCCAGCCGTTCGAGACCGAGCCACGCGTCGAGAAAACTGGGATGCGAGAACTCGCCCACCGACTTGACGAAGTTGGCCCACGGGTTGCGGCCCAGCGAGAGCTCGCCCGCCTGCCACAGGGTGCCCAGGCACAGCGCCACCAACGCCGCGTAAGCCAGCACCAGCGCCAGGAAGCGCAGCCGCCCCGGCACCGCCAAGGGCCAGCGCGCCGACGCGGTGGCCCGCAGCTTCATTGCTGCTGCAGCTTGCCGGTGGCGAGGCCGGCGTCGCGAATCGGCTTGTAGAAGGCATTGTCGGTGGCGACGAAGCCGGTGTAGTGGGCCGGCAGCAGCGCGGGCTGTGCGGCCAGCGCCGGGCCCGTGCCGGCGAGCGCGGCCTGCAGGCGCGTGACGAAGGCCTTGTCCTTGAACAGCGCGGCGCTGACCGCGAACGCATCGTTCGGCAGCGGTGCCGATTGCCAGATGACCTTGGAGCGTTCGGCCTTGATCAGCCCCTGCTCGATCATCGCGTTGCGGTTGCGGTTGTAGTCGGCGCCGGCGTCGAGCTGGCCTGCGGCGACTTGCGTCTCGATCGCCTGGTGCTTGGTGTACAGCACCTTGGAGAAATAGGTCTCCGGGTCGATGCCCTGCTGCATGAAGAAGTGCAAAGGGATCAGGTAGCCCGAGGTCGAGCCCTTGTCGCCGAAGGCGAAGGTCTTGCCCTTCAGGTCGGCCACGGTCTTGATCCCCGATTCGGGGTGCGTGACCATCAGCGCGAAGTACTCGGGTTTGCCGTCGTACAAGATGGTGGACACCACCTGCGCGCCAGCGGCGTGGTGGGCCAGCACGTAGCCCCACGGGCCCATCAGCGCCAGGTCGGTCTCGCCGTTGGCTAGCGACTTGGCCAGGCCCTCCCAGGTGTCCACGGTGCGCAACTCGACCGGCCGGCCCAGCTGGGCCGACAGGTACTGCGCCAACGGTTTGTAGGTGGCGTCGTTGCGCTCCTTGTCAGGCTGGAACAAGCCCACGCCGAGCTTGAGGGGCGTGCCTTGTGCGGACACGCTCAATGCCGCGAGGCTGAGGGCCAGGGTGGCGAACAGATGGGTGAACAGACGGGTGAACAGTTTCATGCGTGATCTCCTGATGAGGGATGAGGAAACATCGGAAAAGACATCCAGCATGGCGGCGCCGGCTCGTTGACGGATCGGGGCCATTCAACGCGCGTCGTTGAGGTGCCAGTCGTAGTCGAGGTAGCTCAGGCTGGCGCGCTGGCCGCGAATGCGCTCGCGATCAGCCGGCGCGTCGGCGAGCGCGTCGGCAAACCGCGCCAGATAAGCCGCCACCGATGTGATGCCGCGGTGACCCAGGCGAAAGTCCTCCTGGTACCAGTCGAAGATCTTCGACACCTCGAGCTTTTGCGTGGTGGCGTTCCAGCGGTTGCGGTTGCGGTCGGACAGGAAGCGTTGTGCCTGCTCATCCAGCTGCGCGTCGAGCCGCTCGGCGACGAAGGCCTCTTCGCGCAGCGGCGGGCAGCCGATCGACGCGCAGTTGACGGCGAGATGGATGCGCGGATCGTCGAAGCTTCCGCGTTCGCGCAACATGCCGTGCTCGATCTGGTCCAGTGATACGTTGGTTCCCAGCAGTGGAACGAACTTCTGCTTCCACGGGCTCTGGATCAGGTTGCCCAGGTCCTTGATCGACGCCAGCTGGGGGTAGCGCGTCAGGATCAGCTCGACCGTGAAGGCGTTGTAGGCGTTGATCAGGAAGGCCATCTGCCGTGACTTGGCCCAGGCCGCGTACGTGCCGGCACCGACCGACGACAGCGTGCCCAGGTAGGCCTTCAGCGCCGCGCGGTCGGCCGCCATGCCGGTGTAGCGCAGCTGGCTGGCCTTGCCGCCATCCTGCACCACGACGTGCTTTTTCAGCAGCGCCGTCCACGCAGCGTGGTTGCCGTCGAAGGCCTGCGCACGCGTCGGCAGTGGCATCGCCAGGGCGGCGCCGAGCAGGCGACGGCGGGTGATGTTAGGGGATTGGGTCATGCGCTTGCCCGGTGTGAACCTGTCGATTTACGCCAACAACGGCTCGCCGTGTGCCGATTGCCACCGCATTGTGTGGGCCCGAGGAAAGCCACAGGGCGCGGCTTGACGTGTTCATCGACGCGGTCTTGGCCACTGTCAGCTACCGATCCAGGAGCGGCAGACAAGCGCTGCCATCAGCATGCCGAGCGGAGGCGCGACGACGTAGATCCACAGTCCTTCGTAGTCCTGTGCGTTGATTGCAGAGGCCAAACTGCGCGCCGGATTCAAACTCATGCCGGAGAGCGGCGATTCGAAGGTGATGTAGGCCCAGAGGTGCAGCCCCGCGACGACGCCGATCCAGGGTTTCCATGCCGGTTGATGGAACACCTGCAACAGCGAAAACAGGATCAGGAACGAGATGAGAAGCTCGGCGGCGAACGCGACTCGCACACCCCGCTTGCCAGGCTGCGTCACGACATGGTTCACCTGTGCGATCGCAGCCGCGCGCCGCACCGGCCAGGCCGCAAGGGCGAGCCCGAGCCAGCCGCCGATGAACTGCGCCACGATGTAGAAGACGGCGTCCCACGGCTCGATCCTGCCGAGCGACAGGAACGCCAGCGTGACGGCAGGGTTGAAGTGGGCACCAGACAGCCGGCCCCAGTCGCTGTAGATCAGCACGATGACGGTCGCGCCGATGCACGCCCCCATGACCGCGCGCCGCGCGAGCGCCGACGTGATGGCGCGGTGCAGCCGCGAGCCGGGGTGTTCGAGCACAAGGGTGAGGTACAGCGTGACGAACATGAAGATGCCGAGCTGTGCGCCCTCCATCAGATAGCGCGGCCAGTGTTGGCGCAGCGCCTCGAACAGCAACGTCGATGGCACCGCATCGTCCGGGAGCGTTGCAACGGCAAGTGCATGGCCGTCGGGATCGCGCTGCAAGCCGTCCCCTGCGCTCGCTCGGCTGGCCGGCATTTCAAAGTTGATCTGCCAGTGCAATGCGTCTTCGGCAGCCGGAACACTCGCCACGGTTTCGGCTGTTCCCGGCTGCAGGTACTGCAGCAGCTCGACCCCGGGGCCCTTGGCGCCGCGCAGGCTGGTGACTTCCACCTGCGCGCCGGGAACGCCGCTGAGGGCGTCTTGTTCGACACCCTGGTTCAGGCTCTTGCCGATCATCGTCAGACCGATCCGGTCGCGGTAGAAGCGCAGGCTCACCCGCGTGTCGCGCACGGCGATGGCGGTGTGATCGATGCCGAGAAAGAGCCGGCCGCGAAGGGCCTCCTTGCGCCGCCACTTCGGCTCTCCCTTGTTGCCCGGGAACTGGATCAGCTCCAGAAAGTGGCCGTCCGGATCGCGGAAGTACAGCGCTCGGATACCCGCGGCGTCGAAGTTGCGCTCCGGCAGCGTTTGCACGGAGCGCGAAACCACCGTCACGCGATGCGAGACCAGCCGTGCATACGCCGCGTCGATGTCGGACACCACGATGGCGATGTGCTGGAACAGCCGGTCGTTGGCCGGCATTCCGGTCGGAATGGGACGACCTTCCGCTTTCGGATCGGCGAGCACCAAGGTCTCTTCGCCGAGGCGCAAGGTCGCGCTGCGACGTTGCGCGTCTTCGCGCTCGGATACCGGTGTGAACTCGAGCACGCCGGTGTAGAAGCCGCGTGCACGGGCCAGGTCGGAGACCGTCATCTCGACCGACGTCACCTCGACGTTGCCGGCATGCGCTGCGCTCGGGCACATGAGCAGCACCGTGACCGCAAGCCAACGGCGGTTCGTGCGGCGCAAGCTCCTCAACGCAAGCGCTCGCAGATGACGTCGCCGACCCGCAACGCATTGGCGATGATGGTCAGGGTCGGGTTCACCGCGCCGACCGAGGGAATGAAGCTGTTGTCGACGACGTAGAGGTTGTCGACTTCGTGCGCCCGGCAATTCGTGTCGAGTGCCGATGTCGCCGGGTCGTCGCCGAAACGCACGGTGCCGCCCTGGTGCGCCACGCCAGAGAGGCCGATGCGCTGGCTGAGGAAAGCGCGGTCCGGCATGAACGACTTGCGCGGCTGGGCGCGGGTCAGCACGTCGCGCAGCCTGGCATCGAGCTGCTTGTGCGCGGCCAGATGGTTCGGCGTGTAACTCAGGCGGATCGTGCCGTCGCCATCGACCGTGACGCGGTTGTCGGATCGGGGCAGATCCTCGCTCATGATCCAGAAGTCGACCGAACGCCGCGCCACCTGGTCGAGCAGCGCTTCGGGCGTCAGCCCGGACAGGATCGCGGGCACGTTTGGGCGCAGCACACCGCCGTCGGTCTTGCCGAGCATCTGAATGTGCCCGAGCGGCGGCGCGCCGCCACGCGCGTTGTAAAAGTCGTTGAGGCCGAGCGTTTTTTGAAAACGGGTCGGGTTCTGGGCGGCCCCGAGCGCCATGAAGGCGCTGTTGTTGTGGCACATGTAATGGCGCCCGACCACGCCCGAACCGTTCGCCAGGCCGTCGGGGTGGCGCTGGCTGCGCGAGCGGAGCAGCAGCGCTGCGGAATTGATGGCGCCGGCCGACACGACGACGATGTCCGCAGTGAACGCGAGATGGTCTTCGCCGCATCGCGCATGCACCACCGTCACCTCGCGGCCCGATGCGCTGGTTTCGAGCCGATCGACCCGCGCGTTCCGCCGCAACACCACGTTGGGGTGCGCCAGCGCGGGCAGCAGACAGGCGATCTCGGCGTCGGACTTGGCATGCAGCAGGCACGGGAAGCCGTCACAGGTCGGGCAGCGGATGCAAGGGCTCGTCTGCGGATGCCGCGCATCCACGCGCAACGCCATCGGCAGGTGAAACGGCGTGCAGCCGATGCGAGCCAGGTCCTCGGCAAGCCGCGCGATCAGCGGTTCGTGTTCGAGCGCAGGATGCGAGTAGGGGGCCGTCTCGGGCGGCTCGGTCGGATCTTCCGCACGCTGGCCATGAACCTGGTAGAGACGTTCTCCTTCCAGGTAGTAAGGTGCGAAGTCGGCATAGCCGATCGGCCAGGCCGGCGACACGCCGTCGGCGTGCACGGTCTCTTCGAAGTCGCGCTCGCGCAGGCGCATCAGAGTGGCGCCGTAGACCTTGGTATTGCCGCCGACGCAGTACAGCGTCGATGGCTTGAAGTCTTTGCCAGCGCGGTCACGCCAGGTCTCTTGGGTGGCGTAACGCGCCCGGCCGAACACCTGCGTCGAGTCCCAGTTCTCGGCCTCGCGCGGCAGCCAATCGCCGCGTTCCAGCACCAGGATGCGCTTGCCCGTGCGAGCCAGGCGATGCGCCAGGGTGGCACCGCCGGCACCGCTGCCGATGATGATCACGTCATGGTGCACAGCGTCCATCACTCGACGCGGCTCATCCGTTCTCGCTGAATCCGGGATAGAGACTCATCCCGCCGTCCACGAACAAGGTCGTGCCGTTGACGTAGTCGGAATCGTCCGAGGCGAGCCAGACCGCCGCCTTGGCCACGTCCTCTGGCTCGCCGATGCGGCCATACGGGATGAGCTTGAGCAGCTTCTTCAGCTTCTCGGGATCGGACCACGCGTCCTCGTTGATCTTCGTCTTGATGGCGCCGGGAGCGATGCCGTTGACACGAATCTTGTTCTCGGCGACCTCTTGCGCCAGGCTTTGCATCAGCAGCATCAGGCCGCCCTTGGAGGCCGCGTAGTTGACGTGCCCGGCCCACGGGATGAGCTGGTGCACCGAGCTCATGCAGATGATCTTTCCCTTGGCCCGCGAGACAGGCGATATGCCTTGCGCGATGAACAGCCGCGTCGCCTCGCGGGCGCAAAGGAACGCTCCGGTCAGATTGGTGTCGATCACCATGCGCCACTTCTCCAGCGTCATCTCGGTCACCGGCGCGTCCTTCTGCAGCCCCGCGTTGGCGACCAGGATGTCCAGGCGCCCGAACGCAGCCGTGACGGTGCCGAACATCTCGCGCACGTCGGCCTCTTGCGACACGTCGGCCTTGACGGTGATCGCAACGCCGCCTTCTCGGCGAATCTCTGCGGCAAGGGCTTCGGCCTTGTCGGCGCTGCCGTGGTAGTTGATCCCGACCGCCGCCCCGGCTTGTCCGAATGCGCGCGCGACAGCGGCGCCGATCCCCGTGTCGGCACCGGTGACGAGCGCTTTGTGCCCTTGCAAACGGTTCATCTCAGTTGCCATAGAAGTTCTCCGTGCGTGACCTGCAGCTAACGCGTCCACGCAAGCCAGCGGGTGGAAAGGCGCTTCATGAGCGGCGTGAGGCGGGCCTTGTTGAAGGCGTCGGCGGCGCGCCGGATCGCCTCGGCCTGCGTCGGGTACGAGTGAATCACGGTGCCGATGGTCTTCAGCCCGACCCCGGCGACCATCGCCAGGGAGATTTCGTTGATCATTTCGCCGGCGTGGCGGGCGACGATGGTGGCGCCGATGATCTTGTCGGTGCCGCCACGGACGTGGATCTTCACGAAGCCCTCGTCCTCGCCGTCGGTGATGGCGCGGTCCACGTCGCTCATCGGCACCGTGAAGGTTCTGACCGGAATGCGCTGCTCGATCGCCTGGCTCGCGTAGAGACCGACGTGTGCGATCTCGGGGTCGGTGTACGTACACCAGGGAATCGTCAGCTCGCTCCATCTTTTGCGGCCGTGGAAGAGCGCGTTCTGCACCGCCATTCGCGCCGAAGCTTCCGCCGTGTGCGTGAATCGGGATTCCAGGCAAACGTCGCCGGCGGCGTAGATGCGGCGGTTGCTGGTTCGCAGATGATCGTCGACGAGTACGCCCCGCGTGTCGTCGTAGTCGACGCCCGCCGCTTCCAGATTCAGGCCGTGCACGTTGGGCGCGCGGCCGGCGCCGGCAAGAATCTCATCCGCGAACAACGTGAAATGCCTCTCGTCGCTGACGATGTGACAGCACTTTCCATTCGCTGTCTTTTCGACGCGCTTGATTTCGCTGTTCAAGTGAACCTGCACGCCGTCGCGCGCCATGGACATCGCCAGCAGTTGGGTCGCGTCGCGCTCTTCCTGCGGCAGGAAGTAGGGTTCGTTTTGGACGATGGCGACCTCGCTGCCCAGTCGGCAAAAGGCCTGCGCCAGCTCGCACCCCAGCGGCCCGCCGCCGATCACGAGCAGACGCCGCGGTCGCTCCGTTAGATCGAACACCGTCTCGTTGGTGAGAAAGCCGGCCTCCGTGAGTCCGGGAATGTCGGGCACCGTGGCGCTGGCGCCGGTGGCGATGATGGCCTTGCTGAAACGCAACTCGGCGCCATCGACGACGACTGCGTCAGGGCCCGTGAAACGCGCTTCGCCGAAGAACACGTCGACGCCAAGGTCGCGAAAGCGCTCTGCCGAATCGTGCTGGCCGATCCGCGCGCGAAGGCGCCGCATGCGCTCCATGGCGAGCGCGAAATCCACTTCGACCGGGCCTGGCCCGCGGGCGCCGAAATGCCGCGCGTTGCGCATGTCGGCGTAGACACGCGAGGTGCGGATGAGCATTTTGGATGGCACGCAACCCACGTTCAGGCAATCGCCGCCCAGCAGATGGCGCTCGATCAGTGCGACTTTGCCGCCCAGGCCGGCGACGGCGGCAGCGCTGATCAGCCCGGCCGTGCCGGCGCCGATCACGACCAGGTTGTAGCGGCCAGTCGGCGTCGGATTCGGCCAGGCCGGCGGGCGTACGTAGGCCGACAGTCTGGCGTTGTGCAGGTCATGCGGGAGCAGCTCGCGATGAGGCCAAGGGGGGTTTGCCCTCACAGCCAGCCACCTTTGAAATCGCATCGGCGCAAGCCGCGAACCAGGTACGGGGAGCGCCGCATCAGCGACCACGGGAATCCGGAGCGGTAGTTCTCGATCATCAGGACCAGCGGGCCGAGCTCGAGCCCGAAAGATCCCTCCGGCACCCAGCCGCGCGGCGCGCCGTCGACAACGCTTCGATTGAAGCTGGCGCGGGTGACCTCCGACAGCGCGCCGTCGTGAGTCTCGCGCCAGTGCGCCAGCATCGGCAGGACGATCTCCGGCGCGAACGGCAGCGAAGCCAGCGCCACCCAGGGCGCCAGGGTGCCGTCGTCCGGCCCGTAAGGCACGCCGCGTGCGCTGTAGCCGAGGAATGTCTTGTCGACGCCTTCGACACGAAGCATTTGCGGCCCCGGACCCTCGCCCGCCGACAGTCCCCATTCGTTCCCGTCGTAGCCGCGAAAGCCGCCGGGATTGCGAATGGCGTATTCGCGTTGCACGTGGGTGGCGCGCCGGCTGTTCTCGAAATAGTCGCTGGCCATGGATCGCATGAATGCGTCCTGGATGCCTCGAAAATCGATCCACAGGTGCGAGAACTGATGAATGAACAACGGGCCGGCGTGCAGATACTCGTAGCCGTACAGGTTCTCCCACTGATAGGTGGCGATGCGCGCGGTGTAGCACGCCTCGGGCAGCGGATGCGTGGGCGATCCCAGCCCCAGCACATAGACGAGGGTCGCCTCGCTGTAGCCGTCCCAGGAATAGTTCAGGAACCCGCATTCCGGTTTCCATCCCATCGCCACGGTCTTGCGTCGGTCGAGCGCCCACACCCAGTCGGCCCGGCGGTACAGGGTGTCGGCGATCTCGCGAATCTCGCGCTCCTCGGCACTGTCGGCATCGAAGAACTGGGCAGCGCACAACATGCCCGCGATCAACAGGCTGCTATCGATGACGGACAGCTCGCTGGGCACGACGCGCCGGCCGCTCTTCATGTCCAGAAAGTGGTAGTAAAAGCCTTTGTGACCGGTCGCGTCCGGCGCTTCGGACTGGTCACTGCTGTGAAAGAAGCGCAGCACCCTGAGCGTGTTCGCCGCGGCGCCCTCGCGCGTCATCCAGCCGCGCTCGACGCCGACCACATACGCCGAAAGCCCGAACCCGACCGTGGCGATGCTGCAAGGAGAGCCGGTGCGCGAGCTGTCCGGAATCAGACCGTTGGCGGCGCTGGCGTGCTCGACGAAATAGGCGAAGCTGTCGCGCTGAATGTGATCGAGCTCGCGATCCAGCACCGGCTCGATGGCCGGCGAACTCGACGCGTTCATTCGGCGAGATCGACAGCCTGCTCGACCTCCAGCTCGATGGCGACGGCCGCAACCCCGTGCGGCGGCAAGCTCAGTTCGATCTGAATCGTGTGGTTTTCATAGGTCCACGGGTGCAGCTCCGATACCAGGGCAGACGCTTCGTTCAGGCGCTCGACCTGGGCTGCGCTCAGAACCTCGGGGCTGCCCATCGCCTGCCACAGCGCCTTCGCGTTGGCGTGACCGTCATCGATCCGCTCGATGGTCGATCGTCGCGGCGGCGGTGCATCGGTCAGCCTGATGCGAACATGCTGCGTCTCGATGGCGTGGCGCGGCAGCGCATGGTTGCTGGCCAGCACCGTGACGCCGACAGCGTTGCGCACGACCCAGACATCCACTGTGTCGTGCTGTCCCTGCACCTGCACCTGCGCCTGCCCTAGGCGGTGCAGCAGCTCGTAGGCCCGGTATGTCGGCTTGGCGATGCCGTGCAGCGTCAGCAGGCCGAAGCCGCCGTGGAACGGTATCGACGGAAAGTAGTTCTCGGCAAAGATATCGGTGAAGGTCCAGAAGCCGTAGCCCTGCACCAGACCCTGCGCCTCCATCACCGTCTTGGTGACGAAGGCCGCGGCATAGGGTTCGTCATGAAGCGGATCGCGCGGGTTCGACGACGCGTTCCACTCGGTGTAGTAGAGGGCGCGGTCGCCTGCCTGCCGGCGTGCCTGCTGCGCCTGGTCACGCAGCACGCTGCGCGTGCTCTGGGCCAACTGGGATTCGGTGTTGTCACTCTCCTGGCCGAATGCGTCGGTCGGGTAGTGGTGCGTGCTGATGAAGTCGGCGGGCAGATCGTTGGCGCTGCAAAACGCGACGAACTCCGCGATCCATTCGTTCTTGGCGGTTGCCGGCCCGCCGACCCTGAGCGACGCGTCCACGCTCTTGATCGCCTGCACTGTGTGACGGTAGAGCTTGAAGTAATCGTCCCGGCTGCCGGTCCAGAAGTCCTTTAGATTTGGCTCGTTCCAGACCTCGAAGAACCACTCGCGGACCTCGGCCACGCCATAGCGTTCAACCCAGTGCGACACCAGCCGGCGAATCAGCGTCCCCCACTGTTCGTAATCCTTCGGCGGCGTGACATTGGCCGCGTAGCGAAAGACAGTGGTGTCACCCGAGGCCAGCGCTTTCGGAGTGAAGCTCAATTCGACAAACGGCCGCATTCCGATGGAGAGCAGGAAGTCGAAGATCTGGTCGATGTTGAAGAACGAATAGAGAAACTTCTCGTCGTGGCAGATCAGCGTGCCCATTTCGTCCGACAGCAGCCCATGAAAGCGCACGTGGCGCAGTCCCAGCTCGTCGCGGCAGCGCCGCAACTGCGCCTGCCAATCGGCGCGCAGCGCCATCGGTGCATGGTCGCTGCCGATCGTGTGTTCCCAGAAGTGCGCAAAGGGCGTGCTGCTCTCGGACAGCTTGCAATTGAATTCCATGGGCTCGATCCTCGGGCTTGCAAATGACAAGACGGTGGTTCGGAAGGCGCGTGCCGAACGAACCGGAACGCTCAGTGCTGGGCAGCAGGTTTCAGCGTCTGGCCATCCGGCTCCGCGCAACCCGTCGACTTTCGGATTCTTCGGCGGCGGGATGGCGTGGCGTTGGACGTTGCGCCTTTCTGTCGTTCTCAGGCACCTTCCGATTACAGTCCATGACAGCGATCGCGCTCGGCGGCGGCGTCGATCCTTCCGGGGCCTGTAACACAATGGCCCCGAGAGACGACGAACGGGACCCTCACCCAGGACCACGGTCCGGCGCTGGCGACTGCCGCGCAAACAGGATCCGGACATGCTCATGCCACGCCACCCACGCGTGCACTTCGCGCTCGACGGCTCGACCGCCAACGGCCGAGGCGTTTCCAGATGAAGGCCAAGGGTTCGATCCCGTGGAAGTGGGCCTTGACGGCGCTCGCCGTCGCAATCCTAGTCGCTGCCTCGTTCTTCCTGCCGCTCAAAGAGTGGAGCGAGACATTCCAGCAATGGATCGAGGGCCTCGGTCCGTGGGGCTGGCTGATGTTCGCCGCCGTCTACATCGTCGCCACCGTGCTGCTGGTGCCGGTCTCGGTGCTGACGATCGTGGCCGGCCTCGCGTTCGGGCTGGCGATCGGCTTTCCGCTCGTGGTCGCCGCGGCGACGATCGGCGCGACACTCGCCTTCCTCGTCTCGCGCCACCTGCTGCACGACCGTGTCGATGCCCTGGTCGCCAAAAGGCCGAAGTTCAAGGCGGTGAAGGCGGCCGTGAGCGAAGGCGGCTGGAAGGTCGTGGCCCTGCTGCGCCTGAGCCCGGTGCTGCCGTTCAACTTGCAGAACTACTTCTACGGCGTCACCGACGTGACGCTCGCGCAGTACGCGCCGGCGACCTTCTTCGGCATCATGCCCGGCACGCTGCTCTACGTGTACCTCGGCGCGGCCGGCAAAGCCGCCTCCGGCGAGGGCGGCGGGCCGCTGCAATGGACCTTCTTCGCGGTCGGCCTGATCGCCACGCTCGCCGTCGCCGTCTTCGTGACCAAGAAGGCGAAGCAAAAGCTGAAGGAACACGGCCTCGCCGATGGCGACAGCGCCGGCGCGAAGGCTTGAGCCATGCAGGAACTCTCGGTCGACCTGTGCGTGATCGGAGCCGGCTCGGCCGGGCTCTCGGCAACGTCGCTCGCAGCGCAGCTCGGCGCCAACGTCGTGCTCGTCGAGCGAGCGGCGATGGGCGGCGAATGCCTGAACAGCGGCTGCGTGCCGTCGAAGGCCTTGCTGGCCGCGGCGAAGGCGGCGCACGCGATGCGTTCCAGGGCGCGCTTCGGCATCGCGCCGGTCGAGCCGACGGTCGACTTCGCCGCCGTCCGCGCCCACGTCCGCCGGGTGATCGAGACGATCGCGCCGCACGATTCGGTCGAGCGCTTCGAGGGCCTCGGCGCTCGGGTGATCCGCGCCGAGGCCCGCTTCATCGAGCCGCGCGTGCTCATGGCGGGTGAACAGCGCATCCGCGCCCGCCGCGTCATCATCGCCACCGGCTCGAGCCCGGCGACGCCGAAGATCGACGGGCTCGAGACGGTCGGCTTCTTCACCAACGAGACGATCTTCGACAACCCGACGCTGCCGGAGCACCTGCTCATCGTCGGCGCCGGGCCGATCGGAATCGAGATGGCGCAAGCGCACCGCCGGCTCGGCGCGCGCGTGACGGTGCTCGGCAACGGCCGTGCGCTGCCGAGGGACGACGCCGAGCTGGCCGGCCGGTTGCTGCAAGTGCTCGCCGGCGAAGGCGTGGTGGTGCGCGAGGGTGTCAAGATCGTCGCGGCGCGAACGAGCGCGGCGGGCGTCACGCTCATGGTCGAAGAGGGCGGGCAGACTTCGTCGATCGAAGGCTCGCACCTGCTGATCGCCGCCGGCCGCACGCCGAAGCTCGCATCGCTCGACCTTGGCAAGGCAGGCGTCGACTTCAACGCCGACGGCATCGTCGTCGACGCCAAGCTCCGGACCAGTGCCAAGGGGGTGTTCGCCATCGGCGACATCGTGGCCAAGGCGCCGCACTTCACGCATATCGCCGGCTACCACGCCGGCATCGCGGTGCAGAACGCGCTGCTGTTTCCGTTCGCGAAAACGAACTACGGCGCCCTGCCGTGGGTCACGTACTGCGACCCGGAGCTGGCCCACGTCGGCGCCAGCGAGGACGACGCGCGCAAGAAGCACGGCGACGACGTGCAGTTGCTGAAGGTCGAGATGAAAGCCAACGACCGGGCCCAGACCGAGCTCGCGACCATCGGCGCCGTGAAGGTCGTCGCGCACAGGAACGGCGCCGTGCTCGGCGTCTCGATCCTCGATTCGCACGCGGGCGAAATGGTGCACCTGTGGGGCCTGGTGATCGCCTCCGGAATGAAGCTGAAGCAGGTCGCACGCATGATCGCGCCGTATCCGACGCTCGGCGAGGCCAGCAAGTCGGCGGCCGGCGAGTTCTACAAGCCGCGGCTTTTCAGCGCACTGTCACGGCGCGTGGTGCGCCTGTTCTCCCACCTGCCATGAGCGACAGCCGGTTCAGCCGCTAGCGAGCGTGCAGCACTTCGGTACGCGGATGAAAGGCGAACCACGCGAACCAGAACGCCATCGTCGCCGCCATCGGCCGCCCTTGCAAATCGAACGCCTCGGCCGTGCCGTGCGCGCGGTCGTAGCGGATGCGAAGTCGCTGGCCGGCGACCGTATCGACCAACTCGCCGCGCGAGTCCACGGCGTTCGCCAGGACGCTGAACGGGTAGGCCTTGGACGTCGCGTCGACCTCGACGCCAAGCACCCATTCCTTGAGCTGGAAGCGGTCGTCGCGATGCGCCACGTCGAAAAGCAGACGCTGAACGCGGTCGTAGCCTTCGTACGGGTTGCGGCCGTAATCGCGAGCGAACCCGGTCTCGGTCGACAGCACCTCGGTGCTCGGATGGCGCCGGCGCCAGTCGGCCCAGCTCGTGTGGCTGATCGGCAGCGACTGCAGCCGTGTTCCCCTGAGCGGCCCGCTGACCGCTGCCTGCAGCAACTGCGACCAGAGCGAGTGGGTCGAGCGGTCGTACAGAAGGACGTCGCTGTTGTAGAGCAGCCCCGAGACGCCGAAGCCGCCGGCGCCGGTTTTCGGCGGCGTGTCGAAGGCGACGCCGGTGCCGCACAGCGGGCAGTAGGAGACGACGACGGCACGGTTGCCGAAGCGGTCGTTGACGACCTCGTGCCAGTTGAGGATGCGCACCGGATAGGCCCGCGCCGACCCGCCGATCGCCAACCCGAGGACGCGATCGGTGTCGCCCAGCCGGGCCTGCTCTGCCGCGACGAACTTCGGCCGGTCGATGGCGGGGATGCCGTCTTTCGGCGGCCCGCCGCGCTGGATCGCTTGCAGGGGCACGTTCGAGTTTGCCAAGTCGAAGCCGTTCAATTCGCCTGCGTTCGATGCGGTCGGCGCAGCCGTGGCAAGCACCGCCGCAAAGGCAGCTGACAGAAGGGCTGGCCAGCGGCGACCGCGTCCGTAAAAGAACAGCTGCGGTCGGGGCGACATGTTCATGTGTGTTTTTCGCCTGAGAGTGAGCGGTGGATGGAGAGCGGTGAATGTCACATCATCATCAACGGTTGAACAAACAATCCTGCGAGCGCAGAAGGGGGCCGCGCGCCGATGCGTCCAAAAACGGCCAACGCCGGTATATCCGTCGCCCGAACCGGTCCGACGGCCCGGGTGCACCGCCTTGAAACCCGACATCCTTCGCTGAGGAGCGACCCATGACACACAGATTTCACGTTCTCGCATCGACACTCGCCGTGCTGTGCACGCTCGCGGCCAGCCCTGCAGCGCTGGCCGAAGAGGAGCATCCCCACGGCCGCTACGAGGTCACGATCACCAATTTGACGCGCGGCCAGCAGTTCACGCCCATCCTCGTCGCCACCCACCAGGCCAGCGTGAGGCTGTTCGAGCTCGGCAGCAAGGCGAGCGCCGCACTCGAGACGCTCGCCGAGGAAGGCAATGCGGCGCCACTGAAGGCGGCGCTCGAGTCCAACCCCGGCACCGGGCAGGTGAAGACCGGCACCGCCCTGACCAACCCGGGCGCGACCGTCACGTTCACGGTCGACGGAGGTCGCGGATTCGGCTTTCTGAGCGTGGCGGCCATGCTCATCCCGACCAACGACGCCTTCTTCGCGTTGAACGGCGTGCCACTGCCTCGCGATCACCAGACATTCACGTTCACCGCGCCCGCCTACGATGCCGGTACCGAGCGCAACGACGAGTTGTGCGCGTCGATTCCGGGGCCCTCGTTCGCCGAATGCGGCGGGCCGGGCGGCGGCGGCGCACCTGCCGGCGGGGAGGAGGGCTACGTGCACATCCACGCCGGCATCCACGGAATTGGCAATCTGAAGGCCGCGGATCGCGATTGGCGCAACCCGGTGGCCCTGATCAAGGTGCGCCGCTTGAATTGAACAACGCCAGCCAAGCCGCCCGCGATTCGCTCGCCGACCTCATCGCCGCCAGCGCGCGCGGCGATGAGCGGGCGTTCGAGCGCCTGTACCGCGCGACGTCCGACGCGCTGTACAGCATGGCTTTGCGCATGCTGAAGCGCAGCGACTGGGCCGAGGAAGTGCTGCAGGAGAGCTTCGTCTCGGTATGGCGCCACGCCGCCCGTTACGACCGCACCAAGCGCACGGCGATGACGTGGCTGATCCGTATCGTCCGCAACCAGGCGCTCGACTGGATCGGTCCCACGCGCCCCGACGGCTACGAGCGCGCGCATGCCACGAGCTTCGACGATCTCGCCGAAGGCCTGTCCGATCGACGGGCCGCCGAAAGACGCGACGAGTTTCCCGAGTACTCGAGCCAGGCCGCGCGCATCGACGGGTGCATGGCCGCCCTCGATCCGCGCCAGCGCCAAAGCATCATGCTTGTCTTCTTCCACGGCCTGACCCACGCCGACCTCGCGCGGCAACTGCAGCATCCGCTCGGAACGGTCAAGGCGTGGGTGCGGCGAGGCCTCAAGAACCTCGGAGCGTGCCTGGCCGGCAGCGAATAGCGCGGCGATGCGATATGACCGCGACGATCTGCAAGAGCTGCTGGCCGCCGAGTACGTGCTCGGCAACCTTCGCGGCGCGGCGCGCCTCCGCTTCGTGACGCTGATGCGGCGTCGGCCCGTGCTTCACGACAAGGTGGCGCGCTGGGAAGAGCGGCTCTTTCCGCTCATGCTGCACGCGCCGCGCGTGCAGGCGCCGGAACGGCTGTGGCGAGCGATCCGCTCGCGGATCTCGGCGCGTGGGCCTGCTCCGGCAAGCGGCCTCGTGCGCGGCTGGCGCCGTGTCGGGCTCGCCGGCGTGGCGCTCGCCCTCGCCGGTCTGCTCTACCTGGACTTCAGAACGCCACTGCCGATGTTGCCGAGTCCGGCGACGATGATCGCTGTGCTGAACGGCCCGCGTGCGCAGCCGGCACTCCTGGTGTCGTGGACGGCCGATCGGCCGGCGCCGCAGCGCCTCAGGATCCGTGTCCTTGCCCATCCGGACATGGCGTCGGGAACGTCGTGGCAGGCGTGGATCGTGACCGCCGACAGCGCCACGCCGATTCAGGCGGGGTTGATCGGTGGCGAGGAAACCCAAGTCCTGGCGCTGTCGGGCGCCGCCGCGGACGCGCTGCCGCGTGCCGTCGCCATCGGCGTCACCGTCGAGCCCAAGGGCGGCTCGACCACCGGCCGGCCTAGCGGGCCGTTTCTCTTGGAAGGGCCGGCGCTGCGCGTCGATGCCGACGACACGGTCGCCACGCCCAAGGATCGAGGGCCGCGGTGACGTTGGGAGCGCGCGGCGATGGGCGGCGGCGCATGCCTGACCAGCGGCGCGTGCCGTCGAAGGCCTTGGCGAGGTGCGTAGGTGCCCACAGGTATTGCGAGCATTCTCAACGGCGCAGCGCGCGCTTCGCCTCGCGCGGACAGCGACTTCCGAGTTGTGACGGGTCACGAGCTCCGGTGTTTTTGCGCGATGCGCTGCAACGCCAGCGTGAACACGACGCCGTCACTGACATTGCTCGCGGTGATCGTGCCGCCCATCTTCGCCATGTAGGTGCGCGCGACGAAGAGGCCCTGCCCGCGGCTGCCGACGGCCGCCGAGTCGGCCTGGTCGGAGACGCCGTATTCGAAGATGCGCTCGAGCATGTCGGCGGCGATCGGCGCGCCGGTGTTGTGGATCACGACCCGCGCCTCCTCGGCCTCGACCTCGAGCCCGATCGTGATCGGCGTGCCCGCCGTGCGGCATCGATCGGCGTTGCGCAGCACGTGCGAGACCACGTCCTCGAGCGAGTACTCGTCGGCCCGCACCGGCACCGGAACGTCGGTCGACGCGCCACCGTCGAACACCACATCGTCGATCGCGAGATAGCTCGCGTTGCTCGCCACGTGGGCGAGAAAGGCGCGCAGGTCGACCGCCTGCAGCCGCAGCGTCGACGACTCGAACGCCTCGCTCGGCGACGCATGGCCGTACAGCACGCGCACCGCCTGCTGCATGCGGCTGATGTAGCGATGGCTCTCGTCGCCCGGCGTGCCGTGCAGCGCCATCAGCGATTGCAGCGGCGACATGATCTCGTGGCCGACGGCATGCCACATGTCCTTCTCCTGTTCGGCGCGGATGTGCTCGCGCTTGACGTCTTCCTCGACTCTTCGCAGCAGGTCCTGCAGGCCCTGCGCGAGCACGCCGAGCTCGTCGCTGCCGCGCAGGTCTTCCACGTCGATCGTCGGCAGCGAACCCGGCGTGCGCACGCCGGTCGAGACGGCCGCCGCGCGCTTCGTCAGCAGCGTGATGCGGCGGATGATGCGCAGCTCGATCGCGAGCCACGTGAGCAGCACCGCGAGCAGCATCGCGCCGACGAACCACGACACGCGCGTCGCGACGGCCGCGAGCCCCTGGTTCACGGTGCGCACGTCGCCAGTCAGCACGATCTCGTAGCGGCCGAGCGGCGTCGCGATGGTCTCGCGCGCTTCGATCGGCGTGTCGAAGCCATCGACCGGCAGGCGGCGGATCAGGCGGTCGAGCCAGGGTGATGAATCGGCCGCGCTCGCATCGATCGCGCCGGTCAGTCGGAACAGCTCTTGCGGCTTCGCGGCCACGCCGTTCGCGGCCAGGCGGTTCACGCGCAGGGTCTCGCCGGGCAGCAGCAAGGTGCGCAGGTCGGCGAGCGAGAACGGCAGGGTGGCGCCGCTCGCATCGCTGTCGAAGAGCGGCGCGCCTTCGTGAGGCGGCAGCGCCTGCACGTGCACGACGATGCGGGCGAGGTCGGCCGGTGGCCACACGAGTCGCTTCTGCGCGAGCGCGTCGCGAAAGATCTCGACCGGCAGGCGCACCGACATGAACGCGCGCTTGCGGCAGGTCGCGCCGTCGGTGGCCGCCGCGTCGATGCAGCGGCGGTCCTGCCAGAGCCAGCCGCGGAAGTCTCGCACCGGTCGCGTCTGCGGCGTGATCGGGCCGTCGTCGGCGAAGCCGGTGAGGCGGCCGCGCACACCGGCAGTGCTCGCGTACGGTGAGGCATTGCGCGCCGCGCCGTCGGCGACGGACGCGCTGTCGTCGATCGCTTCGAACGGCGCGATCCAGCGGAACGTCTGCCCGCGCATCTGCACCTCGATGCGCACGCGATCGGCGTTCGCGAGATCGAGATCGCCGACGCGATGGGGTGTCAGTTCGGCCGCGGCGAAGCTGCCGACGATGTAGATGAAGCCGCCCGCGTACGGGTTGTTGCCCACGCCGACGCAGAGCGTGGCCGAATCGGCGTACTGCACCGAACAGCCGGCCATCTCGACGGCCTGCTGCGCCTTCGCCTTGTCGTCGAAATCGATCGCCGAGAACGGCAGCACGAGCGGCACCAGCGGCGTCGCCGGTCGGTCGGCCAGGCCCGGGTTCAGCAACGCGAGCTGGCCGGTCGGGTGGCGCAGCCGCGCCGCGATCTGCGCCTGGTTCTTCGCGAGGCCCTCGGCATAGTGGCGATGGCTGCGCTGCTTCTCGTCCTGCAGCACGTTGACGGCGAGCGCGAGCGTGGCAAGCGCGAGCAGCAGGAACGCGCCGCGGAAGAAGACGCGCAGCCGGAACGGCACGCGCCCCGGCAGACGCAGCTTCATGCGTGGAAGGGCCGGACGCCGCCGACGCGATGGCCGCGTGGCGAGCCGACTCTCATGCTTTCGCGGGCGCCCAGCGAAAGCCGCGCATCGGCACGTTCTCGATGCCGTCGAACGACGGGTCGATCTCGCGGAACGCATCGCGGATGGTGCTCACGTGCTTGCGAATGTTGTCGCGGTTGCGGCCACTTTTCACGACCGCGTAGAGGTCCTCGTACGAGACCACGTCGCCGCGCCGCTGGTGCAGCGCATCGAGGATGCGTTGCGCGGTGAGCGGCAGGTTGACGCGCTGGCCGCGCCACATCGGCGAGCTCTGGCGCAGCGGGTCGAGCGAGAGTTCGCTCGCCGTCGGCTTCGGGCTCGCGGCCGCTTCACGCGCGCGCGCCGTTTCCTTGCCAGCGCGCAGGATCTCGAGAAAGGTGTCGATGAAGTCGGCCTCCTCGAAGGTCGTCTTCTGCAGGTAGTCCCACGCGTCGAGCGCCTT
This sequence comes from Caldimonas sp., assembly GCA_965246805.1. GTDB lineage: Bacteria > Pseudomonadota > Gammaproteobacteria > Burkholderiales > Burkholderiaceae_C > Schlegelella_A. The sequence goes on along the minus strand of CBDFFO010000006.1, from coordinate 30,577 downwards.
CATGATGCTGCGGTAGATGGCCGCCGGCATGGCAGAGACCACCAGCACGGGCGTGCCGCGGCGGCGCTGGTTGATGGCGTTGATGATCGCGACGCCGGCATGCCGCTCGCGGCCGAGCTCGATGTCGAGCACGACCACCTCGTAGTGCTCGCGCTCGAGCGCGGCCTCGGCGTCGTCGCGCGAGAACCATTGGTCGACCGTGATGCCGGCGCGCGCCGATTCGATCCAGCCGCGCAGCTGGTTGCTGGTCGGTACGTCGTCTTCGATCACGGCTACGCGGGTCATGGCGCGATTATCGAAGCGCCTCGCGGTGAGCGGTGTGAGTGTTTCTTCCGCGCGCCGGCACGGGCCTTCACGAACCTGAAGCGCCACGCCGCTCGCATCACGAGAGACACCCGGCGCGCCGCTTGAACGCTCGCCACGTGCTTCGAAGAATGGGCTCCTGAGACAGACGCGACCGAGCGCTGTCTGCAACCCGAACCGACCCCCACCGACTCAAACCTCTGGAGCTTCTGATGAACGACAAATTGAAAACCCTCGCCGCGGCGATTCGCCGTGCCTTCTCGACAACCGCCGAGCGCACAGGCCAGCGCCTGCGCGTCGGCGGCGAAGCGATCTCGAACTCGCGCGGCTTCCTGATCGGCCTCGCCGCAGCCGGTATCGGCAGCTACGTGCTGGTGGTGCACCCGCCGGCGCAGAAGGTGCCGCGCGGCGATGTCGGCGTGCGCACCAACCAGTTCAGCGGCGCGACGACGCAGTTCGAGGAAGGCTCGGTGCTGGTGCTGCCCGGCATCCACGAGATGCGCACGTTCTCGCTGCGCGATCAGGTCTATCGGCCGGAACAAGGCCGCAAGGCGATCGGTGACGCGCCGTTCCAGTCGGTCGAGGGCCTCTCGATCGGCGTCGACCTGACGATCCGCTATGCGCTCGACCCGGCCCGCATCGCGCAGATGGCCAAGAGCCTGCCCGACAACATCGGCGGCGAGATCGTGCAGCCGGCCGTGGAAGGCGTGGTCTACAAGGTGTTCACGCGCTACACGGTGCGCGAGATCTTCTCGAGCAAGCGGGCCGAAATCCAGAGTTCGATCGAAGCCGAGCTGCGCACCAAGCTCGGTGCCGACGGCATCGTGTTGAAGTCGGTGCAGATCGGCCAGATCGACCTGCCCGCCGACTACCGGCGCGGCATGGACCGCCTGCTCGCCGAGGAACTCGCCTCCGAGAAGATGAAGTACACGCTCGAATTGAAGGCGAAGGAAGTGACGCAGACCGAGCTCGAAGCGCAAGCCGACAAGGTGCGCCGTGAGACGGCCGCCACCGCCGCCGGCAACGAGACGGTAATCGCGGCACGCGCGCAGGAAGAAGCGATGAAGCACGTGCTGCCGTTCAAGCAGAAGCAGATCGAGCAGCGCCAGCTCGAGGCCGAAGCCGACAAGGTCTCGCGCATCCGCACCGCTGAAGGCAGCGCGCAGGCGCGCCGCATCGAGGCCTTGGGCGAAGCCGATTCGCGTCAGAAGCTCGCCGACGCCGAGGTCTACCGGCTCGACCGCGTGGGCAAGACCAACGCCGAGCAGATGGCACGCGAAGGCGTGCTGCTGAGCCGCCACCCGCTGCTGATCCAGAAAACAGTGGCCGACAAGCTCTCCGACAAGATCCAGGTGATCATCGCGCCGCCGGGCACCGACGGGCACTTCATCGCGGCCGGCCTGATCGGCGGCGGCGACAAGATCCAGGCGAAGGCCAGCGCCAGCGACGACGGCGCCGTCACCGATGCGAAGGGGAGCAACTGATGTTCGCCCTCATCGCCACGCTGACCGGCCTCGCCATCGTCACGCAAGACCAGGCCTCGCTGCGGGCCTCGCCGCGAGACTCAGGGGTCCAGCAAGCGGTGCTCTCCGCCGGTGACACGCTCGAGATCCGCGGCGAGAAAATCGACCACCTGCAGGTCTACGACCACCGGCGCGAGCGCGCCGGCTACGTCCGCGCGTCGCAGGTGCGCAGGCTGTCGCTCGACGCGAACGGCGCACCCGGGCTGCTCGCAGTGCTGCGCTTCGTGCGCGACACGCCGGGTTCGGAAGCGCTCGGCATCGGCTACGCGGCGGCGTACCTGAAAGCGGCGCCGGCCGAGGCGATCACCGCCGAGCCGTTCGATGCGGTCGGCGGCATGGCCGAGCGGCTGGCACGGCGTGCCTCGGCGCGGCAGGCGACGGTCGGCGCCGCGACGCCGCTCGCATCGCAGCTCGAGGGCGTGGCGAATTACGGCGTGAAGTTCACGAGCCACGAGCGCGACGCCGCGATCCAGCTCTGCTACGACGGCGATGCGTTTCGCCGCGTGCTGGCGATGCCGTCGGCCACGCCGACCGAGAAGGCACGCGCGGCGCTGGCCGTCACGCGCGACGACTGCATCGACCCGCAGATGCGCGCCACCGATCGCGTGGCGCTCGACCATTGGCGCGCAGACGTGCTCGACCGTGTCTCCGCCGCCGAGTTCGCGACGCTGCCCGACGCGTTGAAGAACCGTCTGCGCATGCGGCGCGCGGGCGTGTGGTCGGTGCTCGCGTTCCAGGCGAGCAAAGGTGCCAATGCGGCGCACACGCGAACCGCGGCCGACCGCGCGTTGAGCGAGCTCGCGACGATCGACAAGCTCGCGCTCGGCGACGACGACCAGATCGACTACAACGACGCGGCGATCCGTGTCGGCGCGTCGCGATGGGGTGCCGAACCCGCGCCGGTCACGACGATTGCATCGTCGATGACGCCGTCGTCGCCGTCGTCGTCGACCAAGCCGGGTGCGAACACGCTTCGCGTCTCAACCGAAGCCGGCCAACCCGGCGAGACCTGCGTGCTGCTGCTCGACGCGTCGCACACCCCGACTTCACCGCTCGCCAGGCGTTGCACCTACGGCACCGCGTGGGCCGCGTCGGCTCGGGTCCATGCCAACGGCCGTGCGGTGGCCGTCGCGGTGCAACCGCTCGCCGCGTGGCGAGAGTTGTGGGTCTTCCGGCTGCAGGGCCATGCGTGGGTGATCGACGTGCTGCCGCCCGCCGCGAGCGGGCCCGAACTCGGCTACGTGGAGTTCGCAGGATGGGTCGGCGCGGGTCAGCAGATGCTGGTCGCGCGCGAGAGCCGCGTCGACGGCCGCTACCAACGCAACTTCGAGTTGGTCTCGATCGACACGCTGCACACCGATAAACAGCAAGCCAATCCGGCGACGCTCGGCCAGTGGTTCACGAAGTGGCAGGACCCGACGTGGAAGCGCGCCACCGTGAGCCTTCGATGAGCACGCGACCGGGCTCCGGCACCAGGCGAAGCCGCCGAGGCACCGCCTGGTGGCGCGACGCGCGAGTGATGCTCGACTGCGCCTGCGCACTCCGCGAGCTGAGAAGACGACGTGCGATCAGACCGTGTTCGGGATGGCGTCGGCTCGCGACAGCCGATTGCAGTACGCGAGCATTTCATCGATCTCGTTCGACTTGTCGAACACTCCGTCGGCACCCAGCTCCATGCATTTCGCGCGGATGTCCGGCGTCGCGTGGTTGCTGAACACCATCTTGCGCATGTCGGGCTGGTGGCCGGCCAAACCCTTCAACACGCCAAGTCCCGAGCCGGCCTTCAGGAAGATGTCGACGATCGACAGGTCGCAGTGGTTGCCGGGGTCGCGCAGCCAGGCGAGCGCGCCCGACTCGTCTTCGGCCACACCAACCACCTCGAGCGGTGCGTTTTCCTGCAGCGTCGCGATCAGGTTCTCGCGAATCACCGAGCTGTCTTCGACCACAAAGACTCTGAGCTTTTCCATTCGGACTCCTGTCGAGGGCGACACACCCACTGCACTCGACGCATCTTGGCCGTTGCGGGTTTTTCCGTGGGTAGGTTGCCCGCGATCAGGCTTTGGACACACGACGCCGGGTTGTTGTCGGAAAAGTCCGACGCCACGAACCGGATGCAGCGTAGGACCGCACCGCGATCTCCCCGGTTGCGTGTCCTAGGTCGGCGGCCAGCCCGCTTGCTGACGCAGATTTGGTTAACGTTGCGCATTCGTTCGCATTTCCGACGTCAATCAACCAGGACACCGATTTCATGGCCACCAAGCAAACCTCACCGAAAGCCTCCTCGAAGAAGAAGACGTCGTCGAGCTTCGACGCCGCGCACGACGCCGTCGTGCCGCAGCTGCACCTGCAAAGCGGCCCGCACGAGACGCAGCTTTACGGCGAGGTCGTCAAGATGCCGAATGGCTTGAGCGAAAAGACGTGCAAGACGAGTATCGCGCTGCTGAACCAGGTGCTAGCCGACACCATCACGTTGCGCGACATGTACAAGAAGCACCACTGGCAGGTCGTCGGCCCAACGTTTAACCAGTTGCACCTGATGTACGACCAGCACTTTGAAGGCCAGGTGCTGCTCGTCGACGTGCTGGCCGAACGCATTCAGCTGCTCGGCGGCGTGAGCCTCGCGATGGCCGCCGACATCGCCGAGACCACCAAGATTCCGCGCCCACCGCGCGGCCGCGAACCCGCGGCGGTGCAGATCTCGCGGTTGGCCGAGGCGCACGAGATCATCATCAAGGCGGCGCGCAAGGCCGCTGAAACGGTCGACGATGCGGGCGACTCCGGCAGCAACGACGTGTTCGTCAGCAACGTGCTGCGAACCAACGAGTTGCAGGTGTGGTTCCTGACCGAACACCTGGTGGCCGCCTCACCGGTCTGAGCGTTTGAAGGAGCGAGTCATGCGGCATCGATGCGTCACCGTCGCGAGCGCGCTTGCGTGGGCCGGCTCTGCCGCCATGGCCGATGCATCGGCCGCGTCACTTGCCGGCGATTCGCCGCTGTGCGAATCATCCGGCCCGTTGCTGTATGCAGCCAGCCGTGACGAATGAAAGGTCGCCCGGGTTCAAAATTCGTCAAGATCGCGCAAGGCGAACTCTCGCTCTTCAAGACGCGACGCCCGCGCTGGGCACGTTGCTGGCCGATTGACGCGGCTCCCGGCGAGCGGGCCTCACAAGAAGAGCAGATCCGTCTGCGCAAGGCCGCCGCCTAGGCGCGCTGCAAGCACATCCAGCGCCTGAGCGGAGAACGGCATGGTCGTGTCATCGGGAACGTTCAGTTCGCGCATCGTGGCGTACCCGACCAGTGCCTGTTTGAGCTTCGACATCCCGCCGCTTCGCGTCAGCGCGTCCGGCCAGAATTCGATCACCAGCGGAGGTGATGACGCCAGTGCCCGCGAAGCGCCCGCGAGCACGTGGCCTTCAAAACCCTGCGTGTCCATCCAGACGAGCGCACTCGACGTATCCGGAACGATCCGGTCGAGTGTTTGGGAAGTGACCTGGATCGACTCCCGGCTGCTGTCCCGCTCGCCATCGCTCGCACGGTGGTCGCCGAAGTTGGTCGGCGACAGCTCCAGCGTGAGGGTCTGGTCGTCCTGCTCCCCGAGCGCCACGTTGAAGAGCGCGATGCGGTCGGCCAAGCCGTTGATGGCGACGTTGGCGTTGAGCAGCGCGAAATTCCGGGGATCGGGTTCTATCGCCACCGCCGACTGGAAAAGGCCGCGCTTGACGGCCGGGATGCAGATCGTTCCGATGTTGGCCCCGATGTCGACCAGCCGCGTAAGGTGCCGATCCTTCAGCAGCTCGACGACCGCCTCGAGCTTGTCGAAGTCGAACGGATCGCGGGTGAGATAGACGGCGCGGCCGATGGTCTGGTCCCCGCAGGCCACCAAGAATCTTTCGTGATGGCCCTCGCTGAGCAACAGTGCGTCCCGGGGCGCGGTGTCCCACAGCAGCCGCCTCGTGACGCGGCTGTGAAAGAAACGGTGCGGGCCAAGGCACTTCACCAAAGCCAGCAACAGTGAGTAGATCGCCCGGCGAAACGTCGTTGGCCACGTCATGTCTTCGCTACGTTCCCTGCGCTGTCGACATGGTGACTGATATCCCGTTCCATTCGCCTGGGCAAACTGCCGCACGAGCCGATTGACGGCTTCGCACGTCTCTGCGCGCCGTCCTCTCTGCGCAGCCTACCCCTCCGCGCAGCCGTCCCGCGCTGATCCGGTTGGTGCGCCCGGCAGGTATCGAACCTGCAACCCCTGCCTTCGGAGGGCAGTACTCTATCCATTGAGCTACGGGCGCAGCGGCATGGATTCTAGCGGCGCTGCCTCGACCGGATCCACGTCGACGCGAGCATCGCCCGGACGCGGTCGCACATCCCGTGCGAGGCCCTCGCCATCGAGGACCGGCCTTTATACTTTGGAGTCCACGCAGTTGACGATACGGCCGGGCGCCGACGCCACTCGCGCCATTGAACCCCCGCAGAGGCTTTTGATGACCGACGCCCATGAACCGAACGAGATCGACGGCCCGCACGAAGGCCCGATCAAGACCCCGAAGCAGTTGATCATGGCGGTGGTCGGCGCGTTCGTGATTCCGATCGCGCTGATCGTGCTGCTGGTCATGTACGTGACCACCGACCACCGGCCCGCGGCGGGCAGCGATGCGAAGCAAGCCGAGTCGATCGCGGCGCGGATCATGCCGGTCGGCCACGTCGAGATCAAGGACGCGACGGACCTCGCGTCGATGAAGACCGGCGAGCAGGTGTTCGCCGCGCAGTGCACGGCCTGCCACACCGCGGGCGCACTCGGCGCGCCGAAATTCGGCGACGTCGCCGCCTGGGCGCCCCGCATCAAGACCGGCTTCGACGCGTTGTGGCACTCGGCGCTTGCCGGCAAGGGATCGATGTCCGCGCAGGGTGGCGGCGATTACAGCGACTACGAGATCGCGCGAGCCGTGGTCTATATGGCCAACAAGGCCGGCGCGAGCTTCCCCGAACCGGCGGCGCCGGCGGCCCCGGAAGCCGCATCCGCCAGCGCGGTGGCGGCACCGTCGGGCACCGCCGGCAGTGGCGAAGCGACCGCGCCCGGAACCGTGAACGCCAACACCGACCGGCCTGCCGCGGCCGACGCGGCGCCCTTGAAAGCGGTCGCTCCGATGACCTCTGCGGCACCGGCACCGGCGCCCGCACCCGCGCCGCCGGTGGTGGTGGCGGCCGCGAACACCACCGCCACCGCGCCGGCCCCCGCGCTCTATGGTCAGGTTTGCTCGGCGTGCCACGCGGCAGGGCTGATCGGCGCGCCGAAGCTCGGCAGCAAGGCCGATTGGGCACCGCGGACAGCCAAAGGCATCGACGCACTCGTCGCGAGCGCGATCGCCGGCAAGGGCGCGATGCCGCCGCGTGGTGGTTCGAACGCGAGCGACGCCGACATCAGGGCCGTCGTGACCTACATGGTGAACGCGTCGAAGTGATGTGACGCGTCGGCGCTCTCGAGCGCCGCGTCAGCCGGCCGACGGCGCTGTGGGCGTCAGCCGGTAGGTGAACTTTGCCACGAGTGCATCGAACGCCAGCTCGTTCGGGTGCCACGCACCTTGCTCGATCGCATCGGACGCGAGGTGCATGTCGAGCGTGTGCACGAGGCCGAATCCGATATCGGTTGCGATGAAGAGCCGCCCGGCCTCATCGACCCAGCACGATTCGAAGCTGGCGTCCAGACTGCTGTGGCTCGTGATAACGAGCGCACCGCCAGCCGTCTCGTCACGTTGCAGCCTCCACACGAAAGGCGCCGCTTCGAGCGCCACATAGACGCGCTGCGGCCCGTTCTGAAAGAACCAGCTGCCGCGGTCATCGGCGGCATAGTTGCGCTCGATGAACGAGCGCAGCTTGTCGTGCACGATGCGGCTGCCTTTCGGATGCGGAAATGCGCCCGCCGCCTGCACGCGCTCGTCGCGCATGTACCAGTCGCCCCGCGCATCGAGCGCGAGCCAGCCATAGCAGTGAGGCACGTTCGGCCACTTGACGAGCGCGGCCTTGACGATGTCGTCCATCGGCGGATTCTCCGCGGTAGGGCCTGTGCACCGTCAGAGATGCGCACCGAGCCACGCGATCACCGCGTCGGGCAACGCGTGAACATGGCCGGGCAAGGCACCGGCCACAAAGCCGACGTGGCCACCCTGCGGCGGCTGCCACAACGTGACGTGGGCCCCGACCTCGCTGTGCCTCGGCAGCGAGGAGCCCGGCACGAACGGATCGTTCCTCGCGTTGAGCACCAGCGTCGGGATGCGAATGCGCGCGAGATGCGGCTTCGCGGAGCCGCGCCGGTAATAGTCTTCGGCGTCGGCAAAGCCATGCAGCGGCGCGGTGAAGACATCGTCGAACGCACGCAGATCGCGCGCCGCTTCGAGCCGCCGGCGATCGAAGAGGCCCGGGTGCTGCGCGAGCTTCTGCAAGGCCTTCGGCTTCATCGAATTCAGGAACATGCGGGTGTAGATCTGGCGGCTCAGGCCGCGGCCGATCGCGCGGCCACCAGCGGCGAGATCGAGTGGCGCCGAGATCGAGGCGATGGCGCGCGCCGTCTGCGCGGCGCCCTCGCCGGCCTCTTCGGCCCAGCGCAGCAGCGCATTGCCGCCGAGCGACACACCGACGACGAGCAGCGGCCCCAGATGCGCTTCGCGCATGCGTTGCAGGATCCAGCCGATCTCTTCGAAATCGCCCGAGTGATAGGCGCGCGGCGCGAGGTTGAGTTGACCCGAGCAGCCGCGAAAGTGCGGCACCGCATAGCGCCAGCCGATGCGGCGTGCATGGTCGGCAAAGGCCAGCGCATAGTGGCTCGACGACGAGCCCTCGAGGCCGTGGAAGAGCACCAGCAGCGGTCGACTTCGGCCGGCGCTTTCCGTGTCGCCAGCGGCAGCCTCGTCACCGAAGTCGTCGTGCCAGTCGACGTCGATGAAGTCACTGTCGGGCGTGGCCCAACGCTCGCGTCGATAGGCCGGCCTCGCGCCGTTGAACGAGCGCGCGAACAACGCCGGCCAGATGGTCTGCGAATGGCCCTCTGGAAGCCAGCGCGGCGCTCGGTGGTTGTGCATCTTCGGTTACGCTCCGCGAGCTGACGATTGTAGGAAGCGCACCGATCGCTCGCCGGTCCGGAAGTGCGTGCCGAGACACCCTTTGCAGAACCCACGCATGGCCCACGTTGCCCACGAATGGTCGGAGCGCAGTCGCGACCTCGCGGCGCTGCTGGCCAAAGCCGGTCTCGGTGACAGGGCCGCTTTTGCCACGCTTTACGAGAAAACCAGCCCGCATCTGTTCGCGGTGGTGCTGCGTATCAACCGTGACAGAGCCCAGGCGGAAGACATCCTTCAGGAGGTGTACGTCAACGTCTGGCGGGCCGCGCAGACCTTCGACGCGGCCCAGAGCCAACCCCTCACGTGGCTCACGAGCATTGCCCGCAACCGCGCGATCGACAGCCTTCGCCGCGGGCAGACCCAGCCGATGCTGCACACGTTCGGCGCGACCGCCAGCGGTGAACTCGAGGATGAAAGCGTGTACGACACGATGGCCGACACCAAGCCGGGCCCGCTCGAACTGCTGACGCAGGCCGCCGAGGCGCGCGCGCTCGACGCGTGCATGGAGAACCTGACTCAGCTGCAGCGCCAGAGCGTGGCACTCGCTTTCTTCCACGGGTTGAGCCACGCCGAGGTGGCCGCGCAGTTGCGCCAGCCGCTCGGCACCGTGAAGTCTTGGGTACGGCGGGCACTGACCGCGTTGAAGAGCTGCCTGCAGGGCGCGGTCGAACGCGACACGTCGCCGCGCGCAGGCTGACCCGGTGGACTACGGTCGCAGCGACCTCGCCGACAAGCTGGCCGCGCTGTATGTCGCGGGCACCTTGCGCGGCGGTGCGCGTCGTCGACTCGAGGCGTTGTTGCCGGCCCACCCGACGCTTCGCTCCGCCGTGCACTCCTGGCAGGACCGCATGATGCCGCTCACGGCCGTGATCCCGCCGGTCGCGCCACCAGCGAGCGTGTGGCAACGCATTCAGGGCCGCATCCACGGGCGTGCGCACGACGAGGTCGGCACGCCATCGATCGCGGCGGCCGCGAAAGCGAGCGGCCTCGCGTTCTGGCGCGCGATGGCCGGCCTCGCGACGGCGGTGGCAGTCGTGTTCGGCGTCGTGCTCGCCACGCCGTCTTCGACGTTGCCACCGGTGATCGTGGTACTGGCGTCGGCGGGCGCCGGATCAAGCGCAGCGGCATCGCCATCGATCGTCGCGAGCATCAGCGGCGATGGCCGCGTGCTGGTCACGAAGCCGCTCGTCAACGTCAGCGTGCAGGCGGATCGCGCGCTCGAGTTGTGGGCCATTCCGGCGACCGGCGCGCCGCGCTCGCTCGGCCTCATCTCGTCGCGCGGCGACGCGCTCGCCGTGAAAGGCCGAGTGCTCGCCGGGGTCGACAAGCTGGCTGTCACTCTCGAGCCGACCGGTGGTTCGCCTTCAGGGCTGCCGACCGGGCCCATCTTGTACGCGGGCAAGGTCGCGCCGCTCTAGGCGCGCCGAACGAAAACGCGCCGCGCTCGAGCGCGCGAGGTACCGCGTCATGTCGGCGCCAGGCCTCGCGCCAGCGCCAGGTCGAACGCGGCTTCGACGCGTTCCGGGCTCACGCCGGTCAGGCAACGCGTGTGGCCGTATCGGCAGACTCGGTCGTAGCACGGCATGCAGTCGAGCTTCAACTCGTTCTTCAGCCACAGCACTTCCGCGCGCGGATTGAGCGGCGGCGTGTGACCGGGGCTGGTCGAACCGAAGATCGCGACTTGCGGCACTTCGAACGCGGCGGCCACGTGCATCAGGCCCGAGTCGTTGCTGACGAGCGCATTGGCGCCGGCGATCAGCACGATCGCATCGTCGAGGCTCACCCGGCCAGCGAGCACCCGGCAAGCTGCGGGCGCGGTACGCGCGATGTCGTCGCAGAGCGCGGCTTCGGCGGCCGAACCCAGCAGCACGACGGGCCCGAGGCATCGCGCATGAAGGGTCCGCGCCAGCGCTTCGTAGTGCGCGGCCGGCCAGCGTTTTGCAGGGCCGTATTCGGCGCCGGGCGCGAACGCGAGGTACGACTTCGGTCGCAGGCCGTGCGCCGCGGTGACGGCGGCGAGCTTTGCCGCATCGACCTGCAGTTGCGGGCGCTCGTCCATGTCGTGGCGTGCGATGAAGGCGTTGTCGAGGAGGCTGGCGGCAACGGTCGCGACTCGGTCGGGCCGGCTCCCCAGTGGCGCGACCGATGACGGCGCCTCGCGCGGCTCGCCGTCGGTCAGCAGACGCGCGAGCGCGCTGTAGAAGCCGACCATCGGTGGGCGCCCGATCGGGTTGCGCAAGCGCCGATTCAGGAGCACGACACGACCCTCACCCGAGTAGCCGATGCGCACCGGGATGCGTGCGAGCCACGGCACGAGCGCGGCCTTGAGCGAGTTGGGCAACACGAAGGCGGCGTCGAACCGGCCGCGCAGCGAGGCCGCGATGCGCCACCGCTCGCGCCCGTCAAGCCGGCCGTGCGCGAGCGCCATCACGATCACTTCGCTCAAGCGCGGCATCGCGCGATAGACCGGTGCGACCCACGGCAGCGCCGCGACCGCCACGCTGTGGCCTTGCGCCACCAGCCGCGCCAGCAGCGGCTCCGTCATGACCGCATCGCCAATCCATTGCGGAGCGACGACGAGGATGCGCGCTTTCACTGCAAAGGCGTCAATGCCGGTGCAGCACAACGCCCGCCTTCAGCCGGTAGACGGTGCCGCAGTACGGGCACTTGCCCTCGCCCGTGGTCGCGACGTCGATGAAGACGCGCGGGTGATTGCTCCAGAGCGCCATCTTCGGGTTCGGGCAGAACACGACGCCGAGGCCCTGCACGTCGGCCGCCGTGACCTCGACGAACGCGGGCGCGACACGCGGACGCGTCAGACTTTCGTCAGCCACTCGGTGTACTTCGGGTTGCGGCCGTGGACGATGTCGAAGAACGCGGCCTGGATCTTCTCGGTGATCGGCCCGCGCGAGCCGCTGCCGATCGTCAGGCGGTCGAGCTCGCGGATAGGCGTCACTTCGGCGGCGGTGCCCGTGAAGAAGGCCTCGTCGCAGATGTAGATCTCGTCGCGTGTGATGCGCTTCTCGATCAGACTCAGACCCATGTCGTCGCAGATCGACTGGATCGTGTTGCGGGTGATGCCGTCGAGCGCGCCGGCGCCGAGGTCGGGCGTGTAGACGACACCCTTCCTGATCACGAAGATGTTCTCGCCCGAGCCTTCGCTGACGAAGCCGCTGGCGTCGAGCAGCAGCGCCTCGTCGTAGCCGTCTTCCACCGCTTCCATGTTCGAGAGGATCGAGTTGGTGTAGTTCGACACCGCCTTCGCCTGTGTCATCGTGATGTTGACGTGGTGGCGCGTGTAGCTGGAGGTCTTGACGCGGATGCCTCGCTTCAGGCCGTCTTCGCCGAGATACGCGCCCCACGGCCACGCCGCGATCATCAGGTGGATGGTGTTGCCCTTGGCGGAGACGCCGAGCTTCTCGGAACCGATCCACACCAGCGGGCGCAGGTAGCACGACTCGAGGCTGTTGACGCGCACCACTTCGCGCTGCGCCTCGAACACCGTGCTGAAGTCGAACGGGATCTTCATGCGCAGGATTTTGGCGCTGTTGTAGAGGCGCTGCGTGTGCTCCTGAAGGCGGAAGATCGCGGTGCCGCCGTCGCCCTTGTAGGCGCGCACGCCCTCGAACGCGCCGCAGCCGTAGTGCAGCGTGTGCGTGAGCACGTGGATGGTGGCGTCGCGCCACTCGACGAGCTTGCCGTCCATCCAGATCTTGCCGTCGCGATCGGCCATCGACATTGCGGACTCCTCGGTGCATCGGCCGCTGCGGCAGGCCCAAGCGCTGCGCGTCGGTCGACGGGTCGGCCATTCTATTCAACGGGCTGCGCGACCGGGGCCTCGTCGGGCACGTGCAGATACCAGCGCGCGATGCGCCCGTGGTGGAACGAGATCGCGAGCTCGCGTCCTTCGGGGTCGGTCCAGGCGTAGGTCTCGTCAACGCCGTGGCTTTCGGCGCTGCGCTTGCCGAGGCTTTGCGTGAAGCCGACCACCGAAACCAGCGGCATGTGCAGCTTGAGCCTGGCCTGCAGTGCACGCGCGTTGTCGACGTAGCCGATCGGCAGGTCGGTGGCGTTCTTCATCACGCGCAGCGTGCGGTTGAACTGCAGCACCAGCCAGAACACGATCAGCGTGACCGAGAGCGCGACGCCCTTCCACTGGTAGGCCTGAAAGCCGGCGACGAGGAGGAGGACGACGAGCGCCCAGCCGAGACGTGGGTCCATGTGGCCCTTCCGGTCTCAGAGCGTGCGAACCAGATCGATCGCTTCCTCGATGCGCTCGACCGGATGGATCGTGAGCCCTTCAATCGCCTTCGCGTTCTTCGGCGGCACGTTGGCCTTCGGCACGATCGCGATGCTGAAGCCGAGCTTGGCCGCTTCGCGCAAGCGCTCCTGGCCGCGCGGCGCGGGCCGCACCTCGCCCGCGAGGCCCACCTCGCCGAACGCGATGAAGCCGCGCGGCAGCGGCTTGCCACGCAAGCTGCTCTGGATCGCGAGCATCACCGCGAGGTCGGCGGCCGGTTCGCTGATGCGAACGCCACCGACCGCGTTGACGAACACGTCCTGGTCGTTGGCGGCGATGCCGGCGTGCCGATGCAGCACCGCGAGCATCATCGCGAGCCGGTCGCGTTCGATGCCGACCGAGAGTCGGCGCGGGCTCGGGCCGCCGCTGTCGACCAGCGCCTGGACCTCGACCAACAGCGGCCGCGTCCCTTCGAGCGTGACGAGCACGCACGAGCCCGCCACCGGATCGCCATGCGTCGAGAGAAAGATTGCGCTCGGGTTGGCGACGCCCTTCAAGCCCTTCTCGGTCATCGCGAACACGCCGATCTCGTTGACCGCGCCGAAGCGGTTCTTGATCGCGCGGATCAGCCGGAAGCTCGAATGCGTGTCGCCTTCGAAATAGAGCACCGTGTCGACGATGTGCTCGAGCACGCGCGGGCCGGCGAGCGCACCGTCTTTCGTGACGTGGCCGACCAGGATGATGGTGATGCCCGTGCTCTTCGCGATGCGCGTGAGCTGCGCCGCGCACTCGCGCACCTGCGCGACCGAGCCCGGTGCCGATGTGAGCTCTTCGCTGTAAACCGTCTGAATGGAATCGATCACGCAGACCTGCGGCCCTTCGGCCTCGAGCGTCGCCGCGATGCGTTCGAGCTGGATCTCGGCCATCACCCGCACGCCGCTGCCCGCCAGGCCCAGCCGCCGTGAGCGCAGCGCGACCTGCGCGCCGCTCTCCTCGCCCGTCACGTAGAGCACCTTCATGTGGCGCGACAGCGCGTCGAGCGCCTGCAGCAGCAAGGTCGACTTGCCGATGCCCGGGTCGCCGCCGATCAGCACCACGCCGCCCGCGACGATGCCGCCGCCGAGCACCCGGTCGAGCTCGTCGATGCCGGTCGGCTGGCGGTCGACGTCCGACGCTTCGATCTCGGACAACGTCGCAACCGTCTGGGGCGCGTGCAGGCCCCTTACCGGCGTCTGGTAGCGGTGCTTCGCCGCGCTTTCAGCCACCGATTCGACCAGCGTGTTCCAGGCGTTGCAGTGCGGGCACTTGCCGAGCCACTTCGGGCTCGTGCCGCCGCATTCGGTGCAGGTGTAGATCGATCTTTCTTTCGCCATGCACAGACTGTAGCGGCGCGCCTCATGCCGTCACGCCGCGGTGACATTGCCGTGAAAGCCGAGCGGCAGCGCGTACGGCAGCGCCGCTGCGCGATCGGGCCGGCGGCGCTGGCTACTCGTTCACTTTCGTTCGGCCGGCCTTCACCTCGCTGCGCATCGACTTGCCGTCGAGGCGGCGCTGCTTCGACGCCCGGGTCGGCTTCGTCGCCTTGCGCTCGACTGGCACGCTTGCCACGCCATCGACCATCGTCTGCAGCCGCTCGATCGCGGCGCGCCGGTTCTGCTCCTGGCTGCGGTGCTGCTGCGCCTTCAGCACCACCACTCCCTCGTCGGTGATGCGCTGGTCGCGCAGCGCGAGCAGGCGCGCCTTCACGTCGTCGCGCAGCGACGAGGCGCCGATGTCGAAGCGCAGGTGCACCGCGCTCGACACCTTGTTGACGTTCTGGCCGCCCGCGCCCTGCGCGCGGATCGCGCTGAGCTCGACCTCGTTCTCGTCGATGACGAGGCCGGCAGCGCGTTCCGGCGCGAGCGGAGAGCCGCGGCGCGGCATGTCAGGCGGGGTCGACGCGAGCGCCGGGCGCGTCGACACCGTGGTCGACCCCGCGCGTGGGCACGCGCGGTGCACGTGCGCACATCAGCTCGTACCCGACGGTGCCCGCGGCCTCGGCGATCTCGTCGATCGGCAACACCGCGCCGTTGCCGGCACGGCCCCACAGCACGACCTCGCTGCCGACGTCCGCCGCGGGCACCGACGTGAGGTCGACCGTGATCATGTCCATCGACACGCGCCCGACGACGCGGGCGCGCGTTCCATCGACCAGCACGTGCACCGCGAGGCCATCGGCGCCGGCCGGCATCACGCGCGGGTAGCCGTCGGCATAGCCGCAGGCGACGACACCGATGCGCATCGCGCGTTCGGCGCGGAACCGGCCGCCGTAGCCGACCGCATCGCCCGCGTTGAGCGCCTGGCAGGCGATGAGTTCGCTGCGCAGCGTCATGGTCGGCCGCAGCGCCCAATCGGCGCTGGTTCGAACCGGGTGATCGGGCGACGAGCCGTACAGCAGGATGCCGGGACGGATCCAGTCGCCGCGCATCGCCTCGTCGTGCGCGGCGAAGCGAAGCGTCGCCGCGCTGTTGCAGATCGACCGTTCGCCGGGCAGTTCGGCGGTGGCCGCTTCGAAGACGGCCATCTGTTCGCGCACGTCGGCCGGCGCGCCGGTCCCGCCATCGGCGCCGGCGAGATGCGTCATCAGCGTGATGCCCTCGACCTGCGGCAGCGCGGCGAGCCGCAGGTAGGCGGCGCGATACGCGGCCGGCGCGAAACCGAGCCGGTTCATGCCGCTGTTCATCTTCAGGAACACGCGGTGCGGCACCTGCGTCTTGTGTGCCGCGAGCATCTCGATCTGTGCGCGGTGGTGCACGGTGTGCCAGAGGTTGAGCCGCGAACACGCATCGAGGTCGCGCGCGTCGAAGCAGCCTTCGAGCAGAAGGATCGGGCCGCGCCAGCCGAGCGCGCGCACCTGTTCGGCTTCGTCAAGGTCGAGCAGCGCGAAGCCGTCGGCCTTCTGCAAGCCGGCATACGCGTTCGCGATGCCATGGCCGTACGCGTTCGCCTTCACCACGGCCCACGCCTTGGCGCCCGGCGCCGCGCGGCGCGCACGCGCGAGGTTGGCGGCGAGCGCGTCGGCGTGAACAAGGGCTTCGATCGGGCGCGGCATGGCCGATCGATTTTGGCAGCGCATGCCTTCCGATCACTCGGGATTGCCGGGCCGCGCGCCAAAACACGCGTGCTATAAACCGCCGCCGCCAACGCCCACGCGGTCACAAGACCGCCGCTCAGAAGCCACACGCGAATGAAAAAAGGCTTCTTCACGATCATGGCGGCGCAGTTCTTCAGCTCATTGGCTGACAACGCGCTGCTCGTCGCTGCCATCGAAATGCTGCGCACCTCGGGTGCACCGTCATGGCATGTGCCGGCGTTGACGCCGATGTTCGCGCTCTTCTACGTGATCCTCGCGCCTTTCGTCGGCGCGTTCGCCGACGCGGTGCCCAAGGGCAAAGTCATGTTCGTGTCGAACGCGATCAAGGTGATCGGCTGCCTGCTGATGCTGTTCGGCGCGAACCCGCTGTTCGCATACGCGATCGTCGGTCTCGGAGCGGCTGCGTACTCGCCCGCGAAATACGGCATCCTGACCGAGCTGCTGCCGAACTCCCAGCTCGTGAAGGCGAACGGCTGGATCGAGGGCCTCACCATCCTGTCGATCATCCTCGGCGTGCTGCTCGGCGGCCAGCTGCTCGG
This sequence comes from Caldimonas sp., assembly GCA_965246805.1. Taxonomy (GTDB): domain Bacteria; phylum Pseudomonadota; class Gammaproteobacteria; order Burkholderiales; family Burkholderiaceae_C; genus Schlegelella_A. The sequence continues at coordinate 13,727 of CBDFFO010000006.1, read as the reverse complement.
CCGTGTCGTCTCGCACCACCTGCTCGCGTTCGACGTGCCGATGATCGACACCGGCATCAGCACCGCGCCGGAAGCGGCGATCTCGGTGATGGTGATCCTCTACATGATCGCGGCGCTCTTCAACCTTCGGATCCCGCGCACCGATGCGCCGTTGCAGCCGATCGAACACTCCTTCACCGGCCTGATTCGGGATTTTTCGAGCTGCAACGCACGCCTCTGGCACGACAAGCTCGGCCAGATCTCGCTCGCGACGACGACGCTCTTCTGGGGCGTCTCCGGCAATCTGCGCGTGATCGTGTTCGCGTGGGCCGCGGTGGCGCTCGGCTACAACACGCAGCAAGCCTCTTCACTGGTGGGCGTGGTCGCCATCGGCACCGCAGCCGGCGCGGTGCTGGCGTCGATGCGGGTGCGGCTCGACCAGGCCACCAACGTGATGCCGCTCGGCATCGCGATGGGCGTTCTGGTGATCGGCCTGAACGGGATCACCAACGTCTGGGTGGCGGCGCCCTTCCTCGTCCTGCTCGGCGCGATCGGCGGCTACCTGGTGGTGCCGATGAACGCGCTGCTGCAACACCGTGGCGCCAACCTGATGGGCGCCGGCCGTTCGATCGCAGTGCAGAACTTCAACGAGCAAGCCTGCATCTTGGGTCTCGGAGCGTTCTACACGGGCATGACGCGCTTCGGCCTCTCGGCGTTCATCGCGATCAGCGCGTTCGGCGTGCTGGTCGCGGCGACGATGTGGCTCATCAAGCGTTGGCACGCGAGCAATGCGGTGCGGCATTGCGACGAGATCGCGCGCTTGCTGGCGATCGCGCGGCTCGACAAGCATTGATCGGCCGGGAGCGCTTGCACCCGCGCGCCATATGGCTGCCCGCCGCGGCGCTGCTCGTCAACGCGGCGGTCTGGGGCACCTCTTGGTGGCCGTTTCGCCTTCTCGAAGCGCGCGGACTGCATCCGCTCTGGGCCACCACGCTGATCTTCACGCTGGCGTCGTTGCTCATCGTCATCGCACGGCCGCGGGCGCTGTCGCAACTGTTGCGCACACCGGCGCTCTGGGTGCTGGTCGTGGCGGCCGGCGTTACGAACGCGTCCTTCAATTGGGCGATCGTGATCGGCGACGTGATCCGCGTCGTGTTGCTCTTCTATCTGATGCCGATCTGGAGCGCCGTGCTCGCGCGCCTGCTGCTCGCCGAGCGCTTCGGGCTGCCGGCGGCTGCCCGCGTGCTGCTCGCGTTGCTCGGTGCGGCCATCGTGCTGTGGCCGCCTGACGACGGCTCGGCCCATCTCTCATGGTCGCTCTCGCTGGCGGATGGGCTCGGCCTCGTCGGCGGCTTCAGTTTCGCGCTCAACAACGTCATGCTGCGACGCGAGGCGGCGCAGCCGGAAGAGGGCCGCGCGCTCGCGATGTTTCTCGGCGGCGCGATCGTGGCCGGCGCGATCGCAGGCTCGCTCGGCAGCGGCGACGCGCGCTTGGCGTTGCCGGCGCCGGCGGCGACATGGCTCTGGCCGCTGGCCGGGCTCACGCTGCTCTTCCTCGCCGGGAACCTGTCGCTCCAGTACGGCGCAGCGCGTTTGCCGGCCCAGCTCACCGCGATGGTGATGCTCACCGAGGTGCTGTTCGCATCCGCCTCGGCCACGTGGCTCGACAGCTCGCAGTGGAGCCGGCCACTCGCGCTCGGCGCCGCGCTCATCGTCGCCAGTGCGGTGTGGGCGGCCTTCAGCGCCGGGGCAGCCGACAGCTCGGCCGACGCCGCTGCCGCTCGTGATGCGATCGACACGACAGCCTGATCCGTTGCACGGCGCTCAGGGTCTTCGGCGGAGGGTCCATCCTCTAGCATCGCGCTGCGCTCGGCCGTTCGAGCGCCCACCCAACCGAGACGAGACCGCCATGACCACCGATACCTCCACCGCCCACGACTTCAACGCCACCTCGATCGACGGCCAGGCGGTCTCGCTCTCGACGTTTCGCGACAAGGTGATGCTGATCGTGAACACCGCGAGCAAGTGCGGCTTCACGCCTCAATTCGAAGGGCTCGAGGCCTTGTCGAAGACGTACGCCGACAAGGGCCTCGTCGTCGTCGGCTTCCCGAGCAACCAGTTCGGTCACCAGGACCCCGGCACGAACGACGAGATCGCGTCGTTCTGCCAGCTCAACTACGGCGTGTCGTTCCCGATGATGAGCAAGGTCGACGTCAACGGCAACGACGCGCACCCGCTCTGGAAATGGCTCACCGCCCAGGCGCCGGGCATTCTCGGCACCAAGGCGATCAAGTGGAACTTCACCAAGTTCCTGATCGGCAAGGACGGCCACGTCATCAAGCGCTATGCGCCGACCGACACGCCGAAGTCGATCGCCGCCGACATCGACGCCGCACTCGCGGCATAGCGGCCGCCGCGCACGCGGCCAACGTCGTCATTCGCATCCGGGGATCGTCGCGCGACGCGGTGGCGCATCGCGCTCGCCGTCATCGCGTCGGTTGCATCGGGGCATGGGAGTTGCTAAATGCGCTCCGCTTCCTTTCGCCGCCCCCCTCAACGGTGCATGCGCGCCAACCGGAGTGATGACATGAACAAGCTCGCCTGCGGTACCTATTCCATGACCGCGCTGTTCGCGCTTCAGCATGCGCCTCACGCGTTCGGGCAGAGCAGCGCACCGCTGCCAGTCACCGTCGCATCGGCCGAGCCCGCCGACAAGAGCAACCTCGACGCGGTCATCATCACCGGCACGCGTCAGGTCGGGCTGAAGGCGGTCGACAGTGCCGCGCCCATCCAGGTGCTCGACGCCAGCTCGCTGCAACGCGTCGGCCAGGCCGACTTGATCCAGGCGATCGCGCAGAACATCCCGTCGTTCACGGCGCAGGCCTTCGGCGGCGACACCGCGAACCTCACGCTGTCGGCGCGCCTGCGCGGCCTGAGCCCGAACAACACGCTGGTGCTGGTCAACGGCAAGCGACGCCACACGACGGCGAACCTCGCGGTGCTTGGCGGCCCGTACCAGGGCGGCGCGGCCGCCGACCTGAACTTCATCCCGGTTTCGGCCATCGACCACATCGAGGTGCTCCAGGACGGCGCCGCGGCGCAATACGGCAGCGATGCGATCGCCGGCGTCGTCAACATCATCCTCAAGTCCAACGCGGTCGGTGGTTCGCTCGGCGTCACCGGCGGCAAGTACTTCGACGGCGGTGGCCGCACCGGCGACGGGTCGGCCAACTTCGGCCTGAAGCCCACCGAGGGCGCGTTCGTGAGCCTCACGGCCGAGAGCAAGTACCACGGCCACAGCGACCGCGGCGGCATCGATCCGCGCGTGGTCGACGCAGCCAACCTGGCGGCCATCCCGAACCTGCGCAACCTGCCCGGCTATCCGCACTTGAACTACATCTCGGGCGATGCGGCGTATCACCTGAACCTGCTGTCGCTCAACACCGGCCTCGAGCTGGGCGCCGGCATGCAGGCCTACGCCTTCGGCACCTATGGCAAGAAGAAGGCGGAGGCGTTCGAGAACTACCGGCTGCCGAGCCGAATCCCGCGGGTCTATCCGAACGGCTTCAGCCCGAAGGAAGCGATCGACGAGGACGACTTCGCCTTCACCGGCGGCATCAAGGGCCGCGACTTCATGGGCTGGAGCTGGGACCTGAGCACCACCTACGGCCGTGACAAGGACGAAGTGATGACCAAGCATTCGGCCAACGTCGCGCTCTTCAACGACACCGGCGCGACGCCGACCGAATTCAAGGACGGCAGCTTCACCGCGACTCAGTGGACCACCAACGTCGACCTGTCGCGCGGCTACGAGATCGGCTGGCAGACCCCGCTCAACGTCGCGATCGGCGCCGAGTACCGGCGCGACAGCTACGCGATCGGCGCCGGCGAACCGGCCTCGCGCTACAAGGAAGGCGCGCAGTCGTTTCCCGGTTTCCTGCCGACAGACGCCGGCAAGCACAGCCGGAACAACTACGCGGTGTACGCCGACCTCGCCGGCTCGCCGATCGCGAAGCTCGAGCTCGACGCCGCCGCGCGTTACGAGCACTTCAACGACTTCGGCAGCACGACCGTCGGCAAGCTCACGAGCCGCTACGACTTCATGCCGGCCGTTGCGGTGCGTGGCACCATCAGCAACGGCTTTCGGGCACCGACGCTCGCCGAGCAGTACTACTCGGCCACCAACGTGGGGCCGACGACCGCATTCGTGCAGCTCGCACCGAATTCGGCCGGCGCGAAGCTGGTCGGCGTCAACGGGCTGAAGCCGGAGAAGTCGAACAACTACAGCATCGGACTGGTACTGAAGCCGGCCGCGCGCATGAACGTCACGCTCGACGCGTACCAAATCACGATCAAGAACCGAATCGTCGGCAGCGGCTCGCTGTACGGCTCGGGCGGCGCGGTCAACTCGCCGGCGGTGACGGCGGCCATCATCGCCAACGGCAACGTGCTCGATCCGACCGTGACGTTCACCGGCATCAACATCTTCTCGAACGCCGTCGACACCCGCAGCCGAGGCGCCGACCTCGTCCTCAGCTACGCGAGCGACTACGCGGGCTACGGCCGCGTCGACTGGTCGCTTTCGGGCAACTACAACCAGGTCAAGGTCACCAAGGTCAACCAGGCGCCAGCCCAGCTGCTGCCGCAGACGCTGCTCGACAAGGCGGCACTCTCCGACCTAGAGACCGCGACGCCGAAGTACCGCATCAACCTCGGCGCACTCTGGCACTACGGCATCTTCGCGGTGAACCTGCGCGAGACCTTCTACGGCAAGTCGTCGGAGTACGGCACCGAAGACGGCGGACAGTACTACTTGAGCACGATCAAGGTGAAGGCGATCACCGACCTCGATATTTCGGCGCAGGTGACGAAATCGCTCTCGCTCACGATCGGCGCCAACAACCTCTTCAACCAGTACCCGAACCACGTGAGTGCCGACCTGCTCGCCGCGCAGCGCGCCGGCCTCGACAACGCGGCCGTGACGGTCTACCCGAGCTTCTCGCCGATCGGCATCAACGGGGGCTTCTATTACGTGAAGGCGAATTACACGTTCTGAGCGTTCGCGTGCCCTCGGGCGCGCCATTGCGGTGACGGTGTCGGCGCAGAATGCCCGCAGCGTTCACACTGCACCGCTCACCATGAGTCTTTTCGAACACGTCGAGCCGTTCGCCGGCGACCCGATCCTGAGTCTCAACGAGGACTTCCAGAAGGATCCTCGCCGGAACAAGATCAACCTCAGCATCGGCATCTACTTCGACAACGAGGGCCGCATCCCGGTGCTCGACTCGGTGCACCGTGCCGAGCAGATGGTGGTGGCGCGCGACGCACCGAAGCCCTACTTGCCGATCGAGGGCGCTGCCAACTTTCGTGGCGCGGTGCAGGGCTTGCTGTTCGGCGCCGCCCACCCGCTGCTCGGCGAGAACCGGCTCGCTACGATCCAGTCGGTCGGCTCGAGCGGTGGGCTCAAGGTCGGCGCCGACTTCATCGCGCGCTGGCTGCCCGGCAGCGCCGTGTGGGTCAGCGATCCGAGCTGGGACAACCACCGTTCGATGTTCGAGGGCGCCGGCCTCGCGGTGCACCAATACCCGTACTACGACGCGAAGACCGGCGGCGTGCGCTTCGCCGAGATGCTCGGGTGCCTGCGTGGCCTGCCGCCGAAGAGCGTGGTGCTGCTGCACGCGTGCTGCCACAACCCGACCGGCGTCGACCTGACCCGCGCGCAGTGGGACGAGCTGATCCCGGTGCTCGCCGCCGGCGACCTGGTGCCGTACCTCGACCTCGCGTACCAGGGCTTCGGCGACGGCATCGACGCCGACGCGTACGCGGTGCGCGCACTCGCGCAAGCGCGCGGCCGCGACGGCCAGCCGTTCCCGTTCTTCATCGCCAACTCGTTCTCGAAGAGCATGAGCCTCTACGGCGAGCGCTGCGGGTCGCTGAGCGTCGCATGCGCGAACGCGGGCGAGGCGGTGAACGTGCTCGGGCAGCTGAAGTTCACGGTGCGCCGCAACTACTCGAGCCCGCCGATTCATGGCGGGCAGATCGTCGCGGCGGTGCTGACCGAACCGGCCTTGCGCAGTGCATGGGAGGCGGAGCTCGAAGCGATGCGCCAGCGCATCCTCTCGATGCGAAGGTCGCTGCACGCAGTGTTGAGCGCGAAGATGCCGACCCGCGACTTCGGCTACTTCCTGACGCAGCGCGGCATGTTCAGCTACACCGGCCTCGCGCCCGCGCAAGTCGACCGCTTGCGCGAGGTGCACGGCGTCTACATGGTGCGCTCGGGGCGCATCTGCATCGCTGGGCTCAACACATCGAACGTCGAGGCGACCGCGGTCGCGATGGGCGCGGTGCTGACGGAGTAGCGCTCAAAGCAACCGCGCCCCCGTTGCCTTGGACCGCAGTGAGAAGCGCCGTTTCGCGTGCAGCGCGAGGCCGGTCGCGACGCTCGCGAAGCGGTCGCCGCGCACCGCCTTCGCGCGCGGAAACGCGTCGGCGATCGCGCTGCCGAGCAGGCGCAGGCCGGTCGAGCCGCCGGTGAAATAAAGCGCATCGATGTGGGCGGGCCTGAGGCCGGCCTGCGCCACGGTCTCGAGTGCTGTCGCGACGATGCGTTGCAGATCGCCATCGATCCAGCGCAACGTCTCGGTCTCGTTCATCTGCGTCTGCAGCCGTTTCTCGATGAGCCCGAGGTCGACCGTCGCGGTGCCGCCGACCGCAACCTCGATCTTGCCGGCCTCGGCGCGCGCCGCGAGGTCGTGCCCGAGCCGTTCGTTGACGACGCACATCAGCCGGTCGTGGTGCACCGGGTTGCCGTAGAAATGGCGCATCGCCTTCAGCTCGACCACCCGCTGCGGGCTGTACACGGTGTTGATCAGGTGCCAGGTCGCGAGGTCGAAGTAGACCGCGCTCGGCACCTCGCGCGGCACGCTGCCGGCCACCGAAGGCCCGTACGCGCCGAAGCCGAGGTGCGGCAGGATGTTCGCGAGCTCGATGCGGCGATCGAAATCGGTGCCGGCCACGTGCACGCCGTGGTTGGCGAGGATGTCGGCCTTGCGCTCGACGCGTTTGCGATGCTGCGGGCCGACGCGCACGATCGAGAAGTCCGAGGTGCCGCCGCCGATGTCGGCCACCAGCACGCGTTCTTCGTCAGTCACGGTCTGCTCGTAGTCGAACGCGGCGGCGATCGGTTCGAACTGGAACTCGATCTGGCGGAAGCCGGCGTGGCCCGCGGCCTTGCACAAGGCCTTCTCGGCGCGCGCGTCGCGAACTGGATCGCCATCGACGAAGAACACCGGCCGGCCGAGGATCGCGCGCTCGATCGGCGCGCCGGCCGCCTGCTCGGCGCAGGTCTTGAGGCGCCGAAGGTAGCCGGCGACGACATCGATGTACTTCACGCCGCGGCCGCCGCCGACGTCGGTGGTCTGCTCGAGCAGGTCGCTGCCGAGGATGCTTTTCATCGAGCGCATCAGGCGGCCATCGAGGCCGTCGACATAGGCCGCGATCGCGGCACGTCCGAACTCGAGGTGCGGCGTCACGCCGTCGCCGTCTTCGACGCCATAGAACACCGCGGTCGGCATCGTGCGATGGCCGGGCTCGAGCTCGACGAGGCGCATGCCGGTCGGCGTGGCCGCGTCGGGAATCGCGATCGCCGAGTTCGAAGTGCCGAAGTCGATCGCGCAGTAGAGCGGCTGGGTTGGATTCGGCACGGCGGCGGTCAGGGTCAAAGGGGCGCGATTCTAGAGAGCGGTTTGGCACGCGTGGCACCGGCGCTGCGCGGCCGGCGTGTTCTGCGTCACGGCGAATCTCCGAACCGTCTTCATTCCTTCACCGGGCAGACACACGCAACGCGTTCAATGGCGTAGCCGCAACAGCGCGGACGTGCAGATCTCACGTCGCTCGAATCGACGTGGATCTGCCGCCCAACTCTGTGCCACACGATCGCCACCGTCATTTCATACTGCATCGGTGGGCGGTGCCTTCGTATCGAGGTCGATGATGAACATTTTGAAACGTCTTGCCTGGGTCTTGGGAATCTCGTCAGGGGGCAGCCCGGTTCTCGATGGCTACGACCCCGCCGACATGGGCACCGCCTTCGGACTCGACTTCATCACCGCCCTGCCCGACGAAGACAGCCTCCTCTTCTACGGCGCGGCGACGCAGCCGATGCACGAACTCGATCGCAGCCGCACGTACTGAAGCGAGGCACTCGACTCGGGGCCACCGGCACGCCTTTAGCCCCGTGTGAGGCGGCCGCTCGGCTGCTCTACACGTCGAGCAGCAAGTGCGGCTGATGCCGCGCTGCTTCACCCTTCCAAGCATGACCGCGCGCATTGCAGACGACACGCGTCGATCGACCCGAGCCGTCGTCGTGGTCGACCCGGTAGTCGTGCGCGCAATGCAGGTGACCGTGGATCCACAGGTCGGCGGCGGCCAGCAACCCATCGTCGGCGTTGCAGAAACTGGCGGTGCCGTTCTGCCTTCCATAACGCGGATCAGCGCTGCGCAGGCTCGGCGCAAAGTGGGTGATGACGGCCGTCGCATCCCATTCACCGTTCGAAGAGCGTGCCAGTTCATCCGTCAACCACGCCTTGCAGGTGAGCGCCTCCTTGCGTACCAGACTCGCGTCCATGGCAGCGCCGTCGCGAGTCGCGTTCATCAAGCGCAGGTAGTGGTGAGCCGCGCGCATCGCCTTGCTGCGCTTGGCGGGGCCGAACGCATCGAAGTCCGACCAGCGCGTGGTGCCGACGAAACGCACGCGCCGGCCGTCGTCGCCGGCGAGCACGACCTGCTCGCATTCGAGCAGGCGGATCGAGCATGCCGTGCAATGTGCGCGCAACGCGGGCCACGCGTCGGCGACGTCGCGGCCGTCGAATTCATGGTTGCCCGCGACGAACAGCACCGGCTGCGGCCAATCCCGAAAGCGCTCGAGCGCGGCCCAGGTGCTGTCGATGTCGCCGGCGAGCACCAGCAGCTCGGCGCCGGATGCCGGTTCGGGATCGAAGGTCTCGGTCTCGAGGTGGAGGTCGGAGAGCAGCTGGATGCGCATCAGGCGGTCATCGTCTCTGGCTTACCGAATGCACGCCGACGCGCCGGTCGCGGCTGCGAAAGGCAGTCGGCCGACCGCTCGGCGAGACCGCTCAGGGCGTCGGCGTGGCCGCGCCGTGGCACTGCTTGAACTTCTTGCCGCTGCCGCAGGCGCAGGGGTCGTTGCGGCCTTGTTTGGGCGTCTCGTGCTTCACGGTCTTCACCTGGTAGCGCTGCTTGGCCGTGAGGTCGTAGAGATCGGCGACCGCGGCGACGAGCTCGTCGATCGCGTCGTCGAGGGTGTCGAGCGGGCGCTCGCGCTTCAGGGTCGCGACCAGCGCGCGTTCATCGTCGCTTTCCGCCGGCAGGTGGCGGTAGAGGCGCGCAAGCGCTGTCGACACGTCGTCGTCGGCGATTTCAACCAGCGCCGGGAAGTGCACCGTCGCGTGGTGAAAACCGGCGACCCACGGCAGCAGCGCCTCCGAGATCGCGTCGATGCCGATCTCGGCGCGTTTGGCGGCCGCCGATTCGGAGGCCATGCTCGCCGCGTCGAGATCGAGGATCAGCGGATCGAACCAGCCGTCTTCGGCGAGCGCGCGGTTGATCGCGGCGCAGCGGCGCTCGATGAGCACGCGTGCACGGCCGATGTCGAAGCCATCGGGCAGCGGCCGGCCTTCGAAGTCGAAGACGGGCGGCAACCACTGCTCGACATCGATCAGCATCGGCTGCACCAGCACGCCGCAGAGGTAGCCGTCGAGCATCACCGCATCGAGCGGCTCGAGTGGATCGGGCGTCGCGGCGAGCAGACCCTCGAGCTCGTCGAACTCGGCGTCGCTCAGGTCGCGGTCGATGGTGGGCGTGGGCGGCCGCGAGGCGGGACCGTTCAGCATCGGGACGAGTCCGGATCGGTGGCGGTCATGGGCGCAGCCGGGCCTCGATGCGTTCGCGGGTATCGGGCAGCTCGTGCGGCAGGTGATGCGCGAGCTGCTCGAACAGATCGGCATGCAGGCGCAACTCGGCGCGCCATTCGTCTGCCGTCACGTCGACCAGCGACGCGTACTGCGCGGCGCTGAAGTCGAGCCCGTTCCACTCGAGGTCTTCGCGCCGCGGCGTGGTGCCGAAGGCATGGGTTGAGCCTTGCGCGCTGCCATCGATGCGGCCGATCATCCATTCCAGCACGCGCATGTTCTCGCCGTAGCCCGGCCACACGAAGCGGCCATCGGCACCTTTCCTGAACCAGTTGACGCAGAAGATCAGCGGCCGCGCCGCGCCCGTCTTCTCGAGCCACCCGCCCAGGTCAAGCCAATGTTGGAAGTAGTCGCTCATGTGGTAGCCGATGAAGGGCAGCATCGCGAACGGGTCGCGGCGCACCACGCCTTCCGTGCCGGCGGCGGCGGCTGTGGTCTCCGAGCCCATCGTCGCGGCCATGTAGACGCCTTCGGTCCAGTCGCGCGCTTCGGTCACCAGCGGCACGGTGGTCGAGCGGCGGCCGCCGAAGATGAAGGCATCGATCGCGACGCCCTTCGGCGAATCCCAGGCGTCGTCGAGCGCTGGGTTGTTGGTGGCGGCCACCGTGAAGCGCGCGTTCGCGTGGGCGGCCTTGGCGCCGGTGGCGCGCGCGATGGCGGGGGTCCAGTCCTGGCCTTGCCAGTCGATCAGGTGCGCGGGCGGCGTCTCGGTCATGCCTTCCCACCACACGTCGCCGTCGTCGGTGAGCGCGACGTTCGTGAAGATCGCGTCGCGCGCGAGGCTCGCCATGCAGTTCGGATTGGTCTTCTCGTTGGTGCCCGGCGCGACGCCGAAGTAGCCCGCTTCGGGGTTGATCGCATAGAGCCTGCCATCGGCGCCGGGCTTGATCCACGCGATGTCGTCACCGACAGTCGTGACCTTCCAGCCCGCCAACGCCGGCGGCGGGATCAGCATCGCGAAGTTGGTCTTGCCGCACGCGCTCGGGAATGCCGCCGCGATGTGGTGCTTGTTGCCATCCGGCGCGGTCACGCCGAGCACCAGCATGTGCTCGGCGAACCAGCCGGGGTCGCCAGCGGCCAGGGTTTTCGCAGCGCGACCCATGACCGACGCGATGCGCAGTGCGAAGCACTTCTTGCCCAGCAGCGCATTGCCGCCGTAACCGGAACCGAAGCTCCAGATCTCCTGCGTCTCAGGGTAGTGGACGATGTACTTGGTGGTGTTGCACGGCCACGAAGTGTCTTGCTGACCCGGCTCCAGCGATGCGCCGACGCTGTGCATGCACGGCACGAAGTGGCCGTCGGTGCCGAGCAGCTCGAGCACCGCGCGACCCATGCGCGTCATCATCTTCATGCTGACGGCCACGTAGGGGCTGTCGGAGAGTTCGACGCCGATGTGCGCGATGTCGGAGCCGAGCGGGCCCATCGAGAACGGCACCACGTACATCGTGCGGCCGCGCATGCAGCCGCGGAACAGGGGCGGCGTGCCGTCGGGAAGACCGGTCTGCAGCAACTCGCGCATGGCGGCCGGGTCGGTCCAGTTGTTGGTCGGGCCGGCGTCTTCTTCGCGGGCCGAGCAGATGAAGGTGCGGTCTTCGACACGGGCCACATCGCTCGGGCTGCTGAGTGCGAGATAGCTGTTCGGGCGCTTGGTCTCGCTCAGCTTTCGGAACGTGCCGGCCGCGACGAGTTGCGCGCAGAGGCGGTCGTATTCGGCCTCGCTGCCGTCGCACCAATACACGTCCTTGGCTTCGGTGAGCGCAGCCATGTCGACGACCCAGTCGACCAGTTTCTGATGGCGCACATGCGCAGGGGCGGTCATGGCCAGGCCATGTGGCGCGGGACGGTTCATGGTGGGTCCTGTGTTGGAAACCGAAGCGATGCGGCGGCAGGTACGCGCGGTCTTGTCGTCACCCTAGCCTCGAGCAGCTCCCGGGTGGTGGTCGAACCGCACAAGGGCAGCCATTCATCGGCGAGACTCGTGGCTCGACTGTCTGAACGGGCATCGGGCCGAGGCCCGAAGGCCGGCCGAAGGGCATTATGCAGATTCCGAAAGCCCCGAGTCCGCGCGCGCTGCAGCCCGCGACGCCCGGTGCGCTAGCGCGCTCCGATGCGAGAATCACGGCCGACATGCAGCGCCGCCAACTCGTCACCCTCGCCATCGCGTCGCTCACCCTCGGCCATGCGATGGCGCGCAAGGCCGGCGCGCAAGGGTTGCCGTTGCGCCTCGGCGTCGATCGTGCGCTGGTCGATTCCGGTCTCGCCGACGCGTTGCGGCTGGCGTTCGGGCGCGAAACCGGCATCGTCGTTCAGCTCGTGCCGGCGCCGGCGCTCGAGGTCCTCGCCGCGCTTTCGCAGGGCGAGGTCGATGCCGCCCTCACCAACGCACCCGACGCGGAGGCGAAGCTCGAGCAGGAAGGCTTGTTGCACGACCGGCAATTGCTGGGCGCGAGCGAGTTCGTGCTGATCGGGCCGGTCGCGACGGCGCCACCCCGGTCGGTGGTGCCCCGCGCGGCGGCCGGCAGCACCCCCGGCCGCGCCACGACGCCGGCACCGATCGCTGCCGCGCCGCCCGCGATCGTCGTGCCGCACGACGCCGTCGCCACACTGGTGCACCTGCGCGACGCGGCCGTGGCCGAACCCGGCAAGACGCTCTTCCTCTCGGCCGGCGACGGCTCGGGCGCGCACGTCGCCGAGCAGGCGCTCTGGCGCAGCGCGCAGATCGCGCCGGCCGCTCCCTGGTACGCGACTGCGACGCAGCCGACTCGCCTGATCGCCGAAGCGCGGGTGCGCGGCGCGTACGCCGTCGTCGAGCGCGGCGCGTGGGTCGCCGCGCAAGGCGGTGCGCCGCTCGGCATCGTCGTCGACGGTGACGCGCGGCTAGCGGAGAGCGTTCGCGTCATGCGTGCGTTTCAGGTCACGCATCCGGCCGGCAAGATCTTCGTGGGCTGGCTCGCGGGCGGTCGCGGCCAGGCCGTGATGCGATCGCGCGGCTATCGCGCCGCGGCCGCTCCCGCACGGCGCATCATGACGATCAAGCTGCTGAGCCTCAACGTCGGGCCGGGCGCGAACGATTCTCGGTCAACCACCGCAAGGTGACTGAGCGCGATCTCGAAGCAGACGGTCGACGGGCCGCAAGCCGTGTCGCGCCCTCGGCATCGAAGGCGACGAGCAGGCCGACCTCAGCGCGTGCACGGCGGCATCGCGAAGGCGGTCTATGCCTACCCGAGCGAACACTACGGCTTCTGGCAGACCGTGCGCGCGCAGGCCCAGGTCGCGCTCTGGGACGAATCGCTGCCGCCCGGCGCACTCGGCGAGAACCTCACGCTGGCCGGCCTCACCGAATCGCAAGCGTGGATCGGCGACGTGCTGCGATTTCCCGACTGCGAGCTCGCGATCAGCGAACCGCGAATGCCCTGCGGCAAACTCAACACCGCGATGGGCTTCAAGCAGGCCGGGTCGTTGATGATCTCGAGCGGCTGGTGCGGCTTCTACTTGGCGGTGCGCAAGCCCGGCACGATCAGTTCGGGCCAGATCTGCACGCTGATCGAAGGGCCGCGCGAAGTCGGCATCGCGGAGCTGTTCCGAGCCCGCACGAAGCGCTGACGACTCAGGCCGTCACGGCCATCGTCGGGTAGTCGGTGTAGCCCTTGGCGCCGCCGCCGTAGAAGGTCTTGGAATCTGCTTTCGCGAGCGGCGCGCCGACCTCCAAGCGTTCGACCAGATCGGGGTTGCTGATGAACGATCGGCCGAACGCGACCA